>NZ_JBSHXH010000004.1:940000-1809467 GCF_053613775.1 Desulfoprunum sp.
ATCGTGGGTCACTCCACCCTGCCGGAATATACTGTGGCGACAACCTTTGTCTATTCGGATGGCTCCTGGGAAAAAGTCGTGGAAACAAACCCGTCATTCGTTATCTGGGAAACCAGCCGCGGAGAACGTTTACTGAGTTCTCCTGATTTCACCTACCGTCCCGCCCGATGGGAAAACAAGAACATGAAGGGGTACAGATTCTTCACCCCGACCAAATATCTCTACTCAACAACACAATCAAGCGTATGGCCTCTCGCCGTCGGCAATCGCACCCATTTTGATGAAAAAAGCAAGTGGGGCATCCCCGGCGTGTATGAAAAACACGCTGAAGCCACCTGGAAATGCTCCGTCAATGGAGCGGAGCGGGTGCAGGTACCGGCCGGAACATTCGACACCTGGATCATCTCCTGCTCACGGTACAGCAAGATGACCCGAGCCGGAAGAGCAGTGCAGTGGGAGGAGAAGACCTTTCATTACGCCCCCGCCATCGGTCACTGGGTGCAACTGGACCAGGATTTTCAGGGATCGCGACCCAAAATCCATCGAGAACTTGTTGCTATCCTGCCTTCTCTTTCCTCGCTGGGGATCGATAACAATGCCATAATCGGTATCAAGGAACATTTCCAGCAGACTCTGGGGACTGCTCCCAGCGGGGAGATGAACAGGTGGACTGACGAGAATAAAAAAATTTCCTTTGCGATGACACCGGTTGCGACCTACCTTCTCGCCGACGGCACCCCTTGCCGCCGATACGAACAGCGGCTCGACCTCGGTTGGCAGTCAAAGATCTACTATGGCATTGCCTGCCGCGGCGAATCTGGCCTGTGGACGGTCCCGAGAAAATGACCGGGCATCCCCCGAACAGCTTATAATCAAAGAAGAAATTCGTTCGATATAATACGCACTCAGTCTGATTTTGCCGTCATTGATCCGTTATCGCTCACCGGTTGACCTTCCGTCGAGATGAGGCGTATGCGGCTTATTTCCGCCCAGGTCTGATCGCAGCACCGGAAGGCTGTCGACCTCCCACTGGTCACCGGAACGACACCTCTGCCGTTTATATCAGAAGCCACTCCGCTCAGATCTGCCGACAGAAGGCGGGGATACGCTGTATTCCTTGACTCGTCAGGGGCTGTAGAAAGGACAGATCCCCGACCCTTCAATCTCTCCTGTTCCTCCCCCGTTCTCTCCGAAAATCGATTGCAAAATGGGATCGAGAAAGGTAATGCATGGGGCTGCACTTGTCGCCACAGCCGTCAATCCAGCATCGGCGGCCGGCAAAATATCAGCTGAGAGAAGAAATGCTTGGAACAATCGTCAACGCGGTAGCTATTATCGTCGGGAGCATCACTGGGCTCCTCTTCAGTCGGGGAATCCCCGAACACTACAAGGTAACAGTCCAGAACGGGGTGGGACTCTCGGTCGTTCTGATCGGCGTCAAGAGCTCCCTCGTCGCCGACAATCTGCTGGTGATCATCATCTCGATCGTGATTGGTTCGATCTGCGGTGAAATCGCCCGTATTGAATACCGGCTGGAACAGCTTGGCACCTATCTCGAAACCAGGGTCGCCGGAAAAAACGGCGGCAACACCGACAGCACCTTCGCCAAAGGCTTCGTAACGGCCAGCCTCGTCTTCTGTGTCGGCTCGATGGCCATCGTCGGATCACTGGAAAGCGGACTGACCGGCAACCATCAAACCCTCTTCGCCAAGTCGGTCCTCGACGGGGTCACCTCGATCATCTTCGCCTCGACGATGGGCCTTGGCGTGATATTTTCAGCTGTCGCCGTTTTCCTCTACCAGGGCGCGATCACCCTGACTGCCGTATTCATGAAGAGTTTTCTTGTACCCTCAACTATCCAGGAGATGACCTCCACCGGCGGCCTGCTCATAGTGGCCATCGGCCTGAACATGCTCGGCATGACCCGGATCAGGGTCGGCAATATGCTGCCGGCCATATTCCTGCCGCTGCTCTATTTTGCCCTGAAACAGTGACTGCCTTGAGAATGGTCGAAAGGTGAAGCGGCCATCTCTTCCATCTCTACCCACATGGCCCGCGGGACAACGGGGGCTATAACCGGGCAATGGCCACCCTGGATTCGTGGAAAGTCGCCCCGCCTCCCATGTCCGACAGTTTCTGCGAGCTCAAGTCATTGATACCCCCGTCGTCTGGCTCCACCGGCCAGAACAGCCCCTCGGCGACGAGCAGACCCCGTTGCGTATCACGCGACAGCCGCGCCCGACGGACGATCCGGCCGCGATGATTCTCGATCCGGACCAGGTCACCCTCGCCGGCACCGGCGGTCGCGGCGTCCTCCGGATGGATCAGCACTGTGCCATGCTCCCCTGCATAGCGTTCGCCAAAGGTGCTGTTCAACAGATCGGGATGGGGCGGGATCAGCAGTTTGAAGGGAAAACGGGACCGGAGATCGGGATCGCCGAACTCGCCTGGCTTCGTCAGGCAGGCGAAGGGTGGCTCCTCCGGGCCGTGATCGGCGGAGAAGACGAATCGCCCGTCGTTACCGGCGAACAGACCGCCGTTCCTCCCGCCACGGGTCGATTGCAGCCAGGTTCCGGCGGTTGGTCCAGCGGCTGGGATATCCGCCGGCAAACCTTCCATATCCTGCAGAAATCCGGTGATGCGGGCATCGACCGTCTGCCGGAACGGGGCCTCGGCAAACCCCATCTTTCTCGCCAGAGTCTGGAACAGATCGAAATTACTGATCGCCTCCCCTTGCGGGGGGATGACCGGGTCGACAACGCCGAGGTGGAAATGGCCGTAGGCGGTGTAGAGATCCCGGTTTTCGAGAAAGGTCGTGGCCGGCAGCAGCAGATCGGCATAGCGGGCCGTCGGGGTCATCACCTGGTCATGGACGACCGTGAACAGGTCGTCACGGCACAGGCCGCGCCGTACCGTCCGGGCATCGGGACAGGCGGAGAGCGGGTTGGCGTTATAGACGAAAAGCGCTCTGATTGCTGGCTGCCGTACCGTCAGCGCCTGGCCGAGCTGGATCATGTTGACGATGGGCGTCCGGTGTTCGGCCAGTTCCGGGAATTGCAGCCGGTCGCGGTTGCCGCGAAAGGCCAGCGTCGACAGGAGGACGCCCCGGCCGGGACCGCCCTGAAACAGCCCGAGCACCGCGGCCAGGGACAGGATCGCCCGCACCGCCATCCCGCCCCGGCTGTTGCGGGTCAGGCCGACCCCGATGCGGAAGAATGTCCCGGAATTCCGGTGCAGCGTCCGAGCCAGTTCCGCCATCTCGGTGCGCCCGACTCCGCTGGCGGTTGTGAACTCCTGCCACGGGGTGCCACGCAGGTAACCCTCCAGCCGCTCAAAGCCGATCGTTTGACGTTCGAGCATCGCCCGGTCGAGGCGATCATCCTCGACCAGGAATTTGATGAGGCCGAGGGCGAGGGCGGCATCCCCGCCCGGCTTGACCGCAACAAATCGGTCGGCGGCCCTGCCGGTGGCGTTGCGGTACGGATCGATGACCAGCAGGCGGCCGCCCTTTTGCCTCGCCTCGGCGACCAGCGGCCAGAAATGGACATTGGTCACCTTGATGTTGATGCCCCAGGCGACGATAAGCTCGGCATCGGCCGCCACCTCCGGCGGGCTTCCCGGTGCCGTGCCGCAATGCCTGGCCCAGGCGGCGCCGGCGGCGGCGAAGCAGATGGTCTCATCCAGCCGCAGGGCCCCGAGGCGATAAAAAAAAGCATGGCCGGCAAAGCGGTTGACCACCCCCATGTTGCCGGCATAGGAATAGGGCAGCACCGCCTCGCCGCCATGGCGGTTCACCACCGCGGCCAGTCTGGTCGTCAGGATATCCCAGGCCTCGTCCCAGCCGATCCGCGAGAATCGGCCGTCGCCCTTGGCGCCGGTCCGGACCTGGGGGTAGAGGAGGCGGTCCTCGGTGTAGACCCGTTCGATATACCGCCGCATTTTCCGGCAGATGAATCCCCGGGTGAATGGATGGTCACGGTCGCCGCGGAGCGAGACGATCCTCCCGTCCTCCACGGTTGCGACCATGCCGCAGCTGTCCGGACAATCCAGCGGACAGACGGTCTTCCTCTCCTCTTTCACGATTCCTGCCCTCAGCCTCCGCGCCCCTGCCCGTTCCTTGTCCGCAACCATTCCCCCTCCGGTTTGCCGGAGTTCAGCGGACGGCAAAGACGACGTTGACCGCGATCGTCACATCCATCTCGCCGGCCGGCAGTATCGAAGGTGCCCCCTCCGCGGCGGCCTGCATCTGCGGCGTTGTCCGGAAATAGGGGACAGGCTGGACGTTGCCCTCGCTTTCGTTGATCTGCAGCGGCTTGTCCACCGTCAGCTCGGACAATTTGGCCAGCGCCTCAGCCTTCTGCCGCGCCTCCTCAAAGGCCAGGATGCGTGCCCGGCTGACCAGTTCCTTGCGGTTCTTGACCTCGAAACTCACCGAATGCATCTCGAGTTGATGAATGGCGCCAAAGGCGTCGAGGATCTTCGCCACCCGATCCGGCCGCACATCGATCTCGGGGATCGAGATATTGAGACTCTGCTCGACCCGCTGGCCGATCAGCCGCCGCTCCCCGTCGCTCCAGTCGTATTCCGGGCGAAACGACAGGTGGGAGGTCTGGATGTTGCGCTCCGAGATCTCATTTTTCTTCAGGATATCGAGCACTCTGGCCAGTTTCTGATTCGCCTGCTGCTGCGCCTTGCCGGTGGTTTCCGCCAGTTCCGAGACCCCGGCGGTGATCCGGACATGGTCGGGCTCGACGACAATCCTTCCCTCTCCCGTCACCGTGATGGTCCGCTGTGGCACCGCGGCCGCCTCGGTCTTGTTGCCCGCTTCCGGCCGGCCCCGGTCTTCGATGCGGATGCCGGTCTGCTGCAACCGGTTGGCGGCAAACACGATCGCGGCACAGACGATGAGCGCCGCAATCACCACACCCCACTGTTGATTCTTCATTCCGTCACCTCCCCTGCTGCATGGATTTCACCGCAATCCCCTCGATCATTGAGCCGTCCCGAAAGGGCAATTGCTTAGCCTAGCGGATGCACCGCAGCCGGGCAAGCGAAATCTCGGCATTTCCCTTTACAGACCGAGGCCGACGCCGCATAGTGCGCTGAAGCAGCCGCACATCGCCCCCAACCGAAGAGGACGGGAAAAAGCGATACCGACCACTGGCCACGACAACGCCTTTTTCGGTCGGCCCAACCTCCGATTCAGTGCCCAGGCAATGACAACCGCATCTTCACCCCTCCAACCATCGGCCGGCTGCGTTTACTGCAACTACTGCCCAGGTTATTGCTGCTACCGGCTGAAGGGCTCGACGCTGTTCATCACGGCGGAGGATATCAACCGACTGGCCCGGCATTTCGGGATCAGCGACGGCGAGGTGCGCAAGCGGTACCTCGAAGGCAAAAATACCTTCAAGACCAGAGACGACGGCTCCTGCCTCTTCCTCAGCAATGCCAGGATGATCAAGCGGTGCTCGGTGCATACCGCCCGCCCCCGTCAGTGCCGGGATTTCCCTTACGACGCCCCCTGCCCCTACCTGCTGCGGGCCGATCTTCTCGAGCAGATCCAGCCCCGGATTGAACTGGCCCTGGCCCGACCGGGAAAATCGGAATAAGCGTGGTGCCGATGTCTGCCCCCGTTCCCAGCGGCCGCTGCAGGCGGGTAGTGCGACCGGGCCCGATCAGTTGCATCGGGCTGGATCGACTTCGGCCGGGAGATACACCCGGACAATCGTGCCGGTCCCTGGTCTGGACCAGATCCTGATCTCTCCCTGGTGCCGGCGGACGATGGCGTAGGCAATCGACAGGCCCAGTCCGATCCCCTTTTGCTTTCCCCGTGATTTCGTCGAAAAATACGGATCGAATACCCGCAGGCGATGGGCATCCGGGATGCCGACCCCGGTATCCGCTATCTCCACCACGACCAGTCTCCCGCGCAGCGGCGGTTCTTCCTCCGCCTCGTGCCCGGCATCCGCAGCCGGATCATGGTTGAAGAGCCGAACCCTGACGCTCCCTCCAGCGGCGACGGCCTCGACGGCATTGTCCAACAACTTGCCGATGACATGATCCACCTGGAAGGCATCGAACCGGAGAGGCCACAGATCGGGGGCGATATCGAGCTCCAGTTCGATCGCGACTGCGGCCCGGGCCCGTTCGACACGGAAGCTGATGACGTCGCCGAGGTTGCCCGGAATCAGTCGCGGCACATCCCCCAGCGAAAAGGAGATCAGCTGCAGCGTCAGTTCCTTGGCCCGCAGACTGGCCTGTCTGGCGGCATTGACAAACTCCCGCTCCTTTTCCTGCAGGTTCCCCTTTACCTGAAGGAGATCGAGATTGCCAATGACTACGGAAAGCAGATTATTGAAATCATGAGCGATACCTCCTGAGAGGACGCCGATCGATTCGAGTTTGAGAACCTTCAGCCTCTCCTCTTCCACCCGCCTCCGGTTGCTCAGGTCATGGGCGATGCCGTTGACGACCACGGACTGGCCACAGGTATCGTACTGGCCGTTGATCGTCCAGTGCAGGGGCATCGCCTGGCCGGTCCGCCGGTTGATCAGGCGGTTCTCGATGGCGATGCTGGTCCGCCGCCGGGACAGGATCTGGAGAATGCTATCAAGAAAGGCATCGGCATCCTCCCGATGGACGAAATCGATGACCGTCCGACCGAGGCAGGCACTGGCGGCTTCCCCGAGTATCCGCTCGGCCGTGTGATTGCAGTAGGTGATGGCCCCGTCCTTGTCCAGCTGCACCACCAGGTCGTCGGTCCCCTCGACGAAGCCCCTGAATCTTTCCTCGCTCAGGCGAAGGGCGTCCACGGCGATCTTGCGTTCGATGGCAGTGGCCAGCTGCTGCGCGATCGAGGTCAGAATCTCGAGGTCCTCCCGGTCGAACCGGTCCGGATCGGTATAGCTCTTGACCGCCATCACCCCGAGGACCTCGTTGCCGGCCATCAACGGCACCCCCAGCCAGATCAGCGGCAACTTCGGGACGCGGCACTCCGCCACCGCTCGTTGCACAATGTCGGCGGTGCGCAGCAGCAGCGGCCGGCGTGTCCGCACCACTTCGTCGGCGAGGGAGTCACCGTCGGCAATGCGGCAGCCGGGGTCATAGTGGTGACCCCGCTCATCGTGGAAAAAAGGGAAGGACAGTGTGCCGGTCCGGCGGTCCAGGATGCCGATGGCAAAATTGGCGGCATCGATGACCCGTGCCAGGTTGCGATGGATCACCCGGAACAGCTCGTCGAGACTGATGGTCGCGCTGACGGCACTGGAGATATCGATCAGCGTCCGGCGGACCGCCGCGGCACGGAGATCATTTTTTCGGCGACCGGCATTCCGGCGATCGTGGACGTCGCGCACCATGATTTTCACCCGGGTGAAGAGACATGTGCAACGGAAACAACAAGATCTATCGATGTCTGAAAAAGAGCGTCCTATGCTACCCCTTTCGCCTTTGCTTTTCAATCACCATCGGGTCGCCGGCTCGAGAAAATCGATCACGACGCCGATTGGTGACAACCATACCTGTGCTGCCGCGATTTCGGCACAACTGTATCTGTTCGACCGCGTCGATATCAGGTAGTCTTGACCGGAAATATCCGATCAACCCAGACATGATGAGGACCAGATGAAACAGTTCCGCTTCAAGAAACTCGATGCCTTCGCCGCCGGTCAATCGAGCGGCAACCCGGCCGGAATGATTACCATCGATTCCCTTGCCGACATTACCCCCGACGAAATGCAGCGGATCGCGCGCGAACTGCGTGGCTTCGTTTCCGAGGTCGGGTTCGTCTGCCGGGTGGGTCCGGATCGGGTCGCCCTGCGCTATTTTTCAGCGGAACGGGAGGTCCTCTTCTGCGGTCACGCGACGATTGCCATCCTCTACGACCTGTTCGCCAACGACCCTGATTTCCGACATCAGCCGACAATCCATTTCGACACCACGACCACCAGTCTGGCCGCGGAAAACAGGGTCGCGAGCGAGGACGCCGTCTTCATCAGCGCCCCCGCTCCGGTGGCCGGCAGGCAGGACTTCGCCGCGGCCGCGATCGCCGCGGCGCTCGCCATCGACCCGGCGGACATCTCCGCTCGCCTGCCGACCGCAAGGATCAACGCCGGGCTCGAGACCCTGGTCGTCCCCTTCACCGACCTGCAATCGACCCTCACCGCCCTCCCCGATCTGGCTCGGCTCAAGCGGTTCTGCGAGGACCACGCGATCGACATCGTCACCATCTTCACCGGTGAAACCGCCCGGCCGGATGCCGCCTGGCGCAGCCGCGTCTTCGCCCCCCGCTTCGGCTACCTCGAGGACCCGGCGACCGGCTCCGGCAATGCCGCCCTTGGCCACTACCTGCTGCAGCAGGGTCTGTGGCAGGGCGAGACCCTGACGATCGAGCAGAACGGCGAGCGCGATCGTCCGAATATCGTCAAGCTCATGGCGCGGGGGGAAGGGACGGGAAGTCCGCAGGTCTTTGTCGGCGGCGGGGCCGTCAGCCGGATCGAAGGGCAGTATCTGCTCCGCTAGATGCGGCTGGGAAGTCAGGCGATGTCCTGCGACCGCAGCACGACGATCCTACCAGTTGCGGTAAAAATGGTGCACCGGGCCGTGACCGTGGCCAAGCCGATAGGAGGCGCCGGCGGCGATGGCGCCGGTGATGTATTCCTTCGCCTGCCGCACCGCCGATGCGATATCCTCGCCGCGGGCGAGATAGGCGGCGATCGCCGACGACAGCGTGCACCCGGTGCCGTGGTTATTGCGGGTGGCGATCCGCTTGCCCGGCAGGACCACCAGTTGATTCCCGCCATCGAGACAGAGGAGGTCGTCGCAGGCGGCGGATTCGAGGTGCCCGGCCTTGACCAGGACGTTGCGGCACCCCAGCGCCGCCAGTTCAACCGCCGCCTCGCCGATCGCCGCGGCCGCGACGATGTCCCGGCCCAGCAGGACCGAGAGCTCGGGCAGGTTGGGGGTGACCAGTTCGGCCAGGGGCAGGAGGTGCTTTTTCAAGGCACCGACCGCCTCGTCCTGCACCAGCCGGTCGCCGCTCTGGGCGACCATCACCGGATCGAGAACGATCCGGCCGATGCCGTGCCGCCGCAGCCCCTCGGCCACCTCCTCGATCAGTTCGGGTGAAAAGAGCATCCCGATCTTGACCGCATCGCAGCCGATATCCGAGAGCACGGCATCCATCTGGGCCCGGACGAAGTCGACCGGCACCGGATGGATGGCGGTGACGCCGCAGGTATTCTGGGCGGTGAGGGCGGTGATAACGCTCATGCCGTAGCAGCCGTTGGCGGCGATGGTCTTCAGATCGGCCTGGATGCCGGCCCCGCCGCCGCTGTCCGAGCCGGCGATGGTCAACACCCGGTGATAGATCCTGGTTTCGGTGTTCATATCATCCTCCCCTCCCGGGCCTGCGCAATCCGCCCTTTCAGCTCGGCGGCCGCCGTCCGGGGACAGTCGGCGGCCACGATCGCCGACACCACCGCCACCCCGTCCGCCCCGGCGGCGATGACTGCCGCGGCGTTGTCCGCCTTGATCCCGCCGATGCCGACCAGCGGCAGGGCCACCGCCCGCCTGATCCGTGCTACCCCCTCCAGGCCCAGCGGGGCCGCCGTATCGGTCTTGGTCGGGGTGGCGAACACCGGGCTGATGCCGAGATAGTCGGCCCCCTGGTGCTCGGCCCGGACCGCATCGGCCAGCGATTCGACCGAGATGCCGATGATCATCGCCGGCCCGGCCAGCAGCCGGGCATCGGCGATATCCATGTCCTGCTGGCCGAGGTGGACGCCGTCGGCCTGAACCGCCAGCGCCACGTCCAGCCGGTCGTTGATGATCAGCGGGATACCGGCCGGCCGCAGCAGGGCCATGAGCCGCCGTGCCTCCGCGATGAGCTCGCGGGTCGGGCTGTGCTTGTCCCGCAACTGGACGCAGGTGACGCCGCCGGCCACCGCCTCCCTGACGATATCGGCAGCAGCCCGCCCCCGCGACGAACCCCTGTCGGTCACCAGATAAAGGGAGAGATCGGGCCTCGGATCGATCTTCATGCGATACTGAACCGGCAGCGCTCGGCGGCCTCCTCCGGGCGGAGATTGAACAGGGCGTCGAGCAGGCTGATCATGAACGAACCGGGGCCGGCCGCCTTCTCTCCCGCCATCTCCCCGGCGATGCCGAAGCAGGCCAGGCCGGTGGCCGCTGCCGACAGCGGATCGGGGTCGACGGCGAGAAAGGCGCCGATGATCGCCGTGGCCGAACAGCCGGTGCCGGTCACGGCCGTCATCAGCGGATGGCCGTTGGCGATCCGGACCGCTCTTTCGCCATCGGTCACCAGGTCGACCTCGCCGGTGACCGCCAGGGTGGTCTGCAGCGAGGTGGCGAGCCGGCCGGCGACCTCGACGGCCTCATCGACGGCGTGGACCGCATCGACACCCCGGCCGGCCGTCGCGGCATCGCCGAGGGACAGGACCTCGGAGGCGTTGCCGCGCACGACGCTGACCCTGGTCTCGGCCAGTATCCTCCTGGCCGCGGCCGTCCGCAGGGCGGTGGCCCCGGCGCCGACCGGATCGAGGATGATCGGCCGGCCGAGGACGGTCGCCCTCCGTCCCGCCAGCACCATCGCCTCGACCCAGCGGTCGGTGAGGGTGCCGATGTTGAGGACCAGGGACCCGGCCAGCCCGACCATCTCCTCGACCTCGCCTGCGGCATGGGCCATGACCGGCGAGGCGCCGATCGCCAGCAGGACATTGGCGGTATAGTTCATCACCACGAAATTGGTGATATTATGGACCAGCGGTTTACCGGCTCGAATCTTTCTCATGTTTTCAGCCGTTTTCCCGGGGAGCTGGGTGATAGCACTCATGGTTTCGTCGAATATCAATTTCAATCGGATCGGAAGAACACAAGGCGGCGAACAATCGTCACCGCCGATCGGCAGTACCGTTGCCGCCGTTCCCCCGGCGACACCATCTGTGGTGATCGTATATGGGGATGGCGCCCGGGGTTGTCAACCTTTTCACGGCCGCCAGGCTCCGCGGCGACCGCCGCCGGTCTTCAGCCTAACCGTCATGTCGCTGCAGTTTCCGCCTGACGCTCTCGACCTTGTCGTCCATCCCCTGGTCGCGATCGGTGCGGGTGCCGAGCTTGATGGTGGTGGTGATCCGCGGTACCCCCATCGCATGCACCCGCTCGTGGCAGCGCCTGACCGCCGCCATCACCTCGTCCCACTCCCCCTCGATATTGGTGCCGTAGGCGTGGAGGCTGAACTTGAGGCCGGCCTCGGCCAGCACCTCCTGGCAGGCGGCGACATAGGCCGAGACCGAAACCCCGACCCCCATCGGCACGACACACAGATCCATGATTACGCGCATTTTCTCCTCCCTGGGGTTGCATTGTCGGGCTCCGGGCCCTCGTCTCCGACCAGTTCCCGCCCATGGCGGCGACGGAGGTTGCGGGCGGCAAGCCGGGACTGGATATAGAGACCGATGGTCCGCACCGCCCGGTCAGCCTCGCCGAACACCATCATCCCCGCCTCCTCCAGCCGCCGGATGAAGGGGGCATACATGGTCCCACCCGCCACCACGGCGACGATCGGCTTGGGACTGGCAGCGACGATCGGCAGCAGCAGATCGGCCAGGCTCCTGCCGCTCAGCAGGTCCCTCTCCAGCGCCGAAATCACCGGCGCCAGCGGAATGATGCCGGCCAGTATCAGGTCGACCCCCTCATCGGCCGCCAGGGCTTCAATCACCGCGCTGTAGAGGGAATCGGTGGCCCCGACGTTCAAATCGAGCGGATTCTTGATTTCCACCAGATGGTCCAGGCCGCAGTCGGCCAGGGCCCGGCCAATCCTGCGGCGGGTCTCGCGGCTCAAGGCGCTCATCTTCAGGTCGAAATCCTCGGCGTGGATGTTGTCGGCCATCCCCACCGCCTCAAAGCCGGCGGACGACAGCGCCGCCACCCGGTTGCCGTCGATGACCCGGCCGTGGAGATGACGGGCCAGCAGGTAGAGGTCGGTGAACTCGCCGAAGGATGAGGCCACCATCGCCCCGGCCTGAGTCAGGCAGGATTCGCAGACCGAGTAATCACCGGCGACCGAGGCGGTGTGGCTGGAGGTGGCGGTCTTGCCCTCGGTGGTACGGCCGGCCTTGTAGAAGATCACGTCCTTGCCGGCGAGGACCGCCTGACGGACGGCCCGGGTGAAGTGGATCCCATCGAGATCATTGAATCCTTCGCAGTAGACGGCGATCACCTCGAGATCGGGATGACCCTGGAAGTAGTGCATGAAGTCGCCGTGGGTCAGGTCGTTCTGATTGCCGACCGAGACCAGATAGGCCGGATCGAGTTCGGGGATGCGGCTCAGGCAGGTGGCCATGAAGCCGCCGGACTGGCTGATGAAGGCCGAGGTGGGCCGGCCAGCCTGGCGCTGCTTGGCCAGCCGCTCCTCGGTGATGAACCAGGTATCGTAACCGCCGGGATGGGAGATGACGCCAAGCGAGTTGCCGCCGAGGAACACCGGGCCGGTTCCCTGGCGGTGCCCTTCGTCGATCCTGGCCATGATCCCCTCGGCCAGGGCGCGGCTCTGCCGGGTTTCGCCCAGGCCGCCGGCGATCAGCAGCACCGCTTCGATTCGGCCGCCGGCGAGGATCTCATCCACCAGGGGCGGCAGTGCCTCGGCGCCGACCGCCGCCACCAGCAGGTCGAGACGGTCGGTGATATCGCCGAGACCGGGGACGCAGCGGACCCCGTCAATCGCCTCGGCGGTCGGATGGACGACCGTTATCCGTTCCTTCGGATAGCCGTGGGCCAGGACATTCTTGAGGATGATCCGGCCGAAATTGTCGCGGCTGGTCGAGACCCCGATGATGCCGATCCGCTCCGGATGCAGCAGGGAGTGGATCCCGGCGGCCGGCCGGGCGGCCCTGGCCTTCTTGTCCGGCCGGGAAAACCGGCACATCCCGTCCAGCGGCACCATCATGAAATCGCGGAAGGCGAAGGGGTTGATCTCCAGCTCCTCGATCCAGAACGGGGTCTCGGGGTTGGTCGGCGAATACCGATTGGCCACCTCGATCAAAGCGGAAAAACAATCCACCAGCTGTTCGTCGGCGACCATCCGTTTCTGGCCGCGCGATTTTCCCGTCAGGACCTGATAGGACACGGTGCGGCGGAACAGGTCGAAAAAGGCCTCGCCGTCGTTCAATTCGGTCGAGGCGGAGATGATGCCGCGGTTCCTGCGGAAATTCTCGGCCAGCATCTCGGCATCGGTGCCGCCGACGCCGGCGGTGAGGATCATCCCGAATTCCCGGCTGTTGCGAAGACCGACGAGCAACTCGCTGCCGAAGGTCTCGACCTCGGGGGGGAGGTACTCCACCATCAGCACCCCGCGGATATCGTGGGTGATCGCCGAGACCAGGGCATCGCCGGAGAGGCCGCGATAGCGCTGCGGCGCCTTGCGGGGATGGCGTTCGATGCCCTCGGCGTAGCTGTCGGCCACCTCGTACATCATCCGGCGCCAGGCCGCCCGGATCCGGACCGGCTCCCTGGGCACGATCCGGACGCCGCCGACATCGAGCTTGTGGATGATGTAGGGGGAGACGATCTTCAGCACCACCCGATCGCCGGGCAGTGACACCAGTTCCTCGTCGGAGGGCCGGGCCCCGGCTGTCAGCAGGCGGCATCGCGGCGGTGTCTCGGAACCGAGATGACGCAGCAGGGTATAAACCTCATGCTCGAAGAGGAAACGGCGGTCGTCGGCGGCGGCCTGCTCGAACAGCGCGGTCATCGCCTCGAAATCGATACGGGTCTCAACCCCGTTCCTGGTTGCCGATACTCCGTTCATGTGCCATTCCCATCGGAGACGCTTACCGATTGAATGCCGTATCCATCGTCGATGCGGCACCGATATGTTTTCATTGCAGTATACATCAACAACACGGCGCCGCCAAACCGCCTCACCGTCGGTGGATGGTCATGGTCACGACCCCACGGTCAGTGGCCGCCGCTGTCTTTGTCCAGGAAAAAGAGCATCCCCCCGATCCAGTCGTCCCCTTCCCGCCGCAGCTGGACAACTTCGCGGTGACGCACGGTCCACCCGGTCCCAGCGGCCAGACGGCCGATAAAATCGGGGCAATGGGCGAACCTGCCGGTCGACTGCAGGCGGTATGTCGGCGTCTCGGCGGTCTCGATCGAGAAACAGAGCAGGGCATCGTCGGTAGTTTTGCGGTGAACCGCCGCCAGCATCGGTTCCGGGTCGCCGAGATAGATCAGGACATCGGCCAGGGTCACCAGGTCATAGCGGCCATCGGTCGCCCCCAGGAAGGGGATGATGCCATCGACCAGCAGATGCTGGTACAGCTGCTTGGACCTGGTCCGGATGATCATGGCCTCGGCGAGGTCGACGCCGGTGAGACACCTGCAGATATCGGCGAAGGCGGCGCCCACCAGCCCGGTGCCGCAGCCCAGGTCGAGGAGATGGGCAAAGGTCCTGTCGGCACCGGCCAGGAGACCGACGCCACGGCGCAGTCCTTCCGGCACCCGATAGCCCAGCCCCTGCACCAGGCTGTCGTCGAAACCGTCGGCATAGCCGTTGAAGACGGTGCGGACGTACTCGTCGGCGGCGGTCCCGAGCCGCTCCCCCCGCAGCGCGGCGACCATGTGGCGGGCCGTCTGGTGGCCGGGATGAAGTTCCAGCAGGCGCAGGTAGCAGGCGCAGGCCTCGTCGAGCTTCCCCTGCAGGTGCAGGAGGTAGGCGAGGCTGCCGGTCGCCGCCTGGTGGTCCGGCTCCAGCACCAGCAACCGGCCGAGGACCTCGGCCGCCCGGTCGTATTCGTGCAGTTCCCGGTGGCAGCCGGCGAGGCTGTACAGGCCGTCGACATCGTCCGGCACCAGCCGTGTCAACTCCTCGTAGACGAGGGCGGCGTTGCCGGTCCGGCCGCATTTCTGCAGGCACAGCCCGAGGTTGTAGAGCAGATCGGGATCGTCCCCGGCGTCGTCCATGGCCCGGAGGTAGTGCTCGAGCGACGCCTCGAATTTTTCCTGGGCATAGAGCAGCAGGCCGATGTTGTAGTGGAGGGCGGCGGAACCGGGAAAATAGTCGAGGAGACGGGAGTACTGCGCCTCGGCCTCGGCATAGCGTCCCTGCTGCTGCAGCGAGGCGGCGTTGCGGTAGATGCCGTCGACCAGATCGGCGGCCATCGGCGGCGGCCCGGTCATGCCCCGCCTCCGGTTGTGGCGATACGGTCGATCATCTTCATCTGCTTCTCCTCATCCATGTCCTCTCAGCGGATCGACGGCGCCTGCGCCCACTCTCTCATGTGTATTACCGTTGCCGCAGTCGGGAACGCAATCTATTTCCGCGCGGGGCGCCGCAGACCGCTGCGCGGCAGCGACGGCAGCGTTTGCCACCGGTGTTGCAAGGCAGCGTTATGCCCTCAATATGCCGCGACAAACCGCTCGTGTTTTCCTTGTCAATTCGTTGCCGTTGCCCTACTCTGTAAGAAAAATCGGCATCCATGGCGGTTGGCTCGAGACTCCGGTTTACGGCTGACGCAGGCTGATCGAGAGGGCGGACGAAGGGTTGGGACCGCCTCCCCCCGGCACGACCGGCGGTTCCTGGATGCCTCCAAGGAGAGGGTGAATTGAAGCCGATCAATCAAGGCAGACCACCGGAACACGTGGAACCGGCAGCCTGGCGCCGGCACATGGCCGAGGCCGAGATCGGCGCCGCCAATGCGGTCCCGGTAATCGGCGTGTGGTTCCTCGGCTGGCAGGCCTGGCGGCCGATCTTCTTCTACTGGCTCGACGGCCTGCTCGCCCTGTGGGGCTTGGGGGTGGTCGCCGCCGCAGTCTCCATCCGTGAAACGCCGTTCAAGGCAACGGGGGCCAAATTCCGGCTGGCCAAGGCCGCCGTGGTCGTTCTGGCGCTGGCCATCCTCTCCGTCCCCTCGGTGTTCACCGCCTGCTATCTTTTCGGGACATTGCACCAGCCCCCCGAGGAGATCCTGTCCCGGATATTCTCCGGTTACGGCGTCTGGTTCTCGCTGCTGGTGGTCGTCGGCTCGTACATCGCCCAGACGATCGGCGAAATACGCTGGCGCCCGGCTGTGACCCTCAAGCAATCCGGCAAGGAACGGGCCAATCTGTTCATCCACCGTACGCTGCTGATGGGCCTGCTGGTCCTCTGGGACAGTTGGAGCCCGCCGTCCAGACTGCTGCTCGGGCTCTATGTCCTGGCCGTGGCCTGTCTCTACACCTCTACCCAGCTCTATCCCGAGCGCTATCTGCGTCTGATCGGCTTTCCGACCAGGACCTCCAAGACTGTGGCCAAGGCGACCGGAAATACCGCAACGAAAAAGAAGGACCGACCGACCCACCGCTGACAGCTGCCATCAAATCAGAGAACCATCTCCATTCGCCCGCACTTTCCCCGCCTTGCCTACCGACGGGCTCATCCAGTGAGTCGAATCCCGGACCGGTCAACGATTGCCGCTCTTGCCCCGGGGAATCTCGCGCATTGCGGAATGGTCCGGAGATGCTTATCACTTCCACAATAGACGCCCATCAACCGGTATCGGCCCAGGGCGATGGCAACCAAACCTTTTGTACAGGGGGGATTCACCCATGAACCCATTAACCCGCATCACTCGACTCGCCGTCCTGCTCGCCGCTCTCGGCCTGATCCTGTTCCAGACCGCCCCGCTTTCCGCCGCCCTCTATGAGGAAGAGGTCTCGACCGGCGAATACCTCTATCTCAAAGGCATGGTGCGCTCCGTCTCCGCGGCCGACAAAACGTTGACCATCGAGCAGATGAAAGGTCCCCGCGTCACCATCCGCGTCAACCCCGACACCGAATTCGAAGGCGTCCGCAAAATCGAAGACCTGCAGGCCAGACAGGTGATCAAGGTCTGGTACCGCCCGCAGCAGGACGGCAATATCGGCCTGAAGATCCTCAGACTGCCGGACATGGGGTGCTGAGACGCCCGTTTTCCGCTTCCTGCATTGGAGATGGAACGATGAACAGAATGCTCTTGATGGCGTTGACCGTATTTGCGGCAGTCGTCTTCCTCCGGGGCGAAGGCGGCGCCGTCGCCTTGAACCACGGCAGCGCCTTGTCCGGGGTTATGACGACCAATGTCTTCTTCGACGTCAACATCGGTGATCCGGCCAAACTGCGCACCCGGCTGCAGCTGATTGAAACGACCCACGCCCAGTTGGTCGCCGCCGGCTTTTCGCCGCGGGTGGTGATCGGCATCAGGGGCATGGCGAGCAACTTCTTTACCAGGGACGCGGGCTACATCCTCGAGGCCGAGCTGCCGGTCAAAAAGGAGATCGCGGCGAAGGTGGAAAAGTTCAGGGCCATGGGATTCGCCGTCGAACAATGTCGCATCGCTGCCGGAATGCAGGGAATCGACGTCGCCGACTTTCTGCCGCAGGTGCAGGTCGTCGACAACGGTTATATCTCGATGATCGGGTACCAGGCACAGGGGTATGCCTACGTGCCGATGGACTGACGGCGGCCGCAAAACAATTGCCGCATCACATCTGATGACGGCATCTCAGTGACACAAGTGGAGGAAGACATGGCATTCTGGGATTTGAACTCCTTGCCGCTGGAGGAGTTCCGGCCGGGCATAGTCAGTAAGGCGGAATTCGGTAACGACCTCATCATGGTGTGCATGGAGATCGCTGCCAACATGGAGGATGCCGGCCATACCCACCCCTTCGACCAGTGCGGGGTGGTCCTCGACGGGAGAATAGAGATGTTTGTCGGCCGGGACCGCCGGATGCTCCATGCCAATCAGAGCTATTTCATCCCTGCCGGTGAACGCCATGGCTGGAAAACCTTCGATGAAGCGGTCAGGCTGTTGGATATGTCGGTAAAACAGCCGCCGAAATAGCCGGATACAAAGTCCATCCCGTCAGGTGGAAACACCGCTCCCCCTCCGCCCCATGAGTTTTCTGTCCTTATCGACTGAAAACCCATGGGGAACCGGGACCGAAGGAATGCGATCAGGCGGACGGCAAACGGGGCGCGAGGCTCAGGCCGCCCATTTGGCGTCGACCTGCTGCTGGATCCGGTTGACCAGATCGGTACCAAGTGCCTTGAATCTGCCCTGGGTGGCAAAGTAGTCGCTGACCGGCCTGCGTTTTCCACTGGCGACCCGCTGCGAGGGGGCGGAGAGTTTGAAGACGCCGGTCTCGATTTCATAGAGGTCGAAGAGGCCGGTCTCGACGGCGAGTTTCCCCACCTTGATCGTATATCTGGTATCGAAATTCCATCCCGGCGGGCAGGGGGTGTGGACATGGATATATTTCGGTCCGACGATGGTGGTGGCCTTTTTCACCTTGTCGTAGAGATCCAGGGGATAGGCCGCCGAGGCCGTTGCCACATAGGGAATGCCGTGGGCGGCGATGATCGCCGGCACGTCCTTCTTGGTCTGCAGCTTGCCCTTGATCGGCGTCGTCGTCGTCAGCACGCCCTGGGGGGTGGTGCCGGAACGCTGAACGCCGGTGTTCATGTAGGCCTCGTTGTCGTAACAGATGTAGATGATGTCCTCGCCCCGCTCGCAGGCCCCCGACAGGGCCTGGATCCCGATATCGCCGGTGCCGCCGTCGCCGGCCCAGGCGACGACGTTGACATCGTTTTTCCCCAGCGCCTTCATCGCGCCGCGGACGCCGCTGGCCGCGGCCGCGGTCGAGGCGAAGGTGACATTGACGCACGGGAGTTTGGTCGAGGCCACCGGGTACAGGCCCTGCAGGACGGTGAGGCAGCTGGGCGGGACCACCAGGACGGTGTTCTTGCCCAGGGCCTTCAGGCCGATACGGTAGACGATGGACAGGCCGCAGCCGGTACAGGCCCGGTTGCCGGAGTGGACGAACTCTTCCTCAGTCAGGTTCAAAATGGTTGTCTTCTCAGCCATGGCTCTCTTCCTGTAATTTTAAGCCGATCCAGCGCGGCGTATCTTCAATTTCTCCGGGCCGTTTGCATGATTCGGCCAGGATCTCCAGCAGCTGCTGCGTCTTGATCTCCCTGCCGCCGAGCCCGAGGATGTAGTTGTGGAGGATCGGCCGGTCGTCCATCCGGTAGAGGGCCGATTTGATGTCGCTGTACAGCGGCCCCTGGTTGCCGTAACTGACGGCCTTCTCCAGGACGATCACACACTGCTTGCCGGCCAGGACGGAGGCAATGGCCTGGTCCGGGAAGGGCCGGTACATCTGCACACCCATGACGCCGATGGCGATGCCGTCCTCCCGCATGATATCGATGACATCGCGCAGCTGGTAGGACAGCGAGCCGACGGCGACGGCGACAAAGCGGGCGTCGTCGCAGCGGTAGGTCTCGACGAAGGGACTGCCGCCCCGGCCGAACCGCAGTGCGAATTCGCGGTCGATCTCCTCATAGCTGTCGAGGGCGGCACGGAGATCCTGGTGCAGATTGTGGCGGATCTCGAAATAGCCCGGCTGCATGGTGCCGTCCACCCCGGGACGGATATCGGGCAGGGTGACGGTGTTGAAGTTGCCGGGATTTTCCGGATCGAGGAAGTGGGTCGGGGCAAACGGCGGCAGGAAGGCGTCGACCTCGCTCTGTTCCGGCCGGTCGAAGGGCATGTAGGTATGGGACAGCAGATAGCCGTCGTAGCACACCATCACCGGGATACCGACCGTCTGGGCGAGGCGGAAGGCCTTGATCACCGAGTCGATGATCTGCTGGTGGTCGTTGGCGTAGAGCTGGATCCAGCCGACATCCCGCTGCGACATGCTGTCCTGCTGGTCGTTCCAGACCGTCCACGGCGCGCCGATACCGCGGTTGGCGACGCACATGACGATCGGCAGCCGGGCCCCGACCGCCCAGTGCAGCTGCTCGACCATATAGAGCAGGCCGTTGGCGCTGGTGGCGGTGAAGGCCCTTGCCCCGGCAGTGGCGGCGGCGATGCAGACGGCCATGGCGCTGTGTTCGCTCTCCACCGGGATGTACTGGGCGTCGAGCTGGTCCGACTCGACGAATTCCGACAATTTCTCCGTCAGCGGGGTCTGCGGGGTGATCGGATAGGCGGCGATGACCTGGACCCGTCCCAGTTTGACTCCTGTTGCCGCGGCGACATTTCCCGAATCGATGATATGCATGGGGTTATTTCTCCTTCGCGATAAAACTCGCCTCGTCCACCATCTCGATGGCCCCGGCCGGACACTCCTCGGCGCAGATGCCGCAGCCCTTGCAGTAGTCGAGGTTGATGGCGGGTGGAATGGTCTTGCTGACAACGCAGTCCGGGCAGTAGAGCCAGCAGGTGAAGCAGGACGGCTTGCCGGTCTTGGCCGGGATGCACTTGCCGTGGTCCATGACCGGCCGCTTGACCCGCCATGAACCGGTGTTGCCGCCGTCGCCGGGGCCCGGCTGGCTTCTCGATATCATTTCGCAGTAGTTTCTCTTCGCCATCTCTCACTCTCCGATGAAGGTATGTTCGTAGGCGATCCGTGCCGCCCTGGCGTTCAGTTCCGGCTTCTTGCCGGCGAACTCTTCTTCGATGGCGCGGGACAGGGTGTCGATGTCGACCAGACCGCTGGCCTTGGCAAAGGCGCCGATGATGCCGCTGTTGACGATGCCCGGCGGCAGTCCTGCTTCAACCCCGTGGGTCGTGACGTCGGAGACGGCCACCCGGGCGTTGCCGAAATCGTAGCTGGAGGCGGGCGGAGGGGCATTGAGGATGACCAGGCCGTTGTCCTTCAGCCCCGCCACCACATCGACCTCTGCGAGCAGGGTGCGATCGAGGACGACCACCATGTCGGGGGTGGTGATCGGCGAGAGATCGTAAATTTTTTCCCGGGAAATCTTCAGCGAGGTGAAGACCGGGGCGCCGCGCCGCTCGGTGCCGAAGGTCGGCGCCATGACCACGCCCTTGTAGCCGCAGACAAAGGCCCCGTTCGCCACAATCTTGGCCGCGGTGATGGCACCCTGGCCGCCGCGTCCGTGCCATCGTATTTCGATGATGTCTTTTCTCATTGTTCACCGCTTCGGTAAAATTTGCCGGTGGCGCTTGAGCCTGCACCACCGGCGGTTGATGCCTCACAACTCTATCTTCGGTCTTTCATCCCGGCCGATGCCGGAAACTGTCGTCTGTAGTTTTCCCTCCATGATCCTCCCGGCCGCGGTGGCGGCGTCGGACGCCGCCAACAACCGAGCGCTCGATCAATTTCCGCCCCACTCTACCACACCGTCGCGTTCAGGTAAACACACCGGTTCCTGCCGGCAGTGAACCGAAACCGGCGGATGGATACGCTACCGGACCGCACCGGCAGGATCTGAATCGAATTGAGAATCAATGTCATTCACCATAACGTGTACGGCAAAAAAAACTCATGATTTTTTCCGCCGCCCGCCACAGTCCTTGTTTCCAGCAACCTTCGACCCGAGATCAGCGCGATGGACGGCATCGTCGCCGCACCGGGCGGGAGCTGCCGCCTGCAACCCTGTACCCGGCTCCGGCTGCCGGATTCACCTTGACGCCTTGTCCCGGCCGGCCGGACAGGGGATCACCACAAGCAATCGTTGCGGCGCCCAACGAGACGGAATCCTTCTTTTATATGGCGGAAATATGCCGGAAATTTCCTCCCATGTCCCGGAAAAAGAGCGGCAATTCCCCCGGGGTTTGTGGTATGGTGGGCTACGGTTTGGATCTCTTTGTCATTCTATTTACTTGGGTGGGCCAATCGTCTCTCCGCCAGCACCCCGAACCTGTTTTTATTGACATTTCCTCACATTTTCAGCAAACAACGGTAATCATATGCATCAATACAACTTACGGAAGGAGCCATGATGAAAATAGCATTCAGGAAAGCGGACAGCCTCAAGAGTCACCCCGATCAAACGTCGCTGGGATTCGGGACCATCTTCACCGATTACATGTTCAACATGGACTATAATCCCGACCAGGGGTGGCACAATCCCCGCATCGAGCCCTATGGACCGATAGCGATGGATCCGTCGACGATAGTGCTGCACTACGGTCAGACCATTTTCGAGGGCCTGAAGGCCTACCGCACCGAGAGCGGGGCCGTCCAGCTGTTCCGGCCGCAGGACAACATCAGGCGCCTCAACCAGTCGGGGGACAAGCTCTGCATCCCACCGCTCGACGAAAAATTCGTTCTCCACGCCCTCGTCGAGCTGCTCAAGGTCGAAAAGGACTGGGTGCCGAGCGCCCCCGGGACCTCGCTCTACATCCGTCCCGCCATCGTCGCCATGGATCCCTATGTCGGTCTCCGCGTATCCCAGACCTACCGTTTCTTCATCATCCTGACGCCGGTGGGCGCCTACTATCCGAAGGGATTCAACCCGGTGAAGATCTGGGTCACCTCCAAGTATGTCCGGGCCGTCCGGGGCGGACTGGGCGAGGCCAAGACCGCCGCCAATTATGCCGCCAGCATCTACGCCACCGAGATGGCCCACAAGGAAGGGTACACCCAGGTGCTGTGGCTCGACGGCGTCGACCTGAAATATGTCGAGGAAGTGGGGTCGATGAACATCTTCTTCGTTATCGGCGACGAACTGATCACCCCGATGCTCAACGGCAGCATCCTCGCCGGTGTCACCCGCAATTCGGTCATCACCCTGGCCCGGTCGTGGGGCATGAAGGTGACGGAGCGCAGGATCGGCATCGATGAGGTCTATGCCGCCAACCAGCGGGGAGAGCTGAAGGAGATCTTCGGATCGGGCACCGCCGCCGTCATCTCGCCGGTCGGCCACATGAAGTTCGACGGCAAGGAGATCACCATCGGCGACGGCGGCGTCGGTCCGGTTTCCGCCCGGCTGTTCAAGGAGTTGATGGATATCCAGTACGGCAGGGCCAGGGATCCTTTCGGCTGGACCATGACGGTGGCATAGGGGAATACCGGCAACGCGGCTCACGTCCCCCCTGGCCGGCGGCCGTCGGGGACGTGATGTGCAGGGCAGGTGGATGGCTGGGGCATCAACAAAATAGACGAGGGAAAGGTATGAGTGTAGAGAAGATCAGTCAGCGAATCAGGTACTATATGGAAAAGCGGGACATCGGGATCGACAGGCTCGCCGAGAGCACCGGACTCGACCGGGAGTTCATCGCCACCATGCTCAAGGAGAACGTCTACCCCCCGCTGGGGCCGATGATCAAGATCGCCCGGACCCTCGGGGTCCGTCTCGGCACCTTCCTCGACGACCAGCAAACGACCGACCCCTACATCGTCCGCAGTGCCGAGCGGCTGACCAAATTCAGCGTTCTCGCCGAAAAGAACAAGCCGGCATCGCTCAACTTCTTCTCTTTGGGAACGGGCAAGACCGATCGCCACATGGAACCGTTCTTCATCGAGGTGATGCCGGAATCGGCCGCCAAAAAGACCTTGTCCTCCCACGAGGGCGAGGAGTGGATCGCCGTTGTCAAGGGCAGCATCGAGGTGATCTACGGCAAGGAGACCTACATCCTCGAGGAGGGAGACAGCGTCTACTACAACTCGGTGGTGCCGCATTATGTCAGCGCCCGCGGCGGTGAAAAGGCCCGGATCCATGCCGTGATCTACATACCGGAATAGGGGAGGCGCCATGGAACAGACACTGCCGTTGCTCGATATGACCCTGGGACGGATGCTCGATACGACCGTCGCCAGATACCCCGACAACGACGCCATCGTCTACGTCGACCGCAACTTCCGCCTGACCTACCGCCAATTCCAGCAGGCCGTCGACGACCTGGCCAGGGGCCTGATGGCGCTCGGTGTGCAGAAGGGCGAAAAGGTCGCCATCTGGGCCACCAACATCCCCAACTGGGTGATCCTCCAGTTCGCCACCGCCAAGATCGGGGCGATCCTGCTCACCGTCAACATCAACTACAAGAGGGCCGAGATCGAGTACCTGCTCGGCCAGTCGGAGACCGAGAACCTCTTCCTGATCGACGGCTATCAGGACACCGACTACATCACCACCATCTACGACCTGGTCCCGGAACTGAAGACCATGGAGCGGGGCCGCCTGGCCAGCAGCCGCTTTCCGCACCTCAGGCGGGTCTGCTTCCTCGGTCTGGAGAAACACCGGGGAATGTACTCGATCCCCGAGATCAACGCCCTGGCGGCGATGGTCGGCGATGAGGAATACCAGGCCCGCCAGGCCACCCTCTCGCCCCATGATGTCGTCAACATGCAGTACACCTCGGGAACCACCGGCTTCCCCAAGGGGGTCATGCTGACCCATCACAATATCGGCAACAACGGGTATTTCGTCGGCGCGAACCAACTCTTAACCGAGAAGGACCGGATATGCGTGCCGGTGCCGCTGTTCCACTGCTTCGGCTGCGTCATGGGGGCCATCGCCTCGGTCAGCCACGGTTCCTGCCTGGTGTTCCTCGAGGGATTCGACCCGGTGATGGTCATGACCTCGGTCGAGAAGGAGCGCTGCACCGCACTGTACGGCGTGCCGACGATGTTCATCGCCATCCTCGACCACCCGCTGTTCTCCAGGTTCGACTTTTCGTCGCTGCGCACCGGGATCATGGCCGGCTCGAACTGCCCGGTCAAGGTCATGGAGCAGGTCATCGAGCGGTTGAACATGACCGATGTCACCATCTGCTACGGCCTGACCGAAACCTCCCCGGTCATGACCTATACCCGTATCGGCGACGAGTTCCGCCTGCGGGTGGAGACCGTCGGCCGGGCCCTGCCCCATCTCGAAGTCAAGGTCATCGATCCCAACACCGGGGCGACCCTGCCCCCGGAAACCCAGGGAGAGGTGTGCTGCCGCGGCTACAGCGTCATGAAGGGGTACTACAACAACGAGGAAGCCACCCGCAAGGCGCTCACCGAGGACGGCTGGCTCCGTTCCGGTGACCTCGGCATCATGGACGAGGTCGGCAACCTCCGGATCACCGGGCGCATCAAGGACATGATCATCCGCGGCGGCGAGAATATCTATCCCCGCGAGATCGAGGAGTTTCTCTACAACATGGACGGCATCAAGGACGTCCAGGTGGCCGCCGTGCCGAGCGAGAAATACGGCGAGGAGGTGGGGGCATTCATCGTCCGCAAGGACAATGCCAATATCGAGGCGAGCGACGTCATCGACTTCTGCCGGGGCAAGATCGCCCGCTTCAAGGTCCCAAAATATGTCCACTTTATCGATAAATACCCGATGACCGCCAGCGGCAAGATCCAGAAATACAAACTCTCGGAGATGTCACAGGATATCTGGCCGGAGAGGATCTGACAGGAGTTTCATCGTAATCCCCAGTACATTTCCGACCTCCCGGCAGCCGTGCCATCGCGGTCGGGAGGTCGGGGAGCCATGCCATCGCCTCGACCCAGCCGTCCACTCCCGCCGCCCGCAAACCGGTCACCAGCCGCTGAAAAACATGTAAATCGAACAGAGCGCCGCGCATGGGACCGCCCCGGCGCCACTTGACCTGAAAAGTACTCCCGCGGTATATCGGAAGTTGCTCCTGCCGCCTGCCGGCACCCCATGTATCTCAACCATGCCGCATTGGCCGACTCCCGGACATTAGTCGGCCGCACTCCCCTGCCATTGAACCCGGAGGAACACGATTGACCATATTCTCTCGCCTGATGCTCAGTTATTTCGCCCTGCTGGTGATGGCAACGGCGGTGAGCGCCTACTCCATCATCCAACTCGGCCAGATGAGGGGGATCACCCATTCGATCATCCTGCACGACACCAACATGCTCGATCTCCACAAGAACATGGCCGACGCCCTGCTGTCGGCCTCCCGCTATGAGAAAAACATCGCCGTCATGTGGGACCCGGCGTTGTATCAGAGCTTTCTGATCTCGAAAAAGGATTTCGAGCGCTACTTCGAGGAGGCCAGGGGCCTGGTGGAACCGGGGGAGATGCAGGAGGTGCTGATCCGCCTGGAAAGGAACCATCGAACCTACCAGTCGCTGATTGCCGAGGACGTTGCCCTGCTGGAGGCGGGCAAGCCCCTTCCTGAAAACCGCAGCGGCGACGACAAGGAACAGGTGCTGAACCGGGCGCTGGAGGATCTGACCCAGTTGAGGGCCTTGATCCACCACACTACCTTCAGCAAGGTCAAAACACTCGATGAGGCCGGGGTCAAGGCCCAGACGATGGCCGTGGTGATCACCGCCATCGCCTTCCTGCTCGGTCTGGTGCTGTCGATCAGCATCACCCGGAGCATCGTCCTGCCGCTGTCGCGGATGAAGAAAAAGACGGTGGAGATTGCCGCCGGGAAGCTGGAGCCCGACCTGGAACTGCCCTCTCCCCCCGAGGTCGGGGCGCTGGCCCAGGCCTTCAATACGATGTGCGCCAGACTCAAGGAGGTGGACCGGATGAAAACCGAATTCTTCTCCCTGATGTCGCACGAGCTGCGGACCCCCCTCACCTCGATTCGCGAGGGAACCAACCTGTTTCTCGAGGGCAAGGGCGGCGAGGTCACCGATAAACAGAGGAAGTTGCTGACCATTATTGCCGAGGAGAGCAACCGGTTGATACGCCTGGTCAATTCGCTGCTCGACCTCTCCAAGCTCGAGGCAGGTATGGTGCCATTCCATTTTACCGAGTATGATCTGCCGCCGCTGATCAACCGGACGCTCGACGAACTGATGCCCCTGGCCGAATCCAGGGGCATCCGGCTCGAGAAGGATATCGGCGAGGTCCCGCGTGTCGCCATGGATAGCGAGCGGATCAGGCAGGTGCTGCGCAACCTTCTCGGCAACGCCCTCAAGTTCACCCCGCACGGCGGTTCGGTCCGGGTCGAGGCTCAGTTGACAGCGGATGGACTGCGGGTGTCGATAACCGACACCGGGCCCGGCATCCCCCGGGAACATATCGGCAGTATTTTCGAAAAATTCCGCCAGGTTTCCCCTGCGGACTCCCGCCGCCTCGAGGGCACGGGGCTGGGGCTGGCAATCGTCAAACACATCGTGCATGCGCATGGAGGTAGTATATGGGCAGAAAGCGAAGCGGGGCATGGCAGCACCTTTATTTTTGTGTTGCCGCTCTGATCATCTTCATTGTCGCCGCCTGTGCACCGCTCGGCGACACGCCGACGGATCGGGAGAACGCCGGACTGCGGCACGGTCGGCAGCTCCTTGTCGACCGCGACTTCCAAGGCGCGCTGCGGGAGAGCCGGAAGGTGCTCGACCTCTACCCGCACAGTCCGCCCGGCGATGCGGCGCTGTACGAGATCGGCATGATCCATGTCCATCCTGACAACCCGAAAAGTGACCCCGGCAAGGCCCTCCAGGCCTTCACCCGGCTCACCAGGGAATTCCCCCGGAGTCCGCGGGCGGAAGAGGCCAGGAGCTGGATCCACATGCTCCAGGTCGTGAAGAAAACGAGGGGTAACGATATCGTGAAGGAAACCAGGGGTAACGATATCGAGGCCAAAGAAACAGTGAGGGAACCGTCGGTCGAGCAGGGTTTCATCCATCTCCTCAACGGCCAACAGCTCCTCGTCCAGGGGGATATTCAAGGGGCGCTGCAGGCCAACCTGGAAGCCCTCGCCCGCTCTCCCCACGACCCGCCGGGCGACGAGGCGCTGTTCGCGATGGGGCTGATCCACATCCATTACGCCAATCCGAAAAAGGACATCCGCCAGGCCCAGGCGTTGTTCGCCCGGATCGTCAAGGAGTTCCCCGACAGTCCGCGTACCGAAGAGGCCAGGATCTGGGTCGATATCCTTGATACCATGGAAAAGACCAGGCAGATCGATATCGAGATCGAAGAGAAAAAGCGGGAGATGAGGAGGTAGACACTCATGGCACGGGCAAAGCTGCTGGTGGTCGACGACGACCGCAACCTGCTGGAAATCATCAAGATGCGGCTGGAATCGATGGACTACGAGGTGACGGCGATCCGGGATGAAGAGGCGGCCAGGCAGGCGGTGGCAACCCAGGTCTTCGATCTCGCGGTGATCGATCTGCAGTTGGCGAACCAGGACGGGATCTCGCTGATGGAAGAGATCCACCTGATGAGCCCGGACCTGCCGGCCATCATTCTCACCGCCCATGGCAGCATCGAAAGCGCCGTCGAGGCGATGAAACGGGGGGCCTACACCTATCTCACCAAACCGTTCGACGCGCGGGAGTTGTCGCTGCATGTGGACCGGGCCCTGGAAAACCGCCGGCTCAGCTCCGAGGTCAACCGGCTCAAGGGTCTGCTGGCGGAACGCTACGACTTCAAGAACATCGTGGCGCGCAGCGACAAGATGCGGCAGGTGCTGGAGACCGTGGCCAGGATCGCCGGGATGGATTCGACGGTCCACATCCACGGCGAGAGCGGCACCGGCAAGGAACTGATCGCCCGGGCGATCCATCTTGCCAGCCCGCGCCAGGACAAGGCGTTCGTGGCCATCAACTGCGCCGCCCTGCCGGAAAATCTGCTCGAGAGCGAGCTCTTCGGTCATGAGAAAGGTGCCTTCACCGGGGCGATCAGGAGCTCGCGGGGGTTGTTCGCCCAGGCCCATCAAGGGTCCATTTTCCTCGACGAGATCGGCGACATGTCGCCTTCGCTCCAGGTCAAGCTGCTCCGGGTGCTGCAGGAGCGCCAGTTCTATCCGGTCGGCAGCGAAAAGCCCCTGTCGGTCGACGTCCGGGTGATCGTCGCCACCAACAGGAACCTGGCGGAGATGGTCAGGCAGGACCAGTTCCGCGAAGACCTGTTCTACCGCATCCACGTCATTCCCATCGAGTTGCCGGCCCTGCGGGAGCGACGGGAAGACATCCCCCTGCTGGCCGATTATTTTCTGAAGAAACTCAGCACCCAGATGAACAAGAAAATCAAGGGCCTGTCACCGGCCGCGATGCAGCGGCTCATGCTCCACGACTGGCCCGGCAATGTCCGGGAACTGGAGAACACCCTCGAGTATGCGGTGGCGATGACCGTCCAGGACGTCATCACCGAAGACCTGATCCTGCCCGGCAAAGCGGGGACGATCGAAGAAGGTCTGCAGCCGCTGACGGAAGCCCGGGACGCCTTTGAAAAGGGGTATCTGGTGCGCCTGCTGGAGATGTCCCACGGCAATGTCAGCAGCGCCGCGACGATGGCCGGACGGTACCGCCCCGACCTGTATGCCCTGCTCAAGAAACATGGGCTGAATCCCGGCGATTTCAAGAAATAACCCACCCGTTCGACAATCCCCTTCAGCATGTAGGGAAATCCATACATTCCCGGTAAATCGCCAGAATTGCGCCATTGTCTCCCCGTCGTTGACGTGCGGGCCGGGTGCCCCCTGAATGGAAATCCATACACCTGGCTGGTCCACCGCGACCAACGCCGCCTCATTTGTTCTCATATTCGACAGAATATCCGTTAGATACCTTCAAACCAGAGCGTGTGGCATACATCTTGCTGCCTGTATGGCAAGACTGGGGAACCGGCAGCGTATCATCCTGGCGGCACATCCATTCACACTCGAGAAAGGAGGTACACCATGCGACATCTTACCCGGAGCATCACCCTGGCGTTCATCATCATCGGCCTGTTCACCGTCGGCCCGGCACTGGCTGTCCCGCAGCCCCACCGGCAACCCGATGCGGCCCAAACGGCAGGCGAGGCCCTGAAAATCAGGCAGAACAGGATCGTTGAGAACGAGACCGCCAAAATCATGCCGGTTCTCGATGACAGGATCAAGGACCCGGAGATTCTGACCAAGACCAGGGAGAAACTGCTCACCCTGCCCGTCAAGGATATCCGGCTGGTCTCTTCCCTCTGTGATCGGGTAGCGGCCAGTGAAAAGACCCCTCGGGCCGACATCGTGTTTTCGCTGGTCACGGCCCTGATCGTCCTGTCCTGACCCGAGTGATCCCGATGTCGAAATCTCTCTCTTTGAAAACGGAAATCCATCATGTCCAAGAATTTGATCCATCTGTCATACCATTTCATCGTCCTGCTGCTGAGTGCCGCCATCGCCTTCTCGATCCCGCACGTGTTCAGCGCCCTGGCCAGGAATCTGCTCACTTTCTGGGCGTTCATCGAGAACGAGAAGATATTTCTGATCTCGCTGGAACTCTCCATCGCCGCCATGCTGATCATCATGTTCAACTCCATTCGGCAGGGATGGGAGGCCAGAAAACTGTCGCGGGTGGCAACGAGCGCCGGTCTGGTGCCGCAATCGCCGTTGACGGGACTGCTGGGACGCCGATCGGCCGGCAGATTGAAGGCGGCACGGGGTATCGCGGCGGACATCATGATCATCGGCTCGACCGGACGGCGGACCTTCGCCGATTCCGACGGAGAACTCCACCATGCCGTCCGCAACTGCCGCAGGGCCAGGATCATGCTGCTCAATCCGTATGGAGAGGGGGCGGTCGCCCGCGCCCGGAGCATCCCGGACCCGGAGATCACACCGGAGCTCATCCGCGACCAGATCATCGAGAGCATCGGTTTTCTCAAGGACCTGAAGGCCGGCCAGAAAAACATCCGGGTGAAGCTCTATCCGGACATGCCCCTGCTGAAACTGGCGATCCTTGGCGACCACGCCTTTCTCCGCCATTATCATACCGGCCTCAACGTCAACACCATGCCGGAATATGTGTTCAGCAGCGACGGCCTCAATGGCGGTCTTTATCTGCCCTTCTACCGGTATTTCCTGTCGCGCTGGAACGACCCGGACATCCCTGAATACGACCTGGACACCGATGAGCTGGTGCTCCGCGACCAGGCGGGACGGGAGCGGCATCGGGAACCGGCCCGCTGGGCCGGCCTGGTCGATGAGAGAGTGGTGAAAATCGCCTGATTCACGGGCAGGCGGAAACGGCCTGCCGATACATCAACATTGCAAATCGCCGCACTTGGAGCTGTTTTTCGATCGCGGCATGTCACATTCGGAAAAGGAGAACAGACATGGCTTTCTGGGATTTGACCTCAGTGCCCCTGGAATGGTTCCGTCCGGGTATTTTCAACAAGATGGAGATCGGCAACAACCTGATCATGGTGTGTATGGAGATTGGTCCCGGCAGGGAGGATGCCGGCCATGTCCATCCGTTCGATCAGAGCGGCGTCGTCCTCGAGGGGAGGATTGAGATGTTCGTCGGCGGCGACCGCCGGCTGCTCCACCCCAATCAAAGCTATTTCATTCCGGCCGGTGAACGCCACGGCTGGCGGACACTCAATGAAGAGGTGCGGCTCCTGGACGTGTCGCCGAAACATCGACCGAAATAGAAGACCTGCCCCCCCGGGCCGGGCTCGGGCCGGGAGATCATCACACCGCCGTCATCGATCTCCCGGTCCCGCCCGTCACCACCTCCCCTTCCATCCCCCTGCCGCCGCCCCCCCCCGGCCGACGGCGCCTCCGTCGGGATTGGCGACCGGATGTCCCCCGCTGCACGGAATACAACCGTATTGATTGACTTACCGGTGCCGGATCGTTACTGATAGATATATATTGCCCACCGCGTTTTCCGGGCGGTCGTTGCGCCATTGCCGCCCCTCGCCGCCCGGACTGTTTTCGTAACGGCCGACGAACCCAGGTCTATTCCGTGGGGCTAACCGTATGCAGCTCAACACCCTCTTCAAGTACTGGACCTACCGCCTGTTCGCCCCGGGCGTCGTCCTGCGCGAGACCTATGAGGCCTTTCGCGAACTGCTGGTCTTCGACAATCGCAGCCACGAGCTCATGGCCGATCTGGAGGCCCTCTATTATCAAGGGATCAAAGAAGATTTCTGCCGAATCAGTCACCGCTACGATCACCTGTCGGACAGCGTCAACGGCATGGTCACCTGCCTCGAACGGATGGCCCCCGGCTCCTTCGTCACGCTGCGCGAGTATTACCGGAAATTCGATTTCTACGGCCGATTCCAGCTCGCCCCGCCGGCCGTCCGCTTCGGCCCGCCGTTTGCCCTGCCGCTCGACGAGCCGACCGCGCATAAGCCGGACATGGTCGGGGCCAAGACCGCCAACCTGGCCGCCATCGCCGCCATCCTCCACCTGCCGATCCCTGTCGGCTTTGTCATTTCCGTCAACAGCTTCAATTACCTGCTCGAATACAATGACCTGCGCGGCCTGATCAACGCCTTGTTGGCCGAGATCGATCCCACCGTCCCCGACTCCCTCGTCGATATTTCCAGCCGGCTGATAGAGCTGATCACCGCCGCCGAGGTCCCGCCCGCCGTCAACGAGGCGATCTTCGCCGCCCAGGCCGCCGCCTTCGCCGGGCGGGAAGACAGCATCAGAATGGTCGTGCGCAGCAGCGCGGTGGGCGAGGACAGCGAATTCTCCTTCGCCGGCCAGTACTCGACCGCTCTCGACGTCCGCCGCGAAGACCTGATCAGCGCCTATCTCGCGGTGTTAGCGAGCAAGTACCAGCCCGAGGCCTTGACCTATCGCATCCATACCGGACTCGGCGACGAGGAGACGCCGATGGCGGTCATGGTGCTGGAGATGGTCGACGCGACCGCCAGCGGTGTCGTCTACACGGTCGGCCCGACCCGTCCCGATGCCGATCAGGTCCATATTCACACGGTGCGGGGCCTGGGGGAAGGCCTGGTGAGCGGGCGGCTGATCCCGGCAATCCAGGTGGTCGACCGCAACGAGCTGACGGTCCGGCCCCCGGTCACCGACGACGGCCAGATCGATCCCGGCCCGCCACCGGTCCTGAGCCTTGAACAGGCCATCAGCCTTGCCGCCCGCGCCCTCGAGATCGAACGGCACTTCGGCAGTCCCCAGGATATCGAGTGGGTGATGCAGGACAACGGTGAGCTCTTTTTCCTCCAGAGCCGCCCGTTATCAACCCGCCCCCTGCCGCCGCAGGCGGCCGCCACCGAAGCCCCGGCGGACAGCCGTGACGGCGGCTGCCAGCCCCTGCTGCGGGGCGGCACCACGGCGGCGGCGGGACAGGCCAGCGGCCCGGCCTATTGTGTCGATCGCGAGCATCCGGTCGAACAGGTCCCGGCCGGTTCCATCCTCGTGATCCGGGAGGCGCGCCCCTCCTACGTCCAGGTCATAAACCGGGTGGCCGGGGTGCTGGCCGAACTCGGCAGTGTCGCCGGTCACTTCGCCACGATCTGCCGGGAATTCGAGGTGCCGCTGCTGTGCGGCCTCGGCGCCGGGGTCCAGACCATCCGGCACGGTCAGACCATCACCATGCAGGCCGCGGAGCGGCAGGTGTTCGACGGCGCCACCCTCTCGACCCGTCCCGCCGTGCCTCTCTATCGCAGCCAGCGCCATCTCCCCTATTTCCGCAAACTGCGTCGACTGCTCGATACCATCACCCCCCTGCACCTGACCGATCCCCGGGCCGGCAATTTCGTCCCCGAGGAATGCCGTTCCTTCCACGACATGATCCGCTTCTGTCACGAGCAGGCGGTGAGAACCATGTTTTCCCTCGGCGACCGGCTCGGCCAGCCTGCCCGCCATCGCAAGAAAATCCTGTCCGACCTGCCGTTCGATATCTTCGTCGTCGATGTCGGCGGCGGCCTGCAGGCCACCGTCCCGACGGGAGAGCCGATCCGGATCGAGCAGATCGGCTCGGCACCCTTCCTCGCCCTGTGGGCCGGGATGACCCATACTTCGGTGCGCTGGCACGACCTGCCGCATTTCGACTGGCGCCAGTTCAGCGAAACGACCCTGGCCGACGGCATATCGACGGTTGATTCGCCGGAGTATGCCAGTTATGCTGTGATCGGAGGAGATTATGTCAACCTGATCATGCGCTTCGGCTACCATTTCACCCTGATCGACGCCCTGTGCGGCGACAACAGCGCCAACAACTACTGCCAGTTCCGCTTTGCCGGCGGCGGCGGGGAGTTCTCGGGGCGCCTGCTGCGGCTGCAACTGATCTCGACCGTGCTGCAGCAGGCCGGCTTCGAGATCGAGACCCGCGGCGACCTGCTCGACGCCAGGATCTCCGCCCTCCCGGCCGCCGACATGGAGGCGCCGTTGCTGACCCTCGGGCGACTGCTCGGGGCGACCCGGCTGATGGATATGACGCTGCATGACCTCGACGACGTCCAGCGCTATATAAAGACCTTCCTCGCCGAATCTCCCGCGGGTTTGCCGTCATGACCTACAGCGTAACCTGGCTGACCAGCCAACTGGCCTGCGGCTCGGCCCCGATGTCCTACGACGACCTCGACCTCATCAAGGGACAGGGGATCAACGCCATCGTCAATCTGTGCGGCGAATTCTGCGACCTGCACGAGATCGAGAAACAATCCGGTTTCGAGGTCTACTACCTGCCGATCCCGGATGAAAGCGCTCCCGACATGGAGCTGATGGAAAAGGCCCTGGACTGGCTGGACGAGGCCCTCTACCTGCAGAAAAAGGTCCTGGTCCACTGCCGTCATGGCCTCGGCCGCACCGGCACCTTCGTCTCCGCCTATCTCCTGCGGCGCGGCTTCGGCCTCAGACTGACCGAAAAGAAGCTGAAAAAGGCGCGCATCAGTCCAGGGAACTTCAGCCAGTGGCGGCTGTTGCGCCGGTATGGGAAACAGAAGGGGCAGCTCAAGGCCAGTGAGCCGCGGCTGGAAAATAAGACGACGGTCGACCTGAAGCCGTTTCTGCGGGAGGTCGAAGCGATTCTCGAGGAAGCCGATGCGGCGGCCGTGGCGGCCGGCAGCGATCCCAACAATGATGCCGCCGCTGCCTGCTGCTGCCACGGCGGATTCGAGGTGGACCTGATCGAGGCGGTGTATCTGAGTCAGTCGCTGAACCGGCAACTCGACCGTGACCAGCGCATGGCGGCGATCGAACGGGCGCTGGCAGCATCCTCCCGGATCCGGGAAGACCGGGTGGAAACGGGCCGCAATCGGGAGGAGGCCGCGGGGAGGGTATCATCTGCCGGAACCATTCCCTGTCCGCTGCAGGTGGATGGCGTCTGCACCCTTTTTGCCCAGCGCCCCCTCAGGTGCCGGACCGGGCTGGACAGCGGTACCCGGAAGCGGCTGCAGGAAGCGATCCACAAGGCTTCCCGGGAAATTTTTCTCGCCCTGACCGGATCGTTCTCTCCGGCCGCCAACCTGCAATTCTCCATAGCCGACACGGTTTCAGGCCGCTTTGTCCAGCAGTATTTCCAGGCGATCCTCAACGGATCGTCCAGGTCGGAGAGATGAAAATCGCCCTGCATTGCCGATGGCCACGGACTGCAATCCACGACATTATTTCACCAGCAGGACCTGGCCGGGATAGATCTGACTGTTGACGTCGAGGCCGTTCACCTGGCGAAGGTAGTCGATTTTGAGATGATAATTCAGGCTGATCCTGTACAGATTCTCGCCTTTTTCGACCACATGGTAGGCCGGTTCAGGTGATGGTGCGACTTCGTCTTCCACTGCTGCCGGAGTGCCTTTCAATGAACTGGAACCATCACCGGACTCTGAATGTAACGCTGAATCCCCCTGCTCTTTGCTTTCCAGTCGTTCCACCAGTTTTTCAACTTTCCCCATCTCCGGAATCGTATTTTTAACGTTATTCAGATCATATCGAATACCATCGATTTTACCTGCAACATCGGTCATGGATACATTTGCCGAATGCAACGATTTCAATTGTGATTCTATCAATGCCAGCTTTTCGGCCATCTGTTCGATTCGTAGTCCATCAATTTCTTCCTGCCTGCTGGTCATGGACATGTAATACAGCAACAGACCCACACCAATACATACGATGCCGATAACGGCATATTTTTCAATCTGGATTGATCCGGTTGCTTCCGCGGTCTCTTTGGGTTCGACGTAATCCTGTTGCCATTCCGGGGCCAGAACGCCGGCAATCAACCTGATATTTTTCTCAGATATTTCAGTAAATTCAACTGCCACGGCAAAGGGAAATTGCTGCTCCCCGCCTCGTTTCAACAGAAATGTCCTGACAACTGATCCTTCAGCCGTAACAACATCGTTGCAATCGGGTATCTCAACGACAATACGGATCGAATCACGTGGTTCCGGTTGCTCGGCAAGGCAGAGAAGGGCGCCGCCACGGCTGATATTGCTCACCTTCCCTCGCAATGTTTTATTGTTTCTGAAAACAGTAACAGGCCAGGTGACGGCAGCTCGTGGTTGTTTGCGTCGAAGAAATGAGCGTCGATTGATCATTTTTGAAAATCGCATGGTCGTGGCGGTCAATCTCCCTCCATATCGTTGGCTGTTCCGAAGATCATCTTCAATCATACTCTCCCTGATAGCATATCGGGTCTGATTTTATCAAGGCGCAACACCCTGGTGCCGCTACCGGGCAGGGTGGTGTCAGCGGTAACGTTCATCTCCCCCGATCATTCACCCGGCAACCGCAATCCACCCGGCCAGGATCGTCAGGCTGGCCAGCGTCACCGGGATGCCGATTCTGGCGTGTTCCGCGAACGAGACCACCACCCCTTCGGCCAGCGCCTGCTCGACCACGATGAGATTGGCGATCGAGCCGAGGAGGATGAAGTTGCCGGCGAAGGTGCTGGATACGGCCAGGACATACCACAGGTGCTGATCGGCGGGGTCGAGGAACTGGATCAGCAGCATCACCGCCGGAACGTTGCTGAAGATGTTGCTGAGCACCGCCGAGATGACGGCCAGGGTCAACGGTTCGCTGAAATGGATGCCGAGTCCCTGCAGCCCGGCCATCACCTGTCCCGGCAGATCGCCGGCGGACACGCCATGGACGACGATGAACAGGGCACAGAACAGGGTGATCAGGTGCCAGTCGACCAGACCGAGGATCCGCCGGGTGTCGTAGCGGCGACTGCAGAGGAGCAGGCCGGCGAGGCCGATGGCCGAGACCTCGCGCGGCACCGGGGTGAAGAACAGGGCGATGAGGGCGCCGATCGCCACCAGGCCCCTGGCGGTCTGGTGCCGGTTGAACTCCGGCCAGGAAGTCCGGCGATTGAGGCAGGCGGTCGCACTCTCGGCCCCGGCGACGAAACGGCGGCGATAGAACAGCACCAGCAGCAGGTAGCCGGCGGCCAGGGCGAGCAGCGACGGCGGCAGGCACCAGATGAAGAAGGCGTTGAAATCAAGGCCGGCGCTCTGGCCGATCAGCATGTTCTGGGGGTTGCCGATGATGGTGGCGGCCGAGCCGATGTTGCTGGCCAGAGCCAGTCCGAGCAGGAAGGGGACGGGGTTGAGCCGGGCTGCAACCAGGCCGTGGATCAGTACCGGGGTGAAGGCCAGGCACACGATATCGTTGGCCAGCAGGGCCGACAGGGCGGCGGCCAGCAGCATCGACACCGCCAGGAACAGCCGGGGCCGGTTCAGCAGCGGGATGATCCGGCGCGCCGACCAGGCGTAGAAGCCGCCAAGGCGAAGCTGGGCCGAGATCACCATCAGCGAATAGAGCAGCAGGATGGTCGGGATGTCGATGGCGGCGAAGGCCTCGGTGGCGGTCATCACCCCGCCGACCACCATGGCGATGGCGCCGAGCAGGGCGATGCCGGTGCGGTCGATGGCCAGTCCCGGCAGACGGCCGCAGGCGATGCCGAGGTACGTCAGGGAGAAGAGGATGCCCGCGGTCATCGCTGTGGATAATCCCGACATAAGATGAAAACGTCCTTATTCCCCATGGCCCGCCGGCAGTCCGGTTACCGGTTTTTTCGCCGCCAGCAGGCGACCGAGCAGGGTGCTGCTGCCGAGGATCAGCAGGCCGCCGACCCAGAAGCGCCAGCCGGCCGGGTCGCCGAGGAAGGTGATGCCGATGATGGCGGTAAAGATCACCTCGCTCGTCATGAACACCCCGCCCTCCCAGCCGCGGCAATAGAGGAATCCCTGGGTCATCATCAACTGGGCACTGAGGGAGAAGAGAACGATGCCGAGGAGCACCACCACCTCCACCCCCCGATCGGGAAGGGTGGGATCGGCCAGATACATCGGGGCGGCGACGGCGGCGCACACCGTGCAGAAGTAGAGATAGATCACCACCGAACCGTTGTCGCGGCGCAGGCGGTGGACCAGGGTCATCGCCAGGCCGGCGAAGACCCCGCCGAGCAGGGCGATGGCCTGGCCGGCGATGCTGCCGGTCAGCTGAAAATCAAAGAGGATCCCGGCCCCGACCAGGACCAGGAGCAGACACAGGGCCTCGCAGCGGCTGATCCCCTCCTTCAGCAGGACAAAGGAAAACACGGCGGCGAAGGCCGGATAGGTGAAGAAGATCACCATCGCCGTCGACACCGGCAGCAACCGGATGGCCATGATCATCGACAGGAAGGCCAGCGCCCCGGCGCCGCCGCGGAAGATCAGCAGCGGCAGATTATGGCCCCTGAAGAGATTGCGGCGGCGCCCGAACAGCAGCTGCAGCAGCACCATGCCGCCGAAGGAGCGGTAGAAGGCGATGTCCCAGGTCGAGTACTCGCTGCCCAGCAGCTTGATGCAGATATTGAGCATCGCGAACAGCAGCGCCGCCGAGAGCATGAAGAGCGGTCCCGCCACCGCGGCGTCGAGATGTACCAGTCGTCTGTTCATCGTACCGTTATTCCTTGACGTTGAGCACAAATGCAGGCCCAGGCCGATGTCGGAGGCAGAGACGGAGCTTCGGCGACATCCCTGTGTCTTTTACTCCCAAGCAAACGGGATTGACACCAAAAAACACGCGCGTTCTCCGCTCCCCCTGCTTTTCGCCCGGCAATACCCTTGACAAGGCACGGATACGAGGAGTAACTGAAAGGACAGCGAGAGACGGATCAAATGAAAAATATCGGCGCCCGTCCTTCCCGTATCGTCAATCCCCTGATGGAACGACAAGCATGACCTTCTTCGACCGATTTTCCGATGTGCATCTGGTCGGCGCCCATCGCGGCTTCAGGGCCTGCCGCCCGGAAAACACCCTGAGCGCGTTCACCGCCAGCGTCGGCCGCTGCCATTTCATCGAAACCGATGTCCAGATCTGCCGGGACGGCATCCCGGTGGTATTTCATGACCCGACCCTCAAACGGACCACCAACGCCGCTTTCATCGCCAACAAACTGGGGATAAAGTCACTGCGGCTCAGCACATGGGACCTCAGCCGGCTCAAGCAGCTCGACATCGGCTCGTGGTTCCTGGCCGCCGATCCGTTCGGGACCCTGGCCGCCGGCACGCTGGCCGTCGCCGACCTCGAGCCGCTGATGCCGCAACGGATCCTGACGCTGGCGGAACTGCTGGAGTGGGCGATGCGGCACAAGATGCCGCTCAACATCGAGATCAAGGATCAGCGGCGGACCAGATTCGATCAGCATGTCGCCAGTCTCGTCCTCGATGCCGTCCATCGGGCCGGTTCCGCCTCGATGGTGCTGATCTCCTCCTTCAACCATGATTATCTCGTTCAATGCAAGGCCCTGGCCCCGCATATCTCGATCGGCGTCCTCCAGAATGAGCAGCATCCGCCGGAACTGGTGCAATATCTGCAAACGATCGGCGCCGCCGCCTACCATCCCGCCGATGCCATCACCAGCAGGGAACTGATCCGCACCCTGCGTGCCGCCGGTTTCGGGGTCAATGTCTATACGGTGAACGACAGACAACGGCAACGGGAGCTCTTCGACTTCGGGGCCACCGCCATCTTCACCGATTTTCCGGAGCTGCCTGTCCGCTGATCGGGCCTCGATCCGCCCCCGACCCCGCTTGCGGCGGCGACACCGTTTTTTCCCATTTTCCGCTGTGAAATTGGCGGTGACTTTATTATAGTTTCCTCTTCACTGCATGCCGGGTCCAGTAAAAGTGCGGCAGGGCCTGCAGCGGCGCCTCGCCCTCCGCCCTGGCCGGCGGAATGTGACGGTGGTCAGTGGCCGGACGCGGCCTGGTCACCGTTTTTTTTTATTGCCATGTTCTCTCAATGCCCCGGACATCGTTGCCGGGCATCCAACTCGTGATTGAAAAGGAAGGAAAATGGAAGATCTGCTCAAGGTAGACGAGGAAATATATGCCCTGGTGCGGCAGGAAGAAATCCGCCAGTCCCGAAAAATCCGGCTGATCGCCTCGGAAAACTATGTTTCAACGGCGGTCCTGCAGGCGACCGGTTCGGTCCTGACCAATAAGTACTCGGAGGGGTATCCCGGCAAGCGGTATTACGAAGGGCAGCAGATCATCGACCAGGTCGAGACCATCGCCATCGAACGGGCCAAGTCGCTGTTCGGGGCCGAGCATGCCAATGTCCAGCCCTATTCCGGCTCGCCGGCCAACCTCGCCGTCTATCTCGCCTTTCTCAACTGCGGCGATACCATCCTCGGCATGGCCCTGCCCCATGGCGGCCATCTGACCCACGGCTCGCCGGTGAGCATTTCCGGCAAGTACTTCAACGCCCAGTCGTACCAGCTCGATCCCGCCACCGGCCTCCTCGACTACGAGGCGATTGCCGAGAAGGCCAGGAACTGCAAGCCGAAAATCATCGTCGCCGGCCATTCGGCCTATCCGCGGATCCTCGATTTCGCCAGATTCCGCGAGATCGCCGACGAGGTCGGGGCCCTGCTGATGGTCGACATGGCCCATTTTGCCGGCCTGGTCGCCGGAGGGGCCCATCCCTCCCCGGTGCCATACGCCGACGTGGTCACCACCACCACCCACAAATCGCTGCGCGGCCCCCGCGGGGCGATGATCCTGTGCCGGGAAAAATACGCCCAGGCCATCGACAAGGCGGTGTTTCCAGGCGTCCAGGGCGGCCCCCACGACAACACCACCGCCGCCATCGCCGTCGCCCTGAAGGAGGCGTCGACGAAGGAGTTCCGCCAGTACGCCCGCCAGATCGTCAACAACGCCGCCGCCCTTGCCGATACCCTGATGGCCAGAGGCTTCCGGCTGATCACCAACGGCACCGAAAATCACCTGATGCTGGTCGACCTGACTAGCAAGGGCATCTCCGGCAAAAAGGCCGCCCGGATCCTCGATACCGCCGGCATCGTCCTCAACTGCAACGCCATCCCCTTCGATCCCCGCAAACCCTACGACCCGAGCGGCATCAGGCTGGGGACGGCGGCGGTGACCTCGCGCGGCTTCAAGGAGACGGAGATGGTCGAGGTCGGCCGGCTGCTCGACCAGGTCATCAGCGATCCGGAGAATGAAGCGACCCACGCCCGGATCGCTGCCGAGGTCAGGGAACTGTGCTCCGGCTTCCCGGCCCCCGGGCTCGAACACATCGTTTGACCGCCGCTCTTTTTCGAAACAGAAAGGGGTTGAAGACCACTGGTCTTCAACCCCTTTCTTTTGGCGACGGCATTCAGCATCGCAACGCTTACACTCCCTGCCGATAGGTGCTGAACCTAGTCCCTTTCGGAAAAAGACGCAGATTAAATTCAGCTTCCAGCCGATTGCGACCGAGCACCGCAATCATCTATATTTTCGAACAAGAAGAGAGAGCCCCCCCTGTCAGCCGATGGCAGCCGGTAACGAAGATCATTCCATGCCCAAGGAGATCACAGTGAAATACACAAGCCAACTCACCAGCAAGTTGATGTCGTCCAGTGATGCAGTCCAGATGATCAAATCGAATGACTGGGTGGACTACGCCTGTTTTCTCGCCACGCCCATCACCCTCGACAAGGCCCTTGCCAATCGGGTCGGCGAGGTCGAAAACGTCAAGGTCCGCTCCCTCGGCTTTCCCGGTCTGGCGGCGGTAGCCAAGGCCGACCCGGAGGGGAGGAGCTTCTCGTACAACAGCTGGCATTTCACCGGCGCCGATCGCAAACTCCACGATCAGAAGGTCTGCAACTACATCCCGCTGTGTTACCACGAAGGTCCCGGTTACTACGACAAGGCGGATATCACCACCGATGTCATGCTGCTCCGCACCACCCCGATGGACAGCAACGGCTACTTCAACTTCGGCGTCTCCAATTCCTTCACCTGGGCCCAGATCCGGGCGGCGAAAAAGATCATCGTCGAGGTCAACGAGAACATGCCCTACTGCTACGGCGGATACGAGGAGCGGATTCACATCTCCGAGGTCGACGCCGTGGTCGAAAGCGACAACGAGGCAATGTTCTGCCTGCCGGAGCCGAAAATCTCCGATATCGACGAGCAGATCGCCGAGATCGTCGTCTCCCGGATCACGGACGGCTCCTGCCTCCAGCTCGGCATCGGGGCGATGCCCAATGCCATCGGCAAACTGATCGCCAAATCCAATCTGCGCAACCTCGGCGTTCACACCGAGATGCTGTGCGACAGCTTCGTCGACATCTACGAGGCCGGCTGCATCGATAACAGCAAGAAGAAAAACGATATCGGCAAGATGGTCTACACCTTCGCCCTCGGGTCGAAGAAAACCTACGAATTCCTGCATCACAACCCGTCCTGCAGCAGCTACCCGGTCAACTACACCAACAGCCTGGAAAAAATCTCGGCCAATGACCGGGCCATCGCCATCAACAACGCCCTGGAGATCGACCTCTTCGGCCAGGTGTCGTCGGAATCGAGCGGCACCCGGCATATCTCCGGCACCGGCGGCCAGTTCGACTATACTTATGGCTGCTACCATTCCCGCGGCGGCAAGGCGCTGATCTGCCTCAGTTCGTCGGTGGTCGACAAGGACGGCACCAGGCACTCGCGGATCCGGCCCTTCCTCGAGCCGGGCACGATCACCACCCTGCCCCGGGTCTTTGTCAATTATGTGGTCACCGAGTACGGGATCGTCAACCTCAAGGGCAAATCGACCTGGGAACGGGCCCAGGCCCTGGTCTCGATCGCCCATCCGGATTTCCGCGAGGAACTGACCGAGAAGGCCAAGATGATGAACATCCAGATGTAAGACCCGCTCTCATCCGGGCGCCTCCCTCCTCCGAGGCGCCGCGGGTCTTTACCGGAAATGAAGGGAAAGGGCTGTGCCGGTTCTCCTCACTGCATGTCAAGTCCACCTGCCCAGACTGCACCCGGCAGGCCTGGACCCTTCATTCTTTTCCGCTGCATCGCCACCGTTTTTCCCCTTGCCCGCCGTCGCGATCATCCTGCGGCACCCGGTTTTTCCCTCGATCCCGCAGGCCCGGGACGGCCATGAAGGCGGGAGGACGATCGCCGCTTTCCCGCTCCAACGATTTCTGTTACAGATACTCTTACCGCGTTTGCCGGAGGTTGTTCCAGCGCTTGCGGCCCCTGACGATCGCCGGCGGTCCGCCGGCGGCAGGGGAAAGCGGCCACAGGTAGTGGAGGGAGGACATATGTTTGCAGGCACACGGATTCGGAACAAGCTCCTCTTTTCCTACTCGCTGCTCTTCATCCTGTCGCTGTCCATCGGTTTCGCCACCGTCTATGTGATCGTCCGCGACACGATCACGACCAACATCGAGAGCGAACTGCACAACACCACGACCTCGATCAACAACCTGGTGGGCAACGCCGCCACCGCTTCGATCAAAAACTACCTGCGCGGCATCGCCGAAAAAAACCTCGAGATCGTCGACACGTTCTATCGCGCTCAGCAGCGCGGGCTGCTGAGCGAGGCGGAGGCGAAGGAACGGGCCGCCGCCATCCTCCACAGCCAGACCGTCGGCAAGTCCGGGTACATCTACTGTCTCGACGGCAATGGCATCGTCGTCGTCCATCCGCAGAAGGCCGTGCTCGGCAGCGATGTCTCGGAGTATTCCTTCGTCCGCGATCTGCAGACGAAGAAACGCGGTTACCTCGAATACGACTGGAAAAATCCCGATGATCCGGCGGCCCGGCCGAAGGCCCTGTACATGGTCCACTTCGAGCCATGGGACTGGATCATCTCGGTATCCGCCTACCGGGAGGAGTTCAAGGGGCTGGTCAATGTCGACGATTTCAAGAAGAGCGTCCTCGACCTCAAATTCGGCCAGACCGGCTACGCCTTCATCCTCGACAGCAAGGGCAATGCGATCATCCACCCGAAGCTCGAGGGGGCCAACATCCTGACCCACGCGGGGATACCCAACGAGGCGCTGACCACGATCCTCAAGGAAAAAAACGGCCAGATCGTCTATCCGTGGAAGAACCCCGGCGAGACCAGGGCTCGCGACAAGCTGTGCATCTTCACCTATATCGACGATTATGACTGGATCGTCGCCGCCGCCAGCTACCACGACGAATTCTTCGGACCGCTGAAGACCATCGGCAGCCTGACCCTGGCGACCTTCGTCATCACGCTGATCCTGATCCTGACGCTGACCGTGAAGCTCAGCAACTCGATCACCACTCCCCTGCAGCGGTTGATGAACCACTTCGACAATGCCAGCCGCGGCGATTTCAGCCTGCGGATGACGACGGCCGCCAGCGATGAGATCGGTCAGCTCGCCGGTTACTTCAACCGCTTCATGGAACAGCTCACCGACTACAGCAGCAACCTGACACGGCAGATAGAGGTCCGCCGGGAGACCGAAAACAGCCTGCGCGAAAACGAGCAGCGCTATCGCTCGGTGATGGAATCGGCTGCCGATCCGATCGTCATCTACGACATGGAAGGAAAGGTGACCTATTTCAATCCCGCCTTCGAATCGGTCTTCGGCTGGCGCCTGGAGGAGTGCCTCGGTCACCGGATGGACCACTTCGTGCCGGAAGAAAACTGGCCGGAGACCACGGTGATGATCAACACCATCAAGAACGGCGGGATCCTGCCGGCCACCGAGACCCAGCGCTACACCAAATCCGGCGACATCCGCTCCGTCAGCATCAGCGGGGCGGCATTCCGGGACCACAACCGGAAACCTGCCGGCAGCGTCATCATCCTCCGCGACGTCACCGAACAAAAGCGGTTGACCAACCTGCTGATGGATATCGGCGACAATATCCGCCAGACCATCGGCCAGGACCTCCATGACGATCTCTGTCCGCACCTGATCGGCATCGGCGGCCTGGCCTCGGCGCTGAAGGCGACGATCGGCGACGAGAACGGCAAGGCCGTCTTCCTGGCGGAAAAGATCATCGAGCTGATCGACGAGGCCACCGCCAAGGCCCGCGGTCTGGCCCGGGGACTCTGCCCCGTCCACCTGGTTTCCTACGGCCTGCAGTCGGCACTGGGCGAAATCGCCGACCACACCCGGATGACGGCCGACATCCGCTGCACCTTCAAAGGTGACGAATCTCTCACCTTCACCAACAACACCCTTGCGACACACCTCTATTATATCGTACAAGAAGCAGTGAACAATGCGGTGAAGCACGCCGCCGCCACGGCCATCAACATCTCGCTGACCAGAAAGGAAGGCTACATCCACCTGCGGATCACCGATAACGGCCGGGGGATCGGCGAGCGCCGGGGCGGAATGGGGATCGGCATGCAGCTGATGAAATACCGGGTCCTGGCCATCGGCGCCTTCCTGGAGATCACCAGCGCCGAGGATGCCGGAACGACCGTCCATGTCGTCTTGAAGACCCCGGAAGACGAACCCGACAACATCAACGGCTGAGGAGCACGATGCCTCCGCGCAAGAAAAGCAGGATTCTGATCATCGACGACCACCCGATCTTCTGTCTCGGCATGAGCGAATTGATCAACAAGGAAGAGGATCTCGAGGTCTGCGGCAGTGTCGAGTCGATGAAGAAGGCCTGCGCCGCGATCGACGACCTCAAGCCGGACCTGGTGGTGGTCGACATCTCGCTGAAGGACGGCAACGGCATCGATCTGGTCCAGGAGATCAAGAAATCGCACGAGGGCCTGCCGATGCTGGTGCTGTCGATGTACGACGAATCGCTCTACGCCGAGCGGGCGCTGATGGCCGGGGCCAGCGGCTATATCATGAAGCAGGAGGCGATCCACAAGGTCGTCGAGGCGATCCGCCACATCCTCGGCGGCGACATCTACGCCAGCATCACCGTCAAGGAGAAAGTGTTCAAGCGGCTGACCTCGCAGCATGCCGGCGACAACCGGTCGCCGCTGGACATTCTCACCAATCGCGAGCTCGAGGTTCTGCGCCTGATCGGCGAGGGCTGTTCAACCAAGGAAATCGCCGACCGCCTGCACCTCAGCATCAAGACCATCGGCACCTACCGCGAAAATCTCAAGGAGAAGCTGAAACTCAAGCACTTCACCGGGCTGGTCAAGTTCGCGGTCCACTGGTCGAACAAGATCATGCAGTAGCCGGCCGGCACAAGCGGTGCCGAATCCCCCTGCTGCGGCGCCGGGGATTGAGAAGATCGAATCCTTCTGCTACAATCCGGCTCGCGAGCAACCATCCCGCAACCCGCTCTTCCCGCCCGATTCTCAAACCTTTAAACCCAACGGAGCGATGCGATGAAAAAAATCCTGCTGGCGGTCGACGGTTCCGACCACTCGGCGAAAGTGCTCGAGACCGCGATCGAATACGCCAGACTGATGGGCGCAATGATCCTCTTCGTCTACTGCCACGAAAAATTCCCGGCGATCCTCGGCGAACCCTACCGCAACAGGGAAATCGTCAAGATCCTGGATGAGAGCGAAAAAGTGGTGACCCCGTTCCTGCAGCGCCTCGCGGTCGAGAATATCCCCTTCGAGGACCGGATCATGGAAGAACCGGCGGCCAAAAGGATCACCGACATCGCCGAAATCGAAAAGTGCGATCTGATCGTCATGGGGTCGCGCGGCCTGAGCAACCTGGCGAGCCTGGTCGTCGGCAGCGTCACCCACCGGGTTCTGCAGACGGCCCCCTGCTCGGTCCTGGTCGTCCGCTAGGGCGGTAACCGAAAAACGTCGCGACCCGGGTCACCCGCCGGTGGTCATCGCAGTCTGGAGAAAAAGGAGAAAGATGGAAAAGAAAACGGACCTGCAGGACATGCTGAACCAGCTGGGGGAAACCTACCAGAATCGGATGCCCTTTCATCGCCTGCTCGGCATCCGCATCGTCAGCCTGACCCCGGACGATGTCCGGGTCAGGATTGATATGCGGGAGGAGTTGATCGGCAATTTCGTCCGCCGGATTCTCCATGGCGGCGTCATCTCGGCGGTCCTCGACCTGACCGGCGGCCTCATCGCCTTTGCCGAACTGGTGAAGCACCTGGGAGCGGTGCCGCCCGACGAACTGGCCAAACGCTTCGCCCGGGCCGGCACCATCGACATGCGGGTCGATTATCTGCGCCGGGGCACGGGCGAGTACTTTATCGCCACGGGCTCGGTCCTGCGCCGGGGCAACAAGGTCGCGGTGATCCGGACCGAATTGGTGAACGACCAAGACCTGCTGATCGCCGCCGGCACCGGCACCTATCTGATCATCTGATCCGGCCCCGGTGGCGTGAGCCGCCGCCGGCAGGGAAAACCGCGTTTTCTCGACGTCCCGCCTCCCCCGCCGGGGCGTCACGGAGATGATTCTCCCGTTACGTTCCGGAAAAATCATCTCGCATGGACGCCTGTCCCGTTGACCGGGATCAGAAATTCCAGAAGGAATCGATGGCGGCGTTGTCGATATCCCACACCACGTTGTGCGGGGCGATCGGCTCGGTGCGGAAGAACTCCGGCAGCCGGTCGTCGTGGCTGGTAAAACCGGCGGCCAGGTTGAAGGCCCGTTCGATCTTGAGGATCGTCTTGCCGAGGTTGGTGACGTCGTCGGCCGTCAGGGCGATGCCGAACCGGGCGTTGATCATGTCGATCAGCGCCGGCAGGCAGTTGGCGTCATCGAGGGCGGCGAAGGCGATGAACAGGCACATCCCGGTCGAGTCGATGGCGGCGGTGGCGATCTGGAGATTGCGCGACAGCTCGACCTGACCCTCGTTGCTGAGCGGATCGAGCTTGCCGCCGACCCCGAGGATATTGGTGGCGATGGTGTAGCCCATGGTGTGGTCCGCCCCCTGGGTCGAGGTGGCGTAGGTGATCCCGATTCCCTTGATCGCCCGCGGATCGTAGGCGGGAATGGCCTGGTTCTTGACGGTCGGCACACGGGTGATGCCGAAGGCCCGGCCGACGGCGCCGGCGCCGCCGCCGATGATCCGGCCGATGCCGGTGCCCCGGCCGACCTCCTCGCGCAGCATCCGGCAGACCTCGGCGCCGTCGCCGAACGGCAGCACCCCCGCCTCCATCGCCACCCCGAAGGCCACCGAGGTCTCGATGGTGTCGAGCCCGAGATCGTCCATGATATGGTCGGCCTCGGCGATATGGTCGAGATCGTCGACGCAGCAATTGGCCCCCATGGCCCAGATCGACTCGTACTCAAAGCCCGAGGTCAGGTATTTCTTGTCTCTGTTGTTGTAGAGCTGCGAGCAGTTGATGACGCACCCCGGATGGCAGTTGTGCTTCGGCTTGCCGTCCCGGGCGACGATGGTGTCGTACATGGTCTCGCCGGAGATCTTCTCGTGACCGGCAAACTGGCCGGAGGTGAAGTTCCGGGTCGGCAGGCCGCCGGCCTCGTTGATGATATTGACCAGGACATTGGTGCCGTACTGGCCCAGGGCCTGGCTGATGGGGTTGTCGATGAGGGCCTTGGCGAAGGCCCGGCTGGCGGCGAGGAAATCCTCGGGCCGGGCGATCTCGACCTTGGCCTCGCTGGCCTCGATCGCGATGAACTTGATTCCCTTGGAACCCATCACCGCCCCGAGTCCGCCGCGGCCGCAGGAACGGATCCGCGAGCCCGGGTCCTTGACCGAGATGTTGGCGGCGGTCATCTTCATCTCGCCGGCCGGACCGATGGAGATCACCCCGAATTTCTCACCCAGCCTCGCATTCAGGATCTGGACCACCTCGTAATTGCCCTTGCCGATCAGTTCCGCCTCGGCGGTGATCGTCACCCCGGCGGCGGTCACCTGCAGTCCGTACCAGGTGTCGGATTGCGGCTTGCCTTCGATGATCAGCGCCTTGACCCCCAACCGGGCCAGCAGCTGGGCGGCGGTACCACCGGAGTTGGCCTCCTTGATGGTGCCGGTCAGCGGGCTCTTGGCGCCGCAGGACAGACGGCCGGAATTGGCGGCCTGGGTGCCGGAGAGCAGGCCCGGCGCGATCACCAGTTTGTTGCCGACCCCGAGGGGGTGGCAGGTCGGTTCCACTTCGGCGGCGATCACCGTGGATGTCAATCCCCGGCCGCCGAGTCCCATCCATGCCGCCGGGACCTCTTCGATCACGGCGCTCAGATCGGTCATGTTGACACGAAAAATTTTGTCGGCCATTGCGTATTTCCTCAATAAATTTCAAACCCTCAGCGGGGATATGTCCAGGCGCTGAACTTCGCCTTGTGGTTCACACTATTTTTTTCGAGCCCTTTGCAGAATGACAGACCAATACCGTATGTCCCTCTCGTATCTCGGAGGACCGACATAATGTATGTTGTCATTTCGAGCGATAGCGAGAAATCTCGGTTTTCCGGACGATGAGATTTCTCCCTGCGGTCGAAATGACAGGATCGGGTCGAACTGACAGGATCGGGTCGAATCGACAGGATCGGGTCGAATCGACAGGATCGGGTCGAATCGACAGGATCGGGTCGAATCGACAGAACCTGCAGCAGCAATTCATTTTGCAAAAAACCTTTTCTCTACAGAATATTCAACTCAACCGGGTGTGGATAGGCCGGTGCCGGAGCACGTTGTCCATGCTCCAGCACCGTGGCAGCGCCGCTGTATATTAAAGGGCTGCCGTGTAGATGGCCATGACGTCGGCGTCCTTCGGACAGCGCGGATTGGTCAGACCGCAGGCATCCTTCTGGGCGTTGCCGGTCATCGTGGCGATATCCTCGGCCTTGACATCCTTGCCATAGCGCTTGCCGAGCTCGATCAGACCGGCGGGGATACCGATATCGGTCGACAGCTTCTGGATTGCCTTCAGTGCCAGTTCGGCCGCATCGCGGGGGGAGAAGCCTTCGACATTCTCGCCCATCAGCCTGGCGATCTTGACGAAGCGCTCCATCTTGGCAATCAGGTTGAAGCGGCAGACATGGGGCAGCAGGATGGCATTGCACTCGCCGTGCGGCAGATCATAGAAGCCGCCGAGCTGGTGGGCCATCGCATGGACATGACCGAGGCTGGCGTTGTTGAACGCCATGCCGGCGAGATACTGGGCGTAGCACATCCCTTCGCGGGCGACGATGTCGCTGCCGTTGGCCACCGCCGGACGGAGGTGGGTGGCGATCAGCTCGATCGCCTTCTCGGCCGCCGAGTCGGTCATCGGCGTGGCGATGGTCGAGACATAGGCCTCCACCGCGTGGGTCAGCGCATCCATGCCGGTGGCGGCGGTCAATGCCGGCGGCATGCCCATCATCAGCAGCGGATCGTCCACGGCGATGCCGGGGGTGACGCGCCAGTCGACGATCGCCATCTTCACGTGGCGGGAGGTGTCGGTGATGATGCAGAAGCGGGTCATCTCCGAGGCGGTGCCGGCGGTGGTATTGACGGCCAGGTAGGGAGGCATCGGTTTGGAGGATTTGTCGACGCCCTCGAAGTCATGGATCTTGCCGCCGTTGGCGATCACCAGACCGACGCCCTTGCCGCAGTCATGGGAGGAACCGCCGCCGAGGGTGATCAGGCTGTCGCAGCCGTTCTTCTTGTATACTTCGACGCCGGCGTGGACGTTGGTGTCGGTCGGGTTGGGAATGGTTTCGTCGTAGACCACATACTTCATCCCCGCCTCGTCGAGCAGGTCGGTGATCTGCTTGGTGATGCCGGCTCCGGTGATCCCCTTGTCGGTGACGATCAGCGGTTTGGTGCCGCCGAGGGCCTTGATCTTGGACGGGATCTGCTTGGCGGCGCCGATGCCGATCAGGGTGACGCTGGGAATGAAATAACCGTATACTTCTTCGCGAATAGCCATGGTGAAACCTCCGTTGTTCGATTGTGGTTTGTTTCAATCTGTGTGGTGCCCGGCCTGGATCCTTAGGCTGGACAGTGATACTATAGCAATTCGCGTGCCAATTTCAATACACTGTAATATCAATTATTTAGATGTATGATCTACCCAAATGATACGTCATATTGTCCCTCGGAGAACCGAATTCCCGGCAAAAATACTGTACGTCCGGGGATAATCTCATGAAAAATACAAGATACCGATGGGTTACGTCGGGGCGGGTCAGAAGGAAACAAACGCCGGGGGAAAATGGGTCAAAATGTCACAGTTCCCTGCCGGGCGGATGGCCGGCCTTCATTCCAGGGCGTACTGAGCCAGCTTGCGGTAGAGGGTCTTGCGGCTGACGCCCAGGGTTTCCGCGGTTTTCTGGCGGTTGCCGTCGTAGAGATTGAGAATTTTGAGGATATGATTCTTCTCGACCGATTCCAGGGTGAGGGCCGACTGCACCTCTTCCGCGGCGGAAACCAGTTCCCGGGGCAGACAGCGCTCGGTGATGATAGTGTTCTCGGCGAGGATGATCGACCGCTCGATGACGTTGCGCAGTTCGCGGACGTTGCCCGGCCAGGAGTAGCGGAGAATGCAGTCCATGGCCGTGTCGACGATGCGGTAAGCGGTGTTGTCGGGACTGAGCCGGGTGAGAAAATAGTTGACCAGCAGCGGCAGATCCTCCTTCCGCTCACGCAGGGCGGGGATCCGGATGGTGAATGCGTTGATGCGGTGGAAGAAGGCCTCGTTGAAACGGCCGTGTTCGACCTCCTCGGCAAGATTGCGGTTGGTGGCGAACAGGAAGCGGATATTGACCGTCCGCTCCTCCTTCTCCCCGACCCGCCGGAAGGTCTGGGTCTCCAGCACCCTGAGCAGGGAGGCCTGGACCTCGAGCGGCAGCTCGCCGATTTCATCGAGGAACAGGGTGCTGTCATGGGCAAAGGCCATCAGCCCCTCACGCGATTCGGTGGCGCCGGTGAATGACCCCTTCATATGGCCGAACAGCTCGCTGCGGGCCAGTTCCTTCTGCAGCGAGGCGCAGTTCTTGATGATCATCGGGCTGGCGGCGCAGGTCGAACGCTGATGGATCAGCCGGGCCACCACATCCTTGCCGACCCCGGAATCGCCGGTGATCAGCACCGGGATCCTCGCCGGGGCCACCTTGTTGATGAGAAACCGGATCTCGGCGACAGCCTTGGAGTTGCCGATGAATTGCACCTGCTTTTGCTCGAGACCGCTGGTATGACGCAGGATCCGGTTTTCGCGGGCCAGCAGCACCCGTTGGTGGGCCTTCTCCACCACCAGGTCGAGCTGCTCGAGGTTGAACGGCTTGCGGATGAAATCGCAGGCGCCGAGCTTCATCGCCTCGACCGCGCTGTCGATATCGCCGTGGCCGGTGATCATCACCACCTCGACATGGAGCACCTGCTCCTTGATTTTGATCAGCAGGTCGAGATCATGCACATCCGGCAGGCGCAGGTCCATGATAATGACATCGAACCACTGTTTGCGGATCATCGCCATGGCGGTGGCGGCGTCGGCAGCCACCACCACACTGCGCCGGTCGTTGGCCAGCTCCTTGAGCAGGAGCCGGCGGATCGGTTCCTCGTCATCGATGACGAGGATGCTGTACTTCTCGCTGTCGATCGGCTGCATGGGCCCTACACCTCGATCCCCGGCAGGGACACCTTGAACGAGGCCCCCCGGCCCTCCTCGCTCGTGACCGTTATCTCGCCCCGATGGTGCTTGACGATGGCGTAACAGGTCGACAGCCCGATTCCGACGCCCTTGCCCACCGGCTTGGTGGTGAAAAACGGCTCGAACAGTTTATCCTGGACATCCACGGGGATGCCGCACCCGGTATCCTTGACGGTCAGCTCGACCCCGCCTCCGGTGCGGGCCCGGGTGATGATGTCGATCTGCCCGCCCTCGCTGCTGGCATCGAAGGCGTTGGTGACCAGGTTGATGATCACCTGCTTCAGCTGCGACTCGTCGCCCATGATCTTCGGCAGGTCCTGGGGCAGGGAGGTATGAACCGTAATCCCGCGCCGCTCCTTGAAATGATGCTTGAGCAGGAACAGGGTGTCGTTGACGCAGCGGTTCAGATCGACCGGCCAGAGGCTGGAGGTCACCGGCCGGCTGAAGGTCAGCATCGTCTGGACGATGTCGCGGCAGCGGCGGCACTCCTTGACGATGGTGTCGGTATATTCCCTGAAATCGGCATATGTCTCCGGTTCCACCCGGTCCTGGATGCGACCGAGCCGGCGCCGCAGGCCTTCGGCGAAGCCGCTGATGGCGGTCAGCGGGTTGTTGATCTCATGGGCCACCCCCGCGGCCAGGGCGCCGATCGTCGCCATCTTCTCGGCCTGGTAGAACTGGGCCTGGAACTCTTTTTCCCGGGTGACATCGCGCTTGAACACCAGCACGCTGCGCTCGCCGGTGGGCGACAGCTTCAGCGGCGAGGCGATGATCTCGAAGTGCCGGAACTTGTTATCCACCTTATAGATGCAGAGATCCTTGACGATCTGGCCGAGATCGAGCGAGCGGAGGGCCGGGCAGTCGTCGCAGCGGCGGCTGCTGCCGCGGAACACCTCATGGCAGGTGCGACCGATGGGGTCGATGCCGGGAAACCACTCGGTGAACACATGGTTGACCTGCTGGATCCGCAGGTCTTCCGACAGCACCACCATCAGGTCGGTGATGCCGTCGAGCACCGCCTGGATCTCGCGGCGTTTTTTCTCCAGTTCCTGGTTGGAGGTCTTCAGCTGTTCGACCTTCTGCTGCAGTTCCTGGTAAAACCCCAGCTTGCAGTGCTCGATGCCGACCAGGTCTTCGAGGGTGGTCAGGGCAGTCATCACCACACCTCTTCGCAGATCTGCAGGAATTCCTGCCAGGAGGCGGGACGGGGATTGGTCAGGTTGCAGGCGTCGTTGACCGCCATCCGGCAGATCTGCTCGAGGTACTGCCTGTCCCCTTCATCGATCACCTGCCGCAGCCGCTGCGGCACATCGAACGAGGCGAAGAACGCATCGAGCCGGTCGATCCCGGCCAGCGCCGTCTCCCGGGGCGAACCGACCGTCCGATCGAGAACCACCCGGCCGATCTCGGCCATCTTCGTCTCGGCGTGATCGAGATTGAAGCGCATGACCGCGGTCAGCAGGATCGGGTGGATGACCCCGTGCCGCATGTCGAAATGGCCGCCCAGGGAATGGGCCAGGGCGTGCTCGGCGCCGAGACTGGCGTTGCTGAAGGCCATCGAGGCGGCGGTCGAGGCGATGCTCAGTTTTTCCAGGAAATCCATCGAGCGGGTCTCCACCGCCCGAGGCAGATAGCGGAGGATGAGATCGATGGCCTTCAGCGAATGCATGCAGGTAAACTCTGAGGAAATCGTCGAGATATACGCCTCGATGGCATGGGCCAGGGCGTCGACGGCGGACTGGATGATCAGGGTCTCGCTCTTGGTCTCGAGAATCAGCGGATCGACGATGGAGATATTGGGGACCAGGGTGCGGGTGATGATCGACATCTTCACCGCCCGCTCGACATCGGTGATGATGCAGAACTGGGAGATATCCGAACCGCTGCCGGCGGTCGTGGTGATCAGGACCATCGGCGGCAGCGGCCGGTTGACCCGGTTCGCCCCTTCGTAGTCCCTGATCCGGCCGCCGTTGCTGGCGATGATCGCCACCCCCTTGGCGGTATCCATCGAGCTGCCGCCGCCGATGGCGATGATCACATCGGCTCCGTTTTCGCGGTAGAACCGGGCGCCCTGCTCCACCTGAAAGTCACGGGGATTGGAACTCACCCCCGGGTAATAGACCCATTCGATCCCCTCCTTTTTGAGGATGTCCATCAGCCGCTGCACCCATCCGGCCTTTTCGATCCCGCTGTCGCTGACCAGAAAGACCTTCCTGGCCCCCAGGCGCAGGGCGCACTGGCCGGCATAGTTCAGACTTCCCCGGCCGAAGATGATCTCGGGGATGGCAAACTTGGTTACATCCATGGAGCGTATTCTCCTCACACAGAGTGGTTGTATCGGTGCATGACCTGCGGCAGGAGCGGCTGCCGCCGTTTGGCACCACCGTTCCTCGTTTGAGTACAGATGTGATATTTTTGAGCGCGATTGTCAATGGTGCAGTGGCCACGCCCCGCTTTCGGCTGTTCCCGATACTGGAGAGCAGTTGATAATCAGGCCATCGGCTGGAGGCCCTGTCGCAACCGTCATGGCCGCCTGCGGACACCACTCTATTTTATCTTATATATATATTTCATATACATATATCAATCTCGCCGCTCGTCGTATTTGACTTCGGGCGGCGAGTCCCCGATAATAAATGATAGCGCGGGGACATTGCAACAGCCGGATCGACGGCCAGATGATCAATGACGATGGCCGCCCCTTCCCGACTCGACCACCGCCGGTCAGCGATGGCCACGCCACGGAGGAGGTCCGCCATGACACATCGAACGCTGCTTTCCTGTCTTTTTGCCTGTATGGTGATCGGAAGCGCAGCCGTTTCGCATGGACGGGAGGAAAAAGGCCAGCTCCGGTCCCAGGGCAAGGAGATCTGTCAGGAGGTGCGATCGGGAAAGATGTGGCAGGTCGACAAAAAAAGCAGGTTCTCCAGCGCCCGGGAGGCCGAACGCTATGCCGCCGATCTGCAACTGGGAGGCTACGGCGATTGGCGTCTGCCCACCAAGGCGGAGATGTTCAACCTCGCCAGGATCTTTTTCTGGAAAAAGAACACCGACTGTGCCATGAACATGCGGGGTGATTTCTGGCTTGTCGATGATCGGGGCAAGACCTCTCCCGGCCACTGGGAGATCGATTACGCCTGCGGCCCCCAATACCGGTACATCAAAGCGATCCAACCAAAGGGGCATGTCCGGGCGGTGCGCCCGTGAGGCGGCATACTGCCCTTCTATGATGCCCCACGACAGTTCGGCGGAACGATGCGATCACCACACTGGTTCGTCGCCTGCCGAACCGTTTATTGTTTCAATCGTTTCCCGATATTCCACGCCCTGCCGAGCTTCTCACCGACCGCCCAATACTGGTTGTCCGGCATCGACAGGGTGAACGGATTGAGCTTGCTGATATCCACGACCTTGTCCGTCAGATACCGTTCTTCGGTGAACACCTCTTTCACTTCCCCGATATACAGTGTATTGAACGGCAGTTTGACCGTATCAAACAGCGACAACGACATCCCGACCGGGCACTCCTCGATCAGCGGGGCATGGCCCAGGCTCCCGAAGAACACCTTGAAGAGATCCGATTTATCGCTCTTGCCGCCGGAAACCATGCCGCAGTAATCAGCCTTCTCGATCAGCGAAATATCAGGGATGTTGATGCTGAATTCCCGGTTGGCGTCGATGCCTTTATTGGTATGGTGCGGGCCCAGGGCGATCGCAAACAGCGGTGGTTTGTAATTGACCCGCGACACCCAGCCGACGGCCATGAAGTTGGCCTTGCCGTCGACAACAGAGCCGACAAGTACCATCGGCATCGGATAGAGAAACGCGGCCCCGGGATCAATCGTAATTTTTGCCATAACTCTCACCCGTTGGTATTTGACAACAACAAAATGCGAACACAGGAAAATCCTCCGACGATAGCCATCTTCCGTTTCCAGAAAAGCAATCAGGTGAATTGACTGGGGATCAGATCATACGCCCAGATGTAGACCTGGAATTTTCGGCACCACTCGGCCATCAGCGCCGGATACTGCCGGTAATCTACGATCAGGCCATTCTGGTCACCATCATCGTTGTCTGGTATTCAATCACCTGTTGATCACGCTGATTAAACCCTTTGTTTTTGTAAATAAACAGGAATCGTTCCGGATTTTTGGTAGGACGAAGGTCAACGACTTCGGCTTCAGCGCGGAGGGTGTCGCCAAACACAACCGGAGAGGTAATTTTCATATTGTCCACGCCGATGTAGGCATAAATTTCATAGCCGTCTCCGGCGAGCAGTTCGGCAATCGTATCGGCATGATGGATCAGGCCATCAACCACGGTAAAAATAAGGGGGCCGGCCAGTGAGCGCTCCTTGAACCAGGTATTCCTGGCATATTCGGCATTGCTGTGTACCGCCATGTTGAACCAGGTGAGCTGATGCAGTATGGAAAAATCCCCCTTGTCGAGGGTCCTGCCGACACGACACGGAATTCTGGTTCCCGCGGCTACTGTACCCATATTTCCTCCTTTTGTTGTCTGTAAGGATAGTTCTCGACAGCTCTTTTACGCGTTGACATCGACCACGACATGACCGGTGATGTTCCCCGCCAGGAGTTCCTTGGCGTATCGGGGCACTTCCGCCAATGGTATGACGGTATTGATGGTTGCCAGGGCTTCATCCGTGATATCGGTCACCAATCGCTCCCACGCGGCTTTTCTCCGCGGTGTCGGGCAGCTCACCGAATCAACCCCTCGCAGGCTCACCCCTCGCAAAATAAAAGGCATGACCGTTGTCGGCAGGTCAAAACCGGCCGCCAGCCCGCATGCCGCCACGCAGCCGCCATATTTCATCTCCGCCAGAATTCTTGCAAGGACCATGCTGCCGATAGTATCGATGGCGCCTGCCCATTTCTGGCTTTCCAGTGGTGCCGGAGGCCTGGTCCATTCTTCCCCGCAGACAACCTCCCTGGCACCAATTTTTTGCAGATACTCGTGAATAGAGGGTTGCCGAGAGCGGGTGAGCGCCGTTACCTCGTACCCCAGCTTATTGAGAATGGCCACCGCGGTGCCACCCACCCCGCCGGTGGCACCGGTGACCAGGATCGGACCGCTGCCCGGTGTTACCCCGGCTTCTTCCAGGGTCATGACCATGAGCATGGCGGTGTAACCGGCGGTACCGATGTACATGGCCTTTTTCGTGTCCATCCCCTGTGGGAGATGAATGAGAAAATCGGATTTGATCCTGGCCATCTGAGAATATCCACCCCAGTATCGCTCTCCAACGCTCCAGCCATTGAGGATGACTTTATCGCCCGGATTGAATGCAGGAGATTTTGATGCAACCACCTTTCCCGCCAAATCCACCCCCGGCACGATTGGAAAGATGCGAAATATTTTGTTCCGGTTTGCAAATCCCAATCCTTCTTTATAATTGAGGGTTGAATAGTCGACCTGGATCAAAACATCTTCGTCAGGCAGGTCTGCTACGGTCAACTGTTTCAAGGATGCAACCAGTTCGTTTTCTCGTTTCTCAACCACTAGAGCTTTAAAAGAATCGTTCCTTGCCATTGTGCGTGCTCCTTGCGTGAAGGGAAGTTTGAAATACAGGGACACCTTACCTATTTCCCAGACATCTTTTTACGACCGGCCTTTCTCGGTTTAACAATTCGCTGCAGTGAACTCTCGAGCGAATCAAGAAACGATTCGCCGCCTAAAGCTCGTCCGGTCCGTTCATGGCAGCGGATTTTCTCCGCATCTTCGTCGTCGGCATCAGACAGGAACACGCTCCATGCTCCCGCTAGTTGCAGCAGCGGAGCGGCCTGCACGAGAATATCGTCCTTTCCCTCACGGTGCGCCATGGCACTGCTCCATTTCCAGGCGTATGGATTCGGAGTGAGATGTGCCCGTACCGGATTCATCTCTATGTATCTTGCCGCTGCAAGAAGATACTGTTCATCCATCGGAAACGACGAGAATCGCCCCTGCCACAGATGCCCCGTCCACCGTTGCCGGCGGTTGATCGTCGCGGAATATCGACGGTGCGCTTCGCCAATCGCCCGCCGCAAGCCATCCTCCGTTTCCGGAACGGCGATCAGATGAATATGATTGGGCATCAGACAATACGCCCAGATATCGACCTGGAATTTTCGGCACCACTCAGCCATCAGAGCCAGATACAGCCGGTAATCCTCGTCACAGAAGAAGGTCTCCATCCGTCGATTGCCCCGCTGGGTCACGTGGTGCGGAACACCGGGGGCTATGATGCGTGCTATTCTTGGCATGGGTTGAGGTTACAACCGAAAGAGTGCATCATCAAGGATTAATAGGTAAGGTGTCCCCCTTTTTCCAAAACGGTACGGTACGGAAAGCTCCTGTGCCAAAGCTCTCATCAAAATACGATGGCCCAATGGATTTCAGTGTACTGCATGTGGTGGGATGAAAGCGTATTATGTTTCTTCGCGCCACGTGTATCAATGCACCCAGTGTCGTCATCAAGTTTCGGTAACGGCCGGCACTCTGTTTCATGCGACCAAAATTCCCCTGGTCAAATGGTTTTGGGCCATTTATCTCATGGCCTCCGACAAAGGCGGCATTTCCGCTCTTCGCGCATCCAAACTCCTCGGCGTTTCCTGGATCACCGCCTACACTATGCTCGGCAAGATCAGAAAAGCGATGGCCGACCGGGACAGCATCTACCGACTCGCCAACCTGATTGAGTTGGACGATACTTTTGTCGGTGGCAAACGCGCCGGCAAGAGAGGTCGTGGTGCCGAGGGTAAACGACCTGTACTTGTGGCGGTTGAAACTCGTGAAAAAGGGGCCGGATTCATCGCCATGGAAGCTATAGACAGCGTATCCAAAAACAGTGTAAAGCAATTTCTTGCCAGACACCTTCGCACTGACCAGACTGTGAAAACGGATGCGTTTCCGGCGATGAACATTATCGGTAAGCAGCATAAGCACCAAAAGAGAGTGACACCTCCTGAAGAGGCCAAAATTTGGTTGCCACTGGTTCACATCATGATCGGCAACATGAAGAAATTCATCAACGGAACTTTCCATGGTGTTTCTTCCCAGCATCTTCAGGAATATCTTGACGAATTTTGCTATCGCTTCAACCGGAGGTTTTGGGAACCGGAACTCCCGTTACGTTTACTCAACGCATGCCTTGCTCATGTTCCGATCAAGAATGCTGAGTTTCATTCATAGCCATTTTCTTTAAATGGGGTAGTCGGTTAGCTCCTCTTGTGTTACTTTGTCATATATGACAGCAGGAGGCGACTTCCCAAACACTTATCGCGAATTTGTGCAACATTTTCCTGACGACAGTGCATGCGCTGCCTACTTGGAGCACTTGCGGTGGCCAGATGGTTTTCATTGCCCTGCATGCATGACTCTTGGGGATCCGTGGCGACAAACACGTGGTCGTTTGGTCTGTCCGGCATGTCGTCATCAAACATCCGTGACGGTTGGCACGATTCTGAAAAAAAACGAGAACGCCACTGACAACTTGGTTTGAAGCCGCATGGCACCTTGCAACCGCCAAAAATGGCCTTTCGGCAAAAACTTTGGAACGAACGCTGGGTACCAGTTACCGGACGGCTTGGGCGATTCTCCAACGATACCGGGTATCGATGGTGCGTAGTGAGCGGGGGCAGTTGTCGGGTATTGTCGAAGTTGACGAGGCACTCCTTGGTGGCGTCGTGCAGGGCGGCAAGCGCGGCCGCGGAGCCACTAAGTCTATTGTTGTGATAGCTGTCGAGATCAAGAAACCTAAAGGTTTTGGGCGAATTAGAATGCGTCATATTCCAGAAGCCTCTTTTGCTTATCTCCAGCCTTTCATCAGTGACGTTGTAGCCGAGAAGGCAACTGTTCGCACAGACGGCTGGAAAGGATACAATGGATTGTTCAAGCACGAGTACGTACATGAAAGGACTGTGCTTTCCTCATCGGATGACCCTGCGCATGTTTCGATGCCAGGTGTGCATCGTGTAGCAAGCCTCCTCAAACGCTGGATTTTGGGAACTCATCAGGGATCTTTTGTACCCGGTCATCTCCAGGCCTACTTGGAAGAATTTACATTTCGCTTCAACCGCCGTACATCCCGCAGCCGGGGGCTTGTATTTCGTCGGCTTATGGAGCAAGCCGTGGTTACCCCGCCGGTGACTGAAGCTGACGTGACTTTCGGCTATAATGGGAGCCGAAGTCAAGGGGAGAGGAGCTAACCGACTACCCCCTTTCTTTAATTATTTTTCCACAATCCGAACAAAATTTTTGGTCAGGTGTTTTTGTTGTCAACTCATTACTTGTTTCCATTTCTCACTCCTTTAAAATTGATTTGTTGGGGCCGGTAGAATCTTCTTTATCTCAAAAAATCCAATCGGGGCAGGAGGCCGGTTTCCCGACTGCCCCTTCACAGATCCAGCGTGCGGTTTTCTCGCACAAGGCACCCAATATGGTTCGCTTCGTACAAAAGCAGATCAGCGCCAATATCCAATCTTCCTACTCCGCAAGCCGCGCAAGACTCTACACGGGCTGCTGGTTAAGCTTTGCCCGATAGGGGCTTCCTGCCCAGGAACTTAAGCAGGACGCCCTGTAAGAAGCACAAGCTGCGATTGGCGCACAAGCATGATGTCTATAGCCACCGACATAGCCGGGGGTTTACCTCATTGTCATTAAAAGACGCCATAGGGACTGTCCAGAGTAGAGCCATATAGGTTGACAGGCTAGATTTGGAAGATCGTACGTATTCTAGGAGGCTGTCCGAGAATGCCCTTGGTGAGATGTTCGGGTTAGCATGACGGTTCGAGCTCAATGGATACAGCTTAAATAAAGTGCCTGTTTTTATGTCATAACATGATGTAATTTCATTGTAATTGTTTGTTTTTCTCTGTTTTTATGGTAAATTGCCTCTATTCAAATAAGAGAGAGGTTTTCCATGTCGATTCCCTTCAAGAAAAGTCCGATAGAGTTCAATCAGCGACTGCTGTTTCCAAGCAATATTTTTGATCTGCTACCTGATGATCATGAATGCTACCTGTATAAAGACATATTCAAACAGCTTGACACCACCAGTTTGGAAAGTCAGTACAGCCAGAAAGGGCAAAATGCCTATCATCCCCTGTTGATTATCTCGATCCTGGTATATGCCTATAATCACGGCGTTTTTAGCTCAAGACAAATAGAGAGAAGATGTAATGAAGACCTGTCTTTTATGTATATCAGCGAGATGAATTGCCCCAATTTCCGGGTGATAAGCGATTTCAGGAAAAACAACGCCGCTTATTTCAATGAATGCTTTAAGCAAAGTGTTCTGTTGGCAATGGAATTGGGGCTTGCATCTCTTGGCCATGTGAGCTTGGACGGCTCAAAATTCAAGGCCAATTCCTCTAAACATAAAGCTATGAGCTACAATCGTCTCAAAGAAAAAGAGAAGGAATTAATGGCGGAAGTAGACTCCCTTATCGAAAAAGCCAATAGGTGCGATGAGGAAGAAGACAAGGAATATAAAGAACAAACCGGCTATGAAATTCCTGAAGATTTAAAGCATAAAGAAGAGAGACTCAAGCAAATACAAGCAGCCAAGGAAGCTTTGGAGAAACGCGAAGCATCAATCCATCCCGGCCAAGAAATTGAGGGCAAGAAGCAAATCAGTTTTGCAGATAAAGAAGCTCGCATAATGGGCAAAAATGGCAGCTTTGATTATCAGTACAATGGGCAGATCTGTGTAGACGAAGACAACCAGATTATTGTTGCGCAACATCTCAGCCTGAATGCGAACGACAAAAATGAGGTTGAGCCTGCCCTGAGAAATATGCAGGAAACAACCGGCACTCTGCCATCCAAACTGAGTGCTGATAATGGCTATATGTCAGGAGATAATCTTGAGGCCTTAACCGTCCCTGAGCTTGATGCATATGTTGCTACCGACAAAGGAGAGAAGAAGAACAAGGTCTCCTTGGACGACTCGAACCGTAACCTCACAAAAGCAGATTTTATCTATAATGCACAGGATGACTGCTTTACATGTCCCGGTGGGCAAATCCTGGAGCTTAAAAATGAATCTAAAGCCGGCAAAAAGACATACCAGGGTTCCCCAGATGTTTGTGCCGATTGTGACTATAAAAGCAGGTGTTGTAAATCAGCCAAAGGCGAAGCCAGAACCATAAACACGGACGACAAAGAGCCGTTACGTCAACAGATGAATGCCAAAATGGAGGAAAAATCCTCCAAAGAAATTTACAAGAAACGAAAAGTAATTGTGGAGCCGGTGTTCGGCCAGATAAAGAACACCGGCTTCCGAGGATTCAGCGTCAGAGGGCATGGAAAAACAAGTGGTGAATTCTCCCTCGTGTGTACTGTACATAACCTTAAAAAGATAATGAAAGCCATTTTGAGAGGAGTGGTACGTTCGGAATCAGGGAATTTAGTGGCAAATATGGCATAATGAGTTGGAATTGACCGAGATTTAGGCGAAAATCTCTTCCATGAGATTTTGTATGTGCATATTCCTCTTAATCTCTCTTGGCGGCATTCTACGCTACTCTTTTTATGGTTAGGCTGCGCAACGGACTCTGCTTTAAGTCGTTATTCTCGGACAAGCTCCTAGTCACCTCTGCTTCGCTACATGACAGCCAGGTAGCGATTCCACTGATAAAGCTGACCAGTAGGAAGGTAATCTACCTGTACGATCTGATGGATGCGGCATATGATGCGGCAAGAATCGAACAGATCAGCCGGGAATACAATCATGTCATGATCACAGAGAAAAATGGCCGATGTAAGGAAGTTGTTCCCATGGCGCCTCACCAGGCAGAACGTTACAAAATCAGATCGAGCGCGGAGCGGGCAAACAGTCGATTGAAAGAAGACTTCGGCGCCAACAACGTCATGGTCAAAGGACACGCCAAGGTATCACTTCATTTGATGTTCGGAGTCATTACCCTGTTTGCCGATCAACTGCTCCGACTGATTGGTTAGGATTTAAAGATCGGAGGCCTTGCCTTGGACGCTCTTTGGCAAGCTGCTCATTTTGAAAGAGGCTCTAATGGTAGATAGGTAGATAACGCACAAAATAAAACGGTTTGTGCAACTTTCTAAAACGACTTATTTGATTGGGTTTTAAGTTTTTCTGTATATACCTTCTTTTTTTCCATGCAATGCCCAACAACCTCTTTGATGTGTGATTTATTTACATAAACAACAGGCTCAAACCCATTGCCAACAAAAATATATAGCAATTCATTTTCTGTTTCCCACATCAACCAATCAGGATTTTTCCCCTGCCGGACTATTTTATTTTCCACTTTCTGCATATGCATCGATATATCCTTGTTATTTCCATTATCTCCTTCTGTGACAACTGTTCCTTGCCCATATTTTTCTTGCAATGTTTGAAGAACAGTGTCGGTTTTACTAGGATCAATAGTGATAGTGTAATAAAGAAGTTTCTCATCAAATGCTGAAAAAAAGAATCGTCCACCACTGGTAATTATTGTATCACTTGCATTTGAAAAGTGTCTTTCTGTATTTTCGTCGGCATATACTCGTACAATCGATTCTTCCCCACATTCTTCCAATTTAGAGTTAATATCTCTAAGAGTTTTATTACTTTGTACCAGATAATATGGAATATCATTGTTTGCTGTCAAAGTTCCTGCTTTTTGGTCGTTCCGGCCACGTTGTCTAAGCCCAACAAAATCGTTGGTTATTTTTAATTTTTCACTTATCACATCTCTACTGTCTGTCCATTGTATATCGCTGAAGCTAAAAGATTCAGCACCATACACCGTTGAATGAGCGGTTAGGAAAATACAAAAAAAGAAAAGAAATAATTTCAAAATGTCCTCCTCTAGATAAGAATTTTGTCTAATGTTCTGGTTTTTAGATAAAAAAGGCAGAGCAAAATGAATGACTCTGTCTTTTGTGTATCTGATTTATGATAAGAAGAAGTCAGGCTTTCTTTTTCCTGCAAGCTGCGATTAATAATACGGCGATACCTACCAAATAGAAGTATGGTGATTGATTTGGGGGTGAGGGTGATAAAGTCAATTACCCCATATTCTGGTTCTCACATATCAATTCTATATTTTTCTGCCAGGTTTTTTGGATGTTCGCCTAATGAATCAATATCACTGTCTTTTATGTCGTTGCATGATAAGTCAGGAAATATTTTATTTGAATTGAAAAACTTATCAAATTCATCATGACCGGCGTAACAATATTTACCATTTTCGTAAATATATATTTCTCCACTACAACCCCCACTTCCACAGAGATCATATGTGTATAAGTACCATGCCTGATGACCATCTCCTTTAATGTCTCTGTGTTTGTATGTAATATCATTTCTTGTAGTTTTTATTTCAACCGGTTCTTGAGGTTTATAGTCGGTTAATGTTGGGTGTCTAGCAATATAAAGATCATATACGTCATCGGGAGGAACTGTTTCTTTTCCGTTATTGCCGTTCGGCGGTACATCTATTTTCTTTGAATCTGTCTGTGGGTTCGTTGGAGTTGGCACATCCTTCGACTGTAATGAATTAGCTATGCTTTGGACTATCGCTTGCTGCACACTTATCGCATCAAATAAATCCATTCCACTAACAACGGAAACTATGTGCCTACCGTTGTCGTCGAGTTGAGAAGTATAAGTTATTGGAAGTTGGTAATTATCTCCTGCGATTAGCTTTGCCTCACAGGAATATTTTTTAATTCCTTTATCATAGGCACTAGGTCTAGGAAGTTCTAAATTTAAGAAATCCCCCCCTTTTTCGTTAAACTGCTCAGTCTCTTTTTTGTCCATCGACGAGAGAGGCCCAACCTGTTCTATAATAATCTGTTTTACTAATGTGATAGTATTTTCATCTGAGCATTTGGGCGGTTCTTTTGAACATGCAGCAAGTAAAATGCACGTTGCCATTATTAGGGTAATTCGGCACAGAATAGAGTCCATGTTTGTCCCTTGCTTAACCTGCTGATTCTATGTGGAATGAATGTAAAGACAAAAGAATTATTTTGCCTAATGACAGTTTGGTACTATTTTAAACTGCGGGTACGTTGAATAATCCAAGTTCGTGAAAAGAGGAATTGGATGATCATTCCACGCCTTTTTTATTATTTAACGATTCGATGATTGAGGCTTCAACGTTCATAATAAATTTAGAATCCTCGGGTACCGAGCAGGTGAATGGTTTCGAGTAAGATTGCTGAGTACCATTCCAAATTTGATTATGGAGGATAGCATATTCATATGCTTCGTTATACGCGGCGATCAATGTATTCATTAATTCTTCAATGGAAGGATTTTTTGCCACGGCTTCTTTGATTGATTGATTGAGCGATTCTGGGATTTTCTTCGAGTTGTAGCAAGATTCAGCGAGAGCTGCGGCACTTCCCATTTGTTTATATTGGTCGATAGGAGAGCCCGCTGAGTAAGCTGTGGTTGCAACCAGAATTCCTAAAAATGTCCCAATAAATCGAAGAAACAACATGATTGATCTCCAAGGTTGCTGTTTTATACCATTTTGGTTTACGGCTTTCCTATATTCCCTGTTAGCAAGAAAATGTTTAACATACCTACCATCAAAATTAGGATTGCATCAATTCTTCTCCAGTTAAACTCAGTAAATTTATTGATTTTCCAACCAAACAATACAGACTAGCTTTTAATTCAGGAAAGCCTTCCGGATTTCTTCAATTTGCTCTACAGAAAGTTCATTTTGCCTTTTTGCGACAAGAATCATATCAACAAGGATATCAAAAGGCAGCTCTGGGCATCCGCGCGAAATGTTACCGCTAGCATTTTTGTAGGCATATTTGATTGAACGGCTTTCAAGTGCATTGTCATCCCACGATGACCAGCCAATACGAATTTCTCCATCCCTATATGATTCTTTGTATGTAGGTATCATAGACAATTCCTTTATTTTTTGACAGTATTTTGATAGTGTTCAATCAGTGCATCAACACTGTATACACACTGTGGGTGATATTGTAAAGTTTTTTAGTCTGTCTATTAAAACCTTTTCTTTTGAAGATTAGACAAAATAGATTATTTTGTCTAATGGCAGATAAAGCCCCATTTAAAATGGTTTGGCAAACTCCTAAACCGGCATATTTGATTGTTTGGGCTAAACCCTATTAAAAAAATGGCTGTGATTCCAAATTATTGTGGAGTGGATGTTCTAACGGTATCTTTATCCTGCCGCTATTCTTGCTTTTTTCCGGTGGTGGTCAAGACGTAAAGTTGCTATGTTTGATCCCTACAACGGCACTTATGAACATGTGTACCACATGCTGTAGGTCGCTTCGGAGTACGAATACTGCATATTGTGTCTATATTGACATGTTGCGTTGTAATTCTAAGTTGCAATCATAACAATACTAATTTAACATATAGCCATGAACATTACCAGGAGGTAACGACATGGCAAGAATTGCACGATACGATGAGGGAGAATTAAAGGCAGCCCTGCAAATGGTGTCCGAGGCGACCACAATCCAAGAGCTACGGCAAGGACAAGCTGTTTTGCTCCCCGCACTCACTGGAGCTACTCTGGACACGACAGCTGAGGTGCTTGGTTTAAGTCGCGATCGAGTGTGCGTTCTTCGGCGACAATTTGGCGAATTAATCAAGGCTCCATCAAAAATGATTGGGGAACGACGAGGTGGTCGCCGCCGACAACTGATGACCCTTGAAGAGGAAAAGGAATTTTTGGCGCCTTGGATTGAAAAAGCAGCAACGGGGAGCGTTCTCGTAGTGCCACCCATCCACCTTGCATTCCAGGAACGGGTAGGACACGAAGTGCCGAAATCAACAATATATCGTTTGTTGGCCAGACACGGATGGCGAAAGGTAACGCCGGATACCAGGCATCCCAAAGTTGACGTTGCCGCACAAGAGGAGTTTAAAAAAAATTCTCCGAGGTTATCACGGGAGAAATGATCGGAAGAGACAAGCCGCTTTTGCTGCTGTTTCAGGACGAGGCGAGGTTTGGCCGGATGAGTGACCCGGCTCGTTGCTGGGCTCCTGTCCCGATCCGCCCAACGGTAGGATTGGCGCTGATACGAGAGTTTCGGTATTTTTATGCAGCCATCGGACCACAAGGAGGAACCCTGCATTGGATGGTCACCGAGAAGATGAACACCGAAAACATGTCCGTATTTCTCAAGCAGGTGGCGGAAGCGCATACTGATCGACATGTGGTTATGGTTGTTGATGGAGCCAGTTCTCATCGTGCAAAAGCTCTTGAGGTTCCTGACAATATGTCTCTAATCCGATTGCCACCGTATTCACCGGAACTCAATCCAACTGAAATTCTGTGGCATGAGTTACGTGAAAAACGGTGTGCCAATCGCGTGTTCGAATCGCTTGATGCAGTATGTAGCGAGGTTGAGGTCGGCCTTCAAGAGCTCGCATCTCTACCAATGGCTGTGACGCGGTTAAGTGGATGGCCATGGATTGTTAATAGTATTTTTTAGAATGCAACTTAGAATAAGGTGATTTTCAGGTTTGTTTCTAACAAAATCAATAATAGGTGGGTAGTATGGGGCGGATTACGGTTTTATTTAGTGGTATTTTATTGCTGGCGGTAGGTTGCAGTGGTCAAGTCAATAAAGAAGCTGAGAATGCAGCAATGCAGGAACTTGGTAAGTATGTCATCAAATGCGGGGACGACTACACCATTTATATTAATACTGGTGGTGAATTATGGAAATTTATTCAAATGGGGTAGTCGGTTAGCTCCTCTTATGTTACTTTGTCATATATGACAGCAGGAGGCGACTTCCCAAACACTTATCGCGAATTTGTGCAACATTTTCCTGACGACAGTGCATGCGCTGCCTACTTGGAGCACTTGCGGTGGCCAGATGGTTTTCATTGCCCTGCATGCATGACTCTTGGGGATCCGTGGCGACAAACACGTGGTCGTTTGGTCTGTCCGGCATGTCGTCATCAAACATCCGTGACGGTTGGCACGATTCTGGAAAAAACGAGAACGCCACTGACGACTTGGTTTGAAGCCGCATGGCACCTTACAACCGCCAAAAATGGCCTTTCGGCAAAAACTTTGGAACGAACGCTGGGTACCAGTTACCGGACGGCTTGGGCGATTCTCCAACGATACCGGGTATCGATGGTGCGTAGTGAGCGGGGGCAGTTGTCGGGTATTGTCGAAGTTGACGAGGCACTCCTTGGTGGCGTCGTGCAGGGCGGCAAGCGCGGCCGCGGAGCCTAAGTCTATTGTTGTGATAGCTGTCGAGATCAAGAAACCTAAAGGTTTTGGGCGAATTAGAATGCGTCATATTCCAGAAGCCTCTTTTGCTTATCTCCAGCCTTTCATCAGTGACGTTGTAGCCGAGAAGGCAACTGTTCGCACAGACGGCTGGAAAGGATACAATGGATTGTTCAAGCACGAGTACGTACATGAAAGGACTGTGCTTTCCTCATCGGATGACCCTGCGCATGTTTCGATGCCAGGTGTGCATCGTGTAGCAAGCCTCCTCAAACGCTGGATTTTGGGAACTCATCAGGGATCTTTTGTACCCGGTCATCTCCAGGCCTACTTGGAAGAATTTACATTTCGCTTCAACCGCCGTACATCCCGCAGCCGGGGGCTTGTATTTCGTCGGCTTATGGAGCAAACCGTGGTCACCCCGCCGGTGACTGAAGCTGACGTGACTTTCGGCTATAATTGGAGCCGAAGTCAAGGGGAGAGGAGCTAACCGACTACCCCCTTTTATTCAATTTAAAAAAGCCTCATTGTCGAGTGAAGAGACAACATCAGAGGCTGATCGTTTAAATGGTCTTGAGTGGAGTGGCTATATAAGAATAGATCTTAATGCACCTGCTAGGAGTTCTGAATTTAAAACTTGGTCAGACTGGTCATCTGATGAAAATCAATCTTTTACAGCACAAATGCTTGCCGAAAAAAAGAAAGATGGACAATGGCAGTTTAAGAATCAGTCATCTTTTCAGATGAAAGCTATTACTTGCTCAGATGTTCCTTGATAACAAAGGCTTCAAGGCCAAAATAGCTGCTTGGGTTTCTTTCTATTCTTTATCCCAGTCATAATCTCCCCAGCCTTCTCGTTCAGCTCTGGCCATTAATATTCGTGCAAGTTTAAGAGAAGGAATGCGGGCTTGTCCTCGTGCGGGTTGCAGGTGTCCGTTCGGCTTTTCATAAATGAAGCGATACCCTTTTTCTGTGTATCCGTTTGGATGGTGATAATGACACCACTGGAAACAGAGACTCCAGCCATTTCCTACATCTTCAGAAACTTCATGGATTTTTTCAACATTCATCGTATGGCTCCTGTCTATAGAATATAAGGTGCTGGTTTGTTCTTCCCATAGAACGTTTGGGGCGTTTAATAGACCCCATTTTTTTTGAAAAAGATGAATGATTAGACAAAAAGTATTATTTTGTCTAATCCTTGGATCACAGGCATTGGAAAATCAAGTACTTACCTGTCATGATTGTCGACAAACATTGGACAAATTGATGAACAATTGAGCCTCTTTCAAAAAGACGAGTTGTTGTTGACGAGAGATTTAAAACCTGAGAATTTGTGTATTTAAATAATTGAATTAATTGATCTTCATGGCAATTTTTGGTATAGTTTTGTATCCAGCAAAACACAACCAAGGAGAATGTCATGAAGCTCACAGACAAGATATCATGGTTGATGGGGCGTGTCCAAAGAAGTCTGTTTCCTCATCTGAACCAATGCCTGACGACGCCGCTTACCAAACAGGAGGAGAGGTTGGTATCCATCCTGGAGATACTACAGGTTGAACGACATGTACCAAAGAACGTCACGCGTTATCAGTATCCTGGACGTAAGCCGCATGATCGGCAGTGTCTGGCCCGTGCGTTTGTGGCAAAAGCGCTGTATCGCCTCCCGACAACCAGTGATTTGCGCCGTGCCTTGCAATCAGTTGCCAACTTGAGAAGGATCTGCGGGTTCAGGGAATACGGTGCTCTTCCATCGGAAGCGACATTTTCACGGGCTTTTGCTGAATTTGCCGCCGGCAGTCTTGATTGCAGCGTACACGACGCACTGATCAACGAATACCTGAAGGATCAGATTATCGGGCATATAAATCGCGATTCCACAGCTATTGTCGGTCGCGAGAAGCCGGCCAAAAAGGTTGTCAAAGAACCGAGGCCACCTCGCAAAAGAGGACGCCCTGCCAGAGGTGAGCATCGTGAAATCATCGAAAAACGGCTCGATCGTCAGGTTCGGCAGACCGCGGAGGAAGCCATTGATGAGTTGCCTATCGCCTGCGATCGCGGCACCAAGAAGAATGCCAAGGGATACAAGGAGTCATGGAATGGCTACAAGCTGCATCTGGACACAAACGATATCGGCCTGCCGATCAGCGCTCTAGTCACCTCTGCTTCGCTACATGACAGCCAGGTAGCGATTCCACTGATAAAGCTGACCAGTAGGAAGGTAATCTACCTGTACGATCTGATGGATGCGGCATATGATGCGGCAAGAATCGAACAGATCAGCCGGGAATACAATCATGTCATGATCACAGAGAAAAATGGCCGATGTAAGGAAGTTGTTCCCATGGCGCCTCACCAGGCAGAACGTTACAAAATCAGATCGAGCGCGGAGCGGGCAAACAGTCGATTGAAAGAAGACTTCGGCGCCAACAACGTCATGGTCAAAGGACACGCCAAGGTATCACTTCATTTGATGTTCGGAGTCATTACCCTGTTTGCCGATCAACTGCTCCGACTGATTGGTTAGGATTTAAAGATCGGAGGCCTTGCCTTGGACGCTCTTTGGCAAGCTGCTCATTTTGAAAGAGGCTCACAAGAAAGAAATTTCCAGCCGAAAAATCGAGATTTCTCGCTATCGCTCGAAATGACAGGAGGATGGCTCGATATGACGGAGACAGAAAAAGTTAAAATAAGCGGTTACGAAATACCTTCAAAGGTGAAATTCCTTTAGGTTGAATTCCTTTATATGGCAGGGAACCACGTCACCTCCATTTGACCAACCAACAATCTCGTTATTCTGCAAGTAGCTGATCTGCCCCACATCGTCGTATCTAACAGGAATATCATCTCTTATTTGGACACTACCCTATACCCGGCAACCGGACAAGCGAAAATGCGACAGGACGTCCTGTGCGATTTTTGGGGAATTGGCTCTGTCAGTCAGATACCCATAACAGAGCAGTTCAGTTTGCATCGAAAGGCGGATTGTCCTACCGCTCAAGGGAGGGATGATAGCCAATGGGCGCTGTTCTGAAAAATATAGCGACCCTTCTCCGAAATCGACCCTTGGATCCTTGATCTCACCCCCCGAGTTGTTTTTTGATGTCGATGATCGGGGTGCCGTCGAGGATGTCCAGCCCCGACACCTCCAGGCGGTTGCCATCGACGGCCAGGACCTTCAGCTCCGAAATCGCAATCGGGTTGGGCCGCACCGGACTGCGGGTGGCGAAGACGCCGCGCAGACCCTGGGAGCGGTCGCCACGCGGGTAGACCAAGAGGATGTCGCGGTTGGACCGATGCAGCCAGAACAGCACGACGATGGTCTGGCCGGCGATAATCCCTTCGAGCCCAGCCTGGTATTCGGGGAAGATCTCCAGGGTGCCGGTTCGATCCGAGATGTCAAAGTTCCGCGGGGCCTCGCCGACATCGGTGATATCACCGTGCAGCACCCCGATAATCCGCAATGCAGGTTGTTCCATATTGTCTCCCTTATTCAACAAAGGTTGGAGTCTCTTGCAAAATGAACCGCTGCAGATCCTGTCATTTTGACCGGAGCCAGAAAACTCGTCGTCCTGATAACCGAGATTTCTCGCTATCGCTCGAAATGACAACATAAATTAAATGACAATACAAAATATATCGGCCCTCCGAAATACCGGTGGGACAAACGTGTTCTATTGTCATTTCGCAGATGACTCGTTGTTGATCAATTTCCCGGCCGCACGCCGCCGGCGCCGACTGGGCCGATGGTGGCACCGAGGTCCATGGTGTCTTATTGTACTTCATACGGCAAGGGTTTCTCCTGCCGAACAGTATACATGGAGGTACGACCATGATCAAATCGACAGTGGATTACAAGGACTGGACCATTTCCGTGTCCGCCGAGTCCAACATGTGCTCGAATTTCAGCTTCGATGTGACCGACCCGTCCGGCCGCACCCAGCATGTCGGCCTGGGCGGCGACGACGAGCGCCGGGCGATGGAGAGGGCGAAAGAATTGATCGATCTGGAACTGGCACTGGCCGAGGAACGATAATGAAAGCGCAACTGAACTTCATCCGGCAACAGGGCTTCCCGGACGCCTCGGCTGACTCCTGCGCCTGCCTGTACCCGGCGCTGATGTGGCAGCCGCGCATCGTCGGATCCCTGGTGGTGATTGGCCTTTTGCTCCAATCCGGGTTATATTTTCTGGTTTTGGGCGCCCTTCTGTGGTGGAATGCGACGCTACCCCGCCTGAACCCGTTCGATGCCCTCTACAACCGCATCGTCGCCGGGCCGAGGAACCTGCCGCTCCTGGAACCGGCCCAGCCTCCCCGCCGTTTCGCGCAGGGCATGGCCGGCACCTTCATGCTGGTGATCGGGATCGCTCTGGTCGCGGGTCTGACCGGTCTCGCCTGGATTGTCGAAGCCCTGCTGGTGGCGGCACTGGCGGCCCTGATCTTCGGCCGCTTCTGCCTGGGTTCCTACCTGTACCACCAGTTCCGGGGACAGGGAGACTTCGCCAACCACACGCTGCCGTGGTCGCGGACCGGGTAAGCAGGACAATCCGGCCCGGTATGGAGTGATCGAACGGCTGGTGATCGGGACAAAAAGATCAGTACGAGCCACGGCGAGGGGGGAGTTTTCCGTCCCTGGAAACCAGCAGGTGCTCCACCCAAAGAGTATCTTTATTAAAACTGTCGCCACGGGGTTCATGTGGTGAGGCTTCTGGACATCCCAAGCCGTTGGTCCGGATCCGATTGCCCTGCAGACCGCTGTACCGTAGTCCTCACAGCCGATCAAATTGACCCCATGAAGCGGGGGTGCGGGTTAAATACCGTTGTGGATCAGGATGTTATGCGATAAACAGGGGACTAGGTCCTGAACCTAGTCCCCATCAGCTTTTTTTCCAGGAACAAATAGGTTTTGTACCGATTGTCTGTTCGACCGATATCTTCTACTATCGATTTCCATAACGGTGCAGCGACCGGCAAGCCATCACCACTTCCATCGGTTCTTGCCGCACCTGCGCCACAGTCGGAGCAGACATGATGTTCAAAGCGGATGTCAATCATGACATACTCAGTCCGGTATCCTTCCTCGACCGCAGCGCCAGGGTCTATCCGGACAAGACGGCCGTGATCTACGGCGACCGCAGATTTACCTACCGCGAATTCCAGGCCAGAATCCACCGGCTGGCCAACGCCCTGCTGGCATCCGGGATCGGCCCGGGCGACAAGGTGGTCTTTCTCTGTCCCAACACCCCGCCGCTGCTCGAGGCCCATTTTGCCGTGCCGATGATCGGTGCGGTGCTGGTCTGCGTCAACATCCATCTCTCCGCCGGCGAATACCGCTACATCATCGATCATTCCGATGCCAGGGCGGTCTTTGTCGACAGTGAATACGCGGCCGCGATCGAGGCGATCCGCGACGAGTTGGCGCAGGTCGAACTGCTTGTCACGATCAACGACACCACCCCGCCGCTGCCGACGGGACTGGATTACGAAGACTACATCGCCGGCGCCGCCGCCACCGCCCCGGATCTGCCGGCAGTCTTCACCGAGGATACGCCGATCACCATCAACTACACCTCGGGGACCACCGGCAAACCCAAGGGCGTCATGTGCAGCCATCGCTCGACCTGCCTCCATGCCCTGGGCGAGATCATCGAGACCTCGCTGGCCTCGGATGCGGTCTACCTCTGGACCCTGCCGATCTTTCACTGCAACGGCTGGGGCTTCGTCTGGGCCGTCACCGCCGTCGGCGGCACCCACGTCTGCCTCCGCCACTGCGAACCGGGCGATATCTTCCGCCTGATCGAGAGGGAGCGGGTCTCCCTGCTCTGCGCCGCCCCCAACGTCCTGCTGGCGCTGGTCTGCTACCCGCAGTCGGTCGAGGTCAAACTGCGGCGGCCACTCCAGGTCCTGACAGCCGGAGCGTCGCCGTCGCCGACCATCCTCCAGGGCATCGAGGATATCGGCGCCAATATCACCCATGTCTACGGCCTGACCGAACTGCACGGGCCGCACAGCGTCTGCGCCTGGCAGGCCCCGTGGACCGAACTCGACCCCGATGCCCTGACCCGGATGAAGGCCAGGCAGGGGGTGCCCTACACCACCAGCCTGTACATGGAAGTGGTCGACCCGGTGACCATGCAGCCGGTCCCGGCCGACGGCCGGACCATCGGCGAGGTGGTGATGCGCGGCAACAACGTCATGCTCGGCTACTACAAAGACCGGGAGGCGACCGCCCAGGCCTTCCGCGGCGGCTGGTTCCACAGCGGCGACCTCGGGGTGATGCACCCGGACGGCTATGTCCAGATCATGGACCGGGTCGCCGACATCATCGTCCGCGGCGGCGATATCATCTCCTCGGTCGAGATCGAGGAGGTCATCAGCCGCCACCCCGATGTGCTCGAAGTGGCCGTGGTCTCGGCCCCCGACCCGGTGTGGGGCGAGGTGCCCAAGGCCTTCGTCGTCCCCAAGCCGGGCCGCACCCCGACCGCTGAACAGATCATCGCTTTCTGCCGCGAAAACCATGCCGATTTCAAGGCCCCGCAGACCGTCGAGTTCGCCCAGTTGCCGAAGACCGCCACCGGCAAGACGATCAAGGCCAGGCTGCGCGACCAGGAGTGGTTCGGCTTTCAACGCAAGGTCAGCTGACCGCTGCCGGCACCCGAGGGCCATCCTCGGCAACAACCATCGGCGCCCCCGCGGGGCTCCACCCATGAAGGAGACACCATGGCATACACATGCATCGAGGTACATGACGAGGCCGGCATCGCGACCATCGTCTTCAATCGGCCCAAGGCCCTGAATGCCCTCAACGGCGCCACCCTGCGGGAACTGGATGACGCCCTCACCGCCATCGCCGCCAACGACGAGATCAGGGTCCTGATCCTCACCGGGGCCGGCGACAAGGCCTTCATCGCCGGCGCCGACATCACCGAGATCCGGCAGCTGACGCCGCTCGCCGCCCGCCAGTTCACCAACTTCGGCCAGCAGCTCATCGACCGCCTGCAGCGCCTGCCGATCCCGGTGATCGCCGCGGTCAACGGCTTCGCCCTCGGCGGCGGCTGCGAGATGGCCCTGGCCTGCGACTTCATCTATGCCGCCGAGACCGCCACCTTCGGTCTGCCGGAGATCAACCTCGGCATCATCCCCGGCTTCGGCGGCACCCAGCGGCTGCCGCGGCTGATCGGCGCCAACATGGCCAGGGAGATGATCTTCACCGGCCGGTTCCTGTCGGCCGAAGAGGCCCTCGAGGTCGGCCTCGTCAACCGCTGCTTCCCCGCCGACCAGTTGCTGGCCAAGACCCGGGAGACGGCGACGCTGATCGCGTCCAAGGGCCGGGCCTCGCTGCAGGCCGCCAAGGATGCGATCCGCCAGGGCCTCAACGCCGACCTGCAGACCGCCCTGGCCATCGAGCGCGACGCCTTCGCCCTGTGCATCAGCAGTCCCGATGCCCAGGAAGGCACCTCGGCCTTCGTCGAAAAACGCAAGGCGGTTTTCACCGGAAAACGCGATAGCTGATCGTCATTATTGCAAACCCAGACTGGAGTATACGAAATGGAAAAGGCTGTCATTGTCAGCGGATGCAGAACAGCGGTGGGCGCCTTCGGCGGCGTCCTGAAGGATGTGGCGGTGGTCGACCTCGGAGCCCTGGTCCTGCGGGAGACCCTGGTCAAGGCCGGGCTGCGGCCGGTGGCCGGCGCCGATCTGGCCGAGACCGTGCCGGGCAGGCTCGCCGATCGCAACCAAACCGAGTTGGAAGAGAAATATGCCGGCTGGGACGCCGGCCTGCGCGAGATCGCCGTCGACGAGGTCATCATGGGCAACGTCCTCCAGGCCGGCCAGGGGCAGAACCCGGCCCGCCAGGCGACGATCCGGGCCGGGATCGCCAAGGAGACCCCGGCCTTCACCATCAACAAGGTCTGCGGCTCCGGCCTCAAGGCGATCGCGCTGGCCGCCCAGTCGATCATGACCGGCCAGGCCGAGGTGGTGCTCGCCGGCGGCCAGGAGAACATGAGCCAGGTGCCGATGGCCCTGATGAAGGGGCGCTGGGGCTACCGCATGGAGATCACCGGGGTCGGCGAGATCCACGACCTGATGGTCTATGACGCCCTGTACGAGAAATTCTACGGCTACCACATGGGCGTCACCGCCGAGAACATCGCCAGGCTGTACGCCATCAGCCGCGAGGACCAGGACCGCCTGGCCCGCCAGAGCCATGCCCGGGCCATGGAGGCAATCGAAACCGGGATCTTCGCCAGCGAGATCGTCCCGGTCAAGGTCCCCTCGCGCAAGCAGGAGATCATCGTCGACCGCGACGAGCGGCCGATGGTCACCAGCATGGAGAAACTGGCCAAGCTGCGGCCGGTCTTCACCAAGGATGGCTCGGTCACCGCCGGCAACGCCTCCGGGATCAACGACGGGGCGGCGGCGGTGCTCTTGATGAGCGAGAGCCGGGCCAGGGCCCTGGGGCTCAAACCGCTGCTGACCATCGAGAGCTTCGCCTCGGGCGGGGTCGACCCGGCCTACATGGGCCTCGGTCCGGTGCCGGCGATCCGCCGCGCCCTGAAACAGGCGAAGATGACGATCGCCGATATCGACCTGATCGAGCTGAACGAGGCCTTCGCCTCCCAGGCGATCGGCTGCATGCTCGAACTGGGGATCGACGTCGACAAACCCAACCGTTACGGCAGCGCCATCTCGATGGGCCACCCGGTCGGCTGCACCGGCGCCCGGCAGATGGTCGCCACCCTCAACCAGATGCAGCGCGGCAACCACGCCACCGGCCTGATCAGCATGTGCATCGGCGGCGGCATGGGCATGGCCATGGTGGTCAGCAACAGGGGCGCATAACACCGTTGATTCCGGTTGCAACCGAATTTTATACAAGAAATTTCAGGAGAGAGCCATGCAAGTAACAACCTTTGGAGTCATCGGCGCCGGCCAGATGGGCGGCGGCATCGCCCAGGTCGCCGCCGCCAGCGGTCTGAACGTCATCCTCCACGACATTGCCGACGAATTCGTCGCCAAGGGGATGAAGGTCATCACCGCCAACCTGCAGCGCAGCGTCGACAAGGGCAAGCTGTCGACCGACGAGATGGAGGCCATCCTCGGCCGGATCAGGACCGTCACCGATCTCGCGGCCATGAAGGATGCCGATATCGTCGTCGAGGCGGCCTCGGAGAAAGAGGATATCAAGTTCAACATCTTTACCCAACTCGATAGCATCTGCCCGCCCCACACCATCCTCGCCTCCAACACCTCGTCGATCCCGATCGGCCGCATCGCCGCGCGCACGAGCCGGCCCGACAAGGTCATCGGCATGCACTTCATGAACCCGGTGCCGGTGATGAAGCTGGTCGAGGTCATCCGCGCCCTGCCGACCTCGGACGAGACCTACCAGGTGACCGTCGATCTGGCCGTCAAGATGGGCAAGGTCCCGGCCCAGGCCAGCGATTACCCGGGATTCATCGCCAACCGCATCCTGCTGCCGATGATCAACGAGGCCATTTTCTGCCTTTACCAGGGCGTCGGCGACCGCGAATCGATCGACAAGGTCATGGAGTACGGGATGAACCACCCGATGGGACCGCTGGCCCTGGCCGACCTGATCGGCCTCGACACCTGCCTGGCGATCCTCACCACCCTGCACCAGGGCCTGGGCGATCCGAAGTACCGTCCCTGCCCCCTGCTCCGCCAGTACGTCGAGGCCGGCTGGCTGGGCCGCAAGAGCGGCCGCGGCTTTTATACCTACGCCCCGAAAGCGTGAACCCGATCCTGCAACTGCGATAACAGGACTAACGCCATGCCGCCGGGCGGCAAGGCTGAATACCAACCGACAGGAGTATTGCCATGAAATTTGAATTGACCGAAGAACAGAACCTGCTCCGTGACATGGTACGCCAATTCGCCGAGACCGAGGTCGCCCCCTCGGCCGCCGAGCGCGACGAGCAGGAGCATTTCGACCGCGCCCTGATGTTCGATCGCCTGGGCGAACTCGGCCTCACCGGCATCGTCTTCCCCGAGGAATACGGCGGCGCCGGCGCCGACTACATCAGCTACGCCATCGCCGTCGAGGAACTGTCGCGGGTCTGCGGCTCGACCGGTGTCACCCTCTCGGCCCACCTGTCCCTCTGTTCCAACCCGATCTACCTGTTCGGCACCGAAGAGCAGAAGATGAAATACCTCGTCCCGCTGGCCCAGGGCACGGCCCTTGGCGCCTTCGGCCTGACCGAGCCCTCGGCCGGGTCCGACGCCGGCGGCACCAGGACCACGGCGGTCCGTCAGGGTGACGAGTGGGTCCTCAACGGCACCAAGATCTTCATCACCAACGCCGGTGACGCCGACACCTATGTCGTCTTCGCCCGGACCGACAAGAATGCCGAGAAGCACCACGGCATCACCGCCTTCATCGTCGAAAAGGGAACCCCGGGGTTCTCGTTCGGCAAGAAGGAGAAGAAGATGGGTATCCGCTCGTCACCGACCATGGAACTGGTGTTCGAGAACTGCCGGGTGCCGAAGGAAAACCTGCTCGGCGAGGAAGGCAAGGGTTTCAAGGTGGCGATGAAGACCCTCGACGGCGGCCGCATCGGCATCGCCTCCCAGGCCCTCGGCATCGCCCAGGGGGCCCTCGAGGCCGCTATCAACTACACCACCCAGCGGGAGCAGTTCAACAAGAAGATCACCGCCTTCCAGGGCGTCACCTTCCAGCTCGCCGACATGGCGACCCAGGTCCAGGCCGCCCGGCTGCTCGTCTACAACGCCGCCTACCGGGCCAGCGCCCACCTGTCCTACTCGCAGGAATCGGCCATGGCCAAGCTGTTCGCCAGCGAGACGGCGATGCGGGTCACCACCCAGGCCGTGCAGCTGTTCGGCGGCTACGGCTATACCCGTGAGTTCCCGGTCGAGCGGATGATGCGCGACGCCAAGATCACCGAGATCTACGAGGGAACCAGCGAGGTCCAGCGCCTGGTGATCGGTACGGCGTTGACCCGCTGATCGCTGTTCGCTGATACTTCCCGCCAACCGGCAGGGCCCGACCGCATGGCCGGCCCTGCCGCCCCGCTGACCAAGGGAGATGTCGCCCGGCACTCCCGTTTTTTTTGTGATCGCCATGGAATTCACCCGCGCAATTTACTGGAATGTCGGCCACGGCGCGGCCACCCTCGTGCCGATGTACCTGCTGGCCATTGCCGCCATAGCCGCCCTCGTCTATGGCTTCGTCCGCCGGGCCGAAACCTACCGGCTCGGTAAACCGAAAGACCGGCTCGACCAGCCGCTGGCCCGCGCCGCCGCCATGCTGCGGGACGTGCTGCTGCAGACCAGGGTCCTGCGGGTCAAGGGTCCGGGCCTGGCCCACTCCCTGTTCTTCTGGGGATTCGCCCTGCTCTTCGTCGGCACCTCCCTGATCGTGGTCCAGGCCGATTTCACCGACCTGCTGTTCGATTTCGTCTTCCTCAAGGGCACCTTTTACAAGATCTTCAGCCTGGTCCTCGACCTCGCCGGTCTGGCGGCGGTGGTCACCCTCTTCGGCCTGCTGGTCCGGCGCTGGGTCGTCAAGCCCGCCGGGTTGCAGACAGGCAGGGACGATGTCATCATGCACGGCCTGCTGTTCGCCATCCTGCTCACCGGTTTCTTCATCGAAGGGGCGCGGATGGCGGTCACCGAGGCCGGCAACCCGCTGGCGGCCTGGTCGCCGGTGGGGATGGGGCTGGCCGGACTGGTCGGCGGCATGGGAGAACCAACCCTGCTGGCGCTGCATCGCGGCCTGTGGTGGTTCCACCTGCTGCTGGCGGTGCTGTTCATCGGCCTGGTCCCCTACACCAAGTTCCGCCACATCCTGACCACCAGCGCCAACCTCTTCCTCGCCAACCGCGGCCCGGTCGGCAAGCTGGCGACGATCGACCTCGAAAACGAGGACACCGAGTCGTTCGGCGCCCGCACGGTCGGCGACCTGAGCTGGAAGGACATCTTCGACGGTGACGCCTGCACCCAGTGCAAGCGCTGCCAGGATCGCTGTCCGGCCCACAACACCGACAAGCCGCTGTCGCCGATGCAGGTCGTCAACCGGATCGGCGAGACCGCCTTCACCGCCCCCGAGGCCGACCTGATCGAGACGGTCGGCCGCGACGCGATCTGGTCCTGCACCACCTGCCGGGCCTGCCAGGACATCTGCCCGGCGGCGATCGAGCACGTCGACAAGATCGTCGAACTGCGGCGCAACCTGGTGCTGATGGAGGGGGAATTCCCCGGCGACGAGGTCATGACGGCGATGGAGCAGATCGAGGTCAACGGCAATCCCCTGGGGATGGGCTATGCCTCGCGCGGCGACTGGGCCGAGGGCCTGGAGCTGATCGATGCCGGCACCGGCCAGGACTTCGACGTCCTCTACTTCGTCGGCTGCTATGCCAGCTTCGACAAGCGCAACATCGCCGTCGCCCGCAGCTTCGTGACCCTGTGCAAGGCCGCCGGCATCAAGGTCGGCATCCTCGGCAAGGACGAGAAGTGCTGCGGCGAACCGGCCCGGAAGATGGGCAACGAGTACCTCTACCAGACCATGGCGAGCGAAAACATCGGGGTGATCGAGGCCTCCGGGGCCAAACGGATCGTCACCACCTGCCCGCACTGCTTCAACACCCTGACCAAGGATTATCGCGATCTCGGCCTGACGATCGAGGTCGAGCCCCATCCGGTCTTCCTGTCGCGGCTGGTGGCCGAAGGCCGGCTCAGGATCACCGGTGCCCCATTCGACTGCAGCTACCACGACTCCTGCTATCTCGGCCGCCACAACGGCCTCTACGCAGCGCCGCGCCAGCTGATCGCGACCGCCGGCGGCCGGATCGCCGAGATGGAAAAGAACCGCGATCAGGGCTTCTGCTGCGGCGCCGGCGGCGGCCGGATCCTCGCCGAGGAAAAACTCGGCAGCCGGATCAATGTCGCCCGGGTACAGCAGGCGGCGGCCACCGGCACCGGTCTGCTGCTGGCCAACTGCCCCTTCTGCCTGACGATGTTCGAGGACGGGGTCAAGGGCGCCGGGATCGAGGAGAGCCTGCGGCCCCGCGATATCGCCGAGGTCCTGGTGGAGCGGCTGCCGGCCTGAGCGGGTGGCTGGGATTTTTGCCGCTGATCGAAATGACACCCTTCCCTGTGTCATTTCCAAGCGAAACGAGAAATCCATTTTGAAAAGACTCACAAGGCTCACTAAACAACATCATTCTTGTGGAGGAACACAATGAAACTGCTGGTATGCATCAAACAGGTTCCGGACATGGAATCGAAATTCAAGATCGACACCGACGGCGTGTGGTATGACCGCGGCGATCTGGCCTGGCGCATGAACGAGTACGACGAGTACGCGGTCGAGCAGGCGGTCCAGGTCAAGGAGGCCACCGGCGCCGACCTGACCGTGCTCTGCATCGGCCCGGACCAGGTCAAGGAAACGATGAAAAAGGCCCTGGCGATGGGCTGCGACCGCGGCGTCCACATCGCCGACGACCAGAGCCATCGGCGCGACCCGTTCCAGATCGCCTCGCTGATCGCCGCCTTCGCCAGGGACAAGGGCTTCGACCTGATCTTCACCGGCATGCAGTCACAGGACCGCGGCAGCGGCCAGGTCGGGGTCATGGCCGCCGAACTGCTGGGACTGCCGGCCGTCACCACGATCGTCGGTTTCGCCCTGGCCGGCAACACGATCACCGTCAAGCGTGAGCTCGAGGGCGGGGTCAAGGCCACCGTCGAGGCCACCCTGCCGGCCCTGGTCACCTGCCAGCTCGGCCTCAACACCCCGCGCTACCCGACCTTGCCCAATATCATGAAGGCGAAGAAGAAGGAGCTGCTGACCGTGGCCGCCGCCGATCTGAGCCCGGCCGACGCCCTGCTCAATACGGTAAAGCTGACCTTCCCGGAAAAGAAGGGTGGCGGCGTGTTCCTCGAGGGCGATGTCGGCGAGGTCGCCGACCGGCTGATCCGGATCCTGAAAGAAAAAACCAGCGTACTGGCATAGGAGATCGATATGAAAATGCTGTTGGTAGCCGAATACAGACAAAAGAAATTACTGGAGAGCTACACCGAGCTGCTGGCCTTCGCCGGCCAATTCGGGGCCGAATGCGCGATGTTCCTGGTCGGCGACGGCGCCGCCGAGCTGCCGAAATTTGCCGGCCGGCTCTATCTCGCCGATGTCGCGACGTACGGCGAATACAATCCCGATGCCCACAAGCGCCTGCTCCTCGATGTCGTGGCACAGGAGCAGCCGGAGATGATCGTCTTCAGCCACAGTTCCTACGGCTGGGACCTTGCCCCGCGGCTGGCCGCCAGCCTCAAGGCGGCGCAGGTGTCGGAGGTGGTGGCGGTGGACGCCGGCCGGCTGGTGGTCCCGGCCTGCAACGCCAAGCTGCGCCGGACCGTCGCCGGTAACGGGGCGGTGACGATCGCCACCCTCCAGGCCGGGGCCTTCTCCCTGGCCGATGCCGCCGCCGGCAGCCCCGAGGTCATCGCCGTCAAGGGCGAGGGCCAGGGCCGGGTCGCGCTGCTCGGCTACGAGGCCGCCGAGCATGGCGGCGTCGACCTCACCAAGTCGGAGGTCATCGTCAGCGCCGGCCGCGGGGTCGGCAAGCCCGAGAACATCACCCTCGTCGCCGGTCTGGCCAAGGCCCTGGGCGGCGAGTACGGCGCCAGCCGCCCGGTGGTCGACGCCCAGTGGGTCGAGCACAACCGCCAGGTCGGCACCACCGGCCTCACCGTGTCGCCCAAACTGTACGTCGCCTGCGGTATCTCCGGCGCCGTCCAGCACCTGGCCGGGATGAAGAAATCGGAGTTCGTGGTGGCGATCAACACCGACCGCGACGCCCCGATCGGCGATGTCGCCGACGTCTTCGCCGTCGCCGATCTCAAGCAGCTGCTGCCGGTTCTGACCGAAAAACTGCAGGCCCTCTAAGGCCGGCGGGCGGGACGACGGCCCCCTGCACAGCCGTCGTCCCGCAATTTTCTCATCGCTTTTGGCCTTGTCCCATCCGAAGCGGGATTCTCCTCCACACCAATTTCCCTCTCAAATCACATTCTGTCGACAAATTGACAGAAAAGTCGTACTCCGCCGTTGCCTGACAGCGACGGCCGCTCTCTTTCCATACGTGTCCGGCAACTGATATCTCCTCTTGCTGCCCAACCTGTCGTCAGGTTCTGGTCATGCGATACTCCTGCGTTTTGCACCGATAATTCTCAAGATCGTCATTGCCGATGGATTGCCTTTTGCCCCAAAACGTGGTAGCCCCAGAAGGTACGGTAAATGATAGGCAAACCAGTCCCACTCATCGTTTTGCACCGTGATATGTGACAGAAAAGGAGTGCACCCTCAATGGCTCAGGTTGATCGCATCTTCGAGCTTCTCAGCATTTTCCAAACCAATTCCTATGCACTGACCACCGAAAAAATCGCCCAGCGGTTGGAATGTTCCATCCCGACGGTCAAACGCTACGTCGCCAAGTTGAGGAACATCTACGGCATTCCCCTCCGCTACGACTTTCAATATCAAGCTTTTCTTCAACACTTGAGGGATAGTTTTTGCTCTATTCCTTTTGCAACTTATTGATTTAACAATGCAGGTTGTTAGGAAATGTAAAACCGGTAGTCCCAACGCAACCTTCACATTCTCTTGACTACATAGGCTGTTTATCGATATTCCGGGGGTGTCCTCAACAAGGGAGGCCTCCATGTTTGCACGCATCAAAAAATCCGGCCGGTACCAGTATCTGCAACTTGTCGAAAACAACAAGATCGGTGGCAAAGTCTGCCAGCGTGTCATCTCCACCGTTGGTCGTCTCGATCAACTCCAGGCCAAGGGAAGTGTCGAGACCCTTATCCGCTCGCTGGCCAGGTTCTCGGAGAAGACCTTGCCGGTTCTCTCCGGCAAGGTCGATGTCACCGCCCATGCCGTAAAAATCGGCCCGGCACCGATCTTTGCACGACTCTGGCTGGAACTCGGCCTGCCGACGATTATCAACAACCTGCTTGCTGACCGGAAGTTTGCATTTGATATTGAGCGGGCGATTTTCCTCACGGTCTTGCATCGCTTGTTCATGTCGGGATCCGACCGGTCGTGTGAGCAGTGGCGGCGTGACTACGCGGTTGCCGGAGTTGAGGAAATCGCCCTGCATCACGCATATCGGGCCATGGCATTTCTCGGGGAGATCTTGATTGATCAGCATGGAGCGACACCTTTCAGCCCCCGCTGCACGAAAGACCTGATCGAGGAAGGACTGTTTGCCCGACACCGCAACCTGTTTACCAGCCTGGACCTTGTCTTCTTCGATACAACCTCGATCTACTTTGAGGGAGAGGGCGGCGAGACTCTCGGCCAGTTCGGGCACAGCAAAGACCACCGGCCTGACCGCAAACAGATGGTGGTCGGGGCGATTCTCGATGACAATGGCCGCCCTATCTGTTGTGAACTGTGGCCCGGCAACACCGCCGATGTCACGAGCCTGCTGCCGGTGGTGGCAAGACTGCAAAGTCGTTTCGGCATCAAGCGCTTCCGTATCGTAGCGGATCGGGGCATGATAAGCGCCGATACGATCAAGAGCCTGGAGAATCCGGACTGCGATATTCCCTATATCCTGGGCGCCAGGATGCGCCGGGTGAAAGAGGTGAGCGAAGAGGTCCTCTCCAGAGCCGGGCGGTACCACGAGGTCTCTCCCGAGAGAACGGATGCCAAGTCTCCTTCGCCCCTGGCTGTCAAAGAGGTTCTGGCGGAGGGGCGGCGTTACATCGTCTGCCGCAACGCCAGGCAGCAGAGAAAAGATGCGGCCGCGAGACAAGCCATGATCGCAGCCCTCGAGGAGCGGATTCAAACCAACCCCAAAGGGCTGGTCGGTAATCGCGGATATGCCAGATATATCAAGGTCTGCAAAGGTGGCATGACAATCGATACAGACAAGATCGCGGCGGAAGCCCGATTTGATGGCAAATGGGTGTTGCGCACCAATATGACCCTCTCTGCCGAGCGGGTGGCCCGCAAGTACAAGGAACTCTGGCAGGTGGAACAGGTCTTCCGCGACGTGAAGTCGGTGCTCGACACCAGGCCGGTTTTCCACAAACGGGACGAGACAATCCGGGGCCATGTCTTTTGCAGTTTTCTGGCGCTTGTCCTGCGTAAGGAACTGGATCGCCGCCTGGAAGCTGCGGGCCATCGGTTCGAATGGGCGGATATCAAGCGGGATCTCCAGGCCTTGCAGGAGGTCGTTGTCGAGGAAAGTGGTCGAAGCCTTACTGTCCGCACGGCATGTAGCGGAACCTGTGGCAAGGTGTTTCAGGCGGTTGGTGTTGCCTTGCCGCAAACCATACGTGAAATATGAGTGGGTTTTCCGCAGATTGTCCATGCCAGGTAGTGCCAACACTTTTTATGCGTCCTTTATCAATCTGAAATCGTATAATTATTTTTTTTCAACTGTTGAAGATGAGTCAAAATCATATCCTTGTAAACGACCTGGATGCTTCATAATATGCCAATTTCTTTCCCTAACTTCACGTGCGCAGCGGGGAGTTCAGGCTGAAAGTTCTGGTAAGGAGTGACGGGATAACGGACGCCAATAGCCTTCCCTGCCTCCCTCAGTCCCTTAACCATATCAGCGAGGCATTTGACAGGAAATGCCAGGACCATCTCATCATCCTGAGTAGCGGCAAAAACACGTTCACCATTTCCGGGAATGACCATCCTTGGGCATTGCATCTTAAAAGGGGCAATGAGATATTCATCACACTCCACCTTACCTCCGCATTCTCCAGCCAGGCGTTTTCCGGTTACGTATGTCCAAGCTTGAGCCAAACGCATCATTTGAGCGGGATTGCCATAAATGATAACAGTATCTGGTTGAAAAGTTACTTTTTCCACGGGGGCCAATATAATCCCTTTTATCTCTCCGTTCTTGAATCTGCTCATAGATGATGTCTCTTTCCGGGCGAGATCATTGTTACCGGAAAAACCTACTTCACGAAAGAGGCCGGCAAGTGATAAAGAGGGGTCTGTTGCATCACTGAATCCAAAGGCTATTGCAGCTGGTACACAGATTATGTCTTCTTTGGCAAGTCCAACTGTCCATCCATAGCTCCTGACCATGGTAATGCCTTGACAGAGAGCGATTCTTTTGCCCATTGCAACTGAGGGTCGGCGAGCCTTCTCAGGGAATTTAGTCCCGTCTTGCAGGAACTTTACAGCTACGGGGAAGGTTTTAAGACGAAGATCCTCACGTATAAAAACGGCTGCCTCTTTCAGATTTATCTTTTCCATGGTCATCTCCTTTTTTTGCCGATACCCACTCATCTGGCCTTCTTCAGTGTTTGAGGATCGTGAGTGTTACCGTGATGCATATCACGTCCTGCTTTTCATAATCGGGCAATACCGAAACGGTGTGCTCCTGTCAAGAAGCTCAAATCTCCATATATCAGTGGATATTGGACAACATGGCAGAGGTCTCAGGAAAGCTTCTCTTTCAGATTTCCAACTTGATCTTATCCCGCAGCTCAGCAGGACTCCTGAAGCCTACTGAGTCCAAATGCAACAAGTTCAGCACTCGCTCTGCTTTACGAGAAGTATTTCTTATGAATCAGGAGTCCTGAACGAATGTATAGGGAGTAATCAGCCCAAGACTTCTCTTGTAAACGCTTTGGCTTTTGCCACGTCTTCTTCTTTTGGACTTCCTGTCATCTGTTTAACCATATCCCCCCATGCCTCGTCAGACAAGTTGAGCTTTTTCTGCACCGCGTCGTGCAAAGATTTGGTCAGAGCTCCTTGGCAGTCAAAACAGCCTTTATATTCAATTTTCTTTTCCTCACATACTGTTTGAATAGGTTCTGTAAATTGATCCATGTCCTGGTTCGGATAAGCCGGGGCGAAATGGGTTATGAAGCCAGCCATTTTTTGGCTCGAACCTGCCTTAACGTTAGTCAAGAACTCTTTAACCGGTGCAGCCAGATTGGCTGAATGGAGAGGTGAACCAATGAAGATAAAATCATATCCAGCGAAATCTTCAGCACCGACATCCTCAAGCTTTTTCAAATCTGCCTCATTCGTCCGGGATGCTTCTTCCCAGATACCTTTAGCGATCTTCTCCGTATTTCCACTCTGGCTAAAATAAGCAACTAAAACTTTCATGATAACCTCCTGTTATTTAACCTACGATTAAGAATAGAACGCTGTATTGAAAAACAGTTTTAATTAAGCGATCTGTTTTGCAATTTTTTATACAGCTGCCTGGTAGAGCAATAAGTTGAAACTTCCCATACAGAGCTTTTTTTCTTTCAAGATCGATCAAAATCTTAAACGAAGTTGCGTGATGTATCTGTAGCAGCTGCTACATTATGAAATGTTATTTTTTTAATTGAAAATCCTTTGATCATCACATATCAGCTGAACCACAAAATTTCATTTCTCAACGGAACAGAGGGGTTGATCAGTATCCAATGGACTCAACGTGACTGGTGTGAACGATTAAAGGGACAAGTATAGAATAAAGGGTGTAGCAAACAGGTGAGCTCTGTTTATAGGGAGAATTTCAAGGAAGAATGGATAAGCTGTAACATTCTACGACAGCACAATGAGCTTTTTGCCCTCAAGAATTATTTTACCTGCAACTTTCAAGGTTTTCATGGCACGGGTGATACTGACTCGGTGAGCACCAATTAAAAAACTCAGATCTTCATGAGTCAGGGGAAACTGTATCACCCATCCACGAGCGCTCGCTGTCCCATGCTCTTTGGCGACATTGCACAGGACACTATAGAGCCGCTTTTCGATATTCGTCGCCGCCAGACTACCTACCTGGCTGGTAAGCCATGAGACTCTCTCACTCAAATTTCTTATTACCTGAAGCCCGATATTAGGATTTTTGAGAACAAGCTGTTCAAACTGATTTCTGCTATATCCACAAGTCAATGTATCTTCGAGACAAATGGCACTCACCGGATATTCTCCCTGATCTAAAAAGATATTCTCACCGACAAAGTCGCCAGCTTTTCGTATATCCAAAGTAAGTTCGCTGCCATCTTCAAGAACTTTTACAAGTTTAATGCGCCCGCCTTTTATGAGAAATAGTTCATCGGCAGAATCAGACTGCATGAACAGCACCTGTCCCTTCACCATCTTCTTTCGCTGTGCTTCTTTGGCTAATGCCGCCAGGTCTGACGGTTCAAGATTATTGAACATCCACAATTGACCGATGCAGATTGGTGACAGCTTAACGTCCTTACCTGCGATTTCTTGACAAAGACAACTCATTTGTTAGTTTCCTCTATCATATCATATCATTACATTATCAAAATTTTCGCACTTTTCGTACTATTCATCAGTAATGTCCGGTTAGAAAATTGCAGTTAAAAAAATACGAAAAATATAAATAAAACGAATACTTAACTTGACAAATCAATGAAAGCGGGTCGCGATTATTTTCATAGTTATCCTATTAATTCAAGGAGTTATGAAAATGCCGCGATTACTGCCAACGAAAGCAAAATATTCGACCGTCTCCTTCAAAAAACTGAAGCGCCCTTTAAAAAAGATCCTGAAAAAAGCCCCACAGCTTGAATCCAGGTGCAACAGGCCTCTACAAATGGATTTTAACGACCAACTCAATGCTCTCATCTTCTTTCATCTAGAAGAGCATACCTCCGGTAGGCATCTCATCCAGAATCTGAAGGAGGATGACTTTGCAAGAGAACATATTGCCCCGGAAAAAGGTATTTCCAAGAGTTCATTCTTTGAGGCTATGAATGACAGAGGTCTTGAACAATTTCTTTATGTCTTCAATGCTCTGCAAGAACAGGCGCGTACAGTCTTGCCGCAAAAATTTCCCGAACTCGGCCAATTGGTGGCAATTGATGGCTCCTTGATTGACTCTGTCCTTTCTATGACCTGGGCCGATTATCGAGGTGGTGCCAAAAAAGCAAAAACCCACATCGGGTTTGACATCAATCGTGGCATCCCGCGGAAAATATTCCTTACCGCCGGCAACGAAGGTGAGCGGCCATTTGTCAGCAGAATACTGCTGCCGGGCGAATTGTCTTTGGTACAGCCAAGGCAGGCGATACAGGGTTGGACCTTGCACTTAGACAACTTAATGAAGTCTGTTTTAAGACCTGTGTTTTCCAGAACTGCCTGGACAAGTCGGTCTGTATTTGAGTTTTTGACAGGGCTGCCCGAAATTCCTACTACCTGTGGTTTCATTGTCTCCTCCTTGGGAAAAGTGATCTTTGATTTCCCAAGGAGTATACCGAACCATCAATATGTATATTGTAGCTGCTGCTACAATCAATGGAATAATTTTTAAAAAGTTGACTGTGGAATCTCGGCTGACATGGCCGATCAATTCTCCTTGTAAATAATCCTGCACCAGCGTGTCGTGAACCACCGCGCCCAGTTCACAGCTGGAAAAATCGGCAAAAGCTCGTGAGAACGTCGATTCCGACGGGATGTCCCGTTGTTTGGTAAAACCGCAGATGAGGCGGAGATTGGGGCGGGCACGCAGCTCATTGATGAGACTCCTGGTATGTGGATAGCCTAACACCGCTTTAGCCACAAAACTGCGGCCAATCGCTCGGCGTTCTGCCGCTGGTCGACCTGTCCACTGCTGATTCTTCGGAATATGGCGCTCTATTTCAATGACCTCAAGGACCTTTACCAGGTGTTTCTCTTGCTCGGAGAGTGGAGAAACACAACATTGTTCAAGTTGGGGAAACAAACTTCGTTGTAATCTCCCCATCAACCATGATACTTTCTCTTCGAGCTTCATGCTGATTCTCCGTTTTTCTTTGTTGGTAAACAAAATGTACCGGAAAATCACATGAAGCTCAATTATTTCAATATATTATCATCATTTTTTCGTTCTGTCGCCCACTCTTCCTCGCTCCCTTTCAAGGAGTTTTGCAAAAGCCTCTTCAGATACAAAAATTTTTGCTATTTTTCAACCAGTTCAATCAAGAAACATGTGACGATTCGCCATTGTCAAACGTATATAACATTACCCCGGTGGCTGATGCCTGGACGCGCGACACAATATCATCCAGGTGGACATTGTGATGTTTTCGTGTAGCATATCCATTGAATACGTCTCAAAATGGCCGGCCCCTCAAGGTATTGGGCGCGCTTGAACTAACAATCAACCTTTTCCGGTCTTGTCTCGTCGGCCGGAACAACAACAGACCGGATGGATAAAAGGCCTGAGAGAGCCAGAACAGCGATGTATTGAGGAGCACACAATGAGAAAGATATTTCCAGGAACATTTTTATTGGCTGTGATACTGACATGTTCACTGCCGGCGGCGGCGCGGGTGGATGTCAATATCAGCATCTCCGTGCCCCCACCCGTAGAATTCGCCGCCCCACCGCAGATGGTCGTCATCCCCGAGACCTATGTCTATGCCGTCCCGGATGTGGATGTCGACATCTTCTTCTATGAAGGCTGGTGGTGGCGGACCTGGGAGGATCGCTGGTACCGCTCCCGGAGCTACGATTCGGGCTGGGTCTATTACGAGAGCGAGCCGGTCTTCTACCGCGACGTCCCCCGGGAGTGGCGGCGCTGGTACCGCGAACGCCGCTGGCGGGACTACCGCTGGGACCATCGACCCATCGCCTACCAGGAGGTCAGGCGGAACTGGCGGGACTGGGAGGAAGAGCGGTACTGGGAACGGGAGACAACCTGGTACGTCGACGGCCTGCGGCGATCGGAGTCGGTCCATGTCGATGTCAGCGTCGCCGCCCCGCCGCCCGTCACCTTTCATCGCCCACCGCAACTGGTGGTCATTCCCGAGACCTATGTCTACGCCGTGCCCGGCATCGACATCGACATCTACTTCTTTGACGGCTGGTGGTGGCGATCGTGGGAGAGCCGCTGGTACCGCTCCCGGAGCTACAGCTCCGGCTGGGTCTACTACCAGCACGTCCCGGTCTTCTACCGCGATATCCCCCGGGAGTGGCGGCGATTTTACCGGGAACGGCGCTGGCGGGACCAGTACTGGGATTACCACCATGTCTCGTACCACGAAGTCGAGCGCAACTGGCAGAGCTGGGAACGAAACCGGTACTGGGAAAAACAGAAAAAATGGAATATCCGGGCTCAATCGTCGAAGGGATCGCGCAAACACTACGACGCCGTCTATCCGGCAGCGCCGCACTATCGCCAGGTCGGCGGCCCGCCGGCACACAAGGTATACCGGCAATCCGGCCCGCCGGTCTACAAGGGCGGAAAACCGCACAAAGCCGGAAATTCCCAGAAAGGCAAGCCCGTCAAGAGCAATGGAAAAGGCAACAAGGGCAATAATGGCAAGGGCAATAAAAACAAGTAATCGGCCCCGATGATCCGACGACCGGCGTCTCCGCCTCGTCGACCAACCTCAGGCTCCGGTGGCTTCATCTTCCTCCCGCCACCGGAGCCGGACGGTTCCCGCTGCCTGAGCACCGGCAGCATGTAGCAGTATTTCCCTCCTCAGCCCCGGCCGATCCCACACTGCCGCAGGGCCTCGGTCAGCAGCGCGGCGACGGCCGAACGGCCGCGGTCGTCCACCACCAGATTCTGATTGATCTCCACCTCGAGACCGAGATAGCCCCCGTCGCCGAAGCGACGCCGCAGGGCAGTGGTATGGCCGTCGGCAACGCCGCGATAGGGAGAGTTCATCCTGATCGACAGTTCCGGGTCAGTGGTCCGCATCGCCGCCATTAGCCGCCGGGCGAGTTCCTTCTCCCCCTGCCGCCGCGGATCGTAGAGGAGGCCGAAATCGTTCGACCGCACAACCCCGTTCAGGATCGGGGTAAAGGAGTGGACGGCGATGTGCGCCAGCCCGCGATATTGGCCCAGGGCCCGCTCGACGGCGACCAGGACGGCATTGCGGAACGGGGTGTAGTAGCGGGCGACGATCTCGTCCTTGGCGGCCCGCGAAAGGTGCCTCGAAAACTCGGAGAACAACCCCCGGTGGTGCAGGGAACGGTTGAGGTCGATCAGCAGCCGACTGCACCCGCCGTAGAACGCCGCCTCGGCCAACCCCTCCAGCCCCCGGCAGACCGTGGCGGCGCCGATATCAAAGCCGAGGTGGGAATCGAGCAGATGGCGGGCGCCGGCCAGCAACTCGCCATACGGTTCGGGAATCAGCGGCGAGGCATGTTCACAGCTGAGCAGCAGTCTCATGGCACAAACTGCGTGTTGGTTGCCAGCGACCGGGCCAGCCGCCGATAGACCGCCTGCAGCCGCTCGCGGCGGCTGTCGCCGTCGAGGGCGCGGAGGATGCGACTCGCCAGGCATCCCTGGTCGAGGATGACCGCCAGGGCCGCCCGGCTGCCGGCATCGATCGCCCCGGCGCAGCGGTCGAACAGCCCGGCCCAGACCGCGCACGCTGGCATCTCCCGCTCGTTGAAGCCGAACAACCGCAGGTAGTCCCGATCCTCCACCATCGTCTCCCCCCCCTGGCGGATGACGGCGAGGAACAGCCGGCGCAGCCGTTCGGTATCGACCCGACCCTGGGCGCCGGGATCGGACCACTCCCCGGCCGCGAGGGAGCGCAGACACTCGATCAGCAACCGGGCGATGCTGCAGTCCGCCAGCGGGCATTCCTGGGTGTCGAGGATCCTGATCTCGATGGCCCCGCGGTCGAAACGGGCGATCGCCCCCCGGGCGTTGAGGAAATAGCGGTCCATGATCCCCGCCGGATCGTAGGGCGCAATCGCCGCCATGATCGGGGCGAAGATCCGCTCTTCGTACTCGGCCTCGCTGGTGACCGGCTCCGGGATCAACCGCCCGGTCAGGGCCGGCAGGCGGTCCTGGTTGTGGAGGTAGACGTCGAGCCGCGAATCGAGCCAGCCGGTCGGCCGGCCGTCGAGAATCGGCGATGATGCGGTCAGCGCCGGCATCAGCGGCAGCAGCAGGCGGATGGCGGTATGCAGCCGGGCGAACTCGGCGTCGCCATGAAACGGCAGGTTGAGGTGGGCGCTCTGGAGGTTGGCCCAGCCATGACCGCGGCAGTCGAAGATGGTGTTGTAGAGGTCGTAGATCTCATGGGCGTCGTGCGGCCACAGCACCATCTCCCGCCCCGGGTCCATCCACGGGTGGGCCCCGCCCGGCAGCAGCATGGCGCCGTGACGGGCGAGCAGACCGTCGATGAGCTCGACATTGCGATGAAAATCGGCGGCCGCGCGCTGCAGGTCGGCGGTCGGACCGTTGGTCTTCAGCTCGAGCACATGGGCCGCCAACTCGTTCGACCAGGCGATCGCCCCGTTGTCGACATCCGACACCTGGCGGCCGGCAAAATCGCGGAACAGCCGGTCGACCAGAGGCCGGACGTCGAGGCTGGCGCGGTCGACCACCATGTACTCGATCTCGAGGCCGAAGGCGGCGAAGAGATGCAGGGCGGCCGCCGCACTCATATCGCCGCCTCTCCCCCGGTGCGTTCGACGATCCGCCGCATGAAGGCGTCGATGATCCGGCGGTAGACGACATCCCCCTCCCCGAAATCCTCGACCCCCTCGTCGATGTTCGGGTTTTCGTTGATCTCGATGACGATCGGCCGGCCCTTGACGGCCTTGATATCGACGCCGTAGAGGCCGAGGCCGATCGGCTTCACCGCCTTTTTCGCGATCTTGAGGATCGCCGGCGGCACATCGGCCAGCCGCACCCCCTCGAAGCCGCCGGAGACCTCGCTGCCCTTCTTCGCCTCCCAGTTGTAGATCTGCCAGTGGTTCCTGGCCATCAGGTACTTGCAGGCGAAGAGCGGGTCGCCGTCGAGGATGCCGATCCGCCAGTCGAACTCGGTGAAGATGAATTCCTGGGCGATCAGGAGTTCCGATTTCTTCAGCATCGCCTCGATCAGCTTCTCCAGTTCGGCGCCGGTCTCGGCCTTCTTGACCCCGAACGAGAAGGTGGAGTCGGGCAGCTTCAGCACGCAGGGGAAATTGAGCGTCGACTCGACCAGGTGGCGGTTGCGGCGGTGGACGATCATCGTCTTCGGCGTCGCCACCCCGGCCGACTGCAGCATCTCGGCGAGATAGACCTTGTTGTTGATCTTGAGGATCGACTCGGGATAGTCGAGCAGGGCGATCCCCTCCCGCTGGGCATGGTGGGCGAACTGGTAGGTCTCGTTGTTGACGTGGGTGTTCTGGCGGATGAACAGCGCATCGTACATCAGCAGGCGGTTGTAGTCCTTCACCGAGATCACGTCGACGTTGAAGCCGGCCTTCTCGCCGTAGCGGACGAACTTCTGGATCGCCTTCCAGTCCGAGGGCGGGGCCGGGTCATCGTCGCGGTAGAGAATCGCCATGGCGTAGCGGCCGACATGCGCCCCCGGCTTGCCCGAGCCGTAGCGTTTCTGCGAGAAATAGTCCTCGGCCCGGCGCAGGACGAAATCGAAGTGAGTCTCCGGGATGTCCTTGGCCGAGATGGTCCTGACGCTCTTGATGTGCCACAGCCGGCTGGTGCTGCGGACGAACCGGACCCGCAGGAAGGGGACGCGGAACATCCGGTAGAACAGGTTGCTGAGGTCGTCGTACTTTTCGGCCAGGTTGCGGCCGAAATAGACGCTGAGGATGAACTCGTCCGAGCGCAGGTCCTTGAGGCGGCGCTGGATCAGGCTGTCCATGTCCTCCGAGATCATCTTGATGACGAAGGGCTTCTGGACATCGAGGATGTTGCGCACCGTCGGGATCGGCTTGTGGCCGCGGGCCTCGGCCAGCAGCGAGACATAGTAGCCCTTCGACTGGTAGCTGTAGGAGCGGCAGAGGTTGAAGACCCGAAGCTTTCTGGCCTTGGCCCAGTCGGGGTTGGTCAGGTACTCGTGGGAGGAGACGATCGCCAGGTTCGCCCCTTTGATCTTCCAGGTCTCGGGATTGTCGACGACGATGACCTTGTGCATCATCGCCTCGCCGGCTGGACGATCAGCAGGTTGGCATCGTAGGTCACGCTGCCGAGATGGATGGCGTTGATCAGCCGCTGCACCGGCAGGGTATAGTACTGCGAGACGCTCAAGGGGTTGCCGCTGTAGGGATCGGCGATCCGGACCATATCGACTGCCGCATACTCGGTGAGGACGACGAAATGGCCCATCGGTTCGCCGCTGATATCGTTGTAGACCGAGCGTTTGCCGCGGGTTACCTCCCGCATCGAGTTGTAGAGATAGGTGGCGGAAAGGCCGGTCAGGATCGGAATCGACAGCTGCAGGATGCTCTTGAGCAGCGCCGGGGTCAACGGGTCGAAGAGGATCCGGCCGCCCCGCTGGAGAAAGGTGATGTAGGCCTGGCTGGCCTGGACAAAGCGCTTCTTGTTCTTGTACTCCTGCTGCCTCTCGAGCTTGGCGATCAGGGCCGGCGGATCGAGGGCGGCCCAGGTCGGGTCGAACATCTTCAGGTTCCAGGAGTAGATGGTGGCGTCCATGCCGCGCCGCAGGGCGTCGATACCGAGGTAGACGGCAAGGGTGCCGCCGGTCTCGAGCGATTTGATATCCTCGATCAGGCGGCTCAGCTCGACTTCGAGATCGTAATAACGGTAGACCGCGTGGAGCGAGGTCGGGCCGCAGGAATTGTCGTCGGGCTGAGGGAGGATCGTCAGTTCCATGCCATTCATCCTGAGGAAAACGCATTGTCCGGCGATGGTCGGACCGGTGATACTTCATCATGCCAGAGGCAGGAAGCGGCCGTCAATGACTTCTTCGGCGAATTCCCGGCCCGGCAACAGCGGCAATGGATTTCCCGCCTTTCTGATTCGGCGCCGATCGGGTATGATATCTGTTTTCCCGGCACCGGCACGACGCCACCTGCGGCCGGAACCAGCCCCCATCCCTGGCGATGCAATCCTCCAACCACCCGACAGCCATGCACAATATCCTCTTCGACCTCGACGGCACCCTCACCGACTCCAGCCTCGGCATCACCCGCTGCGTCCAGTACGCCCTGCAGCAGCTCGGCCGACCGGCACCGCCGGCCGACGAACTGCTGTTCTGCATCGGCCCGCCGCTGCTCGAGAGCTTCACCGTGCTGCTGCCGGACGGATCGACCGACCTGGCCCGCGAGGCGGTGCTCCACTACCGCGACCGCTTCGACCGCATCGGCAAGTTCGAGAACCAGGTCTACGACGACATTCCCGAGGCCCTGGCCGAACTGCAGGACCAGGACTGCCGGCTGTTCCTCGCCACCTCGAAGGCCGAGGTCTTCGCCCGCCAGATCCTGCACCACTTCGAGCTGGCCCCCTTCTTCACCGCCATCTACGGCGCCCGGCTCGACGGCAGCCTGTGCGACAAGAGCGAGCTGATCGGCCATATCCTGGAGCAGGAAGGGCTGGCCCCGGCTCAGACCCTGATGGTCGGCGACCGCAAGCACGACATGATCGGCGCCGCCGCCTGCCGGATCGGCGGCATCGGCGTGACCTACGGTTTCGGCAGCGTCGAGGAGCTGACCGCCCACGGCGCCCACCACCTGGTCCATGCGCCGCTGGCCATCCCCGGTCTGGTGGCCCGGCTGCGCCAGACAGAGAGCGGCGACACGGCAAACATCCCCCGCCAATGATCGCCAGCTTCCCGCCGGTGGCCGCGGCCGACGCCCGGCTGCTGATCCTCGGCAGCATCCCCGGCCGGGAGTCGCTCAGGCAACGGCAGTACTACGCCCATCCCCGCAACGCCTTCTGGCCCATCATCGCCGAAGTCTTCGGCGCCGCCTCCGACCTGCCCTATGATGAACGGCTGCGGTTGCTGACCGACCACGGCATCGCCCTGTGGGACGTCATCGGCAACTGCCGGCGGCCCACCAGCCTCGACAGCGACATCGAGCCGGAGTCGGTTCAGGTCAACGATTTCGCCCGCTTCCTCGCCGCCCACCACCTCATCGCCACGATCTGCTTCAACGGCGGCACCGCCGAGGCCACCTTCCGCCGCCGCATCCTGCCGTTTCTCGATCTGGGACAGCAACCTCTCACCTTCCATCGCCTGCCCTCGACCAGTCCGGCCAACGCCGGCTGCAGCTATGCCGAGAAACTGGCCCGCTGGCGCCGCGCCCTGATGACCTGAGGTTCGCCCTGCCTCCTGGCGGCAGCCATCCGTGCCATTGCGGCCTCGGTTCGGGTGGTCCCAGCTGAGTAAATCTTACCCATCCGGCCCCCCAGACTGAATACTCATTCACCACCGTACCGATCCTGCCGGCAAACCGCCGCGCTCGGCGCCATACACATATTAGACGTAAACATAGGGACATAGGTGGTCATTTTCCATCGCTGCATTTCTGGCAGCGTCTTTGCAACTCATCAGCCCACAGTGACATCAATCCTTTTTTATTTCCCCCATAACGAGGTGCAATCATGATGACCAGAAATGTCTCGACCACAGCCGTAATCGCTCTTTTCCTCATAATCAGCTTATCGAGACAATAGCCAGGGACAACGGCACCCGCACCGATGAGCTCCTGGCCTTGGTCGCCGCCGGGCTCGGCGGCGATTCGCGCTGACCCAACAGCCCTGTCATATCAAGGTAATTCGACCTTATCTTTCATGTCATTTCGAGCGAAGCGAGAAACCTCGTTGTTCCCGGTAGGGCGAGGGCCGGGATGCCGCCCCCCGCTGTCATTTCGTGCGATAGCGAGAAATCTCGTGTTGTCGAGGATGCCCCCTTCTCGTGGTTGATGATGGCCGAAGGAGATCTCTCCCTGGCGGTCGAGATGACAGCGGGGGGCCGGTCGCGATGACAGAAGGGCCGATCGCGGTGACAGAAGGGCAGGTCGCGGTGACAGAAGGGCAGGTCGCGGCGACAGCGGGGGCCGGTCGCGATGGCAGGGGCGCCGGTCGCGGCGACAGAGGGGGAAGATGGCGATGACAGGGCAGACAGCCATCCATTCCGCAACGCCTCGATCAAGAGATAAATTGGAATTCTCACCGAAAAAGGTATTATCAACTGATGCTTGAAAACGCATTGGCGATTTTTTCGGCACGGATCCCCAGCCATAACGCGAAGTCATCCATCCAGTCAAATTTCCTGATTTCCCGATATCCCATGCGGCGTTTCTTTCTCCTTCCCGGTACCTGGCTCCTGTTGCTGCTGCACGCCGCCTGCGCCCCGGTCGGTCCCGAATACCGGCCGCCGGCCGCCGACCTGCCGGACACTTGGGGCGGCGGGCAGGAGTTGGCGGCTCCTGCCGCTGCCGACCACTCCCAACGCTGGTGGGGCCTGTTCGACGATCCCATCCTCAGCCGCCTCGTCGACCGGGCCATCGAGGCCAACCACGACCTGCGCATCGCCGCCAGCCGGATCACCGCCGCCCGGGCCCGACTGCGGCAGACGGCGGCAGAAGCCTCCCCTGCAGTGAACGCCGGCGCCGGCTCGACCCATGCCCGGCGCAGCGACAATGCCGGCACCGATGGCGGCAGCCGCGACCTGTACGAGGCCGGCTTCGACGCCGCCTGGGAGATTGACCTCTTCGGCGGCCGGCGCCGGGCCATCGAGGCCGCCACCGCCACCCTGGCCGCCTCGGAAGAGAACCGTCGTGATATCCTGATCTCGCTCGAGGCCGAGGTGGCCCGCACCTATTTCGAACTGCGCGGCAGCGAGCGCCTGCTGGCCACGGCCCGCAACACCCTGGCGGCCCAGGAGAAGACCCTGGCGGTCGTCGCCGGCCGCCGCCAGCTCGGTCTCGCCTCCGCTCTCGAGGCCGCCCGGGCCGAGACCCAGAAATCCCTGGTCGCCGCCCAGATCCCGGCCCTGGAACAGAAGATCGCCGCCGGCCGCAACCAGCTGGCGCTGCTGCTCGACCTGCCGCCGACCGAGATGGCCCGTCGCCTGGCGAACGCCGCTCCTGCGTTCACCCTGCCGCCCACCCTGCCGGCCGGCCTCCCCTCCGATCTGCTCCGCCGCCGCCCCGATATCCGCCAGGCCGAACGCCTTCTGGCCACAGCCACCGCCGAGGTCGGGGTCGCCACCGCCGACCTCTTCCCCCGTTTTTCGCTCTCCGGCCTGATCGGCCTGCAGAGTTCCAGCCTGTCCGACCTGGTCAGCACGAACAGCCGCTTCTGGTCGATCGGCCCCTCGGTCAGCCTGCCGGTGTTCAACCGCGACCGGCTCCGGGCCGCCGTGACCATCACCGAGGCGGCGCTGGAAGAGATGCAGGCCACGTACGAGAAGATCGTGCTCGCCGCTCTGCTCGAGACCGAAACCGCCCTCGTCAACTACTCCAGCGAGCAGGAGACCCGCAGCCGACTGGCCGCGGCGGTGGAGACCGGCAGTCAGGCCCTGGTTTTCAACGAGGGCCTGTACGCCGCCGGGCTGGCCGACCTCACCGACGTCCTCGCCAGCCAGCGCACCCTCTTTGCCGCCCGGGAGCAGCTGATCGTCAGCGACCAGCGGCTGGCGGTCGCCGTCATCGCCCTCTACAAGACCCTGGGCGGCGGCTGGCAGATTGCCGGGGAACCGGCGCCGGTTGCCGCCGCCGGCACCACCCAATCAATTCCCCCTGCCACCGGGACAGCCCCATGACCAACGTCAGCCTTCAATATCCGTATTCTCCTTCGTTCCATTGGTGGTGCCGGGTGCTGCCGCGGCCGGCCCTGGCTTTCGCCCTCGTCCTCCTCCTGCTCGCCGGTTGTTCCGGCAATGGCCGGGAACCGGAGAAAGGGGGCGGCAGCCGGGCCGCCACCGCCGTGACCACCGCCCTCTGCCGTACCAAGGATATCCCGGTCGTCATCGCGGCCACCGGCCGGGTCGAGGCCTCGGCCTCGGCGGGGATCAAATCGCAGGTCAACGGGATACTGGAGACGGTCCACTTCACCGAGGGCCAGGAGGTGCGGCAGGGCGACCTGCTCTTCCGCATCGATCCCCGTCCCTATCAGGCCCAGCTCAAGGCGAAGGAGGCCCTGCTGGCCAAGGACCGGGCGGAACTCGACAATGCCGCCAGGGAGATGGCACGCTACCTCCCCGCTGCCGGCAAGGGGTACGTCTCCCAGACCCAGGCCGACCAGGCGGCGACCCGGGTCGCCAGCCTGAAGGCCACTGTCCAGGCCGACCAGGCGGCGGTCGACAGCGCCCGCCTCGACCTCCAGTACTGCACCCTGATGGCGCCGTTCGACGGTCTGGCGGGAGAGATCGTGATCGATGCCGGCAACCTGGTCAAGGCCGGCGACGATGTGCCGCTGGTGACCATCAACCGGATCGCGCCGGTCAGCGTCGCCTTCGATATCGCCGGCGAACGGTTGCCGGAAGTGCAGCAGGCGATGCGGCAGAGCGCCCTTGGAGTGGAGGTCGCCCTGCCCGGCCACCAGGCGGCGGTCGCCACCGGGACCCTCGCCTTCATCGACAACGCCATCGATCCGGCCAGCGGTACCATCCGGCTGAAGGCCGACTTCGCCAACGCCGGCCGGGAGCTGTGGCCGGGCAGGCTGGCGGCGGTGACGCTCCAGCTCGGCCTCCGCCGCAACGTCCCCGTCGTCCCCAGCCCGGCAGTGCAGATCGGCCAGGACGGGGCCCATGTCTTTATCGTCAGGGACGACGGCACCGTCGCCTTCCGCCAGGTCACCGCCGGGATCAGGTTCGGCAGCGAGACGGTGATCGACAAGGGGCTCGCCGCCGGTGAACGGGTGGTGACCGACGGCCACCTGCAGCTGGTCGACGGCGGCCGGATCGAGGACCGGAGCGACCAGCCGGCCGGCACCGGGACCGGGACCGATGGTCAAGGCGGCGCAAAGGCACAACGGAAGGACGGCGGCCGATGACCGGCGGGCTCTCCGATCTCTGCATCCGCCGACCGGTGTCAACGGTGCTGGTGATGGTGTCGATCATGCTCGCCGGCCTGATCGGTTATCGCCTGCTGCCGGTGGCCGACCTCCCCAACGTCGATTTCCCGACCATCCTGGTCACCGCCTCGCTGCCCGGCGCCAGCCCGGAGACCATGGCCTCGACCGTGGCGACCATCCTCGAGAAGGAGTTCTCGGCGATCGCCGGCATCGATTCGATGAACTCGGTCAGTTCGACCGGCCGGGTGCAGCTGACCATCCAGTTCTCGCTCGACCGCGATATCGACGCCGCCGCCCAGGACATCCAGACCGCCATTGCCCGCACCGTCTCCCGCCTGCCCGACGACATGCCGTCGCCGCCGTCGTTCCGCAAGATCAACCCGGCCGCCATCCCGATCATGTTCATCGCCCTGACCAGCCCGTCGGTGCCGATGTCGGTCCTCGACCAGTACGCCCAGACGATGAGCGAGCGGATCTCGATGCTCCGCGGCGTCGCCCAGGTATCGATCCGCGGCACCAAGAAATACGCGGTCCGGGTCCAGCTCGACCCGGCGGCGCTGCTGGCCTTCGACCTCGACGCCGACCAGGTGGCGGCGGCGATCAACGCCCAGAACGTCAACATCCCGATGGGCGAGCTGAGCGGGCCGCAGCGGACGATGACCCTCAAGGTTGACGGCCAGATCGCCTCGGCCGAACCGTACCGCCGGATCGTCGTCACGGTCCGCGACGGCCGTGCCATCCGCCTGGAGCAGGTGGCGACGGTGGTCGACGGCATCGAAAACGACGAGGACGAGTCCTGGATGTACACCCCCCGCGACCGCTCCACCGCCATCTTCCTTGCCATCCAGAAACAACCGGGCAGCAACACCCTCGAGGTCGCCGGACTGGCCAAGGACCTGTTCCCGGCCTTCCGCGACAACCTGCCGGAGGCGGTGCGGATGACCGTGCTGCGCGATGCCAGCAGGTCGATCAAGGCCTCGGTCGACGACGTCCAGTTCACCCTCCTCCTCACCCTGGTGCTGGTGGTGCTGGTGATCTTCTTCTTCATCCGCAACCTGTCGTCGACCATCATCCCCAGCCTGTCGCTGCCGATGTCGATCTTCGGCACCTTCGCGGTGATGTACCTGCTCGACTACTCGATCGACACCATCTCGCTGATGGCCCTGACCCTGTCGGTCGGCTTCGTCGTCGACGACGCCATCGTCATGCTCGAGAACATCGTCCGCCACCTGGAGATGGGCAAGCCCCGGCTGCAGGCGGCGATCGACGGGGCGCGGGAGGTCGGGTTCACCATCGTCTCGATGACGATCTCGCTCGCCGCCATCTTCATCCCGCTGCTGTTTCTCGGCGGCATCCTCGGCCGGCTGTTCCGCGAGTTCTCGGTGACGATCGCCGTCGCGGTGCTGGTCAGCTGCGTCATCAGCCTGACCCTGACGCCGATGCTCGGCAGCCGCTTCCTCCGCGAACAGCGCCGGATCCGCCATGGCCGCTTCTACCAGGCCACCGAGCGGATGTACCTGCGGTCGCTCGCGGTCTACGAGACCAGCCTCCGCTTCGTCCTCCGCCATCGCCTGGCAACGATGCTGCTGTCGCTCGCCATCCTTCTCGCCACGATCCAGCTGTTCCGGGTCGTGCCGAAGGGCTTCATCCCCTCCGAGGACCGCGATTTCATCAGCATCTCGACCGAAACGGCGCAGGACATCTCCTGGCCGTCGCTGGTCGATCACATGCAGGAACTGGCCGAGATCGTCCGCCGCAACCCCAATGTCGAGCGGTTCATGATGAATGTCGACGACAGCGGCACGATGATGGTCACCCTCAGGCCGCGGGCGGAGAGGGAGATGAGCGCCGACCAGGTCATCGCCTACCTGCGGCCGCAGCTCAACACGGTGCCCGGCATCCGCGCCATGCTGGTCAACCCGCCGCCGATCAACATCGGCGGCCGCCGCGCCCGCAGCCTCTACCAGCTGACCCTGCAGGCCACCGACACCGTCCTGCTCTACCGGACCGGGGCGGCGCTGGAGATGGAGATGCGGCAACTGCCGGGCCTGACCGACGTCTCGAGCGACCTGCAGCTGAAGAACTCCGAGCTGCAGATCGAGATCGACCGCGACCAGGCCCTGCTCCTCGGGGTCTCGCCCCGCCGGATCGAAAACAGCCTCTACAACTTCTACGGCGGCCGCTCGGTCTCGACCATCTATGCCCCCAACGACCAGTATGAGGTCATCATGGAGGTCCAGCCGCAGTACCAGGACGACGCCGACGACCTGGAACGGATCCATGTCCGCTCCGACCAGGGCGGGCTGGTGCCGCTGACCTCGGTGATCCGGCTACGGCAGGGGATCGGGCCGCTGTCGATCAACCACTCCGGCCAACTGCCGTCGGTGACCCTGTCCTTCAACGTCCGCCCGGGGGTCTCGCTCGGCGAGGCGGTCACCAGCCTGGAGACGCTGACCGCCGCCCTGCCGGACGGCATCCAGTCGACCTTCCAGGGCAGCGCCAAACAGTTCCAGGATTCCCAGGCGGCGATGGGCTGGCTGCTGCTCTTGTCGATCGTCGTCATCTACATCGTCCTCGGCATCCTCTACGAGAGCTTCATCCATCCCCTCACCATCCTCACCGCCCTGCCCTTCGCCGGTTTCGGCGCCCTGGTGACGCTCCTGCTGTTCGACACCGAACTGACGATCTATGCCTTCGTCGGCATCATCATGCTGGTTGGCCTGGTGAAGAAGAACGGGATCATGATGATCGACTTCGCCGTCGCCGCCCGGGGAGAGGGCAAAAGCGCCGAGGAGGCGATCCTGTCCGCCTGCCTCATCCGCTTCCGCCCGATCATGATGACGACGATGTCGGCGCTGATGGCCGGGATCCCGATCGCCATCGGCTTCGGCGCCGGCGGCGAATCGCGCCAGCCGCTGGGCCTGGCGGTGGTCGGCGGCCTGCTGTTCTCCCAGACCCTGACCCTCTACGTCACTCCGGTGTTCTATCTCTATATGGAGGAGCTGCAGCGATGGCTCAAGGGGGGCACCGCCGCGTAGTCCACCCGCCCTCGGTCGGGCCCGGAAGCGCCTGCTGACAACAAGCTTCCGCCAGGGCTATCGACGCTCTCGGCAGGAGGTGCCATTGCTGATAGCGTGGTTCGGGCGACGGTCACGACGACACTGAGGCCCGGTTCTTCCCGCATCATCGCGAAACCTCTGCCAGCCGGGGATATTTCTCAGCCGTCTGAGCCTTTTGTAAAATGACAAAATCACACGGAACGCCCCACTCTCATCTCGGAAAGCCGAGATAATTTATGTTGTCATTTCAAGCGATAGCGAGAAATCTCGGTTTTCAAGACAATGCGATTTCTCCCTCCCGGTCGAAATGACTGAGTCTGCAACTGTTCTTTTTGCAAGAGGTTCGTCAATGAGATTTTTTCTCGTTTTTTTCTTTCGTATATTCATATAGTTGTTTTTTCCAACGACGGCTTTGCCGGCTATTTTGCGTCGCGTTCATTCATTCTGCGGCCATCTGTTCTATAGTGAAGCTGAGGTCCAGGGAGCACCGTTGTCCCCATGGAACGTCACAGCCCCACCCCACTCAACCGGGAACCACGCCATGACCGTCCCGTCAGTCCCGACCAGAGGCCGCACCCTCGATTACGCCGCACCGGTCTATGATCTGCTCGAACCGCTGTGCCTCCTCAACCGCCAGGACGAGTTCGATCGCACCGTGCTCCAGGCCCTGGACCCGCAACCAGGGGATAAGATCCTCGATCTGGGCTGCGGCACCGGGGTGCAATGCCGGAAGATCAGTCAGTTCCTCGATCCCGGGCAGGGCGGCTGCATCACCGGCATCGACGCCGCCGGCAAGATGATCGCCGCCGCGCGGGCCAAAAGAGCCACCCCCCATTGCCGGTTCGAGGCGATGGCCGCCGAGGACCTGCACTTCCCGGACGCCGCCTTCGATGCGGTCATCTCCAGCCTCTTTTACCACCATGTCCCGCTGGACCTGAAACGCCGAAGCCTCGAGGAGGCATTCCGGGTCCTCAAGCCCGGTGGCCGGCTGATCGTCGCCGATATGCACACGCCGACGACCTTCATTGGGGCGCTGGTCTCCCATCTGTCGCGCTGGTTGTTCCTGCAGCCGCAGATTGCGGAGAATATCCGTGGCGTGCTGCCGGAGTTGATGAGCGAATCAGGTTTTCTGCCACCCCGGATCGTTGCCCGGTATTTCGGCTACATCGCCGTTTTTTCCACCACGAGACCACTGTGAACACACTGCTGAACGTCACTGCCGACACCGCCTCGGATATCGCCGCCCTGGAGGCGGAACTCCGGTCCGGCCTGCAACTGTTCTGGCGCACCGCCGCCACCATCCTCGATGACGGGCCGATCCGCCTGTCGCCGCCGGATGAGGCGACCCTGTCGCTGCCACGCAACTTCTTCTCGATGCTGTTCCTCTACTCCTATTACCGGATCGGCGTGCCGGCCGAACGACGGATCCTCTACGCCGCGGTCAACCAGTGCCTGCGCGGCATGGTCACCGGCTGCGACAACCTCCTCGACGACGAGTACAAGACCACCCTGGAGACCGACCTGCCGTTGCCGGCACACCGTTTCCGTTCGGTGCTCGATATCATGGTCGCCGACAGGGTCCTCTTCGCCGTCCTTGCCGACCATTGCCACAGGCATGCGCTCCCCGTCGACCTGGCCCTCCAGGCCAGCGCCGCCTCCCTGCGAGCCCTGACCTTAAGCGGGGCGCAGGAGGCCGCCGAGGAGGAAGGGATCGCCGAGCGGATCGCCCCGGAGATCGTCCTGGGCCGGATCCACCACGACAAGACCGGGGTCCTGTTCCAGTCCCCCTGGGCGGTTCCGTCCGTCCTCGAGGCCGATCTCCCGCCGGAAGCCGCCACCGTCCAGGAAGCCCTGTTCCAGGTCGGCATCGGTTGTCAGATTCTCGACGACCTCGTCGATCTGTTCCGCGACGTCCGGCAGCAGCGGCACAATTACGTCGCCTCGATCATTGTCCACCGGGAACCGCGAGAACTGTGGCAGCAGCTGCAGACTCTGCTGCCGACCGACCAGACCCCGGACCGCCTGTACGCCGACTGGCCGGATTTTGCCGCGCGGCTGAAAACGGAGGCCATGACGACCATCGAACAGGGGCTGCGGGCGCTGTTTTTCGACAGGCACCACGATCTGGTCCACCCGGCGGCGCTGTTCGTGGCCAGCCGTATCGGTGCCGCCGTTGCCTACTGAACCGGATGCCGATCGCCCCATGCCCTATCCCTTCCTGCTGAAGATCGCGGCGGTGACCCTGTGGCGCTCCTGGCGGGCCACCGCGGTCCTCTCCTTCATGATCGTCACCGCCGTGGCGGCGCTCGTCTTCCTCTCGGCCCTGGCGGTGGGCACCAACGACGCCATGATCCGCAACTCCACCGGGCTGTTCTCCGGCCATATCGCCGCCAGCGGTATCCGGGAGGCAGACGTCGCCCGGCTGGCGATGCCGGGGGTGAGCCACGTCCTGGTCCGGCGCCACCTGCCGGTCATTCTTCGACACAACTCGCTGATCGAGCCGGTGGCCCTGGTCGGCATCGATCCCGACCGCGAGCAGGAGGCCACCGCCTTGCCGGGGAAAACCGTGGCCGGCAGGTACCCGGTTGCCGGCGAGGCGGCGATCTCTATCAGTCAGGACACCGCCGACCGCCTCGGCCTGGCCGTAGGCGATGCCGTGACGGTCGCCGACGGCCAGGGCGTGGGGCTCAAATCGCTGACCGTCTCGGGCCTCTACCGGACAGGGATAACCCAGCTCGACCAGGGGATGGCATTCTGCCCGGCCGCCGCCCTGCCGGCCGGTGCGGCCAGTGTCTCGGCGGCGTTCTTCCTCGATGCCGACACCCCGCTCGACACCACCGTCGCCCGGTACCGCCAGCGGTTCCCCGCCGGCACCTTCACCCCCTGGACCGAGTTCATGCCCGACCTGAAACAGCTGATCGACCTGGAGTATATCTGCATGGCGATCGTCGTCACCCTGGTGTTCGCCATCGTTGCCGTCGGCATTTCCTGCTCGTTTCTGATCTTTACCCTGAAAAATCTCCGCGAACACGGGATAATGAAGGCCATGGGACTCGAGGCCGGCGAAACGGCCCTGCTCCTGCTCATCCAGATCGGCCTGCTGACGATCGCCGCCGCCGCTCTCGGCACCCTGGCCGGGACGCTGACGACCGCCGTCTTCGCCCATACCGGCATCGATATCAGCACCTTTACCTCCCATAACCAGTATTTCGCCGTCTCCGGCATCCTCTATCCCCGCCTGACCGGTGAGGCCCTGCTGACCCCGCCGCTTGTCGCCGTGGTCTTCGGCCTTGCCGCCTCGATCTGGCCGATAGTCTACATCATCCGCAAAAACCCGGCGGATATACTCAGGAACTTCTAACCGATGCTCGATCTCCAGGGAGTCTCCAGGCACTTCATCTCCGGCCGCGGCCATGTGGCGGCGCTGCATGACATCTCGTTTGCCGTGGAGGGCGGCCAGGCGGTCGTCCTGACCGGGCGCTCCGGCTCGGGGAAAACGACCCTGCTCAACTGCATCGGCACCCTCGATCTGCCGGATGCCGGCGCCATCCTGTACCAGGGCACCAACATCTGCACCCTCAGCTCCCGGCAACGCAACCTCTTCCGCCGGCGGCAGGTGGGATTCGTGTTCCAGGCCGGCAACCTGCTGCCGTGGCTGACCATCGCCGAGAACCTGCAATTCCCCCTGGAACTCAACGGCATCCGCGGCGCCGCCCAGCAGCGGCGGATCGAGGAACTGCTGGCGGTGTTCGGCCTCTCCGGTTACGACAAGGCGTTGCCGGCCGAACTGTCGGGCGGGGAACTGCAGCGCATCGCCTTCGCCCGGGCGATCGCCCATGCCCCGGCGATCCTGCTGGCCGACGAACCGACCGCCAGCCTCGATTCGGACAACAGCCGGCGCCTCGTCGAACTGATGCTCGCCCTGTGCACGGCCAGGGGGACGATGCTGTTCATCGCCACCCATGACCAGGAACTGGCGGGGATGATCGAGACGGTCATCCCGCTCAAAGACGGAAAAATGGAGACCAGACCATGAACACCACACGGATGCTGACCCTGACGATCGTCATCGGCCTCGCGGCGACCACCGGCTGCGCCTATCGCTATTATCTGGGGATGCATGGGCCATCGATACGGCACGCTCCGGATATCCACGACGTCTCCGTCACCGACGACGCCGATTGCCTCGGCTGCCATTCCCCCGACAACCGCCAGGACGGCACCCCGGCGACATCGCACCCCGGTTTCAAGGGGTGCATCAAATGCCATAACGACCCGCTGCCGGCCACGCCAGGGCGATAGCGGCAAAGCCCGTCGATCGCTAGTTCCCCCGCCTCGCTCCGGAACTCCTTTCCCCAATCACGGCGGATAGAGTATCCTGTTGCCGATCCGTGTCGATGCCTGCGGCCGTCGCCGCACCGCAGACGGCAAGGCGATGAACGTATCCATTCGAGGAGATATGCCGCAATGCGCATCAAGATGACCACCGAGGAGAAGAGCTGGGTGCTGTACGACGTCGGCAACTCGGCCTTCGTCCTGGTCATGGTGACGGCGATCATGCCGATATTCTTCAAGGATTATGCCGCAAGCAGCCTGCCGGCGGCGGTGTCGACCGCCAACTGGGGGTTCGCCAACTCGACCGCCTCGCTGATCCTGGCCCTGCTGGCCCCGATCCTCGGGGCGATGGCCGACTACCGCCACCGCAAAAAATTCTTTTTCCTCGTTTTTCTCGCCGTGGGCCTGTGCTTCAACCTGGCCCTGCCGGCCGTCCGGGAAGGCCAGTGGCTGCTCTGCCTCGTCCTGTTCGTGCTGGCCCGGGTCGGCTGGGCCGGGACGATCATCTTCTACGACGCCTTCATCACCGATGTCACCAGCCACGCCCGGATGGACACAATCTCGTCGCGCGGCTACGCCTGGGGCTATATCGGCAGCGTCATCCCCTTTCTGGCGGTGATCGGGCTGCTGCTCTCGGCCGGCATGGCCAGTGGCCTGCCGGTGGTCCCGACCAAGATCGGCTTCATCGTCGTGGCGCTGTGGTGGCTCGCCTTCTCCATCCCGCTCGTCAGAAATGTCCGCCAGATCCATTACCTGCCGCCCTCGGCCACCCCGCTGCACGACAGCCTCGCCCGACTGGTCACCACCTTCCGGCAGATCCGCCGCCACCGCCGGGCCTTCCTGTTCCTGCTCGCCTATTTCTTCTATATCGACGGGGTCGACACCATCATCACCATGTCGATGGCCTACGGTCGCGATCTCGGCTTCGGCGTCACCCTGCTGATCGCGGTGCTGCTGTTCATCCAGATCGTCGCCTTTCCCTTCGTCCTGCTCTACGGTCGGCTGGCCGTGCGTTTTTCGGCCCGGACGATGCTGCTGGCCGGCATCGCGGTCTACGGCCTCGTCACCTTCATCGCCTTCCTGCTGCCGTCCATCACCGACATGGGGATGCGAACCATCGCCTTCTGGGGCGTCGCCTTCCTGGTGGCCTCGTCGATGGGCGGGATCCAGGCCCTGAGCCGGAGCTGCTTCGGCAAGCTCATCCCCGCCGAACACAGCTCCGAATTCTTCGGCTTCTTCAATGTCTTCGGCAAATTCGCGGCGATCACCGGGCCTTTTCTGATGGGCGCGGTCGGACGGATGACGGGGGACACGCGCTGGGGGGTGCTGAGCATCCTGGCCCTGTTCGCCATCGGCGCCTGGCTGCTCAGCCGGGTGCCGGAGGATGATGCGAATCTCCCGGCCAACCGCGTATCCTCTTGACCTTGATGCCGATTTTCCTTTGTATCCCCGCCATCCTGCTATACACTTGAACCAGACACGAGCCGGCGTCGTGCCTGTCCCGCCATGGACGGCAGACGCCCCTGAACTCCCGCATCGCCCCAGGCCATCCATGCAATCGGCAACGCCCCCCGAAGTGCTGTTGGAAATATTGTCGCACCTGATGGCCGAGCTCCATCCCGAGGCCGCGTCCCGGCTCGACATCACCCTCGACAGCCGCCTCGACCGCGACCTCGGCCTCGACAGCCTGGCCCGCATGGAACTGCTGGCCCGCCTGGAACGAGCCTTTGCCGTACGGCTGCCGGAAAAGGCGCTGACCACTGCCGAGACCCCGCGCGACCTGCTGCGCCATCTTGCCTCCGCCCCGACGGCGGCGACCGAGCCACGGCGGCGGCCGGCCGATTTCGGCTCCGCCGGACCGGCGACAGAGGTCCATACCGCCGCAACCCTCGTCGAGGTGCTGGAACTCCATGCCGGAAGCCACCCCGCGGCCGGTCACATCCTCCTGCTCCAGGGCGAGGAGGAGCAGCTGATCACTTACGGCGAACTGCGGGAGAGGGCGCGCCAGGTGGCCGCTCTGCTGCAGTCGCTGGCGCTGGAACCGGGGGATACCGTCGCCATCATGCTGCCGACCGGCATCGACTATTTCTTCTGTTTCTTCGGGGTCCTCTATGCCGGCTGCGTCCCGGTTCCCCTCTATCCCCCGGCCCGGCCCAGCCAGATCGAGGAACACCTGCGCCGGCACCGCAAGATTCTGGCCAACGCCGGCGCCCGGATTCTCATCACCGTCCCCGAGGTCAAGACGGTCGCCCTGCTGCTCAAGAGCCAGGTCCCGCTGCTGGAGCAGGTCCTGACGATAGACGAACTGTACCGCCACGAGCGGACGCCGTTCGCCCTGCCGATCGCGGCCAGCGCCACCGCCTTCCTCCAGTACACCTCCGGCAGCACCGGCGACCCGAAAGGGGTCATTCTCAGCCACGCCAATCTGCTGGCCAACATCCGGGCGATGGGCCGGGTCTGCGGGGTGACTAGCGCCGATGTGTTCGTCAGCTGGCTGCCCCTCTATCACGATATGGGCCTGATCGGGGCCTGGCTGGGCAGCCTCTATCACGGCTGCCGCCTGGTGGTGATGCCGCCGCTGTCGTTCATCGCCCGCCCGGAACGCTGGCTGATGGCGATCGACCGCTATCGCGGCACCCTCTCGGCTTCGCCCAATTTCGGCTACGAACTGTGCTGCACACGGCTCGACGGCACGCAGCTGGAGAGACTCGACCTCAGTTCCTGGCGCCTCGCCTTCAACGGGGCCGAACCGGTGATCCCCGCCACCCTGCGTCGCTTCGAAGAACGGTTCGCCCGCTGCGGCTACCGGGCCACCGCCACGACCCCGGTCTACGGCCTGGCCGAATCGTCGGTGGGCCTGGCCTTCCCGCCCCCCAGCCGGGGAGCGGTCATCGACCGGATCGACCGCGACATCTTTCTGGCCTCGAGGGCGGCGGTCACCGCCGGCGACCCCCAGGTCAAGGTGTTCGAATTCGTCAGCAGCGGCCGGCCGCTGCCCGGCCATCAGATCCGGATCGTCGACGACGGCGAGCGCGAACTGCCCGATCGGCGGGAGGGACGGCTCCAGTTCAAGGGGCCATCGGCGACCAGCGGCTACTACCGCAACCCGGACAAGTCCAGGGAGCTGTTCCATGACGGCTGGCTCGATTCCGGGGATCTGGCCTACATCGCCGCAGGCGAGGTTTACATTACCAGCCGGGTCAAGGACATCATCATCCGTGGCGGACGCAACGTCTATCCCCATGAACTGGAGGATGCGGTCAGCGCCATCCCCGGGATCCGCAAAACCTGCACGGCGGTGTTCGGCAGCAGGGACCCCCGGACCGGCACCGAGCGGCTGATCGTCCTCGCCGAATCGCGCAAACGGCAGGACAGGGAGCTCGACAACCTGCGCCGCCAGGTCAATGCCGTCACCGTCGACCTGCTCGGCCTGGCCCCCGACGAGGTGGTGATCGTCCCGCCCGGTGCGGTGCTCAAGACCTCGAGCGGCAAGATCCGCCGGGCGGCGAACCGGGAACTGTACGAGAGCGGCCGCATTGGCCGGAAAAAGAGCGCCGTCTGGGTGCAGCTGCTGCGGATGAGCCTCGCAAGCCTCGGTCCGCTGACCAGCAGGATGCGGCGCCGGGTCGGGGCCACGCTCTATGCCGGCTGGTGCTGGCTGGTCCTGGGACTGACCGGCGCTCCGTTGTGGGGCCTGATCGTCGCGGCGCCGGGTCGGGATCTACCCTGGCGCCTGGCACGGCGCGGGGTGCGGCTGCTGGCGATGCTGACCGGGATCAGGATCACCGTTGCCGGGAGCGAGAATTTTCCGACCGCCGGCAACTTTGTCGCGGCCTGCAACCATATGAGCTATCTCGACAGCCTGGTGCTGGCTGCGATCCTGCCCCGGCCCTGCAGTTTCGTCGCCAAGGCCGAACTCGGACGCAACCCGGCCCTGCGCCTGGCCTTGGAACGGCTGGGGACGATCTTTGTCGACCGCTTCGATGTCGAAAAGGGTCTGGAGGCTGTGGAACAGATCGCCGCCGACACCGAGCGGGGCGCCAATCCGCTGTTTTTTGCCGAGGGCACCCTGCAGCGCATGCCGGGGCTGCTGCCTTTTCAGATGGGGGCCTTCGTGCTGGCGGGGCGCCGGCACCTGCCGGTGGTGCCGATCACCATCCGCGGGACGAGGAATATCCTGCGTGGCGGCTCGTGGTTTCCCCGCCGCGGCAGGGTGGACATCACCATCTCCGAGACCTGCCGGCCGACCGGCGACGACTGGCAGGCGGCCATCGATCTCCGTGGCCGGGTGCGCACCGAGATCCTCCGTCACCTCGGCGAACCGGACCTGGCAGGGGAGTACACCTCGCTGACGCAGATGGACATCGGCCGGCCGCCGCCCGTCACGTGATACCACCATGAAAAATCGGGGCCGGCGCCGCTGTCCCTTTTTTGGCTTTGACAAGCGAGACAACCGGACCTACTCTATTTAAGGTTTTTGTTAAATTACTGGAAGATCAAAACAACTCCAACAAATTCAAAATGATACCATGCAGCCACTGATACACCGTTCAGCACCCCCCTTCCTCCTTGCCTGGCTCATGATCCTGCCGGCCGTCGCCGGGGGCCAGGATCTCCGACCGCCGCCGGAGGTGCCGACGGTCTGGACCGCCGAACAGGCGGTCGACTTCGCCCTGGCCCACAGTCCGGACAGCCGGATCGTCCTCGAACGGCTCAGGGCGGCCGAGGCCCAGGCCCGGATGGCCGATGCCGCCGATCTTCCGTCGGTCACGCTTTCCAGTGAGTACAGCCAGACCGACAACCCGATGTACTCCTTCGGCAATATCCTCAACCAGGGGGCCTTCGACAACAGCATCGACTTCAACGATCCCGGCCGCACCGACAACCTCCAGCTCAAGGCCGGGATCCATTACCGGCTTTACAGCGGCGGCAAGGACACCGCCAACCGCCGGACGGCCGCCGCCCGGGTCGAAGGCGCCGCGACCGACCGCACCAGCCTCGATCGCCTGCTCGCCTTCGAGGTGGTCCGGGCCTTTCACACCGTCATCCAGGCCGAGGAGATGACCGCAGTCCGCGAGACGGCGCTGGAGGCGATCACCGCCTCGCTGGCCGTCGCCCAGGCCCGCTTCGAGGCCGGCACCCTGTTGCAGCAGGATCTCCTCACCATCGAACTGCAGCAGGCCACCGCCAGTGAAAATCTGATTGCCGGCCGTCATGCCGAGGAACTGGCCCGGCGGCGGTTTCTCAACCTGCTGGGGTTGCCGCAGGGGGAGGTCCGACTCGACGGCGCCACCGGCATCCGCCAGGAACTGCCGCCGACCGCCAGCGCCGCCGGCCGCCACGAACTGGAAGGCCTGAAGGCGGCGATCCGCGCCGCCGAATCGGCGGTTGCGGCGGCACGGGCGGAGAAACGACCGTCCCTCGATTCCTTCGCCTCCTACCAGATCGACCACGGCACCGTCCTCGACGACGGCGGCGATTCATGGATGGCCGGCCTGCGCCTCAACTACATTCTTTATGACGGCGACCGCACCAACGCAGCTATCACCCTCGCCGAATCCCGGCTGCGCGAAGCCCGGGCCCGATTGGCCAAGGCCGAACTGGATCTGGACCTGGAGGTGCAGCAGGCCGAGCTCGACTACAATCAGGCCGGCCAGCGCCTGCAGGTGACCGAGAAGATGGTGGCGGCAGCCGAGGAGACCGCCCGCCTGAGCCGGGAGCGGTTCAAGGAAGGGGTGATCCTCGCCATCGACCTGATCGACGTCGAGACCCGCCTGAGCGACGCCCTTGCCCGCCGGTCGTCGGCCAAGGCCCTGCACCGGGTGGCCAGGGCCAACCTGCGCCGGGCGATGGGGCTGCCGCAGTTTGCCGAAAGCCAAGATATCGAGAAGGAGATTTCGCAATGAGGTATCGCACAACACTGGCTCTCGCCCTGCTGCTCCTGGGAGCGGCGGTCCTGTTGCTGACCGGGTGCCGGGAGGGGAACAAGGCCGAAGGGATGCGGGACGAATCGACCCCCGCGGTCAAGGTCGGCGTCGCCCGGGCCGAGGAAAAACCAGCCGCCCGGCAGGTGGAGCTGATGGGCTCGCTGCAGGCCACCGAGCAGGCGGAGATCGCCGCCAAGGTCAGCGGCAGCATCGTCACCCTGCCGGTGGTCCTCGGCTCGCGGGTGGCAAAGGACGACCTGCTGGTCGAGATCACCGCCGGCGAGATCTCCGCCCGCCAGCGCCAGGCCAGGGCCCAGCTCGAACAGGCGCGCCGCAACCTCGAGCGCGAGCGCAAGCTGCTGGCCAAAAACGCCGCCACCCCGGAGGCCGTCAAGTCCCTCGAGGACACGCTGCGGATCGCCACCGCCGCCTACGAGGAGGCGGGGACCATGCTCGATTACACCCGCGTCCTGGCCCCGTTCGCCGGTCTCGTCACCCGCAAGATGGCCAACGTCGGCGACCTCGCCACCCCCGGCAAGCCCCTGCTGCAGCTCGAGAACGAGGCCCGGCTGCAGGTCATCACCAATATCCCCGAGTCGATGATCATGAATGTCAGGTCGGGCGACCGGCTGCCGGTCCATGTTCCCTCCGCCGGTCTGAGCATCGTCGGCACCGTCGCCGAGGTCGCCCCCACCGCCGACCGCCTGTCGCGGACCGCGCCGGTCAAGATCGACGTCCCGGCCGACCCCAAGCTCCATTCCGGCCAGTTCGCCCGGGTCAGCCTTCCTGCCGGCAGCGCCCGGACGATCGTCGTCCCGGCATCGGCCCTCACCACCTACGGCCAGATGGAACGCCTCTTCGTCGTCGACGCCGGCCGCGCCCGGCTGCGCCTGGTCCGCAGCGGCGCCGCGATGAACGGCAAGGTCGAGATCCTCACCGGCCTCAAGGCCGGGGAAACCGTGGTTGTCGAGGGCAGCCGGACACTGGTGGACGGTCAGCCCGTCACCGTCGAATAACGGCCCGCGCGGCCCCCTTTTTGAGATCGCAACCATGGATTTGCCGAACACCCACCACAGTCCGGGATTCGCCGGCAGGCTGGCCACCGCCTTCATCAATTCGAAGCTGACCCCGCTCGGCATCCTCGCCTCGCTGCTCCTCGGGGTCCTCGCCGTCTTCCTGCTGCCGCGCGAGGAGGAACCGCAGATCAAGGTGCCGATGATCGACGTGATGGTGACGATGCCCGGCGCCACCCCGCAGGAGGTCCAGCAGCGGCTGACCATCCCGATGGAAAAGCTGCTCTACGAACTGCCCGGCGTCGAGTACATCTACTCGACCTCGATGAGCGGCCAGAGTCTGCTGATCGTCCGCTTCTACGTCGGCGAGGACCCCGAGACCTCGATCGTCCGCCTCAACCAGAAGCTCGAGACCAACTTCGACCGCATCCCCCACACGGTGTCGAAGCCGCTGATCAAACCGCACACCATCGACGACGTGCCGATCCTGGCCCTGACCTTTCATGGCGGCGGCTCCGACCACTTCACCCTGCGGCGGCTGGCGGCCCAGGTCGACGACAACATCAAGAGCATCAAGGATGTGGCCGAAACCAGGCTGATCGGCGGAACCCGGCGCCAGGTGACGATCAGCTTCGACCCGCTGCGGATGGCCTCGCGCAACCTCACCGTGGCCGAGATCGCCCCCAGGATCCAGCAGGTCAACCTCCAGTCCCACACCGGCAGCCTCACGTCGCTGGACCAGGAGCTGCTGCTGCAGACCGGCACCTTCCTGACCTCGGCGGCGGAGATCGGCCGGGTGGTGATCGGCGTCCATGCCGGGGTGCCGGTCTATCTCGACGAGGTGGCCGAGATCCGCGACGGGCCGGAGGAACCGGACAACTATGTCCTCTTCGGCCAGGGCGGCAGCCACCAGCGCGAGGCCGCCGTCACCCTGTCGCTGGCCAAGCGGCCGGGGGCCAACGCCGTCACGGTAGTGCACGAAGTCCTGGCCAAGGTCGACAGCCTGCGCGGCACCCTGATCCCGGACGCCGTCGAGGTCACCGTCACCCGCGACTACGGCGAGACCGCGGCCGACAAATCGAACGAACTGCTGCTGCACATGGGCATCGCCGTGTTCGGGGTGGCCCTCTTGATCCTGTTCTTCCTCGGCTGGCGCGAGTCGATCGTGGTGATGCTGGCCATCCCCTCGACCCTGGCCCTGACCCTGCTGGTGTTCTACCTCTACGGCTACACCCTCAACCGCATCACCCTCTTCGCCCTGATCTTCTCGATCGGTATTCTGGTCGACGACGCCATCGTTGTCGTCGAGAACATCGTCCGCCACCTCCGCCTGCCCGAGAACAAGGGCCGGTCGGCGACCACGGTCGCGGTCGAGGCGGTGATCGAGGTCGGCAACCCGACCATCCTCGCCACCTGGGCGGTGATCGCCGCGATCCTGCCGATGGCCTTCGTCGGCGGCCTGATGGGGCCCTACATGCGGCCGATCCCGGTCGGCTCGTCGGCGGCGATGGTCTTCTCGCTGTTCATCGCCTTCACCGTCACCCCCTGGGCCGCCACCCGGCTGTTGCGGGGCCACATCTCCCACGGCGCCCCGGACCAGGACGAGCGGATGCCCGACGACTGGTTCACCCGGATCTACCACCTGGTGATGGACCCGCTGCTGGCCCACGCCGGCTGGCGCCTGATCTTCTTCGCCACCATCACCGTCCTGCTCCTCGCCGCCTGCTCGATGGTCTACTTCGGCCTGGTCAAGGTCAAGATGCTGCCCTTCGACAACAAGAGCGAATTCCAGGTCATCCTCAACATGCCGGAGGGCTCGACCCTCGAGCACACCGCCCGGGTGGCGATGGAGATGGGCGATACGGTGAGCGAGGACCCCGATGTGGTCAATTACCAGATCTATGCCGGCACCGCCTCGCCGTACAACTTCAACGGCCTGGTGCGCCACTACTTCATGCGCTCGGGTCCGGCGGTGGCCGATATCCAGGTCAACCTCAAAGCCAAGGGCGAGCGCGACCTGCAGAGCCACGACATCGCCAAGCGGCTGCGGCCGGCGATCGCCGCCATCGCCGCCAGATACGGGGCGGCGGTGGCGGTGGCCGAGGTCCCGCCCGGGCCGCCGGTGCTGCAGACCCTGGTCGCCGAGATCTACGGCCGCGATGAGGGGGACCGCCTCAAACTGGCGACCGAAGTCAAGAAGATCTTCACCGAGACCAGGGGAGTGGTCGATATCGACTGGTTTCAGGAGGAACCGCGGGTCCGGCAGGTGCTGACCGTCGACAAGGAAAAGGCGGCCCTCAACGGCATCTCCGAGGGCCAGATCACCCGGGCGCTGGAGATCGCTGTCCACGGGCTATCCCTTGACATCTTCCACCAGCCGGCCGACAAGGAGGAGATCAACATTGTCCTCGAGCTGCCGCCCGCCGACCGGGCCCGCACCGAGACCCTGCTCAACCTTTCCCTCCGTCCCGACCTGATGGCCGATGCGCCGCTGGTGCCGCTGCGCGAACTGGTCAACATCAGCTCGCAGCCGGTCGAGCAGCCGCTGTACCGCAAGAACCTCAAGGATGTCACCTACGTCACCGGCGACGTCGCCGGCGAGGTCGAGAGTCCGGTCTACGCGATCTTCGACATCAACAGCCGCCTGCGCCGGCTCAACACCGCCGATTTCGGCGGCACCCCCGGACAGCTGGAGCTGTACAACCTCAACCAGCCCTTTTCCGACCGCCAGCCGGCGATGAAATGGGACGGCGAGTGGCATATCACCCTCGAGGTCTTCCGCGACCTCGGGCTCGCCTTCTGCGTGGTGATGATCCTGATCTACATGCTGATGGTCGGCTGGTTCAGGAACTACATCACGCCGCTGGTGGTGATGGCCGCCATCCCCTTCTCGCTGATCGGCATCCTGCCGGCCCACTGGGCCTTCGGCGCCTTCTTCACCGCCACCTCGATGATCGGTTTCATGGCCGGGGCCGGCATCGTCGTCCGCAACTCGATCATCCTCGTCGATTTCATCGAACTGCGGACCAGGGCCGGCCAGCCGCTGGCCAAGGCGGTCGTCGATGCCGGGGCCATCCGCTTCCGGCCGATGCTGCTCACCGCCCTGGCGGTGGTGGTCGGGGCCTCGGTGATCCTCGCCGACCCGATCTTCCAGGGCCTGGCCATCTCGCTGATGTTCGGCGAGATCGCCTCGCTGCTGGTCAGCCGCATGGCCGTCCCGGTCATGTACTATGTGCTCAAGAAACATAGTCATCCGCCGACTCAGGCGGCGGTGGAGGGACAACGATGACCGACGACTCAATCCATCCCCGGGTGGCCGGCCGGAGCGAGCCGGCCGCGCCCCTTCGTTTCGAACCCTTCCAGGACCGGCCCAGCCGCGACATCCGCAACACCCTGTCGACGGCCCTGGCCGAGGCGATCGCCGACGACGGACCGGAGCCGTTCGAGCAGGCGGCGACCCGGCTGCTGAGCGACCATCCCACCGACCGCTACCGCGATTACATCGTCGATCGTCTGGCCCGTTATCGCCGGGCCCTGGCGGCAATCAGCCGGGGGATCACCGATCCCCTTCACCAGGGTATGGTGCTGTGGAACGAACGACTATTTTTCGAGGTGCACGAGGTGCTGGAGCACGCCTGGCTCCAGGCCGACGGCAGGCGCAAGCTCCTGCTGCAGGCGCTGATCCGGGCGGCCGGGGTCTACATCAAGCTGGAATACGGCTACGAGCGCCAGGCGGCGAAAATGGCCGCCAGGGCGAGGGAGGTGCTGGCGACCAGCGGCGATCTGCTGCGCGACTATTTCGACCCGGCGGAACTGCTGGCGGCGTTGGCCCGACTCGATCCGGTCCCGCCGAAACTGGTACCGACACCGACTGGACGACAGGACTGACGGCCACCGGCGGCTGCAATCGGGCCGTCGATTCCATCTTCCGTGGTCAATTCCCCAGGCCGCAGTAGCGGGCCAGGGCCACCAGGCCCATGCCGACCAGCACCGTGGCGAACAGGCTTTTACTCTTCCACGACACCGGAAAGGCCACCAGCGCCGCCCACAAGAAGATGTTGTCGAAACCGAGATCGACCTCCTTCTCCGGCACCAGCAGGGCCGGCAGCAGCATCGCCGCCAGCACCGCCGGCGGCACCAGCCGCAGCCAGGCGACCATCAGCGGCTTGAGGGTCCGGCCGCTGAGGAAGAGGATCGGCAGCAGCCGGGGCAGGAAGGTCACCGCCCCCATCCCGACCATGGTCAGCAGGATCAGCGTCTGGTCCATTGCTCCACCGCCAGGCCGAAGGTTGCGCCGGCCACGGTGGCGGCGATGATATGGAACTGGTGCCAGCCGGCGAGGAACAGCGCCGTCGCCAGCAGCCCCGAGAATAGCGCGGTCGCCAGCCGCACCAGGCTGGTGCACTGGCTGACCAGGAGGCCGATGAACATTGCCGACAGGGCGTAGTCGAGGCCGAGCGGCTTGACGTCGCCGATCAGGTTCGAGGCGACGACGCCGAGGGCGGACCCCAGCACCCACGAGGCCTGGGCGGTGACATTGAGGCTCAGGGCCTCGAGCGGACAGGTGCTCAGATCCCTGGTGGTGGTCGAATGGAGGGCGAAGGTCTCGTCGGTCAGTTCGTAGGCGAACAAGGCCTGGCGCCGCCGCGACCATTTCGCCAGGTAGGGGGCGAGGGAGGCGGCCATCAGCAGGTGGCGGAGATTGACGACGAAGGTCGTCAGGATCACCACCGCCGGGCCGGTGCCGCTGGCGAACAGGCCGACGGCGATGAACTGGGCCGAACCGGCGAAGACGATCAGCGACATGAGCACGGTGTTGGTGGCCGAGATGCCGCTCTTGCCGGCCAGCACGCCGTAGGCGAAGCCGATCGGGACATAGCCCAGGACGATCGGCAGGGCCCGCCGCACGCCCTTGAAGACGGCGGCGGAGGTTGATGGTGGATATTCGTTCATGTCTGGAGAATGGCGAAAGACAAATGCCAAAGAAGCGGCCCGCGCCGATCAATGTGCCAGCGTGTACCCCTTCCCGAACCTTTGCGCCGCTTTATCCGGAGCGCGCGGAATCGCACAGGATATCCCTGCCGCCTTTTCCTGTCAACCGCTTTCCCTGACCGCCGATATCTTCAAACTATGCTGATCCGTAATTTTCGAAGCAAATTGTCGATGTCGAGCGCAAGGTCAGATGTCGCAGATCAAGGTATCATACCCCAGTTCGACCTTCTTTCCCGTCTGTTCGGAACAATACCTCCCGAGTTGTTGTCCCATGCTGCAGGAGACTCCATCCAGTTCCTCGATATGCGACAATATGAACTTTTTCCCTTTTAACATTTTAATCGTATCAATTGTCTCGTTGAGGGTCAGTTCATATTGCAGGATCGGGTGCTTCGGATCCACGTTTCTCTTCCCGTTGATCGGATTAACCTCAACGATACCCAATGGCAGATAGACAAGATCAAATTCCGTATTTCCAATCACTTCATTCGGCACCCACGCTTTCAACTCATCCATTACGACGAGAATTTTTTTGTTCCCGCCCTCAATTGTGAAGCCGAATGAGAAATCGAGTTTCATTTGCACGGGGGTGATTCGATACCCGTTGAGCAGGAATGGTTCCGAATTCTTGACAATGGAGATATCGACCAGTCCATCGCTTGCCAGGAAGTCGAAATAACCTTTGAGCCCAAGAAATTGCTGAAAGGTAGATTCAACTTTTTCTGTCAAGAAAATCTGTGTCTTTCTATTTTCAGGGGGGAGACCAATCCAGTCTTTGTTCATCTCGAATACGCGTTTTCCTGCGGTATGGTCTGGATGCCAGTGAGAATAGACACATCCATCAATCTGCTCTATAGACGAGCGGTTGAGCTGAATGGAGATTTCTTCAGGTGTATCGATCAGAAGATTCGGGCCGTGAATGAAAACACTGGGTCCTAAGCGAGCATCTTGTGCTGATCCTGCTCTCGCCAGTTCACATACAGTGCAGTTACAGAACGGCTTGGGGGTGGTAATCGCCCCGCCGGAACCAAGTATTTCAAGTTTCATCAGCTGCAATCTCCCATAATCTTCACTCCCAGCATCCAACCGGCGGGCCGGTCCGGGTTCAGTGACATGTGCCGTAGTTGCCGCAACATGGCAATCTCCGCTCTGTTTGCTCTCACCATACACCTCAGCGGCATACAGACGCCATCAGATTTCCTGCCTGCCGCTGAGGCTGAAATTCTGCGGACCCGACAAACAACCGCCATGAGGGGCAATGGCAGAAATCGATACCGGCGACCAGATGCCTCTAACCGCCAGGCAATCATCCTGCCGGACTATTCGTTGCAGAGAAAGTCGATGTCCTCTGTGCCGGCCCCGCCTGCAATCGTTTCCTGCTGAGATTCAGACGACTCAAGGATGTTGCCTATCCACTGCTCGATATCATGGTGGACCACTTCCGCCTGCAGATCCCTGAGCAGCATGTGATGGCCGTGATCATAGAGAACAAATCGCCAATCCATTTCTTCATCGGACGGCAACCTTTTGAGCATCTCGCAGGTCGGTTGGCGGGGAATGATCTCATCGTTTCTGCCGTAGAGGATCATCGCCCGGCCGGCCAGAGATCCGGCGGAAGCGAGGGCTTCGTCCATCAGCGTGCTCAAGCCGTAGACCGCATCGACCCTGGTCGTTTTGATCACCAGCGGATCACGTCCCAGCTCGCGCAGCATCTCGATGTTATCGGACGGGTCGATATCCAGCCCCTTGCCGGAAACCCCGAACCAGGGCAGCAGATGGGCGAACAGCCACAGGGTCGAGCGCTGATACCAGGGCATGGTGTTCCTCGCCCATACGGCGGGCGCGACCAGGGTGACCCCGGCGTAGCCACCCTCGGCCTGCAATTCCTTCTGCGCGGCAAGAATCACCGCCCCGCCCATGCTGTCGCCCAGAATGAAAAGAGGTGTCCCTTGATATTTTTGCTTCAGCAACCTTACCATGGTGCGCAGGTCGCCAGTCAATTTCGCAGCCCCATGCCAGTATCTTCGCCCCTCCGTTCTGCCAAACCCTCTCTGGTCATAGGCTATCAGCGTGATATTTCGTGCCGCCAGATACTCGCCGAACGAAAGAAACGAGCGGCTGTAGTCATTAAAGCCGTGCAGGGCCAGAACGACCGCCCGCGGCGGCCCTGGCCGGCCATTGACGATCAGTACAGGCAGGGTGAAACCATCCGGCATCAGGGCGGCATCGGCGGTCAATTCCGGGACGGTCTCGATGGTTTTCCCCTGAAAGACATAGGGCCCGGCACAGCCTGTGAGCGGAAAAAAAGAAAGCAGGGAGAGCAGTATCCCGGCTGGTGACAATCGCATGGACGGATCCCGGTGATGATGAACAACATCCCATGAATAATACGAAGATGCCATCAACGAGCCTTTGGCAGAGTGCCAGAAACCCATTGGATTCTATCCAAGCATCTCTTCAGCGATAAAGCCAGGTAAAAAATCAGATTCTGGCCCCCCGGTCGAACCGGACCAGCACCGCCGAACGCTGCAAATCCTGGTTCAAGATGAATTCGGCCAGCGTGATCTCGTTGGCTTCGATGTCGCGGCTGTCCCCGACAATGACATTCTTCCAGTCCAGCCGCAGCGATTGCCGCCGAACGACCAGGGTGTCGGCCGGAGAGTCCATGATCCGTTTGAGGTGCAAGAGCGTATCGTCCGGCGTTTCCACCTCTTTTCTCGCCTCCCTGATCTCCTCGTCGGTGGCGCTCAGCAGCTCCTTGACCTCGCGCACCTTGTCCTCCTGTTCCGGTTCGCCGCGGCAAAATAATTCGACGCAGCACGATCTCCATCTCCTCCGCCGAGCGGAAGACCGCCTTGACCAGCGGATCGTCATAATAACCGTTCGGGTCCAGCCGGACCGGCCCCGGAATCGTCCGGACCAGCGCATCGCAGTAGGCCACCGCCGTCGCCACCGACGGATGCAGGGTTCGGCGGTAGCGAGGGGCGAGACGAATGATCGGGTCGGCAATCTCGACCACATCCTCGATCGCCTGGCGCAGGACCCGCTCACGTTGTCTATCCCGCTGCAGATCGTTGACCGCCTGGCGCAGCCAGGCAATGCCTGAGTTGAACATGGTACCGACACCCCCGGAAAAGATTTCCCCTCCCGCCGCTGTGCACCGCTGGACGGATCGGACGGCGCGGCGATCGGCACATCGATCGGCCGCCTTGACCAGGCCGGGAAACAACGACGGGAGGCCGTCCCCCCGTCGGCAATGGGGGTTGGCCTCCCGGTAAACGCCTGGAACAATCTCCCCGATTCTCTCAGTGAACCGAGGCATCCCTCAGGCTGCGGTACTTGGTATAGAGATCGTGATATCATGGTCGAGGATATCCAGCGATTCCCCCAGATTTTTCATGAAATCCTTATGGCCCAGCTGGAATGAATCGACCATTGTCCTCTGCATTCTCATGCTCAACCTCCTGTCATGGTATGTTCATACGAGATGTATCCATCGCTTGCAGCGGCATGAACTTGACCCCACCCGATCATGGCATTCGAGCCCGGCGATATTGGCGACACCCGCTCCATCCACCGGTCGTGCCCTCCTGCCGCCGCCGCGGGAACTATGCTCATGCCCAAGCGACTCTTGAGAGAAACAATAATCACTCATTGTCAGCCGACAATCGCTGCGGTTCATGACGATGCTTCCAGCCAGAGTGGCGGGTCGCCTCTCGGAGGACAATCACCGGTGCCCGCGAATCCGTTGATTTTCGTCGGCGCCGGACATATACTCATCCGATACACCCTCCGAAATCGAACCAACAGCCGCCTTACTTCCCGCACCGCCGGCTGGAGATCAACCTTCATCTATCGTGATTATCATGCACAGCGCCGCCGAAACCTACAGCCCCGAGATGCAGCAACTGAAGTCCACCAGGACCCTCGTCCTCGACAGCGGCGAGCCGGAGGCCAAGCGCGACGAGATCCGCCGCTATTTCCACGCCACCTGGGACCTCGACGAACGGCTGTTCGACACCCTGGCCGACGACGCGGTCTTCACGCTGCGGGCCGATCCCCTGCGCCACCCGCTGATCTTCTATTACGGCCACACCGCCGCCTTCTATATCAACAAGCTGATCCTCGCCGGCATCATCACCGAACGGATCAACCCCCGCTTCGAGTCGATGTTCGCGGTCGGGGTCGACGAGATGTCCTGGGACGACCTCAACGAGGCCCATTACGACTGGCCCAGCGTCGCGGAGGCGCAGGAATTCCGAACCAAGGTCCGCCAGGTGGTCGACGAGGTGATCACCACCCTGCCGCTGTCGCTGCCGATCACCTGGAACAGCCCGGCCTGGGCCATCCTGATGGGCATCGAGCACGCCCGTATCCACCTCGAGACCTCGTCGGTGCTGATCCGCCAGCTGCCGCTGGAACGCCTGCAGCCGCATCCGCTGTGGGAAATCTGCCGCGATCGGGGCGAGGCCCCGGCCAACGCGCTGCGCCCGGTGCCGGGCGGCCCGGTGCGGCTGGGCAAGGACCGGAACCACCCGCTGTACGGCTGGGACAACGAATTCGGCCTGTTCGAGGAGGAGGTGGCCGGGTTCATGACCTCGCGCTTTCTCGTCTCGAACGGCGAATATCTCGCCTTCGTCGAGGATCACGGTTATCAGGAACGGCGCTGGTGGACCGAGGAGGGCTGGAACTGGCGGCAGTACCGCCGGGCCGAACACCCGATCTTCTGGGTCAATGAGGGCGAGCGCTGGTTCCTGCGGACGATGGTAGAGAAGATCGAGATGCCGTGGAACTGGCCGGTCGAGGTCAACTACCTCGAGGCCAAGGCCTTCTGCAACTGGATGGGCGAGAAGACGGGGAAGAACCTGCGGCTGCCCACCGAGGCCGAGTACTACCGCCTGCACCAGCTGGCCGGCCTGCCCGACCAACCGTATTGGGACAAGGCCCCGGGCAACATCAACCTTGAGTGGTGGGCCTCGTCGTGCCCGGTCGACCGTTTCGAGAGCGCCGGTTTCGGCGATGTGATCGGCAACGTCTGGCAGTGGACCGAGATGCCGATCTCCGGCTTCCCCGGCTTCGAGATCCACCCCTATTACGACGATTTCTCGACCCCGACCTTCGACGGCCGCCACAACCTGATCAAGGGCGGGTCGTGGATCTCGACCGGCAACCTGGCGACCCGCGACTCGCGCTATGCCTTCCGCCGCCACTTCTTCCAGCATGCCGGCTTCCGCTATGTCGAATCGGCGGCGGCGGTGGTGATCCCCAGCATTGCTTACGAGACCGACGACCAGGTGTCGCAGTACTGCGAATTCCATTACGGCGACGAACATTTCGGCGTGCCGCAGTTCAGCAAGGCGATCGTCGACCAGGTCCTGGCGATGTACGGCGACCGCCCCCGCCGCCGCGCCCTCGACCTCGGCTGCGCCACCGGCCGGGCCACCTTCGAGCTGGCCCGCTATTTCGATCAGGTCACCGGCCTCGACTTTTCGGCCCGCTTCATCCGCATCGGCACCCGGCTCAAGGAGGAGGGTTTCGTCCAGTACACCCGGCTCGAGGAGGGGGAGATCGTCAGCTACCACGAGAAGCACCTGGCCGGGTTCGGCCTCGAGGCGACCCGGGACAAGGTCGAGTTCTTCCAGGCCGACGCCTGCAACCTGCTGGCCCGCTACACCGGCTACGACCTGGTGCTGGCCGCCAACCTCATCGACCGCCTCTACGATCCGGCCAAGTTCCTGCGCGAGATCCCCGCCCGGATCAATCCCGGCGGCCTGCTGATCCTGCTCTCGCCCTACACCTGGCTGCCGGAGTTCACCGACAGGGAGCGCTGGATCGGCGGCTTCCGCCGCGACGGCGAACCGTTCTACACCATCGACGGCCTGAAGGAGCAGCTGGCGCCGCAGTTCACGCTGGTCGCCGCCCCCGGCGACATCCCCTTCGTCCTCCGCGAGACCCGGCGCAAGTTCCAGCACAGCTTCGCCGAGATGACGGTCTGGGAGCGCAACCGGGCATAAAAAAACCCGGCCGGGCCGCAGCGCGGTCCGGCCGGGTTTCGGCTTCGATTGACTCGGTGGGCTACATCCGGGTGTACAGCTCCATCGTCCGGTCGCGGGTCATGATGTCGGCCCAGTCGGGTCCGAGGCAGTTCTGCCACAGCGGCACCAGCCCGAGGGCGGTCGTCACCATCTTCTCCATCGCCGCTGAATCGAGGCCTTTGGTCAGGTTGCGCGGCAGGGCGATATCGTGCCTGGCCATCATCTGCCGGAACTCGGCCACTCCTTCAGGATAGATCTCGTCGAGATAGTCGAAGGCGATGCAGCAGCCGATGCCATGGTGGATGCCGAGGACATAGGACAGGCCGTACGACAGGGCATGGCAGGCCCCGACCTGGGAGTAGGCGATGCTCATGCCGCCGAAGTAGGAGGCCATCATCAGCTTGTCGTCGCGGTCGGGATGGTCCTCGAGGAAGACCTGGCGGCACAGTTCGAGCGACTTCTCGCCGTAGGCGCGGCTGAACTCGTTGATGAAGGTGCCCTGCAGCGACTCGATGTCATGGATGTAACAGTCCATGCCGGTATAGAACCACTGGTCCTTCGGCACATCGGCAACCAGCTCCGGATCGAGGAGGATCTGGTCGTAGAGGGTGAAGTCGGAGTTGATGCCGAGCTTCTTCTCCGGCCCGGTGAGGATCGCCGTGCGCGAGATCTCGGCGCCGGTGCCGGCCAGGGTCGGGACCGCGACATGATAGACGGCCGGGAATTTGATCAGATCCCAGCCCTGGTAGTCGGCCGAAGAGCCGGGGTTGTTGAGCAGCAGCGAGACCGCCTTGGCGATGTCCATCGTGCTGCCGCCGCCGATCCCGATGATCCCGACCGGTTTCTCGAAGTGGTAGGAGCGGATCTGTTTGACCAGGGCGTCGATATACCTGGTCTTCGGCTCGTCGTCGACGTTGACCCGCAGCAGCAGGTCGCGGCCCTTGAGCGGGATCCGGCCCTCCAACTCCTTACCGGTGAAGACGTCATCGATGACGTAGACAAAGTAGGCCTCGCTGCTCGTCCGCTTGTGCTTGATGACATCGTCGAGTTGGTTGAAGGCCCCGCGGCCGAAGATGATATTTGGTACTATCCTGAAATTTCTATACATTTTAACTCCGGAGTTAATCAATTGGCAATCCCGGTGGAGGATCGACCAGCCGCTCCCGCCACCTGTCAACAGTCCCCCTCTCCGTACCAGATATCGGTCCAAAACTCAAGGAGAGTTTATGCCCGCGGGAAGCGGGAATGGTTGATAACATTCCAGATATGCGTTCTTTTTCAATCGATCGCCGGTAACCGTCGCGGAGATCGGTATCTTCGCATCGCTGCAGCTTCCTCTTGACAAGCCGAACGGAACCGCTAGTGTGTCAAAAATCCGCCATTATCCATCCCTCCGGAGCAACCACAAGGAAGCCTGCATGAGCGTTCTCGATCAGGACAGCGTGTTCACCTCGCTGCAGCAAAACGGCCCCCTCGCCACCACCGACGCGGTGCTGCTCGACTCTCCGTTTTCAATTGAGACCAGGGAATGGCTGCGGCGGCTGCGGCAGAACCGGTTGAACGTCACCAAATACCGGGCCCTGCGCAGCCAGGTGTTCGAGTTTCTCAACGTCAGGGGCTTCGAACAGATCCCCGCCCTGATCAGCACCCCGCAGCTGCGCCGGGAACGCAGCCATCGGGCCTGCACCCTGCTCGGCAACATGTTCGGGGTCGAGGGCACATCACGGAAGATCGAGGCCCGGATCTACGAGTACGCCCGGACCGCCGACGCCGTGGTCAACCTGCTCAAGACCAAGATCATGGCCCCCTACTCCTCGCACATCGCCACGACCAACGAAATCGAGGTGACCAACGACCCGGTCAACCTGCTGCTGATCATGTTCGATGACCGCTACCACAAGAAGGCCCGCTTCGAAGCCCGGCGCAAACTGGTGCTGATGAACCTGGCCGGCAGCATCGACCAGCGGGAGCGCGAGACCAAGATCGAGGAGAAGTTCTCGCTGTTTCTCGACTTCCTCAACGACTACGTGTGGAGCCACCGCCAGAAGATCGGCGAACTGGAAATCGTCTATCTCCTCTCGCACCACAATTCCGAAGACTTCAGCTGCACCGAGGTAAAGGTCATCGGCAGGGAGGAGGCCGCAAAGATCGTGCCCGAGCCGTATGTCAAGCTGACGCTGCTCAAGCGCCGCCGGTTCATCGCCGGCGACCGGGAGATTCCGATCTACGTCTCGATCCGCAAGAAATCGCCGGAGGCCAAGGTCCTCAAGCTCCTCCGCAAGAACGAGAAGAACCCGGCCGTGGCGGTCGACGACGAACTCGGCCTGATGGCGGTGCTGGAGACGGTCGCCGATGTCAAGATGTTCCAGAACCGGCTGGTCCGCAGCGCCTCGAAGGCCGATTCCTTCATGGTGCTGGAGGACATCTCCGACACCCTGACCGAGACGGCGCCCTACCGGACCACCTGCACCGGATCGAGCAGCAAGACCCCGATGCTCAAATTTTTCGCCAGGCTTGGCGGCATGCGGGTCGAATTCATCATCCACACCAACCGTTCCTGGCTGAACTACATGTACCAGCAGGACGTCTCCCATGACGAGTACGAGGTCAAGCGCATCTTCGACTCGGGGGTGGCCGAACTGCTCTTCCCGAGCGATATCTTCCATCTCGATCACAGAGCGATCCGCGATGATATGATCAGGCTGTTCCGGCGGCAGATCGAACGGTAGTACCGACAAGGGCCGGGAGGGCTATTGGATCAGGACTGGGCGAGGTACCAGCGGTAGGCGTCGGCCAGCCCTTCCTTGAGGGACAATCGCGGCCGCCAGCCGAGGGCATTGATGCGGCTGGTGGACAGGAGCTTGCGCGGCGTGCCGTCCGGCTGGGCGGGGTTGTAGACCGTCTCGCCGCCAAAGCCGACCAGGGCGGCGATCAGGGCGGCGGTGTCGCGGATGGTGATGTCGCTGCCGCTGCCGATATTGAGAAACGACGGCGCCGGGGCGGCGAAGGCCTCCTGGTCCAGCCCCATGACATGGAGGCAGGCGGCGGCCATGTCGTCGACATGGAGGAATTCCCGGCGCGGCGCCCCGCTGCCCCACAGCATCACCCGCGGCCGGTCATGGACCAGGCGGGACGAGTCGGGAGCCAGCCCGATGGCCTCCCGGATATCGGCGGGGATCGCGCCGTAGCGGGCCTCGTCGCGCCGGATCGCCTCGACCGCGCCCTCGGCCGCCAGTCTGGCGAGGTGGTACTTGCGGATCATCGCCGGAATGACATGGCTGTTCTCGAGGTGATAATTATCCCCCGGACCGTAGAGGTTGGTCGGCATCACCGAGCGGTAGCAGGTGCCGTACTGGCGGTTGTAGGCCTCGCACATCTTGATCCCGGCGATCTTGGCGATGGCGTAGGGCTCGTTGGTCGGCTCGAGGATGCCGGTGAGCAGGTCCTCCTCGCGCATCGGCTGCGGCGCGAACTTGGGGTAGATGCAGGAGGAGCCGAGAAACAGCAGGCGCCTGACTCCGGCCCGCCAGGCCTCGTGGATGACGTTGGCCTCGATCATCAGGTTGGTGTGGATGAACTCGGCCGGATAGGTGCTGTTGGCATGGATACCGCCGACCCGGGCGGCGGCCAGCACCACGTAATCGATGGCCTCGCGGCGGAAGAACTGCCGCACGTCGGCCTGACTGGTGAGATCGAGCTCGGCATGGGTCCGGGTAATGATATGCGCACATCCGCATTGCTCCAGCCGGCGGACGATCGCCGCCCCGACCATGCCGCGGTGGCCGGCGACATGGATCCGCATCGACGGCGCCAGCATCGCCGATTCCTTCACCAGTTCTCCCGTCATCCAAACGCCTCCCCTGCCGCTGCCGTAATCTGCAGCCCCGTCACTCACTCGTTGTGGTTGAGCACGGTAAAACCCTCACGCCGACAGAGGTCATCACGGTTGGCTTCGTCGAGATCGGCGCGCATCATCTCCGCCACCAGCTCGGTGAAACCGGTGGTCGGCACCCAGCCCAGTTTTTCCCTGGCCTTGCTCGGGTCACCGAGCAGGGTCTCGACCTCGGTCGGCCGGAAATAGCGGGGATCAACCCGCACCACGACACTGCCCGGGCGCAGACCGGGAGCGGCACAGGTCGGCGGCAGATTGTCGATGATGCCGATCTCCTCGACGCCCTCCCCCCGCCAGTGCAGGGTTATACCAAGCTCGGCGGCGGCGGCGGCGACGAACTCGCGGACCGAATGCTGCTGACCGGTGGCGATCACGTAATCCTCCGGCCGCTCCTGCTGCAGCATCAGCCACTGCATCGCGACGTAGTCGCGGGCATGCCCCCAATCCCGCTTGGCATTGAGGTTGCCGAGATAGAGACAGTCCTGGAAACCGAGGAAGATCCGGGCCAGGGCGCGGGTGATCTTGCGGGTGACGAAGGTCTCGCCGCGCAATGGTGACTCGTGGTTGAACAGGATGCCGTTGCAGGCGTAGATGCCGTAGGCCTCGCGATAGTTGACGACGATCCAGTAGGCGTACATCTTGGCCACCGCGTAGGGCGAGCGGGGATAGAACGGGGTCGTCTCCTTCTGCGGGGTCTCCCGCACCTTGCCGAACAGCTCCGAGGTCGAGGCCTGGTAGAAGCGGGTGGTCTGCGTCAGACCGAGGATGCGGATGGCCTCGAGCAGGCGCAGGGTGCCTAGGGCGTCGGAGTTGGCGGTGTACTCGGGCTCCTCGAACGACACCGCCACATGGGACTGGGCGGCGAGGTTGTAGATCTCGTCCGGCTTGATCTTTTCGATAATGTGGATCAGGCTCGACGAGTCGGTCAGGTCGCCATGGTGGAGGACGAAGCGGCGTTCCCCCTCGTGCGGATCCTGGTAGAGATGGTCGATGCGGGCGGTATTGAACAGCGACGACCGGCGCTTGATCCCATGAACCTGGTAGCCCTTCTGGAGCAGGAGTTCGGCCAGGTAGGCCCCGTCCTGGCCGGTGATCCCGGTGATCAATGCTTTTTTCATGATATTCTGCCCTTTCTGGTCTGCAGCGATGAAATTTGAGCCATCGCCTCAGACGAGGGTCCGGATAAAGGCCTGCAGGCTATCGCGCATCTCCGGCCGTTCGAGGGCGAAGGCGAGGTTGGCCATCTGGAAGCCGGCCTTGTCGCCGCAGTCGAAGCGGACGCCCTGGAATTTGAAGGCGAAGATCGGCTGGGTGTGCAGCAGCTGCGACATCGCGTCGGTGAGCTGGATCTCGCCGCCCGCACCCTTGCGATGCCCGCCGAGGATGCTGAAGATCTGCGGCGTCAGGATATAGCGGCCAATGGCGGCGATATTCGACGGGGCCTGGTCGGCCGGCGGTTTCTCCACCATCCGCTGCACCCGCATCGTGCCGTTGACCGCCTCTTCGGTCTCGAGGATGCCGTACTTCGACGTCTCCTCCTGCGGCACCTCGATCACCGCCACCATCGAGGCCCGCAGGCGATCGAACTCCTGGACCATCTGGTGCAGGACCGGAACGTCGCTCTGGATCAGGTCGTCGGCCAGCAGGACGGCGAAGGGCTCGTCGCCGACGATATCCCGGGCGCACCAGATGGCGTGGCCGAGACCGAGCGGTTCGCTCTGGCGGGTGTAGATGATGGTGCCCGAATTCGGCACAATCGACTCGATGACCTGCAGCAGTTCTATCTTGTTTCGCTGCTTCAGAGTCTCCTCCAGCTGAAAGGACCGATCGAAATGATCCTCGAGGGCGCTCTTGCCGCTGCCGGTGACGAAGATGATCTGCTCGATGCCGGAGGCCAGGGCCTCTTCCACCGCATATTGGATCAGAGGTTTGTCGACCACCGGCAGCATCTCTTTGGGCATGGCCTTGGTTGCGGGCAGGAAGCGGGTGCCGAGACCGGCCACCGGGAAGACGGCTTTACGTATTTTCATGGTTGTCACTGATAAGGTTTGGGTACGGGGTTTAGCGATTGATCCATCAGACAATGCGGATCCACTATATTGGAAAACCCCGGAAATGTAAACCGCCCTGGCCTGGATTTTCCGTTTATCCCGTTCCTTTGCGAATGGTCGGCAATCGGCCTTTCCCCGTCGTACGGTTAGGATCACATTGGGCTTGACAGCCTGAGCCAAAGTTTTTATCGTAATTCAACGATAAGTGATGATCACCCACAGCCTGCTCCCCTGACCTCACCGGAATCATAATGATGGAATCCGATCTTACAGCACTCGACGCCGCCCGGATGTGCAAGGCCCTCGGTCATCCCGCCCGAATCGGGATTCTCAGGCAGTTGCTGCGCGAGGAACGCTGCATCTGCGGCCGGATCGTCGAGGTGCTGCCGCTCGCCCAGTCGACGGTCAGCCAGCACCTGAAGGTGCTGAAGGATGCCGGACTGATCAGCGGCGAGGTCGAAGGCCCCAGGACCTGCTACTGTGCCGACCGGCAACGGCTGGCCGCCCTGGCGGCAGCGCTGTCGGCGATGCTTTCCCCCTGTCGGGAAGAACAGCGATGAAACCCGAACTCCAACACGATATGAATCTGCAGCCCTTTCCCACCCTGCCCATGGCCTCCCCCCTGGCGCCGCCGGCCGATCACGGTGATGCCGCCCCCTGCTGAGGCCCGAAACCCGATCCCCGGTCAGGGGTCCACGAGCGTCCCGGTTACCGGATCGTTCCCTATGTCACCGATTTCATCGACACGGCGGCCGGTCCGGTGCCGCTGGTCGACACGGCCCTCGCCTGGCGCGACAACCTCGGCACCATCGGCGCCAGGAGCGGTTTTTGTCGCAGCAATTACCGAGCGATACCAGGCTTGTACGGTGTCGGCCAGCCAGGCCCGGATTCGCCGGTCCTCGTCACCGCCAACTACAAGCTGAGCTTCGACGCCCTGCGGCGTCAACTGCCCGGCATCGATGCCTGGATCCTCGTCGTCGACACCCGCGGCATCAACGTCTGGTGCGCCGCCGGCAAGAAGACTTTCTCGACCGCAGAGGTGGCCTACCAGGTAAAGATCAGCCGACTGGCCGAAATCGTCCGCCACCGCCAGCTCATCCTGCCGCAGCTGGCCGCAGTGGGGGTGGCCGCCGGCAGATTGCGTAAGGCCTGCGGCTTCGACGGCGTCTTCGGCCCGATCCGGGCCCAGGACCTTCCCGCCTACCTTCACCGGGGCCGGCAGGCCGACGAGACGATGCGCACGGTGACCTTCGGGGCCGGCGAGCGGGCGGTGCTGATCCCGGTTGAAATCTGTCTGCTGTGGAAGCCGTTCCTTGCGGCAACGGTGGTCCTCGTCCTGATCTCCGGCATCGGCCCGGATATCTATTCCCTGAGCGCCGCCGGGGTCAGGGGGATCCAGGCGATTACCGCCTCCCTGCTGGCGGTGCTGGCCGGGGCGGTTCTCACCCCGCTCCTGCTGCCCTGGATCCCCGGCCGCCAGTTCTGGCTCAAGGGGGCGCTGGTCGGCGGTTTGACCGCTATGGCCGCCCTGCTGCCGACCACCTGGGCTGCCGACCTGCCCGCCGCAACCGCCCTCGTGCTGTGGGCCGCCAGCGTCGCTTCCTACCTGGCGATGAACTTCACCGGTTCCACCCCCTACACCTCGCTCTCGGGGGTTGGCCTGGAAATGCGCCGGGGCCTCGTCTTCCAGCTCGGCGGCACGACGCTTGCCCTGGGGCTGTGGATCTGGAGCGCCTTTGCCTGATGAGGAGACTGCAATGAAGGATTTTCGCTATATCGATGGCGCCGCCATCCTCCGGCTCGACCGAGAGACATGCATCGGCTGCGGCAACTGTGTCACCGTCTGTCCCCACCGCATTTTCCGGCTCGAAGAGCACAAGGCGGCCATCGTCGACCCCGACGGCTGCATGGAATGCGGCGCCTGCGCCACCAATTGCCCGGTCGAGGCCATCTTCGTCAACCCCGATGACGGCTGCGGCTGCGCCGCCCTGATCATCAACCGGTGGCTGTCGAGGATCACCGGCAAATCCGTCTCCGGCTGCAACTGCTGATCCCGATCCCTGGTTTCCGCCGTCGACCGGTGCCGGCCATTGCCGCCAGATGCGGCCGGCTGCGCCTCATCGGCGCCCGCCGGCGACAAAATGACCACGGCACCGGTATCTGCTTACCTTTTTGCGCCATAACCACTACAATGGCTCTATGAGGGGGCTGCCCCGACGCCGGCAGACCCCTGTCCCCCATTCGCCGTACTGCAGATTCCCAGCCCAGCGCTGATCGGTTGCCGACGATGAATGCATCCGGTACGACACCGCAGACCGTCCTTCTGGCAGGACTCCTGCCGCAGGAGACGGCGCTGATCAGAAGACTGATCGCCTCCTTCGAGCTCGAGGCCCTGTCCATCGACATCGCCGATCTCCATCGCGCCGAGTCGCCGATTGCGGAGAAGGATATCTGCCTCGCCCTCTTTCATGTCGCTGCCGCAGCCAGACGGCAGGAACGCGAAATCCGTCTTCTCGCCGAACTGCTCCCCCGGCCGGTGCCGCTGATCGTCCTGGTGCCGCCGGCCCTGGCGAAAAAGGTCCCGACCTATATCGCGGCCGGGGCCGATGATTACAGCCTCCTGCCCCTCGACGAGGACAGTTTTTCGATCCGTTTCTATATCCTGCTCGAATGGGGCCAGGCCCTGCTCCAGTCACCACGGCCGACCTACCCCTGGGACGAGCACGGCCAGCAGAGTACCAAGAACCTGTGGCGCCGCCTGGTCGCCCGTCTGCAGGAAGGCCTGTCCTTTTTCTCCCCCGCCTCGCTCGTTCTCGATGAGGAGGACGACCGGATCTTTCACAAGTGGCGCAAGATCCGCCTGCTGGGCAGCGGCGCCTACGGCGATGTCTGGCTGGTGCAGGAGGTCGGCCGCCAGGAACTCGCCGCCGCCAAGATCCCGCACACGGCCAGGATGAACGTCCGCACCCTGCGCTCCGCCGCCATCCTCAAGCGGTTGATCCACCATCCCAACATCGCCGGCCTGGTCGAGGTGGTGAAGGAGGAGGGGATGTACATCCTGATCCAGGAATACGTCGACGGCGAGTCCCTCGACCGGCGGCTGGAAAAGGGCCTGACCGCCGCCGCCAAGGAGTCGCTCTTCCTCCAGTTGCTGGCGGTGGCGGCCTATTCGCACCAGCACCGGATCATGCACCGGGATATCAAACCGGAGAACATCCTCGTCACCGCCGACGGCCGGCTGAAGCTCCTCGATTTCGGCATCGCCCGGGATCTGGCCTGGGAAAAGGCCGATGCCGCCTCGGGGGGGACCCTCAACTTCATGGCCCCGGAACAGTTCGAGGGGAAAAGCTGCCTGGCCAGCGACGTCTGGGCCATCGGTGTCATCCTCTATGTCCTGGCGACCGGCTGTTATCCCCTGTTCCATCAGGAAAATCCGTACCCCGCAGATATCGACTCGGCATGCAGGGTCCCCGACCCGCACGAGATCGACCCCCGCATTCCAGCCGCGCTCGAGCGGATCATCATGCGCTGCCTGGCCCCATCGCTGGACCGCCGCTACGCCGATGCGGTCGAACTGCGGCAGGACCTCCTCAGATCGCTACCGGGGTTCGGCAATGGTCTGTATCTGCCGGAACAGAGCAAGGTGGAAGAACTTCAGACCTGACGAGAGCGCTCAGGTCCCGGTCAACAGGCGTTCGGCAAAGACCTCCGGCAGCCCGGCCGCCCTGATCTTCCGGGAGGCGGTGACCTGATCGTATTCAACCCGGATGAATTCCACACCCTTCTTGATGCTGTCATAGATCAGGTACGAGGCACGCGGATCGCCGTCCCGCGGCTGGCCGACACTGCCGCAGTTGAATATCTGCCGGTTGAGTTCGGCCGCCGGTACGATCGTCCCGTTGCGGGGGTGACGCAGGTAGACGCAGAAGAAGTTGCGCCGCGTGATCGCCATCGCCACATGGGTGTGGCCGACAAAGAGCATCTTCGCCCGGCTCCGGGCGAAGGAGCGGGAGATATGCGATTTATCGGCGACGTAGTACCATTCCAGCGGCCTGTAGGGGTTGGCGTGGCAGAACAGGGCATCGCCCCAGTTGCGGGAGACCTCGAGGGACTGGAGGAAGTACAGGCTGTCGGCCGTCAGCTGCCGTTTCGTCCATTCGATGACCCGGCGGGCATCCCGACGCATGCTGGAGGCGACGCCGACGACCGCGTGGTCATGGTTGCCGAGGATGAACTCGATATTCGGCAGGGAGCGGACTCGGACAACGCAGGCCTCGGGATCGGCGCCGTAGCCGACGATGTCGCCCAGGCATATGTAACGGTCAACCCTCCGGGTCTCGGCATCGGCGCAGAATGCCTCCAACGCCTCCAGGTTGGCATGGATATCTGAAAAAACGGCTAAACGCATCGCTCTTTTCCTCGGAGACAGGTCCGTGTGGGTATCGTCCGCCCGCCCTCTCGTCGCCTCGTCCCGCGACCGCGGCGCGATCGCTCGCAGTCGCCTCCTCTTCGTATGGTATCCCGAGGAGTCGGAAACAGCAAACAGATATCCGGCGCCGGTCGTCAAGCTGAAAAAGGTCCTGCCGTTCCCGGCTGTCGGGGACACTCTTTCTTTCACTTCAGCCGGCAAATGTGGTATCCTGCACTCCGTCGATTCAACCGTTCAGCTCAGGCAGACGCCGCTGATAAAACCGCCAACCCCTCCGGCTGTCCAACCGTTGCCGGGGCCATGAGGAAGATTATGCCGACTCCGCAATACTGGGCAGACAGATACGTCGAAAAACTGGCAAACGCCACCGATGCCATCAATATGATACGATCGGGGCAGAGGGTCTTTATCGGCTCGGGATGCGGCGAACCGCAGGCACTGGTCAAGACCCTCTGCGACAACTCCAACCACCTCAGCGGCCTGGAAATCGTCCGTCTGCTCGGCCAGGAAACGACCTCGCTGACCGCCATCGCCAACCGCACCAAGGATACCAGTCTCAATATCCGCTCGATCTATCTCGGTTCGACACGGGAGCCTTCCATCGCCCTGCACAAGCGGTTCATCACCCCGATGAACATGTCCGACGTCCCGGCCCTGTTCGCCACCAGGAAACTGCCGCTGAACGTCGCCCTGGTCCAGGTCTCGCCGCCGGATGACTTCGGCTGGATGAGTCTCGGCATCTCGGTCGATGTGACCCTCGCCGCCGCCCGTTCCGCCGATATCGTCATCGCCCAGGTCAACCCGCGGATGCCGAGGGTCATGGGCCAGAGCTTTCTCCATGTCAACGATGTCGACGTGATCGTCGAATGCGAGGAGGAACTGCTCTCCATTCCGACCAATCGCCAGAATTATTCCGAGGCCGCCCAGGCCATCGGCAGTCACATCGCCCGTCTGATCGAGGACGGGTCGACGCTGCAGATCGGCCTCGACGCCGCCTCCCAGGCCACCGTGCAGGGGCTCGCCAGCAAGAACGACCTCGGCATCCACTCGCAGTTCCTGACCGACGACATCATGCATCTCTATGCCGTCGGCAATATCAATAACCGCAAGAAGGGGCTCAACGAGGGCAAGATGGTCGCATCGATGGCGATCGGCAGCCGCAATCTCTACGAGTTCCTCAACGACAATCCGGCGGTGGATTTCCATCCCTCCGACTATGTCAACGACCCGTTCATCATCGCCCAGCATCACCGGATGGTGTCGATGAACGTCGCCCGGACCATGGACCTGACCGGGCAGGTGGCGGCGGAGGCCTCGGCCGTCACCCGTTTCGCCGGCGTCTCCGGCATCCCGGATTTTGTCCGGGGCGCCCGCCGCTCGCCGGGCGGCAAATCGATCCTGATGATCTTCTCCACCGAGGAGACGTCGAACGGGCTCCGCTCCAATATCATCCCCACCTTCGATCGCGTCGTGGTGGTACCGCGCGGCGATGTCCATTATGTCGTCTCGGAGTACGGCGCGGTCAATCTCTTCGGCAAGAGCCTGCAGGAACGGGCGATCGCGATGATCAGCATCGCCCACCCCGATTTCCGTGAGGAACTGTTTGCCGCCGCCAAGGAACAGGGCCTGATCGGCAGCGAGAGGACCCTCGGCGAGGCGGTCAAGGCGATCTATCCGGTCCGGCTGGAGGAGACGATCGAGATCGACGGCCGGCAGGTCATTATCCGCCCGGCGAAACCAGTGGACGAACGGCGGATCCAGGAGCATTTCTACAACCTGCCGAAGGAAGATGTCTTCTCCCGCTTCTTCCACCAGAAAACGATCTTCGGCCGGTCCGACGTCGAATCGCGGTCGAATGTCGATTATGTCCATGACCTGACCCTGGTCGCGGTGGTGGGCGAATTCGGGTTCGGCAAGATCGTCGGCGTCGCCGAATGCATGATGCTCAAGGATTCGAACATGACCGAAGTGGCCTTTTCGGTCAGCCCCGAGTTCCAGGGCAAGGGGATGGGCAAGATCTTCCTCAAGAAGCTGGCCGCGGCCAGCCGGGAGAACGGCGTGCGCGGCCTGATCGCCTATACCATCCCCAGCAACACCGGCATGATCCGCCTGTTCAAGACCCTTCCCTACAAGGTCAAGACCCATTACGAAGACGGCGATCTCGTCCTCAGCTGCCTGTTCGACGAACTCGCCTGAACCTCCTGCCGCTGATGATCACCTGCCGGCCGGTCTTCAGCGCCGCATCAGATGGGCGACGGCCTTATCGAGACCGTCGAGGGACAGTTCGAACATCGGCAGGATCGCCCTGATCAGCTCGATGGTCCGGGTGAACTGCCAGTCGCGTTGCGGAATCGGATTGAGCCATACCGCATGGGGAAAGGTGGCGGCCATCAGCCGCAACCGTTCGATGCTGGGTCGGCCGCTGCGTTCGAAGGCATGGATCGATCCATCCGCCGCCAGCAGTTCGTAGGGGGCCATCGAGGCATCGCCGATGATGATCAGGCGGCTCTCCGGGTCACGGCGGATCAGGTCGTCGACCGCCACCGGCCGTCGCGACCGCGACGCATCCTCCCACAGCTGATCATAGATGGTGTTGTGGAAATAGAGGGTGGTCAGTTCCTTGAACTGGGTCCGGGCCAAGGCGAACAGCGCCTGGACGACATCGACGTAGGGCTCCATCGACCAGCCGCCGTTGTCGATGGCGAGGATGATCTTGAGACGGTCGACGGTCGCCCGCTCGAACACCAGTTCGATCTCGCCGCCGTTTTTGATGGTCTGGTAGATGCTGTCGTCGACGTTGATCCGGTCCCGCACCCCCTGCGGCACCAGATGTCTGAGCCGTTTCAGTCCCTCGCCCAGCGACCGCCGCGACAGCGGGCCGTCGGTCGAATAATCGCGGTAACGCCGTTCCCCCGCCACCTTGACCGCCGAACGGTTCATCGACTCGCCGCCGACCCGCATGCCGCCGGGATGATAGCCCGAATGCCCGACCGGCGAGGTGCCGCCGGTGCCGATCCACTTCGATCCGCCTTCATGCCGTTCCTTCTGATCCTGCAGCCGCTTCTTGAAATAGGCGAGCACCTCCTCCGGCGACATCGACGCCAGCTTCTTCTCGTCCAGGCCCAGGGCATGGGCCAGCCGCTTCGGGTTGTTCAGCCATTCGTCGAGCAGGCCGGCGGCAACGAGGTCGAATTCGGCCTCGCCGGCCTGGGCCAGATCGGCCCCCTCGAAGGTGTGGGCGAAGACCTGGTCGTAGAGGTCGAAGTGTTTTTCGCTCTTGACGAGGATGGCCCGGGCGGCGGTGTAGAAATCGTCGAGCGAGTTGACCAGCCCCTCGCCCATCGCCCGCTGCAGCAGCAGGAACGAGGTGGGGCTGACCGGGATGCCGACGTCGCGGAGGGTATAGAAGAATTGAATGAACACCGGCCTCAGCTCCCGCTCAGCGGAAGAAGCCCCGCTTCATGATCAGGTTGGCGGACTTCAGGTAATCGCCGCTTTTCTTGAACAGGACGCCGAGGTACGGGATCTCCCGGTCGAGCGCCTCGCCGCGGCGGAAATCGGGGTCGGCCTGCAGGGCCCTGATCCAGTTGAGCAGTTCCCTGGTCGCCGGCTTCTTTTCGAGCCCGTCGATGCTGCGGAGTTCGTAGAAAGTGCGGATCGCGCTCTCCGCCAGCTTCTCCGGGATATCAGGGAAATGAGTATCGATGATGCGACGCATCATCTTCGGCTCGGGGAAGGCGATATGATGGAAATTGCAGCGGCCGAGGAACGGGTCGGACAGATCCTTCTTGGCGTTCGAGGTGATGATGATCACCGGCCGATGCCGGGCTTTGACCATTTCATCGGTCTCGATGATATCGAACTGCATCTGGTCGAGGACATCGAGCATGTCGTCCTGGAACTCGGTCTCGGCCTTGTCGATTTCATCGATCAGCAGGACGGTCCGCTTCTCGGCGGTGAAGGCCTGACCGATCCGCCCCATCCGGATGTACTCGCTGATGTCGCTCACATCCCGGCGTGAGTCGCCGAACCGGCTGTCGTTCAGCCTGGTCAGGGTATCGTACTGGTACAGGGCCTCGACCAGCTTCATGTTTGATTTGACGTTGAGAATGATCAACGGCATGCCGAGGGTCTCGGCGATCGCGTGGGCCAGCATGGTCTTGCCGGTGCCCGGTTCTCCCTTGAGCAGCAGGGGCATCTCCAGGGCCATGGAGATATTGACGATCTTGGCCAGTTCCTCGTCGAGCACATAACGGCTCGACCCGGTGAATCGATTGAGTTCCATTCCGTTCCTTTTCAAGATGTATGAAGATTTTCGCCGTGCGTATCCCACACTACAAAAAAACCCCCTCCCGTGTCAACAGGAGAGGGTTGTTGTCAGCCCGAACAAGGGCGATGCGATCAGCCGGCAGCGGCGAGGTAATGCTCGTTCACCTTCTCCCAGTTGATGACGTCGAAGAAGGCGGCGATATAGTCCGGCCGGCGGTTCTGGTAGAGCAGGTAGTAGGCATGCTCCCACACGTCGAGTCCGAGCACCGGGATCTTGCCGAGCATGATCGGGCTGTCCTGGTTGGGAGTGGCGACGATCTCCAGCTTGCGCTTGTCGACAGTCAGCCAGGCCCAGCCGCTGCCGAACACCTTGGTGGCCGCCGTGGTGAATTTCTCCCTGAAGATGTCGAAACTGCCGAACTCGGCCTTGATGGCCTCGGCTATCGGCCCGGCCAGGGCAACATCCTTTTTCAGGAGGGGCCAGAAGAAACTGTGGTTGGCATGACCGCCGCCGTGGTTGCGGACGATGGTGCGGATATCCTCCGGGATCTCGTTGAGGTTGCGGAGCAGCTGGTCGACGCTCATCCTTTCGAATGGTGCCTTCTCCTTGATCGCGGCGTTGAGGTTGGTGATATAGGCCTGATGATGCTTGGTATGATGGATCTCCATCGTCCGCGCATCGATGTAGGGTTCGAGAGCATCGTAGGCGTACGGGAGTTCCGGTAATATATGGCTCATGGAATACCTCCTTGATCTGTGCTGACGGCGGTCCTGGAAAATATCCAGGCCTCGGCCGGTTGGTGGTGGATACAACGAAATGAGGCGCCGGAAGATCAGTGAAGGATCAAGCAAAAACCGTATTTGCTGCAGAGGTGCAATCGATGGCTCTTGACCATCCTCGTGTTCCGGCCTCATATCTTTTTAGAATACGCTAACTATCGAGCTGACTGGAGTCAATCGGCGAAGGCCGAGAAATTTGTGATTGCGGCGGCCCGGAACGATGGAAGATTGGGTGGCGGGTGGCGCCGAAAGGGAGACGGGGGGAGATAGTCAGGGGGGCGGATCGGGACGCCGCCCCCGGTCAAGCCGGTGATTATGGCACCAGCGGATGCCGACCGATCGCCGTTTGGCCAGGCGGCCGGCGACGCGGCGATCGATGCGGCTATTCCTGTTCTTTCCAGACCCTGGCGCCCAGACCGGTGAGCTTTTCCACCAGGTTCTCGTAGCCTCTTTCGAGGTGGTAGATCCGGGAGATCTCGGTCCGTCCCGAGGCGGCAAGCCCGGCGATCACCAGCGAGGAGCTGGCCCGGAGGTCGGTCGCCATGACCTGGGCCCCGCTCAGCCCGTTCATGCCATGGCCGTTGATGACGCAGCTGTGGCCGTCGATCCGGATACCGGCCCCCATTCGCTGCAGTTCCGCCACGTGCATGAAGCGGTTCTCGAAGATGGTCTCGGTGATGACGCAGATATCGGCACTGAGGGCCATCAGGGCCATGAACTGGGCCTGGAGGTCGGTAGGATAACCCGGGAAGGGCATCGTCTTGATATCGACGCTCTTGAGCGCTCGGGGTTTCGCCTGTGGCCAGCGCACCGAGATGGTCGACTCGCCCTCGTCGACGATCAGCCCGGCCAGCCGCAGCTTTTCGAGCAGCGACGGCAGATGGGCGGGATTGCAGTGGGTGACGGTCCCTTCGCCACCGGTGGCGGCGATGGCGATGAGATAGGTGCCGGCCTCGATGCGATCGGGGATGATGTCACAGTCGGCCGGCCTCAACACGTCGACCCCATGGATCGTCAAACGGTCGGTGTTGCGCCCTTCGATCCGCGCCCCCATACCGGTGAGCATGTCGATGAGGTTGGCGATTTCCGGCTCCCGGGCGGCATTCTTCAGGATGGTGGTCCCTTCGGCCAGGACGGCGGCCATCAACAGGTTTTCGGTGCCGGTGACGGTCGGGATGTCGAAGTAGACGGTGTCACCCTGCAGCCGGCCGTCGATCTCGGCATCGACATAGCCGTGCTCGAGGCGGCAGGTCGCCCCCAGTTTTTCGAGGCCGGTGATATGGAAATTGATCGGCCGGGCGCCGATGGCGCAGCCGCCCGGCAACGATACCTTGGCCTTGCCCATCCGGGCCAGCAACGGGCCGAGGACGAGCACCGAGGCCCGCATCGTCTTGACCAGATCGTAGGGTGCCTCGGCACTGCGCAGATTGGTACTGTCGATGATGAGCACGTCCTCCTGCCGTTCATGCCGGACCCCGAGGTTTTCCATCAGCTTCAGAAAGGTCCGGGTGTCCCGCAGGTTGGGGACATTGCCGAGCCGGTGCCGGCCCGGCGCCAGCAGTGTCGCCGCGATGAGCGGCAGGGCCGCGTTCTTCGCCCCACTGATCCGTACCGTACCCCGCAGGGCGATGCCGCCCTCGACTATCAGTTTATCCATGTTCTCCCTACCTTCCGTTTTCGCTCATCGTGAGATGCAGGACCCGGTCGCGTCCCGCATAGTCCTTGAGTATCTCAACCGTTTTCAACAGCCCGTCAGGCCCGGTCGCCGGCACCAGCAGGCGCGACAATGCCGGTCCCTGCTCGGCCCCGATCTCGATGAAGACCTCGCCGCCGGGACGCATGATCGAGGGCAGCATATCCTTGATCCGGGCGATGATGTCAAGCCCGTCCTCGCCGCCGTCGAGGGCCAGCAGCGGTTCATAACCGGCCACCTCGGGGTCCAGCCCCTGGCGGATCTGGCGGCGGCTGACATAGGGCGGATTCGACACCAGCAGGGGAAATTGCCGTCCGGCGGCAAAGGCCGTCAGCAGGTCGGCCTTCACCAGGGCGACCCGGTCGTCGACCCGGTGGCGGCGGCAATTCTGTTGCGCCACCGCCAGCGCGTCGCCGGATAGATCGACGGCGACGACATCGCGTTGCAGCTCCAAGGCGAGGACCACCGCAATCGCCCCGCTGCCGCAGCAGAGATCGAGAATCCAACCGTCCGGCAGGCTCTTGCGCCGGCAGGCCGTCAGGACCTGCTCGACCAGAAACTCCGTTTCCGGCCGCGGGATCAGGACCGAAGGGTTGACGATGAAGGGCAGCGACCAGAATTCCCTTTCACCAAGGATATAGGCGACCGGTTCCCGCCGCTTCCGCCGCTCGAGATAGCGAAGGAAGACCTGCAGCGCCTCCTCCGGCACCTCCATGTCCGCTGCCAGATAGAGCTCGGTCCGGCTCTTGTGCAGACTGGCCCCGAGCAGCAGCTGGCCATCGAGATCGCCGCTGTCGATACCGGCAAGTCTCAGTTCACTCGCCGCGGTGCGGAGGAGATCGATCACACGCATGGTATCCTGTCATGGCCTGCCCGGTACGGACGAACAGGCGGAATTGCTACTGGATGGCCTTCAGCCGTTCGGCCTGGTCGTGGGCGATCAGGGGATAGATGACGTCCTCGAGTTTGCCGTTGAGGATGGCATCGAGCTTGTACAGCGTCAGGTTGATCCGGTGGTCGGTCATCCTCCCCTGGGGAAAGTTGTAGGTGCGGATCCGCTCGCTGCGATCGCCGGAGCCGACCTGGCTCTTCCGGTCCTGGGAAATCCGATCGTGGTGTTCCTGCTGCATCCGGTCGAGCAGCCGCGCCCGGAGGACGACCAGGGCCTTGGCCTTGTTCTTGTGCTGCGACTTCTCGTCCTGGCAGGTCACCACCAGACCGGTCGGCAGATGGGTGACCCGGACCGCCGAATCGGTGGTATTGACGCTCTGGCCCCCCGGACCCGAGGACCGGTAGACATCGAATTTGAGCTCGTTCATGTCGATGTTGAGTTCGACCTCGTCGGCCTCGGGCAGGATGGCCACGGTCACGGCCGAGGTATGGATCCGCCCCTGGGTCTCGGTCTCCGGCACCCGCTGCACCCGGTGGACCCCGCTCTCGTATTTGAGCTTGGAGTACACCTGATCGCCGCTGATCATCGCGATGATTTCCTTGAACCCGCCGATCCCCAGCGGGCTCGAACTCATGATCTCGACCCGCCAGCCCATCGATTCGGCAAAGCGCGAATACATCCGGAAGAGATCGGCGACAAACAGGGCCGCCTCGTCGCCGCCGGTTCCGGCACGGATCTCGAGGAAAATATTGCGATCGTCGTTGGGGTCCTTGGGCAGCAGTACCAGCTTGATCTCACGATCGATGACCTTCTCTTTTTCTTCCAGTTCCTCGATATCGGCCCGGGCGAGTTCCTTGAACTCCAGGTCTTCGTCATCGTCCTGGAGGATCGCCCGGTTGTTGGCGATATCCCTCTGCACCTGCTTCAGATCGGAATGCAGAGTGTGCAGCCGCGCCAGATGGGCATGCTCCCGCACCACCTTCTGGTATTCCTGCTGATTGCCCACCAGGTCCGGATCGGAGAGTCGACTTTCCAGGTGTTGGAGTTTTTCTTCTATGTTGTCAAATACATCGATCATGGATACGGGATATTGCTGGTATGAGGCACAAAAAGAAAAGCCCACAGTCATGGCAACGCATCACTGTGGGCTTTATCGGCTGTAATCCGCAGGTGGGGTAAACTCGTCGGCAGCAGCCTCCGGCGGACAGGATTTTATTTGCCTTTCTGTTCGAAATGCTTGGCGTAACGCTGTTTGAATTTCTCAATGCGGCCGGCAGTATCGACCAGTTTCTGCTTGCCGGTAAAAAAAGGATGACAGGCGGAGCAGATCTCCACTCTGATCTCGCCCATGGTCGATCCCAGCTCGACCTCATTCCCACAGGCGCAGACGGCTTTTATTGTATTATATTTAGGATGTATCCCATCTTTCATGACGTTTTCTTCCTCCGATTCACTTCTCTATGATCACGTTGTACATCGATTATTCTTCAGGGTAAGTAGAAGCTTTCTTTGACACAAACGAAGTATTATACCCTGTCTTCGCAAGAGTTCAAGACAAAACACTATTTGAACAGGTCGTCAGCCATTCATCGAATCAAGGAAATCCTTGTTGGTCTTCTGCGTTCTCAGTTTATCCAGGAGGAAATCCATGCAGTCGGAAGGGTTCATCGAGTTGAGCAGCTTCCGCAGGATCCAGATGCGGTTGAGCACCTCCGGCTTGAGCAGCAGGTCCTCCTTTCTCGTCCCGGACCGCTTGATATCGATGGCCGGGAAGATCCGTTTGTCGGCCATCTTGCGATCGAGGACCAGTTCCATGTTGCCGGTCCCCTTGAACTCCTCGAAGATGACTTCGTCCATGCGGCTGCCGGTCTCGACCAGGGCCGTGGCGAGGATGGTCAGACTGCCGCCCTCCTCGATATTGCGGGCGGCGCCGAAAAACCGTTTCGGCCGGTGCAGGGCGTTGGCCTCGACACCGCCGGAGAGGATCTTGCCGCTCGACGGCGTCACCGTATTATAGGCCCGGGCCAGACGGGTGATGCTGTCGAGCAGGATGACCACGTCCTTCTTGTGCTCGACCAGTCTCTTGGCCTTTTCGATGACCATCTCGGCCACCTGGATATGCCGCTGCGGCGGCTCATCGAAGGTCGAGCTGACCACCTCGGCGGTCTTGACCGATCTGGTCATCTCGGTCACTTCCTCCGGCCGTTCGTCGATCAGCAGGACGATGAGATACACCTCCTTGTGATTGCGGACGATCGAGTTGGCGATCTTCTGCATCAGCACCGTCTTGCCGGTGCGCGGCGGGGCGACGATAAGCCCCCTCTGCCCCTTGCCGATCGGGGCGAACATATCGAGCACCCGCATCGAAAAGTTGTCCGGCTGCCACTCCAGGTTGAGCTTCTCGTTGGGGTGCAGGGGGGTGAGGTTGCCGAACAGCGTCTTCTGTTTCGAGGCCTCGGGGGGATCGAAATTGATCGTTTCGACCTTGAGCAGCGCCAGGTACCTCTCTCCCTCCTTGGGCGAGCGGACCAGACCGTCGATGACATCACCGGTTCTCAGATTGAGGCGGCGGATCTGCGAGGGAGAGACATAGATGTCATCGGGACCGGGAAGGTAGTTGTAATCCGGGGCGCGGAGAAAACCAAAGCCGTCGGGGAGTATTTCAAGAACCCCACTGCCCCGCAGCTTGCCATCCTTGTCGGCCTGATCCTGGAGCAGGGCGAAGATCAATTCCTGCTTGCGCATGGAGCTGTAGCCCTCGACCTTCGCATTCCGGGCGAGTTTGACCAACTCGCCGATTTTCATCATCTTTAATTCCGCCAAATTCATTAAAACCCTTCTCCTCTAAGACGCGTGGCAGGATGGATGGACGGCAAACGAATAGCAGCGGGTCCGGAGAAAATATGAGTCAGGATCGCCATACGTCGATGATGCCGCATGTTATAATTGATAGTATTTCCCAGCAAGAATCCGTACCGTGAGCGCTCACCACCGCATCGGGGCATCATGGCCTTGGAAAACAGAGACTTCGTGTTTCTGGTAGAGGTCTGTAAGATCAAAAGAGAATGGAGTGAAGACGTATCACGGAAACAGTGATTTCACAGCGACAACGGGATTCAACCCAAACCTACCCCAGAAAGGGATTTGACCAGCAAGAGTGTAGTACTGAAGTTATACGGATCCACCAGAGAAAAGGCAGGAAGTGCACTTCGTTTCGCTTTCTCCCTTATACGTATTCAGTTCTGCGGTGTCAAGCCTTGTCTTGCCGTATCGGCAGGTTTTCCCCTTTCCTTGATTTTTTTCTCCAGCAACCGGGCAAGGCTGGAAACCTGCTGCACGGTCTGGGCCCACAGGCCGGCATTACTGATCACGTGGGTGGCCATTTCGGCCTTTTTCTCCGGCGACATCTGGGCGTCAAGTATCCTTCGGGCCGCCTCTTCGCCGATGCCGTCCCTGGCAACAATCCGTCCGACACAGACATCTTCCGGGGCATAGACGACAACCGTCGCATCAAACTCGTCCTGCCATCCAACCTCGAACAGCAGGGGGATTTCAACGACGCATCTGCCTCCCTGCCCCGCGACTGCTGCCATTTTCTGCATCAACTCCCGGCGGATGAGTGGGTGCAGGATCGTCTCGAGCTGCTTTCGCATCGCCTCATCCCGGAAAACGGCGTCACGCATGAGGCCCCTGTCGATGGACCGGTCAGGCTTGAGGTAACGTTCCCCCCATGCCGCAACGATCCCCAGCCAGCCATCGGCGTCCGGCTGCATCAGTTCATGGCAGACAAGGTCGGCGCTGAACAGGTCCGCCTGCACGGCATCGGCCAGCAGCGCCGCGACACTGCTCTTGCCGGAGCCTATCCCGCCGGTTACCGCGATCTTCACACCATCCCCTCGATTTCCATCGGAATATCTCCAAAAATCTGCCTCAAGGCCTCGACAAAATCAGGCCATATCGGTGCAACGATGTCGAGCGGGTTCCTGGTTACGGGGTGAACGAAACGCAGACGAGCGGCATGCAGCATCTGCCGGGGAAACCTGGGATCGCCGGGTCTGCCGCCATAGACGGGGTCCCCGGCCACAGGATGGCCGATATGGCTCATATGAACCCGGATCTGGTGGGTGCGCCCGGTCTCGATCGTGACGGCGAGCAGGGTGAATCGCCCCGCCGCCTCTCTCAGCACCCGCCAGTTGGTCACCGCATGGCGGCCGGAACCCTCCACCACCGCCATCTTCTGGCGATTAACCGGATGGCGGCCGATCGCTGCTACGATTCGACCGCTTTTTTCAGGCAGAATCCCATGGACGATGGCGAGATATTCCTTGTCGACCCGTCGTTCCTTGAAATCGGTGGCAAGCAACCGCAGCACCCGCTCGTCCTTGGCCACCAGCATCAAACCCGAGGTATCCTTATCGAGACGATGCACAATCCCGGGCCTGGCGTTGTCACCCACCAAGGCGATGGCACGGCAGTAGTATACCAGGCCATTGACCAGGGTGCCGCTCCGGTTGCCGCTCCCGGGATGGACCACCAATCCGGGGGGTTTCGACAGGGCCAGCAGGTATTGATCCTCAAACAGGATCTGCAGCGGTATTTTCTCGGGCTCGACCTGGAGGTCCGAAGCCTCCGTCCTGATCAACCCATGGACCCGATCGCCCTCCTTGAGCCGGTAGCTGCTCTTCCGCTCCCGGTCATTGACCTTGAGGGAGCCGGAGCGGATGGAGGCAACAAGGGTCGAACGGGAGTGATCCGGGATGGTCTGGACGAGGAAATGATCGAGTCGGATACCGACCATCCGATCGTCGACCGTGATCGATATGGGATCAGCCTCCTCCTGGCTGCGAGGCGACTGAACAGTGCTGAGACTCATTTTTTTACAGGAAACAGGTTGGCTTCCTATACAGGCGGACTGGAGCATGGAAGGCGGACGGCCTGCCATCATATCAGGAAAATATGGTTTCGATCTTCTGGCTGATCTTGGCCTCGTCGACATCCTGGGCCAGGGACAGTTCCTTGACCAGCAGGTTCTTGGCGGTGTCGAGCATTTTTCTCTCACCGTATGACAGATCCTTATCGATGCTGAGCAGGAAGAGGTCGCGCAGGACCGTTGCGACTTCATGGACGGAACCGGTCTTGATTTTATCCATATAATCCCGATAGCGCCGGTTCCAGGTCTGGGTGCCGATCTCGCTGGTTCGATCCTCGAGAATGGCGATGACCTCCTGCACCTGATTTTTGTTGACGATCGCCCTTAATCCCACGCTCTTGCTGCTGGCGGTGGGAATCATGATTGTCATGTGATTTTCGAGGATCTCCAGGACATAGAACGTCTGGTCAACCCCACCGACGGTCTGCTTCTGAATCGATCTGATCACGCCAACGCCATGAGCTGGATATACAGCCATATCGCCTTCAGTAAACACTCTTTTCTCTCCCCTTGAAGAACATCATGCTACTCGAGACTGTATGCGGACACCACCGAGCGGTACTACTCAACATAGTGATAGAGACTCCAGGACATCCCCGGCAGATGTGGAAACGACAGGAACTTCGCAACGATCCAGGAATCCTGCAATCATTGTGAATGCGCGGGATTATTTCTCCGACGTGGACAAATACCCTACCATATTTTGTTAAAAATTGCCTGTTTTTTCCACCGGCGGAGTCCCGGACTCGCCTGAATCAAGGGAATTGCGGGTAAGCTTTCAGCTACTTGACGCTATTGACGAGATTCATCGCCCAGGCAGGACCTTTCTCGAAATAGAGACGCACCCCTTGCTCGATGACGTCCATCCTTTCATCGAGGAGGCGACGCTCGTCATCGGTCATCGGCGACAGCACGAATCGCTCGACGGCCATATCGGGATGGATTCCCCCTTTTCCGGGACGACCGATACCGATCTTCAACCGCGAGAAATCACTGGAGGATAAGTACTGGATGAGAGACCGGATGCCGTTATGACCGCCGGCACCGCCCCCGTTCACCAGTTTGAGCCGGCCCGGGGCCATGTCCAGATCATCATGGATGACCAGAATATTCCGGGCAGGGATTCTGTAGAAATCGGCGTACCGAACGACAACCTGGCCGCTCAGGTTCATGTAGGTGGTGGGCTTCAGCAGGTGAACACGCCTGCCATTGAGAGAGGTGCGTAAGAAAAAAGCCCGCCATTTTCCAGTGGAAAAATCGCCCCCCCACCTGCGGGCCAGTTCATCAACGACGATAAACCCGACGTTGTGACGGGTATTGAGGTAATTCTCACCCGGATTCCCCAGGCCAACGATGAGATAATCGCTTTCAACCATGCGTTCCAATGGACGAAAAAAACAGATCCGGAAAGACATGATCTTCCCGGATCCGTTTCAGATTCGCCGCAGCGGCGCCTCGAGGCACCGGCAACTCTTCAGATGCTGATCTTCTTGCCCACCTTGACGCAGACCTTATCCGCATTGGATATAAGTTTCAAGGTCTGCGGCAGGGAAATATTGCCGAAGGTCATGTGGTCGCCGATCCGCAGATCGGTGACATCGAGGGAGAACTGATCGGGGATGTCGAGCGGCAATCCTTCGAGGGTGACGCTTTTGTGCTCGATGAACATCTCACCGCCCAGGTCGACACCTTTGGCCACTCCGGTGAAGACTACCGGCACGTCAAAACGACGCGCCTTCTGCAGATCGATCTCACAGAAATCGGCATGGATCAGGGTATCACGAACCGGATCGGTCTGCACCTCCCCGACCAGGACATGCCGATCCTTGTCCCCATCGATCTTGAGCGTCACCACTGCATTCCGGCGATAGATCTCGAGCAGCTGCTGCATCAGCGACTTCGTATCCATCTCAAGAGACAAGGCCGCAGCGCCGCCGCCGTAGACAACTGCCGGTGTCTTGCCCTTCATCCGCAGCTGCCGCATTGCACCTTTACCTGTTGCAGTCCTCACCGAGGCCGACAATTCCACCTGAAGCATACTTCCTCCTTCACCCAATGGCCGGCGCAGGAACCAGTTCCAGTGCAGCCGGGCGGTTTGTAATTATAAGTTATGTTATATCGCAATGTTCACAGATCAATTACACAAACAGCGAACTGACCGAGTCTTCGTTATGGATCCGACGGATGGCCTCGGCCAGGAGCGAGGATACCGACAGAACCTTGATCTTGCCGCACCGTTGCGCCTCTTCCCGCAATGGGATGGAGTTGGTCACGACCAGGGTCTTGATCTCGGAGTGAGTGATGCGTTCAACCGCCGGACCGGACAGAACCGGATGAGAGCAGCAGGCATGCACCTCTTTCGCCCCGTTTTTCAAGAGCGTGGCGGCGGCGCTGCACAAGGTTCCGGCCGTATCGACCATATCGTCGAGCAGTATCGCCGTCTTGCCCTTGACATCACCGATCACGTGCAGGGCCTCGCACTCGTTGGGGCGGTCACGCCGTTTGTCGATGATCGCGAGACCGATGTTCAGCCTCTTGGCGAAGGCCCGGGTCCTCTCGACCCCGCCCGCATCGGGGGAGACCATGATCGGGTTGTCGTACTGGCGGTCGATATGCCTCAACAGAACCGGCGCGGCGTAGAGATGATCGACAGGGATATTGAAGAACCCCTGGATCTGCCCGGCATGCAGATCCATGCAGAGAACCCGCCTCACCCCCACCACCATCAGCATCTCGGCGACGACCTTGGCTGATATCGGCACCCGGGGGGCATTTTTCCGATCCTGACGGGCATACCCGTAATAGGGCATGACGGCGGTAATTCTCCTCGCCGAAGCCCGCCGCAGCGCGTCCACCATGATCACCAGCTCCATCAGATGATCATTGACCGGAGTACAGGTGGGCTGCACGACAAAGACATCCATTCCCCGGACATTCTCCCCGATCTCGACGAAGATTTCGCCATCACTGAATTTCCTCACCTCCGCCTTGGACAGGGGCAGGTCGAGGTGTGTGGCAATATCAAGGGCCAGATCTTTATGGGCGTTTCCTGAGAATATCTTGATTATATTGGCCATCGTCCCGTACTTCCAAATATGGATATGAAGCGCATGATTGGCTGGGGCGGAAGGATTCGAACCTACGAATGCCGGGATCAAAACCCGGTGCCTTAGCCGCTTGGCTACGCCCCACCATTCGCCCGTGCAACAAATACCATCTTCCCGAATTTCCGCTTCAACCTGTCCGCGATTGCCCGCACCTCAACGGCGCTCGTCGACAGATCGGAAAACAGGCCAAACACCGTTGGTCCGCTCCCCGACATCAGCGCAAGTTCAGCTCCCGCTTCCAGAAGATTATCTTTGATACTGGCTAATTCCGGATATTGAGCAAGGGTAACGCGTTCCAGATCGTTCGAGAGCGCACCCAGTGACGGTAGAGCGGGCGCATCTTTTCGAAAACTCGCTAATTTAGATTCTTTCAATGTTCTTGTCAATCCTAAATTCTCAAACACCCAACGGGTGGAAACAGAAAATCCAGGATTTACCAGGAGAACGTGATATTCCCTCAAGCTCTGGGCCGGGTACATCACTTCACCGACCCCTTCGGCGACAACAGCATCATCCTCGACGACAAAAAATGGAACATCGGCCCCGAGGCGGAGGGCCATGGCACAGAGCTCCGCGCGGGAAAATTCATTGTCGAACAGACGGTTCAATCCCCGCAGAACCGATCCGGCATCGCTGCTCCCACCGCCAAGCCCGGCTGCCACCGGGATCCGCTTGTCGATCCGGATGTCGACACCATACCCTTTCCCCCGCCGACCGGCAGAAAAAAATTCTTCGGCTGCCCTCCAGGCAAGATTGGATCGGTCCGTCGGCAGCGATGGATCGCTGCAGACCAACCCCAGAAGACCATCATTCCGGAGGTGCAGTTCCACCGTGTCGCCGAAGTCGAGCTTCTGCATCCAGGTCTCAAGATCGTGATATCCATCCGCCCGCCTGCGGAGGACATGAAGGAAGAGGTTGATCTTGGCCGGGGCGAAAAGCTCCACGGACCTATGGAGATTGATATCCGTCATAGGGAGTCGGGCAGCAGCTCTCGGCACCGCCACTCATCCGCCGTCAATTGACCGGCTATCGTTTCACCGCCTTGACGAACCGCAGTTTCACGTCGTAAATGATGTTCTTCAGCAGTTCCTCTTCATCCTTCTCGAGATTGCCTCTGGTCTTCTGTTCCAATACGACCAGGGTGTCGATCGCATGCCGCGCCAGTTCGAAGTCCGGCTCCCGCTTGCCGGTAGCGGGATCGGCAATCTCCCCGAGATGGTAGAGGACGGAGGTATTCAAAGACATGATGAAGGCCGAAAAGGTGACTTCCGGCATGACACATTTCCCATGCCGATCCGGGACCTTTCCTTCTTCACAGTGGCAATCTTCCTTCTGCCCGTTCTTTGCCGTCGCATGTTCTTCCATAATTCCGTCCTCTCCTTCCGCAAGCGCCAGGATTGTCTTTAGAAGCGGTTCAATTCAAGAACCACCGCATCGTCGATATGTTCCAGTTCCCGCACCTTGGCGAGCAGTTCCCGGGAGATCAATTCGTCGGTACTGAGGAAAATGATATTCTGGTTGCTCGCCTCTTCCCGCCCCACGGTCATGCGGGAGATATTGACCCCGGCGTGGCCGAGGGTGGTGCCGAGGGCGCCGATCACGCCCGGGACATCCTTGTTGTAGACCAGCAGCATCGGACCTGAAGGCAGCGCCTCCAGACGGAACGAATTGAGACGGACCAGACGCGGTTCGTTCTTGCCGAATACCGTGCCGACCAGGACATTCTCTCCCTCGGTGGTCACGACCTTGACCGACAGAACATTATTGAAGTCATGGGCTTTTTCCGACTTCGACTCTATGACCCTGATCCCACGGTCCTTGGCGATGACCGGGGCATTGACATAATTCACCGCATCCTGGAGAATCGGGGTGAACAGGCCCTTGAGGAAGGCGACAGTCACCGGAGCGGTGTTGAGATCCGCCAGCTGGCCGCTGTATTCGATATTGACCGCCTGCACCCCTCCCTTCGCCATCTGCATGTGCAGGGAGCCCAGCATCTCGCCGAGGGTGATATAGGGGCCGACCTGGGCCAGGACGTCGGCACTGACCGATGGGACATTGACCGCGTTGGTGACCGAGCCGCGAAGGAGATAGTCGGCCACCTGCTCGGCGATGATCAGGGCGACGTTTTCCTGGGCCTCGCTGGTCGAAGCGCCCAGGTGCGGCGTGCAGATGAAGTTCTTCAGGCCTAGCAGCGGGCAGTTTTCAAGCGTGGTCGGTTCGCCGGCAAAGACATCGAGCGCCGCCCCGGCGATCTCGCCGTCGACCAGCGCCTCGTACAGCGCCTGCTCGTCGCAGACCCCGCCCCGGGCACAGTCGATGAACATCGCATCCTTCCTCATCGCCTTGAAGAAGTCGGTGGACAGCAGATTCCTGGTTTCCTTGGTCAGCGGGACATGGACGGAGATATAATCGGCACGGTTCGCCAATTCCATCAGATCGACCAGCTCGACCCCGATCTTTTCCGCCATCTCCTTCGGCATATGGGGGTCGTAGGCGATGGTCTTCATCTTCAGTCCCTGGGCCCGGCTGGCGGCGATACCGCCGATCCTGCCGATACCGACGACACCGAAGGTCTTGCCGGTCAATTCCCTGCCCATGAAACTTTTCTTTTCCCACTTGCCCGCCTTCATCGAGGCCGTCGCCTGCGGGATGTTGCGGGACAGGGACATCATCATCGCGATTGCATGCTCGGCGGCGGTGGTGGCGTTGCCGCTCGGGGCGTTCATCACGACGATGCCCTTCTGGCTGGCAGCCGGGATATCGACGTTGTCCAGGCCGATACCGGCGCGGCCGACGACCTTGAGCCGGTGGGCCGCCTCGAGCAGGTCGGCCGTGACCTTGGTGGCGCTGCGGATTACCAGCCCCTCGTAATTGCCGATGATCTTCTTCAGCTCCTCGGGTTTCAGGCCTGGGATGCTATCCACCTCAAGACCGGCTGCCTCCAGTATCTTGACTCCCGCGGGCGACAGATTGTCACTGATCAGTACCTTCATCTCCGCTCCTTCTCCTCCGCTGTGTATGCCTGCCCGATCTCAGAACAGGCTGCTTCCATCTGCAAGTACGCAAATCTCCCCGGATGTCGCCCACGTTTTTCCTGAAAAACCGGGGCAGGTCTCCTGAAATTATTTGCCCGATAAAATTGGTAATTATAATGATATCCTTGAAAGAGGACAATAAAAATGCGAGGCGACGGATTTTCGTCGCTCGGCAGCGGCAAAGAGCGGCAACCGGATCGCCGCCGCCTGCCCGGAAAGTATTCCAGGCAATGATTATCTTGAACAAATCCAGTGAAGACGATATAACGCATTCGCCTCCAGGGGCTGCGGCCGACTATTTCGTTTGCCACGGGCAGCGCCCGGATCGGCAGGAATTGTCATCCCATGGATTGCGAATCCGATAGAGAATACCAATATTTGTATTCAACAGGCAATGCCGGACGCTGAGCCTGCATTGATACCTGGTCCGGCGATGGTCGCCTGATGTTTCCGAAAAGGAGTTGTTGATGACTGAAACACGACTGCGTTTTCCCCCGAGCCCCACCGGTTATCTGCACATCGGCGGGGCCCGCACGGCACTGTATAACTGGCTGTACGTCAAAAAAACCGGCGGCAAGCTGATCCTGAGGATCGAGGATACCGATGCCGAGCGTTCGACCGAGGAATCGATTCGCGGTATCATGGAGGGTCTGGAATGGCTGGGTATCACCTACGATGAAGGCCCGTACTTCCAGACCGATTTCACCGCCGACCACGTGGCTGCCGCCGAAAAACTGCTGCAGGCCGGCCGGGCCTACCGCTGCTTCTGCACCAAGGAGGAGCTCGATGCCAAGCGGGAGAAGGCGCTCGCCGCCAAACAGGCGCTCGGCTACGACCGGACCTGCCGCAACCTGACGCCTCAGCAGGTGGCGGAGAAAGAGGCGGCCGGACTGCCCTCGGTCATCCGCTTCAAGGTGCCTGACCGCCAGGGCCTGCTCGGCTACGACGACAAGGTCATGGGCCGGATCGAATGCGACTACCGGGAGGTGGACGACTTCGTCATCCTCCGCTCCAACGGCAAACCGCTGTACCTCCTGTCCAACGTCGTCGACGACATCCGCGATCGCATCACCCACATCATCCGTGGTCAGGACCACATGACCAACACGATCCGCCAGGTCCTGCTCTATGAGGCCCTGGAGGCGCCGCTGCCGGTCTTCGCCCACATCCCGCTGACCCTCGACAACAAGAAGGCGAAGATCTCCAAGCGCAGCCACGGCGAGATCGTCGCCGTCCATTTCTACCGTGACCACGGCTTCATCCCCTGGGCCTTCAACAACTTTCTCGTCCTTCTCGGCTGGTCGCCCGGCAACGACCGGGAGATCTTCTCCCGGGAGGAACTGATCGAGGCCTTCACCCTCGAACGGATCAACCGCTCCAGCGCCGTCTTCAACTTCCGCCGCGACGACCCGAAGTTCTTCACCGACCCGAAGGCCATCGCCATCAACGAGCACTACCTGCGGACCATGCCGATCGCCGACCTGGCGCCGATGGTGCAAAAGGAGCTCGAGGCGGCGGGACTGTGGGATGACGCCTGGGCCGGTGCACGGCAGGAGTGGTTTCTCCACACCATCGATCTGATTCGCGACCGCTTCCACACGCTGAAGGACTTTACCAGCCTCGGCCGGGCCTACTTTGCCGACGATTTCACCGTCGACGACAAGCCGCTGCAGAAAAACGTCCTGAAGTTTCCCGACCTGGCGACCTGGCTGCCGGCCCTTGCCGACCGCTATGAGCAGTTGGAGACCTTCGACGCCGTCGAGACCGAGCGGGTCGCCCGCGAGATGGCCGAGGAACTCGACATCAAGCCGGGCGTGCTGATCAACGCCATGCGGACCGTCGTCACCGGCCAGCTGGCCGGGCCATCGATGTTCGAGATCCTGCCGGTCATCGGCAGGGACCGGGTCGTCAGGCGGATGCGCGACATCACCCGCTTTTTCCCGGCTCCTTGACCTCTACCCTCAGCCCCAGCAAATACACATCGACATGGACACTCCAGAGAAAACAGCCAGCAGACCCATCGATTTCATCCGGCAGATCATTGCCGACGATCTCCGGACCGGCAAACACCGGACCACGGTGACCCGGTTCCCGCCGGAGCCGAACGGCTTTCTCCACATCGGTCATGCCAAGTCGATCTGCCTCAATTTCGGCATCGCCCTGGAAAACAACGGCGTCTGCCACATGCGCTTCGACGATACCAACCCGAGCAAGGAAGAGGTCGCCTACGTCGAGTCGATCATGCGCGATGTCAGGTGGCTCGGTTTCGACTGGCACGACAAGCTGTTCTACGCCTCCGACTATTTTCCCGCCCTCTACGACTTTGCCCTGCAGCTCATCCGGCTCGGCAAGGCCTATGTCTGCGAGCTGTCGGCCGAGGCCATCCGGGAGTACCGCGGCACCCTGACCGAACCGGGGCGGGAGAGCCCGTGGCGCAATCGCAGCGTCGAGGACAGCCTCGATCTCTTCCAACGCATGCGAAACGGCGAGTTCGCAGAGGGCAGCCATGTCCTGCGGGCCAGAATCGACATGGCCTCCCCCAACCTCAACCTGCGCGACCCGGTCATCTACCGGATTCTCAAGGTGCCGCACCACCGGACCGGCGACACCTGGTGCATCTACCCGATGTACGATTACACCCACTGCCTGTCCGATGCCATCGAAGGGATCACCCACTCCCTCTGCACCCTCGAGTTCGAGGATCACCGGCCGCTCTACGACTGGGTCCTCGATACTCTGCAGACGCCCTGCCATCCCCAGCAGATCGAGTTCGCCCGCCTCAACCTGACCTACACCGTCATGAGCAAGCGCAAGCTGCTGCAGCTGGTGAAGGAAGGCTATGTCGACGGCTGGGACGACCCGCGGATGCTGACCATCTCCGGGCTCCGACGGCGGGGCTACACCCCGGCCGCGATCCGCAGTTTCTGCAACGAGATCGGCCTCGGCAAACGGGAGAGCTGGATCGACATGACCGTCCTCGAGAACGCCGTCCGCGACGACCTCAACGTCACCGCCCCACGGGTGATGTGCGTCCTCGACCCGGTCAAGGTCGTCATCGACAACTATCCCGAGGACCAGGCGGAGGAATTGGAGGCGGCCAATCACCCCCAGGATCCGGCCATGGGCAGCCGCAAACTGCCGTTCTCGCGCGAACTCTATATCGAACGGGCGGACTTCATGGACAACCCGCCGGCGAAATTCCACCGCCTCGGCCCCGGCCGCGAGGTCCGGCTGCGCTACGGCTATCTGATCACCTGCACTTCGGTCGTCAAGGACGAGGGCGGGGCGATCCGGGAGATCCACTGCACCTACGACCCCGCCACCAGAGGCGGGTCGGCCCCGGACGGCCGCAAGGTCAAGGGGACCATCCACTGGGTCTCCGCCGGTCACGCCCTGCCCTGTCAGGTCCGACTCTACGATCGACTGTTTGTCGTCGAAAATCCGGAGGCGGACAAGGATATCAATTTCAAGCAGCACCTCAATCCCCACTCGCGCATCGCCATCGAAACGGCCATGGCCGAACCGTCGCTGGCCGGGCTGGCCGCCGGCACGCAGGTGCAGTTCGAGCGGCAGGGGTACTTCTGTGCCGATACCGTCGACTCGGCCCCCGGCAGACCGGTCTTCAACCGGATCGTCACCCTGCGCGACACCTGGGCCAGGACCCAGCAGAAGCTCGACTGATTCTTCCTCCCCGCCGGGATTGATGCGATTGAATCCACTTGCATCAATCCCGGCAACGCCGTTGCCCCCGCATAGTCGCTGAATGCGGGGTTGCCGGCCTCAACCAAATCCGGATATTTTAGACACACCTGATTTTATTCCGCCTTCTTGAAATATCTGTTGACTGTGACTAATGTTTGGTGTACCTAATAACATCTTTTCAAGATGGAGACCGACATGGATCTGAGAGACTTACACCACGGTTGTCACTGTTTGGCCAACAGGGTGCGGAATTGCTGGGGGAAAGAGAAATGCTCCGAAAGCGTCGCACCGCTGTCACAGAAGGGAAGGACCGGTCGGATCCGCATCTGCAAGGTCACCGGCGACCGACGGCTGTGTGCCCGGATGGCCTCGATGGGCGTCTACCCAGGCATCGAGGCGGAGGTCATCTGTCCGGAGAACGGCAGCCAATGCATCCTCAAGATCGAAGGGGGAACGATAAGTCTCGACAACAGCGTCAGTGACAATATACTCGTCACCGCCCTGTAACCAGCACTGTGCAGAGCCTGTAGTCGCGGGCTCTTTTTTTTGGCCCATTCAATTAGGACCCCCTAACTTACAGGGACGATGGAGGGAATATATGTGGCAGAACATTATTATCTGGCTGATCATCGCGACAGCCGCTTTCTTTATCGGACGCAGGATTTTCCGGCAATGGCGGGCGGCGGTCAGGCCCGGTGCCGCTATCGCCTGCGGCTGCGGTTGCGCCGGCTGCGACTCGATTTGTGACAACCGAAAACAGCCCGAATCAAGGAACTGATATGCCGACAATACTCCTCAGGCAGATGCAGAAGGGACAGACGGGAATTATCCGCGCCGTCAAGGTCGGCGGTGAACTCGGCCGCCGGATCCGGGAGATGGGCCTGATCCCGGGAGCGCAGATCACCATCCACGGGCGCGCGCCGCTGAACGACCCGGTGGCGATCAGGGTCATGAACGGTACCCTGACCCTGCGCAACAGCGAAGCCGACTATATCCAGGTCGAGGTCCAATAGGCTCTCTCCCCGCACTCATACCCTTTCCTTCTGACGCATCTCCGGGAATTCATGACCAGACAAGCCATCATGGCCCTCGCGGGCAACCCCAACGCCGGCAAAACCACCCTGTTCAACCAGCTTACCGGTGCCCGGCAGCACGTCGGCAACTACCCCGGCATCACCGTCGACCACAAGGAAGGATTACTCGACCACAAGGGAACGAGGATCACCATCACCGATCTCCCCGGCACCTACTCGATGACCGCCTACTCGGTCGAGGAACTGGTTGCCCGCGATTACCTGATCAGCCACCGCCCGGAGGTCGTCATCAACATCGTCGATGCCTCCAACCTCGAGCGCAACCTCTATCTGACCTGCCAGTTCCTCGAACTCGGCGTGCCGCTGGTCATCGCCCTGAACATGATCGATGTGGCGCGGGATCGCGGGATCGAGATCAAGGCCGAAAAACTGGCCGAACTCCTGGGAGTTCCCGTCGTGCCGATCATCGCCCGCTCCGGCTTCGGCAAGGACAAACTGATCGACGAGGCCCTCGCCCTGGCCGGGAAAAAGCTGCCATGGCAGCCACGCGACATCTCCTACGGCGACGACCTCGATGCCGCAGTCGCCGCGCTGGTGACGAGGATCGAGGCGGCGCACTTCCTCGACGGGCTGTACCCGCCGCGATACGTCGCCATCAAGTACCTCGAGAACGACGAACAGATCGTGGCCAAGGGCAGCGACACCGACCCGGCGACCGCCTCCGAGCTTGAAGCCATTGTCAGCAAGGTCGGCGAACACACGACCAGGACGCTCGATGTCTATCCGGAAGCGATCATCGCCGACCACCGCTATGGTTACATCAAGTCGATCCTCCGCCAGGGGGTGGTGACCCACCAGTTCGACACCGACCGCCTCTACACCTCCGACCGGATCGACAAGGTGCTCACCAACCGCCTGATCGGACCGGTGATCATGCTGGCGATCCTGTTCGGGGTCTACCAGTTCACCTTCTCCTGGAGCGAATGGCCGGTGGCCCTGCTCGAGGATTTCTTCGGCTGGCTCTCCGCCTCGATCGAGACGATCCTCCCCGACGGACTCCTCAAATCCCTCGTCATCTCCGGCGTCATCGACGGCGTCGGCGGGGTGCTCGGTTTTGTGCCGCTGATCATGTTCATGTTTTTCGCCATCGCCATCCTCGAGGACTCGGGCTACCTCGCCCGGGTTGCCTACATGATGGACCGGGTCTTCAGGATCTTCGGCCTGCACGGCTCCTCGGTGATGCCGTTCATCGTCTCCGGCGGTATTGCCGGCGGCTGCGCCGTCCCCGGGGTCATGGCCACCCGCACCCTGCGTTCGCCGAAGGAGCGGATGGCGACCCTGCTGACGGTCCCGTTCATGAATTGCGGTGCCAAGATGCCGGTACTGGCCCTGCTGATCGGCGCCTTCTTCAGCGAAAACAAGGCCCAGTATATGTTCCTCTTCACCATGCTGGCCTGGATCGTCGCCCTGCTCGCCGCCAGGCTGCTGCGCTCGACGGTGCTGCGCGGGGCCCCGACGCCCTTCGTCATGGAACTGCCGCCCTACCGCTTTCCCACGCTGCGCGGTCTGCTCATTCACACCTGGGAGCGGACCTGGCAGTACATCAAAAAGGCGGGGACGGTCATTCTCGGGATCTCGATCCTGCTGTGGGCAATGATGACCTTCCCGCAACTCCCGGCAGATCGGGTGGCCGGCTACGCGGCGATGCGGCAGAATGTTGCCGCCGGGAAGTTGCGGGAAATCGACAAACGGCAGGCCGAGGAGGCGTTGCGCCATTCGCTCGCCGGCAGGATCGGCACCGCCATCGGGAAGGTATCACACCTCGCCGGTTTCGACTGGCGCACCAATATCGCCCTGATCGGCGGGTTCGCCGCCAAAGAGGTCATCATCTCGACGCTTGGCACTGCCTACTCGATGGGGGAGGTGGATACGGAACAAACGGATTCGCTCGGCGAGCGTCTCAAAAAGGACGCGAACTGGAACCGGGTGGTAGCGGTCGCCGCCCTGGTCTTCATCATGTTCTATGCCCCCTGTTTCGTCACCGTGGTCTGCATCGCCCGGGAGGCGTCATGGCGATGGGCCCTGTTCTCGATCGGCTTCAATACCGTCTTCGCCTTCACCCTTGCCGTGCTGGTGTTCCAGATCGGCAGCTTCTTCCATCTCGGCTGAGATCCGGGAAGCGGGGTCCATCGCCATCCGGCAACGGCGATGGGCCCCGATGGCCGCGGCTATTCGATTCGAATCGAGCCGATCGAGTACTGCGTTTCCCGCTCCTGCTCCGGTTCAGCATTGGTCTTGACGACCGGCCGGACAGGGGGAACGATTCTCTCCCGAATCACCGGCGGCGACGGCTGCAACGGCGGCGAGTGCAACGGCGGCCTCGCCACTCGCTCTTCCTGCTCTTCATCGATCTCGGGTTGGACCGGAATCCGGCCCAACGGCTGTTTGAACACGGCGATAATGCCGTCGCGGGTCTCGATCATCGAAATCAATTCCCACCCCGCCGCCCCGAACTCGTTGAGCGACAGCTCGATTTCCGACTCATCCAGGAAGGCGTTGCCGAGCAGCCCTTCCTTTTTCAACTCGTATAAAACGGTTTTATAGCTCCAGCGCATCCTCGTTTCTACCTCATTCATGCTTATGACTTTCTCGAACCGATAAATCGGTTGTTGTCGAACAACCCTTCGTAGATCTTGCCTGTTTTCAACTCCAGACGCCCCTGCCCATTGCGCTTGCCGCGCCGGAATTCTCCCTCGTAGCGGCTGCCGTCCTTGCCGACCAGCACCCCTTCTCCATCCGGCAGGTCATCCTTGAAATCGCCCTGGTACACCGATCCATCCAGATAGCGCAGTTTCCCCCTGCCGTTGAACTCGCCGCCGGCAAATTCGCCGCTGTAATGACTGCCGTCGGCAAAACTGTATTCCCCTTTGCCTGAAAACAGATCGGCCTTGAACTGGCCGACATATTTGGTCCCATCGGTATAGGAGAACGTTCCTTTCCCCTCCTTCAACCCGGCACGGAAGATTCCATCATATTCGCGACCATCGGCATAGCGGTAGACCCCCCTGCCCTCGAACTTTCCCTGCGAGAAACCGCCCTTGTAGGTATCACCGCCGGGGAGCAGCAACGCCCCTTTCCCGTCCATGCGCCCATCCCTGGCCATTCCCTCGTAGACACGGCCATCCGGGAAGACCACCTGCACCTTGCCGTTGGCCGCGCGGCCGCTTGCGGCGACAACAATCCTGCCATCCTCGAAGCGATAGGCATCGGGCTGACCGGCACCACCGCCAGCGGCTGCAGTCGCATCAGGGTCTTCGTCCGCCACCTCTTCCTCAGGCTTCAACAGCCAGTCAGGGACTTCATCGTCGTTGCCGGTCATAACCGCCGGCGCCGGTGACGGTTCGGATTGGGGGGCCGGTTTACCGTTGAGGAAGGCTCCCTGATATTTGCGGCCGTCGGCATAGCGGATGGACCCTTCCCCATGCATGACGTCACCCGCGAACTCCCCTTTGTAGACGCCGCCGTCGGCGAGGGTCAATCGGCCTTTGCCGTGACGCTTGCCGTGGGAGAATTCGCCTTCGTAGCGGCTGCCGTCGGCATATTCGCGAATGCCCCGGCCCTCTTCCCGGTCCTCGACAAACTCGCCTTCATACCAGGATCCATCGGCGTAGTCCATCTTTCCCTTGCCGTACCGCAATCCATCCTTGAACGTCCCCTTGTACGTGCCCCCGCCGGGATAGCGTTTGATGCCCTCGCCATGCGGCTTGTCCTCGCTGAAGCCTCCCTCGAACTCCTCGCCATTGGCGGCGGTATAGACCCCGAAGCCATGGCGGACCGAGCCGCGGAAATCGCCGGTATACGATCCGCCGTCAATATATTTGCGGGTGCCTCGCCCCTCGGGCTTGCCGTTACGGAACTCCCCCTCGTACCAGGTGCCGTCCGGGTAAGTGAGCTTGCCATGACCATCGACGGTGTTGTTCAGGAACCTTCCCTTGTATTCCCGACCGTCGGGGTAGAACAGGATGCCTTCTCCATGATAGCGGCCGCTGTCGAATTCACCCATGTACTGCAGGCCATCACCACCAACCAGTGTCCCCTTGCCATGGAAGAGGTTGTCCCGGAATTCCCCCTCGTAGCTCAATCCTTTCGGGCCGGTCATCCGACCGACACCGTAGAGCCGGCCGTTGCGGAACTGCCCGCTGTACTCAACCCCATTGGGCAGGGTCAGTGTACCGGTGCCACTGATGACGCCATTCTTGAATTCTCCCTGGTAACGCCGGCCGTCCTTGTGGACGAAGACCCCCTTGCCGTTCCGACAGTCCCCTTCGAGGCAGTCGGCGGCAACCAGGGACGGTGCCGACAGGATCGCCAGGAGCACAAGACAGATATGCACTGCAGGATGTTTCATAGATCGACAGACCTCCGGAAATATACGGCGAATTAACTATTGACCCGAACCGGCATACGCCTTTCCGGCCTCGCGGCCGATGATGGCGATGCCGTTGGCCACATCCTCGTCGTTCTGGGAATAGGTTACCCGAACACATTCCTGCCGATGCCGCCACTCCTCCTTCAACCCCGGGAAGAAATAATGCCCGGATACCACCAGGGCGCCCCGGCGCTTCAATCGGCGGTAGAAGTCGAGGCTCGACAGCGGCAGCCCCTCGAACCACAGCCACAGAAACATCGCCCCCTCCGGCCTGTGGATCCGATAGGGCAGACCGGCGCATTCCCGGCGAACCGCCGCCACCGCCTTTTCCATCTTGCGGCGGTAAAAGGGGCCGATCAGGTTGCGGCTGAGATCGACCACCTCGCCGGAGGCAAACAGTTTCCTCGTCACCATGGCGCCGAAGCTGCCCGGCGACAGCGACATGATGGCATTCATGCTGGCCAGGGCGCGGACGATCTCCGGCCGGGCGACGATGATGCCGGTCCGGACCGCCGGCAGCCCGAGCTTGGACAGCGACAGGCAGACCACGGTGTTGTCGTTCCAGAACGGGGCGGCCTCGGCATAGACCATCCCCGGGAAGGGCAGGCCGTAGGCGTTGTCGATGATCAGCGGCACGCCATGCCTCCGGGCCAGGCGGTCGAGGGCCTGGACCTCACTGTCGGTGATGACGTTGCCGCTCGGATTGGTCGGGCGCGAAACGCAGATGGCGCCGATATCAGGGGTGATCTCGAGGGCGTCGAAGTCGATATGGTACTTGAACATATCGTCGCCGATCCGCTCGATTTTCGGTTTGGTGGCGACGAAGAAATCGTCGCACAGACCGAGATCGGCATAGCCGATATATTCAGGGGCCAGCGGCAGGCAGATCTTCCTGCAGCTGCCGTCGGGACAGACGCCGGCCAGGAGGTTGAACAGCATGAAGAAGGCGGTCTGGCTGCCGTTGGTGAGGCAGATGTTGTCCGGTCCGACCGGCCAGCCGCAGTGCCGGGACAGCAGGTCGGCGAGGACCTCGATGAATGCCGCATCGCCCTGGGGCGGACTGTAGGCCCCGACCAGTTCCCGGAAGGCCGCAGGGTCGCCGCAGATCTCCTGGAGGTTGCGGCGGAGCAGTTCCTGGAATTCGGGGACATGACCGGGATTGCCGCCGCCCATCATCATCATTTCCCCTTCGTATTCGCTGCGGGCCGCCCCCAGATCGTCCATCAGCGAGAGGATGCCGGCGTCGCAGGTCAATCGTTGACCAAATTTCGAAAAGCGCATAGCAGTGTGAGACAGCAGCCTGTTCCGCCATTCAGGCCGTTCCTGTCGGGATCCTTGTCCTTCGTTGTTCAATGTAGCGGGCCAGGCGGACAATACCGAACACTATACCAAGAGAAAAGAGAATCCTCCCCCAAAATATGCCGCCGAACCGGCCGCCGAGCGCCAGCATCAGCAGGGTGTCCTCGACCAGGGAGTGGCAGATCCCCATCAGGGCCATCGAATAGAAGATCTCCCGGCGATCGAGCTTGCCCGAACAGGCCTCGCGGATGATCAGGGCGCCGCCGTAGCTGAGCCCCATGACCATGCCGACGACGGTGAGCGGCGCCGCCTGCCGGCTCATGCCGAACACCGGCAGCACCGGGCCGAGCAGGCGCTCGAACAGCGCCAGGACGCCGATCGCCCGGAGGAGGCGCATGCAGACCATGATAGCAAAGATCACCAAAATGATCATGCCGAGGTTGATGATCTGATCAAGGGCCCAGCCGCCGAGGTCGCGTTCGATCTCGCCGGTCTTGAACAGCAGCCGGGCCGGTCCCTGCCACAGGTCCAGCCACCGGCAGAGCCGGTCGAGCAGGACGGCGTAGAGGACCGCCCCGCCGACCCGCAGGACGGCAATCGGCAGCACTGCCGCCCCGGCCTTTTTGCTGATGCTCAACTCCAGCGGCAGGGTGTGGGCGATCAGCATCATCGAGCAGAGGATCGTCACCTGCGCCCCGGTCAGCGCCAGGCCGGGCGCCAGGGCGGCGAAGACCGCCATGCCGCCGTAGATGCTGGTCAGCATCGCCATCGCCCAGACCAGGCCGAGGGAGCCGGGCAATCCGACCAGGCCCATCACCGGTTCGAGCAGGTAGCCGAGCCAGGTGATCATCCCCAGTTCCTCGAGGACCTTGGTGATGATCACCACCGGCACGGTGATCTTGATCAGCTCCCAGCTGGTGAGCGCCGTTTCCCGCAGCAGGGAGAGAAATACGTCCCGGATCAAGTCGCTGCGGCTGGACGTGGCGTTGTTTTCCGTTTCAGACACCCAAGTTCCCCTTATTCATTGTACCGTCCTTCTCTTTTTCTCGGCGGAGGATGAAGTTTGATGGTCGATCAGCCTCGCCGGGGCGTTGGCAATCCAGTGGCGGATATACCGGACGGAAAACGGTATTTCAACAGCTATGGCAACCTTTATGACCGCGGATCATGCTCCGCACCCCTCGCCCTCGCCTCCCGCCGCAGGATAACCGCGGCCAGGACGGCGGCAACAGTCATCGCCAGGCCGGCCACGACAAAACCGGCGCCGAGGTCGAAGTGATCGCCGATGCCGCCGATCAGGGTCGGCATGACTCCGCCGCCGACCAGAAACGCCATCGGGATGGAGAGGGAAACCGCCGCCGCCCCCAGCTTCTTTCCCCCCAGCGTGCTGAGGACGGCGAAGGCCGAGGGGAAGAAACAGACGGCGACCAGCGGCTGGAGAAAGACCGCGGCGAGCAGAGGGCCGCCGGACAGGAGGCCGAGCGGGATCGTCAGCAGGCCGGCGAGCAGCAGGGCCGCCACCATCACCCGCCGGTTGCCGTAGCGATCGCCGAGCCAGCCGGCCGGGACCGGCATGATGATCGTGCAGAACCGCGACAGCGAGAGGAGACGGTTGGCGCTGTCGCCATCCATCCCCTGGCCGGTGACCAGCAGCAACGGCAGCATCGCATAGATCCCCATGGTCGAGCAGATGGCCAGGGAAAACAGCAGGATCATCAGCCAAAACTGCGGCATGGCCAGAAAGACGCGAAAGACCGCGAGATCGGGAGGCACCCCCCGATCCCTGCCGCCCCGCCCCTTCAGACCGTACAGCACCGCCATGACGATCAGGCCGACACCGATGCCCTCGATCCCGTGGCGCCAGGTCGACCACCGCACCATCACCCCGCAGATCAGCGGCGCAATGATGAAACCGATATTCGGCGCCAGTTCGTGGACGGCGATGCCCCGCCCCCAGAAAGTCGGTGCCACCATCCCGGTGATCGTCGACAGTCCCGCCGGCAGGTAGAGACCGGAGGCGAGGCCGAGCCCGAACAGGGCGGCACGGATGCCGGTCATGGTCCGGCAATGGGCCAGGATGACGAGGACACAGCCGGCGGCGAGGGTGGACAGGACGATTGTCCGTTTGAAGGTGATGCGCGCCGAGACAAACCCGGAGGTCAGCACCGAGGGGAAATAACCAACGGAAATCCACAGAAAAAAGGAGCCCGACACCGTATGGCCGAAGCCGAGTTCCTGCTCGATCTGCGGCAGCAGCGGTGCAAAGATGATGCGGGAGAGAAAATTGAGCAGAAAGAGCGACGACAGGAGTGCCAGCTGCGGCAGTACCCGTCGGAACGGCAGGTATCCGCCGTCTGCCATGGCCTGCGTGCCGGCCGTCATTATTCGCGGCCGGAATGTTTTTTGGGGTAGTCGAAGAACAGCAGGCGGCCGGATCCTTCCTTGAGCTCTGACCATGACCGGCAGTCGAATTCGATGCCGACGGCGCCGCAGGTGGGGATATTGCCGATGCTCCGCCCGGTCAGCCATTCGGCGAGGTCGGTGATGCCGTAGTTGTGACCGACGAGGGCCAGTTCCTCGGTGCTGTCCGGTACCCCGGCGATGGTCTCGAGCAGGGCCGGCACCTCGGCCATGTACAGCGCCGAATCAAGGTGAATCGATTTCTCCGCGAATCCAAGCGCCTCGGCGATGATGCGGGCCGTCTTCCTGGCCCTTTTCGCCGGACTGGCGACAATGAGGTCGGGGCGTACCCCGTGGCCGGACAGTCTCCGCCCCATGAAGGGGGCGTCGGCCTTGCCGCGGTGGTTCAGCGGCCGGTCAAAATCGTCCAGCCCCGCCTCCGCCCAACTCGATTTGGCATGACGGATCAGATACAGCCTTCTCATGCCGGTTCGCTCCGTTGTATCACTTCCTGCCACAGTTTTTCGTACTGCCGGGCGGCCGGTGACTGTCGAGCCGCCGCCCCGACCGGCTGGCGGAGGATGCCCATTTTTTCGATCTCGGCCAGAAAGGGGATCGAGGTCTTTAAAAACAACTGATATTTGCTGTACTTCTCCATGGTCGCCAGGTGCATGGACTTCCGCCGTTCGACCATGGAGAAAAAGGCGAGGATCTTGTCCTTGTCGGCACCGAGTTTGGTGAACAGCTTGAGCAGTTGCTCCAGGGCGATCAGCGACAGCGTGGTGGGAATGACCGGACAGATGAGGACATCGGCCGCCTCGATGATGTTCTCCGAGAGCAGGGTCAGATTCGGAGGGCAATCGAGGATGAGGATTTCATAGTCCTCGGCTAAGGGGGCAAAAAGTCTGACCAGGGCCTGCCGCCGTTTTTTTTTGCTGAATTCGTTCAGGGCGAGATCAAGGTTGCGGAAGGAAAAATGTGCCGGCAGCAGGTCAAGGTGAATAAAATCCGTCCCCCGGATATTCTTCGCGATATCGCCATCGAGCAGTCTCTCGCTGTTGAATTTCTTCTTCGCCTTGATCCGGAAATAGTACGAAGCCGCCCCCTGCGAGTCCATGTCGCAGAGCAGGGTCCGCTGCCCGGACATGGAAGCGGTGTAGGCGAGGTTGACGGCGGTGGCGGTCTTGCCCACCCCGCCCTTGCTGCTGTAGATAGCCACTGTTTTCATTGCCGGGCACCATGTCCTGCGGAGAGTTGGCCATCGCCTGCGGTTGCGGTGATCCTGCGCACCAGTTCCCTGTTGTCGTCGCCGGCAAAATCGGCGAAGGTGGCCTCGAACTCACCGCGAACCTGCTGCTGCCGTTCGGCGATCCGGGTCACCAGGCCGCCAAGGGCGGCGGCAATGGCCAGGACCTGTTTCGGGTCATCGACCCGGCCAGGGCTGCGAAAGGTTCCGAGCATCGCCTGCTGCACGGCCAGATCGTTGTAGTCTCCGAGATTGTTCTGCAGTTTCTTCAGGTGCTTGACCAGCAGGCCAACCTCCTCCGCAGGGAACAGCGAGTAAAAGAATTCGAGGAGATAGCGCAGTTTTTTCGCCTCGATCCGCAGGGCGTGAAGCATGGTGTCGGGGCTGTCGGGACCCAGTTTTTCACCCTCCAGCAGGACCTTCCTGAATCGTTTCTTTACCGCCCTGGCGGCAAAACCCCGGCACGGACGGTCCTGCTCCGTCGAGTCGGCCGGCTGGGGCAGATTTTCCAGAAAATGCTGCCATTCCTTGAGCAGACGCACCAGCCGCGGCGATTTCAGTTGTTTTTTCATCGCCCTGAATTCTTTGTTCCTGAACGCCCGCATTCCCCGGACAAAACCGGCAAGCCCGGGATGGAGGCTGACCGGCAGCATGCTGCGGTACTCTTCCTCCTTCAGCAGATAGACATCGCAGTCACGGACCTTGCCGGTCGCCTGGGTGATCCACCGGAACTCGGAGCGGAAATGATCACAATGAACACCGGGGAGGGCCCTGGCCAAGATCGACAGCAGCGAACGGGTGCGACGCAGCGATATCCTCAGGTCATGGAGAAATTCGGTATCGATGTCGTCGATCGTCCCCGGCAGGTTTCTCCGGATGTCGCCGAACACGGCCAGCCCCACCTGGCGCAGACCGTCCCGCATGGAGATATCCCGCTCGAGGATCACAACCGTCTTCGAGCCGGCGGCACCAATGGTGATACCCGCCCCCGAGAGGACCGGGGCCAGGAAGTGCGTCCGGTCGGTCGGCTGCTCCAGTCCATCTTCCTCAAGCAGACTACGGACAGCCTGATATTCGTGGTCATAGCCGCGGACTCCGACCAGATGCAGCTGCGTCTGCGTGACCGGTCCCCGATTGTCGCCGTTGACGACAACGTGGTCGAGCCACAGCCTGAGAACGGTTTTCTCGTCTTCGTTGAGGAGATGAAACGACCGGCGAACCCTGGACAACTGCAGTTTCGGACAGAGGGCGCGGATATCGGCCCCTTCGCTGATCCCGTCGCGAATCGGGCCGTCGGGAAAATCCCACCGGAACGGCCTTTTTCTGCGCGGCCCCTTCCCTTCCCCCAGCACCGTCCCATCCGCCGCATACAGCCGATACCGCTGTCCCCTGCGGGCCAGCGCCAGGTCTGACCGGTACAGTCCCCATTCGAAGGTGTCGAGGAATTCCTCCTTCCCTTCATCGATCTCCACCTCTCTGACGGCGCAGTCGCCACCGAGGCGAAAAGCGATGGCGGCGGCATCAAAATCAGCACCGACGAGGAAGATGGAGGCGGGGGCCTGTTCGATCATCGGCAGCGGCCGTCAGGACCGGTAGTTGGCGTTGATCTTCACATAATCGACAGAAAAATCACAGGTGTAAATCTCTTCGCAGCCCGCCCCGTCCTTGAGGTCGACGCACACGGCGAAATTTTTCTCCTTGAGCACCCGGGTGGCGGCAGACTCGGCTTCCTTGCCGAGGCCCTGGCCGTTCTTGACGATCAGCACGTCGTTGAAGGCGATGTCGACCTTGTCCGGATTGAATCGCACGCCCGAACGTCCCATGGCGGCGATGATCCGGCCCCAGTTGGCATCCTCCCCGAAAAAGGCGGTTTTCACCAGGCTGGAATTGGCGATGGTCCTGGCCAGACGCTCGGCCTCCTCGTTTTCTTTCGCCCCGCAGACCCGGATGGTGATGGTCTTGGTCGCCCCCTCGCCATCGGTGACGATCATCAGGGCCAGTTCCTTCAGTACCTCTTCAAGGGTATCGCGGAAGAGCTGCCGGTCCTGCTGCGGGGCATCCTCGTCGATCCAGGGGTTGCCGGCACAACCGTTGGCCATCACCAGGGCCATGTCGTTGGTGCTGGTATCGCCATCGACGGTGATGCGGTTGAAGGTACTCGCGACACCGCTGACGAGGGCGGCGTGGAGTTCGGGAAAACTGATCTGGACATCGGTCAGGACAAAGGCGAGCATGGTCGCCATATTCGGCATGATCATCCCCGAGCCCTTCGCCATCCCGGCAATATTGACATCCTTGCCGCCGATATTGATCGTGCGGCAGACCGTCTTCGGGACCGTATCGGTGGTCATGATCGCTCGAGCCACCTGTTCGAAATTGTCGGGCGACAGCCCGGCAACGAGCTGATCGACGCTGTTCTCGATGGCCGTGACGTTCAGCTGTTCGCCGATCACCCCGGTCGAGGCCAGCTGGACCAGGACATCCTGGATGTTCAGCGCTTGCGAAACCAGCATGCCGGCATGGCGGGCATTCTCCATGCCCTGCTCGCCGGTGCAGGCATTGGCGCAGCCGCTGTTGACGAGGATCGCCTGCGCTCGTCCCTGTTTCAGGCGTTCGACATCGATCAGTACCGGCGCCGCCTTGATCTGGTTGGTGGTGAATACCCCGGCGGTGACTGCCGGCGTATCGCTGAAAATCAGTCCGAGGTCAAGCCGATCGGCGTACCTGATGCCGGCCGCGACAGCGGAGGTGGAAAAACCTTTGACACCCATGCAACCTTCCATTCAAAAAAAATCTCCCTCTTCCGGCATGCACGGTCCCCCTGGCCGCACGACGGTCTACCCAGACCGGCCTCCTCCGACCCTCCGAAAGCGGCGCCTGCCCCCGCTCGGAAAATAATATTCATAATAATCTACCACCGCTATCCCTGTCTATGCTAGTATAAAATGGGCTGGCAGTATGCTCCCTTCCGGAGCCGCCGATCGCTGCGTTCCGGAAAAAAGACAGTATTACTACCCCTCGATTCCGGTGCGGCGGCATGGCCCATCATCAAACGACGATTCCCGACACGGTGTTTTTTTCCTTATGGCCCCCGATCCGGTACACTGGAGCTATCACCTGATTTCGACCATCGTACTCCTCGCCGACCTGACCATCCGGGTCGGACTGTCGCTCCGGGTCATCATGCGCCGGCGCCCGTACCCGATCACCCTCGCCTGGCTGGTCGTCATCCTCCTCATCCCCTTCGCCGGGGGGGTCATCTATCTGCTGCTTGGCGAGAACCGCCTGTCCGACAAGAGGACGGCGCGGATATTGAATTCCAATGCCCATTACCAGCACTGGCTGCAGACCCTGCACGGCCGGCCACCGGTGCAATGGCAGCACCTCAGCCCCGGGTGCGGCCCCCTGCAGCTGCAGGCCGAGGCACTGGCCGGCATTCCCGCCCTCGACGGCAACGCCCTGGAACTGATCGAGAGAACGGAAGACATCATCAGGGCCATTATCGACGATATCGAAAAGGCCCGGTCCACCTGTCATCTCCAGTTCTATATCTGGGAGCCGGGAGGGATGGTGGACGAGGTGATGGCCGCCATCGTCCGGGCGACGCGGCGGGGGGTGCGCTGCCGCCTGCTGCTCGATGCCATCGGCAGCCGGGATTTTCTCCGCAGCCGGGAGGCGGCGGGGATGCGGAAGGTGGGGGTGAGGATCCAGGAATCGCTGCCGGCCGGAATCTTCTCCGCCCTGTTCGCCAGAATCGATATCCGCAACCACCGCAAGCTGGTGGTCATCGACGGCAGGATCGCCTATACCGGCAGCCAGAACATGGTCGACCCCCAGGTGTTCAAGCAGGACGCCGGGGTCGGCAGGTGGATCGACCTGATGGTGCGCATCCGCGGTCCGGTGGTCGAGACCCTGGCCGGCACCTTCGTCAGCGACTGGATCCTCGATGCCGACATCCGCCATTTCCGGCCGAAATCGGTGCGCGAGGATATCGACACGGTCCGGCGGATCGCCGATATCCATCCGTCGCCGCCGACCGGGGATATCGCCGTCCAGCTCGTTCCCTCCGGCCCCGGCATGACCCAGGACGCGATCCACAGCCTGCTGCTGACCACCATCTACGCCGCCCGCCGGGAACTGGTGCTCACCACGCCCTACTTCATCCCCGACGAACCTCTGCTCGTCGCCTTGAAGTCCGCCGCCCAGCGCGGCGTCAACGTGCGGATCATCGTCCCTTCGAAGAACGACTCGCTGCTGGTCGAATATGCCAGCCGGGCCCGGTTCGAGGAACTGGTCGAGGCCGGAGTGACCATCCTCCAGTTTACCGACGGCCTCCTCCACGCCAAGACCATCACCGTCGACCGCGACTTCGCCCTGGTCGGCTCGGTCAACCTCGATATGCGCAGTTTCTGGCTCAACTTCGAATCGACCCTCTTCGTCTACAATACGGCGTTCACCCGCCGGTTGTGCACTCTGCAGCAGCAGTACGAAGACCAGTCGGTGCCGCTCGACCGTTCGACCCTGGCGCACCGTTCACGGGTCGAACGGTTCAAGGAGAACTTTGCCCTCCTGATCGGACCGCTGCTGTAGGATGGCGAAGAGAATGGTCGCTCAGGCCCCGCCGTCGTCGAGCATCCCGGCCAGCAGCGTCACATGACGGCGCTCCTCGGTGATGATCGCGGCCAGTTGCTCCTTGACGACCGCATCATCGATGAGATCACTGAGAAACTGATAGAAGAGGATGGTATCCTCCTCAAAGGCCAGCGACTGCCGCAGGGCCGCGGAGATATCGACCGCGGCCGCGAGATCGTCGCCGTCGAGGGAGAAGGTCTGATCCTTGACCATCTCCTGCAGCAGCTCCCGCCCCATCCGTTGAGCCGCCTCCGCCCCGGCTTCGGCCAGCCTCGCCCCCTTGATGCCGGCGAAATATCGGCCGTGCCGTTGTTCTTCCTCGGCCATCCACCTGAACAGCTCGGCCAACCGCGGATCGTCGACCCGGGCCGCCGCCCGCCGGTACGCCGACTCGCCGTTGTTTTCGATCTGGACCGCAATGGCGCGGATATCATCGAAGGTGAACATCGTCTATTCTCCTGCCGGATCCAGCCTGGCCATGGCGGTGATGAGGCGGTCGTTGGCCTTGGCGACCGCCGGATCCTCCATGAACCGGGCGATGCGGATGAACGACCGGCCGAACCTCACTCCCAGGGCATCGGCCTTCTTCTCGAGTTCGGCATAGCGCGGCGGGACCGACTGCTCATACTGCAGTTCCGGATATTTTCTGTTCAGCTCCCGCAACTTCGGCGCCAGTTCCTCCGCCTCGTTGGCGAGGGTGTTGATCGCCCTGGCACAGACCGGGGCGCTTTCCGCCTTTTCGACGACGTCGAGATAGGTCTCGAGCGCCGGCACATACTCCTCGAACAGCTGCCGGGCCTCCTCGTATTTGTCGCCGGCCTGACAGACCACGGCTGACAGCAGCAGCATGGCGGCAGCGCCGACGGACAGAAACTTTCTCACCATTCCGGTCTCCTTTTCCCTGAATTTGATGTCGCGTACCGGTCTGTACGCCTCGGCAACCAGGGTAGCATGAAATGAACGGATGCAAAACCTCAAGGTGCTCCCGGCAGGCACAACGGCCGAAGATTCTCGGGATTTCCGGTTGCCCTGGAAGACCCGAGCTGATAGTCTGGCAGGTGGCGGTGTCTGACGAATGATCGGCCGCCACCATGGTCCGCTCCCCTCCATCGCCTTTCCCCACGACAGTTACGGCCATATGCTCAACATCCTGCTGCTCTCGGACATTCATGGCAATTTCCCGGCCCTGGCGGCGATCGAACAATTCTTCGCCGACGAGCATTTCGACCTGATCCTCAACGGCGGCGATTCCGTCGTCTACGCCCCCTTTCCCTCCGAGACCCTGCGCTGGCTCAGACAGCATCAGGCGATCTCGATCCTCGGCAATACCGACAAAAAGGTCATCCGCCTGCTGCAGGGAAAACCGCTCAACAAGCCGCGGAATATCGACAAGCGGATCATGTACACCTCGACCGCCGGCCAGCTCGACGAGGAAGGCCGTAACGACCTGTTCGCCATGCCGGCGTATCTCGACCTGCAGTTGGCCGTGGGGGATAGCGGGCCGGTCGGCCGGACGGTGGGCCTCCACCACGGCAGCCCGGCCGAACCGCACGAGTTCCTCTTTGCCGATACCCCGAACGAGCGCTTTGCCGAACTCGCCGCCGCCAGCCGTTCCGAGATCATCGTCACCGGTCATTCCCATACCCCCTACCACAAGCTGATCGCCGGCATCCACTTCATCAACCCCGGCTCGGCCGGCCGGATGTTCGACGGCGATCCGCGGGTCAGCTGCGCCGTGCTCCGCCTGTCCGCCGATGCGGTCGAGGTCGAGCATTTCCGCATCGCCTACGACATCGAGACGGTGATCAGGGCCCTGGCCGGCTGTCGGCTCCCGGAGATTTACGCCAGGATGTACCGGGAGGGAAGAAAACTCAATTGAGTAATTGCACTTTCCGCCGGAAATCTGCTACCGTAGCAACGATACCGCGCCCTACCCGACCACGTCGGCACCCAACCCCGATCGACTCAAGCACAACCTGAACCGGAGGATACCAGGCACCATGGCCAAGAAAGCAAAGAAACAGGAAAAAGCTGAGGATGAAAACATCAGACTCGCCGAAGGAACCGCCTACAAGAATAGCGACGGCAAGAAGGGCGAAGACAAGATCGCGGTATGGGTCAGCAGGAGCCAGATCGAGTATGAGAAGGAACTGAAGAAACTGCAGATCGAGCTGATGAAGCTGCAGCTGACGATGAAGGAAAACGGCGACAAGGTCCTCGCCATCTTCGAGGGGCGGGATGCCGCCGGCAAGGGAGGGACCATCAAACGTTTCACCGAACACCTCAACCCCCGCAACGCCCGGGTGGTGGCCCTGACCAAACCGAACGAAACCGAGATGACCCAGTGGTATTTCCAGCGCTACATCGCCCACCTGCCCTCGGCCGGGGAGATCGTCCTGTTCGACCGCAGCTGGTACAACCGGGCGATGGTCGAACCGGTGATGGGCTTCTGCACCGACGAACAGAACAAACGCTTTCTCAAGGATGTGCCGATGTTCGAGGAGATGCTGGTCAAAAACGGCATCAAGCTGTTCAAGTTCTATTTTTCTGTTTCCAAGGAAGTGCAGAAGGAACGGTTCGAGTGCCGCAAGACCGACCTCCTGAAGCAGTACAAACTATCGCCGATCGACAATCTCGCCCAGAAATACTGGGACCAGTATTCCGTGCGCAAGTTTCAGATGCTGTCGGAGACCAACCGTACCATCGCCCCCTGGACCATCGTCCGTTCCGACAACAAGAAACAGGCCCGGCTCAACTGCATGAAATTCGTCCTCAGCAACATGGACTACCGGGACAGGCTGGCGGAAGAGGAACTGCGCCCCGACCCGGAGATCATCATCTCGGGCATCGAGGAGCTGAAACACATGGAGGAGAACCTGATGCAGCCCCGGGAACTGCGCGGTTGATTCGCCCCTGAAAACGACAATGGCCGATACCCCAGCGGGTATCGGCCATTGTCGGTCGTCCAATCTTCGGCGCGATTCAGGGGCCGTTACGAAACAGCCACTACATATTCACCCCTTTCGTTACGGCCCCTGATGCCAGTAACGACGCTCCACTGTTACGGTTATTTTTATAGAACGGCTTATTTGAACCGGCCGCAGCATTTCTTGTATTTCTTGCCCGAGCCGCAGGGGCAATCGGCATTTCTGCCGATCTTGTCCCCTTCCCGCCGCACCGGCTGGTGCCCTGCCGGATCCCCTTCGGCCAGATGGCGGTTCAGCAGCCGTTCCTGCTCCTCCGCCTGCTTGCGCCGCCGTTCCTCTTCCAGCCGTTCGACCTCTTCCGGGTCGATGACCCGCACCCTGAACAGGTGCGAGACGGTCTGCTGCTTGATCGTCTGAATGACCCCGCTGAAGAGCTGGAAGGCCTCGCGTTTGTACTCGTTGAGCGGGTTCTTCTGGCCGTAGCCGCGCAGACCGATGCCCTCCTTGAGGTGGTCCATCGACAGCAGATGCTCCTTCCAGTGGGTGTCGACCATCTGCAGCAGCAGCAGCTTTTCCAGCTGGCGCTGGGTCTCCGTGCCGTTGCGCTCCTCCTGCGCCCGATAGGCCTGCTGGACCATTTCTGTCACCCGCTCCCGCAGCGTATCCGCCTTCAGGTCGCGCCGCTCGTCCTCCGGCCAGCTGAACGGGAAATTGAAGGTTTCGGTTATCCGGTCGGCCAGGGCCTGCCAATCCCAGCCCTCCGAATCGCCGTGTCTCGAGGCGATCTCGGCGACGATTCCGTCGACCAGTTCGGCAGTCATGTCCTGGATCGCCCCGGCGACATCGTCGTCCTCGAGGACCTCGCGCCGCTGGCGATAAATGACCTCGCGCTGCTTGTTCATCACGTCGTCATATTCGAGGAGATGCTTACGGATATCGAAATGGTGCCCCTCGACCTTGCGCTGGGCGTTCTCGATCGCCCGGCTGACCATGCTGTGCTCGATCGGTTCATCCTCCTCCATGCCCAGCTTGTCCATGATGCCGGTGATCCGGCCGGAACCGAAGATCCGCAGCAGGTCGTCCTCGAGCGAGAGATAGAAGCGCGACGAGCCGGGATCGCCCTGGCGTCCCGAGCGGCCGCGCAGCTGGTTGTCGATGCGCCGTGACTCATGCCGCGAGGTCCCGAGGATATGCAGCCCCCCGACCTCCCGCACCCCCTCGCCGAGTTTGATATCGGTGCCGCGGCCGGCCATGTTGGTGGCGATCGTCACCCGGCCGTACTGCCCGGCCAGGGCGATGATCTCGGCCTCGCGGGCATGGTGCTTGGCGTTCAGGACCTCGTGCTCGATCTTCTCCTTCTTCAGCATCGCCGAGATCTTCTCCGACACGTCGATGGAGATGGTGCCGACCAGCACCGGCCGCCCGGCCTCGTGCATCTGCTTGATCTCGCGGACCACCGCCCGGTATTTGGCGGCCTCGTTCTTGTAGATGACATCGGCGTAGTCGTCGCGGATCATCGGCTGGTTGGTGGGCATGACGACGACATCGAGGTTGTAGATCTTCTTGAACTCCGGGGCCTCGGTGTCGGCGGTGCCGGTCATGCCGGCCAGTTTGTCGTACATCCGGAAGTAGTTCTGGAAGGTGATCGAGGCCAGGGTCTGGTTCTCCTTCTCGATCTTGACCTTCTCCTTGGCCTCCAGGGCCTGGTGCAGGCCGTCGCTGTAGCGCCGTCCCTCCATGGTCCGGCCGGTGAACTCATCGACGATCACCACCTGGCCGTTGCTGACGATATAGTCGACATCGCGCTGGAACAGCACATGGGCCTTGAGGGCCTGGTTGAGGTGATGCAGTTTCTCGATGCTGCCGGGATCATAGAGGTTCTCGACCTCGAGCAGCTCCTCGCCCAAGACTACCCCCTCGTCGGTCAGGGACACCTGGCGGGCCTTCTCGTCGACGGTGTAGTGGACGTCCCGCTGGAAACGGGGGATGATCCGGTCGACATTCTGGTACAGGTCGGTGGAGATGTCGGCGGGGCCGGAGATGATCAGCGGCGTCCGCGCCTCGTCGATCAGGATGGAGTCGACCTCGTCGACGATGGCGTAGTTGAAGCCGCGCTGGCAGAAATCGCGCAGATCGAACTTCATGTTGTCGCGCAGGTAGTCGAAGCCGAGCTCGTTGTTGGTGCCGTAGGTGATATCGGCGGCATAGGCGGCACGGCGGGCCTGGTCGTCCATCTCGTGGACGATCTTGCCGACGCTCATGCCGAGAAAGGTGTAGACCTTGCCCATCCACTCGGCGTCGCGGGCCGCCAGGTAGTCGTTGACCGTCACCACATGCACGCCCTTGCCGGTCAGGCCGTTGAGGTAGACCGGCAGGGTCGAGGTCAGGGTCTTGCCCTCACCGGTCTTCATCTCGGCGATCTTGCCCTGGTGGAGGATGATGCCGCCGATCAGCTGGACGTCGTAGTGGCGTTCACCAAGCACCCGGCGCGCCGCCTCCCGCATGGTCGCGAACGATTCCGGCAGCACGTCGTCAACTGGTTCCCCCTTGGCCAGCCGCTCCTTGAATTCAATCGTCCTGGCCGCCAGCGCCGCATCGTCGAGCGACTGCACCGACTTCTCCAGCTCGTTGATCCGGTTGACCAGCGGCTGGATCTGTTTCAGGACCCGGTCGTTCTTGCTGCCGAAAATCTTGGTGAGGACAGTTCCAATCATTGTCGTTATGAAATTGAGGTGAAATATCTATTGCCGCTCAACTCGCCGGATAGCGAGACTGTCGACCGCTGCTCCGGAGACCGCATCGCCATCCTAGGCCTCCGCTCCCCGGCTGCTGTCGAACATCAGCGCATCCTCGTCACAGTCCGGAAACTTATGGCAGTGGAGGCAGTCGCTCCAGATCTTATGCGGCAGATTTTTCTTGTCGATATCCCGGAACCCGAGCTTGCGGAAAAATCCGGGCTGGTAGGTCAGCGTGAATACCCGTTCGATCCCCAGCCTGGCGGCCTCGTCAAGACAGATCCGGACCAGTTGCGACCCGATACCGCGACGCTGGAGACTGCGATCCACCGCCAGCGACCGGATCTCGGCGAGGTTGTCCCAGGTGATCTGCAGGGCGCAGACGCCGACCAGCATTTCATCGTCGTCGATATAGACGACGAAGTCCCGCAGCTTGTCGTAGAGGGAGCTGATCGATCGGGGAAGCAGCAGCCCGTCGCCGGCAAAACTGTTGATGAGGGCGTGAATGTTCTTCACGTCCTCCATCCGTGCAGCACGTATCATACGCATTACATCCGCTTGCGGGTTGACAGCTCAACCCGCCGTTGAGGCCAGTGAGGGGGTTGGTTCCAGACGAATCGCAGGTTACCGGTCCGGTCCGCCCTGCCGTTCAATCCCGAACAGCGGGGCGATAATCGCCAGACCGGCCTCTACCGCCGATTGCTGCCGGGGAGAAGGAGGCTGGAGCAGCGCCTGGCCGGTCCATACCCCGAGGACGAACATCCACAGGCAGATGCAGACGCAGGCCGCCATGATCCCGGCGACACCGCCCCAACTCAGCTCGAACCTGACCTTGCGGTTCTGTTTCATCTCCCGAGCGGACATTCCTACATCTTTTCCGGGGCCGTCAGGCCGACAAAGGCCAGGCCGTTGCCGAGTACCACGAGCAGGGCATCGACCAGGCAGAGCCGGGCCCGGCTCAGGGCGAGGTCCTCGGTGATCACTTTGTGTCTGTTATAGTAACTATGGAACTGCCCCGCAAGTTCCATCAGGTAAAAAATCACCTTGTGCGGCGCCAGTTCCAGGGCCGCGGTCTCGATCATGGCGGGAAAGGCCGACATGGTCTTGAACAGCAGCAACTCCTCCGGCTGCACCAGCAGCGACAGATCGACGCTAGCGCAGTCGGCCCGCTCCACCCCTTTTTCCCGCGCCTGGGCCAGGATCGAGCACAGCCGGGCATGGGCGTACTGGACATAGTAGACCGGATTTTCCTGGCTCTCCTTGGTCGCCAGATCGAGATCGAACTCGAGCTGGCTGTCGGCCTTGCGCATCATGAAGAAAAAGCGGACGACATCGACGCCGACCTCGTTCATCAGCTCATCGACGGTGACGAAGGTCGCCTTGCGGGTCGACATCTTGACCTGCCGGCCGTCGCGCGTCAGGGTGACGAACTGGTGCAGCACCACCGTCACCTTGCTGTCGTCGTAGCCCAGGGCCCGCACCCCGGCCAGGACGTCGGGTACCGTGGCGATATGGTCCGAGCCGAAGATGTTGACGAGCCAGTCGAAATTGCGGCGGAACTTCTCGCGATGGTAGGCGATGTCGGGCAGGCGGTAGGTCGGTTCGCCGGTGTTCTTGATGATGACCCGGTCCTTCTCGTGGCCGAACTCGGTGGTCCGGAACCACACCGCCCCGTCCTTTTCGTAGACGTAGCCCTTGGCCCGCAGTTCGGCCACCACCTCGTCGATCTTGCCGTCCTCGTAGAGCGAATGCTCGTTGAAGTAGTTGTCGAAGGCGATCCCCATCCGCTCGAGGGTGGCGGAGATATCGGCGAAGATATGACGCTCGGCCTTCTCCTTGAAGGGAGTGACATCGGTGTGATCCTTGAGGCTGTCGCCGACCTCGTTCATCAGCGAGCGGGCGATGTCGAGGATGTAGTCGCCCTGGTAGCCGTCCTCCGGAAACTGATTCGGCAGCCCGAGCAGCTCGAGGTACCGGGCCCGGGTCGACTCGCCCAGCACCCGCATCTGCCGCCCGGCATCGTTGTAGTAGTACTCGCGGAAGACGTCGTGGCCGGTCACCGCCAGCAGGCGGGCGATCGCATCGCCGAGGATGGCCTGGCGGCCGTGGCCGATGCTCAGCGGCCCGGTGGGATTGGCGCTGACGAATTCGACCATCACCTTCCGCCCGCCGCCGACGGTGCTGCGGCCGAAATCCCGGCCGCGGGCGATGATCTGCGGCACCACCTCGCGCCAGACCCCGGGGCGGATGAAGATATTGACAAACCCCGGCCCGGCGACCTCGACCCGGTCGACCAGATCGCTGCCCGTCTCCAGCATGGCCGCAATCCTGGCCGCCAGCTCCCGGGGGTTGGCCTTCTCGATGCCGGCCAGGACCAGGGCCATATTGGTGGCATAATCGCCCTGGCCTTCGCGCTTCGGCAGTTCGAGGGCGAACCTGCCGGCCCCGGCGGCCGACCAGGCCCCTTCGGCCACCCCCCGATCAAAACACTCCTCAAGGACACCTTTCAACCGTGAACGGATCATCTCTCCCCATCAATGTGAATTCTGCTGTTGTTGTTGCCGAACAGGCACAGGACCTCATAGCTGATGGTCCCCATCCAGCCGGCAATCTCGTCGGCGGTGATCTCCGCCTCTCCCTGCCGTCCCAGCAGCACGACCTCGTCACCGACCGTAACCCCGGGGATCCCGGTCACATCGGCCATGCACAGGTTCATGCAGATCCGGCCCCGGATCGGTGCCCGCCGGCCGTGAACCAGCACCTCGCCCTTGTTGGACAGATCACGCAGGTAGCCGTCCTCGTAGCCAATCGGCAGGACGGCGATCCGGGTCGGCCGGGTGGTGATATAGGTATGGCCGTAGCTGATGCCGCTGCCGGCCGGCAGGTCCCTGACCTGGGCGACCCGGGTGGCGAACGACATCACCGGCTGCAGCCTGGAGCCGGCGGCGATGTCGGCGCCGTCGCTCCCGTCCGGATAGCAGCCGTAGAGCGAGATGCCGGCCCGCACCATCTCGCAGTGCGTATCCTGAAAATACATGGTCGCCCCGGAATTGGCGATATGGCGGATACCGGTGAAACCGGCGCCAATCCGGGCAATGGTGTCCTGGAAGCAGGAAAAGATCTGTGGTGTACTTGCCGCCTGACGCTGGTCGGCCTCCGGCAGGTGGGCCATGACCCCGGCCAGGAAAATCCCGGGCAGGGCATCGATCCGCTGCTTGAAGGCCGGAACCTCGGCCGGCAGCAGGCCGAGCCGGCCCATGCCGCAATCGAGCTTCAGATGCACCCCGATTTCCCGCCCGTGCCTCACCGCCGCCTGCGACAGGGCCCGGATGTCCTGGTCGAGGAAGACTACCGGGGTCAGGTCGTGGAGGAGAAACTGCTCCGCCTCCTCCGGGACAAAGCCGAGGATGACGAAAATATCGCCGCCGATTCCGGCCCCGCGCAGGGCGACCGCCTCGACCAGCTCGGCGACGCCGAAGGTCCGGCAGCCGCAGTCGGCCAGGACGGCAGCGGTCTCGACCATGCCATGACCATAGGCATCGCCCTTGACCATGGCCATCACCGCGACGCCTGGTCCGACCCCTTCGGTTATGCAGCGGAAATTGTGTCGCAGGGCCCGACAATCGATACGGACCTCATTCCTCGATACCACCAGTCTCTGTTCCATCACCATCAGTCATCTGTTGAATTGCCGCCGGAGCCGCCAGGCATGCCGGCTCGACAGCACCAGGGCCCAGCCGATCGTGACATAGAGAGCTCCGAGCACCGGTTTCGGGATACCCGAATGCCGAAGGAGGTAGCCCATCGCCATCATCGCCATGACCAGCAGCCAGGTCCGGATGGAATACACCGCCCCGACACAGGCCGTGCCGTTGAAACGAAGAATCCGCTGGATGCCTTTTTCGGCCGTCCGGTCGAGAATCAGCAGCGACTTGGCGCTGCCCAGAAGCAGGGCGGGAATGATCAGCCACAAGGCATCGGCCGACCGCAGCCACAGTCCGCCTCGCACCAGCAGCCACATGCCGACGGCGGTCCACAGCACCGCGGACAGGAGCAGATGCACCCGTTTGTCGACACCAGGCGTAAACCGTTTCAGACCGCTGGTCGTCACAACCGCATCCCGAAGAAAAAAAGACAAGCCCATCCCCCGACAGGAAGATGGGCTTGATATGCTACCTGGTGAGCGCAGCTATTACATCTCTGTTACGGTAATGGCGTTCTCAGGACATACTTCGACACAGGTCTCGCAGCCGAGACATTCGTCCATCTCTACCGGCTCGGCCTTGCCATCCACCATCTCGAATACCTGAGCAGGACATGCTGCAACACACTCTTCATCACCAACGCATTTGTCTTTATCGACAACAACCTCAAACATGATTCACCTCCATAAAGTGAGAATTAATATAAGTATTTGTCATACTTATTCAGCAGTCCAAACACTTGCACGGATACTTGTTCCGTGTAATCATCCAATATCCGACCCCCAGTTTTTTGTCAAGCAAAAATGGCCGGGAAAAAATGAATGAAAATAAAAGCCTTGCCCCACATACACTTACCGGATTTGAAGGGATTGCCGTCCCTGAAACCGGGCATGGTGACCTTCGGCGGAGCTGATTCGACAGCCACTCGCCGACCCCGACACCCATCTCCTGCCTGCCGCCGGAATATCGTTGACCCTGGCCGGCCTTTCCATATAAGGTAGGGCTCGCATCGGGCTCGGCCACTCAGGCTGCCGCCGCATCCGCAAACCAGCCAGGAAAAAATCCGTCAAACTGACATCATGAAAAAGAAAGCCCCGGAATTACGCAAAAAGGCCCTGAAGGCAGAAAAACGTGAACAGGCGATGATCGAAGGCATCCTCGAAGGCAGTCCCGACGGCATCGGCGTCGTCGTCATCCGTCTGGAATGCGGCTGCCGCAAGATGGCGGCCGTGGCCAGGGACGGCGAACCGGCCTCGAAGATCATCATGTACCGGGACATGGCGGAAAGCATCTGCGACAAATGCAAACAGGACAACGGGGCCTTTGTCCGGGTCACCGAATCCTTCATCCACTGGGTCGAACCGGCCCCCAGCGAAGAGGACCAGGAGACGATCTACCGCAAGGTCCTCGGCAGCCAACCGTCCCACTGAGCCGGCCCCGGCCGTACTGCTTCCGGGCAAGGGCCCGTCAACCCCTCCCACGCCAGCGCCGGCAACAGTTGACCAAAGCCGGCGCCCATTCCGGGGTGCCATCGGCATGGACGTGGGTATAGAGGGCGAAGACATTGCCGCGGCACAGGCCGTCACGACCGCCGACGAATCCTTTGCCCCGCGACATCCTCAGCACCAGGTCGGCCTCGTCGCCCCGCCAGTCGAGAACGGTCGAATAGCGGAATTCATGGCCGCGTACTTCGGTGCCGATCGGGTAGTACGGATTGTCCTTTTCCACGATACATACCGAGTAGCCATGGGCCTGCGGTTTCTTCGCCATGCCGAAACGCACCGGGAACACCCCGGCCAGTGCGTGTTCCCGGCCGTCGAGAAGGATCGATTCCCCAAGATAGATCAGGCCGCCGCATTCGGCATAGATCGGCATCCCCTCCTCCGCCGCCCGGCGCACCGAGTCGCGGAAGCCGCGGTTGGCCGCCAGTTCCCGGGCACTGGTCTCGGGAAAGCCGCCGCCGATATAGAGCCCGTCGAGTTGCGGCAGTTCCCGGTCCTGCAGGGCGTTGACAAAGACCAGTTCCGCCCCGGCCCGTTCCAGCGCCTCGAGATTCTCCGAATAGTAGAACTGGAAGGCGGCGTCCTGGAGGATGCCGATCCGCACATCCGCTTTGGGCAGGAGTTCATCCAGGACGAGGCTCCGGTCGAAATGAACGGGCTGCATCAACGCGTCGATCCGGGCCAGATCGAGGCCGGCAGACACCGTCTCCACCAGGAAATCCAGGGCCCCGGCGGTACCGTCGTACTCCTGATGGGGGATCATGCCGAGGTGGCGCATCGGAAAGATGTCCCGCTTCAGCCGCGGAATGGCGCCGAGCACCGGCACCCCGGTGTAGCGCTCGACCGCCTCGGTGATCAGCAGGCGCTGGCGTTCGGTGGCGATCTGGTTGAGGATGACGCCGCGGATATCCAGCCGTTCGTCGAAGCGCAGACAGCCGAGGACCATCGCCGCCACGGTGCGGGTGGTCTTGGTGCAGTTGACGACCAGCAGCACCGGCAGGCCGAGGGCGACGGCGAGATCGGCGGTCGAATAGCCGCCGTCGGCGTTGACCCCGTCGAACAGGCCGCGGTTGCCCTCGAGGATCACCACATCGGCGCCCTGGCCATGCCGCTGCAGCGACCGGTGCAGGGCCTCGCCGCTCATCAGGAAGGGGTCGAGATTGTAGCATCTGCGTCCGGCCGCCAGCTGCAGCCAGCCGGCGTCGATGTAGTCGGGGCCCTTCTTGAACGGCACGACCTTTTTGCCCTGACGGGCCAGCGCCGCCGTCAGGCCGACCGAGACCACGCTCTTGCCCGAGCCGCCGGCCAGGCCGGCCACCGTTATTCCCCTGGTATGCATCGTACCGTCATTCATCCTCGTCTATGGTTACCGATTGTCCCGCCCGCCCCTTCAGTGGCCGGTCCGTCCATGCCGCCGCCAGGCCCGGTCGTAGAGTTCGTTGAGCCGGTTTTCCAATACCTGCCGATAATCCTCGATGCCCGCCCCTTTGATATCGGCCGGCACGTACAGCGGCTCGCCGTAGTAGAAATCCACCCGGGCGAAGGGCTGCGGGATCGCCGTCCGGTCCCAGGAACGGAAGGCCAGGTAGCGCGACGCCGACCACATCACCGGCAGGATCGGCACCCCGGTCCGCGAGGCCAGCAGGATCGCGCCGGGCTGAGCAAGGCGCGGCGGTCCCTGGGACCCGTCGGCGACGATTGCCGTGCTCTCGCCGGTCGCCGCCAGTTTCAACAGGTCCTTGAGGGCCTGGGCTCCCCGGTTGTTGCGCGAACCGCGGGCGGTCGAGAAGCCGAATTCCTTCGCCAGACGGGCGATATACTCGCCGTCCCGACTGGCACTGACCATCACCGTCGCCGACTCCCGCCGCAGCTGATAGAAGACGAAGAGAAAGGTGTAATGCCAGAAACTGGCCACCACCTTCCTGCCCGCATCGAGGGTGGTGCGGCGATGCTCCAGGCCATGCACCGTGATCCGGCAGGTGCCGAACCAGGCCCGCACCAGCCAGGCGACGAGCCAGGGCACGACCCGCAGCGACAGCCGGTGCAGCAGGGTCCCCTCTTTCATCCGATCTCGATCTCCAGTTTGCGCAGCATCCTGATCCGGTCCCGCAGGGTGGCCGCCTCTTCGAAGGCCAGCTCCTTCGCCGCCGCCAGCATCCGCTTCTCCAGCCGGCCGATTTCCTTTTCCAACTCGCCGATCGAGCCAAAGGAGGGCAGGTCTTCCGCCGCCTGCAGCAGTGCCGCCTGGCGGTCGACGGCCAGGGTGTAGCCGCTGGCCTGGAGATGCTGCTGCATCGAATCCTTGATCGAGGTGATGACGGTGGTCGGGGTGATGCCGTGCCGGCGGTTATGCTCCTCCTGCAGCGTGCGCCGCCGCTCGGTCTCGTCGATGGTCACCCGCATCGACCCGGTGATCACGTCGGCGTACATGATCACCAGGCCGTTGCTGTTGCGGGCGGCCCGGCCGCAGGTCTGGATCAGCGAGCGCTCCGAGCGCAGGAATCCCTCCTTGTCGGCATCGAGGATGGCGACCAGCGACACCTCCGGGATGTCCAGGCCCTCGCGCAGCAGGTTGATGCCGACCAGGACGTTGTAGTCGCCCTGGCGCAGGTCGCGGATCAGCTCGATCCGCTCCAGGGTCTTGATGTCGGAATGAAGATAACGGACCTTGACCCCGAGCTTGTGGTAGTAGTCGGTCAGGTCCTCGGCCATCCGCTTGGTCAGGGTGGTGACCAGCACCGCCTCGCCGCGCTCGGTCCGCAGGCGGATCTCCTCGAGCAGGTCGTCGACCTGGCTGACCGCCGGCCGCACCTCGATCTGCGGGTCGAGCAGGCCGGTGGGCCGGATCAGCTGTTCCACCACCCGCCCCTGGGCCTGGGCCAGTTCGTAGGGCCCGGGAGTGGCCGAGACGTAGATCGCCTGGTTGATCCGGCCGGCGAACTCGTCGAAGCGCAACGGCCGGTTGTCGAGCGCCGAGGGCAGGCGGAAGCCGAAGTTGACCAGGGTTTCCTTGCGCGACCGGTCGCCGTTGTACATGCCGTTGAGCTGGCCGATGCCGATGTGACTCTCATCGATGAACAGCAGGTAATCCTCGGGAAAGTAGTCGAGGAGGTTGGGGGGCGGCGCCCCCGGCGGCTTGCCGGTGAGATGGCGGCTGTAGTTCTCGATGCCGTTGCAGTAGCCGAGCTCGAGGATCATCTCGAGGTCGAACATCGTCCGCTGTTCCAGCCGCTGGGCCTCCACCAGCCGGTTGGCGCGGTGGAACTCGTCGAGCCGGGCCTTGAGTTCGTCCTTGATCGTGGCCATCGCGGTCTGCAGCCGGTCCTTCGAGGTGACGAAGTGGCTGCCGGGGAAGACCGTGTACTCCGCCATGGCGTCGAGGACCACGCCGCGCAGCGGGTCGATCAGCAGGATCCTGTCGACCGTGTCGCCGAAGAACTCGACCCGCAGGGCCCGTTCCTCCTCGTGCACCGGGAAGATGTCGATGACGTCGCCGCGCACCCGGAAGGTGCCGCGGTGGAACGACATGTCGTTGCGCTCGTAGAGCATGAAGGTCAGCCGCCGCTTGACCTCGTCCATCGGGTAGTCCACGCCGACCCGCAGGAACAGATGCATGTTCTTGTATTCGTCGGGGGAGCCGAGGCCGTAGATGCACGAGACCGAGGCGACGATCAGCACGTCGCGCCGGGTCAGCAGCGAGCGGGTGGCCGAGTGGCGCATCTTGTCGATCGCGTCGTTGATCGCCGAGTCCTTCTCGATGTAAGTGTCCGACTGCGGGATGTAGGCCTCCGGCTGGTAGTAATCGTAGTAGGAGACGAAGTACTCGACGGCGTTGTGGGGGAAGAGCTCCTTGAACTCGGCGAACAGCTGGGCCGCCAGGGTCTTGTTGGGGGCGATGACCAGGGTCGGCCGCTGCACCCGCTCGACGATCCCGGCCATGGTGAAGGTCTTGCCCGACCCGGTCACCCCGAGCAGCACCTGGCTCTTGTCGCCGCGCACGATCCCGGCCGCCAGCGTCTCGATGGCATGCGGCTGATCCCCGGCGGCGGTGAAGGAGGTGACGATTTCGAAAGGTCGGTCCATGGTGCGTACGATCAAGGTGGCAAATGGATAAAATGAAGGACTTTACCAGAAAAGCGACGGTATTGCCACGTCCGCCGGTGCCCGGTCGTGAATTCGACCCGGTCCGGACGAAAAATTGAAGTTCCCCGGGCAGGGAGTGTGGTAGATTGGGGTACAGATCAGCTTCGGCCATACCCGTTCACGGATACAAATCCATTACTACCGCCCGCCCATGAAGAACCTGCCCGCATCGTCGTCATCCTTCGTGACTCTCTCCTCCCTGCTGCTGGTGATCATGCTCTTTTCCCCCGTCCCAACATGGGCGGCTGAGGAACCGGGGGTATTTTTCCTGATGGGCAGCGGCCGGCTCCACCTGAAGAATCTGCGCAACGGCCGGGAGGCCAGGGTCGCACTGCTCAACCCCGACGGTTCGTTGAACGATGCCGCGCTGAACGAAGTCGATCGGGTCTTCGGCTTCCCGACGACGGAAAAAGGAGAGCACATCTCGCCCCGCCTCCTCGGTATGGTCAGCCATTTTGCCGACCGCATCGCCCCCGGGGCGACCATCAACATCGAATCGGCCTACCGCAGTCCGGAGTATAACGACAATATCCGCAAAAAAGGCGCCAATGCCGCCCGGACCAGCACCCACATGGACGGCATGGCCCTCGATTTCTGGCTCGAAGGCGTCGACGGCAAACACCTGTGGCAGACAATCAGGGAGGCTGACTGCGGCGGCATCGGCCATTACGGCGGCAAGGCCATCCACCTCGACGCCGGGAGGCCCAGGTTCTGGGAGGCGGCGACATCGGGGACCAAAACGGTGGAACCCGACTACAACCGCCACCTGTATCTGTCCACCGATTACGACCGCTACCGGCCGGGCGCGCGGCTGCGCCTGTCGCTGTCGGGACTCAGCACCTTCGGGTTCGGAGTCAGACCCATGGCCGTCGTCGAATCCGAAAAAACCGGGGAACAATCGCCGCTGGCGCTTGACCTTCCCGCCGCGGCCGGCAGCGCCTGCATCCCGCTCCAGGACCGCAAGGCCACCCGCTTCCTGCATGCCACACTGCCGGCGGATCAGCCGCCGGGACGCTATCGGATCGCCCTCGAATTCTGCAACAGGCCCTTTCCGCAGATGCCTGACCGGGCGACGTCCAACGCCATCGAGGTCATCGGGGTACCGCCGCCCTGACCGCGATCGCCGCCCGGCGACGATCATCCGTCGGTTGCGGCCCGGGCCATGCTCGACCGCCGTCCCCTTCATCGATCTGCTCCCAGGCGATGCAGTCCTCGGGACAGAACCTGATCGCCTCGGCCACCTTCTCCTGCGGATATTCCGGCAGTTCGGCAACCTCCATCAGCCCGGTCTGGTCGTTGAACCGGAACACCTCGGGGGCGATCTCTACACAGCCCCGGCATTCACTGCAACGCCCCGGGTCGATGACCGGTATCATCCGCATATCGCCTCCGCTTTCCCTGCAGGAACAACAACCTGCCGCTCTTGACATCAGGCAAAAAAGACCAACCTTTTGAACTACTATTGCAATCAGCAGGGGAATGTCAATCGGCATCCGGCGGAGAAAGTTCTGTCCGGTATTGTAATCATCGTTGCCGTATTTTAGTATGGAGTCATCCTCTGCCCGTCACTGAAAAATCCACCTTATCACTGGAGGGGAAGCATGCGCACAACCGAACTGACCAAAGGAATCTACTGGGTCGGAGCGATCGATTGGGACATCAGGGATTTTCACGGATATTCCACCGACAGGGGCACCACCTACAACGCCTACCTGGTCATCGATGAAAAGATCACCCTGTTCGATACGGTCAAGCATTCGCACCTCGATGAACTGCTGCGCCGGATCCGCGCCATCATCGACCCCGAGAAGATCGACTACCTGGTGGTCAACCACGTCGAGATGGATCATTCGGGCTCCCTGCCGGCGATGATGGAAATCATCAAGCCGGAAAAGCTGATCTGCTCTCCGGCCGGCCACAAGGCCATCGTCGACCATTTTCACCGCGAGGACTGGCCGTTTACGATCGTCAAGAGCGGCGACCAGCTCTCCCTCGGCCGGCGCACCATCCAGTTCCTCGAAACGAAGATGCTGCACTGGCCCGATTCGATGTTCTCCTACCTCAAGGAAGACGGCATCCTCATCTCCAGCGACGCCTTCGGCGAGCATTATGCCTCCAGCGAACGGTTCGACGACGAGGCCCCGCTCGGCGACGTGATGAACGAGGCGGCCAAATACTATGCCAACATCCTCTACCTCTACTCGCCCCTGGTCGGCAAGCTGCTGAAGACGGTGAGCGACATGAACCTCGACATCAGGATGATCGCCCCCGACCACGGGGTCATCTGGCGCAGCCATATCGACACCATCCTCAAGGCCTACGACCGCTGGAGCCGCCATCAGGCCGACAGCAAGGCCCTCGTCATCTACGACACCATGTGGCATTCGACCGAAAAGATGGCCGAGGCCGTGGCTCTGGGCCTGGAAGAGGCCGGGGTGGAGTACGCCATGATCAACCTCAAGCACCACCACCGCAGCGACGTAATGACCCAGATCCTTGGAGCCAGGGCGGTGATCCTCGGCAGTTCGACCATGAACAACGGTCTCCTGCCCCGGATGGCCGGCTTCCTCAGCTACATGCGCGGCCTCAAGCCGACCGGCAAGTTCGGCGCCGCCTTCGGCTCCTTCGGCTGGAGCGGCGAGGCGGTCAACCTGCTGACCACCGCCCTGACCGAGATGAAGATCGATGTGATCGAGGAAGGCCTGCGGCTGAAATACGTGCCGACCGCCGCCCAGCTCGAGAAGTGCCGGGAGATGGGCAAGAGGATAGGGCTGGCGGTGGTGAAGGGCGCTGCGGGGGAAGACAGGTGACGCCGGATGGAGCGGCGATGACCCGCATCGCCCAGCACCGGGTCCTTGCCGCCGGCGATTCGTTTGCCGCCTGCAGCCGGCAGGTCCGTCGCTTCTTCGATCTGACCTCGCTGGTCGTCTATGACTGTCTCGAGATCCGGCAGGACCGGTCGCTGGCCGGCGACGACCCGGGATTCGTCGGGGCCCTGGCCGCCGCCGTCGCCGAGAACCGGAAAATCGTCGCTGCGCTGGTCGTCGACCTGGAAAAGACCGGGATTCGCACGATAGCCCAGCTCTCCTCTCTGCAACAGGGGTATCCGAGCAAGGTCCTGCATATCCTCACCCATTTCCTGGACGGCTTCGTCGGCATCGACTCGTACTTCTACAACCTGATCGACGACAGCCACTGGCTGCCGGAGGCGACGAGCGCCGCCATCGGCAAAGATCCCGGTAAATACCGGCTCATCCAGCTCGACGGTTACTCGGCGACCCCGGATCAGGCGGCGCTGCTCCACAAACAGCGCTGAGCCCGGCATATCGTCGTTGACGGCGACATTTACGAAACAGTCCAACCCCGGCAAGCAGAAAACCCACGATGGAAAAACCGATCAACTGGCAGTCATTGTTCGACCAAGGCAGGGAAATCACCGCTGAAGAGGCCCGTGGATATATCGGCAGTCTGCCGCCGCACGACCTCCAGCTCATCGATGTCCGCCAACCCAAGGAATACCGGGAGGCCCACATCCCCGGCGCCAGACTCATCCCCCTCAATGAACTGCCGCAGCGATTAGGCGAGATCGATCCCGCCGGGAACACCATCGTCTAAATTCTTCCTCGAAATGGCCGGCGAGGAACAGCGCCACCTCAACAGACTGGCCCGGGAACTGGACAAGCTGCTGGCATGAGGGTATCATCGACCATGGACCGCGATCGAGCCGATTTTCCCCCAGCAATCTATATCAAGGAGCGTCAATGAGTCTTTTCACCTATACGGCCGCCGAGCTCTATTCCTGGGTCACCGGGAAAGAAGATATCGTCATCATCGATGTCCGCAACTCCGTCGATTTCACCCGATTCCACCTCGAATCACCGTTCCCGGTCGAGATGTACAACATCCCCTACTTCGATTTCATCGAAGACGAGGAGGGATGTGTCGCCAGGATATCGCCGGAAAGGCGGGTCAGGATCGTCTGCGCCAAGGAAAGCTCGGCCCGATTCGTCGCCGAGATTTTCGACCGCCATGGTTACGCGGATGTCGGCTACCTCGAAGGCGGAATCAAGACCTGGGGCAACCTGCTGGTGCCGGTCCTGCTCAACCCCGGCGCCGAATTCTCGCTCTACCAGTTTATCCGCCCCGGCAAGGCTTCGTGCAGCTACGGTCTGATCTTCAGGGAGGAAATGATGCTGTTCGATCCGTCGCGCAACATCAGGTTCTACCTCGATTTCGCCGCCGAGCACGGTTGCCGGCTGGTCGCCACCTTCGAGACCCATCTCCAGGCCGACTATATCGCCGGCAGCCGGCTGATCGCCGCCGCCACCGGCGCCGGATTTTACGCCAACGCCGGCGATTTTACCCACGCCAATCTGAGCTACCGCACGCTGAACGACGGTGAGATCCACACCTTCAGCCAGGCCGGCGGGCCGACCGTCCGGGTCCTGTTCACCCCCGGCCATACCCCCGGCAGCACCAGTTTCATCATCAATGACCAGTACCTGATCTCCGGCGATTCGATCTTTATCCATTCGATCGGCCGCCCCGACCTCGGCGGCAAGGTCGACGAGTGGTCCGGCACGCTCTTTTCCACCCTGCAGATGATGTGGGCCCTCGATGACCGGCTGATCGTCCTGCCGGCCCATTTCATGAGTTGGAACGAGGCCGACGATCACCTGGCCTTTGCCGCGTCGCTGGCCAGGACCCGGGAATACAACCGCGATATCCACGCCATCGCCGACAGCGCCGCCTTCCTGGCCTTCATCAAGGCCAACATGCGCAAACAGCCCGACGAATACGCCACGATCAGGCTGATCAACGCCAATCTCGAACAAGTTGACGACGAACGGGCGGAGGAACTCGATCTGGGCAAGAACGAGTGCGCGGCGGAGGCCTATGCCGCGATGAAGGCCGGAAATTAGGGAACTGCTGGAGACGAACGTTTCCCTGTCGCCGGTGTCGGAGACAGGGAAACGGGATCAGATTTTGGTTTCGGTCAGCCAGAAATCGTGGAGGTTGCAGAAACTGGTGGCGAGGAGAACGCCGGAATAGCCCTTCGGCAACTCATAGGTGGACACGGCCTCGGGATCCTTGGCGGTGAAGGTCCTGCTGCCGAGGACAACGCCGTCGGCCAGCACCAGGGTGTGGCGGACGATAAAATGCTTCTCCGTCATCGGGTGGTTGGTCTGCACCTTGACCTTGCCCCCCTCGACGGTGATCACCGGCGCATGACTGCCTTCCTTCTGCGTCCATTTGCCCGGATGCTCGGCGGTGTAGATAACACTCCCCATCAACGACGAATCGGCGGCCTCGGCCGATCCCGTTCCCATCAAGGCGGCCGCGGCCGCGGCGAGTGAACTCTTCAGAAATGTCCTTCTATCCGGCATGTTCTCTCTCCCCTGCAATATACTCTGGCATCAGCAGCAGTACAGATTGGTTGCAAGTGGCAGACCCTGCCACAAAAAATAACTTCATATTATACCTTCATTTCTCGAAATGAAAAGTCTTTCGGCACGAATGGACGATCGGCGACCATAATCACCCGGGCCCCGCACCGCGCCCCCTTGCCTGCCGATCACCAGTGAAAAATGCCCCTTCGTACCTTGCAGCGAACGGCGCGAGCCTGTACATACGACCTATGCAGATCTACGACGATTACGGCGATGAACCGGTGGACGTCTTCCAACCCCTCCCCGAGGCGCTCTACAGCCGCCTGTACGCGGTGGAGATGGCCGGCTTTGCCGATGACATCGATTTCTATCAAGCGCACCTGCCGGCCGCCGGCGAGGTCCTCGAGATCGCCTGCGGCACCTGCCGGCTCGGCCGGGCCTTGGCAACTTTCAACCGACGGGTAACCGGGATCGACATTTCCCTGCCGATGCTGCGCCGGGCCGGCGAAACAGGGCGGCCGAGCTGCCGGCTGGCGGCGATGGACATGCGGCAGCTCGCCTTCCGCACCCGCTTCGATGCCATCATCATTGCCTACAACAGCCTCAACCTCCTCGTCGCCGAAGACGACATCCGCGCCTGTCTTGCCGGCTGCCGCGCCGTGCAGAAGGACCACGGCCGCCTGCTGTTGCAGCTCTTCGTCCCGGGCCCCCAGCTGCTCCGGCAACCGGGCAAAAAGCTCTTCCAGTTCCAGATCTTCGACGATCCGCAGCTCGGCCGCATCGTCAAGGAGATCCTCCGCGTCTACGATCCCGAGTTCCAGATCCTCGAACTCGAGGAACGCTACCGCCTGCGCCCGACCGGAGGTGACGCCGTCAACGAGGATTTCGCGCAGCAGCTGCGTCTCCGGGCCTGGCCGGCGCAGACATGGATCGATATCCTCGCCGGTTCGGGATTCTCCGTCACCCGCTGCTTCGGCGGTTACGACCTGTCGCCCTTCATTTCCGGGACCGGCAGCATCCTGCTGGTGGTCGCCGACCGCAGCTGCCCCCCTGCTCCGCCCTTTTTTCGAAAAAAAATCACTTCTCTTGACCTAGATCAAGGAGAAGCCAACAACCCTCCTGTAGGATCATCCTCATCAACGGACGGAAAACATCCAACCACTGACCGCCATCAATTTGACAAGCAGCACCTAAAAAGCGTATCCAGTGAGGATAACCCCTCAAGGATACACAACACCATTCAGGAGGATGCCATGTTTTGTAATCAATGCGAACAGACTGCTCAAGGAACCGGCTGTACCAAGATCGGGGTATGCGGCAAGACCAACGAGGTCGCCGGCCTTCAGGATCTGCTCACCTACGCCCTGCAGGGCCTGGCGCTCGTCGCCGTCGAAGGCCGCAAGGTCGGCGTCGTCGATCAGGCCATCAACCGGTTCACCGCCGAGGCGACGTTCGCCTGCCTGACCAATGTCGACTTCGATCCGCTCCGGTTCCAGAACTGGATCAGCACCGCCGTCGAGCTCCGCGAAGGACTGAAGAAGAAGGTTGCCGCCGCCGGCGGCACGATCGATTTCGCGGCCGCTACGGCGACCTATGCCCCGGCCGCCACCCTCGAGGGCCTGATCGCCCAGGGCCAGCAGCTCGACTTCATCACTACCCTCGACCCCAGCCCCGATCTGCGCTCGCTGAAGCAGATCACGGTCTACGGCCTGCGCGGCCTCGCCGCCTATACCGACCATGCGGCGATCCTCGGCCAGGAGGACGACAGCGTCTATGCCTTCATCCATCAGGCCTTGGCCGACCTGACCCGCACCGATCTCGGCCTCGAGACCCTGGTCGGGCTGGCGCTCAAGTGCGGCGAGGTCAACCTCAAGGCGATGGGCCTGCTCGACGCCGGCAATACCGGCACCTACGGTCACCCGGTGCCGACCCCGGTCCCGCTCGGCCACAAAACGGGCAAGGCGATCCTGGTCTCCGGCCATGACCTCAAGGACCTCGACATGCTGCTGCAGCAGACCGCGGGCAAGGGCATCAATATCTACACCCACGGCGAAATGCTGCCGACCCACGCCTATCCCGGACTGAAGAAATACCCGCATTTCTTCGGCCACTACGGCACCGCCTGGCAGAACCAGCAGAAGGAACTCCCCGATTTCCCCGGCGCCATCCTCTTCACCACCAACTGTATTCAGAAGCCGCAGGAATCCTACAAGGCCAACGTCTTCACCACCGGCCTCGTCGGCTGGCCGGATGTCGCCCATGTCGGACCGGACAAGGACTTCACCCCGGTGATCAATCGCGCCCTGGCCCTGCCCGGCTTTACCGAAGACGCCGATCGCGGCACGGTGCTGACCGGTTTCGCCCGCAACACCGTCCTGGGTGTGGCCGACAAGGTCATCGAAGGGGTCAAGAGCAAGGCCATCCGCCATTTCTTCCTGGTCGGCGGCTGCGACGGCGCCAAACCGGGCCGCAACTACTACACCGAACTGGTCGAGCAGATCCCGGCCGACTGTATGGTCCTGACGCTGGCCTGCGGCAAGTTCCGCTTCTTCGACAAGCAGCTCGGCGACATCGGCGGCATCCCCCGTCTGCTCGATGTCGGCCAGTGCAACGACGCCTACTCGGCGATCCAGATCGCCGTCGCCCTGGCCGGGGCCTTCAACTGCGGGGTCAACGATCTGCCGCTGTCGCTGGTCCTCTCCTGGTACGAGCAGAAGGCGGTGGTCATCCTGCTGACCCTGTTCAGCCTCGGGATCAAGGACATCCGGCTCGGACCGTCGCTGCCGGCCTTCATCACCCCGAACGTTCTCAACGTCCTGGTCGAGAATTTCGCGGTGAAACCGATTGCCGCCACCCCGGCCGAAGACCTGCGGGCGATCCTCGGCTGATCCCCTCACGCCGCCGATGCTCCGGCCGGGACCGCCATCCTCCCCCGGCCGGAGGCCTGAGATCCCGGCCCTGTTTGCCATGAACAGGGCCGGGTTGTATATTTGGAGGAGCTTCATCCCCGGCCGGGCGACCAGGCCCCTCCCGGATGTCCGGTCAGCCGTCAAGGCTCCGGGCGCATCAACCCCAGCATGATGGACAGATATTCGAATTTCGCTGAATTGTCCCGACATGAACAGGATGGCCTAGACTTTACCATCCTGTTTCGCCATCGAGATTCCCGGTTCGCCATCATCGCCCCCCATGGCGGGGGGGTAGAGCCCGGCACGATGGACATCGCCGATGCCCTGGCCGGCAGCGATTTTTCCTTTTACGCCTTCAAGGGCAACAAGAAGACCGGGAACAAGGTCCTGCACCTGACCAGCAACCGCTTCGATGAACCTGTCGGACTGTCGATCGCCGGCAACGCCGCCATCGTCGTTTCCGTCCATGGCACCCGCGACCAAAACGACACGATTCTGATCGGCGGCCGCAATGACGAGCTGAAGCAGAGGATGCTCGAGGCCTTGCGCGCCGCCGGCTTCACGGCGGAGATCAGTGAAACGACCGGGTTGCGCGGCCAGGATCCCGCCAATGTCTGCAACCGCTGCACCAGCGGCGCAGGAGTGCAGCTGGAGATCGCCCGGGGCCTGCGGGAAAAGATGTTTGACCATCTCGGCCATCGTCCGGTACGACAGCGCACTCATATCTTCTACGACTTCGTTGCCTCGATCCGGGCAGTCCTGTCCCTGTGGCGTTGAGGCCCGATATCCGACCGCCTCCACCTTGCTCTTTTCCTCTATGATCGTAATGTTGTAAACAGATACTGTTGCATCGGACGATCGGCCGGATTTCGTCAAAGCTCTCGTTATCACCAAGAGATTCCCTTGAGAAGTTGGGAAATCGCCACCGATTGAGATAAAAAATCCCGCCATTTGACCCAGGTCAAAGACCTCCAGCCATCTTCGGCTATACTGGAGCCATACACCGGCATTACCGACCAACTCCTTTACCCTGGAGAACACACATGAAGACTGTACGCAAAATCATCGAGATCGACGAAGAACTGTGCAATGGCTGCGGCCAGTGCGTCCCCGACTGCGCCGAAGGCTCGCTGAAGATCATCGACGGCAAGGCGAGGCTGGTGGCCGATAAATTCTGCGACGGGCTCGGCGCCTGTCTCGGCTCCTGCCCCACCGGGGCGCTGCAGATCGTCGAGCGGGAGGCGGAGGAATTCGACGAGGTCGCGGTCGAGCACTACCTCGAGACGGAAAAGAAGAAGGCCGCCGCCCCGGCGATGGACTGCGGTTGCGCCTCCAGCCATATCCAGACGCTGAAGCCGATGTCGGCCTGTCAGCAGGCCAATGTCCCGGCGAGCCATCAGGCGACCGGGGCGGAGGCGGCCTCGATGCTCGGTCACTGGCCGATCCAGATCCGCCTGGTGCCGCCGCAGGCCCCTTTCCTGCAGAATGCCGACCTGCTCGTCGCCGCCGACTGCACCGCGGTCGCCGCCCGCAATTTCCAGGAAAAATACCTCCAGGGCAAGGCAGTGCTGATGGGCTGTCCGAAGTTCGACGACGCCGACAGCTACGTCCGGCGCTTCGCCGAGATCATCGCCACCTGCCGGCTCAAGAGCCTGACGGTGCTGATCATGGAGGTTCCCTGCTGCTCGGCGATGAACGCCATCGTCAAGAAGGCCCGCGACCTGGCCGGCGTCGACCTGCCGATCGACCAGATCACCATTTCGGTGCGCGGCGAGGAACTGGTGCGCAAACGCTGGTAAAACCGGCTGCTGCCGGACACATCAGGGAAGAGAAGACGGGGTTGTTCCGCCTGGCGGAGCGGCCCCGCTGTTGTTTACGGCCACTGCAGCTCCGGGCCGCGGGAAGTCATGCGTATGCCAAGGCCGAGCGGCTGCAGCAGTTGAAAGACCGGCCGGCCGAAGGCGAACAGTTCGAGTCCGAGCGACAGTCCCAGCCGCCGCACCGCCCGGTCGCGGAAGGTCAGATCGCGGGCCACCAGGTCCTGCAACGCCGTCCGTTCCCCCTCTGTCAATTGTGATATTCCACTCCCCAGGCGCTCGAGATCCGGACAGGGGCAAGCCCGCTCATGGTTCATGATCAGCGGTCGCAGCGGGTCGTCGGCGGCAACGATATCAAGACGGCTGAGGACGTCGGTCTCGACCAGGGCCAGGATCGCGGCCGTATCCCAGCATTGCAGCACCTCGCAGGCCTGCGGCCGCCGGCCGTAGATCCGGCAGCCCCTGGCCGCCTCGTCGTAGTAGCAGCAGCGCCAGTCCCGGCCGCTGCCGGCGATCTTCACCAGCTCGACCCGGGTCGCCCGGACCCCGCCGGCCACGGGGTTGTCGGCCAGTTCCCCCCGGCGGATGGTGATCAGCCGCTCGAGCGGGATGCCGCCGTCGCCGATCAGGGGCAGATCGGCCCGGTGCAGGGCCGGACCGCCCTGGAGGCAGCAGCGGCCGCAGCGCCGGCAGGTGGTGGGTGTCGTCATCGTTGACATGGTGCTCGAAATGGACACAGCGGACCTGGCCCCAGCTCAGAAGTCCATGATATAGCCGAAGACATCCTCTTCGATCGAGGTCTTCACCTTCAGCCCGGAATTGTTGAAGATCGCCTGCATCCGCTTGTTGTTGCGCAGCACCTCGGCAGTGAAGCCGCTGATGCCGCTGGCCATCGCGATATGCTGGAGATGCTTGAAGAGGAACTTGCCGACGCCGAGATTCTGCCATTCGTCGCGAATGACGAAGGCGACCTCGGCCCGGTTGCTCCGCTCGTCGAGGAAATACCGGCCGACAGCGATGAACTCGTCGCCGTGGGCCGCCGGCACGGTGCCGACGATGGCCACGTCCCTGCGGTGGTCGACATAGACGAAGTTCTGGACCTGCCGCTGGCCGAAGCGCTGGTGATGGCTCATGAAACGGTAATAGACGGTTTCCTGCGACAGGTCGTAGAGCAGGTCGCGCATCCGCGGTTCGTCGGTGGGGTGGACCGGGCGGAAAAAGATCTGGGTGCCGTTCTTCATCAGGCAGGTGGTCTTCATGTAGTCCTGGCTGGCGATGATGAACTTGCCCTCGACCTCGGCGAACTCCTGGCGGATATACTTGGCATCGATCGCCTCCTTCAGCAGCTGGGCGCGGAAATCGGGATGGGCCACCGAGATCAGGGCCAGGGTCCGATCCTGCACCGTCTTGCCATGGAGGTAGGCGACCCCCTGCTCGGTGACCACGTAATGCACCGTCCCGCGGCTGATCACCACCCCGGAGCCGGAACTGAGGCGGGACACGATCCGCGACTTGCCGTCTTCGGTGGTCGACGGCATCAGCAGGACCGGCCGGCCGCCCTTGGAGATCGCCGCGCCGCGGTTGAAGTCGACCTGGCCGCCGATCCCGGAGTAAAAATTACCCTGTTCCGAATCGGAACAGACCTGGCCGGTCAGGTCGATTTCGAGCGCCATGTTGAAGGTGACCATCAGGTTCTGGCGGCCGATGACGTTGGAGTCGTTGACGTACTGGGTCGGACGGAAGGAGAACAGCGGGTTGTCGTCGATGTAATCGTAGAGCCGCCGCGAACCCATGCAGCTGCCGGCGACGATCTTGCCCATATCGGTCGATTTCTTGGCCCCGGTGACCGCGCCGCTGGCGATCAGGTCGATGATCTCGTCGGTGATCAGCTCGGTGTGGATGCCGAGGTCGTGCTTGTCATGCAGCAGCGGGATGACCGCCTGGGTGATGCGGCCGCAGCCGGGGACACAGCCGAGGCCGAACTCGAGGGTCGCCCCGTCCGGCACCAAAGCGGCGGCCAACTGGACGATCCGCCTCCCGGTCTCGGTGAGCGGGCGGGAATCGTGGCCGAGCAGCGGCACGTCGGCCGGCACCAGGATATCGAGATCGTAGATATCGATCAGACTGTCGCCGCGGGTCCAGGGCATCCGCGGATTGACCTGGGCGATGACCAGCGAGGCGTTTTCGGCCGCGCTCTTGACGATATCGACCGAGATCCCGAGACTCATCTTGCCGCGGGCATCGGGCGGCGTCACCTGGATCAGGGCGACATCGAGGGGGAGCTGGCCGGAGTCGAAGAGCCGCGGGATATCGGACATCAGGATCGGGGTGTAGTTGCCCCGCCCCTCCATGAAGGCGGCCCTGACGTTATGGCCGATGAAGAAGGAGTTGACCTTGAAGGACTCGCCGTAACGGCTGTCGATGTACGGGGCGTCGCCCTTGGTCAGCAGCTGGACGATCTCGACATCGGCGAGGTTGACGGCCTCCTTGGTCATCGCCTCGACCAGCACCGTCGGCTCGCCGCAACCGGTGCCGACAAAGACCCGATGCCCCGACCGGACATGGGCCACGGCCTTCTTCGGCGTTTCGATCATGTCCCGGTAGCGCGTCTGCCAGTTGGCGTCGTATTCCATCGGCGAATCCTCCCTGCGGATGCGGTCGTTACTTGAGTGCGGCCAGGGTCATGTGGACATCGGCGACGAGCGGGTCGGAACCGATGTCCCCGACGATGAACGGATTGATGTCGAGTTCGAGAATCTGCGGGAAATCGGTGGTCAGCTGGCTGATCCGCTGCAGCCCGGAGGCGATGGCGCCGATATCCACGCCCTTCTTGCCCCGCCGCCCCTCGAGCATGGCATAGGACTTGGTCGACTTCAGCATCTGGATCGCCTCGGTCTCGGTGATCGGGGCCAGGTGGAAGGTCACGTCCTTCATCACCTCGACGAAGATGCCGCCGAGACCGAACATCAGCATCGGCCCGAACTGGGGGTCGCGATTCATGCCGATGATGACCTCGAGCCCCTTGCCGATCATCTGCTCGATATAGATGCCGTCGATCCGGGCCGCCGGCACCTTGCGGGCGATCTTCAGCAGCATCATCTCGAACAGGTCCTCGACCATCTCGCCGTCGCCGACGTTGAGCTGGACCCCGCCCAGGTCGCTCTTGTTGATGATGTCGGGGGAGACGATCTTCATCGCCACCGGAAAACCGATCCGTTCGGCGATCTCGACCGCCTCCTCGGGACCGGCGGCCAGCGCCCCCTTGGGGATCTTGAAGCCATAGGCGTTCAACACCGCCTTGCCCTTGACCTCGTCGAGGTGGAGGCGGCCGGTGCGCTGGCGCCGGGTGATGATCCGCTCGACCCGCCGCGAGTTGACCGGGAAGCGGGTGACCATCCGCGGCGGCCGGTTCTTCCACAGGGCGTAATGGTACATCGCCTTCAGCGCCGCCACCGCCCGCTCCGGCGAGTCGTAGTCGGGGAGACCGGCCCCCGTCAGCTGGCTGCGGCCCGGCATGACGTCGGTCCCGCCCATGAACGAGGCCACCACCGGCTTCGAGCCGTCGAGGTGCATCGCCAGGGCCATCGCCGTCGCCGCCGGCCTGGTCATCACCTGGGGGGTGAGGATGACGAGGATGGCATCGACCGCGGGATCGTTCTGGGCGCTCTGCAGGGCGACGATGTAGCGTTCGGGGGCGGCGTCGCCGAGGACGTCGATCGGATTGTCGACCGCGGCGAAGCGGGGCAGCTGCTCGCGCAGCAGCACCGAGGTCCCGGCGGCGAGCGAGGCCACCCGCATCCCGGCCTTCTCCACCGCGTCGGCGGCGATGGTCCCGGGGCCGCCGGCGTTGGTGATGATCAGCACCCGGTCGCCTTTCGGCAACGGCTGCAGGGCCAGGGCCTGGGCGTAATCGAACAGGGCGTCGAAGGTGTCGGCCCGCACGACTCCCGATTTATTGAAGGCGGCGCCATAGGCGGTGTCGGCCCCGGCCAGGACGCCGGTATGGGAGGCGGCGGCCCGCAGGCCGGCGGCCGTGGTTCCGGCCTTGAGAATGATCACCGGCTTGTTCGAGGCGGCCTCCTCGGCGGCCTTGACGAACTTGTCGCCGGTGCTGATATCCTCGAGGTAGCCGAGGATGATCTGGGTCTCGTCGTCGTGGGCGAGGTAGGTCAGCAGGTCGACCTCGGAGATGTCGGCCTTGTTGCCGACACTGGCGAGCTTGGCCAGGCCGAGGTGTTTCCTGGTGGCGAGATCGAGCATCGCCGTGCAGATCGCCCCGGATTGGGAAAAGATCGAGATGCCGCCGGTCTGGGGCATATGGGGGGCGAACGAGGCGTTGAGCCGAGTCCCGGTATTGATGATGCCGAGACAGTTCGGCCCCAGCATCCGCACCCCGTGTCGGGTGCAGAGCTCGACCAGCTGCTGCTCGAGGGCCGCCCCTTCGTTGCCGATCTCGCGAAAGCCGGCGGTGATGACGATGGCCGCCTTGATCTTGGCCCTGATGGCGTCATTCAGTACCGCCAGCACCGAGGACTGCGGTACGACCACGATCGCCAGATCCACCTCCTGCCCATAATCGGCCAGCGTCGGGAAACACGGCAGGCCGAGGATGCTGTCGGTCGCCGGATTGATCGGGACCAGCCGGCCGGCAAAGCCGCCCTGGATCAGGTTGGCGAGGACGTCATGACCGACCTTGCCGGGCTGCCGCGAGGCCCCGATCACCGCCACGGATGCAGGACGGAACAGTTTTTCCAGATCACCGGGCCGTTTCGGCTTTTTTTCGGATGCATTCATGGTTGACAGGCCTGGTTATGGTTGGATGAGTGTGAAACCGGCGTGCTGCAACAGTCTCCGCGTGACGTCGAACAGGTCGTCGGACGCTGCGGTATCGCCGACGATTTCATCCTGGCCGGCCGTCGTTGAATGATCGCCACCCCACCGGAGTCAGGGCCGAAAGAGGAGAGCTCGGTCGACCTGGCGAGTGGTGCGGGCGAAACATTTCCCGTTGCCCGGCCACGGGGAAATTGGACAGACCTCATGCTCTGGTGTATGGTAGGGCGGATTTGGATCACCGGCGGCGCGAAACCCCGGCTACCTCCACCCACCGAGTATAGGGGGCCGTCCCCTGAATAACAAGCAAATTATGACCATCATTCTCTACCGCACCCGGCTCTGCCCGCGCTGCCATATGGCCAGGAAGCACCTCCTCGATCTGACCCGCCACCGGCCCGACCTGATCGTCGAGGAACGGGAGATTCTCCGTGACCTGATTGCCGCCGGCCGCGACGGGATCACGATGATACCGGCAATCCGGATCGGCGACCGGGTGCTGAGCGGGATCTACCTTCATCGGCAGCGGATCGAGAATTTCCTCCACCAGACAGGCTGCCTGTAGATGCGCCTCCCCCAACCCGGGAAAAAGAGGGCCGCCGCCTCGGCGAAAGCCCCCCTGTCATGCTTCTTGTCCTTGCAATTCCATGATTTTCTGGGCTACACTCACAGCAATAGCGCGATCGTCAGAGCCCACGGCAGCCTGCACCGCCAGCCGGCGATCATCACCATGAAACCTTACTCCAGCGCCTCGAAACATGAAATATCTCCTGACAATCCTGGCGATCGCCTGTCTGGCGAGCGTCATTGCCCTGTTTTCCCTGTGGCCTGCAAAGCAGCCCAACGAGAAGGATACCGCCGTTACCATCAACGGTCATCGGCTGGCGAAGTCGGTCATAGAACAGGAATCTGGCGGCGATGGGTATCACCGCGGCAGCCAGGCGGAGTTGATGGAATCGGCAATCACCCGCGAACTGCTCCTGCAGGAAGCGCAAAGGCAAGCCATCGACAAGGAGCCGACCTTCAGGACCTCGCTCGAAACCTTCTACGAACAGTCATTGATCAAGGTCCTCCTTGATCGCCAATATCGCAAGGCGGAGGCGACCGTGTCCGAGGAGGAGATCGACACCTTTCTCGCCTGCTACGGCCAGCGGGTGGTCTTCTCCCGCCTGCCGACAAAAGACGGATCATCTGAGCCCCGGACTGCCGGGAATGGCCAGCAGACGTCGGCCATTTTCGATGATCTGGCCGAACCGCTGCAGGTCATCATCTCCTCCCTCAAACCCGGGGAATCGACGACAAAATACGATACGGGCAGCGACCAGTACATTATTCGCCTGGACAGCATGACCTTCGCCCCAACCGGCAGCGGGACTCCTCCTGATCGCCAGGCAGTGCGCCGGCTCCTGGTCGAACACAAGCGGGAACAACAGATCAATATCTGGCTGAACGACCTGAGAAAATCTGCTTCCATCACCATTCACAGCAAATAGGTCAGACATGAAAAAGCCGTACAAGCGCAGAAATTTTTTCATCAAGAAGGATTTTCAAGGCAAGCTGATACTCGGCTATTTCCTCTTTGTCATGGGCGGCTGCCTGCTCTTCATCATCCTCCTCGGCATCCTCTCGGCCGATACCCTCACCATCACCTATTCGGATCATGACCTCCAGTTCGGCCAGACCCCTGTCATCCTTCTCAAGAACGTCATCGCCGCCAACTGGATCTTCCTCATCCTCGGCGGCACCCTGCTCGTTCTCGCCGCCATGCTGATCACCCACCGGATCGCCGGCCCCCTGTTCCGGTTTGAACGGGCGGTGGATAGCATGATCGATGGGAAACTCAACGATTTCATCTCGTTACGTGAGAACGACGAGGGCAAGGAGCTGGCGGAAAAGATCAATACGTTCAACCGGAAATTGTCCGGCACGATCAGAATGATCGATACCAATGCCATCCTGCTCTCCAGTCTGGTAATGCAGGCCCGGGCCGCCGCCAACCCGGGCGACCAGTCTGCCGATGTCGCCGAGATCTACCGCAAGATCGACGAGTCGGCCGGCCAGATCCGCCAGGTATGTTCTTCCTTCATGCTCGGGAATGAATAGCCCCGTCCATCTGCTGATCGTGCTGCTCCTGGTCGGTTCCCTCCCGGCCATACCGCTGCCGGCCTGGGCCGAGGCCGAGATCGAGTTCGAAGAAACCTCGAGCGGAGGAACCGCAGTCAAGGGAACAGAGGTCGAAAAAACGCCGATCGAGGGAACCAGGGTTGAGGAAACCAAGGTCGAGGGATCCGGGTTCGCGGGGAGTTCTGCACCGGCGACTGAAACCGAGGGAACTGAGGTCAAGGCAGGCGATCGGCACAAATCCGAAGACCAGCATACCGGGTCCGATCAGCCCGAGACCGGGGAAAATGGAGCCACGGAGGCCCAGGCTCAGAAATCGGCGGCCAGGGGAGACGAGCCCAGCGGCAACGAGGTCAAGGGGAGATATGTGACCGTCGAATCCATCAGCCGGGATCTGCTGAAGGTATTCAATGAAGAACTGTATCTCGGCCGCAGGCTTGGCTATCTGATCAAGAACAAGGATATCGTGACCGTCGAGGACGAAGTGCGGGCCAAACTTGACGCCATCATGGAAAAGGTGGAGGTAACCCTCGACATGTTCCCGCCGGACCTCCACATCACCCTGGTCCTGCTGCCCTCGGCCGATGATGTGTCAGAGGTTTACCAGCGCAATTACGGCAAAAAGGTCAATCACATCGCCTATTATTCGTTATCGGAAGACACGATCTATGTTTCCGTCGAGGATACCCGGCTTGAAGTCATCGCCCATGAAATGGGGCATGCCATCGTCGACCACTACTTTACGGAACGCCCGCCGTATACCATCCATGAGTTGATGGCGCAGTTTGCGGAAAAACATATCGCCGACTGAGCCTCGTCTGTGCGCATTGCCGGCAGGACGGATGCAGGGGATTTCCATTGATCTTTGCGGGGCCTGCGGCATCCCGTTGACGGGCCGGACTGCACCATCCCCCGCTCAGTAACTGTCGGCGAATCCGAGACGTCTGAGGGAGCGCTGTGCCGTTTGGTTGGCTGGCTCCAGCATCAGGGCGCGCTCGAATTCCTCTTTCGCCCGATAGATGATCCCTTCCTTTTCATAGTACCGCCCAAGCTGGACGTGAAATGAGGCGTGGTCTGGAAAGGCCTCGATCGCCTGCCGCAGGACTTCCTGGCTCCGGCCTTCATCCCCATGCGCCTGGTAGAAGCTGATGATCTGCTGGAACCACCCCGGTTTCGGCCGGTTGTCGCGGGCGAGCAGCTCAAGGGCTCTGCCGGTATAGAATTCGGCACCGGTCACATCCCCCATCCTTTCCCTCATTTCCCCGAAGCGCAGCCAGGCCTCGACCGAAGGGGGGAGGATGCCCGCGATCTCCTTCCGGTCGAAGGAATAGTGCTCGAGCAGCGGCAGGATCACCCCCATCAGCTGGGGGCGGGCCTGCAACCGTTCCCTGATGACCGTCCCGGCTTCCTCGCGGCGGTCCTTCGATAGCAGCCATTCCGCCAGACTGACGGCCAGTTCGTCTTTGTTCTGCGCCCGTGCGTAGCCCTCCCGGATAAGCTGACCACCCTTTTCCTCATCGGTCAGGAAAAATCCGAGTCGCTGCAGGAAGGCCCCTTCCATCGGACTGTCCAGGGCAGCGAGAAGATAATACCGCTGCGCCAGGTTCCTGTCGTCTGTCAGGAACCACTGCACCGTCCCCATGGTGAACGGATACAGCCCCTCGAGGGGATCCCAGCCCATCGCCTTTTCCAGCCGTTCGGCAAGTTCCACAAGCCGATCGGCGGCCAGGCGGCCGCTGAGGTACACCTTCCTGACCTCGCTGTACTGCGCCCTGGCCATGCCGACACCGGACTGGACGATCAGGATGACACCAAACAGGCAGCCGCTCAGGAGGACAAACACGCCATTATGCCGTATCGGCAGTTTTGCGAGCAGGCTTTCCTGGGCCGCGTAGTTGAAGCGGACATTGACGGCAGCAACGAGCAGGCCGCACAGGAAGAAAAAATACAGCCCGACCGCCCCGTTGTGCATGTTGAAATCGGTGATGCCATGCATCAGCATGGCAAAAATGCCGGATATGGCCCCGATGCCCACCAGGACGGCGTAATGATCCCGCCTGGCCCGCACCATCCTCCAACCATGCCGAAGTACGGCGAGCACAAACCAGGAAGCGAGGAGGAAGCCTGCGAGGCCGCCGTCCGTCAGCAGTTCGAGATAATCATTGTGGGCGTGATTGTAACTCAGGGTATCCGTCAGACTTTTGTATCGCGGATACACCTGCTGGAAGGTGCCGAAACCCGATCCCAGCAGAGGGTAGTCTTTGACAATGGCGAGCGAATCGCGCCACAGGGTCAGCCGTGCGTCCCGGATCCGCCCCTCGCTGTCGAAGCCGTGCCTGAATTCGGCCACCACGAGGTCCCAGCCGAACCACGATACCGCCAGGAAGGCGAAACAGATCAGCATCATGAGCGTAAGGCGGCCCCGCTGCTGTTTCTTGGTACCGTACAGAACGATAAAGGCCATGCAGGCAAGGGTCACCGAGATGATACCCCCCCGGCAGAGGCTGACAAAGACTGCGAGGACCAACAGGATGCTGCCGAAACCATAGTAGAAGTATCGATTGGCCTCAGGCTGGGTGAACAGGGCAACGAATCTTTCGCGCCACGATTGATCCGAGTCGATTCTCGGTTTATAGAACAGGAACAGGGCCAGAGCGAGAGGGCTGATCATCTCGATATAGCCCGCAAACTGATTGGGATTCACCCACGGGCCGAAGGGATGGGCATTTTCCGGGACCGTTCTGAACCAGTAAATCCTGTCCGGAGAGCTGACCTGCTGGAGAATGGCGAGAAAGGCGATCCCGACCGCCAGGAAGATCACGAAGTTCGTGGTCTTCTTCAACGGCACCGGGGCGTTCAACAACTGGATCGTCAGAATATAGGCCATGGCACAGGACGAGATCCTGAACAATTCCTGGATGGTGGCCTTCTGGTTGAGCGAGATGGGCAGCCATCTTCCCTGATCGGCGAGATCGGCGACAGGAACATAGGCCGCAAAGGCGTGCGGCGACAGCACCTTGAGCACGGCCGGCGGCAACGGCACGATCTGGACCACCATCAGGGCCAGCAGCAGCAAGAGCGGGAGGAACCCCGGCACCGCCAGGTGCTGTTGCCGGGAAATCCAGGTGATGCCGAAATACAGGAGCGCTGCGGCGCCGACGAGCAGCTCCAGCGTCGTTATCGACCAGTGCTCGACCGTGCCGAAGGCGAGCGGGGCGAAGATGAGCGCAAGGGTGAAGACATGGAGAGGGACATGTGCCATCGTACCGCCCGATCAAGCTGAAGATGCAGAAAAATTACGGTCACACAGCCTTAATCGTCATCCCGGGCGTAGTAGGAATGGTAGCCGTAATAATGCTTGCCGGCATCCTGTTGCTTGATCCCGTTGAGGACGAAGCCCAGGACGCGGCTGTTGATATCGCCCAGTTTCTTCAATCCGCCTTCAAGGACCTCGAAGGTCGTCTTGCCGGCCCGGACCACCAGAATGGTGCCGCTGACAAACCGGCTGAGGGCGAGACTGTCGGTCACGCTCTGGATAGGCGGCGAATCGAGCAGAACGAAATCGAATTGCCCGTTCATCTGATCGATCAGGTCCTTCATCTTCTTCGACCCCAGCAGCTCGGCCGGGTCCGGTGGCACCGGACCCGATGGAATGAGCGAGATGGCTTCGTCCTGGATCTTGAAGATGATGTCAGGTCCGCAGTTGCCGGCCAGAAAACGGCTCAGACCGACACTGTTGTCCATGCCGAGCAGGGAATGCATCCGCGGCCGCCTCAGATCGCAGTCGATCACCAGAACGCTGTTCCCCCCCTGGGCGAGGGTCCGGGCCAGGTTGACCGTCGTCGACGATTTCCCGTCCTGGGCCTCCATGCTGGTCACGAGGAGGGTCTTCGGCGGATGTTCGGCGGATGACAGGAGCAGGCTGGTGCGGATCAGGCGGTAGCTTTCGGCCGTTGGCGAGAGCGGCTGCAGTTTGATGAAGGATTCGATATCCTGGCCGTCACCGCGCATATCGTCGACGGCCCCGAGCACCGTCAGGCCGAAACGCTCTTCCAGTTCCTTCGGCTGCCTGATGGTGTTGTCGAGGTAGTCGATGAAGAATGCCAGGCCGACACCGCTGCACAGACCGAGAATGAGGCCGATGAGGATGTTCCGCTTCTTGTTCGGCTTGGTCGGGGCACCCGGCAATTCGGCCGGCTTGACCACCCAGACGTTGATGCTCTGGGACTGCTCGGTCACCCCTTCCTTTTTGATCCCCGCCTGGAGGGTGTCATAGACGAGGCGGTTGCTGTCGACCTCCCGCTTCATGATCGAGTACTGGACAAATCGCTCGTTGAGGTTGAGCACCTCCAGCTTGGTCGAGGCCAGCAGTTCGTCCAGGCTCTTCTTCTTCGAGGAGGCGAGGGCCAGGGAATTCTTGACCGAGGAGACGATGCGGTCGATCTCAAAACGGCGCTCCTCCCTCAGGATCCGCAGTTCGTCGTTGGCCTTGACCATCATCGGGTGCTTCCGACCGAACTTCTTCGACAGGTCCTGGATATTCTGATTCGCCTTGTATATCCGCTCGCGGATGCCCTTCAATACCTCGCTGGCGGCAAAAGTCTGGATCGTCTCCAGCCGGTCGGGACTGTCGATGACGGCGTTGATCTGCTCCAGCAGGTCCTGCAGCTCCTTCTCCTCGGTCTCGGCCTTCGACAGCTGCACCCCGACCTCCGACAATTTCTGCGGCAGAACGGTCAACTTGTTCTCGACTGTGACCAGATCGTTCTCCCGCATGTATGACTGCAGATCCCGCTCCGATTTTTCCAGCTTGTCCCGTTCCTCCGCCGCCTTCGAATTCATCCACTTCAGGGAATAATTGCTGGTGGCCAGCTTGATCTCCAGCAACTCGTCGATATAGGCCTGGACCACCGCATCGGCAACGAGCTTGGCGACCGCAGGATTCTTGTCGGCATAGGTGATGGTGACGATCTTGGTATTTTTCAGCGGTTTGACGCTGAGGCCACCCTGGATGATCCCGGCGATTATCTCCTCGTCGCTCTTCGGCAGCACCGTTTCGAAAATGTCCTTCGAACCGGTCTTCCGGTCATCGTCTCCGGCGAAAAACGAGCCGATGCCGGCGATCATGCCGCTGAAGGCCTTCCTCACCGTTCCAATCAGCGACAACCCGTTTTTGTCATCTTCCAGGAAATAATGGCGATACTGCGTCGCCAGCTTGAGCCTCGCCACCACCTTCCTGGCGACATTGGCACTGCGGATGATCTCCGTCTGGGTATCGAGAAATTCAGGCTCATAGGCATAGGACTGGTATTCCAGGCCGCTGTTGGACCTGTTGCGCTCGATCAGCACCTGAGAGGCGGCGGTATAGATGGGAGTCGCGGTAAAGGTGGCGATGACGGTTGAAAAAAATATCAGCCCGAGGACGATAAGCACCACGGTCCGCCGCTTTCTGATGACGGCCAGATAGTCCCGAAGATGCATTTCCCGCTCTTCGGGTTCTTCATGGTATTCCCTTTGATACGAATTCTGCATGGGAGAATCAGCCTGTAAGCAAATGAGAAGGGGTCCGAGGATCAGAAAAAGCTTTCCGGTACGACGACGACATCATTGTTGGTGAGCGTGGCTGAGAGGTCGACATCATCGAGCACCGTTTTCTTGTTGTCGACGAGCCTGACAATATTGATGCTCGATTTCGAGGCCTTTCCGGTAAATCCTTTGGCCAGGGCAACCAGTTTCAGGACCGTCGCCCCTTCTCCGCACGGATAGGTTCCGGGTTCCTTGACTTCACCGGTGATATAGCACATCCCCGATTTGGAGATGAAAACAGAATCGCCGTCGTTGATCTGAAGATTCTGGGTAAGGTCCCCGCGATCAATCAGGGCCCGCAGGTCGATCACGATGACCTCCTTGGCCTCGCCGGTGCCTTGTCGCTGCAGGGTGGCGGTATCTCCGGCGTCCTTGTCGAGCCCGCCCGATTTGGATAACAGTTCGAGGAAATTGGTGGGGCCGTTCAGTTCCACCAATCCCGGGGTCTTGACACTGCCCAGGACGACGACCTTCTTGCTCCTGAATTCCTCGACAAAGACGTTGACCTGGGGGTTGACCAGATAGCCGTCGGACAGCATCCGGGTGATCTTTTCGGTAATTTCATTGATCGTCAGATCCTTCACTTCCAGCTGTCCGAGGAGCGGCATGACGATCGTTCCGGCACTGGAGACCCGCACCTTGGTCGCCAGATCGTCGTTATCGTAGACGGAGACGCTCAGGACGTCCCCCGGGCCGACCCGGTAATCCTTGGCAAGCAGGGTATCGGCGCGCCAGAGGCAGACAAGGGATGCCAGCAGAACGGAGAGTATCAGTTTCATATCCATTTTGTTTCGTTGCATGAAAAATCAAAAAAAACCTCTCTGCCAGTATAAAACCCGAGACAGGGAGGAGACAAGGAAGCATGCAATTTTTTCAGGAGCCGATGACGGCGCTATAAGGCAAAATTGATACTGGCAATGATCGTGTTGGTGTCATAATCGAAGTAATCGTCGGTTGAATTCCGGCTATCATACGAATAGGCCAATTCCGCCATCAGCCATTTCCGGAACAGATATTGGACCGCCGGCCGCAGGATGAAACGGTCATCATCACGGTCCTGACTGATCAACTGCCTGTAATCGGCATCTTCATACCGGAAATCGAACCGGCCGAAAATCTTGTCGGTGTATTGCTGGAAATAGCGAAGGTAGACGCCCGTGACCTCCTTGTCGAGGGCAACGGCGCTGTCGGTTTCCTCGTTCTTGCGGTAGACGTTGAGGACAAGCTCGGCCCTCTCCCTGAACCGGTAGGTCGACTGGAGATCGAGGGCCAGACCGTCATAATCCCTGTGTCCGGACGTCTCGGTATCATACTCTTTCTGCTGGTACCCGGCCTTGAACAACAGTGACAATTTCTCCGTCGTATCCCACTTCATGCCGCCATAGAGATAATCCTGCTGGTTATCGAGGGGGGAGATGTCGTAGGTCACCTCCATCAGCGAATACTGGATGAAAAACGAGGTTTTTTCGCTGTAGATGTAATAGCCGTACAGATCAAGGACATCGTCATCACGATTGAGGAAGTAGTTGATCTCGTCTTCGTAATCCAGATTGAAATTGGAAAGGTCCGCCTTCAACCGCACCTTTTCGGTCACCAGCCAGTCGGCGGTTGCCATGACGATATTCGAATCGAATTCTCTCAGCTTTTCCGAGGTCAAGGCGTTTCCGGCATCGAATCTGTCGTGCCCCAGGCTGTAACGATCGAGCAGCTGCAGGGAAAGACCGCCGCGCATGTTGTATCTCGCCAGACCTTCAAAATTGCCGTCAACGGAATCCAGGTCCGAATCATCGGAATAGGTCAGGAAGTCGAGACCGCCGAGGGCGTACACCTGGTAACGGTCGGTGCCGGAATGATCCTTCAGCTGCTGCTGCAGACCACCTGCCGAGGTGTTATGGGGGGTGATGGTGACCGGGATGATCTTGGCCCGGGGAACGGCGAGCCATACACCGGGGGAGACCTTGGTCAGAAAATTCGATTGCGTATCATCCTTGAGATTGTAGAGGTTATCGGTCCATTCTCCGCTCAGAGAGAGGTAGGGATGAAAATACCCCCCTTTTTTTCCGAACAGTTCCTCGTCCTCCCCTTTCACCGAGGCATCCTCCGGAAGCAGCGATTCCTCACGCTCTGCGGACTGTCCCATCGGTACATCCTCGACCGCCGGGGTATCCGCTGCCGCCGTCAACGCCGTTTCATTGCTCTCCATGCCGGCTGAGACGCCTGTGGCCTGCAGGACTGCCCAACATACCCCGGCGACGAATATGCCACGTGAATACAGCTTGCTGCTCATCCATCCTCCTCAAAACACACTCAATCTCTTCCGGTAATCGGGAAATGCTTCCTCCACCGCAACCTCCACACCTGCCCCTCGAACGTATCCAGCCGGAACCGGAGCCGGCACAACACGAACGTTACTGCTCCGTTCCATCCGGACTGGCAGAGGAATTGTCAGACGGAAGCTCGGGAGCTCCGGCGAAACCCATTGCTATGGGAGTATAGGCCTGACTGTCGGCGATCTGGTCACCGCACTCTTCTATCGCCTTCTTGTAGCCGGCGGCAAGAATGATCTCGCTGATTTCATGCTGCTGGGCAGCCGCGATAATGTCCTTGCCGTTGGCCCCGGCGCAGTACAGGGCCTTGACAAGATTCTGCGGATTCAACCCTTCCAGTTGCAGGCCATTCTCGACGATATCGACCGGCAGGGCTCCCTGCTCGATCGCGGCGATTACCGCCTTGTCGATCCCTTCTTTCCTGTACTGTTCCGGAAAATCCATCTTCCATTCGGCAAAGGCTGCAGTCGCACACAACACCAGAGCCAGACATACGCCCATCTTCGTTTTCATAGGTTTCTCCACGGTAATCTTCATCTCTTCAAGCTGTGCTGATCGGACCGGGCACGCCATGTGGTCATTTCAAATCCTGCAAACATCATTCCCAGTCAAATAAAAAGATGCAGCGGCAGTGGATACAGAGGACAATATCATCTCTCTGAATAGTTTACCTTTCTTTTCTTTCGGCAAAAATAAAATGTCAATCCTTTTTCCGCAACAGCGGGCGATCACCGGCCTGATCGTGCTGCCCCCTCTCCCGTTCTCTCCACCCCGGCAAGGCGAATGGGCCGCTATCGCGGCTCAACGCGGAGCCGATGGCCTTTTCCCCCGCGACGGCCTTCCCCACATCCCGGCAACCTCAATTGACAAGACGCACTTCCCCAGTGGTGTCAACATATTGCCGGAGCAGTTCAGCAAGTTCGATTTTCCTGTCATCCTCGTTTTTAAAGCGAAACCCGTGAAAGAACTTATCGTCCCGCTCGTTCAGCCACAGGTGTTCGGCCACCAGTTCAAGGACGCGCTCCCCCGAGTCGAATTGAAAAAAAATCCGGACCTTCATATCCTCGTTTCCCCAATCAAGGTCGGCGATGGAGGCCATGAACCCATCGCTCGAGATATTCAGCACCGTTCCTCGAAAACTGCTTCCCCCGTTTCCCAACTCGCAGACCATGTCCAGTTGCACCGGATACCGCGGGACTTTTCTGGCGATCCGGGAGAGACGGAACCACATGGTGACCGTCCTGTCCGCCATGAATCTTTCGAGGAGAACCATCGGGCTGTCATTGAAGTGCTCACCCCGACGGAACGCCCGCAGAATGTAGGCGGAGGAAGCGATGTTTACCACTGCATAGCCGAGATAGATCAGAAACAGATTCCGATCGGTCAGCTGGTACGCCGGTCCCAGGAAACTGAGCAGACACAGCAGCGTGCTGAGAAGAAGGATCACCTTGACCACCTCGACCCTGCTGAAACCGTACCTCAGGATGATATGGTGGAGGTGGAACTTATCGGCCTTGAAGGGGCTTTCGCCGCGAATGACACGCCTGATCATGACGATGACCGTGTCGGTGATCGGTACCGCCAGGATCAACAACGGTACCACCGGACTGGCCTTGCCCCCTTCTCCCTGGGTCAGGGCGATAGCCATGAAGGCCAGCGAGAAACCGAGACAGAGACTGCCGGCATCTCCCATGAACAGGGTGGAGGGCGACCAGTTGTATTTCAGGAACCCCAGGACGGACCCGGCCAACGCCAGGTTCAAGAGCATCAGCGCATGGTTGCCGATCAGCGAGGCGTGGATCGCAAAGGCGAGAAAGGCCAGGAAGGAAATGCCGCCGGCCAGGCCATCAAGGCCATCGATCATGTTGATCGCATTGATCACCCCGACAATGCAGAAGAGCGTCACTGCCCAGACCAGCAAGGTGCTGCCCGAGAAATCCATATCCCCCAGACCGAGCAGGTCACCGAAGGAATGCAGATTGATTCTGCTGAAGTAGATCAGGAAGGCCGTTGCGATGATCTGGGCGACAAACTTCTGCCTGTGGCCGATTTCCTTGAAATCGTCAAAAATACCGACGACAAGCAGGAACGAAAGCCCGAGGAAATACCCGCGCAAGCCTTCACTCGGGATGAAGAGCAGGGCGCTGAAGGCCGCGGCGATCGCCATCCCGATCCCTCCCACCAGCGGCCGGGGCGTCCGGTGGACCTTCCGCTCGTTCGGGCGGTCGACGAGACCGACACGGCGGGCGATCCGGGATATCCTGGGCAGGATGAAGAGCGTGGTGAAGCAGGCCGCCAGGAATATCAGAACGGTTTTGAGTTCAAGGGTAATCATGTGCCCTCGATCCCGGCGAACTGGCGGAAATTTTCAATTCGTGAAATGTCTGTCACAGTTTCATCTGCTGCAACTCCCACGCCAGGTCGATAAGCCGTTGTACAACAATCAAGGGAACAAATATCTACCGGAACGGCATAAGGAGCCGTAACAAAATGGGAATGATCGATTCAGTCTTTTCGTGACGGCCCCCGACTTCCTGTCACCGGAAATCAACCGAACCAACCAGAACGACGGTACGGAACCACTCGTTGTCCCTACACCTCACTGAGGGCGTCCGGCTTCCCGGTCAGGCCCCTGCTCCTGTCGTACTGGCACACCAGGTCGCACAGTTCGTCGGCCATTTCGCTGATAATTCCCTCGTCCTGGCCTTCGACCATGACCCTGATCACCGGTTCCGTCCCCGAGGCCCGGACCAGAATCCGCCCCGAGGCCCCGAGTTTCTCCGAGAACAGCCCCACCCTTTTCTGGAATCCCGGAATGGCCTCGACACGTATTTTCCCAGTTGTCCGGACGTTTTTAAGGATTTGCGGAAAATTTTCCATGATTCCGGAAAGCTCGGAGAGCGGCTTATGATGCTTCTCCATTACCGACAACAGCTGCAGGGCCGCCAGAATACCGTCCCCGGTCGTGATATGATCGAGGAACACCAGGTGGCCCGACTGTTCGCCGCCGAAGGAAAAGCCCTTGCGCCGCATGCATTCGACAACGTAGCGGTCGCCGACCCCGGTCCGGACCATCCGCCCCCCCATCCGCTCCATGGCCACCTCGAGCCCCATATTGGACATGATCGTCGCCACGAGGGTCTTCTTCTTCAATTTCCTTCGCTTCAGCAGATCCTGGGCGCAGATGGCCATGATGTGATCGCCGTCGACGATCTCCCCATGCTCGTCGGCGACAATCAGCCGGTCGCCGTCGCCGTCGAGGGCCAGGCCGATGTCCGCCCCGACCTCTTTGACCTTGGCGGCCATCAGTTCGGGATGCAGCGCCCCGCACTGGTGATTGATGTTCTTGCCGTCGGGCGTGATGGCCAGCGGCGTCACCTGCGCCCCGAGTTCCCGGAACACCCAGGGAGCGACGCCGTAGGTGGCGCCGTTGGCGCAATCGAGAACGACATGAAAGCCGTCGAGGGTATAGTCTTTGGGAAAGGTGTTTTTCAGGAAGACGATATAGCGGCCCCTGGCGTCATCGATCCGGGTCGCCTTGCCCACCTCGTCGGCGACCGGACGGAGGGCGGCCATCTTGTCCGAGCGCATCAGCTCCTCGATATGGGCCTCCACCTGATCCGGCAATTTGAAGCCGTCACCGGAGAAGATCTTGATCCCGTTGTCCTGGAAGGGGTTGTGCGAGGCCGAGATCACCACCCCGGCATCGGCCCGCATCGATGTGGTGATAAAGGCGATGCCCGGTGTCGGCAGCGGCCCCACCAGCAGGACATCGACCCCCATCGAGCAGATCCCGGCCGCCAGGGCATTCTCGATCATGTAACCGGAGACCCGGGTATCCTTGCCGATGACGATCCGATGCCTCTTGCCCTTCTCCTTGACAATGTAGGCGATCGCCCTGCCGACCTGCATCGCGGTTTCAATCGTCATCGGGTAGGTGTTCGCCACCCCCCGGATTCCGTCCGTGCCGAAAAGTTTTCTCATCGTCTTTCTTTCAATCTCACTGATGCATTGACTGTAATTCATGATCCTGCCGGCAGCCGGAACGTCGGCTTACCGCCGGCCGGCGAGCACCTTGACGAATGTTCCTTCCTATCCCTTCCTGCTGTCCACCACCCTCCTGGTCTTCCGCTGGCTTTCGGACTGGTTGAGATGCCTCGGTTCCCGCTTGTCGTCGTCCTTTTCGGGGACGAGGGTGACAAACTCCGGTTCGACGGCGACCACCGTGAGGTCGCCACCCGCATCATCAACCGGAACGACCACGACCTTCAACTTCCCTTCCCCGGCTACCTCGGTGGCAGTGACATTGAACTTCTTCTTCAGACTGCCGTTGCCGTTCAACATGGTCTTGGGAATTCTGGCGGTGACCGTCACCACCGCCGGCCTGACTGTTCGCTTCCTGCCGTCAACGGTTGCCGAGACCGGAATATCCATGATCTTTCTCTCGACCGTCTCGAGCCCTACCTGGATATCTGCCGTGACCAGGGTTTTTCCGATCAGGTCGACCAGCGCCGGATCGAGCTTGAGCGGAACCTGCCGTTGCTGCGATTCGGACATCCCATTGACATTGATGTTGGCGGTATGGAGCTGGTTGACCTGACCCAGGAGGGTCTCGGGACCGGTGATCGTGATGACCTCCGGATTCATTTTCAGCCCTTTCAGCACATGCCCCGCCGCCACCTTGCCGCTGATCGAGGGTATCACCGTAAAATGCTTCTGGACCAGTTTATCGAGCGACAGGATGAGCGACGACGGCTGCACGCGCAGCACCTTGATCCCCCGCGGGACTGGAATCGAATCGATCGAATTTTCGATCACCATGGTCCCGGGGCTGGCTGAGGACAGGTCGATCTGCCGGGTAACCGCCTGATTGTTCAGATCGAGGATCTGTGAACTGGGGCCGGTCACCGTCACCTCGATCTCCTTCTTGAACTGGCTGGAGATAACCAGATCCCGCGGCAGATTGATGATCTCGATCGGGACCATGACGATCTTGTCGACGGTGTCCTTACCGCCGACAAAATACCACAGCATGACAGCCATGCAGAGCGACAGTCCTTTAAGGAACCAGCTTCTCGACAGCAGGTGCTGCCAGCACTGTGGATCCAGCAGTTTGTCCTTCAGACTGCCTATTTTTTCAAGAACCAGCTTTTCCATGAATGGGAAGGTCCTTCCTTTTCGATGAATATGTCCCTGAGGCTGTTGACCAGGTTGATCTCGTCAGGCTGCGTGGTCAGGACACCGTTTTTGACGATCGAGATCTCCTGCGTCTCCTCCGACACGACAACGATCACCGCATCGGTCTCTTCGCTCAGTCCGATTGCCGCCCGGTGTCGCGTGCCGTACCGTTTGTTGATGGAAGGGTTCTGCGACAGGGGAAGAATGCAGCCCGCGGTCAGAATACGGCCGTTGCCGACAATGACCCCGCCATCATGCAGGGGCGAGACAGGCATGAAGATCGATATCAGCAATTCGCGGGTCAGCCTCGCGTCAAGTTCGATCCCGGATTCGACAAAATCACGCAGGCCGGTCTCCCGTTCGATGACGATCAGGGCCCCGATACGGCGTTTGGCCAGGTACAGCACCGAGCGGATGATTTCATCGAGATCTTTGTCGGCGAAATCCATGTCCTTCTGGAACGGTGTCTTGCCGACCTGGGTCAAGGCCCGGCGGATATCCTGCTGAAACACGATGATGACGATCAGAAGAATGGAGCTGAGAAAATTCTGCAGCAGCCACATGAGCGTGGACAGATCGAGAACCTTGGCGAGAGAATAGACAATCGACAGAATGATGAGCCCGAGGGCCATCTGCACCGAACGGGTCCCGCGGATGATGGAAATCAGCTGATATATGACAAAAGCGACAACGAGGATATCGACGATATCCTGCCAGCGGTAATAATTGAAAATATCGATCATCGTGAACAAACACCATCCGTTAATGCATTCAACCTTTCATATCCCTGCAGGATTGTCTTTCCGTCAGATCGGGTACTGAGGAGAAAGTCCACATTATCAATCCATAGGACACGGTGACGGGTTAAATCCTACCAGCACCCTTCTCAAGTTACAACAAATACTCTTTTGTCCGCAATCTACCCCATTCACGGCTGACATTCAAAGTTCCAATGCAAATTCAAATCGTTTTACAGATATGCCATGACCGTTCGCGGCGCCTTGAAAATTGATCGGATGCATACAGGCGTGGAACCCCGCAGACCGGCATTTCGTTGCGTATCATTTTTTTCCCATGACATCTCCCGGTATTGCATGTACTCTTTTTCATTCTTCTACCGGCTCCTCCCTCCGCCTGCATGCGCATGCCCACCGGGCATCGGCAGTCAAATCGCCAGACCAGAGGGTTTCCAACCGAATCAGTTACATAAACCACGTTTCCCCGAACACCTCTCTGACTGGACAAGCGGTCAGTCAACCAGGACCTGTCACCACACTCATTCATGTCGGACAATTTTGGCAACATTTCCATCTCCCCAACCCCGCCGGAACACCCCCCTGCATCCCCAGCGGGCAAAGGGAGCAGCGAACGTCGGCTCAAACAACGCGCACCCGGCAAAAAACGTCCCGGCAAAAAGGACCAGCCGGCCACCCCGGTATCCACGGGGCGCCTCTTCAAGGTCCTGATCCCCTGCATCCTCCTCCTGACGTTGTTCTATACGCTCGGCGGCTTCTGGCTGGTGCCTCGCTATCTCAAGAAGTCCCTTCCGGAAATGCTCAACGCCAGGACCGGGATGCAACTCGACATCGAGACCATCGAGTTCAACCCCTTCACCTTCAATTTTTCGCTGCAGGACCTGCAGCTCCAGCCTTCACGCCCGGCCGAGGACAACCGGCGCCTGCTCCGGATATCCCGCATCGATGCCGACCTCGCCCCCCTGTCCCTGCTGCGGCACGATCTCGTCAGCAACTCTCTGGCGATCAGGGGGATAGAGATGAACATTGTGCGTTCCCACGACAATCGCTACAACATAACGGATGTATTTTCTGTCAAACGTACCGGTACGGCTTCGGATATCATCAGTTTTTCCGAACTCCCCTTTCTCTTTTCGCTCAACAATATCTCGATCAGAGAAGGCAGCGTCACCTTCCAGGATGTCCCCGCCGCCACGACCCATACCGTCGAGCAGATCGAGCTCGACCTGCCCTCCCTGTCCAATTTCCCCTTCCAGACCAGCCAGAACATCCATCCCAAATTTTCCGCGGTGATCAACGGCAGCAAGGTGGCATTGACCGGCCAGACCTCGATCCCGTCGGATCCCAATGGCAAGGGGAGCGAGACCAAACTGTCGTGCAGCATCCAGGGCATGGACCTGCCGCAATACTTCAATTACCTGCCGGTCACGGCACCGATCTCCCTGACCAACGGCAAGGCCGACGGCAGCCTTGAGCTCAATTTCACCAACGGCACAGCCGAGCAGGAAGCCAGGTTTTCCATCGAATTCACCGGCAAGATTGCCGAGATGGAGATCACCGGCAAGCAACATCCACTCGAAGCGACCATCCCGAATACCATCCTCGAGGGTTCCTTTTCCCCGATTGACCGGCAGATCCATATCCGAAAACTGTCCCTCAGCAACCCGCGCATGAAAAGCCGGTCGGCAGACATCGCCGAGCTGTTTATCCCCCTCCTGCCGGCGACGGGCCGCGACAGTGCGGAGCAGCCTGCCGGAGGATCACGCCCGGTCTCCGTCGCCGTCGACCTCCTGTCGATCGAAGACGGCAACGTCGACGTTGTCCGGAACGAAAAAGCGAAACCCGAGATCTGGTCCGCCCTGCAACTGAACATCAGAAACTACCATTGGAACGGCCTCCCCGCCGCCGATGGCAAGCCCGGCGGCAGCTTCGATTTCAGCAGCGAAAACACCACCTCCGGCATGACCTTTTCCTGGCAGGGGGCGCTCGAGAGCAACGGCGCCTTGAATGGCCCATTCAGGTTTGAAAATTTCCCCGCCGCAACCTTCCTGACAACGATCGGCATCCCCCCCGAAACCATCCAATCCGGAAAAGCGAACCTCCAGGGCAAGCTCAAGGTATCAAGAGACAATGCGAAGGAGATGCGACCGGCCGCCGACCTCTCCGAGACGGAAGCCACCGTACAGAACTTGAAGCTCACGGCCGGCAGGAAACTGTGGCTTGATGCGCCGATACTGACGCTCACCGGCCTTTCAAAGAGCGGCTCCAAAGTAAATCTCGGCGATCTGCGCCTTGAAAACGGCTCGATCGCCCTCCAGGCCGGACGATTCCCCGATATCTTTACAGCAGTCGCCGCCAGCGACGGTATGATGACGTTGAATTCCATCGACTACAGCGGCAAGATCTCCGTCGCCGGCAAGTCCTCGTCCCCGCTGGCGCTCAGCTCGGTGCTGCTGCAGGCAAAATACCTCAACAGCCGGCGGAACGCCGGCGACAACCTGGTGCTCTCGGCCAGAATCAACGACAAGGGGAACTTCAAGGCCAAGGGAACGGCTCGGCTGGCTCCCTTTCAGGCGTCCCTCAACACCGGATTTTCCGGTCTCAGGGCAAAAACCATCCTCCCCTGGTTCTCTTCTCTGCCGCTGTTGACCGAAGCACAGACCACCATTGCCGGAAAAGGGCTGCTGACCTTGCCGGAGGCCTCCTTCAGCGGCGAATTGAAATTCGACGAGGCCGTCTTCAACCACGCCGGCAAACCCCTTCTGTCCTGGAAACAGTGTGACATCCAAGGCCTTTCCTACTCCAGATCGCCTTTTCATCTCGGTGTCGCCCAAATGGATATCGATTCCCCGGTCATGGACTGGCAACGAGCGCCAAACGACAAGCATCCGTCGCTGCAATTCGGCGCCTTTATCCAGGCCATGCTGCCGGCGGAGAAAACGGCCCGGACCGGCGGCAAGGGAAAAATCGCCATATCACAGCTCGATATCCAGAAAATAATTATCAAAAACGGCAAGGTGCCGTATCGCGACACCCGGCTCTCGCCACAATGGTCCACCACCATCCTGATAACCGAGGGCGCGATCACCGACATCCATGCGCCGGGCGCCAACGAACCCGGCCGATTTTCATTCTCCGGCAAATTCGACCAGAGTCCCTTTACCCTTACCGGCGCCGCCGACCTGTTCGGTAAAAACCCCGGCGGCGAGACCTCCTTCCAGGCCTCCGGCCTGCGTCTCTCCGACTTCGCCAGGCACGTGCCGTCCGACCTGGACATCGATGCCCGCAAGGCCACATTCTCGACCACTGGTACAACGACCTGGAAAAACGGCCGCCTGGCGGAGAATACACGGTATATCTTCACCGGCCTGCAGACTGCCACCCCCAACGCCGAAACCGCCCTGCCCCTGGCCTTCCTGACCGGCCCCGAAGGCAACGTCGTGCTGGATGTCAGGAGTGAACGCGATTTCCCGGGGGAAAACATCCCGGCCCTCGATAACGCTGTGGCCACCTTCCAGCGCCAGGTCGTCAAGGCCAAGGTCTCTCCCATCCTGCTGGCCGGCAAGGAATTCGCCGACCTGGTCGGCAGCGAATTCGCCGAATTCCGGCCGGGAGGCTATGAACTGACCGAGCAGGGTCAGAAAGTTCTTGCCCGTTTCGCCGCCCTCCTCAACGTTCATCCGTCTGTCGGCCTCCGCATAACCGGAGCGGCGGACAAGATCATCGATGGCGACACCCTCAACCGGCAACTCGAAGATATCGAAGCCCAACGCGTGGCCGAGGAGAACAAGCGGAGGAAGGCGGCCTGGCAGGTGGAACGGGATGCGGAATTGGCTCGCCGCAAGGCGGCAGTCAACACCTCACAGGGCTTTGTCGAGAAAGACCTGATGCCTGATTTCCCCCAATTCGTTCCTCTGAAACCGGCCCCTGTGGCCTTTCAGGACTCGACGCTGAAAGATCTCGCCCGGCGACGGGCAGACCTGGTGCAGAAACTGCTGGTCGAACAACTTTCCCTTGCCCCGACCCGGGTCGCCATAGCACCCAGACAGCAGATAACTGCAGACAGCAGCATGCCGGGCAATCGCGCCCTGCTTGAGTTGCGCGCCCTTGCCGCCCGGCACGATGCCGCTGTCGAACGGGGGGACAGGAAGCAATGAACAACCAGGCCGCAGTTTCCACCCCCGCGGGAATCCCGCCACTTTTGTACTGACTCCTATGCCCGGTATGGAATGGGACACCATCGAAACCACCCTGCAGTGGCTCGGCATCGTCTCCCTGTTTACCTTTTTCGTCAGCCTGGCGTTTATCCCCTGGTTGATATCCAGGCTGCCGGTTGACTATTTCGTCCGCCCCCATCGTTTCCGGCACCCTTTTTCAGCCGGTGCGGGTCTGCTTTTCCCAGTGTGGTTCGTCTTTCGGAACATCGCCGGCGTCGTGGTCCTGCTCGCCGGAACGGCCATGCTCTTTCTGCCCGGACAAGGCATCCTGACCATCATTCTCGGAGTCGCCCTCATGTCGTTCCCCGGCAAATACCGCCTGCTTTTTACCCTGACGACCAGACCATCGGTTCAACACAGCCTCGACTGGATCAGGACCAAAACCGGTCACCCGAAATTCATCTGGCGGTTGGATGGGCATCGGTAACAGCGTCTGCCGGCGGACATCGATCCCGAGCCGCACTCCGCTGTGAAGGCAGACTCCGCTTTTTCCCGCCGATAGCGGGGGCACCATGTGTTTTTTCGAAAAAGTGGAATATTTATCTCCAGTTTTTCCACTTTTTCGTATAGCATGACCCTAGTACAGTTTCCTTTCTTTTTCGGATAGAGACTCAGCAATCGCCATGAACGTACCTCATACCCTAATGAACGATACCAGACAGGATATCGAGCGACTCATTCATAACCAGAAAAGTCTCCTTGATGTGATGCCGTCCATGGTCCTGATCATCAAGGAGCACGATTCCATCGAGTACATGAATGCGAGCGCCAACCTCTTTTTCGGCAACCTTCTTGAAGGTGAGTCCAGCAATCGCTTATACACGGCCGAAGAGACGATCAACGCCCTCCTCCTGCTGAGCCGTAAAGGTCAGACCCAGAAGAAACCGGGAGAAAAACTCGAGGAAAAGATCAACGGTTACCACGTCCAATATGCCATGGCACCGTTCATCGGTTACCGCGGTGATCGCCTGTCCTGGCTTTTCATCCACGACCTGACCGAGGAAAAGAACCATATCGAGGAACTCTCCCTTTTTCACAAGAGCATCGAGACCATCCTGACCGACAAGATCAACGAACTGAAGGAAAGTGAACGAATCCGCCAGTCCCTGTCCCAGGAACTGAACCACTTGAAGGACCATCTGGTAAAGAAGGAACCGGCCGAAGGGACCATGGTCGGAAACAGCAAGGCCTTGCGGGAACTGCGCGACATGGTATCCCAGGTCGCCAAATCGGACGCCACCGTTCTCATCACCGGCGAGTCGGGTACCGGCAAGGAGCTTGTGGCCAACCTGATCCGGGAAACCAGCAACCGCAACGACAAACCCTTCCTCAAGATCAACTGCAACGCGATCAACGACTCGTTGCTCGAGAGCGATCTCTTCGGCTACGAAAAGGGCGCATTCACCGGCGCCGACAGCAAGAGAAAAGGAAAATTCGAGGTCGTCGACGGGGGGACGATCTTTCTCGACGAGATCGGCGACATCAGTCCGAGGATGCAGGCCGCCATGCTCAGAGTTCTGCAAGACGGAGAACTTATCCGGGTTGGCGGAAATACTCCGGTCAAGGTCGATGTCCGGATCATCGCCGCCACCAATGCCGACCTGGCAAAGGCGGTCCAGGCCGGGACTTTCCGCCTCGACCTCTATTATCGCCTGAATATCATAAATATTTCAATTCCACCGCTGCGCCAACGCAAGGAGGATATTGTCGATCTCGTCACCCATTTCGTCAGACGATATCGCCAGGCATTCAAGAAGGATATCAATTTTCTGCCCCAGTCGGTCATCAACCGTCTGCTGCGGCATGAGTGGCCCGGCAATGTGCGGGAACTGGAAAATGTCATCCAGCGCGCGGTACTGATGGCAAAGGGCAATATAGTCACCGAGAACGAACTGATCTTCGACACCCCGGCCGAGTCCGACCAGCCGACAGGCTCGTCACCCACTTCCTATCTGAAACGCCTGGAGGGGATGCCGCTCAAGGGAATGATCGCCGAACTCGAACGGGAGATCATCCTGCATTCACTCGAGAAGCACAGAGGCAACGTCGCCCTGACCGCATCGGATCTTCAGCTTGGCAAGACAGCCTTCTACGACAAGATGAAACGGTACGACATCGTACCAAAAGAGCTCAAGTAGCCCTGGCGGGCATGTATTTTGCACTAAATAAGTGATGATTTATGCAATTTCATTGTCGGAATTTTAAACTTGCTGACATCGACATGGTATGGCCGAAATAATCCCAGACAAGAAATCCTGCCCCTACTGGTCTCCTATCTCGTTGAAGTGCAGCCTCTGCAATGAGGGACTGTTCATTCCGCTGGAGAACCATATCGAGATCTACTGCCGGACGGAAGCCTACACGATGTGCATGCAGTACAGCCTCAGCAGCGAATTCTACCGGCCTTCCCTCGCCGAAAACACCGCCGCCCCTCGGGACAACCGCCGCCGGCATATCCGGATGGAGGACAGGCAACGCGTCACCCTGGTTCAGCTCAACAGATCCGAAACGGTTGCCTCCCATGTCTCAACTCCAGCCAGGACCATCGATCTGAGCCTTGGCGGGCTGCGCCTGCAGACCGCGGAACCGCTTGTCAACGATACCGTCATTCGATTCTCGTTCGACGATCTTGCCCCTGATTTTCCTCTCGCCGGGACCGCCACCGTCAAATGGTGCCACCGCCTCATCGACTCTCCCGAGTACCAGGCCGGTCTCGCCTTCTCCAACGAACAGACGGCTGAAGCCATGGGGATGTACCTCGGCACCCGCCACTTTCTGCGTTAACCATCGCCCCGCGGAATCACCACCACCGTCATCCGCACCAGCCAGATCAGTCCCAGCACCGGGATACCCATCACCGCCGTCATCAGGAAGAACGACTCATAGCCGAACGCGGTGACGAGCGAACCTGAGTAGCCGCCGATCAACTTCGGCATCAGGGTCATGATCGAGCTGAATATCGCATACTGGACCGCAGTAAAGGAAACGCTCGTCAGGCTGGAGAGGAAGGCGACAAAGGCCGTGGTCGCCAGGCCGGCGCTCAGGTTGTCGGCGGCGATGACGGTCGCCAGGAAAGCGGTATCCTTGCCGGCGCCGGCCAGGAGCATGAAGAGCAGGTTGGTGATCGCCGACAGGAAGGCCCCCAGCAGCAGTATCGAATTGACCCCGAAGCGCAGGGTCAGCATCCCGCCGAAAAAGCCGCCGAGCAGCGTCATCGCCAGCCCGAACGTCTGTGAAACGTAGGCGATGGTGTCCTTGCTGTACCCCATGTCGAGATAGAAGACGTTGGCCACCACCCCGAGGACGACATCGGAGAGCCGGTAGAAGCCGACGAGGGCGAGCACCAGCAGCGCCGCCCGGAGGCGGTAGCGGCTGAAAAAATCCCGCACCGGTGCGGCATAGGTCACCTCGACCATTTTGCGGTCGACGAAACCCGTCGCCACGCCGAACCGGGCTATCGTCAACGCGGCCACGACGGCAATGAAGAATCTCGGAACCTCGACAAGGAAACCGGACAGATGGCCGAGGGATGGAAGCTGGCGGCGGAGGTAATCCTGCATCGCCTGAAACCAGCCACCGGAGGCGAAGAAGGTGAGGGCGAAGCCGGCCGCCGACAGGACAAAGAGAAAGAAGAGACGACGATACTGGGCCGGCAGATAGGTATAGAGGTCCTTCCTCTCGACCAATGGTTCCCTGATGCGCAGCGTGGTGACAACCCCGACCAGCATTACCGAGGCCATGACAAAATAGGTCAGGCGCCAGGCCGGATAATCATAGCCGCCCGAGCTCGTGGCGAGATGGGAGGCCAGTAGCAGGGCCCCGGCCCCGGCGACCAGCATGCCGATCCGGTAGCCGGCGATGTACATCGATGCCAGCATGGCCTGCATCGATTGCCCAACACTCTCGATGCGATAGGCATCGATGACGATATCCTGGGTGGCCGCCGAAAACCCGAGGAGGACGGCGGCACAGGCCATCGTCGTCAAACTGCCGGGGTGGGCGGCGGGATCAACCAGGGCCATCGATGAGATCGCGCCCATGATCAGCAGCTGCGCCAGCAGGAGCCAGGCCCGCCGCCGGCCCAGCCGTCGGGTGAGAAAGGGGAGCGGCATGAGGTCGACCAGCGGCGCCCAGACGAACTTGAAGGAGTAGCCAAGGGCCGCCCAGCTGAAAAAGGTGACCTCGGAACGGCCGGTCCCGGCCTCGCTGAGCCAGACTGACAGGGTGGAGAAAATCAGCAGCAACGGAATCCCCGCCGAAAACCCGAGAAAAAACATCGCGACGACCCGGGAATCGGTCCAGGCGGCAAAGGTCTGGCGCCACGGGGCTTTTTGCTCAATTTCTGCGCGCATTCTTGTCTTTTCCCCCCATTACGATTATCTTGTCGACCACAGGAATCAAAAAAATCAACATTTTTCAAAAGCTGCGCCTGTATCCGGCTTCCTGTCGCCATGATGAAGGGAACACGATCCAACGGCTGACCGGGTGCAGGGATGTCCTTTTTTACACTGTGACGGCGGCGAACGCCAGCGTTTCATCCACCACGAACGGATCGACCGACCCGATATACTTTCTCGCACCCGAATGACCATCAAGATCTTCAACACCCTATCCGGGAAGAAACAGCCGCTCGAGCCGCTCGAGCCGGGGCATGTCAAGCTCTATGTGTGCGGCATCACCTCGTACGACTACTGCCATATAGGACACGCCCGCTCCGCCCTCGCCTTCGACATGATCGTCCGCTATCTCCGCTATCGCGGCCTGCGGGTGACCTATGTCCGCAACTTCACCGACATCGACGACAAGATCATCAACCGGGCGGCCGAACAGCACACCACCCCCGCAGAACTCGCCAATCGCTTCATCGACGAGTTCTATGTCGACATGGACCGACTCGGCATCGACCGACCCGACCTGGAACCGAAGGCCACCGAGCACATCCCCGAGATGATCGGCCTCATCGCCGAACTGGTCGCCAAGGGCATGGCCTACCAGTCGGGCAACGACGTCTATTATGCGGTCAACAGCTTTCCCCGGTACGGCAAGCTCGCCCACCGCAACCTCGACGACATGCAGGCCGGGGCGCGGATTTCGATCAACGAGCAAAAACGACACCCGATGGACTTCGTCCTGTGGAAGGGCTCGAAGCCGGGCGAACCGACCTGGGACAGCCCCTGGGGTCCGGGCCGACCGGGCTGGCATATCGAGTGCTCGGCGATGAGTCGAAAATATCTCGGCGACACCTTCGATATCCATGGCGGCGGCAAGGACCTGATCTTTCCCCATCACGAAAACGAAATCGCCCAGAGTGAAGGGGCGAACAACAAGCCCTTCGTCAACTGCTGGATCCACCACGGGTTCGTCACGATCCGCGACGAAAAGATGTCGAAGTCACTGGGTAATTTCCTGACGATTCGCGACATCCTGGAGCACTATCACCCCGAAATCCTCCGCTTTTTCATCTTCTCCACCCACTATCGCAATCCCTTGGATTTTTCCGAGACGGCGATGCTCGATGCCGCCGCCGGACTCGAACGCCTCTATGCCTGCATCGCTCAGGTCGAGGCCCTGGCAAAGGGCCGGCAGCGGCAGGGGGAAGGAAACATACCCCCGAAAGATATCGCGGCCATCGACGCCATCGAAGGGCGGTTCCAACAGGCGATGGACAACGATTTCAACACCGCCCAGGCCCAGGGAGTCCTCTTCGATCTGGCCAAGATCATCAACCGCCTGTGCAAGTCCCTGCCTGCCGCCCCGGCCGCAACCGACATCGACGCCCTCGACCGGGCGACCCGGACCATGAAGCGGCTTGCCGCCATCATGGGGATCCTGAATGAAGACGCCGCCGCTTTCCTGAAGGCACGCAAGGAGAAACTGCTGGCCGGTCTCGAGATCGACGAGGAGCGCATCATCGCCCTGATCAAGGACCGCTACTCCTGCCGGGCCGAAAAAAACTGGGCCCGCGGCGATGAAATCCGCGACGAGCTGCTCGCTAAAGGCATCGAACTGAAGGATGGTCCGGACGGGACCACATGGAGTGTCAAACGCAGCTGAGCCATTTTTCTGCCCGAGGTGACGCCATGCAACGATATCCAGCCGTAGCCGACCGTTTTTACCCGGGAAACCCCAAGACCCTGGCCCGGGCCGTGCAGGACATGCTCCCGGCCCAACCGAAAGGAGGCCGCAAGGCCCTCGCCGTCGTTGCACCCCATGCCGGCTACATGTACTCCGGAGCCGTCGCCGGCGAGGTGATCGGCCTCGTCAAGGTCCCGGAAACCGTGATCCTGCTCGGCCCGAACCACCACGGTCTTGGCGGTCCGGTCGCGCTGTCGACGGCCTTATGGCGCATGCCGATGGGCGATGTGCCGGCCGACACCGAGATCGCCGAGCGCCTCCAGGCCGCTTCCCGCTCGCCGATCGTGGCCGATGAGAGCGCGCACCGGTTCGAGCATTCCCTCGAGGTCCAGGTGCCGTTCCTGCAGGCGCTGCAACCGAGGCTCCATATCGTCCCGCTGGTCCTGTCCCATCTGTCCTACTCCGTCTGTACCGAGGTCGCCAGGGTCATCGCCGAGGTCGTCACCGCCGCCGGCCGCGAGATCCTGATCGTCGCCTCCAGCGACATGACCCATTACGAGTCGAGGGAATCGGCGCAAGTCAAAGACCGGATGGTCCTCGACCGGATCGAACATCTCGATGCCGAGGGACTGTATCGCACCGTCGCCGACAACAGGATCACGATGTGCGGAATCATCCCGGTGACGATCGCTCTCCTCGCAGCCGTCAAACTCGGCGCCCGCCAGGCCCATGTCCAGATCTACACCGATTCGGGAGCGGTCTCGGGAGATATCGACCAGGTGGTGGGATATGCCGGGGTCATCATCAGCTGAATCTCTGCCGATATCCCTTTTTGCTTGACAGGGAGCGGCCTTTTTTCTATATAATTGTCCGCATCGCACAACCCTGTGCTGGGGGATGGTCTAATGGTAAGGCGGCGGACTCTGACTCCGCTTATCGAGGTTCGAGCCCTCGTCCCCCAGCCAAGTAAATTCAAGCACTTATCGTTAACTCGGTAAGTGCTTTTTTGTTTTCAAGATCATTTTGGTCAACCCCTGGTCAACCTTTTTTCCGAATGCCGCTTTCCGGACCGCTGTCACCTTCCCCCCGATCAACTCCCCACCTTCAAAGTCTCCCTTGCCTGGGCGGCACCTATCCCGCCCCCCGGTCCCTGGTCATCAACTATAGATTGAACAGGCTGCCCCTGGTCGGTCGCCAGGGAAAGAGCCGGGCTCGGTATAGCTGTGACGTCCTCCGCCCGTGGTGGCGATTCTGGGCGCTTCCTTGAGGGCATGGCAGGACGACTGTTGCCAGCAATGTCCATACCCGGCGCCAGGGTGTCTACTGTTCCGCCCGGTCGCCTCCCGCTGTAACCGATCTGTGAGTGTCGCCGGGTATCCTTCCCGTTTCCATTCAGGGGGAAAGGATATGAAGGACGAGCTTGAGGAATTGATCGATGCCGCCCACGATCTCTATGGTGACTACTCGATCTATGAGGTGATGGACCTAGACAGGCTCACCGCCATTGATCGAATGGTGGAAATGTACGGTCCAGTTGATATAGGAAAGGTGGAGAGGTATCTTGCCGTCCTCGACCGGATCAGGGGGTGGAGAGAACCAGCACTGCCACAGGAAAGGATTCCTCTTGATACGTCTGCCTTCTGGGAAAAGAGCTGAGTCCAACCTTAGAGACTGAGTCCCTATTGTTCTCTGCGATCAGTTTCTAGCCGACCTGTGTTCCTTATCAGCAAGTATACCTTCCCTTCTAGATACTCCTGCTGGATATATCCAAACGCATTGTTGAACAGATCCTGGTCCTTGATCTGATACTTCACGTAAATCAGCCTGCGCTGGTCTTCTGTCCCTCGCGCTCACCGGCCTTAGTGTATTGCCAACCAGGGAACCGGATCAGGCGCGCAATCTCGTCTGTGTCGGTCACGCTCGGCTCTACCACCCTCGGCGTTTTGCTGTTCTTCACCTCGGCGAACAATTTGATCAGGGCCGTTTTGGTCTTGGCCTGTTCATTGACCAGTACTACCTGCTTTTCGGCTTGGACGACACTCTCTGGCCAGGATCTTTTTTGTCCTGGTCTTTGGCATCGAACAGCCCCTAAAAGACCTCCCCCGCCCATCGCCTGAGTGTCCAGAACGCCACGCACCGTCTTTAGAACAAACGTTCTCTTTGAAAAAGACCATACTAAATTCACAGATTAATCGACCATTGCTTTTAGGAAAGCTTCCCTGGCATCGGAATAAAATTGAATGTCGATCTTCGTCGCCATATCATCGGACAAGTCGAAAAGTTGTCTACGGCAGGCAACCGGCATCAAGAGAGTCGAGGCACCTTTCTCAACTGCGATCTCGACAACAGTGACGGAATTGTGGATAGGCTCGATAGAGCCACCCAGGTTAATCTCTCCCACGATGATCAGGCCGCCGCGAACACTTTTCTTCAAGAGAGCCGTGCAGAGCGCAATGAGTGATGCCATGCCTAGTTTCGCACCGGACTTGGATGCGTCAAAGGCTCTGAGTTGGGCGGTGAATTCGTGGTGACGAGGGTCTTTGTCCCCGACCAATTGCATCGCCCGGGCGTAGAGGTTTTGTTCGGCGTAACCCATGCTTTCCTTAAAAGCAGGCGGCACGGGTTTGTTAAGGATCTTGACACCGGAACCTGGGCCTTCATTGATCTCGATACGGTAAAGTCCCGGGTGCTCTTCACCGCCACCCGGCGAGATGGTCCAGACCTGGCCTGGCTCAAGGGGGTCGCCACCAATGCTGTTTTCGCTTTGCAGTTCTGGAGTCGAGACAAACTTTTCTACGCCATCAGCCCCCATCACGTAGCTGAAGTGGGTATTACGGAATTCCGCCGCGCCGATGCGCTTCTGCTGTTCCTTGACGCGACGCCTTGCCTCCATGGCGATATGGACGGCCCACTCGATGTCCTCATCGGCTGCCTCGCCTTCACCGGGATAGAGGAGCTTGAGCAATCCACTCACGGTTTTATTGACCGCGTTGGTATCGCGCCCCGACAGAGCGCCACCGAAGAACACCCGGTTTTGCAATACGCTCACTCTGCTTTGATTGCGAAGCTGGCTCCAGCACTCGGACAAGAAATCGCTCACCAGGCCGAAGTGATTCGTCAACAGCTCCTTGCTGATTTTGGGAACATCCCAGCCGGGCAGAAAAGCGTGGATTCGGTCCATGAACGCGGTGTCGTCTTTCATCTCGGGTGGCATGGGGCCAAACAGGTGTCCGATGCGCTGCTGATGTTCAACATCAACATCGAAGTTGCCTACCAGGACGATGCTGCCATCGGCTCGGATGCTTTCCTTGCCACGGCTGAATTCACCGGACTCCATGTATCCCTTCATGATGTTCACGCCATCCTTCTGGTCGAAAGAGACGCCGGACACCTCATCGAAGCAAACCACGTCGTATTGGCAGACCAATCCGCGCTGGCCGGTTGCGTTGTTGACGAACATCCGGGCAACCGTGGCCTTACCTCCAGAAATCAGATGCGCATACGGAGAAACCTGCTGGAAGAGATGGCTCTTGCCCGTTCCTCTGGGACCGAGTTCCACCAGGTTGTAGTTGCGCTCGACAAAAGGAACCATTCGCAGCATTAGGGCATCGCGTTGCCGCCGGGACAATCCGTTCGGTTCTATGCCGATGGATCGAAGCAGAAACTCCTTCCACTCGTCGGTACTGAAGGACTTGCGAGCCTCGGCCAGGATGTCGAGCACATCTCGTTTGGATAGCTGGATTTCACGGAGCGACTCAATACCGAACGGTCTACCTTTGCTCTCCTGGGCGATAGCCGCATCGTAGTTCAGACTGATTTCGGCATAAAAGCCACCTGTCAGCATTCGCTCATGTTCATTCACCAACTCGGGGCTAATGCGGACATCGGTCAGACGCAGGCTGGGCAGTGTTGCGATGTAGGAGTCGGTCTTCGCATCCAGGCGAGCGGTGATGAGGTCGATGATTTTAACCTCGCCATTTTCCCTGGCCCGAGCCTTGAAAAGTTCTTCTTCCCCGGCCTTGACCGTTCGCGATTTGAGTTGCCGTTGGACGATCTCGAGACCTTCATCAATTTCGTCCTGCTCGATGCTGGCGCAGTACCGGCCGAGCAGGAACTCGACCACATACGTCGGCACCGGAAACTGGCGGCTAAATGTCCGGACCAGATCCTTCCGGACCAGGTACCCCTCTAGCGAGGAGGCCGCTTTTTTGTCGATCTGGTCCATTTCAATCATGTATTACCTCCACCAATTACTGTGGCGATTTGCGCGACCAGCGATCCATTGGCATCGACCAGGACCACCGTTGCTTCACGCCCCTCCATGTCCTCGTCCTCGACGACGACGGAGGCTGTTCCGTTGTTTTTAAACGGTTTGCTGCCTACGACCACACTGGACAATGAATTGCCCGCTTGGCTACGAACATCAAGTGATAAACCCGAGAAGTTGCCATCCACGGCAACGGTACAGCGCAGACCCTTCCACACCACGTCAGTAAATTCGACAGATGCCGCAGCCTGGGCAGATTCGCCTCGCGTTACCGTCAATTGCAGCGTCAGGCACTCTTGCAGACTCAGGCCGCCATGGGTGTACTCCTCGCCCTTTTTGAAGCAGCTCACACCATCAGCGAGGGCAAAATACTGGTTTGGATTCCAGTACCATGGGTAAAGCCGCTCCTCGGAAGTGGCCCCGGGTTTTAATGAGGCGCATCGGCCCCACTTGTTATCGGCCAGGGCGCTGGGAAGATCGATTTTTGGCAATCCCCCGGGCAGCAACAACCAGCCATGGTCTGTCACAACCCGAACACGCTTCCATCCTGCTGCCAGAAGCTCCGTGATACGGTCTGTGATCTCCAGAATCAGGGCATCGATGTGCTTGGCAAGTTTCCACCCACGGTCGTGTCCTTCGTGGTCGATGTCTCCAAACTCGCACCAAGCCATACCCTGGCCATCGCCATCAGCAGAGCGCTCAAGGATCGACCATCCCGCGTTGGTCAGTAACTTCTTCAGGTGATAGCCGCCCTTTAATGACTGACCGGTATCTGCTACAGACGGCTCAAAATCAGGGCTGTCATCCTCACCGCGAATTCTGTCTCGTACCGGAGTTACCGCCGCCTTGCCGGTTGCCGTTACACTCGGCAGGGCTGTCCAGGCAGGTTCCTCTGAAATCTCAAACCCACGCGCATCTAAAGAGCCAACCAATCGCTTTCCAGCATCGAAACGGAGTCCGTCGAAGAAGAGAACGCAATCCCCGGGACTGAAATGTGCTGTTTTTGCCGTCAGGCATGTGCCTCCCGGGTACGATGCACCATCTACCAATTTCTGGAGATAGCGGGCTGATTTTTCTACCCATGGCAGGTAAACAGATCGAATAGCGGTCGTCACGGCATCAAAGTCGGCAGAACTTTCGACCTGGGCCAAAGCCCCGATCACTCCGTCATCGACCCGCCATCCGTGACTGCGATATCCCGCTGCGAGTTCATCCACCGAACCTGCGGCAAGGCCGCTTTTGGTGATCTCGGCAATGGTAGCCAGGTGTTCCACTGCGCAGGCCAAGGGGGCATCACCCAGTTCGGCCCAGACCAGAGAGCGCCTGCGTCCGTGCTGTTTTTCCAGTTCCTTAATCTTCGCCCTCGCTTCGTGCGCGGGCGCTTTGGTAAGGGCCATCAAATCACGGTGAAGGTTTTTCTCCTGGTCGTCATTCCACTGCGGCCAGCCGTCAAAAGAACCGTCTCCCATGTGCCAGAAAATGGTGTCACTTGGCGGACGACATTTTCTGATTTGTGCCGGAATGTTGGGGTAGCGCTTAGGTGCCTCGCAGTAGCGCTCCCAAACGGCATGCCACGGACCTTCATGGTTTGCTAGCTTGGTACTCCCGGCCAAGACGCCTTCGTTCTTGGGGTTGAAGGCCAGTTGAGACTTGCAAACCTCGACAAAGGCTTTCCATTCGTTCTCGCCACGACTTGCCTGAAACGCGTCCCCCTGATCGAGCCATTGCAGGAGGTCGCGAATCGGGTCGCCACCCGTCAACAGAGTGTTGAAGTAATCCTTGTCCAGACGCTTGCCTTTTAGCAAGGAGACATCCTCGTCGAGGAGCCGATACAACGCGAGCTGCATGGCGTTCTTGGCATCGTTGTCCTGTGCCACATCCAGCCCAAGCCCACCCTGGTCCGATTTCAGGTAGGCCAGGATCGTCCAGTCTTTGGCATTGATTTGCGACCAGATAACGCCCCGGTATTGCAGTTCGGCAAGGGCTTTAAGGTGATCCGGGCAAGTTTCAATAGCCCGCAGATCCTGGCGGCTGACGCCGGGGAGATAAAAAATCGGTGTCCGGTCCTTGGGCAGTGAAATATCCCCGGCACGGCCGGCAATCACGCAACGCAACCAGATGGCAGGCCCCATACGCTTATCGGGCGCGTAATCGCCCAGGATCATGAGTTCAGGCAGTTCGGCCTGAAGAATGGGTATGACGGCTTCCCATTGACGGTCACGATCCGGCCAGAGGATGCAGGCCGGGGCGACCTGGACCTCCGGGTTGTAGACGGCGGCATCGCGGACGGCTTTAATCAAGTATTCAGAGATTCTCATAGCAGCCCCTGACGGTTGGCTTCTTGCCAGACGAAGGGTGACTTTTTTTTCAGATAGTCGGCAGGCAATCCATACTCAAGATAGTCCTGATACCATCGCGCACGTAACTCGCGACATTGAGGGTCATCTAGTCCAAGTCGATCTATGGTTTCTTCAACGATGCGCATAGCCCTGACATCCAAGCTCGGATTTGGATATATATGTCCAGTAGAAAGCTGGAGCCGAAACAGATCGGGAGCAAGAAAAAATGGGTCTAGCACATCGGTGTAATCACGTTTGCGGCTGTTCATCGTTGAACAGACAAGACGATAATTATTCCAATCATATGCTAGCCTAGCATTTGCTGACTTGGCAATAAAGTGGTCAACGCTGCCTCCTCCCATGACACGCTCAAAAAAAACGCAGAGATAGGCACAGACACCACCATAAGCTTTATGGAGATCGTTTAAACAGTCGCGCCAATATGGTTTAATATCTGCCTTTGGAGGTAAAGGTTGATTCAGCGCATATCCTTTTTGGGCAAGATGGGCTAAGCCCTTCTTTCGGACTTTAGTTTCGAATGTTCGGGGCTCAGGTTGGGCTGCAACAGGAATCATTTCAACCACCCCTGCTTCTCACCGACATATCGCCAGCGAATCCAGAAAGGATCGGTATCACCTAGCAGGCCGCGCAACTGAGCATCCAGCTCTTTTGCACGCTCATGGTCAATCACTTTTTCGGATAAAATTTCAGCTGCTTGCCGTAGTAAATTTTCAGCCGGTAAGGATCTGGCACTGCCTAAGTCAAACGCTTCGCTCATTAGCCATCGAGATACTTCACCTTGGCGTACAAACTGCCGTTTAGCGAGGGTGACTTTGTCCTTGATGAGATCCAAATCAAACCAAGCATCTTTTTGAGAATCGAAAACTGGTTCCACAGAGGCCATTATCAAGGGAGAATGCGTAGCAGTGATCAGTTGGACCTCAGCATTTCTTGTTAACTTCTCCATGACAGAGAGCAAAGCCGGAACAATGCTTCGCTGCCAGCTCGGGTGCAGATGGGACTCGATTTCGTCAATGAGAAAGGTGATTTGCTTCGTAGCAGGTTCACCGATTTGTTTGGCTGCTTGTTTGTGTTCTTCCCATGCCCATACTAGAAAGTAGGCCAATGCCATGATACGGCGCATACCAGACGAGGCATGCACAACAGCCACATCTTGCCGATAGGGCATGCGTATGGTTGGCATGTCACGCACATCATCCAAACTGATCCGTGTTAAATCGCCAGACTCCAAGGTTTCTTTGGTCGAGGGAGAAAGCACCTTTAACACACTTTTTAACTGACTGAATGGCCTTCCGTTCTCCTTCTGCCAACCGGCCCAGTCTCGAATGAGCCCATTGCAGAGCCAGGTGCTCCCCTGTCCGGGAAGTCCATCCCAGACCTCCATAGGACTAAACACATAGGCAGGTACCCTATCTTGAACATCTAATCCACCTTGTGTACGCCAATAATTACGATCTGGATCCCAGACTGCAAAGCTGCCATCCGACATAGCATAAAGTACCAATCCAGGATTTGCTGGTCTTCCTGGCCGTCCGGTCCAGGCTTGTTCCTTGCGAAGATAACTGCTTTCATAACTCTCTTCCTTGCTCTTGCCAGAAAAAGAGAAACTGATTTTGGCTCTTCCTTCAGCAGCAGGGAGCGCCTTTTTTCCTGCGGTTAGTTTCGGGTTAATTTCGGCAGGCCATCTGCGTGTCAGTGCCCACCAGGCGATATCCAGCAAAAAACTCTTTCCCATGCCGTTATCGCCGGTAAGCAGATTCAGCCGCTTGCCGAATTCCAACTCCATCTTTGCTGCCGGCCCGACATTGGTCATTTTTAAATGTTTAATCATAGGAAAATCTCCTTCACTCCCTCGGTTTGTCGAAGCACCGGTTATTCGAGTGACGCTTGACGTGTTTCTCGCGTAGCAGAAGCATTCTTGAATCCATAAGGAGCAGTTCCAATGGCAAGTAATACTTTAGCGTAGCCATGATCCTTGATATACGCCACCGCCCTGTTCAATCGGCCAAATGACAACTGTGTATGGCTTTCGAGCTCTGGCCCCTCCGCGTCCTTAAGAGCGGCTATTGCATTGAGCACTATCTTTACGTCCTCGCTGGGGGAATACTCCAGAAATTCACTGAGGGCATGGAAGAGGAGATATGTTGCCTCGACAAATCCGAAATCATAGGGGTGTGTACCTATTTCCTTGTTCGTTTCAGCGAGTCCTTGTGACTCCAATTCATCCACTGCGTCATTGAGTTCAGTTGGGGTAAGATGAAGAGCCTCAGCAAAATCTGTATTTCGGACTGCCCGCATGAATGGTTCGTCAACATCTGTCGCCCGGAGAAGGTGAAGCCCAACTGTCGAAGCCAGCCGAGATAGTCCGGCAACAGGCTCTACAATCGACTTCAGGTGTGCTGGGGTCTCACCGAGTGGCGGTTTGTCCGATACTCTGGCAAGCACATTGAGAATAGACCTCACTCCGTTGTCAAAATCAGTTCGCATGTCTACCCAGTGGAGGGCGCGGAGCGCGGTCGGGATTTCTACATCTTCTTTGAGAATAGGGATGACACGAACCAGATCTTCAATACGTCGTATTGTCGCTACGTTTAGCTCTTCTCGGACCCAGCTTGAGCGAACACTCTCCTTCGAGAGTACAATGGCGAAGGCAGCGGCGTTAGCGAGGCCCTCCTCGAAGATCTTGCTGACGATTGAGTCACCTGGCTGAATGTCCCACTTGTCAAACCACACATCTTGTCCCTGGGCAATGAGTTCGCGGGCTAAACGCTCTGCGAACTCTTTATCGTTGTGGGAATGGCTGAGAAAAACCTTTTTATCCGAGGTCATTGGCTGCCTCCTTTATGCGCTGCAGGTCAACGGAGGTGCGAACAATCAGATCTGCCGGTCGAAGACCTCCCGCCGAATGTTCTTTAATGTGGGTTGGATTGATCTTTCCGATGGGGGCTGCCTGGTACGCTCCGCATGAGTTTCGGGAGGCAATTCGAACAAGCGAGAGGGGAACCTCCGCAGCCCCCGTCTTTTTGTGAATATCAATTACGGTGCCAACGGCAAGATCAACGTCCCCGACAAGTACAAAGAGCCATCCTTCTGGCATGTCGCGATTACGCTCAAACGATGATACTTGCAACCCGCCCAATCGCCCTAAATAGAGCTGCCATCCTTGGCCGAGGACCGAAAGGGTTACGAAAATCAGCGAGAGAGCGACGAAAGTAGCAGTCATCATCGCAGCGCCACTCAACTTAATGCCTTGCGAAGGCGTGATATACATTGCGAGGATTGATGCGCATCCGGTGAGCACAGCCCACCAATTACGAAAGAACGGGCTAAAGAGGAAGCGCAGGAAGCTGGGTAGGGTTTTCGCTGTCTGTGAATAGCTCATTGAGAAACTCTCATGTTATTTCGTCACCTCCCGTGCGGTACGTTTTTCGGCCAGGGTCAGGTGGTGGTCGTTGATGCGGTCACCGCCAAAGAGGTGGTACCAAGGGGCGGATTTCACATCCTTGCCACGGTCCTTGTTCCAGTTGATGTTGGGCTTGTCGCGTAAGCACCCTGTGCCTTTTTTGCCGACATCGGACACCGTGAGGAAAGGGCGGATATTAAGGCGCACACCGTCATTGAGGTCAGGGTCCCAGCCGATGGGCTGTTTTTCCAGTGGTTTCCAGCGCACGAAGATATCGTAGGGCGCTTCGCCTTCGAGGATCAGCTCCAGCTTTTTCTTGAGGGCCTCGGCGGCGGCCAGGCGTTCTTGGGCACCATCGGTCCCCTTGGCGATGGCATCCTTCTGAGTTCGAATCCAGTCGCCCAGGTAGGTGTAGGTCAGGGTCTCCAGAAGCTTGGCATCGAGCTTGTGGTAGTTGACCAGGGCGGCGAAGCCGTCGCGCAAGCCATCCCAGATGTGCCAGATGAAGGGGCGGTGTTGGAATAGCTTGCAGTGTTGGGTGAAGAACTTCTCCCGCAACCAGGTCTCCAGTGTCTTGCCCGCGTGATCTGCGCTTTTGAGCAGCGCGGCCAGGATATCGTTGGACCAGGCATCACCATAGGCGGCGGCCAGCAGGTTCAGCAGACGGTCGGATGCCGACGCCTCGCCCCGCACCGGCGGGATGCAGACGATGCCGTCATCATCGGCGTAGCCAGCTAGGGCTTCACAGCGCTTGACCCATTCGCGCTGCTCGTCGGCCAGTTCCATGTTCGGGTCCAGCTCGGCAGGCCAGCGGTAGCCGAGGAGTCGAGCGACAGCGATATGCAGTACGCTGTCATCAGTACGCAGCGGGCCATTGGCTGTCCATTTTTTCTCGTCATCCCAGATAACTGAACCGCAAGGATGGCCGTGAAAAATCCACTGGGTGGGATCGTCTGTGTAGGGTTTGGGTAGGCCATTGGGGTATAACTGTGTGGCTTTGTGAATCCAATTTTGCTTATCGAAAGGTGCAGCCAGAAACGTTTTGACCTCTACCTTTCTATTCTGATTAAGGTTTTTTACTTCCGTTGTGAATGAGCCACCATAACAATAAGACCACAAGCCATTGGTGTCTTCTGGATTGAAAGGGACTATTGCGCAACAATTTGGGTCGTATATAGCCCCAGTGTAAATTGAAGCTGGGAAATTTCCCATCTGGCTAACAATTACGCCCATCTTTCCCCAATTAGGTTTGCCTCGTCGCCAATTTTGTGCTGCATGATTTAGGTGCCGCACACTCTCTGCGAGTTGCGCCAGTCTTCCTGCTTCTTTCTGCCAGAATATTATTTCCGACATGCCATCAAATGGATCTACTCCCTTTGGGGTTGTTTGATGAAAAGTCCAGTTAGAGCCGAAACATTGTACTTCCCAATAATTTCTTACAAAGCTTGGAGCGTCACCAGTTCCGCACCCTCGTAAAGCTGAAGCGTACTCAGCCAAAGATTTGGCATCTGCAGATCTAGAAAAGGAAATAATATGCTGAGGCTTTGAAAGCTGCTCTAAAATTTCAATTCGATTTAATTCGTTATGAATAATACCTGTGGACTTTTGGGCTACGTCTTTCTCATCGCTTACGTCTATCCCTAAGAAAAAATCACTCTCAGCGAGCCTTCTTTTATGTATGATATTAAGCGCTACTTGTTCGCCATTCGATTGTGCGCTCTGAAACCCTTGTTCTCCTAATCTGGCAACCATGGCAATTGAATGCTCGGTCATTAGCTTATGACGGAAATGTCTGTATCCCTTTAAAAACATCCAACTTTGAGGCGCTACATAACATGCAATCCCGTATTTCTGTAATAGTTCTATGGAACGTAATGCCATTGCTGTTGCAAGGTTTGCTTTTGCGGATTGATACGTTTTTTCGATATATTTTTTTAACGGATCGGAGTACTTGATAGCAGTAAGAAATGGCACGTTTGTGCTTATCAGATGAAATCTTTCTGCTGTTATAGTTGCTGTCTTACTGAGTCCTTTTGCTACAACCGCCATCTCCGCCTTTTCATCATCCTTTTCACCCGCCAACGCTTTAGTCAGCAGAGGTCCAACTTCTTCCCACTTGAATTCAAACAGTGACCCCTTGCCCAAACTCGCTTCCGGGTTGATCAGACTGCCGAGCACCGGTGCATCCTTGAACTGCTTATAAAGCTCTTCGAGAGCAAGCCGCAGATTGGTATTGTCTCCGGCCAGTGCCAGCCAATCCTCCTTTTTGGCGCTGATCGACAAACCAGAGCAGGCAACATTCAATTCCGGCAACACCCGGTAGCCACCAGAGTTCGGGTATTTCCATGCGGCCAGCGCCAGGGCAAAGGCGGCCAGCTCCACGCAGCGCTGATCCAACTCCAGGCCATGGATGTTTTCCCGCAGCACGGCGTCCACTGCCTCCTTGGCCGAAAGACCGTCGCGCTCCATGCGCATGGGCACCAGCATCAGGAAGGCTGCCACCAGGAAATGGCCCGACCCGCAGCAGGGGTCGAGGGTCTTCAGGTCGGCAAGCTGCGAAGGCCAACCGTCGAAGGTTCCTGCCGCCGGTGTCCAGGTGCCATCTTCCCGTTGCACAAAGCGCAGATAGTTCAGCGGTACACCAGGGATCGCCGCCTTCCGGCGCAGTTCCTTTTCGTTGCTGGCGTTTCTAAGGTCGGCTTCGCTGAGCCGTCTTGCCGCCCACCAGGCCCCCAGGGAATTGTCGAGCAGGAAGCTAACCATGTAGGGCTCGGTGAAGAGCTGGGTAACGGCAGGCAGCTCCCGTGCGCCAATCTTGAGCTCGGAGGCGTTGACCTCGTCCTTCTTCTTGGCCTGCCAGAATTGATAGACCCAACCGAGGCTGTCGGAGGCGGTGAAGACCTCCAGCGGCAGGTCGGCCACCAGACGCTCCAATTTCTGCTGGTGCTCGGGCGGCAGGACCAGTTGGAAAACCGGAGAGTCAAGCCGGAAGATCTGCGGCAGCATGCGGGCGGCAAACCGGGCGGCCAGCTCCCAACCGTTGGCTGCGCCTTCATCAGGGGCGAGGTCTTCACACTCTTCGAGGGTGACCGCCACCGGATCGTCCGGGTCGGGATACATCAGCAGATTGTTCTCGGCCAGGAAGCGGGCAAAAAGCATGCGGTGCCAGTGCTCGTAGGCGACCTCTTCGATCAAGCGGTCCATGGTCTGGATCTTGCCGCCGTTCAGGGAATCACCCCGTTGGCGGCCGTGAACGCGCAGCTTGCGGCGCAGCTCTCGGTCCTGTTCGCTCAGGTGAGCAAAGGGCGCGGCCTCACCCACACCGAGTTGTTCCAGCGCGGCACGGGCGGCGTCCTCGGCAATATCACGCGCATCCTTGATGGTGCGTTCGAGTCGGTTTCTTAATGTTTTGTCGAGCGGCTGCATGCGTTATTTCCCCTGAAGGCTGCTTATCGAATCACTATCGGCCCGTTTTGCAGGGCGGCCTTGAGTTGTTGTTTCACGTCGTCGACCCAGGCATCGATCTCATCAATGGTTTTCAGTGTGCGGCGCGGCACCTGAATGAACTGAGCCTGGGGTTCACACAATTCGGCGGCCCCGCTGGCGACGTTGTCGAAGCGGGCCGGCATGGCCGCCACACGGTCGCCAAACATCGATAGGGAGCAGTGGTCCAGCGTGGCCAGTACGTCACTCGTCGATTGGACCTTGACGTTGGGCCGGGCAGATTCGTGCAAGAACTGGGCGGACATGAGCTGGTAGCGCTGCTCCGGTTCCAGTTGCTGCCAGTTACTGTCATCCGCCAGGCGTTTGAGGCCTTCCGCATGACGGGAGGTATATTCGCCATCGAGCTTGTTGAGCTCATCGCGCAGCAGTTGGGTCAGGTTGGCGATCAGCGGTCCGACCAGGTCAGGCTCTTCCAGAAGCTGGCGCTGCTGCTCAATAGTCTTCACCTGGGCCAGGATTACCTCGGCGTCCTGAAGCCCGGAAGCGTGGGCCATCAGGCGCTTCAAAACGCTCCAGTTGGGCCAGCGTTTGGCGATGCGCTCAGCGAGATCGGTCCAGCTATCGATGCTGCTACCCAATTCATCCCGCCGGTTGTAGAGGGCAAGCAGTTGTTCATTGCCCGCCGTAAGGCGGATTTCGTCGAGGGACGTTGTGTCCGGCCGGGCCGGTTTCGGTGCCTCGCCGCCAGCCTGGTCGGCAATCTCCACCATTTTCTGCAGGAACTGCGGTATATAGGCCAGTTCCTCGCCCTGCTTGGCCGAGAGCCCGACCTTCTGCAACAGCTTGCGGATCTGGATACGTTGGGCGGTGGTGACGGTGGCGGATTCCACCTTGAACATCACCTTGCCGATGGTTTTGCGCTCCAGTTCCTTGGGGTCGAGGGGTTGGCCACGATCGTCTTGCGCCCGGATCAGCCCGGCTACCAACAGCACCTGTAGACCGCCGTCCACGGCGTCACGCGACCATCCGTAGGGTGAAGACTCGAACTGGGTGCGGATATCTGCGCCTTTTTTGCCACCGGCGATGAAGCCGAGGATGGCTTTACATACCGGATTTTTCGCAGGTTCGCCTTCGTCACCGACGGCCTTGAGCGCATCAGGAGCGCCTTTCTGGGCTTTTTCATAAACCTTCGACCAGCCGATATGATCGGCGGTGTGGAACTGCGGGTAGAGCCGTTGCAGTGAATTTCCTGCCGCTTCGAGAGACATTTCCTGGAGATTGTTACCAAGAATCTCATTGCCGCCGCCCTGAAAGACGCGGGCTCCGGAGAAGGCTTCTTCGAGCAGTTCGCGGATCTTGCCTTCGGCGGTCTGCTTGGTGGTCTCCATGGCCGCACGAGCTTCGGTGCCTTCCGGGGTGTTGGGAACACCGCGTTTATCCAACGTGGCGCTGGCGGCCTTGTAATCGATGAGGTGGTGGCGAAGGTCATCGGCCGAACGCTTGGGGATGAACACAAAGACGGTCGGGGATTGATTGCCCGCTTGCCGTGAATCGGCCCGCACCGAGTTTTCGTCAATGCTCCAGCCGTCGCGAACCCAGACGCAAATGCGCTGATCGGCATCGGTGGGAAGCTGGGCGTCAAACACCGGAAAGATGTCGCGGGTAACCTTCGAGCTACCCTGGGTGAGGGAGAGCTTGCGTACCATCTCACCGAATCGCTTGCGGATGCGGTCGTCGCGTTCGGCCTCGATGCGGTGCGCCTCGTTGGACAAGGCGGAGCGCTGGCTCAGAAACTCATCATTCCAGGCAGCACTTTCCTCGGTTTGAATGCGATATTCATCACCGACCTTCATCAATAGTTCGCATTTGTCGAGTAATCCAGGTAACTTGCTGCGCAGAGCACCAGAGCCACGGGAAAGATTCTCAACCAGCAAATCGGCCAGGGTGTCGATAGTGGCGCGGATGCCAATTTCGTTATTGCTGCTAGCGAGCTTGTTGATGAGAAACACCAGGCCGCAGGCACGCCCCATGAGTTGTTCGTCATCCGACCCCTTGCTCCAGCTCATGGTCTTTTCGTGGACCTTGCGGGGCAGGATGCGCGACTGCAACAGCTTGTCGGCAGAATCAAAATAGAGATAGTCAGCCGGAACAACACTCCCCAGAGATTCGTTGAGATTGGTCTGAATGACCTTGTGAATCATACTGAGCTGGTTACGGAGCTGACTGTCGGTTCCGGTCTGATCCAGCACCCGGAGGGTGTTTTCCCAAAAACGGCGACGCACCGGAAGAATCGGATAGTCCTGGGGGAAGAAAGCAATGTCGTACTGCTGATGGCCGATGGTTGTGCCCGCCAGGTGCCGGGAGATCTCGCCCAGATTGGTTTGCATGATCTGCTCAATGGGCGTCTTGGCTTCCGGTTTCTTGGCCAGAATGACCTGACGAATGACCGCATCGACATCGGCATCGGAGAGCTCCACACGGATGGTGAAACGCCCCTCGAGCTTTTTCAGGTTGCTGGTACCAGTCACGGCCGTCTGACCAGTGCCGATGAAGAGGAGTTTGCCGCCAATGTTTTTGCTGCAGGCTTCCACCGCCTCCTGGACATCAATTGAGCGTTGGCTGTCTTCGCCGATGTACTGTTGAACCTCGTCGAGCACGACAAGCGTCAGGGGGAATTTGCCATCCTTCGTCAGGGCCTGCCGAATCGCCTTGAGCATGTCATCACTGGAGATGTCCTGAACGTAAGGGTAGAGATTGTTAAGAGACTCGACGCAGGATACGGGTGATGAGAAGAGTTTGGGCTTGGCCTGAACCAGGGCATCGTGAAGGCCTTCAGCGACGTAAAAGTTATCCAGCTCTTCGTCCCAGTCGAAGCCATTCTGTTCAACATGAGCGCGAACCTGGTCATAGATGCCTTCGTGTTTGAGCCACATGACGAAGCGGGCAACCGGATACTGCTCAGGCAATCCAGCGGATTTCAATATGATGCGCAGGAGTGCCAGCCGGACACTGCCGCTCGCACCGGCTCCCAGTGTGCCGGAGACGGCGTGCAGCCCTCCATGGCGTTTGGCCTGGGTGCTCAGTTCCTTGAAATTATCAGTGATGCCTTGAGGCAGGTTGGCAATGCCGCGAGCCGTGGCTCCATCCTCGAAGACCGTGTCAACCCAAAGCGCACGGAGCATTTTGACGAGGTGCGATTTACCTGATCCGTAAAAACCACTGACCCAGACGGCGGGTTGCTGTGCCTGGTCGATGTTTTTCAGGTAGGTCTCGAGGATGTGTGACATCCCTTTCTCGTATTGGCCGTCGCAGACGAAGGTCTCCAACTCGTAACGGAGTACCGCCAGGGCCTGACTGGTCTTCTCGTCGTTGACGCTTGCCACACCCTCGTTGACCAGCTTTCGGGTGGCCGGATCTTTTTGGTAAATATCGCGATTATTCATCATCAACCCCACGTTCAATATTCCTTGTCCGCAGTGATCGGTACGGCGAGATAGTTCCACCCGTCATAGCCATCCAGCAGCCTGTAGTTGTTGTTTTCATAGCTGCCCGGGAAAAAGACCAGCAGCCGTCCCTTGACCATCGGGGCCAACTTGTCGACGACCTCTTTCACTTTCAGAAATCCGAAAAGCGAACCGACGCCTTTAATTGCCACGACGGAATCGGGTCCGATCTCGTTCGTTTGGAGGAAAGTCTCGAATTCATCGGTTATGAATGCGAGGTATTTCGGCAGTAGCGTGGAGAGCAGATGCGGCTTCTGAAAGTAGCTTTTGGCGTACCTTTGCGAGGCGAGCCAAATGGCAAAAGTATCCGTCAGGTCGAACATGGCCCACTCATGGCCTGCCTGTCGCGTGACGATTTCAAATTCATCGACCTTGGCCCGCAGCCAGCGCTCCTCCGTTTCGTTGTAGACACAGAAGATCACGCGCTGTGCGGCAGCGGCATCATCGCGCCACGGAACGGAGATGTATTTGCTGTAGGACTGTATCAGCCGCTTAACTCTGCTCACGAAGCCACTCCATTTCTTCTTGATTGATCAGGTTCGGAAACAGAACCTCGATGACATCACCCACGCGTTTGAACACGATCCAGCCTTTGCGAGAGGCCTCTTCGGCAAGTACAATGGCTTTGTCGAACGTGCAATCGAGCAACTTGGTGTATTCCGTTTGGAAAAGCGCCTGTCCTCGTGCGCCGGTGAGATAGCCAAGAAGCAAAGCGTAAGAGACACTCCCGGCGGTAGGATTAGCGCGGGAGCGCACTTTCCGGGCGCGTCCATACAGGTGGCCGGACTTGGTCCACGTCGAATTGATATTTTGTGCCGTTGATTTAAGTGTCGCCTTGCTGAAGCGGCCTGGCTCCAGGGCGTCAATAAACTCCTCAAGAGACTCGCGGGTAATCGTATCGCCTTCTGGAAATTTCAGAATGAACGGTGCCGTAGACCGGAAAATGGAGTCCCGAGCGTATGTGCAGAGCAGCGCAAGCAATGGCTGTCCATCGATGTCACGATTCCAAAAGTAGAGGAGAGCTCGAAAAAGGACGTTGGTGCGGTCAAGCGAGTAAAGATCAACGAGATGTCGATATGTGAGAGTTCGGGTCTTACCAGAGCGCTTACCTAGGCAGTTCTCATCATCTATCGCTTGAAGGTAATCACTCTTCTCAGCCACGGGCCAGTCAACATAGGTCAATAAGGCCCCCAACTCCTCAAGCATCATGGTGCGAGAAGTATGAGCGCCTCCGCGTTCGAAGCTGAATCCGAACCGGGATATTTGTTTATTCTTTTCCGTCATGCTCACCGCTGGTCTCAATTGCTCCGCCTTTGCGAACCCATTCGTCGATTTCGTCTTTCTCGAATTTTCAGAGACGACCGATTTTGTGGGCATGCATGGCTTTTTCGCTGATCCACTTGTAGGCCGTATCTCGCTTTATGCCGAGATAGGCTCGAGTTTTTTTTACGCCTGCAGGCTAGTTATGTTACCATCTATTTTCCATACAGACTAACATGTTGACGTCTTTTTTTTGGTATCGCTGCTGACACCGAGGTGTTTGCCTATATAGTCACAGGTAAAAAAGTGTTTTCTCATCTCGACCATTTCCTAAATCCTCATGGACAATAGGTTTTTTACAACGTCAGGGGTGGCAATTGGGATGCAGGAAACAACCTCCCAACTAAAATATCCTCCATATATATTTTGATAGGAGACGATTGCAAACGCTTTCGTCCGGATTAAATACAAAATTTGCTCACAGACTAACCACTGTCCGCCAGCATCCAGCCCCAGATAAGCGAGTATGATATCCTGTAAAATCAGGCATTAATTCTACCTCGATTCGCAGAAAGTTGGGGGGCTGGCCGGCGGGGTTGAACAATTATTCCTGAGGGTCAATGAGAAACAGGAAGAGGCTGTGTGAATCGGAAACATAAGGCCGGCCCCGGCAAAGGGACCAGCCTTTCGTTCAAGGGCATGGCGCGAGAGCGATTCAGACAGGGTAGATGCCAGTCGGATCCGGGTCAAAGAACGCCGGGTCGCACAGGTCGCACCGCTTGATCCTGTCGCCGTCCACCTCGAAGACCATCACCGAATCGGTGTCCCGGTTCTCGCCCTGCTGCAGCACGACACAGGCCTTTCCGAACTGGTTTCCAGCCCTCGCGGTGGACAGCTCGCCCCGGACCTTCTTGCCGGATGCCTTGATTCTCTCCATCTTGCCGGCAAGGTAATCGGCAATACCCTCTTTGCCTTCTAGTGGAGTGAACACCCACTGAGATTCATACACAGCGTCATCAGCCAGCAAGTGAATGAAATCGGCACAATCAAGGCGGTTCCATGCCTTGGCGAAGGCGGTTGCGGCGTCGTGCTCGGTTAAGATGGTTGGTTCGTGGTTCACATTGTTCGGTAATCCCGTCATCGAAATAGGATCCTGGTCGAATGAATCTTTATTTCCGTAATGCCAAGTGAGATAATCCTGAAGAACAGGCTGGATTGGTTCCCATCCATTCCAGGAGATACAGTCTGCTGCCTCAATACAGTAACAAAATGACCGACCTGCCTTGGTCGCACCCTTATCTGGAAACCACTCTTTAGCGGCAGCCAGGAGCAGCGCCCATAACCCAACATATTCAGCCTCATTATCACATTGAGCAAAAAGCCATGGCTTCATTTCGCGATGAAGGGCGATGTAGGAGGGGTGCCACAAGTCAACATCGTCAAGCTTGAAATCAGGGTTGTCTTTTAGCCATCTATCAACCAGCCGAGTGATTTTTTCTGTTGGTGGCAGATCAGATGCCAAAATGCTTTTGCACCATGGGTCGGCAGAGTAGTTCTTTGATTCGACCTTTTTATGCCTTTTCCGTATTGACTGAATTTGTTTGTCAGTCATCGGCGAGCCGATCTTATCCCATTCCTCTATCTGTTCTCGCGTCAGCTTCGGATTCTCTGACAGCAGCTTCAGGGTAAAAGCTTCCCGTTCTTCCGGGGTCGGTATTTTCCTCATTCTCAATCTCTTTCCTTGCCTGATTCGCCCGTACCTTTTCCCGAGATTATCGGCGTCGGTGATGGTGTAGTTGGTCGCTACAGGCTGGTCAGGAACTCGTTCAGGTAACTGGTCGATATCTCCCTTGCCACGTCCCGAGCCCGGTTTTCTTCCTGACTTCTTTTCAGGTCGTCCTCCGGCAGGTTCTCCGTCATCTGCTTGAAGATCGTTCGTTCCGTCTCCCGGTGATCCTTTTCGATCCCCTCCAGGAACTCCTCCAGCACTCCCTCGTTCTCCATCCGCTTTAGGTCGTCCGGGTCGTGCTGCTGCAGGTATTCCACCGTCATCTGCTTGTAGTTGCTCATTGCCGGCACTCACAGTGTTCTTCTGTGTTACTGAGATTCGCGGAGGTCAAATCATCGGCGGCAGATTCCTCGTTATCAAGGAAGAACTCCTCCTTGCCGGTTGGGATCGCCTGAACCTCATCGTAGGACTGCATCCCGGTACTATCCACCCCTGGCCAATCGCGGGCGGCGTTATACCATATCTTCAGGTACGGCCGGAAGACCTCACCAAACTCTTCAAGCATGATATTCGCGTAATCAGAGAACTTCCTTGTGCCGGCCTCAACGTGATAAAGCGATGCTTGGACCCCGAGGTAAAACAACTCCGGGTCGAACCCGGACCGCAACGTGTTCAGCTTCGCCTTCAGCCGCGCCCTGGCCGCCGCTACGGCGTCACTGGTGAATATCTTGTTGCCGGCGAACTGGTCGGTTTTTTCTTTGTCAGATTTGCTTAATTCAGTGGCAGGCTCCGGCTTTGAATCCTGCTTTTCTCCCTGCTTTTCCGCCTTATTTTTAATTGATGGGTGATTGATTGAATCAACAGTATCGCGACATTCCTCGTCTTCCATCCTCCCTGTCACCTCGTCGTCCAGCGCCTTCATCCACTCCTCCAGCGTCAGACTGTCGTACAACTCCCTCGCCCCCGGTATCTCCATGGGGTCTTTCCCGGACGGCCTGATCGCCGACCCGATCCAGGTCCTCAACTCCTGGCCCTCGTCCATGATCTGCATCACGAAGTCCCTGTCGCTCAGATCCTCCACGTCCGGGGGAAGAAGCCCGAGGCCCGACAGCAACACTTCCAGATCCTGTCTGCCCTCCTGGTACTCCTCCTGCGACTTCTTCAGCAGGCGATATATCTTCCCGCTCTGCTGGTCCATTATCCTGGAGTACAGGCTTATAGGGACTCCCTTCTGATCTGGTACGAGGCATACGCTCAGGATTTGCTGCCTCCTGGTCCCGTCGGGTTTCATCCACGCCAAAAGCCGTGGCCTCTCCTTTTTCAATGGCATTGTTGCTACCTCCTTTTCGTTCCACCGTATCGCGATAGTCAGGAGATATCAAATCTTCGGTGAAGTTTTTTCGTTCCAGCCTGCTTCATGGTCTGGGGCAGGGCATTTGAATTGATTGGACAAGCCATGCAAGATCGAAGATCCAGCCTTGCTGGGTGAGGACGGGGAGGGTGAAGCAGGAGGAGATGGTGATTCCGGAAACGGAAAGGGGCAGGTACCTTCAGATCTTCGCCAGGGGGCCAGGATCGACGCCAAGGGCAGGAATCAAGCCGGGCAATGCGCCTGAGGTCATTCACATCCTGGCGACGATCTCAGGACCTTCTGGCTACTTCGTCCGGCGATAAAACTTCATCGCGCCGCTGTAGGTCATCTTACCCCGTGAATCTCTGATTTGACCTCCCCAGGTGCCACGGCCCGGACCGTGATATTGATCCCGGTTACAGGCTCACCCTTATCGTTGACGAACTGGTGCCGGTGCTGAGACGGGGCGTTGTATCCGTGCATCGCGTTCAATTCCTTCACCGCGGCGATCCTGCTGGTTGCCGGTTCTGTTGCCGATCTCGCAATCCCCGAGAGCACGATCAATGAATCGTGCCGCTCCCATACGAACTTCTCGATGATCTTTGCCCGCAATTCCTCGATCCTTGAGGATATCTTGGGGGTTGCCAGCAAAGCTGAGGCGGATTCGTTGATGCTCTTCTTCGTCGTCGTTATTCGCACCTGATATGCCTTCCGGTACGCTTCCGAGGCGTTCCCGGTCTCCAGGTACGCCAGACAAAAGGCTTCTTGCTTCGGTGTCAGTGTCATCATTATTTGCTACATCCTCCTGAGTTAGTCTTCATCCACTGGTGCGCCTTGACCTCTGAACCGAATACACGGCGCACCCATTTCACTTTGTCCGGCTCGATCCGCCGCACCCACTCATCAAACGGGACCACCCACGAAAAGGAGGCCCCTTGTTTTGACTTGATCTCGGCTGGTCCTGGAGTTGATCCTGTCGAACCGCTCAACCTGTCCGCTGAGTCGGAACTCGGCCGGATACTTCATTGTCATGGTCTCCATGCTGTTACGATTCCGCCAGGGTAAGAACCTGGTCCCTTTTCCTGGCGGGGCGTGCAGCCCCATTTACTATTGCTCCAATCCTCGGCAAGCAAACCGAAGGCTTGCCCTTTCGTATCTCGCAGGTTGAGGCCAGGGTCGAGTATCAGTTTCATCACCCGCGCCAATCGTGCAGCATCTTTCTTAGAAAACCAAGGAGGATTAAGGTCACCGAATAGCCAAAAGCTCCCCCGTATAGCCACAGGCTCATCCTTTCTGACGTGAACCCAGGGATACTCCGCATAGTCAACAAATTCGTCTGTAGCGATCCCGCAGGGCTTGTAATCGCGATTCAGCCAAATAAAGTTACCTCCCCCCGCCTCATGAAGGCAATAAGGCAGGAAAGGCTTTAATGCCCGGATGGATTGCTTACTGAATCGATAGCCCGGTGGCGGAGCGAGTGTTGCTTCAAGTGCAACAATTGCTGACGAAAACACCTTCTTCCAAGATTGCTCATTGCTCATTTCAACCTCCTCAGTTTGTTTTTATCGGCCTGGCTGTCTGCCGGATTGCCGAGCCGTGTTCCATAAACCAGAACTCAATAACCCCATCAGGCATGATTGAAACCTGCAGGTCGGACCGGTTCCATAAACTCATCCACAAGATGCCTTTTGATTTGTTGCGTCGATACAGTTCCCGGCCCGTCCAGCCGGCCGCCTTCAATCTTGCCCGATACTCATGCAGCCAGGAGAGAGCCGCAGGAGGGGCGCCAAGCAGAACTTCCCGCCCCCGCGCCTCCTTTTTCCCGGCTTCCGCCTTTCTTCCAGCCTCGGCCCCTTCAGGCGCTTTCTGTTGAGGGATGCCTTGAAGGATGTCCGCCCCGTCCCTCACGGCTAGGCTTTCCAGGATGTCTGCCTTCCGATTCATTATCAATGCCTGGAGTTGGTGGGTTATCAATTCACGGGGAACGACCATCAGCTCACCCGGCCGTGAAATGGAAAGGCTCAATCCTGCCCCTTCCAGGAGGCTGAGGACATCAGAAGAATTCTGCATTCGTGGCCTCCTCGGGATGCGGAGGTAACCCCTCCCGGTTTAAACCGGAGGAGGGTTTACCCTCCCCCGTAGGGGAGAGAAATCCACGGTATACAGTTTCGCAATTACGCGGACTTACGAACCGTAGGGCATCGTTTCTCCGGTTTGTTTCCTCCGGTATATCTTTATCCTTTGATTTCGAAGAGTTATAAACCGTAGGCTCTCCTTTCTCCGGTATTCTCCGGTTCTCCGGTATTTTTTCCTCCGGTATTTTCTCCGGTATTTTCTCCGGTTCTCCGGTATTCTCCGGTATAGCCTCCGGTTCCAATTCAGTGACTGGTTCAGGGTATCGACTCAGGTAGAGTACCGTCCGACCAGCACCATTTTTCCCCGCGCGCTCGAACAACTCGCCACCCAAGAGACATGCCGCAATGGCCTGCTCAACTACGGGTCGAGTGATGGCTTGATTCTCGGTTTTCCATTCTCGACATTTGCCGTCCATCAGCATTCGCTTTGTCAACTGTCGCCCTTCCATGGAAAGCACGAAGTCCAGGACAAGCCCCTTGACGGCCGCTTCCAGGTCGGCGTCAATCTCTCTCATTCTCGGTTCGCATGGTCTCAGCATTCCGCCCCGCAATCGTTCAAGGAAGTGCACCGGCTCGGGTGCGCCGTAGTTTTTCTTGCAGACCTTCAGGGCCAGATACTGGCCCGGATCCGACGCAGGGACGCCCATGATCTTCTTTGCGTTCTTTTCGGGAAGCCCGAACAGGTTGCATTGCCATCGGACCCCGTTGGTCAATCCGCTCGCGCCCCTTGATGCATCCTGGTGCATCGCGGCATCGAGGTCAAAACCGTGAACATCAGCACCGGCGCGCTTGCCAACATGGTGCAGGATGATCACCGCCGCGCCTGTTTGTTGAGCACAACGCTCCATCAGGCTGACGAGAAACGTACCGGCACCGTTGTCGTTTTCCTCCAGGCCGTGGAACCTGGAACAGGGATCAAGGAGGATTAGGCGCAGGTCCTCAATACCTACGATTGAATCCAGGACTTCTTGAAAAAAATCGGATTTGGATAACTCCCTATCCACCTGGCTCAAAAAACGGACGTCATACCCAACGGCGGGGATCACCTTCATGTTCGCCCGGAGCAAATCCCGCGCCTCGGGATCGTGTTCAAAGAGTTGGTTCGCCATGGCGTACATCCGGTGATGAATGATAGTTTCGTCGTCTTCAGCGAACACCCCGAGCACCTTCCCTGCTCGTGTTGGCGTGAAGATGCCGGGTAGGATATCCCGCCCCGTTGCCGACGCTATCAGCATCAGCAGACCCAATGTTGACTTGCCGGCCGCGCCCGGCCCCACCAGCATTCCGGTTGTCTTGGCCAGCAGCGTGCCTTGAAAGATCCAATCGAGAGGCGGCGGCGGTGTGTCGATAAACCGTGATACAGACCCCTGTCTCAAGGCATCTGGAAACCATGGCTGTGAGGCCGCCTCTCGGGGCGGTTCTTCTACAACCGCTTTCTTGAATCGCTCAAAGGTGTATCTGGTCTCGCCGTGCGCGAACGAATTGATGATCGGGTTGCCATCATTCCAGTAGAACAATGCCTTGGTCAGACTTCCGCCGTCGTATTCTGGTTCAAGCGGATCGGCCAAAGGTTTCTTATGGTAGACGGTCGGATTGTCCAGCACTTCGGCAACCGAGACAGCTTTTCCTCTCAGGTGAGCAAAATAGAGTTGGTCCCCGTCTTTAAGGATGTGATTCTGACGCGAGAGAACGATTTCCCTGGCTTCATCAAGACTGATCCCTCTTTCGGTAGATAGCTCCCCCGCCGCCTGCTCAAGATATTTTTCCTTTACGACCGCCTGTGAAGGTTTCGCGAGTTCGGTCAAGCGGGCCTTAATGGCCTCGTATTCTTCTTCCTCGGCTGGGGTCAGGTCGGGCAATAGTGCTGTGTTAAGGCGCGTCCCTTCCTTGACTTGTGGCGGGGGTAGTTTCTGCACAAGACCGTCCTCGCAAACAGCCCCCGCCACAAAGTCCAGCCTCTCGGGGCTGGCAACGGACAGGTCTATAAGGGTTCTGAATAACAGTGCACCTGATCGCGATATCTCAACCCTTCCGTAACCCGCTAAAAAGAGCCGCTTGCCCAAGACTTTGAGGAACCTGGGGATATCTGTGCCATGCTCGACAACGAAATAGAGGTGAAAGCCTGACCCTTCGCCGCGAAGTTCCTTACCGGTTTGGTCGAAAATGCAGGACGACGTTGACGGGGTGCTCACCCACCCCGCATTTCCCATCTCCCGCATGATCCTCGTTATCAGCTGAATCAATTCGACAGGTGAAAACGATTGCAGGGCGCCATCGTTTTCGGCTACAGAATTTGGCCGGGCCTTGTCATGATCGAACATCATGAGAGCGGAATTGTCCGGATAAGAGATGTATTCTTTTGATCGGGCGATAACAGGCAGGGCGCCGGGTTTCTGCTTTACATACGGTAGCCGCCTCACAGTCGTTATAGCCGCCTTTGTGTACTGAGATACTCCGTGGACCAGTGCTTGATTCCGTGCCAACAGTCGCAGACTGTCGGCGAAATGCTGAAAGCTCCTTACGAAGACCTGCTTGATATTCCCCGAATTCATTGAGCATTGACTAGCGTCCTTGATCACCATGCCTGTTTCAGGATCATCACGCATGATCTTGGTCAATAGCCCCTCCGCCTTGGTAACCACGGAGAAGATGGCGAGGATATCGGAGTCTTGGACGGTTTCCACGTTGTTCATAGGCCCGTCCTCCCGCCGAAAACCAGCGCCAGCCAGGCCGCAATGGTCACTGCATCGACGACCGCGAGAACTCCGAGAAAGAACCAATCTATCTCTTTATTAAATCGTGAAAATTGGCTAGTATGCGCTTGTTGTTTTGAAGCGGTTTCCCTCGGCCTGCCAGCCATACAGGGGGGAACCGCTTTTCCGTTGGCGGGCATGGGTCACGCCTCCATCCTGCTGATGAGCCATTCACAGAGGGCGTCCACCGGGTAGCATCGCTGCCGCCCGATACGAAACGCGCCTTGTGGTCCCCGGCCCTCTGAGTCCAGATTCGCCAACGTCCCAACCGCAATCAATCCGCCGGTGAAGGTCGGCACCTGTGATCGCGGTACAAAACTGGTCGGCCACTTCTCCGCCGCCTTCCTGATGGTTGCTGCTGCTGCTTCTCTATCGAATCCCATTTTCAAAACCTCCGTAGGCTTTTCGTCCGGCGCCGAACGATTGATAAGCCTATGGTACCCACTGTTTTGAGGGGTGTAAAGGTAGAAAGCTAAATGAAACCAGACACTTAGGTCTTAATGCTCAGGTCTCAGTGTCTTAAAAAAGAAACGCTCCAACCGACTCGAAAGTCAGTTAGAGCGCGGGCGGGGAGGGGATTGTGCTAAGTCTTAAAAAATAAGGCTTCTGGTCTTAAAAATTATTTTTTCTTCGATGTTATTTTTTTCTGGCCGACTTGATTCTCCTTTTAGTGGCCTTGACTCTATCGAGTTGGGATTGAAGAAGTGATGGTGATTTTCCAACATAAGTAAATTCAATCTTCGGCTCGGAGAGAGCCATATATTTTCTAAGGGTCGCATCTGACATTCCGGATTCGGTTCGAAGCTCCACGTTGCCTGTAAACGGATGATCTTGATCGTCTCCTGCCGGGACCGCATGTGTAGGTGGTAGCTGTGTGCCCTCTATTTCTCGGCGTTCGTTGTTGAGTTCGGCCAATCTTCTTCTGATCTTTTCATCTTGATCAATATCCTTCGCCTGCATGGATTCCACACGGGCAATCTCTGAATCGATCTCCTTCAGCCTTACGGCATTGTCAAACCCCTTCTCAAACTCCGGGGTTGTCTCAGGCGGATCGTACTCCGGCATCTGATCTTTCCAACCTTTCACCACTTTCAAGCTGTCGTCTGCGTCTTCCTTCCATTTCTTCCATTCATCCAGCAATTCGTCCTTCTTGTTTTGGTCTCCCATCCTCGTCCCTCACAAGGTCCCCTTGATAAAAAACCGGGCAGGCCGCCAGGGTCGTTGCTCTTCGGTGGTGATGATCAGTCACCGCCTAGCCCGGTCAAATACGCTTGATGCGTAGGCGTCTCAATTATCGAATTACCAAACCAGGAATGGAAGGATCGGGGTGTGGGATCTTCTTTCGTAATCCTTCGCGGTACAGCTTTTCCAGTTGACCCTCGATCTCGCCCGGTCGTGCCGGTCGCCTTTGGCTGTCCCACTCCGTTATCATCTCGGGCGTTACGCTGGGAATCTCGGACATTATCTGCCGGGCGTTCTCCTCCAATTCTTCCGGTGTCGCCTTCTTTCGCTGCACTTCTCAATCCCTCCCACTTTCGCTTCAATGGACAGTCCGGGTTGCGCCTTTTCGGTGATCAGCCTAGCCCGGCAAAGGTCATTATCCGTTCTGCAATTTCAATACTGCCTGCCTCCGCTGGTTATCACCGATGTGGGCGTAGCGTTCGGTTATCTTCAGGTCGGAGTGCCCCAGCAGATCCTTGACCAAGTACAGATTGGTGTCCTTCTCAACCAGCCAGCTTGCAAACGTATGTCGAAGGGTGTGGAAGTTCACCCACTGCTTCTTGTCGGTTACGCCCTGGTTGAACAGTTCTTTCACCACCTTATAGTAGACGGAGCTGATCATGTAATGAGGCTTGTTGTCAGTGCCCCGCGCAGGGAAAACGAGATGGTCAGGCTCCCCCGGCCCGATGCTTGACATCAGTTTTTTGACGCCAGGATTCATATAGGCTGGCCTGTCCTTCCCGCTCTTCGTATTCCGGAGCATGATTACCCCCTGGAACAGGTCCACATCGCCCCATTTCAGATTCGCCACTTCACCGAACCGCATCCCGGTGTAAAGGCTCAGATAGGCCATGTTGTGGACTTCGTCCGATCTCTTGGCCAGCTCGCCCAAGAGAAGTCCGGCCTCTTCGCGGCTCAAGTATCGATCCTTCTTGTTGTCCTGCTGCGGGTATTCGATACCGGCGGCCCTGGAGCTGATACTGGTTTTCTTTTTCTCTTGGGCTGGATTCGGTCCTGAATACAATCCTTCGTCACTGGCGAAATTGAAGACGATCCTGATCACATGCAATGCGTACCTGATAGTCCTTGGGCTCAACCCGGCCTTCGCCATGCTGTTTTGGATTTTTTGGATGTGCGGCACCTGTGCGACATTCATCAAGGGAAGACTTCCGACCACCGGGAAAATATGCAACCTGGCGAGTTGGTCCTCTCGCTTCCAGGACCGGGGATTCCGTTTCTTCAGCTTCGACGCAACCAGATATTTTTCGAACACTTCCGTGAAGGTGAGATTGAGTATTGCTTCGACAGCTGCTTCCTCCCTGGCCGCCTGTAACGTTTCCTCGTTCTGCTGCCGATACTCCGCCAGGGTGAAGGGTGGCGTCCGATCCTTCCGATTATCTCGCAGCTTCTGATTAATCCTCCTAGCGTGATCCTCGTTTTTTATGTACTCTCCTTCCCATCCAAGGGACTCGGATACAGTCTTACCATCAAGCTTGTATGTCATCATGTAGTAGCGCAAGGGTCTTTTCCCCCGCCCCACTCCGGTGGTCTTGCTCTCATGTTCTCGGTACCTCAGCCCTGTGTGTTCTGACTTTATCCACTCCACCATTGCCAGTCCTCCGCGAGTCCGCTTATCTGGTTTCTGCATCCGCTTATCTGGTTTTGGTCAACCCCTGGTCAACCTTTTCAGGTAAATAGGGTGAATCCCTGTGAAGTATGCTATTCGATAAATGCTTGAAAGTCAAGGGATAGTGATGTCTGGTGAAGGTATGGGAAATGGCTTGAAAAGGACTCTGACTCCGCTTATCGAGGTTCGAGCCCTCGTCCCCCAGCCAAGCAAATATCAGCACTCAAAGCGCTCCAGCTTTAAGTGCTTTTTTTGTTTCCGCAGATGTTGCCCCCATGTTCAATCGGTATTCATGATTATGATTACTGAAGAACATGTCCCCGCCGCACAGCCGCAAGGGGTTGCGTGGCGTGAACAACGTTGATCGGAAGTCTATTTCTTTTTTGGCGGCAAAGGTGCCTGGGACGCCGGTATTTTTAAATTTTTATTTTTAGACAAGCATTTATGGAAACGACTACACTCGTATTGATCGGCCTGTTGGGAATGGCGCTTTGCTGGATGATGACAATTCACATCAAGGAAGAAAGACGAAAAATAAAACAATTTATCCAGGACGAACAAAACAAATTGGAACAAGCGGAGAGAATGAAACGATTAACAGGAAAATTTTAAATCATGTTCGCACTCAAGACGACCCGATCAAAAATTCCTCAGGCGGCTCTCGAAAGCCGTCCTTGATGATTGGAGAAGAAGCGGTCCGTCAAACTGTTTTTTTTCTCCTGGTAGTAGTCAGCGATAGTGGCCGATCCAGTCTCACGCCCTCGCCCCATCACACCCGGATCTCATCCGTTTCATTTGACTTATCGAGAGTTTTTCCGTAATTTCACATTATAATACAAATTGTCATCGCATACGCACCGGCCAGTCCGGTACGCATCATGACCGAATCGATACCGGTGTTCGACGCTGAACCCGCAATCGGCCTGAATTGCCTTGCCCTCTCCGCAACCGACGGTACCTGTATCGCCATCGTTGTCGACGGCGGCAGAGCCGGCCGATGTCTTCACCATCAGGCCAGTCCCGACGGTCACAACCGGATATAAACGATGAAAAGCGAAACACCCAGGCCGGTGAAAAATCCGGACCAGGAGATACCGAAGGTCACCGATCTCTCCAGTCCCAAATGGTTTCTGAACCGTGAGCTGACCTGGCTCGAGTTCAACCGCCGGGTCCTCGCCGAAGGCCAGGATCCGCGGACACCGCTGCTCGAGCGGGTCTTTTTCCTCGCGGTGATCGGCTCCAACCTCGACGAGTTCTACATGAAGCGCATCGGCGGCCTGAAGCAGCAGCTGTGGGCCGGCGTCAAGAGACCCTCCATCGACGGCATGCTGCCCAAGCAGCAGCTCGAGGCCTGCTACTCGGTCGTCAAGGACCTGCTCGACCAGCAGCAGCAGCTCGAGGAGACCCTGCTCAAGCTCCTGGCCGACGAGGGCATCAGGGTCTGCCAGTTCGGCGAGCTGAGCCAGAAACAGCAGCAGGAGATGACGAAATATTTCAGGAAAGAGCTCTACCCCCTGCTGATTCCGCAGGGAATCGACCCGGCCCACCCCTTTCCCTTCATCTCCAACCTCTCGGTCAATTGGCTGGTGGCGACCAGCGAGAAGGGACAGGAGCAGGTCTTTCTCAACCGGCTCAAGGTCCCGACCGGCATCGGCGCCCCCCGCTTCATCAAGGTCGGCAGCGACCACCTCTACATCACCTTTGAAGACCTGGTCAGCAACAACCTCGACATTATCTTTCCGGGATTGGTCATCCACAGCTGCGAGCTGTTCCGGGTGACCAGGAACGCCATAACCGAGCGGACCGGCGAGCAGGCCAACGACCTGCTGGCGATGATCGAATCAGCCCTCCGCGACCGCAAGTTCGCCGACATCGTCCGCCTCGAGGTCGGACCTTGCATGACCAAAGACCACCGCGGCCTGCTGGCGGCGGAACTCGGCATCGACGTCGAGGAGGACGTGATCGAGTCCCCCGGCATCATGGGCAAGCGTGACTTCCTCGAGATCGCCAGAATCGATAAGCCGTCGCTCCACTATCCGCCGCACCAGCCGTGCGACCACCCGAAGCTGCTGACCGAGGAACCGAACATCTTCCACATCATCCGGGCCCAGAAGTCGATCCTGCTCCAGCATCCCTACGAGTCCTTCGACACCACGGTGGAGAGGTTCCTCAAGGAGGCGAGCACCGATCCCAAGGTCCTGGTGATCAAGATGACCCTCTACCGCACCAGCGCCGACTCGCGGATCATCGAGTACCTGATCGACGCCGCCCAGAACGGCAAGCAGGTGGCGGTGGTGGTCGAGCTGATGGCCCGTTTCGACGAATCGGCCAACATCCGCTGGGCCGAGACGATGGAGGAGGCCGGGATCCACGTGACCTACGGGGTGGTCGGGCTGAAGACCCACAGCAAGGTCATCTTCGTCGTCCGCCGCGACTACAGCGGCCTGCAGCGCTACGCCCATATCGGCACCGGCAACTACCACGCCGGCACCGCCCGGGGCTACAGCGACATCGGCCTGCTGACCAACGATCCGGTGATCTGCGAGGACCTCACCGAGCTCTTCAACTACCTCACCACCGGCTACGCCCCGGCCCGCAAGTACCAGAAGCTGCTGCCGTCGCCGAACATGCTGAAGAAGGCCCTGCTGGCCAAGATCGAGCGGGAGATCAGCGAGCACAGCGACACCAGCCCCGGCCTGATCCAGTTCAAGACCAACGCCATCGAGGACAAGCAGATCACCGAGGCCCTGTACCGGGCCTCCCAGGCAGGGGTCCATGTCGACCTTATCGTCCGCGACAGCTGCCGCCTCCGTCCCGGCATTCCCGGGCTGTCGGAGAACATCTCGGTGATCTCGGTGGTCGGGCGCTTTCTCGAACACTCGCGGATCTACTATTTCCGCAACGGCGGCAATCCAGAGTACTTCATCGGCTCGGCCGACCTGATGAAGCGCAATCTCGAGGCCAGGGTCGAGGTCGTGGTCCCGGTCGAGGGCAAGGAACTGCAGCAGGAACTGCGCGAGATCCTCGACGTCCACATCTTCAACCGCCGCAGCGCCTGGGAATTGCAGCCCGACGGTTCCTACGTCCAGCGGCAGCCGAAGGAAGGCGACGAGGGCCGTACCGTCCAGGAGATCCTCATCGACCTGGCCGAACAGCGCTTCGCCGCCTCGCCGCTGGCACGAAGAAAGAAGGGCAAAAAAACGGCCAAAGGGACCTTGCGGAAAAGGAATTAGTTGCCTCTCCGCCTCGCCCTGCCGCCGCTGCCGGTCGACCAAGACGGCAGCCCGCATCCCCATGCCGTCCGGCCGAATAGCACGTGAAATTTCCCTCACCTGACAGTACAATGGGGGACCTTCGTCATCGCCCGAAGAGATATTTTCTCAGGCCGGGCAGGATTCCCGTACAGCTGCCGGGATCGCTATCCATCACCTACAGCAATGCACAATGAGTGACATAGAAGGGAGCATGACACCAATGAAACTGAAATCGACGGGACTTTTCCTCATTCTCCTCGCCGGATTGTCGACTGCATCACCGGGCCAGGCAACAGAACCGTCGCCATTCGCCCTCCCTCCTGCAAGCGATGAAGAGCAGAGCGCGACCGCCTCGCCGTTCGTCCTGCCCGCGGACAAACAGCCGCAGCCAAAAGCCCCGACCCCCGGTCCGGACAGCGCCTTCGACCAGCCGGCCGAAAGCCGGGGAGCGCCCACCGCCCCTGCCGCCAACCAGCCGCCAGCCGGAACGGTCGTCGACCTGGGGGCCGCGCCGCCACCGGCGCCGTCAACGGTCGGTACCGCTCCGGCGACAGGTCCAACATCGGTCACCGGCACCCCGGCGGGTGGCCTGTCCGTCACTGAACTGCTCGGAATGGGGACCGATTTCGCCCGCCAAGGGCGATACGAGGAGGCGCGGGTGGCCCTGGAGAAAGCCGCGGCCATCGATCCCGGCAATGTCTATGTCCTCAACAACCTGGGCCTTGTCATGCGCCGGCTCGGGCGCATCGACGAGGCGACCCGGGCCTATACCTCGGCGATCCAGTACAACCCGGGATACGCCCTTACCTACAAGAACTACGGCATCCTCCTTGAACAGCACGGGGAGACGCGACGGGCGATCGACGCCTATCGTCGTTACGCGAGCCTCGCCCCGGATGCCCCCGATGCCGGCATGGTCAGCCAGCGGGCCGACTGGCTGGCAGGAGGGTACTGATATGGGTGCCGAGTTCACCGTATGGCGACGGGCCATTCTCCTTGCCACCGGCAGTCTCGTCCTGATGATGGCGGGGTGCGCCGAGGTGCCGCCGCGGGGCGGGATGGTCTATGCGCCGCCGAGCAGGAACTACATGACCGTCCAGACCGACACGCTCAACATGCGGCAGTGCCCGGATACCTCCTGCCAGGTCACGGTCCTTCTCTATCGGGGGGAAACGGTTGCCGTTCGGCAGCAGAACGGGATGTGGTCGGAGATCGAAACGAGGAAAGGGGCCGTCGGCTGGGTCGCCTCACGTTATCTCGTCAACCTTCCTTCCTTCGACAATCCGGCGGCCACGATGGGGTCCGCCCCTCCCGCCATGCCGGAAGAGGAACTGGCAGCGCCGGTTGCACTACCCGCACCCGCCACCCGGCCACCGGAGATATCGGAGGAATTCAGCCAGTAGCGGCTGATTTCCTACCGAACCGGCGCCATCAACTTCAGCGATTCCACCATGTGCTGGAAGATCGCCACGTTCTGCTGGTAGATCTGCCGCGGCGCCGAGTAACTGATGAGCAGCAGGTAGGGCGAATGGTCGATGCCCAACTGGGTATGGCCGAAGGTGACCCGTTGTTTCTTCGAGTCCTCGGCCGGATAGGTGGCCAGAAAGAACGGGGCGACCTGGCCCGCGGCCTGGATCTGGCTCTTGGATTCGATCCTGGCCCCGTCCATCTGGGAATACCGGTTGAGAAGGGTCAGCATCCGATCCTTGAGACTGCCGACCACCCCTTTCTCGGTATCGACCACCTGAACGATGACGCTGATCTCGGACTCCGGGGTTCCGGGCTGGCCGCTGAACATGTAATCGCTGTTGACCCCGACGGTCTGAAATGTCCAGGTCTCCGGCAACTCGAACGAGAAGCCGAACTGCTTATCCTGGAAGGTCTTGTATGTCAGGCCGGGTTGCGACGGCCCAGCTGCCTGTCCGCCCTGTGGCGGCGGAGCGGCAGGGGCAGGGGCCGGGGTTGGGGCGGCGGGAGCGTCGCCCTCCGGTTGAGCGGCAGGCGGCAGATCCTCGGGTTGGTTCTGCGGCGGCGCCGGTGGCACAGCCTGGCCGGGCGCGGGCTGCTGCCCCGGGGTGGTCGGGAATCCCTTCGTCGCCGGCATGCCGGCGGCAGGCACGACCGAGAAGCCGGTCTGTTCCTCGACCTCGCCGTCGAGGACAAACTCCACCTCGTAGCGTCCAACCGGCCAGCCGTTTTCCGGCGGGTTGAAGGCGTAGCTGAGATAGCGGCTGCCCTCGACCTTCACCGTATCCTCGGCAATCTGCTGCCGGTTTCCTTCCAGATAATAGAACACCGCCTTGACGCCGGTGTCCGCCGGGGCGTTCTTCACCCTGACCGTGGCATAGAGCGTCTTGGTGTCGGAGGGAAAGATCGTCGCCTTCTCCAGCGGCGCCTTGGTGTTGAGATCGACGGCGGTACTGATCGCCGGTTCGCTGAGTCCGGTGGTCGTCAGCTGCAACGGTGACTCACAGCCGGCGAGCGCCAGAGTCATGACGGCTAGGAGAAGAACAAGACGGCGCATACGAATCCTCCCACATGGCAATGTGGATACATTTCCTATGAAATTCGGCAGGATTGGATCAATCCTCGACCACCCGGGATCATCCCGGCGTGGCTGGTTGCAATCTAATGTGTTTTACCGGAGTGTTCAAGCATCTCGGGCCATTCCTGCCGTCAATCTCCGAGTCCCGGCGGGAAATTGCCATCGTAGACCTCGGCCGTCCGGAAAGGGACCCCCTGCATGTCCTTGACGGAAAGCACCGGTTTCCCGTCCAGCGGCCAGGTGATGCCGAGATCCGGGTCGTTCCAGATAATGCAGCGTTCGTGCTCCGGGGCATAGTAGTCGGTGGTGCGATACAGGAACTCGGCCGACTCGGAGAGCACCAGGAAGCCGTGGCCGAATCCCGGCGGCAGCCAGAGCTGTTTCTTGTTCTCGGCGCTGAGGATCTCGCCGACCCACCGGCCGAAGGTCGGCGAATTCCGGCGCAGGTCAACCGCGACATCGAAGACTTCGCCCACCACCACCCGCACCAGCTTGCCCTGGGCCTGCCGGATCTGGTAGTGAAGCCCGCGCAGGACGCCGCGGATCGAGCGGGAATGGTTGTCCTGAACAAAGGCTGCCGTCAGGCCGGTCTGCTCCCGCCACTCCCGCTGATTGAAACTCTCGTAGAAAAACCCCCGCTCGTCGCCGAACACCTTCGGTTCGACGATCAGCACCTCGGGAATGGTTGTCTGTAGTACCTGCATTGTTTCTCTTCCTTGTCACCGTGCTGCGGGGGTGCGGCAGCCTCCGTCCATCAGTGGGCGCCGTACATCGTCCGGTAATATTCCTGGTAGCTGCCGTCCACCACCGCGGCTACCCAGTCCCGGTTGGCCAGGTACCAGTCGACGGTCATTTCGATCCCCTGCTCGAAACCGACCTTCGGCTGCCACCCCAGTTCTTCCCTGATCCTGGTGGCGTCGATGGCGTAGCGGCGGTCGTGGCCGAGCCGGTCCTTGACGAAGGTGATCAGCGACCGGCGGGTCATCCCCGTTGCCGGCAGGCCAAGCCTCCGGTCGAGGATATCGCAGACCAGGGTCACCACCTCGATGTTCATCTTCTCGTTGTTGCCGCCGATATTGTAGCTGCGGCCGGGCTCCCCGCGCTCCAGGACCTCGAGCACGGCCTCGCAGTGGTCGCCGACATAGAGCCAGTCGCGGATATTGCGGCCGTCGCCATAGACCGGCAGGCTTTTTCCCTGCATGGCGTTATGGAGGATAAGCGGGATGAGTTTTTCCGGGAACTGGTACGGGCCGTAGTTGTTCGAACAGTTGGTGATGAGCGTCGGCAGGCCGTAGGTGTGGAAATAGGCGTTGACCAGATGATCGGAGGAGGCCTTCGAGGCTGAATAGGGCGAACGCGGGTCGTACGCGGTGGTCTCGCTGAAATACCCTTCGGCCCCGAGCGAGCCGTAGACCTCGTCGGTGCTGATATGGAGAAAGCGCGGCGCCGCCGCCTGCGGCCCTTCTCCCGACCAGCTTTTGCGGGCCGCTTCGAGCAGGGTGAAGGTGCCGACGATATTGGTGGTGATGAACGCGGCCGGGCCGGTGATCGACCGGTCGACGTGTGATTCGGCGGCGAAATGGACCACCGTGTCGATCCGCTCGGCGGCGAACAGCTCCTCGACCGCGGCCGCATCGCCGATATCGGCCCTGACAAACCGGTACTCCGCCCCCTCGTCGATGCCGTCCAGGTTGTTGAGGTTGCCGGCATAGGTCAGCCTGTCGAGGTTGATCAGCCGCCAATCCGGGCGTCTGTCCCGGAGCAGGCGGACGAAATTGGCGCCGATGAAGCCGCAGCCCCCGGTCACCAGGACGGTGCGTGTTTTTTGCATGGGAATCCGATTTCTGTTTGCATTATGGAAAAAAGGACCTATTCTGCTGTGTTTTTCTCAGCCTGTTCTTATAATACCTGTTACCGATATCGCAAAGGACAATTTTTTACAATAGCATCATGAACAAACAACTTGAAGCGGAAATAGCCAAGCGGCGGACCTTCGGCATCATCAGCCATCCCGACGCCGGCAAGACCACCCTCACCGAAAAGCTGCTGCTGTTCGGCGGCGCCATCAACCTCGCCGGGGCGGTCAAGTCGCGCAAGGTCGAGCGCCATGCCACCAGCGACTGGATGGCGATCGAGCAGGAGCGCGGCATCTCGGTGACCACCTCGGTGATGAAGTTCACCTACCGCGACTATGAGATCAACCTCCTCGACACCCCCGGCCACCAGGACTTCTCGGAGGATACCTACCGGGTGCTGACCGCCGTCGACTCGGCGATCATGGTCATCGACAGCGCCAAGGGGGTCGAGGCCCAGACCGAGAAGCTGATGGAGGTGTGCCGGATGCGCAACACCCCGATCATCACCTTCATCAACAAGCTCGACCGCGAGGGCCTGGCACCGCTCGACCTCTTGGCCGAGATCGAGGAAAAACTGCAGATCGAGTGCACCCCGCTGACCTGGCCGATCGGCATGGGCAAGACCTTCAAGGGTGTCTACAACATCCTCCGCCGGCAGCTGCACCTGTTCACCGCCGGCCAGGACAGCCGGCTCAGCCCCGGCATCACCATCGACGGCCTCGACGACCCCGAGCTCGACCGGCTGCTCGGCCACCAGGCCGATGAACTGCGGACCGACATCGAACTGCTCGAGGGGGCGGCCAACCCCTTCGAATACGATCATTATCTGACGGCCAGCCAGAGCCCGGTGTTCTTCGGCAGCGCCATCAACAACTTCGGGGTGCGCGAACTGCTCGACACCTTCGTCGAGATGGCCCCGCCGCCCGGACCGCGCCAGTCGGCCACCCGGGTGGTTGAACCGCAGGAGGAGGCATTCTCCGGTTTCGTTTTCAAGATCCAGGCCAACATGAACCCGGCCCACCGTGACCGCATCGCCTTCCTCCGCATCTGTTCCGGCACCTTCACCCGCGGCATGAAGGTCCGCCACCACCGGCTCGGCAAGGACATCACCCTCGCCAACGCCACGATCTTCATGGCCCAGGAGCGCTCCCACGTCGAGGAGGCATTCCCCGGCGACATCATCGGCCTGCACAACCACGGCACGATCAAGATCGGCGACACCTTCACCCCGAAGGAGGAACTGAAGTTCACCGGCATCCCCAACTTCGCCCCGGAGCACTTCCGCCGGGTGCTGCTGAAGAACCCGCTGAAGATGAAACAGCTGCAGAAGGGGCTGGTACAGCTGGCCGAGGAGGGGGCAATCCAGGTGTTCCGGCCGATCATCGGCTCGGACTACATCATGGGGGCGGTGGGCGTGCTGCAGTTCGAGGTGACGATGGCCCGGCTGAAGAACGAGTACGGGGTCGAGGCGGTCTACGAACCGGTCGAATACCAGGCCGCCCGCTGGGTGAGCTGCGGCGACAAGAAGAAGTTGGCGGAATTCGAGCGCAAAAACCAGATGGCCCTGGCCTACGATTCGGAAGGGTTCCTCACCTACCTGTCGCAGAGCGAATGGATGCTGAAGTTCTTCATGGAGAAGTGGCCGGACGTCGAGTTCCACAAGACCCGCGAGAATATCTGACCAGCCGCGACCGAAAAAAGCACCGGCCTCACCACACGGCGGGAGAAGGGCATCCGGAATCGATAGAAAGGCGGGACTGAGCCGGCGGGAAGCGACGGGAGGGGAGGTTTATGCCTGTTCGTCCTCATTGACGAAGATCAGGGCCTGCCCCTCGGCAAGGGCGGTCGCCGTCTTCTTCCTGGCCAATGTGATGATCCGCTGGATTGTCCCCCGCGAAACCCCCATCTTCTGACCGGCCTCTTCCTGGGTCAATCCCTCGCTGTCGCACAGGATCAAGGCCTCGAGTTCGTCCCGATACAGGTTAACCTGCTCAAGCTCGGTCAAGGGGGTCCCGGTCGGTTTGAAGGCCCGGCCGCAGAAATTACATTGGCAGTGGCGGATTTTTTTTGGTCGTGGTGACATCGACGGCATCTATGTGGAGATTGAGGCAGGCCCGCAACCACGGGCCTGCCGGAAGGACCATTCTCATCTTATACTGCCGATCAGCGTAAAAAGCAACGATTCTGTCAATGATGACAATTACCTGAGCCTTGGCACACCTGGTCCGGATGCATCACCGGCAACTGATTGGCTGCAAGATGATCGATGACCGCACTGACGCTGGGGACCGCCTCGCGATTGGCGAAATAGACCTTGATACCGACCTCGGCGAAACCCTGCATCGGCCTCGCCCCCATGCCTCCGACGACAATCGCGTCGACGCCGGCATCGTGGAGGATCCTGACCGGAACCATGCATCCGCCCGCCTCGTGCGTCCCGTTCGCCACCGTCTCGACCGCGGTGACGGCGTTGTTGTCATCAAGATCGACCACGGTAAAGATCTCGCAATGCCCGAAATGATCGGATCGTACGGCATCCAGCCCGCCGGGCCGATCCGTTGGTATCGCTACTCGCATTTTCATTCTCCTGTTGATAAAATTATCGATGCTTTTCGGATGTGCATATGCACATTTAATCGTGTATATGCACATGTAGTCTCCCGGCTGCCGTTTGTCAAGATATAATGACGGGTTCCCGGGCTGGAGCTTTCAGACCTTCTCCAGCAGGAACAAGCGATGGACAGTTGTTACCATTTCAGGTAGATTGTCCGCATATCCGTCCACCCTGACAACATCCCGGTTCAGTAGAGTAACTCTTTTTATAGCAATGAATTAGCGTATTGATGTTGAAAAGAATTTTTCTCCTCCTGCTGATGATCGCGCTCACCACCCAGGGGTTGTCTCCAGCCGGGGCAGAGGAGAATGAAGATGCGGCCATCGTCGATCTCACGGCGACCAGTTCCGACTCCCATCTGCTCCTCTTCGGCTCCCTCCGCAACAGCTTTACCGAGGAGATGCTCGAGGGTCTGCACAGCGGCATCCCCATCCGCTTTTCCTTCTTCATCGAACTGCATCAACGGACGAGCTCGATGGCCGACAAGCTGGTCGTCGCGCGGTCCTTCACCCACATCTTGACCTACGATATCCTCAAGGAAACATACCATGTCGAACTCGAGGAGGACAGGCGGAAGATCCATATCTTCGCCTCATTGCTCGATGCCCAGACCGTCCTCAACGACCTGAATGGCGTCAAAATCATCGAGCTTTCGCAATTATCCCCGAACGCCGTCTACACACTTCAGGTCAAGGCCGAAATCTTCAACAAGACCCTGCCCCTGAGCCTGCAGCATGTCGTCCCGTTCGTGTCATGGTGGGATATCAAGACCGACTGGCACACTCTTACCTTCAAACTCGGAACACCCGACAGGCCCCGATGAACCCGACGCCTCCACAACAGAACACGCCTTTGCCGGACGACAACCAGGCGCCGGGAAAACTCCCCTACACCCCGGAACAGCTCGCCCAGAAACGTCGGCTCATCCGCTGGGTCATCGTGGTCTGTGCCTGCTTCATCCCTCTCTCGGTCTGGCTCCAGGGCTCGCTGCTGGGGCACGAAGCGACGTTGCCGACCAGCAACAACATCCTCATCTTCGCCCTGCTCAACCTCAACGTCCTGCTGGTCCTCTTCGTCCTCTTCCTGGTCCTCCGCAACCTCGCCGAACTGCTGTTCGAGAGGCGGATCAACCGGCTGGGCAGCAAGTTGAAGACCAAGCTGATCGTCTCCTTCCTGTCGCTTACCCTGATCCCGACCATCCTCCTCTTCTTCGTCTCGCTGCAATTCGTCTCGACCAGCATGGAGTACTGGTTCAACACCAGCATCGAGAACTCGCTCCAGGAATCGCTCAAGCTGGCCCAATCCCTGCTCCTCGAGACCGAAGAACAGGTCGGCCAGATGAGCAAGGGGGTCGAAGCCCGGTTGCGGCAGCTGGAGCTGAAGTCCACCAACGCCCTCGAAATCAACCAGTCGCTCGAACACATCCTCGCCTTCAACGCCATCAACGGCCCGGACAGCCTGGCGATCATCTCCGACGACAACAATCTCGAGATCTCGGTGGTCAGTCCCGACCTCAAGGACGTCGATCTGCCGAAGATCCCGCTCAGCCTGATGCGCGATGTCAGAACCAACGGCAAACGCCGGACCACCATCCAGGATACGCCCAAGGGCGACCTGGTGCGCTGCGTCAGCAAGATCGAGGTCGGCAATCTGCCCTCGACCCTGATCACCTCGCTGCTGGTCAACCAGGAACAGGTGTCACGGATGGAGGTGATCTCCAAGGGGCTCGAAGGCTATCGCCAGCTCAAGCATTTCAAGGACCCTTTCAAGTTCTGGCTCTTCGTCATCCTGCTGATCGTGACCCTGCTGATCATCTTTGCCGCGATCTGGTTCGGGCTCTACATCTCCCGCGGCATCACCGGACCTCTGGAGAAGCTGGCCGCCGCCACCCGCCGCGTTGCCGAGGGCGATCTCGAATTCGAAATGGAGGCCGAATCCGATGACGAGATGGGCCAACTCGTCACTTCGTTCAACACCATGACCCACAATCTGAGCACCAGCAACCGCCATCTGGCCGAGGCTCATGCCGCCCTGCAGACCAGCTCCCAGGAGGCGGAACAGCGGCGGCGCTATACCGAAATCATCCTCCAGAGCGTCTCCACCGGAGTCATCTCCCTTGACGAACACGGCCACATCACCACCTTCAACCGTTTCGCCGAGAAGCTTCTCCACATCGACCGTTCCCTTTTCCTCGGCCGCCGTTACACCGAGATCCTGCCGCCGCAGCAGGCGGCCATCGGCGCCGGCTTCATCGACGAGCTCAATGCCACCGGCAAGACCACGATCGAGCAGCACCTCCGGCTCAACATCATGGGCCGCAACTACTCGCTGCTGGTCACCTTCATGCGGCTGACGGACGAGGGCAGGAATCCGCTCGGATTCGTTCTCGTCTTCGACGACCTGACCAAGATGGAGAAGATGCAGCGGGTGGCGGCCTGGCGGGAGGTGGCACGCCGGATCGCCCACGAGATCAAGAATCCGCTGACCCCGATCCAGCTCTCGGCCCAGCGACTGCGCAAGCGCTACCCGGAGATCCTGACCGAGGAGGACGGCGTCTTCGATTCCTGCACCAGCACCATCATCACCCAGGTCGACGAACTCAAGCGCCTGGTCAGCGAATTCTCCCAGTTCGCCCGGATGCCGAAGGTCCACAAGGCCCCGTCCGACCTGACCAGACTGACCCGCAACACCATCTCCCTCTACGAACAGGCGCATCGGGACATCACCTTCCGCTGCAACGAGGTCAACCCGATCCCGATCTTCAGCTTTGACCCCGAACAGATCAAACGCTGCATCATCAACCTGCTCGACAATGCGATTGCAGTTTTGCCGGACGGAGGTACAATAGACATCGAATTGTCCCTGTCTCAGGAAGGCGAAAGTGTCGTCATCAGGATCTCCGACGACGGACCGGGAATCTCCAAGGAAAACAAGCTCAAACTCTTCGAGCCCTATTTTTCGACGAAGAAGGCCGGAACCGGTCTCGGGCTCGCCATCGTCTCGACCATCGTCTCCGACCATAACGGCTATGTCCGGGTGCAGGACAACATGCCGAAGGGCTCGACCTTCATCGTCGAACTCCCCGTCGCCGCACCGGAATCGCGCAAGGGATAAGCAATCGGAACGGGCAGACGCAGGCCGGGCAGCGACGCCGCACCGGGCATCCGGCCGGACCGTCCCTTTTCCACCTCAACCACAGGAGCAGACCATGGTTTTTCCAGAATATCGACCGCGCCGGATGCGCAAGAACGAGGCCTTCCGAGGCCTGATCCGCGAGACCCGGCTTGATGCCGCCCAGTTGATCCATCCCCTCTTCGTCATGCCGGGCAAAAACAAACGCGAGGCCATCGGCTCGATGCCGGGGGTCTTCCGGGTCAGCGTCGACCAACTGGCGCAGGAGGCGAGGGAATGCCTCGATCTCGGTGTCAACTCCGTCATCCTCTTCGGCCTGCCGGAGAAGAAGGACGCCATGGGTTCCGGCGCCCATGCCAAGAACGGCATCATCCAGCAGGCGATCCGGGAATTGAAGAACAAGGCCCCGGAACTGATGGTCGTCACCGATGTCTGTCTCTGCGAGTACACCGATCACGGCCACTGCGGCTGCCTGATCAACAATGCGGTCGACAACGACGCAACCCTGGAGATCCTGGCCAAGACCGCCCTGTCCCATGCCGAGGCCGGGGCCGACATGGTCGCCCCCTCCGACATGATGGACGGCCGCGTCGCCGAGATCCGCGCCGCCCTCGACGAGCACGGCCACGAGACCGTGCCGATCATGTCCTACGCCGTCAAGTACGCCTCCGCCTTCTACGGCCCGTTCCGCGACGCCGCCGACTGCGCCCCCCAGTTCGGCGACCGCCGCGGCTACCAGATGGACCCGGCCAACAGCCGCGAGGCCCTGCGCGAGGCTACCCTCGATGTCGACGAGGGGGCCGATATCCTGATGGTCAAACCGGCGGTGGCCTACCTCGACATCATCAGCAAGCTGCGCGACGAGTTCGACCTGCCGATCGCCGCCTACCACGTCAGCGGCGAGTACGCGATGATCAAGGCCGCCGCCGAGAAGGGGTGGATCGACGGCGACAAGGTCATGGCGGAGACCCTGCTGTCGATCAAGCGGGCCGGCGCCGATATCATCATCACCTATTTCGCCAAGGACATGGCCCGACTGCTGCGGGGGTGATCGCAGTATTCGGGGCAATAAAAAAGGGAGCCGGGATCATCCCCCGCTCCCTTTGCTCCCCTCGTCGTCGATCAGCCCGACCGGACGTTGCGGTCAGCCCGACTCCTTGCCGACGGCTCGCTTGCCCGCCTGCACCTGCACGACAACCCACCCCGCGGACACGACGACGGCGCCGAAGGTGTCGGCCACAATGTCCGCCAGGCTGGGAAACCGGCCGGGAATAAAGGATTGGTGGAACTCGTCGGAGAGGCCGTACACCAGACACCAGATGACGACGATCCCGACCACCGGCCAGGGACGGCGCTGCCGCAGATCCGGCTCGAAGGCGCCGACCAGGGCCGCCGCCAGCAGCCCGTAGATGAAGAAATGGGCGATCTTGTCGAAGTGCGGAAACAGCGGCGGCAGGTCATCCGCCTGCTGGTGCGACAGCAGGAAGATCGCCGCCATGACCCCGATCGCCGGCAGCAGACGGGCCGGGGCCGGCAACGAACGGCTCATACGGCGGGGCTCTCCTCCTTGTTCGGCAGGTGAATGGCCCGCAGCTGGCTATCGGAAAACCGCTTGCGGATCCTCCTGATCGCGGCGCTGATCTCCCGGCTGGGGGCATCGGCCAGGACCTGCATCGACTTGTCGGCATAGGCGGTGATCTCGAGCTGTTTGTCGCGGATGGCGAAGGTATGGCTCCAGTTGATCTCGATGATCTCCGGATTCTCGTTGATCGGCGACTCCAGGATCTCGCCGCCCCTCGCCACCTGGACGCAGTCGCAATCGGTCATCTCCAGCAGCCAGGCATCGCCGGTCGTCGTCGCATAGAGGAAAAAGACCCCCAATTCGCGATTGACCGCCCTCTTCTCCCGCGCCGCCTCCTGGATGGCCCCGACCCCGCTCATCAGGGTGATCTTCAGGGCCGCCTCGGCACTGAGCTGCGGCTTGGCCTCCCGCTCCTTCAGACCGCAGCAGTGTTTGTACTTCCTGCCGCTCTGACACGGACATTTCTCGTTTCTTCCTATTTTTCCCATCTCGTCACACCTTACAATCGCTGATCTTGCCCTTTATGAACATTTGCTGTAGCCGCAGGAGCGACAGGTCTCGCATCCTTCCTCAAACACCAGTCGGCCGGAGCACTCCGGGCAGATGCTGGAAAATCCCTGCTGGGTGCCGGCCAGAAACGACTTGAACAGTTTACTCAATTGCGCCGGCAGGTCAAGCATATGACCGCTCGAGCGGTCGAGTTGCTTGATGATTTCATCCATCGGCACATTGAAGCGGAGGGCCAGCGACACCAGGCGGCAGGTGGTGGTCCACATCGTCGACTTGTCCTTGAGGTCGAAGCGATTGTCGAAGGGGAACTTGGCGAAGACCTCCATCGGTTTCTCGTTCTCGTCAAAGCAGACGATAATATACACCGACTTCTGGTCCTGGTCCTTCAATTTATAGCGCTTGGCGTCGAGGATATCGGGCAGGGTCTTTTTGACCGGGCCGCTGGTCGAGACGACCGCCGTCTCCTCCTTTCCGGCGTTGTCTTTGGTGTTGAGCACCTGCGAATCGCGGGAGCCGTCGCGATAGACGGTCAGCCCCTTGCAGCCCAGTTTGTAGCCGGTGATGTAGGACAGCTTAACGTCTTCGCGGGTCGCCGCCTTGGGCAGGTTGATGGTCTTCGAGATCGAGCTGTCGACGCCGCTCTGCTGCAGGATCCCCTGCATCCGGATATGGTCCTCGGGGCTGATGTCCTGGGCGGTGCGGAAGATTTCCTGCCATTGCCCGGGGATCTCGGGATGGCCGATGACCGTGCCGCTGTCCGCGACCCGGCTCATCAGCTCTTCCGAATAAAAGCCCTCGGCCCTGGCGATCTGCTCGAAGTACTTGTTGACCAGGATCAGCCGATCGCCGTCCATCACGTGCTTGACCATGACGATGGAGTAGTACGGCTCGCAGCCTGAAGCGCAGTCGGCGATCATCGACACGGTGCCGGTCGGCTGGATCGAGGTCAGGGCCGCGTTGCGCCGGGCCGGATAGTGGTTGACGGCCGGATCGTAGGCCGGGAAGGGTCCCTTCTCGGCCGCCAGTTCAATCGAGCGCTCCTCCGCCGCATCCCTGATGAACTGCATCACCCTGGCCGACAGTTCCCGCCCCTGCTCGCTGCCGTAGGGAATGCCGAGCTGGATCAGCATGTCGTGCATCCCCATGATGCCGAGGCCGATCTTCCGCGTCTTCAGGGTCATCGTTTCAATCTCGGGGATCGGGAAGCGGTTGCAGTCGATGACGTTGTCGAGGAAATGGGTGGCGATCCGGGCGACATGCTTCAGCCGCTGGTAGTCCACCTCTCCCCCCCGGACGAAATTGGCGAGGTTGATCGAGCCGAGGTTGCAGCTCTCATACGGCAGCAGCCACTGCTCGCCGCAGGGGTTGGTGGCCTCGAACTCGCCCAGCTGCGGCGTCATGTTGGCGCGGTTGGCGGCGTCGATGAACAGGACCCCCGGTTCGCCGTTATGCCAGGCGAGATCGACGATCTTCTCGAAGACGGCGCGGGCGCTCAGGGTCGCCGTGACCTCTCGGGTCGACGGTTCGATCAGGTTGTAGTCGTCCCCCTCCTCCACCGCCTGCATGAAGGCATCGGTGACGGCGACACTGAAATTGAAGTTGTTGAAGCGGTTCGGGTCTTCCTTGGCGGAGATGAAATCCATGATGTCGGGGTGATCGACCCGCAGGACCCCCATATTGGCCCCGCGCCGCTTGCCGCCCTGCTTGATCGTCTCGGTGGCGGCATCGAAGACGGCGGCAAAGGACAGCGGACCCGAGGCGACACCCTGGGTCGAGCGGACGGAGGCGTTCTTCGAGCGCAGGCGGGAGAAGGAGTAGCCGGTGCCGCCCCCGGTCTTGTGCACCAGGGCGCCGTTGCGGATGGCGGAGAAGATCCCGTCCATCGAGTCCTCGATCGGCAGGACGAAACAGGCCGACAACTGGCCGAGATCGGTACCGGCATTCATCAGGCAGGGGGAATTGGGCAGAAAATCCATGCGATAGATGAGGTTGAAAAAGCTATCGCGCAACGCCCCGATCTGCTCGGGTTCCCGGTCGACCGCCGCCACCGCCCCCGCCACCCGGCGGCACAGCGTCTCCCAGGTCTCGATGGGATTGCCTTCGCTATCTTTCAAATAGTACCGCCTGGCCAGAACCGTCTCGGCGGTACTGGTCAACACCTGTTTCGTCAAATCCGGCGCCATCTCCCACCCTCCTCAAGGTGTAAAAAAACTGCATTGGTATACTCTCTGCTCCGTGCCCCCCGGCGTTGCCCTATGCGCGACACATGCCGGTCGAAACCGTCCGGCATAGGTCTGCGAAAAGTGGCAATCGAGTCAGTTTATACACCACATTTATTGGCCGCTCAAGCCTTATCTACAATATGTTGTATCTATGGAAATAAACCGAAAAACAACGGGATGACGTTCCGCAACCGGTTTCTGCCGGTTCAAGAAGGATTATTGCAGGGGTCAGGATGTCCCCTTGCCCCGGTGACGAACGATCGTCATCCCAATCAGCCGGGAAACAACGACGGCGATATAGGCGACACCGGCGAACTGTTCGAGCATCACCAGCACCCGCGCCGGCGGGGTAATGGGCACGATATCGCCGAGGCCGGTCGCCGACAGGTTATTGAAGCTCAGCGACAGCAGTTCGAGAAAGGTCTGCGGCTGACTGGAGGAAGGGTCGCCGCCGAAGCTGCCCGGGATCCAGATCTGGCAGGCCAGGTAGGCATAGGCGAACCCCCAGGCAAGCAGGGTGAAGGTGGCGCCGGCGGCGAACAGCTCGTCGGTCGTCACCCGGTAATCCCCCATCATGTAGGTTATCAGGCTCGCCGCCGCGTACAGGTACAGGACCGCCTCCATCGACGACGACCACAGCAGCAGGGTCGGGTTGACGATCATCACGGACAACAGCGACAGCCCGATCGCCGGGGCCGCGAGGAGCCAGGTGATCCAGCGGACCATCGGACTGCGGTCGATAATCCAGACGACAATGGCCAGCAACAACACGCCGAACGTGCCGAGAACGGCCGGCCCGCCCGAACTGCCGTCAAGCACGGCATACAGGAGCAGGCTCACCAGTTGCGCGACGAGCAGGAACGCCGACGGGTGGCGGCGCGCAAAACTCCGCCGGTTCAGCGACAACGTTTCAGTGGTCATAGCGGCTGCGGCCCCCTGAGTCTTTTGCGGCCAACAATTTTGTTTTTTCCCGTGTTCATCCCATCCCTCCTTTTTTATCAACGCGACGGGCCTCCATCCCCCCTCCCGACCGGACCATTCCAGTCCCGGAGGCTGTCCAGGCCTGGACCCCATCACCACCCGAGGCACTGGCGGCCGCGAAAAGTTGTGCCATAACGACGCCTGGCATCACCGTTATCGTTCATTTTCTGACAGAATACCGGCGCAACACCCGTTTGTACAACAAATGGCACCCGATTTGGTACCGCAACACCGATAGGCTGAAAAAACCATGAAGGGCCTATTCAGGCAGCAAGTTTGTAAGGTTACTACGCAGTCATCGTATTGAGCGGATTATAACCGATCACCCCCACGGACAGCCGCATGGATATCCCATTTTGTCATCGGGAAAAAGATCAGATGACAATCGAACGGAATCGGCTCTGGCGGCGGATACTTTTCTGCCACATCAAGGTTTGGACCTGATCCAATCTTTCATCCACAGCACGGCAGAGGACAAGCGCCACCCGCCTGTGACACATTGTGACACTTGATTTCACGATGGCGAAGAAATAAAATAAGCATATGTTCATTTGAACGACCTCTACACGGAGGAGAACTCCAATGAAAGAGGTTTTCCCGAAGTTACGATCGCAAGGCCTCCACAGGAACAGACGGTTCCGATGGAGGCCTTTAATTTTTTTGGCGAAGCGGAAGGAACCCGCAGATCAACGGCCCGGGAAACGTGCCCGGATCGGGCAGACAACACTACAATGGAGGACAATATGAGACTATGCATAAGCGCCAGCGGCAAAGACATGGATGCCAGGGTGGATACCGCCTTTGGCAGGACTCCCTATTTTCAGATCATTGATACGGAGAGCATGGCACGAGAGGTGATTGAGAACCCGGCTGCCGCCGGCGGCCAGGGGGCAGGTATCGCCGCGGCCCAGTTGATGGCGGACAAGGGAGTACAGGCCATATTGACCGGTGTTGTCGGTCCCAATGCCTCCGATGCCCTGCGGGCCTGCAATATCACGGTCTTTGAAGGGGCCTCCGCCGCCGATACCGTGCAGGAGGCGCTGGCCAGGTTTTTGCGCAGTGAATTCAAGGAGGTCTCTGCGGCATCTGCAGGTCAGGGATGCCGTCCCGGCATGGGGCAGGGCATGGGACGGGGCCGGGGACAGGGAATGGGCAGAGGAACGGGGCGATGCCGCCGGTAATTCAACAGATAACCCAGGTCGTCGCGGGGTAAGCAATGAGAACACTGCATCCCGAATTGCTCAAGGCCTTTCACGGCAGGGGTTTTTCAACCCCGGTCATCGGCGTCACCGGCGGCAAAGGCGGAGTCGGCAAAACCACGGTCGCCGTCAATCTGGCCTCCGCCATTGCCGGCATGGGATTCAGGGTGGCGCTGGTCGATGGGGACGTCGACAACCCCAATGCCGGGATCATCCTGGCCATGGAGGTTGCCGATCCGGAAGAGATATACACGACCATCCCGGAAATCGATGCCGCCCGCTGCAATGCCTGCGGCGACTGCGTCAGGGCCTGTCGTCTCCACGCCCTTCTGCTGCCGCCGGGCAAGGCGGCAATGCTCGTCGGCGATTGCAACGGCTGCGAGGCCTGCCTCCTCGTCTGCCAGCAACAGGCGATTATCAGGGGGCGAAAACTGGTCGGCAGGACGTATGCATCCCGCGATGACCTTCTCACCCTCTTTACCGGTGAACTGTTGCCCGGCCAGGAAGAGAGCGCTGCGGTCGTGAAGGCTGTCAAGAAGAAGGCCTTTCAGGAGGCGGAACACTTTGATCTCGTCGTGGTCGACACCTCGCCGGGAGTGCACTGCAACGTCATTTCCGCCCTGGAAGGCGCCGACCTCGCCATCGCGGTGACGGAACCGACGCGCCTCGGCGCCCACGACCTCGACCTGATCCTCCAACTCCTGGACCTCTTTCAGCTCGCCGGAAAAATCGTCCTGAACCGCGCCGATCTGCCCGGCAGTAAAGAGGAAATAGAGGCGATCGCCGGCCGCCATGGAAGGCGCGTCTGGAAGGAAATCGACACTGACGAGGCCCTGATGCGGAGTTTTGTCGAGGCCGTTCCCATTGTCCGGAGTAATCCGGAGGCGCCCAGCGCCACGGTTTTTCGCGATCTCGCGAGCGAGATCGCCAAGGAGTACCTGAGATGAAGGAAATCGTTGTCCTGAGCGGCAAGGGCGGGGTCGGCAAGTCATCGATCACCGCATCGCTGGGGGATATCCTTGCCGAGAGATATGCCCTGCTCCTGGCCGACACCGATGTCGACGCCCCCAATCTCCATCTCGTCCTCGGCGCCCGGCGCGACAGCTTCGAGGAAATCGCGACCTCCGAGAAGGCGGTGATCGATGACGACAAATGCGCGCGCTGCATGGTATGCGCTGCGACCTGTCGCTTCGATGCCATCATCGGCGAGGATAAACCGATCGTCGCCTTTTATGCCTGCGAGGGATGCGGGGCCTGCGCGATTGCCTGTCCCGAACAGGCGATCGAGATCCGCCACGCGACCAACGGCAGGGTGAACGCCTACTCGACCCCTCTGCTGCATGTGATCGGCGGAGAACTGTATATCGGCGAAAGCAGTTCCGGCCGGTTGGTCGACATCGTCAAACGGACGGCAAGGCGGAAGGCGGAGGATATCGGCGCCAAACTCATCCTGACCGACGGGCCGCCCGGTATCGGTTGCCCGGTGATCGCCTCGATCAAGGGGGCAGCCTTCGTGCTGATCGTTACCGAGCCGTCGCCTGCGGCCCTGCATGACATGGCGAGGCTGCTCGAGGTCATCGGCTTTTTCAAGGCGCCGGCCGGTCTGGTCCTCAACAAGACAGGACGGCAACCGCGTATCGAGAAGATCATCCAGGATTTTGCCGACAATCATGGGCTGCCGATCCTTGGCGAAATACCGTACGACATCGCGATGCCGCTGGCCATCAGCATGGCCCAACCAGTGGTGACCGCCTTTCCCGACAGCCCGCCGGCCCTGGCCATCCGGGCGATTGCCGATCGGCTGGCGGAAGCGATCGGCCCATAACAGCAGCACCACCGGAGACGAGACATGGCAGTGACAGAAAGGATCGCCTGTTTATCGATCGCTACCAACCTCCTGCTGGTGGCGATCAAGGCAGGCCTTGCCGTGCTTTCCGGAAGCCTGGCGATCAAGGCGGATGCCATCCATTCCCCGACCGACGTGGCCTCTTCGGTCATTATCCTGCTCGGCATCAAGATCGCCCAGCGTCCCGCCCGAGGATTTCCCTACGGCCTGTACAAGGTGGAAAACCTGGTCGCCCTGGGGACATCGGGGCTTATTTTCTATGTCGGCTATGAGATCTGCGCCGAGGTGCTGGCCGGCCCGCGAATGCTGCCAACCCAGATCCCCTGGGCAGCCCTGGGAATCGGCAGCACCATTGTCATAACCTGGTGGTTCTCCCGCTATGAACTGAAAAAAGGCAGGGAGACGGGCTCGCCCAGTCTGGTGGCGGACGCCCGGCATGTCTGGAGCGACATGCTCTCCTCGCTCGTGATCCTCGTTTCCCTCCTCGGTGCCGCCACCGGCGTGTACCTCGACCACTATGCCGCCCTGGTCGTCGTCGTCTTTATCGGGCGGACGGCCATCGGCATCTTCCTCGACGCGGTGCGCGTCCTTCTCGATGCCTCCCTGGACAATACCAGCCTGACCAGAATCCGCACCCTGGTGCTGGCCGATCCGCGGGTGGTTGAAATCAACGAGCTCCGGGCGAGGAACGCCGGCCGCTACAAGTTTGTCGAACTCGACATCACCCTCCGCGTCAGCGACCTGGAGAGGGGACACCGGATATCGGAGGAACTGGAAAACCGGCTGAAGCGGGAAATCGCCCAGGTTGATCGCATCCTGATCCACTATCAGCCCCGACAAAAGGCGCAGCTCACCTACGCCATACCCATTGCCGCCGACCGCAAGACAGTTTCCGAGCATTTCGGCGCGGCGCCCTTTTTCCGGCTGGTCACCCTGCAGACGGTAAGCGGCATGGTCATTTCCGAACGCATCTTGGAAAACCCCTATCTCGAGGAGGAAAAAAGCAAAGGAATCAAGGTGGCGGAGTGGTTGCTCGAAAACGGACTCGATGTGCTGATCTCCCACCAAGACCAGGCCGGCAAAGGGCCGCAGTTTGTCCTGGGAAACAGCGGTGCGGAAATTCTCATCACGAAGGAACGCGAAGCCGACAACGTCCTGTCCATGGTGCAGGCCAAGGCAAAAAAATATGCCGGCAGGAATGCGGAACAGATGGAGTCAACCAGCTGAAAACAGCAGTGACGGGGACAAAGGAGACAAAGATGATGACGGAAAAGGAAATTGGCGCGGCATTGCGGGCAATCATACATCCCAGCCTGAAAAAACCGCTGATCGACCTGGGGATGATCCGCGACATCGCGGTCCGGGGGACGGAGGTCAACCTGACCCTGGCGTTGAAATCGGACCATGGCCCTCTGAAGGAAAAATTTGTCCGGGATATTGAACAAACCGCAGGGGCATTGCCCGATGTCTCGGCGGTGAAGGTGAATGTCGCCATCCTGAGCGAGGAAGAGCTGCAGCGGCTGTTCCCCAGGGTGCCGCTCAAGGGGATCGAAAAGGTCCGCCATATCGTGGCCGTGGCGAGCGGCAAGGGCGGGGTGGGCAAGACCACGGTCGCCGTCAACCTGGCCCTGGCTTTTGTGCGCAACGGCCTGCGCACGGGACTGCTCGACGCCGACGTCTATGGCCCCAGTGTCCCCCTGATGCTGGCCCTGCCCGATTCCCTCGAGGAAGAAGCGGGAATGATCCTGCCCAGGGAAAAATTCGGTCTGCGTGTCGTCTCCCTGGGCATGACCGCCGGCGAGACCGACGCGTTTATCTGGCGCGGCCCCCTGGTTTCGAAAATGATTCGCCACCTGCTGGAGCGGGTGCAGTGGGGCGAACTCGATTATCTGGTCATCGACCTGCCGCCGGGGACCGGAGATCCCTCCATCACCGTGGCCCAGGCCATACCCCAGGCCTCGATCCTGATGGTCACCACCCCGCAGGAAGTGTCGCTGATCGATGTACGGCGGTCGGTCACCCTCTTTCGGAAACACCGCCTGCGCATCGCCGGTCTGGTGGAAAACATGTCGTACTTCCGCTGCGGTCATTCGGTACAGCCCATAGAGATTTTCGGCCATGGCGGCGGCGAGAAACTCAGCCGGGAAACCGGTCTTCCCCTGCTGGGCGCGATCCCCTTCGATCTTGAACTCGGGCGCGGCGGCGACAGCGGTCTGCCGCTCCTGGTGTCGGCGCCCGATTCCGAGACCAGCCGGGTTTTTCTGGAGGTGGCAAGTAAACTGAACCAACAGAACGAAGCGGCGAGCCGATGAACCCGCGACGCTCTCACATTTTTTGCCGGCGCTGGAAAGCACGCCTGAGCATCGCAGGGCAACAATCGCGGTTTCCGGAAAGCCGCCACCTTCTCGTGCAGCGTTGACAACCGACAAACACCCAAAAAAAGGAGGATGACATGCCGGAATTCGGGACACCATTTTCAGGATTGGCAAGGGACAGGAAGCTCACCCATGAGGAACTCGTCAGGGCGATTCGATTCATGGTGGCGGCGGAGTATGAGGCCATCCAGTTGTACATGCAGCTGGCGGAATCGACAGACAACAGGCTGGCCATCGAGGTGCTCAAGGATATCGCCGACGAGGAACGGGTCCATGCCGGCGAGTTTCTGCGCCTGCTCCATGAACTCGCCCCCGATGAGGCAACCTTCTATGCCCAGGGGGCAAGCGAGGTGGAGGAAGAGATCGGCGAGCTTAAAGCAGCGCGGCACACAGTGACGGATGACAAGAGCCCGGTCGCTTGAAACAGGCGATCGAACCGCTTCGCCCAGAACATGACCACGGCGCGTTCGTGGTCATCGCGTCGATGAGAGAATATAAATTATTGTGCAATTCCGTCATGATGCGGAATATTTTCCGCCATGGTCGATCATCGAGCACCCAATGGCAATGACCTGTCTCCCGGTTCGATTGGCCTCAAAGGTGTCATCTACGTTCAGTGGGTGCACTGTTACTCAGAAAACAGCCAAGGCCGGTGTTTCCCTGACTGCCGATGAATGTCCGCTACTCGGATGCGGTATCGCCGGTTGCCTCCTCCCCCAGGCGTCAATTGTTCCGGGTGAGTGGCCGCGGGTCGCCATGGAACGGCGTGGTCAAATTGTCGGGGTCGTCTTCGGAGGAGTTGAAAGGTGCTGTCCGCGCAGGTAAACTTTTTTTAAGGCGTGCCGGTGGTTGTTTATCCTGCGCATCACAACGAGAGGAGCTTGATGAGCATGGTGGCTCGAGACGTCATGGATAGCCGATTTCATCTCCTCCATCCTCGGGATACCTTGTCCCGGGCAGTCGAGATGTTTCAAACCGCCAGTCGCGAGGAGAAGAGAAAGATTTTCGGCCTGATGGTGGTGGATGACGAGGACCGCCTGGTGGGGATGATTTCGATGTACGACATCCTTCTTTTCCTCCAACCCAAACATGTCAGAATCTGGAGTGAGATGGAGGAACCGGACCTCGACCAGCTCTTCACCGAGCTGCTGGAGCGGGCCAAAGGGATTGAGGCGGGAGATATCATGACCACCGAAGTGGTCACCATCAGTCCGGACACCCATCTCCTCGCCGTCGCGGATATCATGCTGAAAAAACATGTCCGCCGCCTGCCGGTGACGGAAAATGGCCGGATAATCGGGATTGTCTACATATCTTCCCTGTTCCACCACATGCTCTCCGGATTTCTGCCGTCCCAGGGGCAAACGCCATGGTAATCGTCAGGCAGAGAAGCGTCCTGGCCGGACTGCGGGTCCGGGAGGTGATGCGCCGACGGGTTACCCGTCTGCCCGGCAAGGCCACCCTCTCCCACTGCATCAATCAGCTGGTAAAAAACAAGATCAGCGCCCTCCTGGTCATCGACGGGGAGGAGCATCCGATCGGCGTGGTGTCGAAGACCGATTTGATCGGTGCTTTTTATGCCGGACTGCCGCTTGACACCAGGATCGATCAAATAGTCGCCGGAGAACCGCTGTTCCGTCTTCCCGACGACAGCCTCGAATCGGCCATCGATCTGATGCACGGCAAGGGAGTCCATCGCTTGTACGTGATGGGGGCGGATGGCGGTCGGATCGTCGGCAAGCTGGCCTATCCCGATATCGTCGCCCTCCTGTATCGGTATTGCCGGGCCTGTCCCAACAGCTCCGCCACAGGGCGCCGGTCGGCGACGGCGGCCGCCGATGCGCAGCGATTGCGGGTGAGCGAGGTCATGACGGCGGGCGTCCTGTCGTGCCCGCTCCAGACCAGCCTGGCCGAGGTCGTCGAGCAGTTGACCGCCCGGCGTTTCGGGGCCGTCGTGGTCACCGATGCCGCCGACGTGCCGCAAGGAGTGCTGTCGAAATCCGATCTGGTTCTGGCCTACAAGCACGGACTCGGCATAAACCACCCTGCAACGGCGGTCATGCAGACCCCGGTGCTCAGCTGTGGCCGCGACGACCTGCTCACCACCGCGCTCCGGCAGATGCTCCTCAAGGACGTGCAGCGCCTCTTTGTTCACCAGGGTCAACCGCCCCGCATGGTCGGCGTGCTTTCTCTCTCCGATTCAGTCCGTTTCCGCTCGGGTTCCTGCCGGGCCTGCATCTCCGGCCGCCTGATTGCCGGAGAGTAGAACTGGCGGCAGCAGTTCCCTGGACGTTTGATTTTTTTGCGGAGGCACCAGTGCTCCATCTGCCACGAAGAATGGATATGATCTCACGCCCGCACCGCAACCTCCCAGTTTTACTGCTGTTCCTCCTTGTTTGCTTCCTGGTCGGGGCAACCCGTGCACAGACCGCCCGTGACGTCCGGATCGGCCTCCTGGCCAAACGGGGCTCGGAGATCGACGTCAAGCTGTGGACCGCGACCGCCGACTATCTCACCGCCCGATTGCCCGGCCATCGTTTCCACCTCGTTCCGCTCGATTTCACCGAGATCCACGATGCCGTCCGGGAGGCGAAGATCGATTTCGTCCTCGCCAATTCCGCTTTCTACGTGGAACTGGAAAAACTGTACGGGGTGAACCGGATCGCCACCCTGATCAACCGGAATCTGCCGGGGCAGCAGACAACCATCTTCGGCGGCGTCATCTTTGCCCGGGCCGACCGCCATGAAATCAAGGAAATCAAGGATCTGCGCAACCGCCGGTTCATGGCGGTCGAGCCGCGCTCCTTCGGCGGCTGGCTGGTCTGCTGGCGTGAACTGAAACGTCTCGGCATCGATCCCCTCCGCTTCTTTGCCTCGCTGGAGTACGGCAATACCCATGATGCCGTGGTCCAGGCCGTGCAGAACGGTACGGTCGACGCGGGAACGGTCCGCACCGATACCCTGGAGCGCATGGCCGACGCCGGCACCATCCGGCTTGACGAATTCCGGATTCTCAACGAGCGGCACATCGCCGGATTCCCCTTCAAACTCAGCACCGCCCTCTATCCGGAATGGCCGATGGCGGCCATCCGGACCACCCCCGCCGACCTGACCCGCCGGGTCGCCTCGGCCCTGCTGGCCATGGACAGCGACGATCCCGCGGCCAGGGCCAGCAAGAGCGCCGGATGGGCCGCACCGCTGAACTACCAGCCGGTGCACGACTGTCTGCTCGACCTGCGCATCGGCCCCTATGCGGATTTCGGCCAGTTCACCCTCAACGACGTCCTCAGGCGCTATTGGCGGCAACTGGCGATTCTGCTGCTCCTCGTCATGGCGGTTCTCCTGACCTCCCTCTACATTCTGCGCCTCAACCAGCGCCTGAGGCAGAAGAAAAGAGAGGTCGACGAACTCAACGCAACGCTGGAGGACAAGGTGGTCGAGCGGACCAGCCGGGTCAACACCCTGCTGGACCAGGAGTTGTATCTCCGCGAAATCATGGAGACGATTGCCGAAGTCAACGCGCTGCTGATTTCAGCCACCGACCTGGATACGCTTCTGCATGCGGCATGTAAGGCGATGGGCGAACACAGTCATTACGGCCACAGCTGGATCGGGCTGCTGCACGATGGCCTGGTCGACCGGGTGTTCAGCACCGACGATTCCCTTCGTCCGCCCGGCACTCCCCCCTACAATCCCCATGACCCCACCGACCCGTTCGCCTCGTCGGCCGAAGGCAGCTGTATGACGAAGAATCAGACCGTGGTCATGGTCAGGAAGGAGGAGCAGGGTGCCGCCACCTCCCGCCCCGATCCGGCCACGACCGGCAAATTTCGTGCCGTCATCGCCTTGCCGCTGCGCGCCGACCGCTATTCCTCCCCCCTGGGGGCGCTCTGCGTCTATACCATGCGCCGGGAAGGCTTCGAGCAGGAGGAGATCGCCATGCTCGAGGAACTGGCGGGCGACATCGGGTTTGCCGTCAACTCTTTCCGGCAGAAGGAACAGGTGGCCGACCTGGAGAAGGCGCGGATCGAAAATTACCAGCAGACCATCCGATCATTTGCCGACATGATCGATCAACGGGACACCTTTACCGCCGGGCACACGGTTCGGGTCGCGGAGTACAGCAGGCTGCTCGCCACGCAGATGGGACTTGCAAAAGAGCAGATCGACCTGCTGCAGCAGGCGGCAATCCTCCATGACATCGGCAAGATCGCCACCCCTGACTCGGTGCTGCTCAAACCGGGAAAGCTCTCCACCCTTGATTACGAATTGATCAAACTCCATGCCTCCGCCGGCCACGCCATGCTGGCAAGCATTCCCATGTACCGGGAGCTTGCCGAAATCATCCGCCATCATCATGAGCGCCATGACGGCATGGGCTACCCGGATCGCCTGCGGGACAAGAATATCCCTCTGCTGTCGCGGATCATTGTCGTTGCCGACTCCTTCGACGCCATGACCACCAACCGCATCTACAAGCCGCGCAAGACGGTTGCCGAGGCCCTCCGGGAGTTGGAAACGCTCAGCGGCAGCCAATTCGACCCGGACGTTGTCGCCGCCGGGCTGATCGCGTTGCGCAATGTGGAGAGCCCTGATTCCATCGACCAACTTCCCAGGAATCAAATGGAAGAGCGCAGGTTTTCGTACTTTTTCAGCGACAAGCTGACAGGGCTCTACAACGAGGACTACCTCCAGATCATGCTGCGGAACAATCAGGTACTGCACGAATTTCGCTGTCTCCACAGCGTGCATGTCAATAATCTGGAGCAGTACAACATGCGGTTGGGTTGGGAGCAGGGTAACCTGCTGATGCAGAAAATCGCCACCGAACTGCAGGCACTTTTCCCCGGGGCGCTGCTGTTCCGGGCCTATGGCCGTGATTTTGTGATCATCACAGCCCACCATGTCAACCTTGCTGCGGATTTGCTCCGTTTGGCCAGCCTCAAGGGAACAGAGGTGACGCTGGAATCAAGCCATATCGACCTGCTCGAGGAGACAACCTACTATATCGACAAGATGGAACGTCTTGAAATCAAGTGCGAAATGCAGAAATGCCGATGACATCGCGGTACGCGGTGCACCACTTTTTTGTTGACCGGAATGATCAGGTCCGACCTGAGGAGATTCTACGAAAGGCCGGATTGCGTCCGGGGCCGAGATCACAGCGAGGGGGGGTCGGAAAAAATCCTGCAAAAAAATGAAACCACCATGGCACGGGATATTTGAGCCGGACATCCACCAGCCGGCCGCCGCCACATCAGCGGCGGGCGGATTTCCACCCTCGTGCTATCGGCCGCGTACAGTCCGTCCATTTTAAAGGTCTGATTCGTCATAGCTGGACACATAACCACTGTAGCCCGCCCTTGAAGGGTGGGATTTCCCCTGCAGCAGCAGTTTATCTCTCTGGTTCCGGAGCATTCGGTTGATCACCTGTTTCCTGGTGGTATGGGCGTTGCTCTTGCCCCAGGCGACAAGAATGACATCAGACTCCGCAATCGCCTGCTCGATGTGCCGATCGTTGTCGGCACCGATATCCATCTCCGTCCCGGAAAACGCCTGAGTCTGGATCAAGGCAAACTGGTTGACGATTATCAGCCTCTGCGCCCCGGCGAACTGTGGCAGCCCCTGCAGGAATACCAGCTTTTCGAGGAACTGGACCGATTTGTCGGCGATGGCGGCGTTGGCGACGCTGGGGTTCTGCAGGATCGCGCCGACAGTCAGCGGGTGACCGGCCACAGGCGGATTGCGGCTGACCTCGAGCCGGTAGCGGTACTTCCGACAAGGTGAAAAGGTGGCCGTGACCTGGACGCCATCGATATGCCGGTAGATCCGCATCGAGTCCTTCGCGCTTTGGCAAGCCGCACTCCTCTCGCCTATTTCCCCATTATTTCGTCCGTCCGGAAACGGCTCTTTTTCCCTGACCCTTCGTTGCTCTCAGCAATGTAATCCACCGGTAAGCGAGGTACGAGACTCCGAGATATCAAATATATGCCTGCGGTCAAATTCATCGAGCGCCTCGATTCATGAAAAAATATCTCGTTTCCGGCTGGACACTGTTTCATTCCGCCCTCCCGCTCTCCTCCGCCCCGGGATGGCATCGCGAGGCGGAGGCCAGGCCGGGGTTCACCAACCCGCGATCGCCGACTTCCGGGTGCCATGGGCGATCACGACCCGCTCACCTCCCTGTGTTCAGAAACTCCAGGACATCATCCCACCACGCCGCACCGGGATGGCTGGGCCAGTCGTTGTGACCGGCATCTGCAAACGTCCACAGCCGTTTAGGCTGGGAGAGCGCGCGGTACAGCCGTTCCGTCAGCCGGTTCGGGATGATCTCATCCCGTCCGGCCATAATAACGGCGACCGGACCGGCATAGTGCACCAGGTTTGCCGCATTATCGTAGGTGTCCTGCAGCAGCAGTCCGACCGGAAGCCAGGGATAGTGAACCTTGGCCTCATTGGCCAGTGAATCCCACGGGGTGATCAGGACAACTCCCCGCGGGCGGAGCTCGGCATCGGCGGCCAGAGCAGATGCCACGCCGCAGCCCAACGATTCGCCCCACAGGTACAACGGCCCGCCAAACTCCTGTTGCGCCCGTAGCGCCGCCCGGCGACCATCGGCGATAAAACTCTCTTCGCCCAATTCACCGCGCCGCCCGCCATACCCGGGATATTCGATCAATACCACGCGGAAGCCCCGACCCTCCAGGGCGGCGATATAGTAAGAGCGGTCCACTGCCGCCCCGGCATTGCCGTGGCACACAACGATCGTGCCCCTGGAACCGGCCGGACCTTTCCGGCTCACTATGCCGTAATATCCTGCATTATCGTCAGGCCACAATCGCAGATCCTTTGCCGCGGCGAAGCGGCGCACTTCATCAATCGTGTGTTGTCCGGGGTAATAGAGCAGAGCGCGCTGGATATTGCCGCGGGCAAGGACGGCGACAATGAGCCCAAGGACCGTGACGACAAAGGCAATCTTGACCATGATGGATGTCAACCCCTCCCACCTGTAAGGTTCGGTATCACGCTGCTGCGGACCGACTGCCGCTACCGGCCTTCGGCCCTGAACCCTGCATGGAACGTCACTTTGCCCTGGGGGTAGAGGCCGTTGAAAGACAGGGCGAAGAAGACCTCCGGCGGAACCCCCTCCACCACGAATTCCGAGACGTTTTCGAAACCGAATTTTCTGTAGTACTCCGGATGCCCCACCAGACAGCAGCCTCGAGCTCCCAGGTCGTGCAGCCGTGCCAGTCCCTGCCGGATCAGGGTCGTGCCGATTCCCCGCCGCTGGTATCCCGGCAGCACCGAGACCGGTCCGAGCCCGTACCAGTCCGAAGTGCCGTCGGAAATGGCCACCGGCGAAAAGGCGATATTGACCGCTCTATTATTGTGGAATTTTTGTGAAACAACGATACCTGCAGTCTGGCCGAAAATTTCCTTGTACCTGATAATCGAATCCAAGGTTCGTCTACCTGCGTAATCACAGATAATATCCTGTTCCGGTACACCTGAAAGGACGAGGTCATTTTTCATATCCCGGGGTTCATTGTACCCCACCTTTCTATTGTCTCCCGAGACGATAATTTTTTTACATTTATTTGCCAGGTACAGCTTCGAAGCCGCCTTGATTCTATTGTTATGATACTGGTTTTCCCGGCCATTTCTTAATTTCTTCGAAGTCCCCAGAACTATGACTGAATAGGCTGGTGCAATATCATCGATGGTATCGTACGTGAATCTGCTATAATTATTGACCGCTATATTCGCTATTGTCACACTAAAAGTTAACGTAAGTATCACAAAAACACTCAGTGTTAGAAGTACTTTCTTTTTTTTCATGATGCCGTGTTATGATTCCATTCCAAATGATCAGAGTTCAGCGAGTCCATATGAAGCTCATTTTTTCTGCCCGACGTGCGTGTAAATGGATGCCGCCGGAATCCCACGTATGCGATCCTATTTAATTTTTTTAACACAAAGGACTTACCGCTGGCAAGAGCATTGTCGTGAGGTGATGCCCGGAGGATTTCAAAGCGCAGTGGAGAGAATACACCGAAGGCGAGAGCGGCCGGAGGGAACAATAACCGGCAGTGCAACGATGCCGGCAGAAAAACAGATATGTCAATCAGGGCGAGTCTGATCAAGAGGCTGAAGGATGGGCAACCAGACTGAAGTCCTAGCGCGGCTCCAGTCGGATTGCAGTCAATGAGCCGGCTCTCTCACCGAACAGCGCAGGTGGTGTATCTCAACTTGCGGATCGTCTCCCGTCGCGATGAACGGAACTCTCTTCTCATCGTCTCGAACGCCTGGCCCGGGAACTGCATGGAGTGAAGCGTATGCTCCCAAGCAGCCATTTTTCAGCACTTTCTGTACGATATACCTTAATCTGTTTCTATCGCATACCAATCAATTTTTCTGGTAATGTACATCACACTACTAAGGATAATAAAAAGACCTATACTTCCCATTACTAAGGCATAGTCTTCAAGTTGCAGGACAATAAATAAATATGAATACAAAATTGTAAGTATCCCTGAAACAGTATATGCAAATCTTTTGTTTTTTATTATCCCATACGCGTAACCTGTAATAGCAATGGTAATAGATGCAGCAGACGCAATATATGCATAATTGAATTTTATATATTCTGATAAAGAAATCAACAACGTGTAAAAAAGTAAAACAGCCAGACCAATCAGAATATATTGTATAGGATGCAATTTTCGTTTATTGATTATTTCTGAAAAGAAAAAAGCCGAGAATGTAAAAATAATAAACATTATAGCATATTTCGATATTCTCGTTGCTTTTTGATAAACATCTGCCGTCAACATCAATTTGAGCCCGAACGCTGACTCCTCAATTTTATATTGATTGCCGATCCAGTATTGGGGATAATTTCGGTTCAGGTGCAATACTTTCCATTTCGCTGAAAAACCATCATCTTTGACTTCTCTCGATGCGGGCAAAAAAGCGCCGTTAAAACTCGGCGAAGGCCATTTTGAATGAAGTTTTACAGTGTTAGTCTCGGCAACAGGAATAAAATTCAGTTGTTCACTACCGTTAACGTTAATCTTAAATGAAAATTTATTCTTCCCTTCAGTCGACAGGGATTGTATTAATGTGCCGACGCCAGATGAGGCTAAATCCGTCGTTTTCAAGCCTGGATTGCAATCATATACCGCTTCGTTGAATTGTATACCTATTTTTTCCTGAATTCCCCGAAGATCAGTAATTCCAATCGAGAAAAATGCCTTATCCCATAGGACGTTTACATCTTCTATATTTAAATGGGATAATGGTGGAATTTTTATCGTTCCATTAAAATCAAGTCTGACATTATACAATACCGCCTCGTATAAACTTCTGTATCGTATCTCCGGCATTATTTCTCCTGAAATATTCAACTCATCTGGAAGAATATGCAGGTAATTTATATTAAATTTGGTTTTTTCGTCGTTATCCTTGTAGAAATTTTTATAAGGAATGGTAATGAACGGTCCTGTAATTGTCTGACTCGTTCCCCATTTACTACTGATCTCATCTACGACAGTATTTTTTCTTGATTCTCTTTCATGTATCAACGATTTTATCATTGATGCCGGTATCAGCAATACCAGCACCAAAATTCCCATAGAAAATATTTTAACAGTTGCTGACGTCTTGATATAGCTGGATGTTTTTTTAATTGTTTCTTGTGGGTTGATCATTTTTATCTCGTCTTTTGAGTGATGTGCCATTGGCAATAACCATCGTACGCAGCAGCACAGATTTCCATAAACTGAAGTGCAGGACACGTCTGATTCATTGCATTGATGTCAGATTTTGATATCTTGCAAAAAAACGTTCAGGGTAACCGGTACTCTGCGGTGAGCCCACATTCTCCCATGAATGTGCCCGGCATCGGCAAGAACTGTTCGGGTTAAACTCCATTGTTCGTTATCCTGTGTTAAATCATCATCTCAGCATGAGCTACTCATCGCCGGCATGAGCATTGTTGCTAAGCTATACCGGGAGGACGACGAGGCTCTACGGAGAGTACCTCTTCTTTCTGTTCGTCTCGAATCGCACTGAACGGTGGTCGACGACCACCACCTCGAACAGGAACTTTGCCGACCGGCAGGGACTATTCGGCAATTCCGGCTATGGTTACCTCAGTCCTTGACAGTCTTCTCAACCACAGCAGCGTCGCGATATCAAGGAACACATCTGCCGCCGGAGCTGACATTCCATTTCCGAACAGACCCTCAGAGCGCACCAGCACCATGATACCATCGGCAACATGCATTCTGCTGACATCTAGTGGTACATTTCTCCGTTACCACAACTGGTCCAGTTTTCAGAGCCATGAACAGCAGATAGTACATCGCGGACCGCAGCGCCGGCGGATGAAGCTTTCGTCGCTCCGGCGTGAGTACTCCACACGCCGCCAAAAGGCGGCCGGTACGGTTGATTCAGTCAGCGGGATGATCGCCGGCGCAACCGAAATATCCGGTATCGGTGGCCTGGTGCAAATGGATTGTCAGGCTGACTTAGATGGAATGGGCATTTCGGAACTCTTCAGGTTGGGCAGTACTATCCTGTAGTATTTTCACCGAAAATTATATGCAGGCACATGTCATTATTATCTTGCTGAAAAGTCTTTAATCTGATTTCTCTTTTCGTATTCATCAAGTTAAAAGCCGGTATTCTTTTTAAGGAAAGGGAACTGATAAACGGCACGTAGAAGTTGGTTCGATAAATCTCAATGACGATTTGGAGTTTGATCTCAGGATAAACAGAGCAGTTCATTCTTTTTCAAGGGGGGGAGAATGACGAGAATTGTATTATTGGCCGCTATGGTTTTGGCTACACTTCCGGTGCGCGCCGAAGCAGAGATATTCAAACGGGCGGATGACTCAAGACAAGTGCATCTGTCCAATAGCGCCTTGCCCACTGCCGGCGATTGTCGTCAGGTCGGAGACGAGGCAATTGAGAACAAAGCGGCGCTGAACAAACGGCTCAGCCGGGATGAAATCACATCGATCATCACAAATTTACACCGGACTCGTTCTGAGCTGCAGGCCCAGATTGAAAGCCAACGGCGGCAGGTCCTGCAGTTGGAAGAGGATATCGCCAAAATAATTGCCTACCTGGAGGGTGAAAATCGTCCTCAATCGACCTCTGAAAGCAGCCATCCCGTCAAGTCGCCCGAAATGCATCCGGCCAATGATTCTGCTGATTCCAAGCTGAAGATCTCAGAAAACAATGTGACCGATCAGGGCAAAGGGTGGATCCGCAACGAAAGAACCGGCGATACCATTTCGTTGAGACATGGGAAAGTCACGATGGCCGATCGAGGAGGCAAGCTCATCGACCGGCCTGCAGTGATGCTGACCTCGACCAGGGTGCATACTCCGGATGCGCCATTGCGGGTTGGCAATCTGGATGTCAGCTTCAGCCCGAGGGTCTCAAAGCAGGTAAAAATGGCATTCCTGCAATATCCTACAACTCCAACGACGCATATCCAGAGAAATGAATTGTATGCGAATATCCCGAAAGATAGCTCCTCCGGCGTAAGTCCACCGCCGAAAAAAGAAGGGCCGGTCAAACTGGAGGGTATTGGCGGTGTCCGTCAGATCAGGACGAGGCACCACGCGGTTGCAACCGTTGATTCTCCCATGAACCATCAAAAACCAACCAGATCGATGGAATCGGGTGACGTAACCGAGGTCGGGACAGGTGGGCAAAATTCTCGTCTCCTTACGGAACGAAATCGCACCATACCCGTTGGAAATGGAATACAGGCCGGTATCGGCAAGGGGCATAACGGGATGAGGCCGGAGGAGGCGACCGGCTTCAACTTGCGACGCAAGGCCGCAGAGAAAGAACCAGATGTACCTTCGAAAAAGAAAGTGGCATTTTTGATGTTGCAGGATGAATACATCGATCCAAGAACTTCCAATCAACGCAAGATCGAGATCGCCTCGATGCTTTACTCTCTGGGAGGTTGATATTCAGCGGTTCGGATCAGACCTTCCGCCACCTGATGCGAATCGAAATCAAGCCTGCCTCAAAACATCACTCAGCGGCAGCGTCGGCGGCAAAACCCGGCGGACCCGATCCGCTGCAGTGCAGCCGATCAGGACAACGGCTGGGCAGCATCACCCCGAAATCTTCACTTTGAGGGCAGAGAGAGTCATGGCGCTTTCAGTAGTCGACCTGTATCGAGATATTCTGGCCAAAACCAATTGCCGGGATTGCGGTCTTCCGACGTGTCTCGCCTTCGCCTCCAAGGTTGTCTCGGAAAAACACCCGCTCCAAAACTGTCCCCATATTCCCGCCGACCTCCTGGCGCGTTGTGAAACTGAACTGGCCGAGCAGTACAGCCAGGGGAAATGGTTGAAGCGGGATATGGCCGAGGACGCCCTGCAGTGGGCCAGGAGCAGAGCCGCATCGCTGGCGATCGAGGACCTGCCGGCGCGAATCGGCGGGGAATTGATCCGGATCGGCTCCGACACCCTCCTCCGCCTGCCCTATTTCAACGGGCATCTCCACATCCTCGGCACGACCATCACGAAAGAGGACGGCGGCCAGGTGTCCCGGTACGAGCAGGTGTTCATCCTCAACCACCTGGCCCAGGGCGGCAGTCGTCCACCCACCGGCAGATGGAAGGGGTTTGTCGAGTTTCCGAACACTGTCTCCAAGATGGTCAGCATGAAGGGCGCCGTCGAAGAGCCCCTGATCGCAGGATTTTCCGGCCGGACCGATGAACTGCGCCAGCGCGCCCTGGAACTCGGGGCTCAGCCGATGCCATCGAACGCCGGGTCGGCCGATGTCGCCGTGGTCTTCACCCCGCTGCCGCGGGTTCCGGTGGCCCTGTTGTTCTGGGATGCCACCCCCGGTGACGACGTCCAGTCCCAGGCGAAACTGATGTTCGATGAAACGGTGATCGAGCACCTCGACATCGAATCGATCGTTTTTCTCAGCGAACGGCTCCGCCAACTGCTATGCGAGTGAGCGCCGCCGATTACCGGTACTGATTCCGGCTCTTCGTCGAAGGAGGTCGGTCGGAGACGGCGCCGGACTGTTTCTGTTGCCGTCGCCGGGCTTCCGGAGAAAATCTCAAACCTTGTCGTGCCGTGCCGTGCCGTGGTCCCGTCTTTCCGGGTCAATCCACCAAGATTCCAGATCTTTTCCGCCCGTGATCCCAGGTACCAGAAGCTGAGGGCAAGGATGGCGAAAAAGATCGCCTTGTGGGTGGAGTCCCAGAAATATTCGAAAAAGCGCGTATAGAGGTTGATGAACAGAAACGTGACGCCGAACCCCCTGGTCATGCCGTCATCCTCTTTCATCCCATGATAGATCGAGGCGATGGCGGCGATTCCGAACACCAACGACCAGTGAAACAACTCTATCTGTTTGACTTTCAGCCATTGATCGATGTCGCCATAATTCCCGAAGATTATAAAGCAACTACGACCGCGGCCAAAGCCGGTTTTCCACTGTCCTTGCTGTAAATCGCCAATGATGATTGTAAAATTTCGCAGGAACGTCAGGCACCCGGGATAGCAGCTTATAACCGGTGCGGCCTCACTATAAATTTCATCTGGAGGAATGCCTTTCTATGAAATAATTGATATTTTTTCGCCTCTTCCAGGCAAATGGACAACTGCGCCTTGCGTAAAGTGCATACCATTCGGTTGCACTCCTGACAAATCCCTCGAAAAAAGATAATTCCTTATATTGTCAACGGGCTCGTCCAACCAACGGATAAGATTGTGGTTCGCTTATCGCTCACACAATCTATCCTTATTCGATATGTTATGCCTTTATATGTTTTTGGATTTCAAGTAATTCAACTTTTTGCTTTTCTAAAGATGAAAGTTTTCTCTTAAGGCTATTTATTTCTCTGTTAATTTTCTTCAACTTAAACTTTATCTCTTGTTCTTCTACTGCTTTATTTCCATGTAACTCTTTGGCAAATGCCTCAACTTCTTTTCTGAGTACTCTGAAATACGGATTGCCATGAGCATAGTTCTGACGGTATTGTAATTTTCCCGCTTTCATTGCATCAATTATTTCATCTTCTGTTAGGCCAAATTCTTTACACGCATTTTTGTGACTGAACGTCCCACCTTGCTTGGTCCATTGAGAGTCTGACATTTTTAATATCCAATTTTAGTTGAGCAATCGAGGTAGGACGGCCAGTTTCCCGACCGCCCCCTCACAGATCCCTGCGTGCGGTTTTCTCGCACAAGGCTCCTCAGTATTGCTCGCTTCGTACAAGAACATTCGCATGTTCTCTTTGCTATTCCCCTCAGTGAGGTTTGCTTGCATAATCCAGCCTTTCATATCCGGTACAAGTTTCCTTTGTGGGCTGCACAATACCGTCATCCCCTTCCCCATGTGATCGGCGTTACCGTCTCAAAGTACTATGAGATGATCTGATTCCCTTCGCTTTGTTGACCCGTCGGACAGCCTTTTTGTGATTGAACTGTCCTACCACCAATCGGTAAATCGGTGGAGGTGGAAGGGTCTCCCAAGTTCCCGATGCTTCTCTCACTACATGCCACGCTCTTGGACCCCGGCAGCCCCTCGGGAATCTCACCATTCGATTCCTCTGTACCGGCTTCCGATACGTTAAAACCGTCGCCGACTGCTTTGATTACTCCGACGAGGCTGAATTGCTTTGGGGAGGTACGTCTCCCCTGCGGCCTGCAGTGTTCCCTGTGTACGCTTCACGATCTTTGTTCACCGGTCTTGCAACCGACTCCGCCGACCGCGCAACACTCGGTACGGGCTGTTGGTTAGACTTTGCCCGAGGGGGACTTCCTGCCCGGGAACTTAAGCAGGGCACCCTATAAGAAGCACCAAGCTGCGCTTGGCGCACCAACGACAAAATCAGCCGCGCGGCTTTTTGCGTCGGCTGAATTAGCGTGGTTAGATGATCTTTTCACCAAACATTGACCTCCATTCCTCAGTAACAGAATCTGGGTATCCTCTACGAAAGTGTCTTGGCCATGGATATGCGCTCAATTGTGGATTGTCTTTTAATTTGATTTTAGAAGTTTCACATAAGATTTTTGCAGGATTTCCGGCGACTACCATACCATATGGAACATCCTTGTTAACGAGACTGTGAGCACCTACCAATGCGTGTTCATTGACTGTGATACCTGGGAGTATAACCGCCATGGTAGCAATAACAGCAAAATCTTTAACCGCAACGCCCAACATTGTCTCACTTGGAGGATGGGGATCATTTGTGAGAACGACATAGGGAAATATCCAGATATAGTTTCCTATCTTTGAATGCTTCCCTATATGAACATTACTATGCGTTCGAACGTAGTCTCCGATCTGACAATCACCTTGAATGTCTGACAAAGTACCAATTTGCAAATTCAATCCAGCATAGGTTTTTTCACGGACAGTAACTCGATGGCCAGTTACTAATTTCTCCTTGAAAGATGATCCCTCATAAAATATGCTATGTGATCTTATATATGAGTTATTGCCAATTATTAATGGATTCCCATCTGCTAAGTTTGTTGGATAACCGATTTCACAAAACCCTTCAATAATGGTATTATCTCCAATAACCACATTGTCATATATTACAGAATAATGACCGATTTTGACATTTACCCCTATTTTCGCTTTCGAACTGATGATCGCGCTCTTATGAATCATTTCATCTCCTTATTTGCGGATACGCATCTAACGTTTAATAGTAGGCTGCCGCTTTTTGGGAGAAATCCTCTGGCTAATATGGCGACAGCCTCTTTCTGTTGGAAATAGCCTGTACTCCATTCCAACCGTAATTCTGTAATCTGGCCTTCGGTCGTGTGTCGCATATCACAGAAATGTCATGCATTCTGGTTATAGTAACCCAAGCATACATCAGTAGCAAGGAAATCATGTTAGGAATTTCCTGCAGCTTTATCACGTTATTTTCCAGTTATAGGGCTGCCGGATAACAAGAAAAAAGAGTTCGTGCATACTTTCTTGCTATCCTCATTGCGAGGCATGTAAATGTCAGGCAAGGCGTCTTTTCAGGGTAATTCACCCTATATGCAGCTGATCTACGAAGTTTGAAATAACTCTATTGTTGATTATAACGTCAATGATACCGATGAGATATCGTGTGGTGATTTTGACATGTTTTCCTGGACAGCAGTATCACTGCCCCCTCCTGAAATAAAGACTGCCGATTGCTGCATGGCCGCAAGCCCACCGTCGCCGATTTGAAACTGCAATAGCTTCGCGAAGTGGTTCGCCTCTTGGTTTTTTGCTCTAGAGTGAAGAAGGCTGAAAAATGAGGCCGGCAACTCGGATGGAGTGCTACTGGAAATTTGTACGTCGGCTGAACCGTTCGAACCGACTGAAAAAGAGATTTCTCGCTTCGCTTCGAAATGACAGCGGTGGTGGGCGTCTCGACTTTTGCCCTATCGGGAACAATGAGATTTCTCGCTGGCGCTTCGAAATGACAAAAGGGGGGGGCATCAGGGCCTTTGCCCTACCGGGAACAACGAGATTTCTCGCTTCGCTCGAAATGACGGGGGAGGAGGGTTGAAATGTCTGGAAGAAGATCCAAATGGAGAATGAAGATCCAAATGGAGAATGAAGATCGAAATGGAGAAAGCAGCTCGAAATGGCGGAAATTTTGTTCGATTTGGCAGGAACTTAGTTTGATATGACAGGAATTCAGTAGGTCGCAGCGCCCTTCTCCGACCCAAAAAGGCCGGCCGCAAATAGAAACAGCCGCTTGGACATATATCCAAGCGGCTGCTATCGGTGGTGGACGAGGCGGGATTCGGACCCGCGACCTTCGGCTTCGGAGGCCGACACTCTATCCAGCTGAGCTACCCGTCCCTGTGGTCGATCGATGCAGAGGGCTGGTGCTGCCTACCCTCTGAAAGAGAGGCACATAGTACCACAAAATACAGTGTTGGCAATACAATTATCATCCTCAAACGGCCGGAATCAGGCCGTCGGCCGTCAATCGTGGTTCGGCGGCGAGGGGTTGGCGCCGTGGAGCAGGTATTCCTCCCATTCGAGGGGCAGCATCACCTTTTTGCGGTTGTTGCAGTCCTTGCAGCACGGCACCAGGTTGTCCCTGGTGCTCCGCCCGCCCCGGGCCAGCGGCACGAGATGGTCCATGGTCAGCTCGGTCCGCGCGAACCTGCCGCCGCAATAGTGGCAGACGCCGGCGGCGATCTTGTGCTGCCACCATCGCGTCCGGCGCAGGTCGCGGGCTTTGGCCTTCTCCCGGCGCAGGACCTCGTCGTCGACCCCGTCGAAGCCGAAATCATCGATCATCCGTCAACGACCTCGCCGCGCAGGATCTTGCGCACATCGCCGAGCAGATAGAGCGACCCGGCGACGACGATACAGTCCTCGGGGCCGGAGACCGCCCCGGCCCGGGCGAGGGCGGCGCGGATGTCGCCAACGCAGTCGGCCTTGGCCCGCCCTTCCGGAGGCAGGCAGGCCAGCAGCCGCTCCGGCGTGGCGGCCCGTTCTCCCGGGGCGCTGGTCAGGATCAGCCGGTCGACGACCGGCGAGATGGCGGCGAGGGCGGTGGTGATATCCTTGTCGCCCATCGCCCCCCAGACGCAGACCAGGCGCCGGTCGCCGAATTCGGCCACCAGGGCCTCGACCAGCCGCTGGACCCCGTCGGGGTTGTGGGCCCCGTCGAGCAGGTACCACCGCTGATTAGGGCCGGCGTCGCCGACATCTCCCGGCTCCCGCACGACATCGGCCTGGAAATACTCCATTCTCCCCGGCCACGAGACCTCCGCCACCCCGGCGGTGACTGCCGCCGGCTCGAGCGGAAAGCCGAATTGGCCGAGCAGCAGCGCCGCGGCGATGGCAACCGAGCTGTTCTGCCGCTGGTACCCGCCCCGCAGGGCACAGCGCAGGCCGGAGATCGTGCGCTGCAGCGGCGGCGCCTGCCCCTTCCAGGTCCAGCTGCCGTCGGGATCGTCGGCGAAGTCGAAATCCCGGCCGAGCAGGTAGAGGGCCGCCCCCCGCTCCCGGCAGGTCCGTTCGACCACCGCGGCCGCCTCCGGCACAACGGCGCTGGAGATCACCGGCACCCGCTCCTTGATGATGCCGGCCTTCTCCCCCGCCACCTCGGTCAGGTTGGTGCCGAGATAGGCCTCGTGGTCCATGCTGATGCTGGTGATGATCGAGACCAGCGGCGTCACCACGTTGGTGGCGTCGAGCCGGCCGCCCATCCCGGTCTCGAGGACGACGACGTCGACCTCGCTCTCGGCGAACCACAGCAGGGCCAGGGCGGTGCAGAACTCGAAGAAGGTGATCTGGTCCGGGCCGAGGACCTCGCGGATCCGCGTCGCCAGGCGGGCGAAGGACTCCCGGTCGATGAAGCGGTCGCCCAGCCGGAACCGCTCGCGCACGTCGCTCAGGTGCGGCGAGGTGTAGAGCCCGGCCCGGTAGCCGGCCCGGCCGAGGATCGCGACCAGGGTGGCGCTGACCGAGCCCTTGCCGTTGGTGCCGGCGACATGGACGCAGCGCAGGCCCTGCTCCGGACTGCCGACCCGGTCGAGGAAACCGCGCATCGCCTCGAGTCCGAGCTTGATCTTGTGCATCTGCAGGCTATAGAGATAGTCGACGGCCTCCTGGTAATCCATACGTCTCCTGACAGTTAAGGGTGCGGGGCGATGACACGGCCGCCGGCAACGCCGAGCCGACCGTCACAGAATGGTCAGCTTGGCATAGTCGAGATGGAGGGTCTTCATCCCATGCCGGTCGAACAGGACGTCGAGCGTCCGGGGGCCGGACAGTTTGGTCACCTTGCCCTCGCCGAAAAACGGGTGGCTGACCTTGCATCCCTTCGTGAAATCCGCTGCCGCCGGCTGCTGCCGGGCCGGACCGGCAGCGAGCCGGGGGGCGACCGGGGCTGAAAATTCGGTCGGTCCGGTCCATTCCCGAGCGATTCCGGCCTCCGTCACCCGTTCGTAGAGTCCGGGGCCGAGCTCCGCCAGAAACGGCGACATGCCGACCCGGCGGAACTGCCGGTCCGGGGTCATCAGCTCCCGCGGGTAGCAGAGGTAGAGGAATTTTTTGGCCCGGGTGGCCGCCACGTAGAGCAGCCGCCGCTCCTCCTCCCACTGCTCGCCGATCATCGCCGCGGCATGGGGGAAGCGGCCTTCGGCCAGGCCGATGACGAACACCGCATCGAACTCCAATCCCTTGGCCGAATGAATGGTCGACAGGATCAGCCGCTCCTCCTGCCGCCGGTGGCCGTGCTGGCCGGACTCCGGCGGATCGAGGGCGGTGTCGTCGATGAACGACTGCAGGTCCTGGTAGCCGGCCATGACGCCCTTCAGCTGGTCGAGATCCTTCTGCCGCTTCGGGTAGTCATCGGCGAAGAGCTGCTCGAAGATCGGCTGGTAATAGGCGAGAACCACCTCGTACAACTCGGGCAGGCTGCGCTCCCTGCCCCGCAGGTCGGCAAAGAGCTGGTTGAGGCGGTCGAGGCCCTGCCGCCAGCTCTTGCCGGCCGGGTGCCCGGCCAGGGCCTGGAACGGGTCGCCGGCGGTCATCACGGTCTCGGTGATCTTCTGCGCCGTCTTCGGCCCGACCTTGTCGAGTTGGAGCAGGATCCGGTTCCAGCTCAGGGAATCGCGGGGATTGGCGACGACCCGCAGGAAGGAGAGAAAATCCTTCATGTGGGCCGATTCGGTCAGCTTCAGGCCGCCCCGTTTCTCGAAATCAACGCCCGCTCCTCCCAGTTCGAGTTCGAGCCTGTACGAGTGAAAACCGGAGCGGAACAGCACCGCGATCTCCTCGATCGGGGTGCCCTGGGCCAGCAGCTCCCGCACCCGGCGGATGACGAACAGCGCCTCTTCCCGCTCATCGCGGCCGGCGAAGACACAGGGGCGGACCCCGCCTTCGGTTCGCGAAAACAGGGTCTTGGTATACTTTTCGGCGGCGTTGCGGATAATGTCGTTGGTCAGCGACAGGATCGGCTGGGTCGAACGGTAATTCTCCTCCAGCTTGATGATCCGGGTGTTGGCGAAGACCTTGGGGAACCGCATGATGTTGTAGAAATCGGCCCCCCGGAACGAGTAGATGGACTGGGCGTCGTCGCCGACCGCCATCACGTTGTCATGGGTAGAGGCGGCCAGCCGGACGATATCGGCCTGGATCAGGTTGGTGTCCTGGTACTCGTCGACCATGATGTGGGAGAAGCGCTCGGAGATGGAGCGCCGCACCTCCGCCGATTCCTGCAGCATCCGCTTCCAGTTGACGAGCAGGTCGTCGTAATCCATCAGGCCGTTGTCGCGCTTGAACTCCTGATAGTGCCGCTGCAGGCTGAGGATGTCGTCGAGGTGTTCGCTGAGATGGGTGTACTGCTCGAAAACCAGGTCTTCCAGATCCATCGATTTGTTGACGGCGCCGCTGATTATCGAGATCAGGACCCGTTTGGAGGGAAACTGCTTCGACGCCCCGCCGAGGCCGAGCGATGACTTGAGGAGGTTGATGATCCCCTCGGCGTCGGCCCGGTCGATGATGGTGAAGTTCGAGGCGAAACCGAGACAGGAGCCGTAGCGGCGCAGCAGCATGTTGGCGGTGCCGTGGAAGGTGCCGCCGACCACCCGGCTGCAGGTGTCGTTGAGGAGGCGGCCGGAGCGCCACAGCATCTCCTGGGCGGCCTTGCGGGTGAAGGTCAGCAGCAGGATCTTCTCCGGCGGCACGCCGTGCTGCATCAGGTAGGCCACGCGGTAGACCAGGGTCCTGGTCTTGCCGCTGCCGGCCCCGGCTATGACCAGGACCGGGCCGTCGACCGTCGTCACCGCCTCGTACTGGGCATCGTTGAGTTCGGTCAGATCGACGGCGGCGGCGCCCCTTGCCCCTGAAAATGGTCCCTCGTTGTTCATGGGCGCTACTCTAACACAGGCCCCGCGGCCCCGCAACGTCGGTTGACAAAATGCAGTTTGCCGCTATAGTTAGCTGTTGAAGCCGGTACCGCCGGCCGGTGTCCCTGAAATCCCCAATTCCCTCACGACCCGAACCGCCATGGATGCAACCACCCTGCCGACCCTGTTCACCCCCGAAACCCTGCTCCGGCTTTTTCCCCGGGAACGTTCGAACGAGTTTTTCGAGGCCCTGTTCGGTGACGCCGGCGAGGGCGCCTACGATATCGAGCTGGGATACCGCAGCCTCCAGGGCAACGAGCTGGTCATGGAACTCCGGCTGCACGAGCGACCGGGCCGCTGTCTCGCCTGCAATCTGACCCAGGGCCTGCCCCAGGTCTTCTCCCGCCATCCGATCATCAACCTCAACCGGCTGGTCGAGAACATCGGCGGATTGCTCGAAGGCCAGGCCAGATGCACCGGATGGTCGCTGGGCTCCACCGAGCAGCAGAGCCGGTCGCTCCATGTCGTTCCGCTGAAGATCCGGATCGAAAGGATCTGATTCGAGCCGGGCCATGGCAACCAGAGGCAGGCCGCGCCGGCAGATCCGCCTAATTTCTCCGCCCTGACAGGACCGCCACCGCCCCATGGACCTTCCCCAGCAGATCGCCCAACTCCTGATCGTCGGTTTCAAGGGCGACCGGCTTCTCCCGGACAGCGTCCTCTGCTCCGATCTGCGCGATCGGGCCCTGGGCGGGGTCATCCTCTTCGACCGCCTCCTCGCCGCGAAGCAGCCGGACAACAATATCATCTCGGCGACCCAGACCGCCCGGCTCTGCGCCGAGTTGCAGGACTGCGCCGGCGGCCGGCTGCTGATCGCCGTCGACCAGGAAGGCGGGATGGTCAGCCGGTTCAAGGCCGAACGCGGCTTTCCGACCACGGCCTCGGCCAGGCGCCTGGGTGAGAGCGGCGATGTCGGTCTGACGGCGATCAGCGCCGCCTGTACCGCCGAGATGCTCGGCGCTGTCGGCATCAACCTCAACCTCGCGCCGGTGGTCGACCTCGATGTCGAAGGAGACAATCCGATCATCGGCCGCTATCAACGCAGCTTCGCCGCCGACCCGGCCGTCGTCGGCCGCCATGCCGCAGAGTGGATCACCGCCCACCGCCGGCGCCGCATCCTCACCTGCCTCAAGCATTTTCCCGGCCACGGCTCGTCGCTGGCCGACTCCCATCTCGGCTTCGTCGATATCAGCGCCGCCTGGCGGGAGGAGGAACTGGCCCCTTACCGCACCCTGATCGCCGACGGCATGGCCGATCTGGTGATGGTCGGCCATCTCTTCAACAGCCGGATCGATCCGCTGCTGCCGGCCACCCTGTCGCCGGCGACGATCGGCGGTCTGCTGCGCCGCGATCTCGGCTTTGACGGCGCGGTCATCACCGACGATCTGCAGATGCGGGCCATCACAAACCGCTACGGCCTGGCCGAGGCCTGCATCATGGCCTTGACAGCGGGGGCCGACATCCTCATCATTGGGAATAACCTTCAGTATGATCCGCTGATCGTCACCAAGCTCATCGCCCCGATCGTCGAGGCGGTGCGGCAGGGCCGGTTGACCGAGGAGCGGATAAACGCGGCCTGGCGGCGGGTCAGGAAACTGCAAACCTTCATCCACAGGTAAGGAACATGCGGACGGACAATTCCCCCACCCATTCGATCGTCGTCGGCTATCTGCTCTGGCTCGTCGGTTTTCTCGGCGCCCACCGGTTCTACTACGGCCGGCAGATCTCCGGCACGATCTACTTCTTCACCCTCGGCCTGCTGTTCATCGGCTGGATCGTCGATCTCTTCCTGATCCCGAAGATGAACGAGGAAGCCGACATCCGCTTCAACGACGGCGCGATCGACTTCAATGTCGCCTGGCTGCTGCTGGCCTTCGTCGGCCTGCTCGGCATCCACCGGATGTACATGGGCAAGTGGCTGACGGGACTGCTCTATCTGTGCACCGCCGGGCTCTTCGGCATCGGCTGGATCTATGACCTCTGGACACTGAACGATCAGATCAGCCTGATCAACGGCCGTCGCGATCAGGATGACGGGCGGTGAGACGGGACCGGCTGCGCTCAACCCCGGCCGGCAACGTCGGCCCGGCGGAGGACCCGGTGCACCACCGACGCCAGCTGCCGCAGCGTCAGCGGTTTGGTGCAGTAATCGAGAATTCCGGCCTGATCCGCCAATTGCCGCGAAAATTGCTCTGAGTAACCGGTAAAGAGGACGACGGGGAGATCGGGGCGGAGCGACCTGAACCGGGCGCTCAACTCGATGCCGGTCAGATCGGGCATGGTCAGATCGGTGATCAGCAGATCGAACTCACGTTCCCCCTTGGAGAACAGACTCAGCGCCTCGGTGGCCGAGGTCATGCCGACGACCTCGTAACCGAGGCTGCGCAGCATCTGCCCGGTCACATCGACCACCTGTTCCTCGTCGTCGACCAGCAGGATGCGTCCCTCCCCCTGCATGATCTCCGTCATCGAGATGATCTGTTCCAGCTGGGTCGGCTCACGCGAGATGGGCAGCAGGACCCGGAAGACGGTGCCGACGCCGATCTGGCTCTCGACGGTGATCCGCCCGCCCTGACGGGTGATGATGCCATGCACCATCGCCAGTCCCATCCCGGTCCCCCGGCTCTTCTCCTTGGTCGTGAAATACGGCTCGAAGATCCGGTCCAGCATCTCGGCCTCGATGCCGCAACCGGTATCGGCGACACTCAGCTCAACCCATTCCATCCCGTCCTCGTCCCGGCCGGCCTTCGCCAGCCGCACCGTCATCGTGCCGCGCCGGCCGGCCATGGCGTGGGCGCTGTTGGTGCAGAGATTGATCAGGACCTGGTGGATCTGCACCGGATCGACCGAGACGAGACCGCAATGCTCGTCGATCTCCTCCTTGATCTGGATGGTGGCCGGCAGGGTGACGCGCATCAGCTTCATCACCTCCTTGACGATCGGATGGATGTGCTGCAGGATCTCCTTTTTTTCGTGGCTGCGGGAAAAGGTCAGGATCTGCTCGACGAGGCTCTTGGCCCGCCTCGCCGCCTTGAGGATCTCGTCGATATAGTCGCTGACGGTCTGGTCGGGGTAGCCGTCCCGCCGCATCTTCAGACGCACGATCTCGGAATACCCCATGATCGGGGTGAGCACGTTGTTGAAGTCGTGGGCGATCCCTCCCGCCAGGGTCCCGATCGCCTCCATCTTCTGGGTATGGCGAAGCTGTTTTTCAAGCCGATGGCGCTCCGAGACATCCCTGGCCATCATGACGACGCCGTCGATCGCCCCGGACGCCAGCACCACCGGGACGCCGGTGACGTCATAGACCTGCTCCTCCCCTTCCTCGTTCGAAAGCTCGACGCATTTGACGCGCTTCTCGATCTTTCCCGACTGCATCGCCCGCCAGATGGCACAGGCATGATCACAGGAGGTCCGGCGGCGGCAGAAGATCTCCCGGCAACTCCGGCCGAGCGGATCGGCGCAGAACCTGCGGATGCCGTCGTTCACCCAGACCGCCTGCAGATTACGGTCGAAATAGCCGAGGATGCCGGGAAAGCCCTGATTGATCGCCTCACGCTGCAATTCGGCGGCAGCCTGCGCCGTTTGCGCCGCCTGCAGATCGGAGAGGTCGACCAGCGTGGTCATCATCGCCGAAGGAGCCCCGTTGTCATCCCGGAGCAGGGTTCGGTCGCAGCGGACCGACTTGGTCGCTCCCGACGCGGTGACGACGCTGCCGTCACATGATTGGCTCGTGTTTCCCGCCAACGACTCTCGATCGACCAGACGGAGGGCTTCGGCCACGTCGGCGGAGAGGCAGTCGGAGAGCGTCCGGCCGGCCATCGCCGCCGCATCCTGCCCGACCAGGCGATGAAAACCGGGGTTGCCGTGCACATACCTGCCCCGCAGGTCGGTGACGACACACGGGGCGGCGACCGCGTCGAGCAGCCGCCGTTCCCGGCCGCTCATGACCGGCACGTCGAGCCCATCGTCCGGCGATGTCCGCCGGTATTGTTCGTCGCTCGTCATCCTGTGCCCATTCCTGTCCTGCCGTGCCATATACCGTCTTCCCCTGCTGCACCGCGCCGTTGTCCGGGGGCCATCGTCGATCACCGTCTGTCGTTACCACAGTATCGTGCCGTCACGGCGATGACAAGCTCAATCCGCCGTTGTCAGACGTTCATCCGCCACCGGCGGCAGCGCGTTTCCGCTCCCTTTCCCTTGACTCCTGGCGGACAAATCAGTATTACTTGATGCCGATTCCAACAACCGCCATCTCCACCCCCGACACCTGTTCATGGACCATCAACACCGCCGGCCGGAAATCGTCTACCCCTGCATCTGGAGCTACAAGGTCATCGGCGAAGAAGCCGATCTCCTGCAGCAGGCCATTATCCTGGCCTGTGCCCCGCACCCGGTGCAGATCTCGGTCAGCCGGTCGAGCCGGGGGGGAAGATACCACAGCCTCGAAGCCACCATCGAGGTCGGGGACGAGGAGACCCGACTGACAATCTTCGACCGCCTGAAAAGCCATCCTGCAGTCAAGATCCTCCTGTAACGCCATGACCAACGACAAAGCCGCAATCAAATCCCAGCTCCTCCCGGCCCTCCGCGAAGGGCTCAGCGTCATCCAGATGATTGTCTTCAAGGAGATCCGCGCCCAGCTCGCCCGCAAACGGCCGGAGAGTGATCCCGCCCACCTGTCGCGGCTGGCGGGGACCATCACCAACGAGCTGTTCGGCACCCCCAACCCGGAGGAGCAGTTCGTCCGGTTCCGCCAGGAACACTGGGGCACCATCGAACAGGAACTCCTCGGCATCAGCACGGAAAACCCCGGTCTCCGCGCCCCGATCACCGATGCCCTGCGGGTCCAGGCCCTCTGCGACAGCCAGGAGGGGCTCGGTGACGACGCCTCCGTCCTGGCCCGGGCCGATGCCCTCGGCATCCTGGTCCGCGACCGCGACATCCCGCTCCCTTCGACCTTCATGACCATGGTGCGCGAACTGGGCCGCCAGCACAACCTGATCATCCCCCCCATGCCGATGGACGCCGCTCCGGGACCGGGGATGGTGCATTAGCCGGCCCGGCGGTCAAGACACCCCTGCCGCCCGCCGCAGCGTCACCCGCACCAGCCCGCGCACCGCATTGCAGAGGTAGACCGCCTCGGCGGCCGCCACATCGGCCGGCGTCAGGACCGACTCGACGACCGGCCGCTCCCGATCCTGGAGCAGCTGTTCGCGCATCACCCCGGGCAGCAGACCGCAGGCCAGCGGCGGCGTGCGGTAGCGGCCGTCGCCATAGATGACGACGTTGCTGATGCAGCCCTCGGTCACCTCGCCCTGCCGGTTGACGAACAGCAGGTCGAACAGCCCCCGCTCCCGCCCCGCTTTGAACTCCCGGTCGTACAGGTCCCGACAGGTCGTCTTGTGCCGCAGCCAGGGCGAATCGCCATCGATCGCCTGCGGGGAGAATTCGATCTCGGCCAGACCGGCGGCGGCCGGCTCCGGGCGGGCCGGCAGGCGGAGCAGCGTCGGGGCGTCGCAGGGTACGGCGGCGATTCCAATCGCCCCGTCCTTGGCCAGGGTCAGGCGCACCCGCATGCACTGGCCGGCAAAGGCGGCGGCCTGCCGCTCCAGCCGCTGCCGGAGCTCGGCCTCCGGCCGGGAAAAGCACATCTCCGCCGCCGATCTCCTCAGTCGCGCCAGATGCCGGTCAAGGCACCAGTATCCCGAACCTGGCTGCCACAGCATCGTCGTCAACAGTTCGAATCCCGGGCGGCAGTGGCTGAGGAACCGGCCTTTGAGCAGGCATTCCTGCCATTCCTGCTCGGGGTCGGAATCGATGATGATCCCGGAGCCGATCCCCATCTCGCCGCGACCGCCGCGCAGGACCACCGTCCGGATCGGGACGCTGAAGACCGCGGTGCCGTCGGGGGCGAGATAGCCGATGGCCCCGGTATAGACGCCCCGCCGCTCCCTCTCCAGTTCGTTGATGATCTCCATGGTCCGGATCTTCGGCGCCCCGGTCACCGAGCCGCAGGGGAAAAGGGCATGAAAGAGCTCGTAGAGATGGAAATCGGCACCGGCCTCCTCCCCGTCGGGGCGGGCCTTGACGGTCGAGGTCATCTGCAGCAGGCTTTCGTAGGTCTCAACATCGAACAGGGACGAAACCCGGACATTGCCGCCGCCGAGGCGATGCATCAGCCTGGCCAGATCGTTGCGCAGCAGGTCGACGATCATCACGTTTTCGCTCCGGTTTTTCGGGTCCCGGGCCAGACCGTGGCGCAGATCCCGGTCCTCGGCCGCGGTCCGGCCCCGGCGGGAGGTCCCCTTCATCGGCCGGACCGTCAGCTCCCGGCCGTCGCGGCGGAAGAACAGCTCCGGCGAAAACGACAGGATCCGCTCCTCGTCCCGGCGGATACAGGCCCCGAAGGGAACGGTCTGGTTGTGGCGGAGATCGCGGTACAAGGCCTCGACCGAACCGCTCCAGGCGAACAGCAGCTTGAGGGTGTAGTTGACCTGGTAGGTGTCGCCGGCGGCGATGTAGTCGCGCAGCCGCCGGATAGCCCGGAGATATTCAGCGTGGCCGACGTTCGGCTGCAGGCCGTCGATCCGCCAGCCAGGGACGGAGGCACCGCAGGGTGCGGCCGGCAGATCACCGGTGCCGGTGGCGTGATCGTAGATGTATGGTTGGCGGTACACGCCAAGGTCGGCGAGGGCGGCGGGAGCGTCGGCTGCCTCCCGGTCGAAGGCGAGCCTTTCCTCGAGCAGGCCGCCGAAATCGTAATCGAACCAGCCGGCCAGCCACAACCCCTGCCCGAGCCAATCCTCGGCGGTCCGCAGGAATTTGCCCGCATCCTCTCCCCGGTGGCAGCGCAGACGGGCCACCGGCTCGGTGAACAGCAAGGATGTATGGTTCTCCCGGTCCGGACGGGATGTATCGAGGAAGACAAAATCCTTATGGTCCGAGAGAAATCCAAACACTCCCTCGAGATCCCCCCATGCAAGACTTTTCATATCCACAACCCTCTGCCCCGGCTCATATCGCCTGTCCCGTCCACCGCCAACGTCGGCCGGGACAGGCTGCGGCTGCAAACAATGCATTCAATTTTTTTATATACATCATCATCCATGTTAATGATTGCGAAGCATCGAGAAATGATCTAGTATGTTTAGCTTTATCTTCAATATTACAGTTATTGTAATTGGCCTTGACAGGCTCTATAATATATCATTTGACGAAGACTATGCGATCTTTCGTTGAATGCCGGATCCCGATTCCCGCCGTCGTACGGCGGGAATTTCTGTAAACGGGTGAGGCATTTCCATCAGTTGTACATCGACAGCATCATTCATTCAAAACGCGCTGCACGGGCAGCGCATCCCGTTCCTACAGAGGAGAACAGCTCATGTCGAGAAGAATGGTCACCATCGACGGCAACCAGGCCTGCACCCATGTCGCCTATGCCACCAGCGAAGTCATCACCATCTACCCCATTACGCCATCCTCGCCGATGGCGGCCGAAGCGGACTCGAAAGCGGCCGTCAAGCAGAAGAACATATGGAACTCCATTCCGGTCGTCACCCAGATGCAGTCCGAAGGCGGGGTGGCCGGGGCACTGCACGGCTCGCTGACCACCGGTTCCCTCTGCACGACCTTCACCGCCTCGCAGGGCCTCCTGCTGATGATCCCCAACATGTACAAGATTGCCGGCGAGTTGACACCGACGGTCTTCCACATCACCGCCCGGTCGCTGGCCGCCCAGGGGCTGTCGATCTTCGGCGACCATGCTGACGTCTACGCCGCCCGCCAGACCGGCTGGGGCATGCTCTGCGCCCAGAACGTCCAGGAATGCATGGACATGGCCCTGATCTCCACCCAGGCCTCGCTCAAATCGCGCATCCCTTTCATGCATTTCTTCGACGGCTTCCGGACCTCGCATGAGATCCAGAAGGTGGAGGAGCTGACCTACGACGACATGCGCGCCGTCATCGATGACGACCTGGTCATCGCCCACCGCAAGCGGGCGCTGTCTCCCGACCGGCCAATGATCCGCGGCACCGCCCAGAATCCCGATGTCTACTTCACCGGCCGCGAGACCGTCAACAAATACTACAACGCCGTGCCGGCGATCATACAGGAAACGATGGACAAGCTGGCCGGGCTGACCGGCCGTCAGTATCATCTTTTCGACTACCATGGCGCCCCGGACGCCGAGAACGTCGTCGTCATGATGGGTTCGGGCTGCGAGACCGTCGCCTCGACCGTCGATTACCTGGTGTCCCAGGGACAGAAGGTCGGCCTGGTGATCGTCCGCCTGTACCGCCCCTTCGACGGCCGCGCCATGGTCAACGCCCTGCCGCCGACCGTCGAACGGATCACCGTCCTCGACCGCACCAAGGAGCCGGGAGCGATCGGCGAGCCGCTCTACCTCGATGTCCGCGCCGCCGTCGGCGAGGCCATCGAGGCCAAAGGCACCACCATTCCACCGATCATCCTGTCCGGCCGCTACGGCCTCGGCTCGGCCGAGTTCACCCCGGCGATGGTCAAGGCGGTATTCGACAACATGGTGACAATGGTCCCGAAGAACAAGTTCTGCGTCGGCCCCAACGACGATGTCACCTTCGCCAGCCTCGATTACGACCGCTCCTTCGACATCGAGGGCAAGGACGTTTACCGGGCGATGTTCTACGGCCTCGGTTCGGACGGCACCGTCGGCGCCAACAAGAACACGATCAAGATCATCGGCACCGAGACCGACAACTCGGCCCAGGGTTATTTCGTCTACGACTCGAAAAAGTCGGGCTCGATCACCACCAGCCACCTCCGTTTCGGCAAGAACCCGGTCGTCGCCCCCTACCTGATCAACAAGGCCAACTTCATCGCCTGCCACAACTTCACCTTCCTCGACCAGTACGACATGCTCCGCAACCTCGAGGACGGCGGCACCTTCCTCCTCACCACCAGCTTCGGGGCGAAGGATATCTGGAAGAAACTGCCGAAAACGGTGCAGAGCGACCTGATTGCCAAGAAGGCCAGGTTCTACATCATCGACGCCGTTTCCCTCGGCCAGGCGCTGGGCCTCGGCGCCCGCATCAACATGATCATGCAGACCGCCTTTTTCATGATCTCCGGCATCCTGACCCAGGAAGAGGCGATCGCCGCGATCAAGAAGGCGATCAAGAAGACTTACGGCAACAAGGGCGACAAGGTCGTCAATATGAACTACAACGCGGTCGACGAGGCGATCAAGAATATCGTCGAGGTCAAACTCGGCAAGACCGCCACCGGCCATGAACTGCCGCCGACCGTCCCCGCCGACGCCCCGGATTTCGTCAAGGAGGTCACGGCCAAGATCATCGAAGGCAAGGGCGAATTGCTCAAGGTCTCGCAGATCCCGGATGACGGCACCTGGCCGACGGCCACCACCCAGTACGAGAAACGCAACATCGCCGTCCACACCCCGCAATGGCTGCCGGAGAACTGCATCCAGTGCGGCCAGTGCGCGCTGGTCTGCCCGCACGCCGCTATCCGCACGAAGATCGTGCCGGAATTGAAGAATCCGCCCGCGGCCCTCAAGTCCACCGATGCGGTGGGCAAGGAATTCAAGGGCTCGAAGTTCATCGTCCAGGTCTTCACCGAGGATTGCTGCAGCTGCACCCTCTGTGTCAGCGTCTGCCCGGCCAAGACCAAGGCCCTGCAGATGATTCCGAATACCGAGGAACTCCGGCTGACGGAGCGTGAAAATGTCAAGTATTTCCTCGATCTGCCGGAGATCGATCCAGCCAAGATCAACCCGGCTTCGATCAAGGGCAGCCAGCTCCTGCGGCCGCTCTTCGAGTTCTCCGGCGCCTGCGCCGGCTGCGGCGAGACCCCCTATGTCAAACTGGTCTCCCAGCTGTTCGGCGACCGGATGCTGGCGGCCAACGCCACCGGCTGCTCCTCGATCTATGGCGGCAATCTCCCCACCACCCCTTACGCCAAACGGGCCGACGGACGCGGGCCGGCCTGGTCCAACTCGCTGTTCGAGGACAACGCCGAGTTCGGATTGGGCATGCGCTTCTCGGTCAACAAGCTCGCCTCCCAGGCCGCCGAACTGCTGCAGGAGGCCGTGAGCGGCAAGCTGATCACCAAAAAGATGGCCGACGACCTCCTCCAGGCCGATCAGTCGACCCAGACCGCGATCGAGGAACAGCGGCGGCGGGTGGCCGAGCTCAAGGCCAAACTCGAAGGCAAGACCAGCCCGATCGCCGTCCAGCTGTATCACGTCGCCGATTATCTGGTCAAGAAATCGGTATGGATTATCGGCGGCGACGGCTGGGCCTATGACATCGGCTACGGCGGACTCGACCACGTCCTCGCCTCCGGCGAGAATGTCAACGTCCTGCTGCTCGACACCGAGGTCTACTCCAACACCGGCGGCCAGATGTCGAAATCGACCCCCCGCGCCGCCACCGCCCAGTTCGCCGCCGGCGGCAAGAAGCTGCCGAAGAAGGATATCGGCATGATCTTCTCAACCTACGGCAATGTCTATATCGGCCGAATAAGCCTCGGCGCCAATCCCACCCAGGCGATCAAGGCCATCACCGAGGCCGAGGCCTACGACGGGCCGTCGCTGATCATCGCCTACGCCCACTGCATCAACCACGGCATCAATATGGCCAAGGGCCTGGAGCAGCAGAAAAAGGCGGTTGCCTGCGGCCACTGGCCGTTATACCGCTACAACCCGACACTTGATGCCGAGGGCAAGAACCCGCTGACCATCGACAGCAAGGATCCGTCGATCACCTTCGAGGAGTATGCCCTCGGTGAGAACCGCTATCGCGCCCTGAAGATGGTCAATCCGACAGAGGCCGACGCCCTGATGGCCCAGTCCCAGAAGGATGTCACCCGGAGTTGGAAATTCCTCAAAGGACGCGCCCAGGCGATGGAACCGGAGGGAGAGAAGTAATTCGCCAGACTCCCCCGCCGCAAGGCGGGGGCAGGCATGAAAAAAGGGGTTCCGGTCAGAAGACCGGAACCCCTTTTCATTTGCAAATTACCAGCCGGCACCACAACTGCGGCGCCGATGGTTTCCTTGACCGTTGTACCGACCGGCGCCTTATTGCCTTTCCCGCTCGGCCTTCATCTCCTCGTACTCCCGGACCGACTGCAGCACCGACTCGTCCTGCCGCTTCTTGATCTCCTCGACCTTCGCCCGGATCTTCTCTTCCCTGATTTTCAGATTCTGCACCCCGAACAGGGTGGACGCCAGGTACCTGAACGAGAACAGCATCAGCTCGACGTCGTCGTTTTTGATCCTGTCGATGGTTTCCTCATCGAGCACATAGGTGTCGAGGAAGGAACTCTCGAAGATGAAACGGCGGAAATGGGCGAGATCGGTGGAGGCCATGAAGAACATCCGCTTCGCCTGCTCGGAGAGAGTGGCCTGCAGGCCGAATGATTTGCGCCGCATGACCAGCCGCAGCCATTCCTTGTTCATCTCGTCACGGACGTCGACCCCCTGGTCCTTCCGCCATTCCTCGATGGTCCACTCCTTGTCCTCTTCGAAACCCTTGCAGTGGTCCTCCTTGACGACGAAGAAGAATTTATCCTCGGCGCTGGGCAGTTCCTCACCCTTCTCGTCCCGGGTGCCGCCTTCATGGAAATCGGCCATGCCGACCGGATAGTAACGGCAGGCCGTAGGCCGATCGGTATAGACCGTGCAGCCCTGCGGGGTGACGAAGGGGCACTTGTTGTCCTCCTCGCGCAGTTTGATCATCACTCCCGGCATATCGGTTTTTTCGAGATAGGTCGGCAGGGTGTACTGCTGCAGGAATTCATGGGCGGGGATATTCAGGCGCCTGGTGAGCTGGAGAATGTCGTACGGAGTCAGAATGATCTTAATCCCGCCGCAGCAGGCGGTAAAGCAACGGACCCCGGGATGGCAGCGAAACTTGATTCTGCTCTTGAGGGTCAGTTTCTGGGGGAGGATATTGGAGGGGTTGTTGTCCTTGCCGAAGAGAGGCTTTCCCTTGATATTCAAATCGTCTTGACTCATTCCTTCACCTTGTCGATTATGATTGCAGACCGCCCGAGGCGGAAGTTTGTGGTACATCGCGAATCCCGTATAATAAACATGGCCGGCCGGCGTGTCAAACTCAATCGGGAACGGTGCGGCATCGCCCGGAAAGGCAGGAGGAAGTATCGCGGGGAATCTGTTAATCCTTGCAGTTTTCCGGAAAACGCCGTATATGTCGTGTTTCCTGTTGTTGTCCGAAGTCCGTTCAAATTCCCCTGCATTGTTGTTGAAAAGGATATCCTGAATGAAGCTGTTCGTTTCCCCGATCGATCTTTCCGCCGTCAGCACCCTGTATTACCATCTCCCCGATGGTCCGGTTCTCTCCCTGAAGGTGGATGGCCTCGAAGACTATATCGACCTGGGGCTGGAAATGGGACATATCTGCGATACCTCGGCGATCGACGGCGTCGTGCATTTCTTTCCGAAAGGAAATGCCTGACCGGCGACCGCTCTCCCAAACCCGCCTCCCCCCGAATACCCCGCGTTTCCCCCGGTGAAGGGACCATGCCCGTTCCCGCGCCCACCATCGACATTTCCTGCGACGGACACATCCATACCCGGTTCTGCCATCACGCCAGCGGCGAAATGGAAGATTACGTCCGCTCCGCCATCACCAAAGGCCTGAGAAAGATCGTTTTTCTCGAGCACATGGAGGATGGTGTCAGCTACATGGAGGCGACCTGGCTGACCGAGAGCGATTTCGATGCGTATTTCTCGGAGGGCGAACGACTGCAGCGGATCTATCGGGGACGGATCGATATCGGGCTGGGCGTCGAGGCAGGGTATAACCCGGAACACGTCGAGCGACTCCGCGACAGGCTGGCCCGAAGACCGTGGGACCGGATCGGGCTGTCCTTCCACTATGCCCGCCTGGCCGCCACCGAGCAGCATCTCAACCTGCTCAGCCGCAAGGCCGGGAATATTCAGCGGGCCCGGGAGTTCGGGGCCGAAACGCTGCTGACCCGATACCTCGACGCTCTCATCGGCGCCGTAACCCTGCTGCCGGCGGATGTGCTCTGCCATCTCGACGCCGCCCTGCGCTATCTCCCCGAGCTGACCTGGACGCCGGACCATCTGGAGCAGATCGACAGATTACTGGCCCTGGTGAAGGACAGCAGGATGTGCCTCGAAATCAATACCTCCGGCCTGCCGATCCGCGGCGAGCCCTTCCCTTCATCGACGATCCTGCACAAGGCGATCAACCTGGGCATCCCCCTTGTCGCCGGATCGGATGCCCATCGACCGGAAGACGTCGGCCGCCATTTCGACCGCATCGAAGACCATATCAGGAAGGCGGTTTCCCGAGGTCAAGCACTGTGATTTGAGGGCGGTGACGATGCGGTTCAACGCCCCCCCCTTCCCCGCCTCGCCAGACTCGACGCGACCGGCGATGCGGAGAGGAGGATCGACACGACCTGGGATGGAGGGGTGACCGGATCGATCGGATCAGACCAGGATATCGGCGTCGATCCGCTTGATCATGTTATACCCGCCGGGCAAGACCAGCGTGTTGCGCAGGCCCACGGCATCGAGGGCGATCTGGCTTTCATAGGAGCGGGAACCGGCATTGCAGACGATGATCATCATCTTGTCCGACGGCAGCACCTGATAGCCGCTGCGGACCTTGTCATAGGGGAGCGACAGCCACCTTTCCGCCCCGAATTTCTCGATATTCGGCTGTGCCTGTTTTGGGTGCCTGACATCGAGGGCGACCCAGTCCGGTTGGGTTGCGGGATCGGCGAGCCAGGCCAGAAACGACTCGATGTCGATCTGCCGCATCCGGCCGTCACAGAGATTTTCCGCCGCATAGGCGGCGCTGTTGATCGCATCGATGGCGGTCGAGAAGGGGGGGGCATAGGCCATCTCGATCGTGGCGAAGTCATCGATCGTCGCCCCGGCGGTGATCGCCACCGCCGCCGCATCGATCCGTACCGAAAGCGAATCGTTCATCGGCCCGATCCCCTGGAATCCCAGCACTTTCCGGGTGCGGCGATCAAACACCAGCTCAAGGCAGATGATCTCGCTGCCGGGGAAGAAGTGGGCCCGATCGGCGGAGGCGGTCAGCGACGATTCCGCCTGGAATCCCTGCGCCCTGGCCATTTCAAGGCTGAGACCGGTGGCGCCGATCGACATCTCGAAGGCCTTCATCACGAAACTGCCGATCCCGCCCTTGAAGACCGCGGGAATACCGGCCATGTTGTCGGCGGCGACCCGCCCCTCCTTGTTGGCCAGACTGCCCAAGGGGGCATAGAGGCCCCGGCCGGAGACGAGGTGACGGATCTCGACGCAGTCGCCGGCCGCATAGATGGACGGATCGGAGGTCTGCATCCGGTCGTTGACGACGATCCCGCCGTTCGCGGCCACGTTGAGGCCGGCCTCCCGAGCCAGCTGCGACCGGGGCCGGACCCCGACCGCCATGATCACCATATCGGCATCGATCGTCCTCTTCCCGGTCCGAACCCCCACGGCCTTGCCGTTGTCGACGACAATCTCGGTCGCCGCCTCGCCGAGGTAGACTTCAACATTGTGCTGCCGCAGATGATTGGCGAGGGCGGAGGCCATCGGCCAGTCGACGATCTTCGGCAGCAGCTGGTCCATGTACTCGACGAGGGCGGTTTCGATGCCCCACAGGTCGGTGAGCGCCTCGGCCATCTCGATCCCGATCGCACCGCCGCCGATGACCACGGCCTTGCCCACCATTCCCCGGGCGATTCTCTTCTTGATCTCGATCGCCTTGTGAAGATCGCTGATGGTGAACACGCCGTCGGCTTCATTTCCGGGAATGGGGAGGACAAAGGGCTGGCTGCCGGTGGCGAGCATCAGGTTGTCATAGGGAATGGCACTCCTGACCCCGGTCCCGAGATCCTCGACCTCGACGGTCTTCTCCCGGCGGTCGATCGCCAGGGCCCGGGTGGAGGTCATGGTCCTGACTCCCTTGGCCTGGGTGAAGAAATAGGCATCCCGCACCATGTGAAAACTGGTGGAGCGCAGCTCCTGCTCGTCGGAGACATCGCCCGACACATAATAGGGAATGCCGCAACCGCCATAGGAAATCAGATTATCCTGATCGATGAGGGTCACGTCGGCCTCCGGCAGCACCCTCTTGATACGGCTGGCAGCCTTCGGCCCGGCCGCAACCCCGCCAATAATGACAATTCGCTTGCCCATCACAACCCTCCGTTATACTTGATATACGCTCCTCCAGCGGAGCCAGATATTTGACATATGAACACTATCAACGACAAAAAACAAGCGGTTTTCCAGGTCCGATCCGGTCGTTGTTCCCGGCCGGCGACGACTGGCGCCACAACCGCCCATACCGGAAAAAACAAGGCCCAGCCGGCCGGGATCGGCATCGATGGCGGCGGGCCCTAGGCCACCGGCAGGCGGATCGTGAAGGTTGTCCCTTCGCCCGGGCGACTGGCGACGAGGATTTCACCCAGATGCCCCTCGATGATGTTTTTGGTGATCGCCAGACCAAGGCCTGTGCCCTTGTTTTTGTCGGTAAAAAACGGTTTGAAGATCTGGGTCAGCTTGTCTTCATCCATGCCGCAACCGCTATCGCCGATGACGATCTCGATCCGGCGCCCGCCGTCGCTGCTGCCGGTGCTGATCTGGAGGGTGCCGCCGTGCTCCATGGCCTGTGTGGCATTGAGCAGGATATTGAGCAGGGCGCGATACACCTTATCGACATCGACCGCTGTTTCCGGCAGGTCGGGGGCCAGATCGGCGATCACATTGACCTGCTGCTCCCTGAACATCGGGGCGAGAAAGGCCAGAACCTTGTCGATGATGGCGTTGATCTGTCCCCTCTCCATCTTCATCTGCTGCGGTCGGGCAAAATCCAGGAATTCGACGACGATGTTGTTCAGCCGCGTCGTTTCATCGACGATGATCCTGGCCAGATGTTCGTTGCCCGGCGCCACCTTCTGAATCCTTTTTTCGAGGATCTCGGCGGTGCTGCGGACGATGCCGAGCGGACTCTTGATCTCGTGGGAGACGGTGGCGACCATCGTTCCGAGATGCGCCAGTCTCTCCGTCTGGTTGAGTTTCTCCTCGAGCCGCAATCGCTCCAGGGCCTTGCTCTCCATGATCCGGCCGGCGCGGGAGACGATCGTCCGCAGGACCAGGAACAACACCCCCATGACGGCCGCCGACACCAGGATGATCCGGCTCTGCAGGTCGATGATGGAGGCGTAGTTGTTCGACAGGTCCTTGACGATCTCGATGACCCCCATGATGACCTCGCCGCTCTCCCCGTCTTCACGCACCTGGCGAAAGGGGATATAGGCCCTGAGCTGACATCTGACCGCCGGGGCCACCGACAGCAGGCTGAACACCGAGCCGCGGTAGATGAACCGCGAATTGGCCTTGCCCTTCAGGGCCTGCTCGTATTCCACCCCGCCCTTGTCCTTCACCCCGACCAGTTCGGGGACGGTCGAGTAGGAGATGATATTGACCCGTGAATCAAAGATGGTCACGGAGTCGATCTTCAGGCCCTGGATCAGACCGCGGACGATCCGGTCGAGGTTCTCGAACTGCTCGGGGTTACTGAGGGCGATGCCGCCGTAGCGCACGACGGCAGGGAGGACAAAGCGGCGAAAGACCTGCTGGTTGATGTTTTCGGCGAGGAGCAGCACGTACTCCTGGCTCTGCTCGAGCATGACCCGGCGGGCATGGTTCGAGATGATCCACGACAGGATAAGGGTGAAGACGAGGATAACGCCGAGACTGGTAAAGGAAAAATACTTGACCAGCTTGAATGGCTGCAGGCCGGTGTCGAATTTCTGCCGGCGGATCGAATCAAACACCTCCTGCGGGTCCTGCCTAGATTCCATGACACACCCCGCAACGGCGACAGATCGCGGTATCGCACGGCGGCGAGGTCTTCTCGGCGAAGGCTTTCCGGTATTCCCGCCAGAGATAGCCGCGGCCGATGCCATGATCGAGGATGTCCCAGGGAAAGACACTCGTCTCGTCATGGCCGCAGATCACGAATTGCTCGACTTCCAGCTGCTGCCGCGCCATCGCCTTCTTCCATGGCGACCGGTTGGTGACCATGTCCAGCAGGACGGCGGCCAATCGGCGGTCCCCCTTGGCCAGCAGCGCCTGGAACAGAACCTGTTCCGGCCGGTCATGGGTGAGGTGGACATTGGCCAGCCCTGTTATCCCGGCACGGAGCAGTTCCTGGCGGCGCCGGAGTTCGGCGACGACCTGACGGGCATCCCCATGCTCACCGGGCGGCAGGGGCTCGCTCAGGCCGAAGGGATGGTACTGGAACGGGGTCCAGGGCTTGGGAGCAAAGCAGTTGACCGAGATCCTAATCTCGCACAACCGGCCCCTGGACCTGCCGATCGGGTCGATCCGCTCCTTGATCCTGACGACGAGAGCCAGGAACTCCCGCAGGTCGTCGTCGGTTTCGGTCGGCAGGCCGATCATCAGGTAGATCTTCAACTTGAAGAGGCCGGCCGTCACCAGCTGTTCGGCGGCCTGGAGGAGATCGTCTTCGCTGATGTTCTTGTTGATGACCCGGCGCAGCCGCTCGGAACTGCCGTCCGGAGCGATGGCCACGCTCTTCAGCCCGCTCCTGCCGAGCAGTTGCAGCAATGGCCGGCTGATCCGGTCGGCCCGCAGCGAGGAAAAAGACAGGGCGCAGCCATTCAGTCCGATATGGTCGGCAATCTGGTCGAGAGCGGCCGGATCGGCCATCTCCATGCCGAGCAGCCCGATGCGCCTGACCGAGGCGTCGCGGGCCTCGAGGCCCCTGATCACCGCCGCCACATCCCACAGGCGGGGGGGCCGATAGACGAATCCGGCGGTACAGAACCGACAGCCGCGCGAACAGCCCCGCCCGAGTTCAGTCAGATAGAGGTCGGCGAACTCGGCCTCGGGAGTCAGCAACTGCGAATGCCCGGCAACGGCGCAGGCCGACAGACTTGCCTTCCTGATCCGCGGCGGCAGCCCGGCCGGCCGGTCGAATCCAGCGAACCGACCCCGCTCGTCATATCGCGGAGAATACAGCAGGGGCGCGTAGCAGCCGGAAAGGTCACGGTTGATCGACCGCAGCAGATCCCGGCGCGAGGCGGAGCCGGAGAGGCCGGCGGCCAACGCTCGCATCAACTGCGGCAGGACAGGTTCGGCCTCGCCCACCACAAACAGATCGACAAACGGCGCCAGAGGCTCGGGGTTCATGAAGGCGACCACGCCGCCGCAGACCAGCAACGGGGAATCTGCCGAGATCACCGGATCCCGTTTTTCGGCCCAGGGTTCGATCCCGGCGGCAAGGAGCATCGCCACCAGGTGCTGGTAGTCGTGCTCGAAGCTGATGGAGATGAAGATGAGGGAAAAATGGCCGAGCGGCCTGTCTGACTCGATCGAGCGGAGAGACTTCCCCGCGGATGGCAGGAAGAAGCGCTCGCACACGACCGCCTCTTCCTCATTGAGCAGGCTGTACACCAGTTGGAAGCCGAGACTCGACATGCCAACCTGGTAGGTGTTCGGATAGACCAAGGCCACCGGCAGGCGACCGGTCCATTTCTTCAGGAATCCCCCCCGTTCCCTGTCGAGGAGCGCCTGACGCGGACTAATCCCGGCTTTTCCCGGTTTCCGTCTGTCGATTCCAGCCACTCCGCCTTAATTGGCCTTTTTCCGGAGATAGGTCGGGGTCTCCAGATAGTCGTCGTTCCAATTGTTGTTCCTGCGCGCCCTTTCACCCTCGTTGATATTGGACACCCCGAGGTTTTCAAATGAATCGAAGTTGGAACCGGGAAGCGGTGCGACCCTGGGATGACGATTGGCCTGGGCAGGTACCGCGGTCGTCTGGACCTCCGGCTCGCGAATCTGCTTTTTCTTCACCAGATCATCCACCTGGGCGATCGTCTCCTTCTTCTTGAGGACATCACCGATGCCGGTGGCTATGACCGTCACCTGCAGGGCATCTTCCAGCGAATCGTCATAAAGGGCGCCAACCACAATTTTGGCATCCTGGTCGACTTTTTCCTGGATCAGGGCCGAGGCCTCCATGAACTCGGCGAGCGTAAAACTCTCCTCCGAGGCCGAGATGTTGATGATCAGCCCCCGGGCGCCATCGATGCCGACGTCTTCGAGGAGTTGATTGTCGATCGCCCGTTTCGCCGCCTCGATGGCCCGGTTCTCTCCCACCGCCCGACCGGAACCCATCACCGCCGGCCCCACCTCCCGCATCACCGTGCGGAGATCGGCAAAATCGGCATTGATCAGGCCCGGCATGTTGATCAGGTCGGTGATCCCCTTCACCGCCTGGAGCAGCACCGTGTCCGCCATGCTCAACATGTCGGCGAGTTTGCTGGTTTTCTGCATCAGCGACAGCAGACGGTCGTTGGGAACGGTGATGATCGTATCGGCATATTTCTGCAGTTCCTTCCAGCCGACCTCGGCATTGCTGGCCCGGTGACGGCCTTCAAAGCTGAAGGGTTTGGTCACCACGGCCACGGTCAGGGCGCCAAGTTCCTTGCTGGCCCGGGCCACCACCGGCGCGGCACCGGTACCGGTACCGCCGCCGAGGCCGGCGGTGACAAAGACCATGTCGCTCCCCTTCAGGGCCGATTTCAGGTCCTCCAGGGATTCCAGAGCGGCCTGGGCCCCGGTCTCCGGGTCGGCGCCCGCCCCCAACCCCTTGGTAATGCCGGGGCCGATCTGGAGACAGATGTCCGCTTTTGACAGATTGAGGGCCTGCTTGTCCGTATTGGCAACGATGAATTCGACCCCCTGGAGCCGATTGGTCACCATGGTATTGATGGCGTTGCCCCCACCGCCGCCGACACCAATGACCTTCACAGTTGCAACACCTTCCTGCTCCGCCATTCTGAACGGCATAATCTCTCTCCAATATTGACTGGACCTTTAAGTCACAAGGTCAATAATTCGTATTAATTTACGGAATATAGCACTTGCGGCCATTCCCTCAACCAAAAACTCGGCACTACATTATTTTTTTAAACCACCCCTTCATCTTCCCGATCACCGACATGTCATTCTGACGGTTTTCCCGCCCCTTTTCACGACCATACATGACCAATCCCACCGCCGTCGTGCATCGGGGCGAATACACCTCATCGACCCGCCCGGAGATGCCCGTCGGATAGCCGATGCGGACCTGCATATCGAAGATCTGCTCCGCCAGGTCAACCACATTGGCCAGCAGGGCGGTCCCCCCGGTGATGACCACGCCGCCGTTGATCCGATTCTTCTGCCCGGAGGCGACCAGTTCCCGATCGACCATCTCGAGGATCTCGATCATCCGGGCCTCGAGGATATCGACCAGCACCTTCTGGGTGACCTTCCGCGGCTCGCGGTCGCCGACCGTCGGCACGTCGACGACCAGGTTCGGCTTGATGATCGAGGCGATCGCCCCGCCGAAGTCCTCCTTCAACCGTTCGGCCTCCTGCAGCGGCGTGCGCAGTCCGACCGAAAGATCGTTGGTGAGGTTGTGTCCGCCGAGGCCGATCTCGCAGGTGTGACGGATGGTGCCGTCACAGAACACCGCGACATCGGTGGTGCCGCCACCGATGTCGACCAGGGCGACACCGAGCTCCATTTCGTCCCGGCTGAGTACGGCGTTGGCCGCGGCGATGGATTCCAGCACGATATCGGCAACTTCCAGCCCGGCCTTGTTGCAGCAGGTGACCAGATTATGTACCGCGCCGATATCAGCGGTCACCATATGGACATTCGTCACCAGCCGCACCCCGGTCATCCCGATCGGGTTCTGGATGCCGGTGTGATCGTCGACCATGTATTCCTGCGGCATCACATGGATGACCCGCTGGTTCTCCGAGATCTTGACCGTGCGGGCGGCGGTGATCACCTCATCGATATCGGCCTTCTTGATCTCGCGATTGTTGATCGCCAGGATCCCCGGACTATTGAAGCCCTTGATATGGTTGCCGGCGATCCCGACATAGACGTCGACCGCGCGCAGGTCGCAGCCGGCGGTCTCTTCCGCCGCCCGCATGGCCTGCTTGATGGAATTGACCGTGCTCTCGATATTGACGACAATACCCTTTTTCAACCCCTGCGAGGGAACGATGCCGACACCGATGATCTCGGTGGTCTCATCCGACACCTCACCGACCACGCAGCAGATTTTGGTCGTCCCGATATCAAGGCCGACAACAATTTCTCCCGGTTCCCGCTCCATCTCCACCTGGTCGGAGGCCTGATCAATCTCAACTTCCTGCATTTCATCCATCCTGTTCAACCTGATCCGCTCTGTGCCACCAGCACCTTGTCTTCCAGATAATCCATCCGGATATACTCCACCCGGGAAATCTGCATTTCTTTCTCTTGTTTCTTATACAGAACTTCGAGCACCTTCACCAGTCGATTATATTTGGTCTCCGCCTTCCCTCGGCCAAAAAAAATAGGGAACGGATATTCCACAAGGAAAATAACCAGTTCTCCGATATCGTTGACATGCATTTCCGAAACCGCCTGCATCGGCAGATTCGGATTGTTCTTTTGGGTCTGCCGCAGGAACCCGAGGATGTCGGTCAGCGCCTGCCGCCTCCGCTCTTCCTCCTTGACCCGTTCAAGGCCGGTAATGACGGGGAGATCGATATCCATCCCGGCACCGACCCTGATGAAGACCTTGCCGTCCCTGTTCATATAGAACAGCCCGGAATCATCCTTTTCACCAAGGCGATAAACCATGGCGAACGGTTCATGTTCGGTGACCCTGACAATGACCGACGACGGCCAGTCGCGTTCGACTCTGACTGAACTCACCAATGGGTTTTCGGCGATCTTCCTCTCCACTTCAGCGGTATCGAGCCGCAGGAGATTGGATCGGTAGAGGACCAGTCCGGCCTGGCTGCGCAAGGCGCCCTCCTTAATGGCCGAACCACCGATAACGGTTACCTTGTGCAGTTGAAAAATCGGCAAGGCCGGCATGATACTCCGCCACCCCTGCCACCCCCGCCCGACCTGATAACCAACAGCGACGACGAGAAACAGGACTACAACGACAGCGATCCTGACCACCGGGATCTTCGTCGGTTCTTTTCGCCGGTAGCCCTCATCCCTGACCACCTTCTTCCTGGAAAACAACTGGAGAAGCGAGGACAGCGGAATCCGTCGCTTCTTCTTTTTGACGGTCCTCTTGTCGCCGTAGGCTGTCTGGAACTGGGGATCGAACGAGCGGTAGCCGGCTTTTTTCTTCCGACGCGAAAAAAATTTCCCGATCTTCCCTATGCCATCCTGAATCCGCTTCTTCATAGCTTTCAGAGGAAATGAACCTCGGGTTCCAGCTCAATACCGCTGTCCTGCCGCACCTTGTCCTGCACCAGCCGCATCAGGGTCAGGACATCGGCCGCCGTGGCGCCGCCGGTGTTGACCAGAAAGTTGGCGTGCCGCTCCGACACCATCGCCCCGCCGACCCTGGTCCCTTTCAGGCCCGCGGCCTCGATCAGCCGGCCGGCGGCATCGTCGGCCGGATTCTTGAAAAAGGAGCCGGCGTTGCCCTGCCCCGGCGGCTGACCGGCACGTCGCCTGGCCTGCATCGCCGCATGCCGCCGGCGGATCTCCTGCGGGTCGTCCACCTTCAGCTCCAATTCGACCGCGACCACGACCGCTCGACCGCCGAATTCGGGGAAGTCCCGCCAGCAGCGATAGCCGAAATCGAGACTGTCCCGACACAGGACCCGTTCGCCCTCCGGTCCGAGAACCGTCACCGTCCTGATGACAGCCGCCATGTCTCCACCCCAGGCCCCGGCATTCATGATCACCGCCCCGCCCACGGTACCGGGGATCCCGCCGGCGAATTCGAGGCCGGTCAGCCCCCGGTCCATGCAGACCGCCGCCGTCTTGGCCAGGCTGCAGCCGGCACCGAGTGCAACCATGCAGCTCCCGGCCCGGCAGCGACCGAATTCCATCTGCCGGAAACCGTTCCCCAGCAGGATGATGACCCCGGCAAAGCCCTCGTCCCGGACCAGGAGATTCGTGCCGCGGCCGATGATCCGCCACGGCACCCGCGTCCGGCCGAGGAAGGCCAGCAGCGCCGCCAGTTCCCGGCGGTCACGAACTTTGGCCAGGGCCTCGGCCGGGCCGCCGATCGCAAACGAGGTGTAGCCGGCCAGGGGACAGTCCCACTGCACCGGCGCGGTGACGATCCTGCTGAGTTCCTCCCTGATCGCGGGGTCCATACGTTCCTACTGGTGCCGTTGATCGAGGAGAAGGAGCAGCTCTTCCCCGACCTTGACGATATTGCCGGCGCCCAGCGTCAATACCAGATCATTGTCCTGCAGCAGCGGCGGCAACTCCGCCGCCATCGTGCCGATATCGGCGATATACAGGGTATTGCGCTGCCCATGGCGCTTGATTTCCTCGAGCAGCACCCGGCTGTTGACCCCTGCGATCGGCTCCTCGCTGGCAGCATAGACCTCGGTCATGACCAGGACATCGGCCTGGTGGAAACAGGTCAGAAATTCCTTGAACAGCGCCTGGGTCCTGCTGTAGCGGTGCGGCTGGAAGAGTACCACCAGCCGCTTCTCCGGCCACGCCTCCTTGATCGCCGCCAGCGTCGCCCGGATCTCGGTGGGATGATGGCCGTAATCGTCGATCACGGTGACCCCGGCGACCTCGCCCTTCTTCTGCATCCGGCGCTGCACCCCGGCGAAGGTGCGCAGGGCCCCGGCAATGACGCCGAACGGGATTTCCAGTTCCAGTCCGACGCAGACAACCGCCAGGGCGTTATAGACATTGTGCCGGCCGGGAGGGGCGAGATCGAGGCCGCCCAGTTCGGCACCACCCTTCTTCACGATGAAATGGACCCGGCCGTCGCGGAAAAAGATGTTCTCGGCGTAAACATCGGCCTGCGGGTTCAGGCCGTAGGTGATGATCCGCCGCCCGATCGACGGCAGCAGGTCGACGATGTTCTGGTCATCCAGGCAGAGGACGGCGGCCCCGTAGAACGGGATTTTGTTGATGAACTGGAGGAAGGTCTCCTTGATATGGTCGAGGTCGCGATAGTAGTCGAGGTGCTCGAGATCGATATTGGTCACCACCTCGACCACCGGCGACAGCTTGAGGAAGGAGCCGTCGCTCTCGTCGGCCTCGGCGACGAGGAAATCGCCCTGCCCCAGTTTGGCGTTGCCGCCGAGACTGTCGACCTTGCCGCCGACCACGATGGTCGGATCGAGCCCGGCCCGGGCCAGGAGCCAGGAGACCATCGAGGTCGTCGAGGTCTTGCCGTGGCTGCCGGCGATGGCGATGCCGAATTTCTTCAGCCGCATCAGTTCGGCCAGCATCTCGGCCCGCTGGATCACCGGAATGAACTGCTCCCGCGCTGCGACGACCTCGGGGTTGGCAGCGGCGATGGCCGAGGAGGTGACGACGACATCGGCGCCGGTGATCCACTCGCCCCGATGCCCCTGGTAGATCGTGCCCCCCAGACGGCTGAGATTGGTGGTGATCGCCGAGCTGTGGAGATCGGAGCCGGAGACCGTATAGCCAAGGTTCAGCAGCAGTTCGGCGATACCGCTCATGCCGATGCCGCCGATCCCGACAAAATGGATGTGTTTGGTTTTCCTGTACATGGTTGCCTTTTAAAGGCCGGTATCCGGCTTATCTCCCGCTGATCAACTGCCGGCAGACGGCGACAATCGCCTGCGCCGCCTCCGGCAAAGCAGCCTGCCGCATCGCTGCCCCCATCTTCGCCCGCACAACCTGATCTCCCGCCAGTCGGCCGATTTGTTCGGCGAGCAGGTCGGCGGTGAGGTCTTTTTCCCGCACCATCAGGGCCCCGCCGCCCCGGACATAATACTCGGCGTTTTTTTCCTGGTGGTTGTCGGCGGCGAAGGGGTAGGGAACCAGGAGCGCCGGCAGGCCAAGGACCGCCAGTTCGCTCAGGGTCGTGGCCCCGGCCCGCGATACCACCAGATCGGCACGGCCGTAGACATCCGGCATATCGCGGAAAAAGGCGGCCACCTCGGCCGGAACCCCGGCCTGGCGGTAACTGGCCGTGATCTCCGCCTCATCTTTTTCCCCGGTCTGGTGGATCAGGCGGAGGCCGCCCAACCGCTGTCTCCCCGCACCACAGAAGGCGTCCCGGACCAGCATGTTCAGGGCATGGGCCCCCTGGCTGCCGCCCAGCACAACCACCGTCAGGCCGGTTGCCGGCTCCGGGCGCACGCGGCGGGCCAGATCGGCGATCCCCTGGCGCACCGGGTTGCCGGTCAGGACACATTTCCGGGCCGGGAAAAACCCGTCGTTGTCCGGCAGCGACAGACAGATCCGGTCGACGATCGCCGCCAGCTTGCGGTTGGCCAGGCCCGGCACCGAATTCTGCTCGTGGATGACGGTCGGGATGCCGAGCGTCCGGGCGGCGGCCACCACCGGGCCGGTGACATAGCCGCCGACCCCGAGGACCACATCGGGCCGGAAACGGCGGATATGGCCGATGGCCTGGACAAACGACAGCGGCAGCACGAGCAGCGCCCTGACCAGCTCGATCGGGTTCTTGCCCTTGAGCCCATGGCAGTCGACGCTGCAGCCGGTGAAACCGTGATTGCCGAGGCTGACCGCATCCATCTTCCGTTTCGTGCCGACAAAGAGCACCTGGGTGCCGGGATACTCGGTGCAGAAGGCCTCGGCGGCGGCGATCGCCGGGAAGAGATGGCCGCCGGTGCCGCCACCGGTCAGCATCAGATGGATCGGCCGCCGTCCGCTCATACGCCCCCGCCGGCGGCCGCCGGTGCGGCCGTCCCCTTCAGCCCCCGCACCGCCGCGGCAAACACATCGCCCCGGTGGGCGTAGCTGGTGAACATGTCGAAACTGGCACAGGCCGGCGACAGCAGCACGGCATCACCCGGCTGCGCCGCGGCCTGGGCCAAACGGACGGCTTCCTCCATCGTCGCAGCCCGGTCGAGCGGTGCGGCCCCGGCCAGCGCCGCCGCGATCTGGTCGGCGGCCTCGCCGATCAGGATGACGCACCTAGCCTTGTCCCGCACCCCGTCCTGCAGCAGGGCATAGTCCTCGCCCTTGTCCCTGCCCCCGGCGATCAGCACCACCTTGCCCTTCACCCGGGCCAGGGCGGCCAGGACGGCGCCGGTGTTGGTCGCCTTGGAATCGTCGTAGTAGGTGATCCCATCGATCCGGGCCACCTCCTCCACCCGGTGCCGCAGCGGCTGAAAGGCCAGCAGGCCGGTCAGGATTTCTTCCGGGCTGCAGCCGGCCGATCTGGCCGCCAGGATCGCCGCCGCCGCGTTCATCAGACCGATGGCGTTGGCCAGCCGGCTCCCGGCAAGATCGTAGATCTCCTCCTCCGGCCAGCGCACCACGATCCGGTCGCCGTCGATCCTGGCCCGGCAGTCGGCGCTATGGCCGAACAGCAGAACCCGGCCGGTGATTGTCGTCAGCGCCTGGCGGCAGAAGGGATCGTCGCCGTTGAGGATGGCGGTGTCGGCCGCCCCCTGGTTGGCGAAGACCTTCAGCTTGGCCCGACTGTAGCCGGCCAGACTGCCATGGCGGTCGATATGGTCGGGGGTGATGTTGAGCAGCAGGGCGATATCGGGTCGGAATCCCCCCGCCGTATCGAGCTGGAAGCTCGACACCTCGAGGACCACGGCGTCGGCTCCGGCCCCGTCCAGGAGATGGGTAAAGAGGGGCGTTCCGATGTTGCCGCCGACAAAGACCTTCTTGCCGGCCACCTGCAGCAGCTGGCCGATCAGGGTCGTGACGGTGGTCTTGCCGTTGGTGCCGGTGATGGCGAGCACCGGGGCGGCGAGGACCGGGGCGGCGACCGCCAGTTCGCCGACGATTTCGCCCCCGCGCCGCCGCAGATCCTCGAGCAGGGGCAGGTCGAGCGGGACCCCGGGACTGACGAAGACCATGTCGACCCCGGCAAAAAAGGCGGGACTGTGGCCGCCGGCCTCCCAGGCAACCCCGGTCTCCTGGAGGAAGCCGCCTTCCTGGGCGACAAACTCGGCCTCACGGCGGCTGTCGGAGACGACGACCTCGGCCCCGCAGGCCGACAGGTACCGGACCGCCGCCCGACCGGACAGTCCCAGGCCGATGACGGCAACCCGCATTCCCGGTTTGATCAAGGGGTTGGTTCTCATCGCAGCTTCAATGTCGCTATGGCCAGAAGACCGAGGAGGACCGAAACGATCCAGAAGCGGACCACGACCTTCGACTCATGCCAGCCTTTTTTCTCGAAATGGTGATGGAACGGGGCCATCAGAAAGATCCTCCGCCCATGGGTCATCTTGAAGTACCCGACCTGCATGATGACCGACAGGGCCTCCAGGACGAAGATGCCGCCGACGATGGCGAGCAGAAATTCCTGCTTGATGATGATCGCGACGGCACCCAGGGCGCCGCCCAGGGCCAGCGATCCGACATCGCCCATGAACATCTGCGCCGGATAGGCATTATACCAGAGAAAGCCGAGGCAGGCACCGACGATGGCGCCGCAGAAGATCGCCAGTTCGCCGCTGCCGGGGACATAGGGGATCTGCAGGTACTGGGAGAGTACCAGGTGACCGGCGAGATAGGAGAAGACCAGGTAGACCGCGGCGGCGATGATCGTCGGTCCGGCCGCCAGGCCGTCGAGCCCGTCGGTGAGATTGACCGCATTCGAGGCGCCGACGATGACGATGATGGCGAAGATGACGTAAAACCAGCCGAGATCGGGATTGAGATTCTTCAGGAAGGGGAGACTGAGGTGGCCGTCGAAGCCGGGGTGGAGCAGGATATAGAGGCCGACAACCGAGGCGCCGGCGATCTGCAGGACCATCTTCCAGCGGGCGCTGAGCCCCTTGCTGTTGTTCCTGCTGACCTTGCGGTAATCATCGACGGCGCCGATCAGACCGAAGAACAGCGTGATAAACTGGAGCAGCCAGACCAGGCTCGAATCCAGCCGGGCCCAGAACAGGGTCGAGAGGGAGATCGAAACCAGGATCAGCAGACCGCCCATCGTCGGTACCCCCTGCTTGGCGAGATGGGTCACGGGGCCGTCGTCCCGGACCACCTGCCCGATCTGCAGGCGCTTCATCGCCCGGATGAAGGCCGGGCCGAAAATATACATGATCAGAAACGCCGTGATGGCGCCGCAGATGCACCTGAAGGTGATGTAGCGGAAGACATTGAAACCGATAAAGGTGGTGTGGAGGGGGTATAATAAATGATACAGCATCGGGTCATTCTCACGTGTTCAATTTGGGGTCGGTCCGTCCTCAAGAAACAGAAAACAGCTTTGTACATTGATCACCGTCATTCCTCAAGCCTTTCCTGTCAACCGGGAGACGACAGTCTCCAATTTCAATCCACGTGAGGCCTTGACCAGGAGCCAGTCCCCCTTGCCAAGTCTCCCATCCCGCACCAGATCCTCGATCCACGCTGCCGCCTGCTCTTTGTCGGCAAACACCCTGACCCGTTCCCCACCCATTCCGGCCAGGATCGCCGCCTCGGCCACGAGCAGGGCGAAATCACCGACCAAACCGAGGTAATGAACCCGGCATTCGGCCGCCAGCCTGCCCACCTCCCGATGCGCCGCCTCGCTGCTGTCGCCGAGTTCGAGCATGTCGCCGAGAATCGCGGCCGACACCCGCGCCTGCATTTGGGCAAGGGTGTGCAGGGCCGCCGCCATCGAGGCCGGGTTGGCGTTGTAGGTATCATTGAGGATGCCATAACCGGCAGGAGCCGCAATCATCTCCATCCGTTTCGTTGCCGCCCGGAAATCGCCGAGGCCGGCCGCGATCGCGTCGCCATCGGCACCTGCCGACCAGGCGAGGGCGGCGGCGGCCAGGGCGTTGGTGACGTTGTGCGGGCCGGCGGCGGTGAGCCGGATATTGACCGAACCACCCGGGTGGTGCAAGGTGAAGGTTATCCTGCCATCGCCGCCGACCTCGATTTCCGTCGCCCGGAAATCGGGCAGCGGAGTCCCTGCCGCCGTCTGCAGGCCGAAGGTGATCTGTCGCTGCCGGTATTTCGCGGCACAATCTCCGACCAGCGGATCGTCGGCGTTGACGACCAGGATCCCATCCGGCGAGGTCCCGGCGAACAGCTCCTCCTTGGCCCGGGCGACCCCTTCGATCGAGTGCAGTCCTTCGAGGTGGGCGGCATGGATGTTGGTGATGCAGCTGATATCCGGCTCGGCGATCGCCGCCAGGCGCGCGATTTCACCGAACCGGTTCATCCCCATCTCGATCACCGCCGCCCGATGCCTGACCGTAAGCGGCAGCAGCGACACCGGCATGCCGATCAGGTTGTTGAAGTTGCCGGTCGTCTTCAGCACACTGTCGACCGGGTTATCGGGCCCGGGCGGCCAGTGCCGGGCAAGGATCGCCGCGGTCATCTCCTTGACCGTCGTCTTGCCGCAGCTGCCGGTCAGCCCGATCACCACCGGGGCAGTCAATCGTCGGATCAGCCGCCGCCGGTAGTTGGCCATATCTCCCAGGGCGTGCTGGGTATCGCCGACCACGACCTGCGGCACAGCGCCGGCGTATCGTGTCTCGAGGCGCCGCGACACGACGATACAACCCGCCCCCTTGGCGACGACCTGGCCGACAAAGTCATGGCCGTCAAACCGCTCGCCCTCGAGAGCAACGAAGATATCCCCGGGCTGGACGGCACGGCTGTCCGTCACCACCCGGCCGAGGAACTCAGTGCGTGTCGTTTCCGGTCCTTCGCCGCCCGTCGCCGCGACAACGGCACCCACGGTCCAGCCGCTCAGGACATCCATCGCCTCGAGGCGGTCGTCGAAAAATCGTTTTTCCCCGCCCAGCAGTTGATATTGCTCATGGCCCTTGCCGGCGATCAGCACGATATCCCCCCGGCCGGCGGTGCGGATCGCCAGTGCAATCGCCTCTCCCCGCCCGGCAACGATGACGCAGCCCCGTTCGCCCGAGTCCCTGGTCGCCAGCCAACCGACCGGCCGACAGGGCATCCCGGCGGCGGCGACACCGGCCGCCACCTGCTCCCGTATCGCCTCCGGCCGTTCGCTGCGGGGGTTGTCATCGGTCACGATCACCACCTCGCTGATCTGCGCGGCAATCCCCCCCATCACCGGCCGCTTGCCGGCATCGCGGTCGCCGCCGCAGCCGAAGACGCTGACCAGTTGTCGATGCGGCAGGGCGGCCAGCGCCGCCAGCACCTTTTCCAGGGCATCCGGCGTGTGGGCGTAATCGACCAGGACGACAGGCCGACCAGCGGTATCGTCACCGTCGATCGCCACCCGCTGCAGCCTGCCGGGGGCGCCCTGCGCCCGGGCGAGCAGGGGCAGCGCTTTGCCGGTCGGAATCCCGAGCGCATGGACCACGGCGAGCGCAACCATGACGTTGTCGGCGTTGAAGCGACCGACGAGCGGAGAATGGAGGGAGTGCCCGCCGTCCGGGGTTGCCACCGTCATCCGGTTGCCCCTCAGGTCGGCCTCAAACCCGGTCAGCCGGATATCGGCTTCCGGATGGGCGCCGCAGATCAGCGCTCGAATCCCTCGATCCCGGCACTGCAGGGCGAGCATCCCGGACCAGCCGCCTTCCTCGGCGGTCCCCTGGGGATAACCGATAACCGCCTTGCCCGCCGCCTTCAGGTGGTGGGTGAACAGGCGTGCTTTTGTTTCAAAATACTCATACATATCGGCATGATAATCGAGATGATCACGCGTCATATTGGTGAAGGCGGCGACATCGAATTGGATGTTGCCGATCCGCGCCTGGGCCAGGGCATGCGAGGAGACCTCCATGATGACATGGCTGACGCCGGCATCGGCCATCCGCCGCAGCAGTTCCTGCAGGTGCAAGGCGTCGGGTGTGGTATGGGAGGCGGGCAGAACGGCCTTTCCGCCGGCGGCGGTATAGCGGTAATTGACCGTCCCGATGACGCCGACGGCGTATCCCAGGCCGGTGAGGATCTCCTCGAGGAGATAGGTGATCGTCGTTTTGCCGTTGGTTCCGGTGATACCGATAAGCCGCAGCGAAGCCGAGGGGGAGCCGTACCAGGTCTCCGCCATTTCCGCATACGCCTCCTTGCTGTCGTCGACGGCGACGATGCAGGCGTCCCCGGCCGGCGCCGGGGCGGGGGTGAAACGTCCCTTCTCGACGACGACGGCGGCACAGCCGCGACGGATCGCATCATCGATATAGACATGACCGTCGAGCAGAGTGCCGGCGATGGCGACAAAGAGGCTGCCGGGGAGAACCTGGCGTGAATCGGATGTTATTCCGGCAACATGAGGCATCCGATCCTGCCCCCCTGTCCCTGTCCGGATCACCTCGTGGGGCAGCCTGCCGAGAAGCTGTGCGAGCGGCACCGAAGAGCGGTTCATTGATGTGCCGGTCATGATCTCTTTCCCTGTTCCTCACCCATCGCTACCGTGCCTCCTTTTGCAACGGTTCTTTTTTTTCCAGATTTTTCAGGCGAACAGCTTCTTCTTTCTGCAGCACGAGGACACATTCACCATTTTTTGCCAGCAGCTCCCCGGGCTTCGGCTCCTGCCCCGTGACCTTGCCGGTGCCGACGATCCGAATCCTGACATCCGCCTGCCCCAGTGTCCGGAGGGCCTTCCGCAGGCTCATCCCCTTCAGATCCGGCATCGGGAAGACCTTGTCCTCCTCCGATAATGAACCGACCCTGATCGTTCGGTCCTGCATGGCATCGTCTTTTGCTGCGGTATAATTGATCTTCTTTTGCTCTCCGGGCGACACGACATCGGAGACCGTCATTCCCACCTGCTGGAGGACGGCAATCCGTTCCACCACCGAATCGACCGCCTTGGCCAGATCCATGTCCTCCGTCTTTTTGGCCCTGACCTCGATAGCCGGAGCCTCGACCACCATCAGCAGGACCAATTCGGGATGGAGGGAGGGCACAACGGTAAGCTGCAGGCGGTGGCGATTCAGATGCCATAAGGATTTTTTCCCCGTCGCCACCAGATTTTCCGTCTCATAGGAGACCGAATCGAGTTGGCCCGGTTGCGACTGCCCTGCCAGCAATCGCATGATTTCCCGCGACGTCTGGGCTGAAACGGTCTGCTGGCCGATGAGGGATTCCTGCCTCCCCGGCAGGGGGTACTCCCTCTTGGTCTCCGCATCAACCAACTGTGAGACCGCCCTGGCCCGGATTTTTTCCCCGCTGTTCAACAGACAGGTCACCGAGGTCAGCAACTGCAACGGCGTCAGGAACTCCGGCACCGTATCGAAGTTCTCCTCTTCCTTGGCAACTATCTCATGCATCTCACTTGATGCCGACAGCAGTTTGCCGTCTTCGATAAACTCGGGCGGCAGCGGTTCGTTGAGACCGATCCTGTCCCAGAGCCGAACCTGGCTGCCCAGACTCTCGTCGGGAGGGATCAGGCTCCACGGCAGCTGGGCCCCGGTCACCTCGTTCTGACTGTTCAACAGGGCGGCATCCCGAAGAAAGCGGCGAATTTGGACAGGAAGCAGCATCGGCTCCAGAAACAGGTTGGACAGCACTGCCTCCGGATATTCCCGGTAATTATTGGGGTTGTAGGCAGGGTACTGCACCGACGCCACCATCGCCCCGGACCCGGCATCCATCAAATAGGCCCCGGCTTTGACGCCCGGCTGGCGGGCAATAATGTTTCCGACCAGTTTCTCGAGGATGCCCTGGATCTTCAGATCGATCGTCAAGACGAGATGGGGGAAGCCCCGGAGATGATCGGCATTCTCCTCGCTGACCGTCGTGTGCCGGCTGAGCAGTGAATCGTAATAGTACTCGATTCCCGAGAGGCCGATGTCGTTTTCGGCGAAACCGACAAGGTGGGCGGCTGTTTCTTCCTGGGGATAGAAGCGGGCCTTCTCCTGGCTCAGAAATATCCCGGGGATATTGAGCTTTTTGACCGATTCCTCCTGCTGCTGGCTGATATTCTGCACGACCCAGGTCCGCAGGGCATCTCCCTGCAGTCTCTCGAGGATCTGCTGACTGTCGACCCGCAGGACGGAGGAGAGCTTGGCCGCGGTCTCCTCGGCTGACGGGATCTCCCTCATCCTGGCGCAGACCGAGACCTTCGGGAGCGAGACCGCTATTTCCTTGAAATTGCGATCATAGATTGTCCCCCGGGTGTCACTCCCGGAATCCATCGATTTCCGGGCGACATCAAAAAAATCCCGTACCCGGATGAACACCTTGTGGAAGTCTATGTAATGCCAGGCAACACCGGACAGTACGATCAGGAGGATGGCAAACAGGATCGCCGGTCTACGCCCGGTATTCTTCCTCGTACGTAGACGGGATTGTTTTGCCATGTTTCCACTCAGAGATACCTGAACTGCCCGGAAGCGCGATGATACCTGAGCACCTGCCCCTTTTCCGGCTTATACAGAGAGAGCGCGCCACCGGCAACCGAGGTGACCTGTTCCGGTGTCAGCAGCCGTGATCTCTCAGCCTTGAGCAGGCTGTTGGTGATCATGAGATTGTAATGGAGGTCGTCGGCTTTAGCAATAGACTCCTCGACACCTGATATCAGGTGACCGAAGAGGAGTTGCATCCCGAGCACCACCGGCAGCAGGACCACCAGGCCTTTACCGATGGCCTTCCAGACCTGGACACCGCCCGGTAGTTCAATACTGCCGGTCCGATTCAGATATTGCCGTATCCTGATTGGTACGGCGGAACGATAACACGCGTGCGTTGATCCCTGATACAACATGACTCTCCCCCCTCATTGTTCCGCTTTTTTGCAGGCGACCCTCAACCGCGCGCTGCGAGAGCGCGGATTGTCCTCCATTTCTTCGGCCCGCGGCATGACGGGCTTTGCCGTGAGTATTTCCAACTGTTTGTTTTGACGAAATTTTCTTTTCACTATCCGATCCTCGAGAGAGTGAAAGGAAATCACGCACAATCGTGCGCCGGGCTTCAACAGCGGCACGGCCTCGTCAAGTATCCGGGCCAGGTTTTCCAGTTCGGTGTTGACGGCGATGCGCAGGGCCTGAAACACCTTGGTCGCGACATGGATCCTCTTCGGATGGAATCTCCGCGGCACCGCTGCCGCCACCAGCCCCGCCAGCTGCCGGGTAGTGCGAATCGGATCTTTTTCCCGCGCCCTGACTATCTCTGCCGCAATCGGCCGGGCCTGGTATTCATCACCAAAATAAAAAAAGATATCCGCCAGTTGTTCTTCGCTACACGACGCCAGGAGGGAAGCAGCCGTTGTATCCTGGCGGATATCCATTCTCATGTCGAGGGGCTCGTCCCGCTGGAAACTGAACCCTCTCCCCCCCTGTCCAACTGCAGTGACGACAGGCCGATATCTATCAGCACGCCGTCCACCCGGTCGATTCCCAGCCCCTCGAGGCCGACGACGATCTCGGCGAAATTGCTCCTGATAATCGTCAGTCGCGAACCGAAACCGACCAGGCGCTTGCGGCTCAGCTCGATCGCCGCTTCGTCCCATTCAAAGGCGATCACCCGCCCGTCCGGTGCACAGCGGGACAGGATGGCCGCCGTATGTCCGCCCAGGCCGAGGGTACCGTCGACATAGAGGCCTCCCGGCACGGGATCGAGGTACTGCAGCACCTCGTCGAGCAGGACCGAGCGATGGATCTCTTCGATCGCCGCTTCCAGACCCATCAGAGGATCCCGAGACGGGCAAGGCTCTCGCCGAAATCGTTGAACGTCTCGCCGGTCGTATCGTTATCCCGGGTCCAGGCGTCCTTGTCCCAGATCTCGATCCAATCAAGCATTCCGGTCAGAACAACATCCTTCTTCAACCCGACATCCTGCCGCAGGTTCTGGGGCAACAGGATCCGCCCCTGCTTATCGGGTACACATTCGGTGACGCCGCCGATGACATAACGGACGAAACTGGTGATACCCTGCTGCCCCTTGCCTTCCGTGAGCAACGTGTTCTCCAGGATATCCCAGGCGACAAGCGGATAGGCACGGAGGTGCTGCTTGCCCCAGGCGGTGATCATCAAGGTCTCAGACTCATACTGGCGAAGCACTTCGCGGAAACGACTGGGAAAGTTCAACCTTCCCTTGTCATCAAGTGTGTGTTCCGACCGGCTGCGAAATCTGCTCTTGATCATGAAACCGCCGTTCTCCTCCCCCCAACCACCAGCAACCACCTTTCCACCACTTTGCCCCACTATCTGATCTTTTATCTCAGGATGAGTGATGCTGTCAAGGAAAAATACATGTAACTTCAGGCAGGTAACCAATTCGACAGGAAGTGCGCGATGTAACTATATATAGACTAACTAGACCAACTTATACCACATGAAGTGTATAGAAATTTTCCGCGGAATTCCCGCCTCCAGCCCATCGTCGCTGGCAACAGTCGACGTGGCCTTATATTTCAAGCACGGCGTCAGCAATCAGGCCTTGAACCGACATTCCTGAACAGAGCATGTGGCGAAAAGTGGATAAAGATGGGAGAGAGATACAGCCAAAATGACAAGTTCGGGACGAGAACCGGGAAGGCCCGGTCGGAGGGGCGCTGTATTGGGATGGCAGGCGACCTCGGCCGTAAGGACCGAGGTCGCCCCGTGGTGAGATGCTATTCCGCCAGGAGTTGGCGGTAATCGATACTGTCGGCGAAGCTGTGCTCTACGCCCGGATAGGAGCCACTGCGCACCTCGCGGTTGTAGCCGGCAACCGCCGCCTTGATCAGCGGCGCCAGGCTGGCATACTGTTTGACGAATTTCGGTTGGAATTTCTCGAACATCCCGAGCATGTCATGACCGACCAGGACCTGGCCGTCGCAATGGACACCGGCCCCGATGCCGACGGTCGGAATCGACAGGGACGAGGTGATGACCTCGGCCAGCCCCGCCGGCACACACTCAATCGTCAGGGCGAAGGCCCCGGCCTCTTCCAGGGCCCGGGCCTCGGCGACCAGCCGCCGCGCCGCCGCGAGGTCCTTGCCCTGGACCTTGAAGCCGCCGAGCTGACTGGCGGTCTGGGGGGTGAGGCCGATATGGCCCATGACCGGCACGCCGGCCTCCACCAGCCCCTTCACCACCCCGCACATCTCGAGACCGCCCTCGAGCTTGACGGCGTCGGATCCGGCCTCCTTCATGATCCGCAGGCCGTTGAGCACCGCGTCCCGCACCCCGGTATGGTGGGAGCCGAAAGGCATGTCGCAGATCACAAAGGCCTGTGGCGCACCCCGACGCACGGCGGCGGCGTGGTGAATCATGTCTGCCATCGTCACCGGCACCGTTGAATCATAGCCCAGCATCACCATCCCCAGCGAATCCCCGACGAGGAGGATATCGACCTCGCAGGATGCGAACAGTGCCGCCATTGAGGCATCGTAGGCAGTCAGCATCGTGATCTTGCCGCCGCCGGCCTTCATCGCCTTGATATCTCTGATTGTCTTGCGCATCATGTCTCCTCTGTTCGGGGGTTGGCTGCTCTGACCTTCAGCACTCACTGATCTTCCAGCTCTTCAAACAGCGATGGGTGATTCTTCAGCCGGGACGGCGACTTGCGCTGAAAATGCTCATACGCCTTGACGGTCGCCACCCGCCCCCGCGGGGTCCGTTTGATGAAACCGGACTGGATGAGGAAAGGCTCATAGACGTCTTCAAGGGTGTTCTTCTCCTCGCAGACCACGGTCGCCAGGGTCTCCAGGCCGATCGGTCCACCGTGGAACTTGTCGATGACGGTCAGCAGGATGCGGCGATCCATGTCATCGAGGCCGAAGCGGTCGACCCCGAGCAGATCGAGGGCCGCGTCGGCAACCCTGGCATTGACCACCTGGTGCCCCCCGACCTCGGCAAAATCCCGCACCCGGCGCAGCAGGCGATTGGCGATCCGCGGCGTGCCGCGCGACCGCCGCCCCAGTTCCAGCGCCCCGGAGTGATCGACCCGCATTCCCAGCAGGGCCGCCGAGCGGAGGACGATGGTGACCAGTTCCTCCGGCGAGTAGAATTCGAGCCGCAGCACGACGCCGAACCGATCGCGCAGCGGCGGGGTCAGCAGACCGGTGCGGGTGGTGGCCCCGACCAGGGTGAAGCGGGGCAGATCCATCTTCACCGAGCGGGCCCCCGGCCCCTGGCCGATGATCAGGTCGAGCTGGAAGTCCTCCATCGCCGGGTAGAGCACCTCCTCGACGACATGGTTGAGGCGGTGGATCTCGTCGATGAACAGCACGTCCCCTTCCTGCAGACTGGTCAGGATCGCCGCCAGGTCGCCCTGTTTTTCGATCACCGGACCGGAGGTGACCTTGATCCCGGCCCCCATCTCGTTGGCGATGATATACGACAGAGTCGTCTTGCCGAGACCGGGAAAACCGTGGAAGAGGACATGGTCGAGCGGTTCCCCCCTTCCCCTGGCCGCCTTGATGAAGATATCGAGGCTGCGGCAGACCTGCTTCTGGCCGATATAGTCAGCCAGCCGCTGCGGCCGCAGGGCGTGGTCGTTCACCGGTTCCCGGCTGAGCGGCTGGGGGTTGACCAGACGGCCATCGACGGCGATGTCTTCTTCCCTGTTCATGCCAGCGCCCTCAAGGCCTCCTTGATCATCTCTTCAAAACTCATACCACCGAAGGCCTCTTCGCCGATGCGTTTTTTCACCGCCGCCAGCGTCTGCCGGGCCACCGGGTCGGGATAACCGAGATTGGCGAGGGCCGACAGGACATCGTAAACCGCCGATCCCGGCCGGGCCGGGGCAGCGGCGACAATGCCGGCCAGAGATGCGTCCGGCGCCAGCCGCCCAACCTTGTCCCGCAGTTCGATACAGATCCGCTCCGCCGTCTTCTTGCCGATGCCGGGCAGCGCGGTCAGGCGCTTGCCGTCGCCCTCGGCGATGGCCCGGCACAGCTCGCCGGCCGCCATCCCGGAAAGCACCGCCAGGGCTAGTTTCGGCCCGACCCCGGCCACCGTCTTGAGCATCAGGAACATTTCCTTCTCCTGCTCCTCGAGAAAGCCGAAAAGGACCAGGGTATCCTCGCGGACATAGGTATGGATATGAAGGAAGATCTCATCGCCCTTGTCGGGCAGGCGGGAGATGCAGTCGGTGGTGACATAGACCTCGTAGCCGACGCCCGCCACATCGACCACCACCCGGTCGTTGTGTTTGAACAGTATCCTGCCTGATAGCGCAGCGATCATTTCGTCACCCGGTACTGGTTGGCATGGCAGATGGCGACGGCCAGGGCATCGGCGGCGTCGGCGCTGGGCGTGGCCGACAGACCGAGGAGGACCCTGACCATGTGCTGGACCTGGGTTTTCTCGGCCTGGCCATACCCGGCCACCGCCTGTTTGACCTGGCGCGGACTGTAATCATGGACCGCCAGACCGTTCTGCATCGCCGCCACCACCGCCGCGCCGCGGGCATGGCCGAGCTTCAGGGCCGAGCGGGGATTGGCGGCGAGAAAGACGTCTTCGACCGCCGCCACCGCCGGCTGGTTCACTTGAATGACCTCATTGACGCCATCGAAGATCTCGTTCAGCCGGTGGGCGAAGGGATGTTTGCGGTCGGTGACGATCGTGCCGCAGGCGATGAAGCGCAGCCGCCCGCGGTCGATTTCGATCACCCCGTAGCCGGTTATCCGGGAACCGGGATCAATGCCGAGAATCCGTTCCATTGCCGGCAGCCCGATCATTGCCACGGCGCCGCTGCCGCCGGAAAGTGGCGCTGCACCGTCGCCCCTTAAGAAATCTGCTCCATGAGCTCGTCATCGATATCGAAGTTGGCGTTGACATTCTGGACGTCATCGTGATCTTCGAGATTCTCGAGCAGTTTCATGAGACTGCGGGCATTCTTCTCGTCGGTGACCTCGACCGTGTTCTTCGGTATCCGGGTGATCGAGGCCTCGAGGAAGGTCAAACCGGCCTCCTCCAGCGCCGTCCGCACCGTATCGAAATCCTCGGGCGCCGTCAGCACCTGGTATTCGGTCTCCTCCTCGACCACGTCCTCGGCCCCCGCCTCGAGCGCCATGTCCATCAGCTTTTCTTCGGTGATCAGGGATTTGTCGACCTGGATCAGGCCTTTTTTCTCAAACATCCACGACACGCAGCCGAACTCGCCGAGGTTGCCGCCGCTCTTGGCGAAATAGTGCCGGATATCGGCCACCGTGCGGTTGCGGTTGTCGGTCATGCAGTCGACCAGGACGGCGACGCCGCCGGGACCATACCCCTCGTAGAGGATCTCCTCGTAGACCTCGCCGGCGATTTCACCGGTCCCCTTCTTGATCGCCCGGGCGATATTCTCCTTGGGCATATTCTCGGTCTTGGCGGTGTTGATCGCCGCCCGCAGCCGGGAATTACCCTCGGGGTCACCGCCGCCGCTGCGCGCCGCCACGGTGATCTCCTTGATCAGCCGGGTGAAGATCTGACCCCGTTTGGCGTCAATCGCCCCTTTCTTCCTCTTGATCGTTGACCATTTCGAATGACCTGACATACCTTCCCTATCTGTTGATCGATATCCTCTGACCGGGGTCGCCCCTCAGTCGCTTTCATTCATCCCATCCATGCCGACATGGTCCGGAATGGCGGTGGCGGCAACCGCCTCCGGCCTCCGGTATTCCATCGCCAGGACAAAGACCTCGCGGCTCTCGACCCGCGAACTCTTCGGTTTGAGCACCTTGACCATCGCAAAACGCTGCTTGACCTCGTCGACAAAGGCCGGCAGGTCCTCGCCCTGGAAGACCTTGCAGATGTAGTGGCCGCGGTCGAGCAGCAGGATCTCCGCCAGGGCCAGGGTCCGGCGCACCAGATCGATCGAATGCTGGGCATCGGCCCAGCGGTTGCCCGTGGTTTTCGGCGCCAGATCGGAGATCAGCACCTTGAAGGCCGGCCTGATCCGCCGCACCAGAGGCACCAGTTCCGGCTCCATGATATCCTGGCAGAGCCAGTGGATCGGGGCGCTGCCGGGCCGGGGAGACTCGACCGCCTGCTGCAGGTCGACCCCGACCACGACGCCCTTCGGACCGACCACCTCGGCGGCAAACAGCGACCAGCTGCCGGGAAAACAGCCGAGATCGAGCACGCTGTCGCCCCGCCGCATGAACCGGTACTTTGCCTGAACCTCTTCCAGCTTATAAACCGATCTGGCCGGATATTGGTCCTTTTTGGCCTTTTTGAAATAGTAGTCCTGAACTTTACGCACGTTTTAGTCCATTTGGTTTTCTTTGACAAGACGAAATCAGCGGGTTACCGGCGGTTGTCACGGCTGTTCGGCGCCATCGCCGCCACCGTTGGCGACAAAGGCCGCAACCCACGCGAGCGCCTCGTTCCTGGCGGTGATCCGGCCCTCGACCCGCAGGGCCTCGAGCTCCCGCAGGATGGTGCGGAACAGGGGGCCAGGCGTCAGGCCGAGTTCGGTAATCAGGTCATCGCCGGTGAGCAGCGGCGGTCCGGCCGCCACCGGCCGGATATCCTCTTCGATGATCCGCAGCACCTGGCCGAACAGCTCGACCAGTTCCGCCTCCATCCGCGGCGGCTTCTTGTCGCCGCGGCTGGCCAGGCTGTCGGCCATCGCCAGCAGGAAGAGGCCGTCGAGGTCGGCCCCGGCCCGCTGGCTCAGTTTCAGCACCGCCCGTTTGCTGAGCGGCTCGCGGCGGCGGACGTTGCACAGGTGGAAGGGGTGCATGTGCATGGCGATCAGCTGCCCGGTCCGCTCCCGCTCCTCCTTACCCCATTTCAACCGCTCTGCAAAGAGGTGAAAGATGCGGCGGCCGATCTCGTCATGATTATAGAAGGTGATGCGATCACCCTCGGATGCGGCCGCCCTGGCGGCGGGCTTGCCGATATCGTGGCACCACGCCGCCCACTTCAGGCAGCGCCGCACCGGCCCGGCGGCGAGATAGGCCTCCAGCCGTCCCGCCGCCGGCGGATAGTACCGCCCCGGTCGGGCGATGATCGCCTCCATGGCCTCGAAGGCGGCAAAACAGTGATGAAAGACATCGAGATGATGGAATTCCGGCTGCTCCACCCCCACCCCGGCATAGAGTTCAGGAACGATGTGCCGCAGCAGCCCGGCCGCAGCCATGGCCCGGAAGGTCGGACAGGCCCGCGGCGAATCCATGATCAGCCCGAGTTCATAATTGATCCGCTCCACCGCCGGCCTGGCGATCAGACCGGCACAGCGGCCGATCTCGGCCAGACTGGCCGGATCGAGGGCGAAGTCCAGGGTCGCCATGAAGCGGAAGCCGCGCAGCATCCGCAGCGGGTCGTCGTCATAGGCCCCGGGGCAGCCCCGGAGGATGCCCTGCCGCAGATCGTCGCAGCCGCGCAGCGGGTCGACCAGCACCGCCTCCCGGCCGTCGCCGAGTCCGTCCAGCGGCACCGCCATGGCGTTGACGGTATAGTCCCGGCGGCACAGATCCTCTTCAATTGTTCGGGCCCGCCCGCGAAAACCGGCGAAATCCACGGTCAGTCCCCGCCAGACGACCCGGGCGACATCCTCGCCGGTCCGGCCGAGGTCGACATAAGCCCCACCGCCCAGCAGCGCGATCAGCGCCCGGCAGCAGCCGGCGGCATCCCGGGCCACCGTCAGATCGAGATCACCGGCGGTAAGGCCCAGCAGGCAGTCGCGAACGGTGCCGCCGGAAATGAAGAGCTCGCCGTAACCGGCGCCAAGCCGCCGCAGGGCTGCGCCGATCTCCGACGGCCATGGTTCGAGCAGGCCCGCCAGCCGCTGCCGTTGGACCGTCCTTTCATTTTTCATCGTTGTTGACTATACTCCCGCCTCATTCGTTTCAACACCACCATGTGGCCAGTGTACCACACCCGGGAAGCGATGGACAGCTCCCGGCCGACCGAATTCCCCCGGACTATGACAGCGAACCAGAGCCCCACCCCCGCCGGACCACCGCCCTTCCTCACCCTCGCCCCGCTGCAGGGAGTGACCGAAGTCCTGTTCCGCAATATTTTCGCCCGCCACTTCCCCGGCTTCGACGCGGCGATGGCCCCCTTCGTCAAGCCCCAGGGACAGGCCCGTTTCCCGGACAAGCTGCTGCGCGACATCCTCCCCGAACTGAACGGCGGCCTGCCGCTGATCCCGCAGCTGCTGCACAACGATGCCGCCAATTTCCTGGCCGTGGCCGACCGGATCGCCGACCTCGGCTATCACGAGATCAACTGGAACCTCGGCTGCCCGGCGCCGATGATCGTCCGCAAGCAGCGGGGATCCGGCCTGCTGCCCCATCCCGAGCTGGTCCTCGCCCTGCTCGACGCGGTCGTTCCCCGGCTGCGGCTCGGCCTGTCGATCAAGACCCGGCTGGGCCTGCACGACAAAGGCGAGCTGCCGGCCCTGCTGCCCCGGCTCGACGCCTACCCGTTGACCGAGATCATCATCCACGCCCGCCTGGGCAGCCAGCTGTACGAGGGCCGGCCCGATCTCGACGGCTTTGCCGCCTGCCTGCCCCTGACCCGGCACCGCCTCGCCTACAACGGCGACATCGTCGATGTCGCCGGCTTTGTCGCCCTGCAGCAACGGTTCCCGCAGATCGACCGCTGGATGATCGGTCGCGGCGCCCTCGCCGACCCCTTCCTGCCGGCGGCGCTCAAGGGCATGGCCAGGCCCGGACAGGCGGAAAGGACCCGCCGAATCCGGATCTTTCACGATGAGCTGTACGCCGCCTACCGCGAGCGGCTGGCCGGGCCGAGCCACCTGCTGGGACGGATGAAGCAGCTGTGGGCCTACCTCATCGCCTCCTTTCCAGGGCGGGAGAAGCTGTTGAAGAAGATCACCAAGGCGATGAGCGAAGACCAGTACCGGCAGGTCGTCGAGCAGCTGTGGGAAGGACGGGAATCGGCGAGGGGCTGAACCGTCCTCAGAGCATCCAGCCGGCAAAGTCTTCGTCGGCGAGCGGCGCGGCGGCAACATGCCGCGCGCTGCCGGACAGGGTGATGACGATCTCGCCGGCCCGGGGCCTGCCGTCGATCTTGCGGGCATAGCGGGCGACCAGGGCGGCGGCGAGGTCGAGGTCGGCGGCCATGACGGCCGGCTCGGGGTAACAGCGGGCGGCCCGGCGAACGACTGCGATCGGGCCCGGCCGGTCATTCATCCGCAGCACCGCATCGTCGGCGGCGGCCAGCGCCAGCAGGCGGTCATTCTCGGCCTTGACCCGGCCGACCACCAGCCAGCCGCCGCCGGGCAGGACGAACTGACGGCCGACCAGCAGCAGGCGGACATCGGCGACGGTGAGGTCGGCGATCGGCAGCGCCAGCTGACCGCCGTAGAGCCGCTCGATCCGGCGGCTGAGGATCGGATCGGCGAGGATGCAGCCCCCGGCCGGGGAGGGAAAATCGCCGATCCCGAACTCCTCGGCCAGGGCGATCTGGCGCGATCGGCCGCGGCCGCTGAAATCGAGCAGGCGGGAGCGGTCGACCAGCCCCTGCTGTTCCGCCAGGGTCTCCGGCATGAGTCTGGCGGATAGCGGCCGCAGCAGGATGGAGCGGCTGCCCGAGTCCCGGCCGATGACGTTGAGGGTGTCGCGCCGCTGCGACATCGGCCGCTGCCCGAGGACCTCGCCGGTCACCAGGAACGAGGCCCCGACCGCCGCCATCATCTCTTTGGCCCGCCGCAGCATCATGATCTTGCAGTCGATGCAGGGATTGAAGTGCCTGCCGAAACCGTGCCGCGGGTGGCGCAGCAGTTCCAGGTAGCCCTCACTGATATCCTCGACCACCACCTCGATGCCGTATTTGTCCCGGATCTCCCGGCGGTAGCCGGCCACATCGGCAAGAAGGTCATAGTGGAAAAAGGGGGTGACGAACTTGACCGCCAGCACCTCGATCCCCTGGGCGGCCACCACCCGGGCCGCCAGGATCGAATCGAGACCGCCGGAAAACAGGGCCAGGGCCCGCGTCATGCCGCCGCCTCGCCCTTGGCCAGCAATTCCTCGGCCCAGGCCTCGGTATGGCCGGAGACCGATTCCCCGGCCAGCATCCGCGCCAATTCCCGGACCCGCTGCGGCCGGGTGAGCGGCAGGACCTTCGACAGGGTCCGGCCGTCCACCACCTCCTTGGCCACCTGGAAGTGGAGGTGGCCGCGGGCGGCGATCTGCGGCAGGTGGGTGATGCAGAACACCTGGTGATGGCTGGCGAGTTCGCGAATCTTGCGCGCCACCGCCTCGGCCGCTTCGCCGCCGATCCCGGCGTCGACCTCGTCGAAGATGACGGTATCGACCATGTCGCGGCGGGCGAACAGGCACTTGAGCGCCAGCATCAGGCGCGACAGTTCCCCGCCGGAGGCCACCCGGGCCAGGGGTCGGGCCGGCTCGCCGGGATTGGCGGCGAAGAAGAACTCGATCCGGTCCCAGCCGCTGGCCCGCAGGTTGGCCGGGACCGGTTCGATCACCTGCCAGTTGACAATGAAACCGGCCTGCCGGAAGGCCAGCGAGGCCAGCTCGGCCGTCATCGCCCGCTCCATCTCGACCGCCACCTCCCGCCGCCGGGCGCTGAGCCGGGCGGCCAGGGCGCAGGCCTCGACCTCCAGGGCCGCGGTCTGTTGCTCCAGTTCCCGGCCCCGCGCCTCCATTCCTTCCAGCTGTTCCAACTCCTGCCCGGCCGCCGCGGCGAACCGCAGAACCTCGGCCAGAGTCTCGCCGTACTTGCGTTTCAGGCCCTGCAGCACATCGAGGCGCTCGCCGACCCGCTCCAGACGGAACGGGTCGCTCTCGAGCGAATCGCGGTAATGGCGGAGTTCGAGGGCATAGTCTTCGGCGAGGAAACTGTAGCCGCTCAGGTCCTCGGCCAGTTTCGCCGCCTGCGGATCGAGGGCCACCACCTGTTCCATGTTGCGGCGGATCTGGGCCAGACCGTCGATGAGGGTCGTCGTCAGCAGCGCATAGCTTTCCTGGCTCAACCGGATCAAGGCGTCGGCGCTCTTCAGCCGTTTTTTCTCGGCGGCAAGCTGCTCGTCCTCACCCTCGACCGGAGCCGCTCCCATGATCTCATCCACTTGATATTTGAGAAAATCCTTCCGCCGTTCCTTGTCCTGCTCCTGACGCCGCAGCTGTTCGAGTTCGGCACGGCATCGCTGCCAGCGCCCGAAGACTGCGGCGTATTCCTCCCGCTGCGGCCACAGGTCGCCCAAAGTATCGAGAAAATCGAGGTGCAGCTGCGGTTGCAGCAGCTGCTGGTGGTCGTGCTGACTGGCGATGCTGAGCAGGTCCGCCGTCAGGTCCGCCGCCTGCCGGGTCGTCACCGGCGAACCGTTGATATGGAGCTTGCTCCGGCCGGCGGCGGTGATCATGCGGCGGATGATGACCGTATCATCATCGCCGAGACCACTCTCCGTCAGCAGCCGGCGAAGCCGGCTGTTCTCCGGCTTCAGAACGAAGACCGCCTCGACGGTGCAGGAATCCATGCCGGACCGGATCCAGTCGGCGGAGACCCTGCCGCCCGCCAGCAGCCCGAGGGCCCGCATCATGATCGATTTGCCGGCTCCGGTCTCCCCGGTCATGACGATCAGTCCGGTTCCATCCCCCTGCTCGAAGTCGAGATGGAGGGACTCGATCAACGCCAGGTTTTCAATTCGCAATTCACTTAACATCGGTTTTCTGCCGGTACACGTGCTTCATGTTCATCGCCGCTTGACGATATGGCAAAAGGACAGTAGGTTACGGTCGTATAACAGGGCTTTGGAGACTTGGCAACCGGTTTTCCCGCCGATTTCAGATCACTGCCCGATCCTCCGCGCCCCGAAATCGACTCGCATGAAAAAGAAAAAAGATCTCAGCGCCAGCCTGGAAGACTATATCGAGGCCATCCTTCATATAGTCAACGAAAAGCATGTGGCCAGAAGCAAGGAGATCGCCAGCCGGCTCGATGTCAGCCGGGCCTCGGTCACCGAGGCCCTCAGGGCTCTGGCCCGCAAAGGCCTGATCAACTACGCCCCTTACGAGGCGATCACGATGACAACCAAAGGGCGGAAGGTCGCCAAGGATGTCATCTTCCGCCACAACACCCTGAAGCAGTTCTTCATCGAGGTCCTGGCCATCGACCGCCCGACCGCCGAAGAAGCTGCCTGCCGGATCGAACACGCCGCGCCGCCCGAGGTTATCGCCCGGATGATCAGCTTTACCCAGTTCATGCAGTGCTGCCCGCGCGGCGGCGAGGATCTGATCAAGGGATTCGCCAGCTTCTGCGCCGAGGGCCGGACGCGTATCAGTTGCGAGGAGTGCCTTTCCGGCTGCCTCGAGCAGGCCAAAGGCCATGACGACGTAAAGATCTGAGCCACAGGGACCGGCTCCCGGTCTCGCCATCGCCAACCGGCGATCGCCCTCGGCGCATCGGAACCGGTTGGAACAGCGTGCATTTTCCGCCAATCCAGGTATACTATCGAGCCTTTCCGGAAGCCCGCGTCATTTTTCCTTTGACCTGACCAGCCGCATGCCAGACAACAGCAATCCCACCGCCCTTTTTTCCCGCCTGCACGCCCTCGATTCCGACGAGGAGCGCCGGCTGTCACCGGCCGCGGCCCCGAGCCGGCAGGCAGTCAGACGCAGGGACGATGAACGGCCGGGCTATCGCCAGCAGTTCGCCCTCGACGCCGACCGCATTCTCCACTCCCGGGCCTACACCCGCTATATCGACAAGACCCAGGTTTTCTGCCTGGTCGCCAACGACCATATCACCCACCGGGTCCTCCATGTGCAGTTGGTGGCCAGGATCGCCCGCACCATCGGCCGTTTTCTCGGCCTCAACGAGGACCTGATCGAGGCCATCGCCCTCGGCCACGATATCGGCCATCCCCCCTTCGGCCACGGCGGCGAGGTCTATCTCTCCCGCCTCTGCCGGGAGCACGGCCTCCCCCCCTTTCAGCACAATATCCAGTCGGTCCGTTTCCTCGACCGTCTGGAACGCAAGGGCCGGGGGTGGAATCTGAGCCTCCAGACCCTGGACGGCATCCTCAGCCACGACGGCGAGATCGACAGCGGCCGCCTGAGCCCGACGCCGCTTGCCTCCTTTGCCGAATTCGACCGGCGCCTGCAGGCCAAGGAAGAGGAGCCCGGGCTGAAACTGGTGCCGGCCACGCTCGAGGGCTGCGTCGTCCGCCTGGCCGACACCATCGCCTATATCGGCCGGGACATCGAAGACGCCATCATCCTCGGTCTGATTCGGCGAAACGACATCCCCGAGTCCTGCCGAAGAAGTCTCGGCGACTCCAACGGCACCATCGTCTACACCCTCACCACCGACCTGATCACCGCCAGCACCGTGCCGGCCGCCGGTGACACGGCCACGGACATCACCCCCGCCGTCGGCTTCAGCGCCGAGATCGCCCACGCCCTGCATGAGCTCAAGGCCTTCAATTACGAGCGGATCTACCTGGCGCCGCAGACGCGGAAGGATCTGCCGCTCATCGGTGAATGCTACGCCGCCCTCTTCACCACCTATCTCGATGGGCTGGAATCAGGCCGCCGTCCGCCCGGCCAGGTCGACCTGATGACCGACATGAACCGCAGCTACCTCGACAGCCAGCCGCCGGCGGCCATGGTCCGCGACTACATCGCCGGCATGACCGACGATTTCTTCCTCAGCCAGGCAGCGGCAATCGGCTGCGCCATCCCCGAGAAACGATGAGAAAGACCCTCCGCCAGTTTCTGCCGGGTGAAAACACCCGGATGATACTTATCGCCACCTGCATCGGTCTGGGCGCCGGCCTGATGACCATCGTCTTCCGCAGCCTGGTCGACGCGGTCCATGCCCTGGTCTTCGACGGTGGCGCCAGCCTGCTCGGCATCGACCGGGGCGGCTGGCACCTGCTGCTGCTGCCGCTGCTGCCGCTGGCCGGCATGGTGCTGCTGATCCCGCTGTCGCTGCTGTTTCCGGGGGAGGTCAACGGCTACGGTCTGCCGGCCTTCCTCCGCAAGGTCAATCTCGAGAACGGCATCATCCGGGCGCGGACCATTGCCCTCAAGATCATCGCCACCGCGCTGACCATCGGCACCGGCAATTCGGCCGGGGTGGAGGGCCCGATCGCCCAGATCGGCGGGGCGATGGGGTCCCAGGCCGGTCAATTCTTCCGGGTATCCGGCAACCGGTTGAAGGTCTTCATCGCCGCCGGGGCCGCGGGCGGCATCGCCGGGATGTTCAACGCCCCGATCGCCGGCATCTTCTTCGCCGCCGAGATCGTCCTCCTCGGCACCTACGAGATCTCCTCCTTCGCCGCCCTGGTCATCGCCTCGGCGATGGCCACCGTCGTCACCCGCGGCTGGTACGGCGAGATGAGCGTCTTCACCATCCCCCAGTATTCGGTGGTCAATTACCTCGTCGAGATCCCCCTTTACTGCCTGATGGCGATCTTCATCGGCCTGGCCGCCGTTCTCTTCATCCGGGTCTTTTACGCGGTCCGGGACCGCTACCGGGCAATCGCTCTCCACCCCCAGCTCAAGCCGCTGACCGGGGCCCTGCTGATCGGCGGCATCGGCATCTTTTTCCCGCAGGTGATGGGCGACGGCTACGAGTATATGGAAGATGTCCTCCATGGCCAGGGCATCGCCTGGGTCATGCTCGCCCTGGTCCTGCTCAAGATCGTCGCCACCTCGATCACCCTCGGGTCCGGCGGGGCCGGCGGGGTGTTCGCCCCGTCGCTGTTCATCGGCGCCGTCCTCGGCGGGGCGTTCGGGTCCGTCACCCACCGACTCATGCCCGATCTGACCGCCGGGTCCGGGGCCTACGCCACCGTCGGCATCGGCGCCTTTCTCGCCGCGGCGACCCACGCCCCGATGACCGCCATCTTCCTGCTGTTCGAGCTGACCGGCAACTACCAGATCATCATCCCGATCATGATCACCTCGATCATCGGCACCGTGGTGGCCAGCAAATTCTGCGAGGATTCGATCGACACCGTCGATTTCAGCCGGGAAGGGATCAATATCCACGAGGGGCGCGAGACGGTGATCCTGAAATCGCTGAAGGTCGGGGCCGCCGTCAGCGATGAGGTCTACTATATCAGCGAGGATGCCAACATCAAGGAACTGCTGCAGATCTTCAGCATGGGCAAGGGCTTTTATTTCCCGGTCATCGACACCTCGGGCAAGATGACCGGGATCGTCTCGCTCCAGGATGTGAAGAATATCCTCCATCGCGAGGAGAAGGAACGGATCGCCTACAAGGTGGGGGGAATCTGCAACCGCAACATTATCATGCTGACCCCGGACGATTCCCTCTTCGCCGCGATGCAGCTCTTCGATATCAAGGGCATCGAGGAGATCCCGGTGGTGGAAAGCCTCGAGGAGCGGTGGGTGGTGGGGATGCTCAAGCGCCGCGACGCCCTCGATCTCTACAATCGGGAGGTGCTGCGGCGGGGGATCAACGCCAAGGTCGGATCGCAGGGGCTTGGCGGCCGTTAGCGGCGTTACCGGGAACAAGGACGCGGCGGGGAGCCCGGGACCGCCGTTTTTTCGGCCCCGGTTCCAGCACAAGGGCTTGACCTTCGCCGGCGGAAATGGTATCGGAAAGCTCTCACGCACGCACCCGTAGCTCAGCTGGATAGAGCACCAGGCTTCGAACCTGGGAGTCGGGGGTTCGAATCCCTCCGGGTGCGCCACTCTCACCAGACTCCCTGCCGATTTGTTCCTGCCCCGTTACAACGTTTTCGCCTGGAAGGTATCGCAACTGCCGATCTCGCCGGCCTGGAAGCCGCGCCGGAACCAGCTCACCCGCTGCGCCGAACTGCCGTGGGTGAAGGAATCAGGGGTGATCTGGCCCTGCGAGCGGCGCTGCAGCCGGTCGTCGCCGATATTCGAGGCGGCGTTCAAGGCCTCTTCGATATCGCCCGGTTCGACCACCTGCCGCACCCGGTCGGCATGGCTGGCCCATATCCCGGACAGGCAGTCGGCCTGCAGTTCGAGCCTGACCGACAGCCGGTTGTATTCGACCTCGGCCACCCGGCCGCGCTGCGCCGCAACCTTATCGCTGATCCCGAGCAGGTTCTGGACATGATGGCCGACCTCATGGGCGATGACATAGGCCTGGGCGAAATCGCCCGGAGAATCGAGATCGGCCTTGAGGTCGTGATAGAAGGCCAGGTCGATATAGACCTTGCGGTCGGCCGGGCAGTAGAACGGCCCCATCGCCGCCTGGGCGAAACCGCAGGCCGATTGCACCGCCCCGGAGAACAGCACCAGCTTCGGTTCGCTGTAGGTCCTGCCGGCCGAGGCAAAGACCTCGTTCCAGGTGTCTTCGGTATCGGCCAGCACCACCGCCACGAATTCGGCCAGTTCCTGCTCTTCGGCGCTCGGCTGGTAGGGGGCCGACGAGTCGGGGGACGATTGCTGCACGGTTTCACCGATGTTGAGGATCAGGGCCGGATCGATGCCGAAATACATGGCGACCAGGGCCAGCAGCAGGATGCCGATGCCGCCGCCCTTGAATCCCCTCGGGACCCGACTCCCCCGCTGGTCCTCGATATTGCCGCTCCTCCGTCCTGTCTGCCAGCGCATGGTTTCCCCTCCTCCTGTGTTGTGACTTGAACGATAGCCGTTGCCGATACGAACCGGCGGTTCGACACCACTGCCGGCGATCCCGACCTTGGACCGCCCGATCGGCGTTGGCCGCAGCCAGGCAGGCCATTGATCTCCGCCCCTGGCCCCCTTCCGGGGATTGCCCATGCCATGAACCTTGCCGCAGGAGCCGGATATATCTTTCGGGATCTCTCCGGTCGCCGCGACAATTCCGTGTATTTATCTGGACTTTCATTATATATTCGATCAATCGATAAAATCAACGGGTTGATCCACTGTTCATTCATGCGGCCGGCCACCGGCCGGGGGCCGGCGGATGTCGACTTCACCTCGAGCGGCCGGGAGCCAAATTTGTCTGCGGCCGTCCACTTCCTCCTTGCACCGCCGATCAGGAATCAATACTGTACATGCAAAGACGGCAAACCGGCCCTTCGAACTCTTCCCCTCTCAATTCGCCATGACACGGTCTTCCTCCGCCACATCCCTTCTTCTTGTCGACGATGAAATAGAATTCACCGAAATCATGGCCCAGCGCCTGCATAAACGGGGGTTCCCGATAACCACGGCGACCGAGGGAGCGACCGCCCTGCGGCGGCTGGAGGAACATGCCATCGATGTCGTCATACTCGATGTGGCGATGCCCGGCATGAACGGGATTGACATCCTCAACGCCATCGGGGAACGCCAACCGCTGGTCGAGGTGATCATGCTGACCGGCCAGGCCACTGTCGGCACGGCGGTCGAAGCGATCAGGCACGGGGCCTTCAATTACCTGAAGAAACCTTGTGAAATCGAGGATCTCATCGCCCAGATCGATAGTGCGATGGACCGCCGGATGGAGCGCCAGAAAAAGGTCCTCGAGGTACGGATGACGCCGTATCTCTCCCCTGAAAGGCGTGCAGAAATGATTTCCGCTATCCTCAAGAGTTGACATCGGCACCCGAAGCCCCGCCGGCCAACCGACACGATGCCCCGTCAACCGATCATCACCGCCCAAGGAATGCGACACCGATGACAGACAAGACCATATTTCTCATAGTTCTGATCCTCGCAATCGTTGTGGCCCTCGCCATCCTCAAAAACGGCCGGACGCCTGATGCCGTCGGCCTGCGCCAGGGACGGCTGTCGCCTCTGCCCCCCACACCCAATGCGGTCTCAAGCCAGACCGAGGATGAACAACGCCACGTGGCGCCGCTCGCGTTCACCGGTGACCGGCAGGAGACCCACCAGGCTCTGCGGCAGGCAATCACCGGCTATCCGGGCAAGGTGAAGATCGTCACCGATACGCCGGCATATATCCACTGCGTGTTCAGCAGCGCCACGTTCGGCTTTCGCGACGATGTCGAATTCCTGTTGGACGATACCAGCCGCGTCGTCCATTTCCGCTCCGCGTCGCGCCTCGGATACTCCGACCTGGGGGTCAATCGCCGCCGCTACGCAGCCCTCGCGGCGCTGTACCGCCGCCCGCCCCGACAATGACGATTTCCCGCTCCCGGATACGGACAAAACCATGCCCAGACAGCTGCCGATGACCGGCGACGACGACAACACAGCCCGGGACATCCCCCTGGCCGAGAGGGCCCGCCCCCGCGAACTGGCCGACCTCTTCGGCCAGGACAGGCTGCTGCGGCCGGACTCGCTGCTCCGACGGATGATCGAGCAGGACAGCTACAGTTCCTGTATCCTCTGGGGGCCGCCCGGCACCGGCAAGACGACGCTGGCCCGGATCATCGAACGCAAGACAGGGCACGCCTTCGTCCCGTTCAGCGCCGTACTGGCCAAAATCACCGAGGTCAAGGAACTGATGGAGAAGGCGCGCCGGCTCCTCCTGGCCGAGGGCCGGCGGACCATCGTCTTCATCGACGAGATCCACCGCTTCAACAAATCGCAGCAGGACGCCTTCCTCCCCTACGTCGAATCTGGGGCGATCATCCTCATCGGCGCCACCACCGAGAACCCGTCCTTCGAGGTCATCCCCGCCCTGCTCTCCCGCTGCCATGTCTTCGTCCTCGAACCGCTCGGCGATGGGGAAATCAGAAACATCCTCGGGCGAGCCCTCACCCTCGTCGGCCGCGATCTCCACCTCGACGACGCAGCCCTCGCCCTGCTGGCGGAGAAGGCCGGCGGCGATGGCCGCCGGGCCCTCAACCACCTGGAGATGGTCTGCCGCAACGCCGACCGCGGCGACCGCATCGACGCCGAGGCCGTCGAGAAGGCCCTGTCGCACCGCTCGCTGTTTTACGACAAGGGGGGCGAAGAGCACTACAACCTGATCTCGGCCCTGCACAAGTCGATCCGGGGCAGCGACCCCCAGGCGGCCCTGTATTGGTTGGCGCGGATGCTCGAGGCCGGCGAGGACCCGATGTACATCACCCGGCGCATGGTGCGACTGGCCACCGAGGACGTGGGACTGGCCGACCCGCAGGCCCTGGTGCAGGCGATCGCGGTCAAGGACACGGTGCACTTTCTCGGCATGCCGGAGGCCAGCACCGCCCTGACCCAGCTCATCGTCTACCTGGCGACGGCCCCGAAGAGCAATGCCACCGAGGTGGCCTACAACTCGGCCAAGGCCGACGCCATCGCCACCAGCCATCTCAAGGTGCCGCTGCATATCCGCAACGCCCCCACCGCACTGATGAAGGATCTGGGGTACGGCCGGGGCTACCGTTACTCGCATGACTTCACCAACCGCTACAGCTATCAGCGCTGTTTTCCGGAGCAGATGGAGGAGAAGACCTATTACCGGCCTTCGACCTTCGGTTTCGAAAAGGAGATCAAAAAACGTCTCGACTGGTGGGCGGGCCTGAGACAGCAGCAGGAAGAACAGGAAAAAAAGGACGGTTAGCGGCGGCCGCTGATCACGCCGATGCCGGCGGCCGCCCCATCTCGGTCTTGATCGCCCGGACGAACTGGCTCATCGTGTACGGTTTCTTGACAAAACCGCCGACCCCAAGCTGCATCGCCGCCTTGACGTCGGCGCTCTCCGAGAAACCGCTGACGTTCCAGACGACGGTCAGGCCGAGCCCCGTCCCTTTCTTTCCCATCACCTTGCGGGTGTAGAAGGGCTCGAAGATATGCGCCCGGTATTCTTCGGGGATGCCGGGACCGTCGTCGCCCACCTCGAGCACCGCCTGGCCGCCATCGGCCAGGTCATCGACCCCACCCGGCTCCTGGCGTGAGGTCCTGACGACGACGGATCCACCACCGGGAGCAACGGCTTCGACCGCGTTCATCACCAGATTCATGATCACTTTCTGGATATGGACCGGTGAGCAGTTGATCCGGACGTTGTCCGATGCATCCACCACCGTCACCTTCACTTCCGGATGCAGCCGCATCATCGCCTGAAATTCCGCCGATCCCACGTACTCCTCGACCAGGGAATGGAGCGCGACATTCTGTTTGATCCGCGCACTGCCCTTGGCCAGGGTGAGCAGGTCGGCGACGGAATCGTATCCCATCATTGCCGCCAGCGCCGGGTTGATCTCAAGCAGGGTGCCGTCCAGGCGGGCGCGATAGATCCCTTCCAGGGCCGAGACGAAGAGCTCCCAGTATTTTTCCTCCGCCTCGCTGATTCTCTGGAAGGCCGCGATGCGTTCGAGGGCGCTTTCCATCAGGCCGGACAGGGCCTGGACGAAACCGGCCTCTCCCGGCGACAGCTGCCGGCCGTCCGTCTGGGCGACAAACTGGAGGGAAGGCCCGTCGGCGGCGCTGTTCCACCGTTTGACCGGCAGTGTGAGCAGGAAGCCGGCTTCATGTTCATCCGGTTTCCGGCGGACCGGCAGGTTTTCCTCGATCTTGTCGGCGGCGATACGAAAGACCTCTGCCCTGTCATCGGCCCGGGAGAATTGTTCGGCCGCCAGATTGAGGGCCTGCAGTTTGCAGGTTGAGTCCTCGATCTCTTTGAGCAGAGCATTGACCTGCCGCATCAACTCGCCCAACTGGTCGGGCACGCCGGGATTGACGATCCGGGCGGTAAAATCGCCGGCGGCATATCTTTTCAGAATCGCCGAGGCCTCGATGATGCGCGGGACGACCATCCGGTGGACGAGAAACGCCGAGATCAGCGTGGTCAGGATGATCGCCAGGGCGGCCCCCAGACTGAAAAACAGGATAGTGCCCATCTTCCGGTCTTTGATCGCATCGGCCGAGATCCTGACGTAGAGCCCTCCCGGCAGGGTGCCTTTGGCCGTCAGGGGGGTCACGTTCGATATGGTAGTGCGCCCCGCTCCCGTCGACGAAGGCATATTGCCGGGCCTGATCCATATCCAGGACGAAAACGCCCTTTTCCTCCTCCAGGAGAAAATCGGTGTATATCCTGCCCTCCCTGGACGGTTGAAAATTAAAGAAAATTTTCCCTTCCCGGCCGAAAATAAAGGCATCGACCACCTTTTCCTGAACCAGGTCGCTGAGCGCACGCAGGTCCTTGACCTTGTCATAGGGCATGGCCCGCTGATTCATCAACACACCGGGAAGGGCCAGCTTGTCGGCGATGCGACTGTCGATTTCCCGGTTGAACCGCGAACTGTAAAAAATCCCCATCACCATCAGCAGGACGACCTCGATGGCCAGGATGGCGAGGAGGATTTTGACGGGGATATTCATTCTGGTGCGCTCGATCAACCACATAATCAATCTACTGTATGAAAACTCTTCCTGGCCGGGGTAGCTCGTAAGAAGGCGGGATGGCCTCGCCCTTCGGGTGCCGTGTGGTCGTGGCATGTGCGAGGCATCCGGTCCTCGTCCTGACGCCGGATTGGCTCGTCACCGCTGGCTCCGGCGGACAAGCGTCTGGTAATAGTCCTTGGCCTTGAGCTGTCTGGTAATAGTCCTTGGCCTTGAGCTTTCCCTCGAGAATCAGGGCCAGACTGGTGCGGAATTCCTCCTCGCCTACCGGAATGCCCTTGCCGAAGACATAGGTCGGGGCACGAAAATTGCGCATCGGCAGCGTACTGTACTGCTGTTCCATGTCGTGGAGGAATTCACCGTAGACATCCCCGTCGACCAGGCCCAGCACCGGTTCCTGGAGGTTGCCGCGGATGCCGGTCGGATTTCTTGTATACTCCACCCATTTCTCGGCGATTTCCGGCTCCGCCCACATCATCGACAGGTCGATCGCCGCCTGTCGGTTGGGGCTTCTTTTCATCACCGCGAAGGCGTTGACAAAAAGGCCGACCAGTCCATTCGGCTGCTTCACGTACGGCTGTTCCACCGGAATGCCGTTTTGATAGTGCTGCGGCGAAACGCCGCGGAAATGGCTGTACATGCAGGTTCCGCCGGGCAGAAAGAGGCTGCCGCCGGTCAGGAAGGCCCGTTCGCAGTCCCTCCAGTCAAGGGTCCGCCAGTCGGCGTTGAGCAACGGCTGATAGTGCGAGAGGTGCTCGAAGATCTCCAGGGTGGCCAGAAAGGCCTTGGCCTTGCTGGCATCATATTTCTCCTCGATCACCAGTCCAGGGTCGGAAAACTGGCTCTTGAACAGATATTCGAACAGGGCCTCGATCCTGTTCAAGGAACTGAGATGCAGGAAGGGGATTGAAGTCCCGTGCTCTTTGTTGTAGGCGGCAAGCGCCCTGGCATAGGCGAGGAAATCATCGCTCGTCATCCCCCGCTCCTTGACCGCAATACCCGTTTTCTTCACCACCTGCCTGGTGGTCCAGAGACAGAAGACAATCCCTTCGATATGCGGGCCGGCAAAAATGCCGCCCATCCGTTCCCTGTAATACGGTGTATTGACGATGAAGTCTTTCTGGCTCCCGAGAAAACCGGGGACGGTGGCAAAATCGACCAGATGCTTCTGCCCCCACAACGGATCGCCAAGCAGATCGGCGACATGGTTATACACGGGAAGGTCGCAGAAGACGACATCCCATTCGATCCTGCCGGTTGTGATCATTTCGACGATCTTGTGCGCAACCTTCATTTTGTAATAGTCGCCCTCCCCTTCGATATCGACATCGAACTGGAGATTCACCGTCACATCCGGGTGGAGGAACTCATACTGTTTCCTGACCTCATGGACCAGCAGTTCACGCTTGTCCTCCCCCTTCCAGTGCCCCATCCAGTTGAGTTGGGCTCCCTGCAACGATGCAGGCGCAACCAGGACGAGCAGTGTCACCCAGAGAACATACGTCCTGTTCATCTCATTCTCTCCTCCAGAATGTCAGGGGAAGCCGGAGTCATTGATCCATTACAGGTAGTTCGATACGATCGGGATCCTTCGTCATCATACGGTTGATTTCTGGAAGTAAAAGAATATTTCCCGCCATCGCACAATCCGGCCACACTTCCGCAACCTGGTCGTCGGTCCAGCCGGATTTCGGATTATCCCGGAATATCTGCCGTTGGTGTCAAACTCAAGTTCACACCTTCATTCAATCCCACCGCCAGTCAGGATATTCCGCCTTTCCTTCTCCCGTGTCGACTGATCTTATTTCTTGTCAAACAGCAACAAATTACGTAGAGTTCAAACAGAGGACAATATAATTTTCAAATAAACTCAATCGTTCCGGACATTGGCGGCTGCAGCATTACGGCACATACAAGCGAGGCATTTTCCGCTCATCCGGCGGGACAGCAGGGATTGTCGGGGCGGCATCAGGGGCACCGGGTAACACATTACACCGTACAATTCTTCCCGGCGCCTGGAGCGGCCGGAACAACACAAGGGAAGTCATGGAAAAACGACGACACCAACGGATGACTATAAACAACCTCTGGGCGGATGTATCCGATGGCAAAGGTTTTTATTCCGGGATGGTGACTGATCTGTCACGTTTTGGCCTGAGGTTGACCGATCTTCCGCTCAGGTGCGACACCAGCCAGCGTCTCTCGATCGTCGTTTCCGGCCAGGGGAAAAATTTCAAGATGCTGGCCAGGCCGTGCTGGACGAAGAAAGACAACACCCAGAAAAGCGTCGGAGTCGAGATCATGAACGCCTCCTGGGGCTGGACCGAATTCGTCATGAGCCACGAACCACCTCCCGTTGATGTCTGGGGCGAGGTCGCCCTCCGAGCCAGCCCCGCCTTCCCATCGATATCACAGGGCAGCATCCGAAAACCACCGGAGCGGTGACCCGGGATATTGCATTACCGGGCCTACCGCATGATAGAGACTGATCTCGTCGAGTTGTCCTTTCCCCACTGTTGCCTCGCCCGGGTAAGGCTGTCCCGGATCCGCCGGCCATGAATTTTCTCTACGAACGGATCACCTATCTCTTCGACCCACTGCATCATCTCTGGGAACATGAAAAGATGCACAGGAAGATATCGGTCCTGCTGGTCATGTTCTTCCTCGGCAGTCTGATCGGTATCGAACTCAAGCGTCAGGGCTATCTCCCAGCCTCCGTCGCCCGGTATATCCCCGGCAATCATTTCTATGCCGTGCAGGCTGCCTTCACCGTGGTGTTGATCCTCGAGGTGATCAGCCTGATCTTCACCCTCCCCTGTTCGTTCAGCCGTTCGGTCGGCAAGCAGTTCGAGATCCTGTCGCTGATCCTGATGCGGAACGCCTTCAAGGAGCTGTCCCAGTTCCCGGAACCGATCGCGTTCGCCGGCAACCAGGTGGCGATCCTCCATATCCTCTCGAGCGGCTTCGGCGCCCTCCTGATCTTCGCCCTGCTGGGGTACTATTACCGGGTCCAGGCCAAGTCCGCCGACGAAGCCATGCGCCCCGTCGATCTCTACAGCTTCGTCGCCGCCAAGAAGGGCATCGCCTTGATCCTGCTGCTGGTCTTCTGCACGATGGGGATCCACAGCGGGATCCAGACCTACTTCGGGACCCGGGAGACGGATTTCCTCCATGAATTCTATACGATCCTGATCCTGACCGACATCCTCGTCGTCCTCATCTCCCAGTGTTTTCACCCCAATTTCGCGGCGATCTTCCGCAACTCGGGATTTGCCTTGTCGACCCTGATCATCCGCATCGCCCTGGCCGCCCCGCCCTATTTCGATGTCCTGCTCGGCATGGCCGCAGCCCTGTTCGCCATCCTGCTGACAAGGATCAGCGGCCACCTGTTTGTCAGGCAGAAAAAGGACCACTGAACGAAAACGGCAGAAAAAAGGGAGTGATCAGAAAATCGAGGACGGCAGTCAGTCCCAGATGCCGGCAAGATGGGCGCCGCAATCCGGACACGCCCCCCGGGTGAGGCGGTTCGCCACCACCTCGACCCCCCGCCGCTCGATCAGACCGGCACCGCAGGCACCGCAGATGGTGTCCTCGCCGCCGGTACCAACGTTGCCTTCATAGACGTGCAGCAGCCCCTTGTCCTTGCCGATGCGGGCGGCGGTCGTCAGGGTTGACCGCGGGGTGGGGGGGATATCGAGCATCCGGTGCGACGGGTGAAAGGCGGTGACATGCCAGGGAATATTGCGGTCGATGGCCGCCAGGAACGAGGCGATCGCAGCCAGTTCTTCCGGTGAATCGTTCATCCCGGGGATGATCAGGGTCGTGACCTCGACCCACACCCCGAGCCCATGCAGCAGCTCGACGGTGTCAAGCACCGGCTGCAGCCTGGCACCGCAGACCTTCTTGTAAAACTGGTCGCTGAAGGACTTGATATCGACATTGATCGCGGTCAAAACCGGGGCCAGCATCTCCGCCGCCTGCCGGCTCATGTAGCCGTTGGACACGAAGATATTCTTCAGGCCCTGCGGCGCGGCGAGGACGCTGCATTGATAGGCGAACTCGAAAAATATCGTCGGCTCGACATAGGTGTAGCTGATCGACCGGCAGCCATAGCGCTGCGCCGCCTCGACGACACTCTCGGGCGTCCTGGTGCTGCCGGGAAGATCGCCGGATCTGCGGTCGACCTGGGAGATCGAGGAGTTCTGGCAGTGGAGGCAGCGGAAATTGCAGCCCATCGTCGCAATCGAATAGGATAAGCTGCCCGGCAGGACATGGAAGAGCGGTTTTTTTTCGATAGGATCGATATGTTCGGCCACCAGGTTGCCGTAGACGAGTGAGACCAGCTTCCCGCCCCGGTTTTCCCGCACCCCGCAGATCCCCCGTTTTCCCTCCCCGATCAGACAATGGTGGGCACACAGGCCGCAACGGACAGCATCCCCCTCCCGTTCGAAGAACAGGGCCTCGCAGGTTGAGTTCATGGTCGCACCGGTTTCGAAGTGAATTCAGGCCGCAGATAATCCCGGCCGGAGCAGGGAACTGTCATCAGATCAGACGCAGGAACCAACCGGCGATGTTCCGGATCGCGACGACCAGCACACATTCCCGCGATACCGACGATCTGTAGTTCCGTATCCTGCCATACATCTGCCCCTCATCAGGCACGATCAACCGACGGCCGTACTGGTTGCCGGTATTGACAATGCCCTCCATGTGCCATTTTTTCATTGGTCCACCCCCATCATGGAATACCAATTTAAAAAGGTCGTGGCGCTCATGCCTCAACTCAGCATATCACAGATCAAAATCATTCGTCAAACATCCGGGCGAACAATCCATCATACCGAATTAATACTATAAAAATTCATTTCATCCTCCCGCTGCCCCCTCCCCGGCCGGCAGGCTACGATCGATAGGACCGCCATCGCCCCTCCTCCAACAGGGCATGGGGTTTGAATGCGGTCTTGTAACTCATCGCCGTAACTTCACGGATATAATAGCCAAGGTAGATGTAGTCGATGCCCCACTTGCGGCACAGATCGACAAGGGTGATGATGTTGGAGGTGCCAAGGCTGCGGCTGCTCTCGTCCGGATCGAAATAGAAATAGACGGCATTGACCCAGTTCCGGCCGATATCGGCAATAGAGGCACCGATGAGACGACCGGCCAGGCGCATCTCGATCCGGCGGCTGTCGACAATGCCGTTGAGGAAAAAATTCTGGTAATATCCTTCCGCGGTGTTGTTTTTCTGCGGATACCGCCGGGCGAGAAATTTCTGACAGAGGTCGAGGTTCTCCCGGTCCTGGACCAGGTCCACGACACTGCAGACAACATCGACGTTCTTTTTCTGTACCCGCCGCTGGTTCCGGTTCGGCCGGAATTCCCTGACGTCCAGACGGATCGGAATGCAGGCTGCACAGTCGGCGCAGTGCATGGTATAGAGGCAGTTTCCGTTGCGCCGGTAGCCGGCGGCAAGAAATAATTCCATCACCCGCTGTTCGATCGGGCACAGCATCGCCTGGTGAAATGTGGCGACGAAAGGGAGACCATACGGACAGGCTGTCCGCAGATCAACGAAATACGGCTCGATCCGGTGCCTGATCCGGCGAAAATCTTCGGCGCATTGTTCGTCATACGAAGACATCAGCCCCTCCCTCCACGACGATGAACCGGCCGGTGGGTTCATGGGTTGCGTCTCCCCGGTCGCCCCCGGTTGGTGCCGCGGCCATCATGGTACTGTTCGAATTCCGACGGGGTGTTGATGTTGTCCCAGGCCTGAAGGTATGCTTCCGGGATGACCGGACGGTAGACATTGACGTTGTGGGCAATTATCCCGATTTTGAGGGAACCAGAGCATCGCAGTTCCTCGAACAGTGTCCGGCAGCGCCGGTCATAGCAGGCGAAAAGCGGCTCGACATGGCTGTCGGCGCTCCGTCGCGGGATGACGGCCCATCGACCGGGACGGCGCCGGTCGAGCAGCCACTGCACCGCGGGAGATGTCAGCGACGGCATATCGCAGGCAACGAGGAGCCAGGTGACGTCCGGTTGCCAGCGCATGGCGGCGAGGATTCCTGCCAGGGGGCCGATGACGCCCGGCACATCGGCAATCCGGGTCAGATCCCGGAGGGAGGAAGGAATCTCCCCCTGACCGGCAAGGACGACTCTCTCGACGTGGGGCCGCAGGACCTCGACCGTGTCCTCCAGCCAGGTCCGGCCGTCGGATTTCTCGAGCAGGTGCTTCGGCCGGCCCATCCGCGAACTCCGGCCGCCGATCAGGACACAGGCCCAGACCGGGGCCATCTGCCAGACCTCTTCCAGCCAGGAAAGAAGGAGCTCGGCACAGGCCGCGACCCCCTGGCGTGGATCGGCCGTTCGGAGATTGACGCTCGCCTCGTCACCTGTCGCCGGCTCCGCCTTGGCCGCCAGGCGTAAGGTGTTGAGGGGCAGGCCGCAGTCCCCGTCGACCATGACGATAGTATAGTGCCGGGCCAGATCGGTCAGCAGCGGCATGGCATGACGGCATTCCGCCGCCTCGAAGCAGGCGATCCTGGATCGACCGCCACCGTCAAACCCGTCCGCCATTGTGGCCCACGCCGCCATGTGGGACGGGGAGGAAGCGGCCGTTGGCCCACCGCCCGACGGAAAACGGACGATCAGGAGCCGCATGCCCCGACCGGCGAGCTCGCCGACCAGCGCACGACCGAAGTCCCGATCGGTCACTCCGTCCCCCCCGATCAGCCGAAAGACCGGCAGTCGGCTGCACTCCGCCATCTCGAGGCCGGCGTCGTTCATCTTCCGTCCCCGAGTTGACAGGCAAAGAGGGGCGCCTGTCCGGCAGTCTCCGGCGGCAGAACGCCGGCAGCCCGACCGCGCTGAAGGAAGGCGGTAATCGCCGCCATTCCTTCGTCACCAAGATTACGGGAAAAATCATTTACATACAGGCGAATATGTTCCTGCACGATTTCCGGAGCTGTCTCCTGGCTGTTTGCCCGGATATAGGGCAGACTTTCCTCAGGAAAGCGGAAGGCATACTCGACGCTGGACGCCACCGTCCGCTCGATGCGCTTGATCATCGCGCCGCCCAGGCTCCGCCTGGCGACGATGCAGCCGAGCGGGATCGGCTGGCCGGAGATCGTCTCCCACCACTGGCCGAGATCCTGGAGACAGGTCAATCCTTCTTCGCCATAGGTGAAACGGCTTTCGTGGATGATGACCCCGGCATCGACCTCTCCCCGGCGAACCGCCGCCATGATCCGGTCGAATCGCATCTCCACCAGGTCGGTGCAGGCCGGCTGGAACATGCGGAACAGCAGGGCGGCGGTGGTCAGGCGGCCGGGGATGGCCACCCGTCGACCGGCAAGGTCGGCCACGGGAATGCCGGAGGCGGCAACCACCAGCGGTCCACAGCCGCGGCCGAGAGCGCCGCCGGCGGCGAGGACGCAGTATTCGTCACTGACATGGCCCAGGGCATGGCAGGAGATCTTGGTGACATCGAGGTGATGGGCCAGGGCCCAGGCGTTGAGCGTCTCGACATCCTCCAACTGCGGCCGGCCGAATTTCAGGCCGCCGAGATCGATGGTCCCATGGCTGATGGCGTAGAAGATGAAGGTGTCGTTGGGGCAGGGCGAGTAGCCTAAAGAGAGCTGTTTCATTACAGTTCCAGTTCACGGAGAAGCAACGAGGCGGCCCTGGCGGCGATCTCGCAGGCCTCGTCCAGCCGCCAGTTCTGCGGATTCCGGTTCTCGACCATGTTCGATATGCAGCGCACCTCGAGGAACGGCAGGGCAAAGGCCTCGGCGACCCGGGCTATCGAGGCGCCTTCCATGTTTTCGCACAACCCCTGCCACTGCTGCCTCAGATTCTCGCCGCGGGCCCTGGTGCCGGACACGGCATTGACGGTGATGAAGGTCCCGATATGGGGATTGAGGCCATTGCGCTGGAGGATCAGCCCGGCCTGGAGCAGTTGGGAACGGTCGATGTCATAGGCGATCCGGCCGGTCAGCTCCTCCGGCAGGTAATCCATGTTGTCGCCGTAGCAGATGCCGAAATCACCGGCGATCTCCCGCTCGGCCAGGCAGACATCAAGGGGCGCGGCCAACTGAGATCCTTCGAGGAGGACATAGGCCCCGGCGACGCCGAAGTTGATGATCCCGCGGATATGGCGCCCGTCCGTGCAGAGGAAGCGCACCAGCCGCAGGGCCGACTCGACCGGTCCCACCCCGGTGACGAGGGTCTCGCAGCGAACCTCGGAGGCAACCATTATCCGGCCCAGGGGCGCCATTTCCATTTCAGTTGCGGCAACGGCCAGGAACATGGTATCTAAAGCAGCCCCCTCACTGACAGATCCCAGGTAGTATGCCCGGTCTCCGCCCCAGACTTGCTGAAGCGGCGGAAACGGAGGCGACGTCCATCTCATCTCTTACTACTGAAAACAACACCCACATGCAACAGGATTTCATCCTCTCAGCGTACGACTATCACCTGCCGGCGGAGCGGATCGCCCAACATCCGGCCGACCGCCGTGACAACTCCCGCCTGCTGGTCCTCGACAACGAAAGCAAGGCGATCAGTCACCGACGATTTGCCGACATCGTCGACCTCATGAACGACGGCGACATGCTGGTGGTCAACGACACCCGGGTCTTCCCGGCGCGGCTGCAGGGACGAAAGGACAGCGGCGGCAAAATCGAGGTCTTTCTCCTCGAATTTCCCGCCCGCGTTGACGGCTCCTCGGCAGGACCGGCCCGGGCGACGGCCCTGCTCCGGTGTTCGAAGCGGCCGCAGCCCGGCAGTCGCCTGCTCCTCGACGGCGGTCCGGTCTGCACGGTCATCGAACTCCTGGCCGACGGCAAGGCCCGCCTCGAGATGCAGTTCGGGGAAGGCGAAGATATCGCCCAGGCCCTCTCCGCCTGCGGCCAGGTTCCCCTGCCGCCATACATCCTGCGCCAGGAGGGGACGACGGCGGCCGACCGCGAGCGCTACCAGACGGTCTACGCCCACCGACCCGGGGCCGTCGCCGCCCCGACCGCCGGCCTCCATTTCACCGAGGCGCTGCTGCAGCGCCTGAAGGACAAGGGGGTGCAACTGGCGACCATCACCCTGCATGTCGGATACGGCACCTTCGCGCCGGTGCGGACCGAGGAGATCAGGGATCACAGGATCCATGCCGAATATATCGAGGTCCCCGCCGCCACGATGGCAATGATCGCCACGACCAGGCAAAACGGCGGCCGCATCTGGGCCGTCGGCACCACCACCGTGCGGGCCCTCGAGTTCGCGGCGAGACAGTGCCACGGCACCCCGGCTGCAGTCGAAGGCTGGTGCGATCTCTATATCTATCCGGGCTTTGCCTTCAAGGTGGTGGACTGCCTGATCACCAATTTCCATCTGCCGAACTCATCGCTGATGTTTCTGGTCGCGGCCCTCTGCGGACGCGAGACCCTGCTGTTGTGCTATGAGACGGCGGTCAGGGAAGGCTACAGGTTCTATTCGTACGGCGATGCCATGGCTGTCGTTACCGCGAAGGCCACAGCATCGGCGGGATAGGCGGAGAAAACCCTTAACTGGCGGTCGCCGCCGGGCAGTTGGCACAACCGCCGCCAGACGGGCAGGAAGCGGCGGCTGCCGGTGCCGGTTTGCCGGCACCGCCGGAGGAACTCGAGTAGCCGTCGGCGTACCAGCCGCCACCCTTGAGCTGGAAGGAACTCATTGACATCAGCTTCTTAACCGATCCGTCGCACTCCGGGCAGACACTCAACGGTGCGTCCGATAGCTTCTGCTGGACCTCAAAAACCTTGTGACAATCGCTGCATTCGTATTCGTAAACAGGCATTATCGTACTTCCTCGACTATGGTTACACGGACCACAGGTCCGATTCAGATTGTAGCGCCGCCCCCTCTGCCTGGAGACGGCCCCCTTCCGAAACTGGTGCTAAAATAATTCTCCCGCCCGCCGCTGTCAACAGGCAGTGAAAATGAGCCGGGAAAAATCATTCCCTCAAGACCGGCATCTCTCGGGCCGAACCACCCGGATTCCCGGCAGCGGCCTGGAGGGAAACGCCCCGCTTGTTGTTTCGGTTCATTTCTGGTATAGATAACCTTCATTTTTTATTTTATTTCCGCAGCATCTCCCGCTACCGCATGCAGCGGTTCCACCTTTCTTCCATAGACATTCATGATTGGCATCTTCGATTCAGGCATCGGCGGCATGACCGTGGCCAGGGCTGTCGAGCAGCTCCTGCCCGATCATTCCATCCTCTATCTCGGCGATATCGCCAGGACCCCGTACGGCACCAAGAGCGCGGAGACCATTATCGACTATTCCCTGCGCAACACCGAGTTCCTGCTCGAAAAGGGATCGCGGCTCATCGTCATCGCCTGCAACACCGCCTCGAGTGTCGCCACCGAACGTCTCCGCCAGGAATTCAAGGTGCCGATCATCGAGGTGGTGACCCCGGCCGTCCAGGCGGTCCTCGCCCGCAGCCGCACCGGCCGCATCGGCATCATCGGCACCAGGGCGACGGTCAGGAGCAATATCTACGAGCGGTCGATCACCGCACTGGCCCCGCAGTACAAGGTGTTCTCCCAGGCCTGCCCGCTCCTCGTGCCGCTGGTCGAAGAGGGCTGGATCAACAAGCGCGAGACCAAGATGATCCTCCGCCGCTATCTCCATCCGTTCAAGGACAAGCAGATCGACACCCTGGTCCTCGGCTGCACCCATTACCCGCTGCTGACCGACCTGATCCAGCCGCGGATCGGCAACCGGGTGAACCTCGTCGATTCGTCGATCGAGACGGCCCACTACCTGCAGCACTTTCTCGCCGAACACCCCGACCTCATCAGGAACAACGGCGATCAACCGGCAACCCGCAGATATTTCGTCACCGATCTGACCGAGTCGGCGCAGCAGGTCGCCGCCAAAATCTTCAACCGCCCATTGGAGCTCGAGCTTGTATGAAGCCGTTTCACCCCAGCTGCCATATCGTCCTCCTCGCCTTTTTGCTCCTGGTCCTTCTTTCAGCTCAACCGGTACCGGCTTGGGCGGTGGACAACTTCCCCGACCCGCCCGGCACGGTCGCCGCCCGGCTGCAGGAGCGCTATGACGCGATGCGCAGCCTCTCCTTCTCGTTCGTCCAATCAACCAGTGGCCAGTTGGCCGGCCGGCCGCGCGAGGGCAGCGGCAGGGCGGTCTTTCTCAAGACCGGCACGTCGAAGCGGATGCGCTGGGATTACGACAGCCCGGAGAGACAGGTACTCGTCAGTGACGGCACGACTTTTTCGATGTATTTCGAGAACCTGCAGCAGATGATCGTCTCGCCGGCCAAGGTGATCGAAGAGGATATGACCTATTCTTTTTTCACCGGCTCCGGCAGGCTGGCCGATGAGTTCGCCATCCTCGGTCCCAACAAGAATATCGTCGACACCGAATACCGGGACCTGCGGGTCATCCAGCTGGTCCCCAAATCCGCCGAATCGCAGGTGCAGGACATCCATCTGTGGATCGGTCCCGATTCGCTTATCCAGCGCATCGAGATCCGCGACCAGTTCGACACCCGGACCGTTTTGACCCTCAGTCATATCGAGGAGAACACCCTCGACGGCAAGGACGAGCAGGCCCTTTCAGCCCTATTCTCCTTCAGTCCACCCGAAGGCACCGAGATCATCCATCAGGACGAATGACCGCCAGCGCGTCCGCCTCATGCTTCAGGGCGACGCTGATCTCGATGCCCTGGGCCCTGTTCAACCGGCCATCCCTCCAGCTCGCCGCCCTGAAGGCCTATGTCGAACAGGAGATGGGGGCGGAAATCACGACCGCCCACCCCTTCCTTCATATCGCCGCCGCCATCGGGATCGATGTCTACCGGCGGATTTCGGAAACCAGCTGGGCCGGCGAGGCCCTGTTCGCCCCGTTGGTCTTTCCCGGGCAGCGGGACAAGGCGCGCCGGCTGTTCGGGAAAAGTCTCCGTGAGGGTGGCGCGGGCGGGAAATCCCCCGACTATGACGAGCTCGTCGCCACGATTGCAGCGGCCTGCCGCAACTGGGTGGCCCACCAGGATTTTTCCTCCTGCCGGCTGCTCGGTTTTACCGTCTGTTTCGGTCAGCTGCTGTCGTCGCTCCACCTTGCCCGCCTGATCAGAGAACAAGGCTGCAGCGCCCCGGTCGTACTCGGCGGTTCGTCCTGCAGCGGGACGGTCGGACGAGCACTGCTGCGCCACTTTCCCCAGATCGACTACATCGTCGACGGCGAGGGAGAACGGCCGCTCCTCGGTCTCTGCGCCTTTCTCGCCGGAAACACGCAAGGACTGCCCAAGGCCATCGTCGGGCGCACCACCGTCCCCGCTGTCCCCTGTCACCAACTGGAAAATCTCGATCTTTTGCCGATACCCGATTTTCGTCCCTACTTCATCGAGATCAAAACGGTATTTCCCGAGTTCCCCTTCATCCCGGTGCTGCCGCTGGAATTTTCCAGGGGCTGCTGGTGGAACCGCTGCGCCTTCTGCAACCTCAACCTTCAGTGGCAGGGGTATCGCCATAAAAGTCACCAACGGATGGCGGCCGAGGTGGAGGCCCTGACCCGGACCCACCATTGTCTCGACTTTTTCTTCACCGACAACGCCCTGCCGCCCGGCGAGGCCGACCTGTTCTTCCGCCGGGAGGGGGAGTCCGGCCGGGATCGCCGCTTCTTCGCCGAAATCCGGGGCATCGCTACGCAGGAACAACTCGAAATTTACCGCAGCGGTGGGCTGAACGCCATCCAGGTCGGGATCGAAGCGCTGTCCAACTCCCTGCTGCGAAAAATGGCCAAGGGTCTCACCGTCATCGACAACATCGCGATCATCAGGGACAGCGCCGCCGCCGGGATCAACCTCGACGGCAATCTCATCCTCGAATTTCCCGGCAGTACGGCAGAGGAGGTCGCCGAGACCATCGACAACCTCGACGTTCTCCTCCCCTTCAGACCGCTGGCCAAGGCCGTCTTCTTCCTCGGGCAGGGGTCACCGGTCTGTCGCGCCCCTCGAACGTTCGGCATTTCCGCCCTGGCGCCGGAACACCGGTACCGTGCCCTCCTGCCACCCGAAGTAGCTCAGGATATCGGCGTATTCATCATGGATTACCGGGGCGGCCGCCGCCGGCAGCGACAACTGTGGCGTCCCGTCGCCGACCGGATCGCGACCTGGCGTGCATTTCACCACAACCGGAAACACCCGGACCAGCCGGCCCTGAGCTATCGGGATGGCGGCGAGTTCCTGATCATCCGCCAGGAACGCACCGACGGCCCGCCCCTGCACCATCGACTGCATGGCCGCTCCCGCGAGATCTATCTCTACTGCGGCCGGATCAGAACCAGGGACCAGATTCAGGAGCGATTCCAGCCGCTCTCGACATCGGCCCTCGACGCGTTTCTCGGCGATCTGCGCCGTAAGCGTCTGCTGTTCCAGGATGGCGAACAGGTCCTGACCCTGGCCATCCGCCATCCCGCGTAGCCCGGTTCCATCAGGGGACAACGGGCGGGGATATCACTCTCATGCGGACAACCTTCCCCGCATCAGGTACAATGCGATACGAGCAGACAGAAACCGGAGCGTCCAGCATGCCGGTTCGATCCAGAAGCGGCCGAACGTCAGGCTGGAGCGACTCCCTCCTCGGGCAGTCAGCAGGAACCTGCCGTGCATCAGGGCAGGGGAATATTACCAATCAGCAGCACTCAACAGGTACATCATGAGCATGACAGACGACAGTTTTGCAGACCTCTTCAACCAGGAAGAGAAAAAACAATTACGGCGCATCGCCCCCGGCCAGAAGATCACGGCGACCATCGTCGGCATCAGTGGCGAGTCGGTCTTTCTCGATGTCGGCGGCAAGAGCGAAGGGGTCATGAACACCTCCGAGATCACCGACAGTGCGGGACAGCCGACCAAGGCAGTCGGCGACACGATCGAGGTCTATTTCCTCAAGAGCCGGTCAGGGGAACATCTCTTCACCCGCCGCATCGGTTCCGGCTCCGACGCCGACCACCTCGAGGAGGCCTGGCGCAGCGCCATCCCGGTCGAGGGCCTGGTGAAGGGGGAGATCAAGGGCGGCTTCGAGATCACCCTCGGCAGCAATGTCCGGGCCTTCTGCCCCCACTCCCAGATCAGCCTGCGCCGCAGCAGCGATCCCGCCGGCGAATTCATCGGCGCCCGGCTGCCGTTCCGGATCACCCGCTTCGACGAGGGCGGCAGGAATATCGTCGTCTCGGCCCGGGCCATCCAGGAAGAGGAACGGGCCGAACGGCGTGAGGAATTGAAGAATACTCTGGAGGAAGGACAGGCTATTGACGGGACCGTGACCTCCCTGCGCGATTTCGGGGCCTTCGTCGACATCGGCGGCGTCGATGCCCTGATCCCGATCTCGGAGATCGGCTGGAGCCGGGTCGACAACATTGCCGATCACCTCAGCGTCGGCCAGCAGGTCAAGGTCGTCATCAAATCCCTTGACTGGGGCAAGGACCGGATCTCCGTGAGCCTGCGCGAGGCGCTGGCCGATCCGTGGGAAAACATCCCGCTCCAGTTCCCGGAAGGATCGACGCAGCACGGCCGGGTCGCCCGTCTTGCCCCCTTCGGTGCCTTCGTCACCCTGGCGCCCGGCATCGACGGCCTCATCCATATCTCCAGACTCGGCGGAGGACGCAGGATCCATCACCCCCGCGAGGTTCTGGAAGAAGGCCGGGAGATCGAAGTAAAGGTCGAATCGATCGATCCGGCCGGCCGCAAGATGAGCCTGGCCCCGGCAGACTACGTCTCACCCGAGAATGTCGAGGAAAACGAGCGGGGTGAATATCGACAGTACGTGGAAAAGAGCAGCAGGGAGCCCGCGGAGGCCAGGACCGGCAGCCTCGGCGATCTGCTGAAGGCCAGGCTGGCAGAGAAGAAGAAACGTTAACCGGGGATCCGGCGGCGGGAGGACAAAGGGCTGGCTGTAGCCCGGCGACCGGTCAGACAGCCCCCTCGTTCTGCCGCATGGCCTCGAACAGGATGACCGCGGCCGCCACCGAACTGTTCAGGGAGTCGAGGGTGCCGGCCATCGGGATCGAGATCAGGATATCACACTCGCGGCGGACCAGGGGCCGGATGCCTTCCCCCTCACTGCCGACGACGATGCATGCCGGGAGATGGAAATCGGTGGCATAGAGGGACTGGGCCGCCGGCTCCTTGACGGCGCCGAACACCCATGCCCCGGCCTCCTTGATCTTCTTCAAGGCGGCGACCAGGTTGGTGACCTGGCAGATGTCGATGTGCGAGATCGCCCCGGCCGAGGCCTTGGCAGCGGTTCCGCTGAGCGGGGCCGAGCGCTCGCGGGTCAGGACCACCCCGATGGCCCCCGAGGCCAGGGCCGAGCGGATGATCGCCCCGAGGTTATGCGGGTCCTGCAGCGAATCACAGGCGATCAGACGCGGCCTTTCGCCCTTGCGCACCCGGGCGGCGAAGCGCTGCACCAGTTCGTCGAACGGCAGCAGCGCTGTCTGGCTGGTCCGGGCCACGACACCCTGATGGCGGATGTCTCCGGCACCATCGCCGACCAGGCGCAAGGATGGGACGAAGGTCGTCTTGATCCCCTTCTCCCGCGCCATCCCGACAATTTCTTCAATCCTGCCGCTGCGTTTTTCCCGGTGAAGGATGACCTCCACCACGCGCCCGGGCTCGCGTTGCAGCGCCTCCAGGACAGGGTGCACGCCCCAGATCAGGTCGTCGCTCAGCCTGATCCGCTTTTCCGCCCCCGGTGGCTGTACTTTCTTTCGGCTTGTCATAAATCCAGCTCAAGTCCGATGTGCCGGCCGTCAGGACGGCGATGGGCCCTGGCCCGTTCGGCAAGAATGATGGCCCGCAGCAGTTCCGCCGCCTCGTCGAGGACGTCATTGACGATGAGATACTGGTATTGCCCTGCTTCCCGCATCTCGAGTCGGGCGGTCTGGAGCCGGGTTTGAACCTTTTCCTCGCTCTCGGTCCCCCGACCGCGCAGCCGCCGCTCCAACTCCTGCAGGCTGGGCGGGATGATGAAGATATGGGAGGCATCCGGGCCACCTGCCTTACGGACGGCCGAAGCCCCCTGGACATCGATATCGAGGATGACATCAAGCCCCAGTTGCAGTCGTCCGTCAATCTCCTGCCGGCTGGTGCCGTAATAATTGCCGTAGACGTTCGCCCACTCGAGGAACACGCCGCTGTCGCGCATGGCCAGGAATTCGTGCTGATCGACAAAGTGATAGTCGATCCCGTTCCGCTCCCCGCCCCTCGGCAGCCTGGTCGTGTGCGACACGGAAAAGGCCAGACCGGAGATGCCGGCCATGACCCGGCGCAGCAGCGTCGTCTTGCCGGTCCCCGACGGGGCGGAGATGACGAACAGCCTGCCGCCCATCACGATTCCGTCTCGCCCGGCTTCTCGGCAGCGGAAAGGCCGGCCAGATGATAACTCGGCTGCATCGCCTGGATGCGCTGGCTGATCGTGTCGGGCTGCACCGAAGAGAGAATGACATGGTTTGAATCCATCACCAGGATCGATCTGGTCCTCCGCCCTTCGGTGACATCGACCAGCTTTCCCTCAGACTTCGCCAGTTCCTTCAGCTTCCTGGCCGGCGACGATCCGGTGTTGATCACCGCCACTATCCGCTCGATCATGACGGTGTTGCCAAAACCGATATTCAACAACTGCATCCTGTCCTCCTCATCTCTTCAACGTTGTTCTGCAATCGAGACTCTGCCGTAACAGCTATTCGATATTCTGGATCTGCTCCCGCATCTTTTCCAGTTCGCTCTTCAGTTCGACCGTCAGGTGGGCAATTGCCGGATCGTTGATCTTTGAGGCCAGTGTATTCACTTCCCGAAGAAATTCCTGTACAAGAAAATCGAGTTTGCGTCCCACCGCCGCCTTTTCCTCGAGGAAGGCGAGAAACTGCCCGATATGGCAGCGCAGCCGGACAATTTCTTCCGTGACATCGGTCCTGTCGGCAAGAATCGCCACTTCCTGGGCCAAGCGGGACGGATCGAGCCGAACCTGGCCGAGCAGTTTCTCCAATCTCTCCTCCAGGGTCCGTTGACGTTGCTGCAGCAGAGTCGGAATGGCTGTTTCGATGGTGTCGACCGTTCTGGCAAACAGGCTGAGCCTGGCTCTGAGATCATCCCTGAGCACCAACCCCTCCTGCAACCGCATCTCGTCACAACGATCGAGCGCCTCCCGCACCACGGTTCCGAGTTGAAGCCAGACAGTCTCCGGGCCCTCATTTTCCTGTTCGCGGACCAGGACATCCGGCATCGATGCAATCTGGCTCACCGTGACCTGATCCGGCAGGTCCAGGGCCGAACAGATCTCGGCCAGGGCATGGTGGTAGGAACGGGCGAGATCGAGATTCACCTTTACCTGTTCGATATCCGCACACTCGCCGCTGGTATTGACGACAAGATCGACTCGCCCCCGCTGCAATTTCGACGATAGCAGCTTACGGAGCGGTTCTTCAAACATTGTACAATTCTTCGGCAGGCGAGTCTTGAGATCGAAATAGCGATTATTGACGCAGCGAAGCTCGGCAATCCAGGTTCTTCCTTCAGTCTTCACTTCTCCCCGGCCGAACCCGGTCATACTTTTGATCGACATACTCTCCTCACCACAGTTCCTGAAAAAACAAAACGATGCAAGGGAATCTCCCCTTGCATCGTTTCAGTACAGCACACACTTCAAATGCCTGGTGGCATGGACCGCTGTTACTTGCCCATGCTTTTGTTCAGCTCCTTGATGATGATATCACTGACATCGATCGCCGGATCATGATAGATAACACCGTTTTTACTATCGAGAATGGCGGTATAACCGTTTTTCTCGCCATATTTCACGACAACACCCTCAAGGGCCTTTATAATCGGTCCAATTTCCTTCTCTTCAAGCTGTTTCAGCTCAAAACGCGCATCCTCGGTTTTCGCCTGCAGTTCGCGCTGTTTTTTCTGGAAATCACGAATTTTTGCCGACTTGGTTTCTTCGCTCCAGGCTGAGCTTTTCTTTTCTATTTCCTGCTTGAGGGCTTTCAGGGTGTCTTCTTCGCCTTTGAACCTGCCCTGCAGTTCCTTAAATTTCTGATTGACACGGGCCGATCCGGATTTTCCCGCCTCGCACTGGGCGATGATCTTCTGTACGTTCATGACCCCGATCTTCATCTCGGCGGCCTGGACACCGCCTGTGAAATATCCAGTGAGCATGAAGAACATGCCGACGATCAACAGCTTTTTCAACACCATTGCCTTCTCCACAATATAAATTTACCTCTCAGCCTGGACTGCACTTAAGCGTTGTTAATTATTCAACGATGACGAAGTCGTCACGCCGGTTCTGAGCCCATGACATCTCATCTTCGCCGTGCAGCAGAAGACGCTCCTCACCGTAGCTGACGGTGGTCAGTTTGGCTTCTGCAACGCCGAGTTCGAGAAGAGCCTTCTTGGCGCTCAGGGCACGTCTCTCGCCAAGGGCCATGTTGTACTCGTTGGTGCCGCGCGGGTCGCAGTTGCCCTCGATACGGACATTGACGGTACCCTTGTTGATGAAATCGGCATTCAGCTGAATGCGGGAAGTCTGATCCGCCCGGATGGAAGAATCATCAAAATCAAAATAGACAGGCAGCATGCCCTCTGAGGTACGACCCTCGGAGATGCCGGTTCCCTTGGAGTCCAGCGACTCTTCCGGGGCTGCATCCGTCTTCATTGCTGCATCGGTATCAGCTTTCTTACCGCAGCCTGTCAGTGCCAGAACGGACACGCACAGCAATGCGGGTACTACGACCTGTAATCTCTTCATCATGACGAAACCTCCTAAGTCCGATATGATAGTGGATAAAAAAATGGCGGACAGCCCGAATAAAAAAACCCTTCCAGTGAACACCACTGGTAAGGCCCATTTTTTCACTAATGCGCTATATACAAAGAATACTATCTAAAATTCAAGCACAATCTACAGTGTCCGGAAGACCCGATCAAAAAAAAGTAGCTGTACTTCTCGAGTCACTGTCATATTATTACCAGACGCATTTGGATGTCAAATGCTATGTTCCGATTTATCTCCGGTTTTTGATTCATTTCCGTTTTATCTGCAGGAAAGGTTACCATGAACGCACCACGCCCCATCACCATCGATCGGCTGGAAAAAGAAATGATCGCCACCAGCCCGATCGGCACCTTTTTCGGAGTCAGCCAACAGACATTCGATCACGTCTGGGGCCACCTCACCGATCCAGCCGGCGATTCCGTCATCTATATCTCCATGGAAATCGGTGCTGATCCGGATGCCTACAGCCCGGTCCGTGACAGACTGGAGAATATCACCGACAGCCACCAGATCATCGATAGCCGATTGCAGGATTTTTACCACAGATACATCCATGGCCCGCAAAATATCCCCACCTACAGCGGCGGCCTCGGCATTCTCGCCGGCGATACGCTGAAGAGCTATGCCGACTGTCATCTGCCGGTGATCGCCGTCAGCCTGCTCTACCGCCAGGGCTATTTCGCCCAATACGTCGATTCCCAACTGGGGCAGATCTCGCAGGCCGTCGACTGGCAGCCCGAGTCCACACCGGGACTCTACCTGCTGCAGGACCCCGGCCATCCCGACAGACCGCTGCAGATTGCAGTCCCCTTCCTCAACGAATACGGCCAGGAGACTGTCGCCACCGCCCAGGTATGGATGAAAATGGAAGTCAGCTGCGATCTCGATTTTTTTGTCCCGGAGATCCTCCTCGATTTTTATCGTCCCGAAACTCCGAGCCTGATCCGTAATGCCGCGTCCAAGCTGTACAATGCCGAATCGTCGATGATCAAGGCCATCCAGCGCCGCATGCTCGGGATCGGCATCCTGCCGGCCCTGCGGGCGCTCGGCATCACCTCGAAGACCTTCCACCTCAACGAGCAGCACGGGGTCATCGTCGCCATCCAGCTGATCGTCGATGAATTGACCAGGATCCTGCAGCACCCGCACATCGAGCGGGCAAGCGACGAACAGGTGTTCGAGGCGGCCAGGATCGTCTCACAGCGACTCGTCTACACCATCCATACCCCCGTGAAGGCCGGCCACGATCGCTTCAACAAATCACTGTATGCCGGTATCAGTGAAAAATCGTGCCAGCGGATCCTCGATCTGCTCGCCCATGACGAGGACAGCCCGCATTCGTACAACTTCACCCAACTGGCCATGCACGTCAATCGATCGGCCAACAGCGTCAGCCGCCTGCACCGCGACGTCACCTGCCGGCAGTTCCCGCAATTCGCCGGCAAGATTGCGGCGATCACCAACGGTGTCCATCACCTGACCTGGATAAGCGACGAACGGGCCAAGGTGTTCGACGCCACGCCGCTGCTCTCCGGCTGGCGCCATGACCCCGGGGTCTTCGCCCGGGCAACGGTGATCATTGACGACCCCGACTTCAGGGACAGACTGAGCTCGGCCTGGCAGGCCGACTCAAAGACCCTCATCGACGCTGTCAACCGGATGCTGATCCTGCATCGGGCCCAGATGAGCATGACCTGGATCGACCCCCCGAATTTCCTCTCGACCCTCGTTGACGCCGACAGCAGCCTGAAACCCGAGGTCTTCACGGTCGGCTTTGCCCGCCGGTTCTCCACCTACAAGCGTGCCGATCTGATCTTCAACGATATCGAGCATCTCTGCCGGATTTCGGTCGAGAACAACTGGCCGATCAATTTTCTCTTTGCCGGCAAGGCTCATCCGGCCGACGAACCGGGCAAAACGGTGATCAAGAATCTGCTCAACCACCAGGAGGAACTGTACCGCAAGAGCGACGGCCTGGTGAATCTGGTGTTTATCCCCAATTACGACATGAATATCGCCAAGAAACTGGTGGCGGGGGTGCACTGCTGGCTCAACAGCCCCAAGAGACCGCTCGAGGCATCGGGGACCAGTGGCATGAAGGCGGCGATGAACGGCGTCCCCAATGTGTCGATCATGGACGGATGGTGGGTGGAAGGATACCATGACGGGGCCACCGGCTGGAAATTCGGCCATGAAGGCCCCATCGACGGTGCCAGCCTCTCCGAATCCCGGGAAGAACTGCTCTACTTCGAGGACTCCACCTCATTTTATTCACTGCTGCCATTGATTCTCAGGGCTTTTTATGACAAGAATACATCAAAGGTCTTTCTCGACAAGGGCATCAACAACCTGCTGCTCAATATTCCCATTTTCAATACGCACAGGATGTCGGCGGAATACCTGCAGCGGTACGAGCTGAAGTTGCCGGCCGACCAGACCCTGGAAATGAGGCACTTCGCCCAACTTTACAGTAGTGATATTTAGCTTTTCAGTTTATATAAAAAGGTTTACCCGTCGGCATCAACGCCTAGTCCATCCCGGTCCCGGCCGGAAAACATACATACCTGGAGACGTTCATGGCCAAAGCCCATATCAGTTCCAACCGAGCAACAGACAAGACCATACGTGCAATAGACCGCAAGAGAGAACAGGAACGGCGGAAGATGTTCCATCAGGCCAAGGACAACGCCGAGGCCCTGGCCGCCAAACTGGTACAACGGCTCCTCGACCGGGAGATCATCGAAACCTCGTCGATACAGCGCATCCGCGAAAATCTCGAGGAACAGCTCAAACAGCTGGGGTATATCGATGAATTCGAACTGCAGATGAAGGTCGCGCCGATCAGGACCATCGCCCAGGACCCGAATATCGTCAGCCTGTATATCACCCAGTACATTGTCGAGGATCTTATCAATCACCCGGATATCCAGGATGTCTTCGGCGACGACCTCGATATCTATCTTGCAGTCGATTCCGTGTTCAGGGTGCTCCGCTCCGCGTGATCCACCCTGATTCCATCCCTTCTCTGGTCTTTGCCGACAGCCAAGGCTCCATCATAGATTATCCTCCGCTGCATATGGCCGGCATGAGTAACGGCCATTTCGTCACCCCTGAACGTACCGACCTCATTCCCCTGCCGAAAGGAAGCGAACTGTTCGTTCTGCCGGGCCGGCTGCCGGTCGCATTCGACCCCGAGACTTCGGAACCGCTGCTGCTGGAGGACAATCCGTTCGAACCCGGCGCACCGATCCAGGCGGTGGCTGCCTTCATGGCCCCGGCCCACACCTCGATCCTCACCGCCGCCTTCCAGACCGCCGACAGCGCCCCGACACTGCCCCTCTTCGCCTACACCGCCGTCGGCTGGAGCAAGGGGCGCTTCTGGGTCGCCGCCTTCCGCAGCGATCCCGACAAACGCCAGGACAGCGACCAGTTCACTCCGTCGGCCGTCGACACCAGGACCCGACGCAAACTGAAACAGCATCCGGACAACCGGCTGATCCAGCACCTGGGCAAGTGCTGCCTGGTCTACGGCTGCCCTGCCGCCCGCAACTATTTCCTCGGCCGCTGGGAGGCCCCGATCCCGACCTCGCCATCCTGCAACGCCCGTTGCGTCGGCTGCATCTCGCTGCAGTCGTCGGGGTGCTGTCCATCGACCCAGGAGAGGATCACCTTCGTCCCGTCGCCGAAAGAGATCAGCACGATGGCGGTCGAGCACCTGGACCAGGCCCCGAAACCCATCGTCAGTTTCGGCCAGGGATGCGAGGGGGAGCCCCTGCTCCAGGCCGATACCATTGCCGCTGCCATCCGGCTCATCAGGCAGGAGACCGGCAAGGGAACGATCAATCTCAATTCGAATTCCAGTCTGCCGCAGGCCCTGGAAAAACTGGTCGACGCCGGACTCGACAGCCTCCGGGTCAGCCTGAATTCGGCCCAGGAACACTATTATACCGGTTATTACCGGCCCAACGGCTATGCCTTTGCCGATGTCCTGCGGTCAATCCGGCTGATGAAGAGCGCCGGACGCTTTGTCTCGCTGAACTATTTCATCCTGCCCGGCCTGAGTGATTCCGCTCCTGAATTCGAAGCCCTGTGCACCCTTGTCGCCTCCTGCCGTCCGGACATGATCCAGTTGCGCAATCTCAATATGGATCCGGAATGGTACCTCAGGACCATCGGCCTCCCACGTTCCGAAACGGCCATGGGCATGCGCCCCTGGCTGAAGGCGCTGAAAAAGGAATTCCCCACCCTCAGGTTCGGATATTTCAATCCTTTTCTGACCACTCAAGAGTAAAACGCCACGTGCGGCAACCTCTTGCCGGAAACCGGTCCGTATTCAGCCGGATAGAGGTTCAATCCCTTTATCGGACGGCAGTTTCTTGTTGAATTATTCCTGAGGTGGGATTATATGCCAACTAATAAGATTTATCATTTGCCAATAGACTTCCACCACTCGATACGACCATGGACCAACTTCCCAGCATGCGGTTGACGACCCAGAGACAGATAATCCTTGAAGAACTCGCCAAGGTCACATCTCATCCGACGGCGAACGAGGTGTACGATATGGTGCGCAAGCGGCTGCCCCGGATCGGCCTGGGGACCGTCTACAGGAACCTGGAATTGATGGCCGACAGCGGCGTCATCCTCAAGCTGGAGGTCGGTGGAACCCAGAAACGCTTCGATGCCACCGTCTACCCGCACTACCACATCCGCTGTTCACAGTGCGGCAAGGTCGATGATATCAACATCCCGGTCCAGCCCAATATCAACGATGCCGCCGCCGTCGCCAGCAGCTATGAGGTGATTGGACACCATATTGAATTCACGGGAGTCTGCAGTGATTGCCAGCTCCACTTAAAGGATCCTTCCCTCAACTGAGGACGTTGCCGGCAGAACCCGGACCGGCCTACCGTTCCACAGGCTTTCGACACAAAAAAGGGGTGGGAGGCACCAGGCCTCCCACCCCTTTCGTTTTTCTGCCGATCGCTTCGGCTCAGGAGAAGAACACCCGGCAGAACCGCCGTTTCCCCACCTTGATCAGGATCTCGCCCGCAGCCTGCACCTTGAGCCCCTGATCACCGACCCTTTCGCCATCAAGGCTGACGGCGCCCTGCTGTATCATCCGCCGGCCATCGGAGGTCGAGGTGACCAGGCCGGCATCGACGAGGAGCTGCGGCACCCAGATCTCCCCGTTGGCAGCCAGCCGGACCTCGGGAATGACATCGGGCAGGCCTCCTTTCTGGAAGACCTTTTCAAAATTCTCCTCCGCCATCACGGCGGCCGCCGGCGAATAGAATCGTGCCGTCAACTCCCGGGCCAGCCGCTTTTTCACTTCCTTGGGATGAACCTCGCCGTTGGCCAGCTTCGCCTTCAGGGCGGCGATCTCCGATCGGCCGAGATCACTGAGCAGATCGTAGTAGCGGAACATCAGATCGTCGGAGATCGACAGGACCTTGCCGTAGATGCTGTCGGCGGACTCGGTGATGCCGATGTAGTTGCCGAGGGATTTACTCATCTTGTTGACGCCGTCGAGACCTTCAAGCAGCGGCAGGGTCAGGACCACCTGCGGTTCCTGCCCTCGTGAACGCTGCAGATCCCTGCCCATCAGGACGTTGAACAGCTGATCGGTCCCCCCCAGCTCGACATCGGCCTGCAGGGCCACGGAATCATAGCCCTGGATCAGCGGATAGAGAAATTCATGGATCGAGATCGGCTTGCCGGTCTCGAAACGGGTGCGGAAATCCTCCCGCTCGAACATCCGGGCCACGGTCAACTCCGAGGCCAGTCGGATCATGTCATAGGAGTCGAGCTTGCCGAGCCAGGTGCTGTTGAACACCACCTTGGTCCTCTCGGGATCGAGGATCTTGAAGACCTGTTCCTTGTAGCTTTCGGCATTCTCGGCGACCTGCTCGACCGTCAGGGCCTTTCTGGTCTCCGACTTGCCGGTCGGGTCACCGATCATCCCGGTGAAATCACCGATCAGAAAATACACATCATGACCGAGGTCCTGAAAATGTTTCAGTTTCTGCAGCAGGACCGTATGGCCGAGATGCAGATCCGGGGCCGTCGGATCAAAACCGGCCTTGATTTTCAACGGAATCCCGGTCCGCGCTGATTTTTCGAGTTTTTTGACGAGTTCATCGCGAGAGATACAGTCGACCACCCCCCGTTCAATCAAGGCAATCTGTTCATCTATAGAAGGCATAAGGCAACCGGCATCCTCTCCTGTAGTTGTACGTATTCGATTAGCGGGCGTACTCGACGGCCCGGGTCTCCCGGATCACCGTCACCCGGATCTGTCCCGGATAGGTGAGCTGCGTCTCGATCGCCTTGGCGATATCCTGGCACAGCAGCATGGCATCGCTGTCTTTGATCTTTTTCGAATCAACGATGATCCGCAGGTCGCGCCCGGCCTGGATGGCATAGGATTTTTCCACGCCATTGAAGGCATTGGCAATGTTTTCGAGATCCTCCAGGCGCTTGACATAGCTCTGGAGCATCTCCTTCCGGGCGCCGGGACGGGCGCCGGACAGGGCGTCGGCCGACTGCACGAGGATATCGAGGACACTCTGCGGCGGCAGGTCTTCATGGTGGGCGCCGATGGCATAGACCACCTCTTCCGGCTCCCCGTATTTTTTGGCAAGGTCACGACCGATGATCGCATGCGACCCCTCGACTTCATGGTCGACGGCCTTGCCGATATCGTGCAGCAGACCGGCCCTCTTGGCCATTTTGACATCGATGCCGAGTTCCGCCGCCATGATCCCGCAGAGGAAAGCGACCTCGAGGGAATGCTGGAGCACATTCTGACCATAGCTGGTGCGGTACTTCAGCCGGCCGAGGATGTTGATGAGCTCGACATGGACCCCATGGGCGCCGACATCGAAGGTGGCCTGCTCGCCCGCCTCCCGGATGGTGATTTCGAGTTCCTTGGTGACCTTGGCGACGACCTCTTCGATCCGGCCGGGGTGGATGCGCCCGTCGCTGATCAGCTGCAGCAGCGCCAGGCGGGCGATTTCGCGCCGCACCGGGTTGAATCCGGAGAGAATAACCGCCTCCGGGGTGTCATCTATGATGATGTCGATTCCGGTGGCCGCCTCGATCGCCCTGATATTTCGGCCTTCCCGACCGATGATCCGCCCCTTCATCTCGTCATTGGGCAGGGGCACCATCGACACGGTCTTGTCGGCGACATAATCGCCGGCATACCTGGAGATGGCCAGGGCGAGGATATTTTTCCCTTTTCGGTCGGCCTCCATCTTCATTTCATTCTCGATCTTGACCAATCGTTTGGCGGCGTCCATCCTGGCCTCGCTTTCCAGCGAGTCCATCAGCATCTTTTTCGCCTCTTCCTGGCTGATCCCGGCAATTCTCGCCATCTCGTACCGCTGTTTATCAACCAGTTGATCGACATCCTTCAGCTTGGATTCTATCTCAACCTCCCGCTGCCGAAGCTTCTTCTCGCCGGCGACCAGTTCGGCATTCTTGACGTCATAGCCATCCCACTCCTGCTTCAATGCCTCACGTTTCTTGTTGAGCTGCCGCATCTCATCCTTCAGCTCATCCCGCTCGGCCTTGAGTTCCTGCTCCAGAGCCTGTTTTACCCGATAGGCCTCTTCCTTGCTCTGGAGCAGGGCCTCTTTCTTCAGTTGTTCCGCCTCGACAATGGCGTTTTCGATGATCTGTTTGCTCTGGGCCCGGATATTGTTCTGGTGTCCTTCGATAAAGCGCTTTCGCAAGAAGATTCCTGCAACGAGACCGGCACAGATACCAAGACAGAGAAAGACAATGGGGTGATAAAGTATGCCCATGGAAATACAATCCTTTTTTAGGGACTGGCGCAACGGGGAGGGAGGAAACGGAGGGCAACCAGATAAGGAAGGAATCAAGAAAGAGAGGGGGGATGATCAGATAGACGTCCGCTAACCTGCAATCCGTTCAGCTTGTTTGCGGCCCGGAATGAATAATATCATTTTTGCAGTCCTTCTTCCGCCATACCGTCTTCTCTCGGTATCGATGTACATCCATCGACAACACGATCCGGCAAGGCCTCGAAAGATGACGATTTTTTTTTGACCGCATCACAGGATGTCCCACTTCAGATTATCACGGAAACCACCTGGACCGGATCGTTCGACGAACCCATGTCCAAAATAATCTCCAGGAAATCATGTGAACATGTGACTTTTCCCCAACTCAACATCCCACCGTACGGGATGTTCCTTTCATGCACCATGTTCTCGATCCGGCACATGAGAAGATATTGTTTAAAAAGCAACTCTGCTTCCTGATTTCAGTTAAGCCCGCTTTCCGGCGTTCCCGCCGCCAATCTTGATTTTCTGGAGCAACCGCGTCACCGGGAAAGTGGCCCGAAGATCACCGGATGATCCAGAATATATTCAAACAGGATATTTATATCCTGATGGAAATGATTTCCCCACACTGCCGTGTCTGCAGGACAGTTAAACCTAATGAATTAGGTGGGCAGCTTCGTGCTATCTTCAGGAAATTCGCGAACGATTTTCCATCATCTACCAGTGGAAGTACCCTTTTAATGAGAGTTGGCTCAACACACACCGCAGATCACCAACAGCACAGGGAAATACCTAACTGCCGTGTCTTCAAGACACGAGGCCACATGAAAATTTTCAATACTGCTTAAAATTTAAATAACTGGACTTCAATCTTTACGAGTCCAGTATAGCAGACTTTGATCCAAACGAAAACATTTTATACCCGGAGTGGTCAGTCCTTGATCAACCGCGCCCGAATCAACTCATTCAACCGTTTCAGCCTCTCCTCGGTTTCGATTTGGTAATTCTCATGCTCCTGCTGCAGCCTGACATGCCGTGACGCAATATTGAGACAGGCCAGGACCGCAACCTTGCTGATCGGCAGAGAACCCTGGGGACCGTGGATATTCTCCTCAACCAATGCCCTCACCATGGAGAAGACGGCATCCAGTTCATCCTCGGATGCCCCGGTATAAAAGGCGTATTCCTGCCCGAGAAGCTTGAATCGAACTAATCGTTCCGATTCGGTCATGATCCCTTGCGCCTCATCCGCTCATCGCCTGTTGATGCCTGAATCAGGCGACCCGGATCTCAGTCATTCTCCACTGCCCCCTGAGACTCACTCCCTATCGAAAACAGATTCCCCTGTATTCTCCCTTCGGGATTGTCGGCTGTTGCGGCTTGTCCGGCAGAGGCGGCGCCACTCTTTTCCCACTCCTCTATCTGGAAGATTATCCCGCTGACCCTGTTGCCGATCTCGGTCCGCTCCGATTCGAGTTGTGCCACATTTTCCCGAAGTTCTTCAATGATTCCATCCCGTTCCTGAACATCCTGGGCCAGCCGCTCGCTTACTTTCTGCAGATCATTGTAGCGGGCAATCAGGCTGTTGACAAAATGCTCAAGACGCTCCAGTTCGCTTTCCTGTTTCATATATTCTGCTCCTTTGGCTTTTATCTTCAATACCTGTTCAGTGCTGACGCTGACTATACCATGCACTCTGATCTCCGCAAGATATTCCGGAATCCATCGCCATTTCCTCCAAACCGCCGGGAACAGGGTCGTTCCGCCCACTGAGACCGATTTCTAGATCCGCGTATACTGCCATGAAAGCGGCGTCTCATTGCGGTACGGCATATACCCATGGAAGGTCCGGGGATCGTCATCGAAGACCAGGGGAAGAAAAAATTTATCCCCCTCCCACATCGGCAGGGTGTCGAGAAGGGCGATATCCACCCACGCCAGATCCCCTTCAATATTGGATGCTTTCGCCATACCGGAAAAGGCGTCGACCCGGAAGATGAAGCCGAACCAGTCCTCCCCGTGCGGGCCGAAACCGGTCCAGTTGATCGTGCCCCGCAGCACCGCCTTTTCACAGACGATGCCCGCCTCTTCGTAAATTTCCCGCACCAGACACTGGTAAATGTCCTCGCCCGGCTCCATCTTGCCGCCCAGCCCGTTATATTTTCCCAGATGCTGGTCATTCTGCCGGCGATTTCTATGCACGAGCAGAGTCTGTTGCCGATCGCTCGAGATAATGTACCCCAGCGTGGCCAATATCGGTGTATACATCCCGCACCCTCATACGATTGTTGATCACTTGTTTTTCCGTGTAATTAAAAGCGAAAAATATTCCGATCCGCCGGATGTTGTGATATATAGTCCATATCGATTAATTTTTCCCTGGTAAATCGAGCATGAAGAAACCAGTTTCAGCAATCGGCACCGCCATCGTCCATCTCTTCCGGGGCCTTTTCGTCTTCCTGCTCGCCATGGTTGCGTGCACTCCACCCAACACCCATGCCGCCTCCGGCAATGCACATTTTCCACTCTATCCGGTTATCCAGCACAATGTCGCATTCTGGAAGAATATCTATACCAGGTATTCCCTCAATACCGCCGTCATTCACGACAAAAACGATCTTTCCATCATCTATGAGGTCGTGACCAAGGTTGACGACTCGGTTCCCGGGGCGGGAAAAGCGAACAAGCTGCTCATCGACCGCAAGGTGCGGCATTACAGTGCCATCCTTCGCAAACTGTCCCGAACTGCGCCCGTCACCGGCGAGGAGCGACGGGTCGCCGCGATGTTCTCCGGCGGTAACCGCCAGCGGAGATTGGCCTTGGCCGCCGACTCGGTCAGGGCCCAGACCGGCCAGAAGGAACGCTTCCTGGCCGGTGTGATCCGTTCGGGGGCCTATATCCCGGCGATCAAGCAGGTGTTGCGGTCCTACAGCCTGCCCGAGGACCTGGCCTATCTGCCCCATGTCGAATCTTCCTTCAACATCGAGGCCTACAGCAAGGTCGGCGCCTCGGGGATCTGGCAATTCACCAACAGCACCGGCAAAAACTATCTCCGCATCGACCGGGCCGTCGATGAGCGGAGTGACCCCATCATCGCCGCCCACGCCGCCGCCAAGTACCTGAAGAACAGCTACAATCAGCTTGGCAGCTGGCCGCTGGCACTGACTTCATACAATTACGGAACGGCGGGAATGAAGCGGGCGCTGAATGAAAAAGGCTCCTATGAGCGGATTTTCACCGAGTACGACAAAGGGCATTTCAAATTTGCCTCCAGAAATTTCTATTCAGAATTCCTGGCCGCCCTCCAGAGTGCCAAAGAGCTCGAGCGAAACCCCGGAGTCCGCCTGGACAGGCCGCTCCCAACCCGGACCGTCACCCTCAAGGGCAGCGCCGATATCCGCCAGATCCGGAAACGTTACGGGGTATCGCAGAGCAATCTTGAGCGAATGAACCCGGCCCTGAGCACGGAGGTCTTCACCGGCCGACACCAGGTCCCGAAAGGATACGCCCTCCGCCTGCCGGCACCGGCCTCAGCCGACAAGCCGGTCATCGCCGCCAAGGGCAGCGACAGACCGGCCCTGGTCACAACAGGCGCAGTCCACCACGTGCAACAAGGTGAAACACTGACCGCTATCGCCCGAAAATACGGCATTTCCACCCGGGCGCTGGTCCAGAACAACCGGCTCGACTCTTCAGTCATCCGCGTCGGCCAGAAACTCCGTGTTGCCAAAACATCCGGCAACCTCCAGCCAACCGCCACTGCCGCACCAGGCAAAACACACGCTGCGGCATCGAAGCCGACCAGATCCAGATTCGCAGTGTACAAGACCACTATCCACCACGGCAAACGCTATGGCAAGATTCAGGTTCAACCGGGAGAGTCCCTGAACCTCCTGGCGAAGTGGACGGCGACACCAACAGTCGAGCTGCAGCGCCTGAACAACCTCAAGGTGGCCGCCAGAATCAATTCCGGCCGGGACTTGGTTCTGGTCTTCGATAAGGTCTCCGATCGATACTTTCTTCAAGAAACGGCAACAATTCCATCAGAAATCCAAGACCGAAGGCCTGGCGTTGGTCAACCCTGCAGGATGACAAACCTGCCGAATCTGGAACAGGAACAGGAAGCCGGGAAGAGGCTCAATCTACCCATCCCGGTTTTTTTGCGCCGTCGGCCCATGCCGGAGTGATTTTTACCGCATCGGGCCGACGCCACGAACCTGCGCGCAGTCCTACCGGCCGGCCACACCGCCGACCACACATTTCAGGAACAATATCATGGACATTTCACAGACAATTGCAGAACTGAAAAAGCGTCCCGGCTTCAAGGACAATGTCGGCATGATCCTGATCCACAACGGTGTCGTCAGGAACTGGTCGAGAAAGGACCGAGCTGCCGTCACCGCCCTCGAAGTGACACCCGATTTTGCCAGGATCGAAGCATTACGGCAGGAATACCTGAAACGGGAGGGAATCTTCGAGATCATCATCGAAGCGCGAGCGGGCCGCTTTACCCCTGGCGACGATCTTCTCTTCATCATCGTCGCCGGCGATATCCGCGAGAACATCAAACCCGTACTGGCCGAACTGCTTGACCGGGTCAAGAGCGAAGCGATCGGCAAAAAGGAGCTCGCCATTCGCTGACCCTATGGCGTTGACGAACAACCATGACCACTGCCGGGCCGATTGAAGAAAAGACCAACATGGCCATTGCCGCACAGTATCGACATGCAAAGTGCGGCCGACGGTGACGGGGAATGAGAACCTTCATCGGCGGTCTCTATTCCAGACTGCTTTCCTGGATTGACGACAGGGACGAGGGGCGATCACGGCCGATATCCGGTCTGCGTCGTCTTCTCCGTGTCATCGTCATCACCCTGCGTGAATTTCATCGCAACGATCTGTCCCTGCGGGCCGCCGCCCTGACCCTGACCATTCTCCTCTCCCTCGTCCCGATCCTGGCGATCAGCACCGCCGTCATCAAGGGGCTCGGCGGCGACAACCACCTGAAACAGCTGGCCTACGACTCCATCGCCATTTTCGGCAGTCAGGAAATGACCGCTGAATCCGGCAGCAAAACCGTACCCGCCGACACTTCCTTTCCGGAACACCTGCGCTCGGCGGTGGACAGGATCTTCGCCTACGTCGACCGAACCAACTTCACCACCCTCGGCACCATCGGCACGCTTGCCCTGATTCTCAGCATCATGCTGGTGCTGCACCAGATCGAAGCGGCGATGAACATCATCTGGCACGTCAGGGCCGGGCGTTCCTTCCTTCGCAAGGTCTCCGATTACATCACCCTGCTCGTGCTGATGCCGCTGGCCGTCAATATCGGCATCGCCGCCAGCGCCTTCATCGAAAACCCCAACCTCCTCGCCCAGGTCGATGCCCTGGTTCCGGCACAGTGGCTGCAGGGAATGCTGCTCAAGGCGATCCCGATCGTTTTCATCACCCTGGCACTCCACGTCATCTACGTTTTCTTCCCCAACACCCGGGTCAGGACTCTGCCGGCACTCGCCGGATCGATGCTCGCCGCAATCTGCTGGTTCGGCGTCCAGAGCCTCTTCGTGTCGATGCAGATCGGGGTATCCCGGTACAACGCCATCTATGGCTCCTTCGCCACCTTGCCGCTCCTCCTGCTGTGGATCCATCTCGTCTGGATCATCGTCCTGGCGGGAGCCCAGTTCGCCTGGTCCCTGCAGAACAGCAGCATGATCCCGCTCACCTCGTCGGCGGCAGGGGAGCAGCGACTCGGAGCCGCCTTTGCCGTCATGATCGAGGTGCAACGGGCCTTTGAAGACCAGCGACTTCTCACCGCATCGGAGGTGGCAAAAAATCTCCCCGATCACAAGGAGCAACTGATTCGGGAGATCACCGAGGAACTGATGGAGGCCGGATTGATTCACCGCTCGAGCGCCGACGGCAGGCTGCTGCCCTGCGGCCCGGCCAAGGCCTTCCGCCCATCTCGACTCGTCGCCCTGATTAACCGGCAAAGCTTGTAGTCCGGTACCGGCGGATTCTGCCGTGCCGATATATCGTCGCCGCAACAGGCATAAAAAAAGCCCGGTGGAGTCTCTCCACCGGGCTTTTTTGGTCAGCATATCAGCCGGGCATTGTCATTGCGGCTCATCGTGACAGAGATCGCAGCTCTGCGAGATGGTCTTGCCGAACTTGGTCACATGGGTATCGTCATGACATCTGAAGCAGCCGTACCCGTCCGCCTCGTCCTGGTGACCATTGTGTCCCTTATAGGTCCCCCAGGTCACCTTCATATCCGGCCAGACATTGCCGAGATAGGCCTCGAGCAGATATTTGCCGGATGTAATCAGTGCCGCTTCATGTTCCTTGGCGAACGCATCACCGTTACGCTTGGCCTGCAGGGTCACCAGATCCTCGACAATCTGCTCCTGGGCCTCCTCACGGCTTGTATACGCAGTCTGCATCACGGTGAAGGAATCCTCCCGAATACCGGGCAGATCGGGGTTGATCTTCTTGGAATAGAGACCGAGATCGATTTTTTCCGACAGGTTCTCGTAGACGTGGGTCGGTCGGTTGTGGCAGTCGATGCAGTCCATGGTCCGCCATACCCCTTCGCCCTCTTTGGGCTCCTCCGACCCGCCGGGGACTTCGTACTCCTCGGTGATGCCGTTCGGCTTGGTCACCTTGATCTTGCCGATGGCCGTCCGGGTGTTGTCGAGGGACTGGTACTCGACCTTGACATCCTTGCTCACATGCCAGTGAATCCCTTCAAAGGTATCGGTGTAGGGATTGCGCCCGCCGATATGCAGCGCGACTTCCTGGATGGAGGCGTCCTTTTGATTGTCGTTGGAAAAGGAGATGAACTGCTTGGTCCTCTTGCCATGGAATTTTTCCGGCCAGTGGCAGGCCTCGCAGGTATCCCGGGCCGGACGGAGATGCTCGACCGGGGCCGGGATCGGAGTGCGATAACTGCCGTCCAATACCGCCTTGACCTGCCGCAGGCCTGACAGCTTGGCCTTCACGTACCATTCCGCGCCGGAGCCGATATGGCACTGGACGCAGCCGACCTTGGCATGGGGAGAACGCTGATAGGCGGTGTATTCCGGGTCCATGACCGTATGGCAGACGGCACCGCAGAAGAAATCCGACTCGGTGAAATGATACGCCTCATAGATCACCAGGGCAAAGATCGTCAGGTTGATGACCGACAGTACCAGGCACAGAAATACGGTCCGACGGTGGATCTTCTTGCTGAAATCGATGATGAGAAAGGCCTTGCCGAGGCTGTTCTTGAACCAGCGTTTACGACGGAGGTAAAACGAGACCGGGATCAGGATCAACCCGAACAGGACCCCGGCCGGAAAGACCAGGAAGGTGACGATGGCGGCGTAATGGTTTTCGATCAGGCCGGTCATGTGGGCGAAAAGACCGAGGATAAGCAAGGTAAAACAGATTGTCGTCAGGGCGACTCCGAACAGGCCCATCGGTGTCTTCCAGGACAACCCGACCTGTTCCTGCCAGGTGAGACGCGGTTCGGTCTCGGCTTCTTCAGCGGGCTTTTTCTCCAACGGTAAGTTCTCAGCCATTTCTCTTTCTTCCTCCTCTCGGGCCGAATTGTACCCTTTTTGCGCGACCATTATCGCTGCGAACTGGCACGAGCAGCACCCTAAGCACGGGAGACAGACACAAGACGCCCCTTCCCAACCTACGAGATGACCTTCCGCCAGATCCCGGCAATCCTTGTCCCACCTTCTATGATTTTGCGCAGCATCTCACGTTTTTCAGGCGATGAGGCTTCATCTTCGGCCATATCTGTCAGAAGCTGTGCGTAATTGATGATACCGTTGAGCTGATTGGTCGTCTCGTTGACGGTCTCCGCCAGCATGGTCAAGGCCGCGGCATTTTCACTCTCGCCATTGTGCCTGCAGGCATGGAGATGGTCTTCTATCGCCTTGGTCAAATCGATCAATTCCCGGCAGGCATGGGCGGCGGCCACAACCTGCTCGCCACTGTCCTCGGCAACCTGCAGGTGCTCTGTTAATTTCAGCAGCGGCACCAAGGTGTTGCGGTAGAGATAGACCAGTCCGATGCTCGCCAGGCTGATCCCCAGTCCCATGATGCCGATGATGGTCTTCTGCAGGTTGACTATGCTCGCCCGGGCCTGTCCGACCACGATCCGGTCGTACTGGAGCAGCTGGTCGGCGACCATGCGCAGCTGCTCCTGCAGTTGTCGTCCCCGATCCGCCCGCTCCTCGTCGTCGATCAGCTTTCTGAGGGAAATGACGATGGCGGCCAGATCGATCCTGCCGACCATGGCCATTCTCAGCTGCGGCGGTATCGAGGGTTGCTCCTCCATACGGCCGATATCGGCATGGAGTTTTTCCAACTCGGGGATGGCCTGGACCAGTTTCGCCCGGCTGTTTTCAATCAGTCCGGCGGTGATCATCTCCCTGATGGTGGCAAAGCGGAATATCATCCCGCCGCTCTGGCTGGTGATTTCGTTGTACTGGCGATTGAGCTGAAATTGTCGCACGCCAAGTGTGACGATCAGGGCGAGGACGGCGACCGTCAGGACGAAGGCCAACAAGAGAAGCCGTCTCAGAGAGTACATGATGACTCGCTGCGTGCCTTGCAGTGCAGGCAATGCCCCTTGGCCGGACAGTCGGCGCATTCCCCTGCATCATCGCCGTTTTCGATCTTCTCTTTCTTGCGGACGGCGCATTGGTAGATGATGTCGAATTCTTCGCTGTCGAGGGTTTCGACCTGGAGCAGGATCTCGGCCAGCGACTTCAGGAACACCCGTTCCTGGTCGACTATATTCACCGCCTCATCAAAGCATTCATTCAACAGGGCCTTGATCTCCCGATCGATGATGCCCGCAGTATCGCTGCTCACCCCCAGACCGCTGGGACCGAGGCCGAGGAAACCGCCGTCTTCGATCGCAAAGGCCCGGGGACCGAGGGTCTCGCTCATGCCCCAGCGACAGATCATATTGGTGGCGATATCGGTGGCAAGCACCAGGTCATTTTCGGCCCGCGTCGTTTGGGTATTGAAAACGATCTTCTCCGCCGCCCGTCCCCCGAGAAAAATCTTGATCCGGTTTTTCAGGTATCCGGAACTGTAGGCGTAACGGTCCCCCCGCGGCAGCTGCTGGGTCTGCCCCAGGGCGCGGCCTCGGGGGATGATGGTAATCTTGTGGATCGGATCCGATTCCGGCAGCAGCCTGGCAACGATCGCATGGCCGGCCTCGTGGTAGGCGAGGAGCAACCTGTCCTTTTCGGTCAGGACCATGCCCTTGCGCTCCACCCCCATCATGACCCGGTCCCGCGCCAGGTCGAAATCTTCGTGCTCGATGGTGGAACGACCGTTTCTGGCGGCCATCAGCGCCGCTTCGTTGACGAGGTTGGCGAGTTCGGCGCCGGTGAAGCCCGAGGTCATCATGGCGATCTGTTCCAGATCGACATCCGGGCCGAGCTGCACTTTCTTGCAATGGACTTCGAGAATCCTGGTCCGTCCCTTGAGGTCAGGAGGCAGGATGGTGATCTGGCGATCGAAGCGGCCCGGCCGGCTCAACGCCGGATCAAGGATATCCGGCCGGTTGGTGGCGGCGAGAACGATGATGTTGTCGGTCGAACTGAAGCCGTCCATTTCCACCAGCAGGGCGTTGAGCGTCTGCCCCCGCTCATCCTGGCTGTCGGTCGCCCCGGTGGTGCGACGTATGCCGACCGCATCGATCTCGTCGATGAAGATGATGCAGGGGGCGTTTTTCTTGGCATCCCGGAAGATATCCCTGACCCGGGAGGCCCCGACGCCGACGAACATCTCGACAAAATCGGAGCCGCTGAAACTGTAGAACGGCACGCCGGCCTCGCCGGCGACAGCCCGGGCCAGCAGGGTCTTGCCGGTTCCAGGCAACCCCTGCAGCAGCACGCCATGCGGGATGTAGGCGCCGACCGCACTGTACTGGCCTGGATTCTTCAGATAATTTACTATTTCCTCCAGTTCCTCCTTGGCCTCCGGCACCCCCGCCACATCATCGAAGGTAACCTTGTTGCCGTTGGTGGCGGGCAGGATCCTCTTGTCTCGGGCGAATCTCGATTCCTCCTCACCCCGACGCCTGGCCTGGAGGGAGAACCAGATCACCGACCCGAGCATCAGGGCGAAAAAGAACAGGCCGCCCTGGAAATAGTAGAGGGTGTAATCCTCGTTCACCGCAATAGGCACCGCTCCTCCGGAAACCGAGGCGGCGAGGCTGGACGGATCCATGACCCGGGTGACGTAATGGCCGCCATCCCTGGTGCTGACTTCGACCTTGTTCCCGGTAAAGCTCAGTGCCGCCACGTTTTTTTCGGCAAGCTGTTGCACAAGTTCAGTATAATTGCGGACCGGCAGCCTGTTTTCGATCGACCAGAAAAACAATCCCAGGAGAAAACAGACGAGGATGATGAAAAAAATGAGGAGATTTCTGACGACGATGGCCATGACCCTTCCTTCTGAAAATGCAGAAATACATGTAATTTCTAATTGTATACTGCACTTTCAGTAAGAAAAAAAGAGACCACGTCAAAACGGCGGGGGCGTTCCGCCTTTGACGACAGAACGCCCATACCTCAAACCCTTTTCTCGTCGATCACCATCGACAGATTTCCTCATCCGGGGGGATGCTACAGGCCGAACACCGCTTTGAACCAGTTGCCGACCAACCCCAGAGGGCCGCCGCTGGAAACCAGACCGCCAACCAGGGAGGCGAGACTCCACAGCCCGACGATGACCCCGAATATCGCCACCACCGAAACGCCGACCTTCGATATCTCTGTCCCGACACTGCCGGCTGCGCCGACGCCAGTTCTGACCCGCTGATCTACCTGAATTGTATTCTTCATGATTCCGCCTCCATTTCAGCTCTCGTATTAACCGGGTAGCTCATCTGCACGGTGGCCTGTATTCCAAGGGAAAAGTGCTCCAGGCGGCTGCAGACTCTTCGATCCATGCAGACTTCACTGCAGCATAGATGCCAGAATCGGAATTATTTTTGGTAAATTTTATATCTCTATGTTTTTTATATATAAAATAGACATGCATCAATGGCCTGCAGCAGTATATCGAACTTGGGCAACAGCGTTGCAATGGATCGTTTGTGGCATCAATGGTGTTGCAGTGAACAGGTCGGCGCCACACTGCAACAGTATCGCAACACTTCTGCAACACTGATGCAACACGTTGGCTGGATGAAATATCAGACCAGACGGTACCGTTTCATCTTACGGTAGAGGGTGCTGCGGTCAATATGCAGTAATTTCGCCGCCAGGCTCTTGTTGCCGCCGCTTTGCAGGAGGGCCTGTTGGACCATTTCCTGATCGGTGGCCGCGGCTGGTACGAACTGCTGCGAGGACGGGGTCGCCGACCCCGGCTGTCGGAGGGTATCGGACGAGGTCTTCTCGGATATGCCAACCAGATCAACCGGCAGATTCTCGCGGCGCAAGGTCGATCCGGTGCAGAGGATGCAGGCCCGCTCCATCACATGCCGCAGTTCCCGGACATTGCCAGGCCATGGGTAGCGAGTCAGGGCGTCCAGCGCCTGGTCGGAGATGGTATGGATCCTGCGGCCGAGTTTTTCGCGGAACAGGGCAAGAAAATGGTGGACCAGCAGCGGTATGCATTGCCGGCGCTCGCGCAAGGGAGGCAGCATGATCTCGACCACCTTGAGCCGGTAATAGAGATCCTCGCGAAACAATCCCTGCCGCACCTTCTCGCGCAGGTCGACATTGGTTGCGGCGATGACCCGCACGTCGACCTGAAGCGGGGTGTCCTGGCCGACCGGGGTGAAGGTCTGTTCCTGGAGAAAACGGAGCAGCCGCAGCTGCATGCGGCTGGAAATATCGCCGATCTCGTCGAGAAACAGGGTGCCGTGGTCGGCCTGCAGCAGGCGCCCGGGCCGATTGCGGTCGGCCCCGGTAAAGGCCCCCTTGCGATGACCGAACAACTCACTCTCCAGCAGGTCCTCGGCCATGGCGGCACAGTCGACCTTGACCAGCGGCCGGTCACACCGCCAGCTCTCGGCATGGAGGGCCTCCGCCGCCAGTTCCTTGCCGGTACCCGATTCGCCGGTGATGAGCACCGAGGTATCGACCTTGCCGACGTTCTCGATCAGGCGATAAACCTCCTGCATCTGCGGGCTGATCCCGATGAACCCGTGGAACCGGCTTCGCAGCCCACCGTGCGATTCCGGCAGGCCGAGGCTGATATCCCTGGCGACAATCACCGCCCCGTTGAATTCCTCGACCGCATCCTTCAGGGGAGCGGCGGTGAGGCTGATCATGCGGATGGTCCCGTCGGCCTTGCGGCATTCCACCTGGTGCTCCCGCACGACCTGCCCTTCCTTGATGACCCGGCTGGCATCCTGGAGACAGGCCATTCCCATCTCGCCGGGCAGCGACTGGAGGTCGGTCACCTCGTCGCCATGGACCTCCGCCATCCAGGTCCTGGCAGTATCGTTCACCTGGATGATCCGCATCGCCTCGTCAACGGTGATGATGGCGTCACTGACCGAGCTGAAGATGACCTCGAGATAGCGGCGGAACTTCTCGTTTTCCCGCTGCAGTTCCTGTTTCTCCTTCGCCAGCTGCCAGTGCTTCAGGGCCTGGCGGACGATCCGCAGCAGAGTTTCCTTGTTGACCGGTTTCGAGATGTATTCAAAGGCGCCGTAGCGCACCGCCTCGGCCGCCGAGTTGAGATTGGGGAAACCGGTGATCATCACCACCGGGCATTGGACCCCGGTCTGCTGGATATATTTGAGCAGGTCGGTGCCGCAGGCGCCTTCGAGCACGATATCGCTGATGATGAGGTCGAAGTGTTCCTCATTGATGGCGACGAGCGCCTCTTCGATCGTCGCGGCCGTGGTCACCTTGCCATAGCCCTCGCGCTTGAGAAACATCTCGAAGGTGACCCGGATGCTCTCTTCGTCATCGACGATCAGAATATGGACATCTTCCATGGATTCAGACATCGGCGGCTGGAATCTCGATAATCATCTCAGTGAATTTATTGAGCATCGAATCGACCCGCAGGCGGCCGTGGTGATTCTTGATGATGCCGTAGCTGATGCTCAGCCCCAGACCCGATCCCTGCCCCGCCGGCTTGCTGGTGAAAAACGGTTCGAACAGTTTTTCGAGAATACCCTGGGGGATGCCGGTACCCCAGTCCTGGACCGAGAGACGGATAAAGGCCTGGCCCTCGAGCTCGACCGGTCGGCAGCTGATACGGATGCGTTTATACGGAGATGGTTCGCGGTACCGTTCGTTCAGGGCATAACGGCTGTTGCTCAGCAGGTTGAGGACCACCTGCTGCATCTGCAGAAAATTTCCCCGAATCAGGCTGGATGGCTCATGGTAGTCGGTCTCGATGATGATCCCTTCGTTCTTCATCTGATGCTGCACGAGCGAAAGGCTGGCCCGCACCACCTCGTTGAGATCGACCCAGGTCAATTCGTTGCCGTCTTCCCTGGCAAACGAGAGCAGGCTGTAGATGATCGTCGCGATCCGCTCCCCCTCCTGGACGATCCGGTGCAGCAACTTCGACTGCAGGGTGTTGTCTTCGGTTTCGTCGATGAGGAGCTGGGCGTAATTGATGATCCCGTTGATCGGGTTGTTGACCTCATGGGCAACGCCGGCGGCCAGTTCACCGATGGCGGCAAGCTGGGCGGTGCGGATGGTGTCGACCTTGCGGACCTCGTCCCTGGTCAGTTTCCTGGCGATCAGCAGCATGTGCCGGGTCTCCAAATCCTTTTCCCTGACCGGAACGATGGTCAGTGAATATTCCCCGCCCAATCCGGGCAGACGGGTATCCTCGACCCGAGCCTCCCTCGTCAGCAGGAATTCTTCGAGCGGGCACTTGATGTGAGGCCAGCGGCCGCCATGGATGATCTCGCATACCCCCCGGCCGACGACCTCGTCACGGGTCCTGCCGACGGCCCGGAGAAGGGCGAGATTGACCTCGACGATCGCTCCCTGCGGAGTGACGACCAGCACGGGGTCGGGAATGGAGTGGAAGAGTTCGATACCGGCCCCTGCCGGCACAGTCCGTTCCCCCGGATCGATGTCGGGGGTGATCGGGGTATCGGAGAATGACGGACAGTCTTTCTGCATAACGGCTCCTGCCGGAGGCATGGTCGTCGGGTATGGCCGCACGGGGGGACGTCGGGAAGATCAGGGCGTTTGTAGTATACAACCATATTGTATACCTAAATTACCATCCCCCCACAATGGAATTATCGACAGCGCATTTCGAGCAAATGCAATAAATCTTGAGCAAGCTCATGCCGCGATTCCGGCAGGATATGGGACCATTGGCCGGCATGAGAAGTCAACCCCATTGTTATTTTCGCCCGTTCAGCCTATGATGGAGGGGTACCCAGGCAACAACCCCACCTGTCCATCCCTGCGGAGGCTGCATCGTGCCGGAAACAGACCTCACCAGTTTCGACGAAATCGAGAGCGGGTACGTCACCGTTGACAACAACTGGCGGATCACCTCGTTCAACAAAAAGGCCTGCGATATCCTCGACATCGACGACAAGGATATCATCGGCCGCCACTGTCGTGAGATTTTCTATAACGACAAACGATTCAGCGCCATCTGTTCCCAACTCGAACCGCTGACCAGGAAGAAAGGCAGCAATTCGGTCCAGCTCAATCTCGGCTGCCCGACCACCGGCAAAAAGAATGCCATCAACCTGAAGGTCATTACCCTGCCGGGGCAGAACGGCCTGATGCTCGGCGCCATCATCGGCTTCGCCGACCTCAGCGAACCGCTGGCCGCCAGCCGTCTGGCCCTGAACAGCATCGCCGAAGGTGTCTTCACCGTCGATCACATCCGCAAGATTACATCGTTCAACAGCGCCGCGGAAAAGATCACCGGCTGGTCCGAGGAAGATGTCATCGGCAAGCCCTGCAAATCCATTTTTCATTCCAGTATCTGCAAGTCAACCTGCGCCATCGCCGAGTCGATCCTGAAGAAAACCGCGATCACCGATCGCATGGCCTACATCCTCGGCAAAGAGGGCCGCTCCATCCCGGTCAAGGTCAGCGCCGCCCCCCTTGTCGATCTCAGTGACAGGATTGTCGGCTGGGTTGAGACCTTCAGGGATATCACCGCCACGCTGCAGCACGAGATGATCCTCAACGCGGTCGCCGACGGGGTTTTCACCGTTGATCCGGAAGGCAGGATCACCTCCTTCAATGCCGCGGCCGAGCGCATCACCGGCTGGAAAGAAAGCGAAGTTCTCAGCAAGATCTGTTCGGTCGTCTTCTTCTCGAGCCCCAGCGTCAACAGCTGCGCCCTCGGCGTCAGCATGCGGGAAAAGCGGACCATCGTCGACTACGAGACCTTCATCATCGGCAAGGACGGTTTTTCCATCCCGGTCAGTGTCAGCGCCGCCCCTTTCCTCGACCACCGCAACGAGGTTATCGGCGGAGTGGAAACCTTCAGGGACAATACCTTCCGGCTGCAGAACGAACTGATACTCGATTCGGTCGCCGACGGGGTCTTCACCGTCGACCGCAACTGGACCATCACCTCGTTCAACCTGGCGGCGGAACTGATCACCGGCTGGTCGCGGGAAAACGCCGTCGGCAAGAACTGCAGCGAGATCTTCCAGTCCTCGATCTGCGGCCGCAATTGCGCCATCGCCGAGAGTCTCTACACAGGGAAAGCGGTATCCAACCGCTCCATCACGATCAAGACCCGCAACGGCCGCTCGCATTCGGTCAGCATCAGCGCCGCCCCGCTGGTGGACCACGAAGGCAACGTCGTCGGCGGGGTCGAGACCTTCCGCGACCTCAGCGTCGAGATCAGCCTGCGCCAGCAGTTGACCAGACGCTACACCTTCGACCAGATCATCAGCAAGAGTCCGGCGATGCAGAGGCTCTTCGAAATCATGCCGGACATCGCCAGAAGCGAGAGCAACGTCCTGATCCTGGGGGAAAGCGGCACCGGAAAGGAGCTGATCGCCAGCGCCCTCTTTCATGCCTCGAACCGCAAGGACGGGCCCTTCGTCACCGTCAACTGCGGTGCCCTGCCCGACACCCTGCTCGAATCCGAACTCTTCGGCTACAAGGCGGGGGCCTTTACCGACGCCAAAAAAGACAAGGTCGGACGATTTGCAGCGGCGGAAGGCGGCACGCTCTTTCTCGACGAGATCGGCGACATCCCCCAGTCGCTGCAGGTCAAGCTGCTGCGGGTGCTGCAGCAGAAAACCTACGAACCGCTCGGTTCCAACACCCCGGTGAAGGCCGATGTCCGGATCATCGCGGCGACCAACAGAGACCTGCCGCAGCTGGTGCGGGAAGGCCAATTCCGCGACGATCTCTATTACCGCCTCAACGTCGTCAACATCTATCTGCCGCCATTGCGGGAACGGATCGAGGATATCCCGCTGCTGGTCGAGCATTTCGTCAAGAAATTCAGCGCCGAGAAAGGAAAGGACATCGTCGGGGTCTCCGACCAGGCGATCGCCCGGCTGATGCGCTATTCCTATCACGGCAACATCCGGGAACTGGAGAACATCATCGAGTACGCCTTCATCCTCTGCCCCGGAGGATACATCCAGGAGTCGCATCTGCCGGAGCATATCGGTGTCAGGACCTCGCTGGAAGCACCGGAACCATGCGGATTGACGCCGGGAATGACCCTGGAGGACATAGAACGGCAGGCGATTTACCAGTCACTCGAACGCAACCAGTGGAAAAAAATGCTCACCTGCCGGGAATTGCGGATTTCCAAAGACACCCTGCGGCGGAAGATCGAACATTACGGCCTCCATAATCCTGCCGAACCACAGGAAAAGGAAGGATAGCGGCCAAAGACCGACCGGGACGCGGCTGGGAAGAGGAGACCGGGATGAACGCGACACGGCGTATCCTGCGCCGGCGTCAGCGGGCCTTGCGTTCCGCCTCAGGCTTTACGGCTATGGCTTGCTGCTGTTCCTTTTCCCGTTCGGCCCGTTCTTTCCGCCGGGCCTCCATCTCCGCCGCGGGATCGCCGGCCACCCTCAGGCTGCGCGGCAAGGCCCGGTCGACAACCGCATCGCAATTGCACCAGGTCTCCCGCGGACAGCCGGTGATCTCGTAACAACTAGCGAACTGGAGCAATTTCTTGATCCCGGGGATTGATATCCCTTCATCGTGGATCAGCGACCGCAGACAACCGACCCAGGTTATGTCGTTCTGGGAGTAGAGCCGGCGATCGCCTGCCCGTTCCGGCTTGATCAGCCCCTCGTCCTCGTATATGCGCAACGTGCGGGGGTGGACATTGAGCAGTCGCGATGCCACCCCGATGGGGTATACCGGCAGATCATTCCTGATCGGCTCGACACGGGATTTCTTCTTTACCATACACTCTTCCTCCTGGATACACTCTACACCGCCCGATCCGACCCGACAAGCCGGACCGGGCGGCAGAGCATCATCTGCCGCCGGATCCCGGGACCGACCCTCTCAGTGGTCTTCCGAGACGTGGCCGCGGAACAGCTTTTCTCCCATCAGGAAGAGCATCAGGCAGAAGGCGACGCCACCCATCACCACCAGGTTCTCGTGCAGCGACGGCGTATAGCTCAGGAAATCGGCATAATCGACCAGCCCCATCCCGTGATAGTGCGGCACCAGCTGCCCGACGATCACCAGGTCGTAGCGCATGAAGAAGATCCCCACCATCCCCGCCAGCGACGCCGCGAACAGCGCGTTCATGTTCCGCCCCTTCACCAGCATGATGATCACGAACGGGATCACCATCCCCAGCGCCACCTCGCCGCCCCAGAAGTTCAGCGCATAGGGGCCGGTCACCAGCGCCATGATCGCCTCGTACTTGCCCGGAGGGTTGCCGCTGACCCCGCTGATCATCTTCCAGCAGGTGAAAAAGATGATCACCGCCATCATCAGCGCCCCGACCTTGGCCACGCTCTCCATCGACTTCTTCATCTCCTCGCTCATCCGCCAGTTGTTGGCCCGATAAGCCAGCCAGGTGAAGAAGATGATCGCGATGCACCCCGACATCGCCGCCGAGGTGATGAAGTAGATCGGCATGTAGGGGCCGTGCCAGAACTCACGGGCGTTGAGCAGGCCGAACACCGCCCCCAGGTTCGAGTGGGCGGCGACACCGGTCAGCAGCCCGGCCAGACCGAAGGCCGTCGCCTTCTTGTGGTCGTTCTTCTGCAGCATCACGAACTCGATCAGCATGAAGAACAGGTAGGCCCCGTACAGCGTCCCCATCCACCAGATGTTCGAGGTGGCGTTGGCCCCGATGACGTTGCCCACCGGCATCCGCCAACTGTTCTCGATCTCGAAGGCGATCACCAGAAAACCGGCGACGATCGTCGCAATCGACATGAACACCGCCCGCTTGGCGATCGGGTTGAAGTTCTTGAAACCGAAGACATGGCCGATCGACGAGACGATGCACAGCCCGGTCGAGGTCACCACGAAAAAGACATAGGCCGCGATCAGGATTCCCCACGGCACCTCGCGGCTGACACCGAAGGTATGCTCGTGCCCGGCGTACAGGGAATGGATCCCCGCCCCCACCCCGACCAGCGTCAGCAGGCCGAACAGACCTATCGCCGCTGCGTATTTCCCGGATACGCTCGCCTCCAAACCGCCTTCCTGCGGGAGTATCCCCGCCAACATTCTGTTCATTGCTCGTTGCTCCTGTTTGTCTGTCCCGTCATGATACCCCGTCCGGCCCGTTCGAACCGGCAACGTCGCATGACTCCGGGAATTTGAAGATGTCCCCCGCCGCACTCGACACCTCGGTTAAACCGAGTCTACTGCAGAGGGATATCGGTCCCATCCTTGCCGATATTGTCCAATAACGGCTTGATCTTCAGCTCATACAAGGTATGCAGCGTCGCACAGCCGATCCAGACCACAAGAAATACAATCGCTTCCATATATCCCTCCACCGCTTCTTCTTTGAGTCCACCAGGTCGGAACGATCACCACGAGTCGCCCTTCCTCTGACAACCTGCCGGCCGGCATAGTGTGTTACAGATTATGCTGTTTTTTTATTCATGGTATTGTTGTAAACAGCAATTGTCAACTTGTTGCAACTATATTTTTTAGCACAAAGTACCAATCCATTTGCACAACAGCTATATATATGCGTAATTACAACGAATAAAAAATAACCGATCCCGACTCTTTTTTGGCCTGCGGCTCCTGCTGCCTTTCCCGGTGCTGGTCGCATCACGATATGGGCGCAGAATGCGTCTTTTTCATCGTTGAATGACGAAAGATATCACTCCGGAAAATCCCGCAATTTTTCTATTTATGTAATAAAATCAAACAGGGTAGCTGATTTATCAACTACAGAGGATGGGCGCAATCTGCGCCCTGGAGAGGGAAATGGCCATCCTGCAGATGCGGATGGATGCCGTGACGGCAAAAAAAAGCCTGTTCGGCAGGCGAACAGGCAGGAAAAGGGATCGATCCCGATGGACAGGCAGAAGAATACCCCCGGCAATCCCACGGGGCTGCCGATCAGCAGCCCCGTGGCAGGCAGAGGGGATCAGGCGGCGATATCTTCGTGGTTGCCGATCCGGGGAATCCTGACGGCACGGTCAATCTTTTTCGGCACGCAGGTGTTGGAAAAAAAGGCCGAACAGCACTTGCGGCGCTCGAAGCTGCAGTCGATGATGTTCCAGCACGGCGTATACTTCAACAGTTTCTTGATCGCATTGATGCTGACCCCATGCACATGGATCATCTCGCGCAGACATTCTATCCACTGGATATCCCGCATCGTATAGTAACGCCATTCACCTTTGCGGGCCGGTACGATCAGACCCTTATCCTCGTAATTGCGCAGGGTCCGGGGATGGATGTCGAGCATCTTGGCCGCCATTCCTACCGTGAATATCGCTTTGTTGTCCGTATCCATATCAGCCTCGCTTGCATTCCATTGAGTCATTCATACTTTGCTCGAGTCCCGCTCCTCTCTCAGTGCGTCTCCTCGGTTCGGAAGAGCGAACCGAGGAATCTCTCGCCGACCAAAAAACCGTAGCCGACCAGGCCGATGCCGCCGATGACGAGGAGCCACTCCGCCGCCGCCGGGGTATAGGAGAGATAAAGCGGCAGGCCGTTGTCGTAACCGGCGTACTGCGGGACGATCTGGCCGGAAACGACCATGTTGAACCGGGAGAAGAATTGGCCGACCAGGACCATCAGTGCTGCGGCCGACATCGCCTGCACCGAGTTCAGCCGGCTGACGAGCAGCAGGGCGAAGGGCAGGACCAGACCGATACCGATTTCAAAGAGCCAGAAATTGGTGGCCAGAGGGCCGCTCACCATGGAGTCGGCGGCGAGAATCATTTCCCTGTTGCCGCTATAGGCATTGGCGAACTTCCAGGCGGTGGCGATCCCGATCAGAAAGATCATCAGGGCCATGACCTTGCCGGCCGACCGCATGCCGAAGAAGACGGTGGGCGAAACCTCTTCCCGCGACAGAACATGGGTGAGATGGGTGAACAGCACCACGGCGGCGGCGCCGGAGAGGAAGGCGCAGGCGAGGAAAAAGATCGGCAGCTGCGGTCCATACCAGAAGGGACGGGCACTGATCGATGCGAAGACCGACCCGAGGTTGCTGTTGGCCAGCGCCTCGGCGACCGCTCCGGCCACACCGAAGACCAGCGCCTGGGCGAAGCGGCGGGTGACCAGCAGATACATCTCAACCAGCATGATACCGACCGCCATGCCGTACAGGGTACCCATCCACCAGATATTGGAGGTCAGGTTCGGGTGCAGGATGACCCCCAGCGCCATCCGCCAGGGATTTTCGATCTCCAGGCCGATGACCAGAAAGGCGCCGAGGAGGGAGACGATCGACAGCCAGACCATCCGGTTGGCCAGCGGCGCCAGTTTGTTGCCGCCGAAGAGGTGGCTGATCGCCGCCAGCAGACAGAGGCCGGTGGAGATGATGGCGAAATAGGCATAGACCCCGATCAGCATCCCCCACGGCATCTCCCGGGTATTGGCAAAGGCGTGATGGTGACCGACGGCCTGGGCGTAGACGCCGCTGCCGATCCCGGCGGCGAGGAAGAGCAGCGCCATGACCATGAGCCCATTGGTAACCGGGGCGCCGGCAATCTGTCGTGAAGGTAAAGCCGTTGTGAGTGATTCTTTCATTGTAGCCTCCTGCATGCGTAGTTCTGGTAAACAGCCTCTAATCACAATGTATCAGCGAAACTGGTAGCTGGCCGGTTCCGACAGAAGTTCCGGCTCGGATTCACCGCGTTGTTCCGCCGGTAGACCAAGGACGGCGAAAAGTGCCACCGGGGCGGCAAAGGGGCCCATGATCACAAAAAGCACCAGGGTCAGGACAAACCAGCAGGCTTCGGCGACCTTCGACTGCTTCCCTGCAGGCTTGAGCCACAACTTCATTCGATTCCGGGCTGGGCGTTGTTGATTCCGATTCTGTTCCATGAGCCACCTCCTCGTCTCAGTCGACGATCGTTGTCTTTCAATTACTTCTTAAATAGCAAGAGGCGTGCCATCGTCGAAAAAGGGAGACAATCAACCCATTTGAATTTGATATATAGCTGTTTTAATATAGTATTGTTTATTTCTTCGGCAGAGCGCCGGCAGGACGGGGGGGCGTTGAAGTTGTTGCGGAAGGCGTAATCTGCGTCTTTCCCCCCCCTGCCGCTGGGCGCATAAAGCGTCCAACCGGAAACTGATTAACAGGCTGGAATTAAAGCAGATATTTAATTATCACTGATTTCCGGAGGAACCACAGCCATTGGAGAGGGTCCCGGAAGGTACGGCAAGTGGCAATAACTTTAATGTTTATCGACAGATAGATGAGCTGGCAGATAACCGGGCGCAAAATGCGCTGTTAATGAGAGAAAGTCCTGTGCCGGAGGGAGAGAGATTCGCCCGATTGGAGGACTTTTGCGGCAATCGAGGAGAGAAGGGGGGAACTCAGGGGAGGAGAAAGACAGCAGGAGTCTCATGATGCCGGCAGATCCGGGCATCATGAAACCCCTGTAGAGGGAGGTTAGGGGCCGTTACGAAATAACCGTTACATTTTTCACCATTTCGTTACGGCCCCTTATGCCGGAAAGGTATTTCTGTGTAACGGTTATTGTTTGACGACGGCTTACTTCTTCGCGCCATGCTCCGCTGCGGCATCGGAACTACCGGATAGCCGCGCCTGACCGCGAACACCGATATGACAGACAGTACAGCGTTTGTTCGAGGCGAAGGCGGTGTCGCCGTCATGGCAGGCACCGCAATAGCCGCCGTTGTACAGCGTCTCCATCGTGAAGTCCTCCTTCTCCGCCGATGCCCCTGCCTCCATCGGAAACAGTTCGTCGTGGCAGGAGTCGCATTCCAGACCCGCCCCCCGGGTATGGTTCTTGTGCTCGAAGACCACGCTCTTGACCGGCTTCTCCCAGATTATCGGCGCCAGGGGGCCGTAGGTGTCCTCATCGTATTCTTCGGCGGCTTTCTGTTCCTCTGCCGCCCTGAGCCAGGCCCCGGAAAACAACAGGATGCCAATGACCAGCATAGACAAGCTTTTTTTCATGACGATTTTTTCCTCCATCTCTTGAATATCGCCTTTTCTCTGCCGCACCGCCGACACGAAACCGGGGCGGGGCGAGGGGCAGGCATGATCAGTTACTGTCCCTAGGCATTGACATAATAGACATTGGGCAAAGCCCCAACCTCAGGGCGAAGAACCCAGACGATCGTTTCCGGGGTGTGGAGCAGTTCGAATACCCTGCTCTTGGTGTCGGCCAGATCGCCGAAAACCCGGACATCGGCAGGACAGGCCTCGGCGCAGGCCGTGGTCTTTTCCCCCTTGGACAGCCTGGAGTTCCAGCAGAAATCGCACTTGTCAACCGCCCTGGTCTCTTCCTTGAAGTACCGGGCGTTGTACGGACAGGCGGTCATGCAGGTTTTGCAGCCAATGCAGCGGTCGGGTTTCATCATGATGATACCGGTCTTTTCATCCTTCCAGGTGGCCGTGGTCGGACAGACACGGACACACGGCGGCCGGTTGCACTGATTGCACAGAATCGGCATGAATATCGTCTCATGCTCGCCATTGGCGACGGTCCTCCGGCGCTCCAGAATCGTGGTGCGGGAGCCGTATACCGGGACCTCGTTGGTCTTGATGCAGGCCTCCTTGCAGCGTTCGCAGTCGATGCAGAACTTCTCGCGGATGACCATCGCATAGTGGGGACTGTAGGGGTAATGACCGACCTCCGGGACTATCTCGGCGGCCTGAGCATCGCGGACGGACGTCAGCGACAAAACCGACCCACCCAGGTATACCCCGGTAACCGCCAGTCCAAGCTGGAGGAAGCGGCGCCGTTCGATGGATGTCAGCACATCCAGACTTTCACTTTCAAGCTTTTCCAAATCTTCGATTTTCATTCTTTCGCTCCCTGTTGATATCTCTCATTTTCCTGTATTCGACAGGAAAATGTCAGTATGTAATCCGACCCGACCCGACAAGCCGGACCGGGCGGCAGAGCATCATCTGCCGCCGGATCCCGGGACCGACCCTCTCAGTGGTCTTCCGAGACGTGGCCGCGGAACAGCTTTTCTCCCATCAGGAAGAGCATCAGGCAGAAGGCGACGCCACCCATCACCACCAGGTTCTCGTGCAGCGACGGCGTATAGCTCAGGAAATCGGCATAATCGACCAGCCCCATCCCGTGATAGTGCGGCACCAGCTGCCCGACGATCACCAGGTCGTAGCGCATGAAGAAGATCCCCACCATCCCCGCCAGCGACGCCGCGAACAGCGCGTTCATGTTCCGCCCCTTCACCAGCATGATGATCACGAACGGGATCACCATCCCCAGCGCCACCTCGCCGCCCCAGAAGTTCAGCGCATAGGGGCCGGTCACCAGCGCCATGATCGCCTCGTACTTGCCCGGAGGGTTGCCGCTGACCCCGCTGATCATCTTCCAGCAGGTGAAAAAGATGATCACCGCCATCATCAGCGCCCCGACCTTGGCCACGCTCTCCATCGACTTCTTCATCTCCTCGCTCATCCGCCAGTTGTTGGCCCGATAAGCCAGCCAGGTGAAGAAGATGATCGCGATGCACCCCGACATCGCCGCCGAGGTGATGAAGTAGATCGGCATGTAGGGGCCGTGCCAGAACTCACGGGCGTTGAGCAGGCCGAACACCGCCCCCAGGTTCGAGTGGGCGGCGACACCGGTCAGCAGCCCGGCCAGACCGAAGGCCGTCGCCTTCTTGTGGTCGTTCTTCTGCAGCATCACGAACTCGATCAGCATGAAGAACAGGTAGGCCCCGTACAGCGTCCCCATCCACCAGATGTTCGAGGTGGCGTTGGCCCCGATGACGTTGCCCACCGGCATCCGCCAACTGTTCTCGATCTCGAAGGCGATCACCAGAAAACCGGCGACGATCGTCGCAATCGACATGAACACCGCCCGCTTGGCGATCGGGTTGAAGTTCTTGAAACCGAAGACATGGCCGATCGACGAGACGATGCACAGCCCGGTCGAGGTCACCACGAAAAAGACATAGGCCGCGATCAGGATTCCCCACGGCACCTCGCGGCTGACACCGAAGGTATGCTCGTGCCCGGCGTACAGGGAATGGATCCCCGCCCCCACCCCGACCAGCGTCAGCAGGCCGAACAGACCTATCGCCGCTGCGTATTTCCCGGATACGCTCGCCTCCAAACCGCCTTCCTGCGGGAGTATCCCCGCCAACATTCTGTTCATTGCTCGTTGCTCCTTGTGCTGTGGACGTGTCTATATCAGTTTTCTACCACTACTTAGCTGATGCTGCTGAAATGAAAGTCTCTATGAGGGGGGATGTTGTGTTTGCACATTGGCCTGAATATAGGTCGAATCATGACTCAAACACAACCAAAAAAGCCACTTATCGAGAGAAAAAGCTCCACCAGGATATCATCTAACGGCTGATTTATACGACAAATGTCTATCTGCATCGCCCTCTATGCAAAGTATTTAATTAATTTCTTTAATTGAATCTTTCTACTATCCGGGAGATTCACTGTCAAGCTGAATCAATAGGCTGGGCCGGGGAAGACAAAAAATTCGATTATTAGCCGTCATTTCGGTAAAATAAACCAAAAAACCACAGCCAGAAGATTCAAAGGTAAAATAATTTTATAAAATCAAATATTTATTCTTGCAGACCGACAGATATTGTGGTTTTTCAATCAACTGATATCGATCAATCAAGACCATCACGCCCAAAAAGCACAAGCAACCATTCGATGACCAAAACTCTTGGGAATCCATTAGCGGGATAGGCGCCATCAGCCCGGCTGTCAAACCTTTTCGAGCAGAAACCGCGAGACACGGCCCGGCTGTTTGACGCTTACGCTTCAACTCCACTGGAATCGGAAGACGAATTGGACACCAGGACGACAGTTCCGGGCGATCGTGTCGGAATAAAAACATTTCGATCGATCTCCCCGCCCCTGAGCCGAAGCTGACCTGTTCGGCTCTCCCGTTTCAAAACGTGATCTTTTACTGGACTCACGGCGGCGGATTACCACACCATCGTTCGTTCTGCCGACGGAACACGCCGTTGACTCGATATTCGACTTCCGATTCCGATGAGGGTCGGGATGAATTGCCCGATCAGACGTTTTTCAATGGTAAATCTCGCCCTTGACGCTATGCTAATGATGCCGGGGCGTTGCCGAAGCGGCATCGTTTGCCGGCACATCCATGTAATTTTAGGTAATTACATCAATATTTCCACCTGAGCAGCATGACCTCGCAACCTGATATCTCTCGAGGCGATCGACTGGTCTCCCATGCCATGCACGGCTATTTCGCCTTCAGCCGCTGCATGCCGCTTTCGGTGTGGCTCGGCATCGGCCGGGGGATGGGCACCCTGCTCTATCATCTCGCCGGAAAACACCGCAGGATCGCCCGCGCCAACCTCCGCTTCGCCTTCGGTGCCTCGATCGAAGAAAACCGGATCGACCGGATAATTCACGACAATTTCAAACAGTTCGGGATGATCGGCCACGAATTCGTCCAATTCCTTGATGCCCCTCACAGGACAGCCGCCACCCTGGACCGGTTGGTTCGAGTCGAAGGTGAACAACATCTGCTTGCGGCTCGGGCCAAAAGCAGCGCGGTGATCCTCCTCGGCGCCCATTTCGGCAACTGGGAGATAGGACATCGTTACTACGCCAGACATTACAACAGGTTGAATTTCATTGTCCGCCGCATCGACAACCCCCTGCTCGAACAAGCCCGGTTTCAGCGCAATACCGCGCTGGGCGTCAATATCCTCTACAAGGAAAACGGCCTGCGCGAGGCCATCCAGCGTCTCAGGAAGGGTGAGGATCTGGTGATTTTCACCGACCAGAATGCCAACCGGAAGGAGGGAATCATGGCGGAATTCTTCGGCCACCCCACCACCTCGCTCTATATCGCGCCCAGCCTGGCCCAGAAGTACCAGGTGCCGCTGGTGCCGATGTTCACTGTCCGGGACAGGGATCCCCGCTGCCATCGACTCGTCTTCCTGCCGGAAATTCCGATCGGACACAGTGAAGCGAAGGAGGATATCGCGGTGTTGACACGACGCCAGAACGAGCGGCTGGAGGAGATCATCACCAGGTATCCCGACCATTGGCTATGGCTGCACCGCAAATGGAAGGCCGATTATCCCGAGATCTACCGCTGATCAACGTCTCTGAGCAGACCCGCTGTTGTGACACTGGGGGCGCCTCTCCATCGGCGCCCCGTAATGGTGGAAGGTACCGCACCCGGAAACGCCTGACGAATCAGACAATTTCCACCGGTTTGCAGATGCCTGTGGTGTCGACTGCGACCTTGCCGCAGGTTTCGCAGGAGTATCGCATCGCTGCGAACTTTTCCTTGCAGATATGGTTGACGCCGACATCCGGCATATTGCAGTATGAACAGGAGATGATTGTTTCGGTTGGATTGCAGAGCGAACTGGCATCATCCGCCATCAATCCGCAGCTTGAACATGTGTGGGCCATGACCAATCTCCTCTGGGAATGTGATAGCAACGACCACCGGACGTGGTCGATTTCTGAATCTTCTCCCCGTCCAAGTCGATTTACGGCCAACTGATCCAAGACGCCACGGTCTCCATGGCGGTTTCGGACAGTCGAGAAGATCTTATGAAGAAATTAAGAATTGCTCTCACATTGTCAACGACGGCGGCCTCAACCTGCCCCCGGGCTCGAGCCACTATTCATTGGACACCCCACCGGCTCTATGTTAAACAGGGCCGTAGCCGGAACCGAGGAGAGGACCTGCCCCGCGGCCGGCCATGCGTTCTCCTTTCCGCCGCTCTCGCACCGCAGGATCGGTGGATTCCAACGGTTCCACAAATCGATACCGACCGACAGCAGCCTCTGATTATTCACAGACCAACGGATTTCCGTTATCGTTCAAGGGAAAAGACAGATGAAGGTGATTATAAGCGGTTCTCTGGCCTATGACAGGATCATGAATTTCCCGGAGTATTTTTCCGACCATATACTGCCGGACAAGATCCACGTGCTCAACGTCTGTTTTCAGGTCGACGGAGTCAAGGAAAATCTCGGCGGGACCGCCGGCAATATCGCCTATGCCCTGCGGCTGATGGGCGGGACACCCTCTATCTCGGCGACCATCGGCAGTGACAATCACCGTTATTTCGAATGGTTTGCCGACAACAGCATCTCCATCACCGGGATCAGGGTGATCTACACGGAACTGACGGCCGGCGCCTACATCACCACCGACAAGGGCGACAACCAGATCACCGGCTTCAACCCCGGAGCGATGAAGTATTCGTCCGAACTGGATTTTACCGGTCTCGAACCGGAGGACACCCTGGTCCTCGTCTCCCCCGGCAATCTTGACGACATGATCGCCTACCCGCGACGGTGCCGGGACGCCGGTATCCCCTATATCTTCGATCCCGGCCAGTCCCTGCCGGTACTGCAGGCCGACGCCCTGCTCTCGGCTATTCGCGGGGCGAAGATCCTGATCGTCAACGACTACGAATTCGATCTCATCCTCGACAAGACCGAACTGACGAAGGAACAGCTCCTCGACCTCGCCGAGAGCACGATCATCACCCTCGGCGAGGCCGGTTCAATGGTCCATCACCAGGGACGGAGGATACAGATCCCCGCTTTTCCGGCCAAACGGGTGGTCGATCCGACCGGTGCCGGCGACGCCTACCGCGGCGGTCTGCTAAGCGGACTGACCAGGGGGATGAGCCTCGAGGAGAGCGCCCGGCTCGGCAGCGTCTGCGCCTCCTTTGCCGTCGAACACTATGGGACCCAGGTCTATCGCTTTACCGCCGAGGAATTTGCAGCGCGGCTCAACCCGAATCGATGACAAGAAACAAGGGCTGTCCGACCGAGACAGCCCTTGGCGAACCGCCTGGTGATTGGATACCAGGCGGTTGATGCAGCGCCTGCCGGACACTGTCGCGCAATGGCCTGTCATTCCATCTTTTTCAAGGCAATGGGATTCGGCGCCATCCGCTCGTATCCCTGCCCCTGGGCGATGAGGTCGAGCGGCAGACTCGCCAGGTCCGCGAGATCGAGCGGCATCTCCTTGAGAATCGAGCTCTCCACGATCTTGATATAGCTGTGACACCCGTCGCAGGTGGCCAGCCGGAATCCCGGTTCACCATCGGAGACAATGGTGTTGAGCTTCGACGCGTCCCCGGTTCCGCAGTTGGGACAGCCGATGAACTGATAGGTGCCGGAGGTCCCGCAGAAGGAACAGTGGAGGTGGCGCTGCGGCCCTTCGACGATCGTCGCCAGTGCCGGCCGCGCCGAACACAGGGGGCAGCGCCCGTCCTCCCACTGGCCGCCGTCGAGCGGGAAGGTGGCGCGCAGCGCCAGAAAGTACGGACGGCTCAACAGAAACAGGATCATGGACAGCTCATCCGCTGTAGCCGGAAGAGCGGAAATCTCAGGTAATTCACCGAGCGGCAGCCGCATGAAGTCGATCTTGCCGTTCTCCAACGCCTGGCCCAGCGGCGCCAGCTGCTCGCCGGGAAGATCAAAGATGGAGACGAACATCCGAAAAATGGCACCGGCCTTCTCCCGCGGGTAGGCCTGGGAATCATCGGGCAACATCGCCGATCGCTCCTTCGGCAGCAGTTCCGCCGCCTCCTCTTGAAAGCGCTGCCATCTGCCATACAGCTCGAGGGGGTCCTTGAGGTGCGGCCGTTGTTCAATCAAGGCCTGAATATCAATGGTCATGGTACTCCTTATGGAATTTTGGGGTAGGTGAAGGCCATCGGCGCTCCGGTCAACCCTTCTTCGAGGAAAACCTTGAGCTGTCGTTTTTCCTCGGCCGTAAGTTGCAGGGGCGTCAGCACGGTATTGCCTTTGCCGCCGCCCGCATTGAAGAACTCGATCGCTTCATCCAGGGTGGCAGAGATGCCGTTGTGCATGTAGGGAGCCGTCCCGGCAATCTCCCTCAGCGTCGGGGTCCTGAACGCCTTCCAGTCTTTCCGCTCCCCGGTGATGAGAAACCGGCCGGGATCCTCGGCCAGGGTCCGGAACTCCTTGAAATGATAGACCTTGGCGACAAACCGGCGCGTCGCCGCAATCCGGGGATCCGTGAGATGCTCCGGATTTTCCGGGACATTGAGGGCGTGAAACCGGTCATCGGCGAGATTGACGCCGAAATGACACTCGGTGCATTTCCCCTTGCCGGTGAACAGTCCATACCCTTTCACCGCCTCCGGCGAAAGGGCGTTCCTGTCCCCTTTCAGGTACCGGTCGAGCGGGGCGTCACCGGAGACGATGGTCCGCTCGAAGGCGGCGATGGCCATCGCCACGCGATCCCGGGTGATATCGGCATCACCGAAGACCTTCGTGAATTCGGTGACATATTCCGGAACCGCGCGGATCTCCTCCTCCATGTAATCAAGGTTCTGGTTCATCTCGAAGGCCGACATCAGCGGAAACAGCGCCTGGTCTTCGAGACTTGCCGCCCGGCCGTCATGGAACAGGAATTTCTGGAAGGCGACGTTGATCAGTGTCGGTGAGTTGCGCCAGTTCCGGGTGGTGGGATAGTTGAGGGAGATCTCCAGTCCGTCGCTGTAGCCCTGCTGCGGATCGTGACAGGTCCCGCAGTTGGTGGTGCCGTCGCCGGACAGCCGCCGATCGAAGAACAGTTTCCTGCCCAGTTCGATCTTCGCCGGCGTCTGGGGATTCGCCTTCGGGATCGGTACCTCCTTGAACGGCTCGAGGTGTCCGCCGAAACCGCACACCGGCAGGCAGAGAACCGCGAGGATCATCCATAACAGTCTTTTCATCCGCTCACCTCCCCGCCTTCTGCAATTCCTCGTCGATGATCCTCTTGAAGTAGGCGTAGGGCCGCTCACCGATGACCTGCCGGCCGTTGATGTAAAAAGTCGGCGTATTGTAGAGGTCCATCGCCTCGGCCAGTTGCAGATCGTCTTCGATGGCCTTGGCGTGCCGGCCGCTGTCGAGGGCTTCGGTGAATTTCTTGACGTCCAGCCCCAGTTCACCGGCATAGGCGATCAGGCTGGCCCTATCCAGTTTGGGGGAGCGGGTAATCAGGATATCGTGCATCTCCCAATACTTGCCCTGGTCCCGTGCGGCGAGTGAGGCCTCGGCTGCGATCTTCGAAAAGTCACGATATTTATAGGGATAATTCTTGATCACCAGGCGGATCTGGTCGGGGTAGGCCTGCAGTAGCTCTTTGACGGTCGGACCGGCCGCCATGCAGTGAGGTCACTGAAAGTCGATGAATTCGATGATCGTGACCGGGGCGTTGGCCGGCCCCAGCGAGGGAGAGTCGCCGATGGGGACGTCGACCCTCGGCGGTTCCGCCTGTGCCAACCCGGACAGCAACAGGGCAAAAAGGCAGATCAGTACTTGTTTCATCATAATGGTCAAAAAAGGGGGATACCGCACGGCATCCCCCTCTCCTCCTGTTTGATTGTTAACGGGACATCGCCGCTACATCTTGCCGACCGCCTTCATCCACTTGGGATGTTTCTTTTTGGCGTCACTGAGCGGCATCAGGCCATTGATCATGATCTGGAAGGTCCCCGGATTCGCCAACGTTCCGAGATAGATATGGACCGGCACGGCAATCACGAAGATACAGAACGCCACGTTATGGACCAGGTGGGACAGCAGCATGATCGTCGAATTGTCCTTCATCAGCCAGATGCCGAGGCCGGAGAGGAAAATGGCGATCCCCCCGACCAGAATGGCCAGGTAATACAGTTTCTGCCCGGGATTGTATTTCCCCATCGGCGGCACCTTGACCTTGTGGGACAGATACCCGCCCGCCACCTTGAACCATTGGGCATCATCGGCGTCGTATTCCAGTGCATCCTTGAGATAATGGATCGTCGAAACCAGGAGCGACAGACCAAAGATCACTCCCACCCAGTTATGCACCGTTTTCATGGCTTCGTAGCCGCCGAACACGGCGCCGACGGAGTCCAGGTGGAAAAGGAAGGCGAATCCCGTGATGATCAGCAGGATACAGCTTCCGGCCAGTATCCAGTGATTCACAATTTCACCGACACTGGATTTTCTTACCATCTCTGCCATATCACACCTCCTCGTTGTTATCTTTGTGGGGGCCTATCGCCAGATAATGGATCGCCGCAGCGGCGACCACACCGCCCAGACCAATAACGGAGAGCGGCTTCAGATACGTATGCCAGAAGTTGACACTGCTCGGGATTGCCGGGTTTTCAATCATGCCGTAGAGTTTCGGCTCCTCCTTGAAGGCGTAGACCGAACCCAGGCCGCCCAGGTCCTGTTCGCCATATATGGTGGCAAATCCTTCCTTTTTGGCGGCGCCGATCAGCTCCTCCCGGTCGCCGAATTTCAACGCCCCGGTCGGGCAGGTCTTGACACAGGCCGGATTCATCCCGGCGGCGATGCGGTCGAAGCAGAGGTGACATTTGGTCACCTTGCCGTCGGCATCATAGCGGGGGACGTCGAAGGGACAGGCATTGACACAGAGCTTGCAGCCGATGCACTTGTCACGGTCGAAGGCCACGGCGCCTTCAGCGGTCCGGTACAATGCCCCGGACGGACAGATCTTCATGCACCCCGCGTCGTCGCAGTGCATGCACCGCCGGCTGACGAAGAGCCAGCGCACCGGGTTTTCCTGCGACGGCACTTCATTGTAGCGGATGATGTTGTAGGCGGCGCTCGCCAGGTCCGGTGGGTTCTGGTAGCTGCCGGTGTTCTTGGTCTTTATCCCCGGCAGCTGGTTCCAGGACTTGCAGGCAACCTGGCATGCCCTGCAGCCGATGCAGAGCTCCGGGGTAACGAGGATCGCTTTACGGTTGTTTGAGTTATCGTTGGCCATGGTTCACCCCCTATGCCTTCCGGACGTTGACCATGAAGGCCTTCGACTCGGGTATCATTGTGTTCGCATCGCCCACGTTCGGGGTCAGCAGGTTGGCGCTGTCATAGCCGCTGCCGTCCTCGGGAAACTGCCATCCGAAATGCCAGGGAACACCGACCTGGTGCACCGTCGTGTTCTCGATCTTGAATGGCTTGAACCGTTCGGAAACGAGCACGACCGCTTTCACCTTACCACGACCGGATTCGACGAACACCGTTTCACCGTTGGTCATTCCCAACTCCTTCGCCAGCTCGACGCTCATCTCGACGAAGTTCTGCGGCTGCATCTCCAGCAGCCACGAGCAGTGGCGCGTCATGCAGCCGGTCTGCCAGTGCTCCGATACCCGGTAGGTGGAACAGACGAAGGGATACCGGGCATCGCAGGAGAAGGCGGCATCCATCTTGTCGCCGAAGATCTTGATAGTCGGGTTGACCCGCTGCTTGGACATCGAATTCACCTCGAGCGGACACTCCAGGGCCTCGTAATGTTCCGGGAACGGCCCTTCCGCGAGTCCGGGGCCGAAGATCGAGGCGATACCGTCGGGCTTCATGATGAAGGGCAGCTTGCCGGTGGGCGATCCGGCCGGCCCGCCGCCGCCATCGACAACGTCACCCTCCCAGACACCGGGCTTACCGGTTTTGGCGTCGAGCTTTGTCGCATTGAACTTGAGCAGCGGTCGTTTCGGATCCCACGGCTGGCCATCGAGGTCGACCGAGGCCCGGTTGTAGATGATCCGCCGGTTGACCGGCCACGACCAGGTCCATTCCGGGAAGAGGCCGAGGCCCGTCGGGTCTTTCTTGCCCCGCCGCGCCATCATGTTGACCTCTTTGCCGTCCTTGAGGATGTAGGAGTTGCAATAGAGCCAGTTGCCGCTCGAGGTGGTGCCGTCGGCCTGGAGCGACGGGAAGCTGGTGACCAGGTCCCCCTTCTTGCCGATCAGTTTGGGCGGTTCGACCTTGGTGTCGTAGACGTCTTCGAGGAAGTAGCCGTTGATCTCCTTGGCGACGGCATGAATATCGACATGCTTGAGCTTGCCCGCCGCATCGCGCTCACCGTAGTTCCAGGTCAGGTTGACGATCGGATCGGGGTAGGCCCCGCCCTCTTTCTTGTACATCTCCTTGACCTTGAAATACAGTTCGTTCATGATCTCGGCATCGGGCAGGGACTCGCCGACCGGCTCGACCGCCTTGTAGCGCCACTGGGCCCACCGTCCGGAGTTGGAGATGCTCCCCTCCTTCTCCACCGAGGAGGCGCACGGCAGCATGAAGACCTCGGTCTGGATCTCCTTGGGGTTCATGTCGGGACCGCGCCAGAAGGAGCCGGTCTCGTTGTCGAAGAGGTTGACGTTGACCATCCACTTGAGCTTGGTCAGGGCCTGGCGGGTCTTGTTGGAGTTGGCCCCCGAGCAGGCCGGGTTCTGGCCCCAGGCGAAGAAGCCATCGAACTGCCCTTTGAGCATGTTGTCGAAGATCATCAACCACGAGGCGTTCTGTCCCACGTCGATCTTCGGCAGCCAGGAGTAACCGAAATCATTTTCCTTGGTGGCGGTGTCGCCGTAGAGGGCCTTGAGATAGCTGGCGATGTATTTGGGGCGGTTGCCCCACCAGTTGACGCTCTGCGGTTCCTTGGTCGTCGGCGTGTTCTTCTCGTTGTAGGTGGCCAGGTCGACCAGAGAGGCGTTCGGCGTCGGGTTGTAGCCGGGCAGGATATGGAACAGCAGACCATAGTCGGTGGAGCCCTGGACGTTGGCCTCGCCGCGCAGCGCGTTGATGCCGCCGCCGGCCATGCCCATGTTGCCGAGCAGCTGCTGGATGATCGTCATTGCCCTGATGTTCTGGGTGCCGACGGTGTGCTGGGTCCAGCCCATGGCGTAGCACTCGGTCCCGACCCGGTCCGGCTTGCCGGTGGAGCCGTAGAGTTTGTATACCTCCAGCAGTTTATCGAGGGGCGTGCCGGTGATGGCCGAGACCTTCTCCGGGGTGTAGCGGACGTAGTGTTTCTTCAGGAGTTGGAACACGCAGTTGGGATCCTGCAGGGTCGGGTCCTTCAGGGCCAGGCCGTTTTCATCCTTCTGGAACAACCAGGTCGTCTTGTCGTAGTTGCGTTTTTTCTCGTTGTAGCCGGAGAACAGACCGTCCAGATCCGCCGGACCCCTGTACTCCGGGTTCACCAGGAACGAGGCGTTGGTGTAGTGGATGACGTAATCCTTGAAGTAGAGATCGTTTGCCAGGATGTAGTTGATCATCCCCCCGAGGAAGGCGATATCCGTTCCGGAACGGAGGGGGGCATAGAGATCCGCTTTGGCGGCGGTCTGCGAAAAGCGCGGATCGACGCAGATCAGCTTGGCGCCCTTTTCCCGGGCCCGCATGATCCACTTCATCGAAATAGGGTGATTGGAGGCTGGATTTCCGCCCATCGCCAGAATGACATCGGCGTTTTTCAGATCGATCCAGTGGTTGGTCATTGCACCGCGTCCGAACGACTCTGCCAGAGCCGCAACAGTTGCGCTGTGTCAGATACGCGCCTGGTGTTCTATGTACACCAGGCCCCATGACCTCACCAGTTTCTGCAGCAGATAGCACTCCTCGTTGTCGAGGGCGGCGCTGCCGACATGGGCGATGGCGTCGGTGCGGTTGACCACGAATTCCTTCTCGACCTCGATCTCGGTGCCGTCGGGCTGTTTTTCCTTGACCTTGGCCTTGGAGATCGTCTTGAAGCTCTTGTCCCGGGAGTCTTTGACCAGGCGGGCAATGCGGTCCAGGGCCCAGTCCCACTCCACTTCCTTCCACGCCGTTCCGCCGGGCTCCCGGTACATCGGCTTCCTGAGGCGGGTGTCGTTTACCGCCATCTGCACCAGGGAAGAACCCTTGGAGCAGAGCGTCCCTTCGTTGATCGGATGCTCAGGATCGCCCTCGACCTGAATGACCTTGCCGTTCTCGGCGTAGACGAGGATGCCGCACCCTACTGAACAGTACGGGCACACCGTCGTCGTCACCTTGGCGTTCTTGATCCGCAGGTCCTTGGCGTAGGCCTTGGCCGGGTCGAGGTTGACGCCAAGCGATGCAACCAGAACGGTGCCGCCTGACAGCTTGAGAAAATCCCGTCTTGATACTCCCATTGAAGCCTCCTTCTGGTTTTGAGGATGTGTTTCCCGGGGTTGAATGTTGCTCCGGTTGTCGATCATGGCTCTCCTTTCCTGCTCAACACAAGTGAGGTAAAAAAAATGTGAAGCCCGGCATATCCTGCCCGGACCGGATCCCGTTTACAGCCGCCCCTCCGGCCTCCTCCCCTCCTGGCACTGGGCAACCGGATCAGACGCATCTGTCTTGGATGCAAGACGACATCGACGTTCATGACGAGGAAGCCGGAGGATCCGTCCGCTCGAAAACAGCGGACAGGACACCCCAACTATCACAGGTCACTATAGAAAGATGACGATGAGAAGAAAATCAGGCAATTGCCTTTTTTTATGTAAGGATAATGCCGAGATAGAAGTAGGGATCCGACTTAAGAACCGGTAGGGGAATAACGAAAAAAAAGATAGGGATTAACCTGAACGGAACGTGGGGGATCCGCTGAAAATCATGTAGGGATATTACCTACATAACATCTCGAAAAGTTTAAATAACTTCTTTTATGTGGCAGAATAGAGGATTATTTCGAGATGTCAACTGCGGAAACGAAAACGAACCAATAATGACAAAAACGAACAGAAACACGGTTTAAAGAGACCGTGAAGCAGAGGCAATGATCGTCACAGCCGGTCAGGCGGGTCAGCCGGAATTGCCCTGCGATGAGGCCTGCCGGCTAAAATCGGATGATAAGACGCGATACGCTCAAGATCAACCGGGAAAACAGCGCCGCGGGGTATTTTTCTCTGCCCTTCCCGGCCACGGCCGATTGTCGGGGGCATTGCCGGCTGCAGCCGGAGATCAGGTCCCGGGCTGCAGCCGTCGATTTCGCAAAAAGGAGTGGACGATGGCGCAACGATGTGTCACTGGCCCCGCTGCGTTCCCTTCCGCTGTCGGGGGATCATGCCTTCTGCCGCTGGGCCTGCAGCTGTGGCGCAGGACTGGCGACGATCCATGGTTTGCCGACCGGCAGCACATCACGGCCGAAGACCTGCATCAGGATGACATGAGCCATCATGTACCAGGCGTTGAGGGCACAGAGGATCAGGACATAGGCGGCGACCTTGGTCATCGCCGGATAGCCGAAGTGGGCCAGGTCCAGGAGGATGAATCCGGCGACGAGCAGGGTGAATGTCGAGGCCATGGCGCTGTGGATCCGCATCGCCCCGACCCACAGGATCATGGTGTAGAGGGTCCAGACGTTGAGAAAATAGCCGACATCGGTGGTGCTTGATTTATAGATGTCATACTTGTTGAACAGCAGGATGATCGACAGGGCGATCCAGAACGAACCGTACGAAACGAAGGCGCTGTAGCCGAAGTTGTTGCCCGCCTTGAATTCCTGCAATCCCGCCATCAACCGGGCAGCCCCGCCGAAGATGAGGCCGCAGGCGATAACCGGGCCGAGGCCGCAGAGGCCGAGGTTGTGAAACCGAAGAATCAGGGTGGTGAGGCCGAAGCCTGCGAGTCCGACGACTGCCGGGTTGCCCATCGGGGGTTGATTGTCAGCCATTTCTTTCTCCTTTGTGGGGACGTTGATTGTGAGGCACATCGCTGTGCTGCCTGTACCATCAACAGCAAATGGCATGCCAACCCAGGAGATGACGATATTCGTTTTATTTACGGCATGTTGGGCTATTCGGCCAATTGATCGGCGCTACAACAAAAATTGTGGAAATCCCCCCTCCTCAGGGCCGCCCCCCCGATTTCCTGCACGGACGGTTCAACAATTTTTGTTGTAGCCACAAAAAATATTGTACACCCCGGATGGAGTTATTCCTTCGGCTGCCTTTTCAAGCGGCTGCTGAGGGCCTGTTGCGATATCCCGAGCATCGACGCGGCCGCCGACTGGTTGTTGCCGGCCCGGTGCATGGCCTCCTCGACGAGCATGCGGGTTGCCTGCCTGATGGTCGGCAGGGGATCGGCGAAGGTAAGCGGCAATCCGCGGCAGCCGCTGTTGGGATGCAGCCTGCTCTCGACCTGTCTGGTCATCGAGAGGTGGCTGCGAAAGACGGTGAGGGCGAGGATCCCGCTCTTGTGCTGGGCGATAGCGTCAAAGACCATGGCCTGCGGTTCGCGGATATTGCCGGGAAATGGTATGCCTCCAGCATGGCGATCAATTCCCGGGGGATCTTCGGCATGTTTTTTTTCAGGGCCTGGGCAGCGCACTCGGCGAAATGCTCGACCAGCAGGCCGATATCCTCCCTGCGCTCCCGCAGCGGCGGCAGGATGATCCGATGGGTACGGAGGCGGTAGTGCAGATCCTGGCGGAACTGCTCTTTCTGCTGCAGTTCCCAGAGGTCGACGTGGGTCGAGGCTATGATGCGGGCGCTGCTGGTCCGATCGGCATCGCTGCCGAGCGGCATGTACTCCTTCTCCTGCAGCAGACGCAGCAGCTTGATCTGGGAGCTGGCGGAAAGGTCGCCGATCTCGTCGAGGAACAGGGTGCCGCCGGCAGCCCGTTCGATCAGGCCGGAGCGATCGGTATCGGCGCCGGTAAAGGCCCCTCTGACGTGGCCGAACAGGGTGTCCGAAAAAACATTGTCGTCGAGGCCGGCGACGTTGACGGCCACGAACTCTCCCGGGCTGCCGCTCAGCCGATGGATGGCCCTGGCGATCAATTCCTTGCCGGTGCCGGTCTCACCGCGGATCGGAACCGGCTGGAAGGTCGGGGCGACCGATTCGCGGTAGCCGAACAGCAGCAGTATCTTCGGTGAAGTGGTGATGATTTCGGCAAAGGCCTCGGGGATTTTCAGACTGCCCTGCCGCAACTGTTCCTTCAGGAGCAGGTTTTCCTGGTGCAGTTCGCTGTATTGCAGGCTCTTTTTCACCGAGGCGAGCAGCCGGTTTTCCTCGACCGGTTTGACAATATAGTCGAAGGCCCCCGATTTCATGCACTCCACCGCCGTTTCGGCATCGATCCGCCCGGTGATGATGATGACCGGAACATGGGGATACCGACCGGTGATCTGGTCGAGAAGCGCCTCCCCGTCCAGATGCGGCATATTGAGATCCAGCAGGATGACGCCCGGCAGCCGCTGTTCGATGATCGCCAGGACCTGCCTGCTGTCGCTGCAGGTGCGGACATTGTTCATGCCGCTGAGTTGAAGGATGGTGTCGATGGAAAGCAGGATCGCCTCCTCATCGTCGATGACCAGGATCGGCTCGGCCGGGTACGGTGCGGTGTTCATATCATTCTCCCGATAACTTCATCCTGACTGTAGCGTGGCAGCAGGATGGTGGCGGTGGTCCCCTTTCGGGGTTCGGAGCTGAAATCGAGCCAGCCGCCATGGTTGCGGATGATGGTGTCGGAAATGGAGAGGCCCAGCCCGGTGCCGCCGCTGTCCCGCCTGGTGGTGAAAAACGGGTCCTTGGCCTGGGCGAGGACCTCGGCCGTCATCCCCCGGCCGGAATCCTGCACCTTGAGATAGATCTCCTCCGATTCCTCAAGATACCCGGTGGCGATACACAGGCTCCGGTTCGGCTCGGTCAGGGCCTGGCAGGCGTTGACCACCATGTTGACCACCACCTGGCCCAGCCGTTGGCTGTTGCCCTGAAAGGTCGGCAGGTTTTCGTCGTATTCGACCTGGAGATCGTCGGCAGCCTTCCTGATCAGGCTGGAGGTCAGGCCGATCGCCTTTTCCACAACCTGGTTGAGATTCACCGTTTCCCGGAGATCGGCCGGCCTCTGGCCGGGGAACTCCTTGAGGTCGCCGACGATGCGCTTCACCCGTTCAACCCCTTCCTGCGAGAAGTGGAGCAGCCTCGGCATCCTCTCCCGCATCTGGGGGTAGGCCATCGGGCCGACCTCGAGATCACCGTACTGTTCATGGTGCCGGTCCAGGATCGGCTGTACCGCCCGCCAGAATTTATCGAATACCTGGCTGTGCAGCATCACCGAGGAGATGGGATTGTTGATCTCGTGGGCGACGCCGGACACCAGGGTGCCGAGGGACACCATCTTGTTGGTCTGCATCAGCTGTTCCTGCCGCATCCTGGCCTGGGCCTCGACCCTTTTCTTTTCGGTAATGTCCCGGACGGTCATCAGAAAGGCGGGCGAATTATCGGCGGACTCCATCCTGGCGATGGTCGCCTCCACGGTGATCATCCGGTGGTCTTTCAGGATGAAATTGGTCTCGAGGAGGAGGTAGTCGTCGGCCTGGTTATCGTGGATCCGCTCGAGTCTGGCCGCGAATTGGCTGCGCTGCGGGACGGGGATGAGGTCGGTGATGTTGACCTCGGTCATTTCCTCCGGCAGGTAGCCGCTGATCCGCTTCCAGGCGGTGTTGGCGTAGGTGATGCAGAGGTTGGAATCGAAGAGCAGAATGATCTCGCGGGCGGTCTCGGCCAGCAGGCGGTATTTGTTTTCACTCTGGCGCAGCGATTCCTCGATCTCCCGGCGATGGGTCTCGCCGGCCGCCCCCTGCCACACGACATAGACCGAGAGGAGGGCGATGACCTCGAGAATCCCGAGGAAAATAAAGGTCATGCGTTTGGTGATCGCCGCGATCTGGGCCCGGACGTCCTCGACGTACACCCCGGTCCCGACGCTCCAGTGCCAAGGCCGGTATTCCTGGACGTACGAGATCTTCGAGAAGATCCGGCTCGGGTCGTCCTGCCATTGCCGATGGTAATCGACATAGCCGCCGCCGGTGTCCTTGACCGTCTCGAGAAAGGCCTGAAAGAGCTTCTTGCCGGCGGGATCCTTGGTATTCGTCACATCCTTGCCCTCGAGGTCGGCACGGTAGGGGTGCATGATCATCCGGGGATGGGTGTCGTTGATCCAGAAGTAATCCTTGCCTTCAGGGCCGTAGCGGAGGCTGCGGAGATGGGCGGCGGCCTGCTTTTTCGCCTCCTCCACCGTGATCGTCCGCCGCTCCGCGAGTTTGGCGTAGTAGCTGATGGAACCCATCGCCGCCTCGCTGAGGGCATGGATCATCTCCCGTTTCCGCTCCATCAGGTGGTCTTCGACCTTCGGCAGGATATAGCCGAAAAAGGTGCCGATGATCAGCTGCCGGTTATCGCCGGCACAATGCGGTAATCGCGCTGAAAAACCAGGTTATGCAGATCGGCGGCGGCGATCGCCCGCAGCGTCGGCAGTTCGGCGGCGGCGTCGGCAGTGCTGAAGACATTGAGCGGCCACACCCCGACCGTTGCACCGCGCAGATGCGGGTGATGGAAACCATGGCCGAAGAAGGCCTCGAGAGTGATGGGCGGGATTCCCGCCCGGCTCTGCTCCGGCCAGCTCAAGGTCCAGGTCGCCGTCACGTCCCCCGCCGCCGACCTGATGATGGCGCCGCCGGCGATCGTTCCGGTCGCTGACAGCAGCGCCTCGTTCATCTCGCCGAGGGCCTGCCGGACATACGGCGCCAGAAAATCAACGGCGGCGCTGAACAGCCTCTCCTTGTCGGCCCGGCTCACCGCGCCATCACCGTGGGTGCCGTCGCGCAGATCGGCAAAATGGCGCAGCAGCGCCCGCAGGTGGGCCGGCACTCCCTCGAACTCTCTTTCGCTGGCGGTGTTCATCTCGTTTCCCCTCCCTCCGTCAGGCCATGTCCTTGACGTCGAGGTCGTCCCCAGGCATTCCCAGTATTCCAGGGCACCGTGCTCCTTCCAGATGACCCCGGCATTATCGGCAATGCGTTTGTAATCGTCCACCTTGTCCATCGGTAACGGAATGACGAATCCGTCCACATATCTTTCCATGGTCGACCTCCATAGATTCTTGTCCACAATGGCGATGGAGCGCATCCCCTGCGCCTCCATCAGATCACCCGTCGGCCTCAGACCCGATGCCTGATCCCGCCGGGGTCACTTATCGGCAGATTCGATCTCTCAACGGTGTTATTTCCCATCAATGGAACATAACCATCATCGTTGCGGTAAGGAATAGTCCCCGGCAGTTCCGGGCCATGATCTGCCGCCCCACCCGGCGTCGCACAACAGCAACGGTGATGTCGAAATGACGGGCCGGCGGGCGATTACTGGACGGAGCGGGGATTTCATCCCCCGAGCCGGTCGCCGCGCTCGGCTCTCAACCCAAACCCAGAGGAGCCATGCCGTGTGATATATGATCATTGTCAGAGTCACTCAGGACTCGGAAGCCGGCGTCATGCCGGACGAGGCGCTGCCGGCTGAAATGGCCGCATATCACGAGGAACTGGCGAAGGCCGGCGCTGACAGGGACGGCGAGATCGAGGTGCGGCGGATGTTCGAACTGGAGGATTTCAACCCGAGCGAGGAGGTCGGACGATTCCGCAGGATTGGAATCGGCACGGCGAAGTAGTGGCGGGGAGGATCGCTCCCGCAGCGGCCGGAGGGCTGTAGACCGGTGCCGGCGGCGACGGGGCGGTTAGCCCTGGCGGGCGTTGTAGACGGTGCGGCCGCTGGCGCCGAACCAGCGGAAGAGCTTTATCGCCTCCCGGCGCCGTACCCCTTCCGTTACGACAATGCCCCGTCTGGCCAGCTCCGCCCGCCATTGCCGCGGCATCGGCCCCTCGTCGAAGCCGGTCAGGGCCTCGAGCTGCGGCCCGCTGCCGGCGATGGTCAAACGCCGGATGCCGGACCACAGCACCGCGCCGAAACACATGGCGCAGGGCCGCCAGTTGACCACCAGTTCGCACACCGGCTGCCCCGGTCCGCCCAGATCGTAGACCTGAAGGCGGTGCTGGGCCAGCGACAGGGCCATGACCTCGGCGTGGGCGCTGGAGCAATTGGCCGGCATCACCCGATTGACCCCGACGGCGACCAGCCGGCCGCTCTCGTGTTCGAACACCGCGGCGGCAAAGGGGCCGCCGGTGTCCTCCAGGGCGTTGCGCCTGGCCAACTCGAGGACCAGGCGCATCCGCTGTTCCGCCGTCGCGACGAATTCGGGCAGGGCGGCGAAGCTGGCCACCGCCCATTCGGGCAGCGACAGGGTGAAGGCGAAGGGATGTTCAGTCATTGCCGGAGTCGTCATCGATGTGTTGAGACAGGATTTTTCGGCCGCCGCCCCTGCCCCGCCACGAGGCAGCGACCCAGATCGGCCACGGCCGTACCCGTTCAGAGCTGCCTTTAATCAGCGCCCCGAACGATGGCGGCGGCCCAGTTGCCCATGGCGGGCGGGGCCAGCACGACGGCGCCCCCTCCGTCGAGCTGCCGGGTCGGCCCCCACTCGCCGGCGGCGATATCGATCCAGTTCACGGTCCATGGCCCCCGGGCGGCGGGTAGATCGAGCCGCACTTCGCCGCCGGCCGGAAAATACAGGGCATAGGCGGTGCCGGCGGCGACGGCGAGGTAGGCCTCGTTCGGCTGCCGGTCGGCGAGCAGTTCGATGGCCGGGGTCACCGACCACAGCGGGATCTTCGATTCAAGCTTGCGGGCGGCGCGAATGGCCGCGACCGCCTTGTCGCCCAGCCCCAGCCCGGCATCCGGACGATGAAAGCGCAGCGAGGCGGCGCCGGCGAGGAGGTGGCGCCAGAAACGCTCGATGCCGTCCTGGTCGGTCTGGCCGACCTTGCCGCCCCCGGCCCCGTAGGTCTTGGTGGAGTTCATCGGCCTCGGCCTGTCCGCCAGATAGCGGCGGACGTGGAGGAAGTTGTCCCAGTGCTTCTGGCCGCTGATGTGGTTGTTCTGCGAGACATCGACAAAACCGTACAGCTCCGGGTGGTCGAACGTCCGCTTGTGCCGGGCGGCGGCCAGATTCCAGTCATCCCACATCTCGGTCACATAGACGGTCCGGCCGGCCTTCGCCGCCCTCTCCTTGACGACCCGGGCCCAGTGGCGCCCCCACTCCTCCTCGCCGCTGGTCTCGTTGTCGATGCAGTACAGCACATGATCGTAGCGCAGGGTGTGGTCGAGCATCCGATCGACAAATCGCTGCTGGAAGGGCAGGACCGTCCGGTTGTGGCGCTGGTTCGGCGTGGTGAAAAAAAACGGTTGCCGGTTGGCGGCGGGATGGTCGGGATAGCGCGGGGCGAATCCCGACTCTTCATGGCTGTAATTGATGTTGTTTTTTGGATTGTAGGGGTGGATCTGCCAGCGGGCCCGGCCGCCCTGATCGGTGAAGTCGAAACGATCCCAGATCTCGATCTGCACGAATATCCGCCGCTGCGCGGTCTCCCGGAGCAGGCGCTCGAACCGGGTCCAGTACTCCTCGTTCCATTCGCCCAGGTCATACCGGCCGTCGGCCAGCCGTTTGAAGGGATAGACCTCGAATCCCTTATCCTTGCGGTCGCTCATCGTGTTGCGGATGACATTGCCGCCGGCGGCGGCCAGCCGGTCCAACTGAGCGACCAGGTCCTTCTCCGGCCACTGGAAGAGGTTATCGTCATCGCTGCCTCCCAGCAGCAGCACCGGTTCGCCGCGATAGCTCCAGTACCAGGGATTACCGGCCCAGGGCTGCAGTCCGGCCGCGGCGGCAACGACGGCCGGTCCGGTGGAAACCAGGGCGATCAGGATGAAGAGCAGACCAACAAGATAGTGCATGTCGTGAATCCTTGATATTGTGCGGTTCTGGCTGTGCGGTTCCGGCGCCAGGCCCGGGACCGGTTGCCGACCGATCGTTTACTCGGCGATATGGCCTGTCCGGCACCGGATTTTCACGACCGAAACCCTACGGATGCACCCGTTTACCCAGGATCGACAGACTGAATTCCCTGCCGTCCATCTCGGCCACATCGGGCAGTCTCCCCCACTCGGCGAAACCGAACGATCGGAACAGGCGGAGGCTGGGCTCATTGTGGGAAAAGATGAAGCCCACCACCGTCCTGATACCCAGTTGGCGCGTCAGGCCCAGCACCTCGGCCAGCAGGGTCCGGCCCAGGCCCTGGCCCCGGCAGGAGGGGGCGATGTAGATGCTGATTTCGGCAGTGTGATCATAGGCGGGTCGGCCGTAAAAGGACTGAAAACTGACCCAGGCGACAATCCTGTCGCCCTGTTCGTGGACCATGAGCGGTCGCCTGTCGGGATGATGCTGCCCGAACCACTCCCGCCGTGATTCAACCGTCACCGCGACCGTGTCGGCAGTCGACTGCCTGGCCTGGACGGTCGAATTGTAAATGGAGACGATTGCCGGCAGATCGTCCTCGGTGGCAATACGCATACTGCTCTCGATCCTCCTGTTGTTGCCGCCCTGCATGCTGCGAACAATCCCTTTTCCTGCGGCCGGCAACCATCGCCGGCGGTGTTGTATCCCAGTTCACCATGCCGTTCGTGGCCAGGTTCTCCTCCGGCGCTTGACCAAATACTATGCATTCATCTTCCAAATGCCAATCGATTTGATGAACGCCGATCCCCACCGCCTGTTCTGCACACCGAAAGGACTGATCTCCGTGAATGTCGACATCTCCAGCCACCACATTGAAATCGAATCTCATCCCGACGGAGACCGCCACAGTTGAATACTATCGTCAGGGAATCCACCAGTCCTGCCGACCCGTCTTCACCCCGGAACCATTCGGCTGGCCGACCTCTTCTTTACATGCCGCTATCGCCGCCGGACACGATTTTTTCCACGACAATTTCCGGATATGATACATTCAATATTCATTTTATCTCTGATTTTAACTCATTGTCATTTTTCACCCAATAGGTCATTGATAATCTGAGACGACCCGACCTGACGTCTTGTGAAATCCTCCGCGCCAGCTATCTTGGATCGGGTTCGTCATTTCCATCGATAATTGGGCAAGGAAGATTCAAGACAGCACAAAAAAGCAGGAGAACCATGGCACAATTACCCTCACCTCCGAATAGCCAGCAGGGCAGTTGCGGGTTCATGGAAGAGATTTCGTCCTTGAAAGATAAATCATTGCACCTGTTTCGTGAAACAGGATATGCAGCGAAAAATCGCCCTGTATGAAGAATTCCCGCCGATGTGCCGTTACTGCAAGAAGATCCGTGACGATCAGCAAGGTGAACGGGGAAAAGGCAGCTGGTACAGTCTGGAAGAATACTTCAACAAGGCCAAAGGGGTGCGCATTTCCCACAGCTGCTGCCCCGATTGTTACACGGAGCAGTTGAAAAACCTGGGCTCCGACCGGAACAAGCCATCCTCTTCGTGACATTCTGAACGGACCTTACCGCCGTCGACACCGAATGTGTAACGCGGTGCTCCAACCTTTGTTTTAACCCCAGCCAACACTCGCCTGCACAGCAGTCGGATACCATCGGATGTGCCGGTTCAGGCACTTTCGGCGACAAACCAACCCGACATGCACCCGACATGGACCCGACATCCACCCGATATGAGGTCATCCGAGACCCTATACCCCCTGATGTCCACTTTCAATCTCCGGCAATCGGATTTATATATTGAAAGAGGATAAGGCACCCCTCGGAGCGGTCGGGACAATCCACAAGGAGAAGGAGAGTGACCGCACTTCATGGTTCCCGATCGTTTTGCAATGAAAAATGTCAGAGTGCCCGATTGTGATCGTGCAGGCAAGACTACCGGGATGGATTGAAGGTGTGGGCCGCTGCAGGAGATAGAGGCAAATTGAGGATGAACCGTGGGTGTTTCTGCGCAATCTGAAACGGAGCGATGAAAATGAAAAAGAAAATCGCAGTATTAACGTTGATTTTGTGTGTCGTCGGCACGACAACGGCATTTGCCCGGGGCGGATACCGGGGCGGACACCATTACTATGATCGTGGCTACAGTCACGGCTACTATGGCGGCAGAAATCATCACGATGGCCTCGGTATCGCCTTCGGGGTCATGGGAGGATTGCTCCTTGGTTCGGCACTGGTCCATGCGGCAGCCCCGCCGCCAGTTGCGTATGGGTATCCGTATGCGGCATATCCGCCCGACGTCGTCGTCCGGCAGCCGCAAATCTGCGTCGAGGACCGGGTTGTCAGCGGCGAGTGGCAGATCAGCCGATATGACGGCCGTCAGGTCTGGGTATCGTATCCATATCCTCTGAGCCAGAGGGTCCGGGTTCCCTGCTACTGATCGGACCATCGGTAATTCATCCCCTGCCTTCAATGCAGCACGGGCCGGCCGCAGCCGGCACCAGAAGTCAAGACCTGCGATTGCCTGCTGCTGACCAGCCAAAACTCCTGAAGGTGTGCAGGGCGGATATGTCCAAGGAGGACATGATGAAAAAAATTATCATGGGGTTTGTTGTCGTGATGTCGCTCCTGTCCCTAGAGGGCTGTCATCACTGGTATGGATATCACGGCGGCTACTACCGGGACGGCATCCAGTACCGGGATGGCGGTTACTACCGGGACGGCGGCTATTACAGGGGCGACCGGTACCACCGCAGTCGCGATTATTACCAGGGGGACCGTTACGACAGATACAGGGACAGGTATCGACACTAGACGCAAGGGAAGAGTCGAACTTGCGGCCGTTCCCATGAAGCCCGATCCTGGACGCAGAGCAGTCGCGTCCTGATCACTGCAGCGGTGCGACAGTTACCGGCGATAGGCGATCCGGTAGATCGCATCCGCCTTGTCGTCCGAGACCAGCAAGGCCCCGTCGGGCATGACCAGGACGTCGACCGGTCGCCCCCAGGCGGTAAAGCCATCCAGCCAGCCTTCGGCAAATACCCGATAGTCGACTGCCGTGTTGCCGTCGAGGGTGACGGTGGTGATGCGGTAGCCGACGGGGGTGAGCCGATTCCATGAACCGTGTTCGGCGATAAAGATCCGGTTGCGGTACTGGGCCGGGAATGAGGTGCCGGTGTAGAACCTCATGCCCAGCGCCGCGACGTGCGGCCCCATTTCCTTCGCCGGCGGAACCGATTCCCCGCAGGGCCGCCGCTTACCGTAATCGGGGTCGGCGATCGATGCGCCATGGCAGTAGGGAAAGCCGAAATCCATCCCCTTCGCCGGCGCCCGGTTGAGTTCATCGGGCGGTCGGTCCGGCCCCAGCCAATCCCGCCCGTTATCGGTGAACCACAGCTCCCTGGTCCGGGGGTGCCAGTCGAGACCGACCGTGTTGCGGACCCCATGGGCGAAAATCTCCTGGTTCGAGCCATCCGCCTCCATCCGCAGGATCGCCGCAAATCTCCGATCAGCATTGAGGCAGACGTTGCACGGCGCGCCCACCGGCACGTAAAGAAGGCCATCCGGACCGAAGCCGATGAATTTCCAGCCGTGATGCCGCTCCTGCGGCAGCTTGTCGGTGATCACCACCGGGGCCGGCGGGTCGTGCAACCGGCTTTCGATCCGATCATAGCGCAGGATGCGGCCGATCTCGGCCACATAGAGCGAGTCGCCGCGAAAGGCCACGCCGTTGGGCGAATCCAGCCCCGCCGCCAGTACGAGGACCTCGTCCGCCTGGTTGTCGCCGTTGCGGTCGACCACCGCATAGACCTTGCCGGCGCCGCGGGACCCGAGAAAGAGCGTCCCCTCGGCACCCAAAGCCATTGATCTCGCCCCGGGCACCGGAGCGGCATAGAGACTGATCTCGAAGCCCGGCGGCAGCTTGATCGCCCCCAGATCCAGGCCGGAGGCCAAGCCTGGCGGCAGGAGCGACAGGAGCCCGACCAGGGCCGGCACGCCCCCCTTCTTCCAGCAACAAGCGGTGTTCATCGTCATCCCCCCTCCTTCGCCCCTGGGCGGGCGGCCTCGACCGACCGCCCTCGTTTCCAGATCAGCTCGTCGTTGCGGTAGACTTCCCTGATGCGGTGGTACGGCAGCAGATGGCTGACGCCGGCATGGTCCAGCACCCGGACCGCAAAACAATCACCCGGCTCCTGCACGACCTGGTTCAGGGGGACAACGATGATCGTCTCGTCGACCCGGTCATAGTACCCGATCCGGAAGTCGGCAGCGGCAAATTGCCGGTCCCAGCGGATCCGGTTGAGCAACTCGCGAATTGGGATCATCGGCTGTCCATCCCCTTCCCCCCACTCGGGGACAAATCTCTTAAAAAATCCGTGATCTCGATGCACAACAGGCCGAACGGCAGATAGCCCATATAGCCCAGCACCGGCATCTCGAAGAGCTCGAACCGGTGGACATAGGGGTTGCTGTATTTCCATTTGGCCAGGCTGTAAAAATTCCACATTTCCCAGAAACATCCGCAGACCAGGGCCGCCGCGGCCGCGGCCAGCACCGGACGCCAGTCGCCTTCGGCCATCGCGGCGAAGAGGGTGGGCCGGCCGGCCATATGCCGCAGGGTGATGAGGATCAGCAGCGGCGCGATCCACAGCAGCGGGAACAGGGCGGCAAAGAATACCGGCTCCTGCAGCAGCGGGCAGGTGCCGGACCGGCGGACGCACAGGGCGTTGGCCACCACGATATAGGATAACCACAGGGGGATGAACGAATGGCGCTGCCACGGTCCGAGCCAGGAAAACCGGGTCCAGGCGAACACCCACGACACCGCCAGGAACGCCAGGGCGAGCCGGCCCCACAGGGGAAATCTGGATGGACGCAGCGGCATCCCCGATACGGGACCGGATGGCCCGCGGCCGGCGGCAGCCCCTGCCAGGCCTGCAACCCCGGCGAGCGGGAGAAGGTAGGCCAGAAAGACCGCCCACGAAAAGGGGTGGTGCACCGCCGGGGTCGTCAGGGGCGGGAAGGTGGCAAAGAGAGCCACGGCACGATCGGACAGGTACACCCCGACCAGCGGCGCCCCGATGACGACCGTGGTGAAGACGCTCAGGATCCCGATCTTACCGATCACACCGTATTCTCAACCTTATCCTGTTTATGAAAAACACATCTTGCCATCCTGCCGAGCCCCTGACATCTCGATGCTCTACCCGGCCTGCAGTGCCGTGGCCGCGGCCGGCCGTGAACGGGAGGGACAGCGGTCGATTCACCAACCACCGGGTTTCTCCCTCCGCAATACCGAGAACCGGCACGACACGGCACACAGGACGGGAGGTGCGCGTCGTCGCCTGTCCCGCCCTCAGTGCGGCCTGGGATCAGAAACGATAACTGGTCATGATATAGACCTGGTGCGCCTCATAATCGCTGTCCGTCCCGGCCCCGCTGAGGTAGATACTGCCGGCGGTATAGGTGTAATTGTCATACTTCCATTCATCCAGGTTCGACCTCTCATAGGCATACCCCAACGTCATCGACAGCTGGTCGGTGGTCTTGTAGATGCATTTGATCCCGGCCTGGGTCTTATAGTAGTCGTCGGCGTTGGTGATCGTCTCCAGCGGGGCGCCGGCAGTGGCGGCACGGACAAAGTCGATATTGCCGTCGACCAGCTGGTAGTCGACATTCAACACCAGTTCCAGTCTGGCCATCGCCGGGATGCTGATGCTGCCGCCGACAGCAAAGAAGTCATAGGTGAATTCCTCGTTCCAGTTGTAATTGCTGGCAAATGGAGCGACGAGCGGATAGCCGTTGCCCGGATCATAGCGTCGCGAGTCAAAGTCGCTGTTGGTGTACTCGTAGCCGGCGTAGGTGTTGAGCCGGATTTTCGGCTGCAACAGCATACTGGCATCGATATACACCTCGTGCCGCAGGTCTTCCTGCAACCCCAGCATCGTGGCATCGTAATCGTCATAGGCCAGCCCGTAACTCAACCCCAGTTCCAGATTCTCCGCCGGCACGAGATCGAATGCCAGTTTTGCCTTGTAGCGGTCCTTGGAGGCGTAATCGAAGGGGGTGTAAAACTCGTGGATGATCCCATCTCCGGTCAATGTCTCCTCGGAATAGTCGGAATCGGAGGAGCGGTTGAGGTACTCCAGCCGCAATTTCGTGGTGACCCACTCCATCGACGTATTCTTCAGTTCGGCGAAGACCAGGTTGTCGAGGCTCTCGTCGGCGTCCTCCCGCGTCTGGTCGGTAAAGGTCAGCTCGTAGCCGCCGCTCAGTTTATTGACCTTGCTCAACCGGTAATCGGCATCCACACCGGCCTGGTGCTTGTCGTACTCATACGGGTGGTTGGTGCGGGTCCCGCCGGTAATCGTGGTGATCTCTTCCGATTCGTTGTCGCGATTGACGTATCGGTAAAACAGCCGGGTGGCGAGCAATCTGTCCCACTGCGTCGTCAGGATCGCGCTTCCGCGCAAGTAGCTGACATCGCCATCGAATTCGTTATCGGCCGAGGGCGAGACGATCCGCAGATAGCGACTGAAATCGGCCTCGCTGAGATTACGGTTATACGAGGCCTTCACCGCCAGGAGGTTCATCGCCGACAGCCGCTGGGTCAGCCGGCCGCTGAAGTTGTAGCTGTGGTTGTCGGCCGGGGTGCTGTATTCCTCCAGCTCCACCCCGTCGAATGTTGTCAGCAGGTCGTTGTCATTGTCGAATTGACTGTAGCCGGCGGTCATGACGGCGGTGGTCCCCTTGCCGCGATACCCCGCCTCGAGCATGGCGTTGCTGGTTTCGTAGTCGATCGGCATGGGGACTTCAAAGTCTGAGTTGATGATCGTCCCCCATGGCATGATCCCTTCCTTGCGCTGGTGTTCCACCGAAGGTTTGAAATAAAACGGGGTTTGCGGGTCCACGGTGGCCTGGGCCCCGAAGGTTTTCGATTCCAGGCTGTAGTCGAGGGAGTTCCAGGACGAGAGGGGGGGCACGGAGGCCGGGTTGTCGGCATCGGGTATGACCAGGAAGTTCCCGCCTGTGCCGATGACCGGGGACAGCGTGTTGCGGTACAGCTGATGGGTCAGCTCATCATAGAAAATCTCGCCTTTGGCGACACCGAGGAGGTTGCCGCTCACTTCGTAGGACTGGTCATCCAGGGTCGGGTTCTCAAACGAAACCCCCAGAATGTAGGTATCGCTGTCAACCAGCATATCGAGCCCGCCGAACAGCCCGTCACTCATATCGCGGTACTCATCGAATTTTGCACTGCTGTCGTCCGCAAAGTCCGTACCCCGAGCGCCGACGCTCAGTTCCCCCTGAATCTCGGCCAGCCCCGGTGCGGGCGCAAAAAACGGCAAAGCCAACAGAACAGGAATGATCCGTTTCATGGTAATCCTCCTTAGCGAACGAAGCGCAGGCCTTCGGCATGCGGTGAATTCGAGCCATGGATGGCCGGATGGCAACGCAGGCAGTCCCAGCGACTGGTAAACGACGCGGACTTGTCATAGGGGGTGCCGGGGTGACGAGACCAATCGTGACAATTCTGACACAGTTGCGGGATTCGCTCGTTCAACAGCTTCATATGGGAACTGCCATGAACGGCATGGCAACTCTGGCAATCCTCCTCCACGGGCGGATGCTCCCACACCGCCGGTCCGCGCTTGTCGGCATGACAACGGAAGCACAGTTCCCGGGAGTCATCGGCGTTGACCATATACCGGCTGAGGCTCCCGTGCGGGGAATGGCAGGACGAGCATTTGATCTTGCCCTCACGGATCGGATGATGCGACCGCTTGTTCGTCTCGATCTTGATATCCTTGTGGCAACCGAAACAGACATCGGGTTCCCTCGGCTTCTGCCGACCGGCGGCATGGAGGGTGTGGCAGGAATCGCAGGAGACGTCGTTGCGCCGGTGGACTCCCATGGCCCAGAGATCCATGCCCGGCGTCCTTTCATGGCAGGCCAGGCACTTGGCGGACTTGGCGTCAGGATCGACATCCTTGCCGAAGGCGAAGATATCCACCCCGCGCCCCCCGCCTTTTTCGACATGCCTGGCCCCTGAACCGTGGCAGCTTTCGCACGCATCCTGCGATTCGGGCCCCTTGACCGATTTTTTGAAATGGATCGATTCGGCGTAGCTGCCATACTGCGTCTCATGACATTCCTTGCAGGTTTCCGCCCCGATGAATCCCTCCTTGGCACCTGCCGTCGGGTTCTCCGCAGGAGCGCCGATCGACAGCGAGAAAGAGAGCAGAAGCAGGCAAAACGGGAATAACAGGATCATGTACGTTCGCTTCATAATGCCTCCTGGAGATTCTTGGAAATTAGCTGCTCACCCTCGGTCCGCCGCTGCTCACTTGACGGTCTTGACCAGGCGGAAACCGAGTGCGTGATGACCGAAATCGGGTGAAAGCCCGACGCGATGGGAGCTCCGTATCCCCAGAGGCCCATTGCTCCATCCGCCACCGCGCATCACGCGATACTCCCCTGCCCCCTGGTACACCGGATTGTCTTTCGGCAGTTTCGTGTATGCCTCGCTGTTATAGACATCCTCACACCACTCCCAGACATTGCCGAGCATATCGTGCAACCCGTAGCCATTGGCCATGAAGCTGCCCACCGGGGCCGACACCACATGATGGTCGTCGCAGGGAAATGTCGTCCATTTGGGTCGTTGCTTCTTCGCCGTCAGATCGGCGACGTTGGCGTACTTGCAGGATGCATCGGGATCGTTGCCCCAGTAGCGACTCAGCGTAGTCCCGGCGCGGGCGGCATATTCCCACTCGGCCTCCGTCGGCAGCCGATAGGCCTGTCCCGATTTCTCCGACAGCCATCTGGCAAAGGCGACGGCCTCCTCCCAGGAAACATTGGCCACCGGCTGGCTGTCGCCGCCGAGTTGCGCTCCATCGACCACTCCGCCGCTGTGGCCGGGTGCGAATTTTTTGAACTGGGCGTTGGTCACCTCGGTTTTGCCGAGGTAAAAATCACCGACGCAGGCCTCATGCACCGGTCGCTCGTTGGGGTCGCCGTCACCGATCGAATCACCCATGGCAAAACAGCCGCCCTTGATAAACATCAATTCCATCCCTGTCGCCTGATCCTTGTAAGCAGGCTCCGCATCGGCTCCATCGGGATAAGCGAAGAACAATAGAACCAACAGCACACCGGGCGTTTTCCAGATCATCTCGTCCCTCCTCCATGTCTTTTCGTTGTCAATTACCTGGTACGGACGGCGCCACCGGGATATCGCGGGCCGGTCCGACACCAGACCTCCATCGCTCCTCCGGAATAGAGGAAAAAGTTCACATATCCTCGCAGAAGCAGAAATACGGTGTTCATCGATTATTTGAGCAGCCGTTGGGCCGCTTATCATGGATCCGGGACATCAAGGCGCCACTGGGACCGGAATGGAGAGAACCAACAGCATTCCCCGAATCAACGCATTGACTTGTGGTTTCTTTAGAGCACTACAGCGAACAGGCAGACAGAACAGGCAAAAACGAGCGTGACATCCAAATGATATTTTCAACTTCCAGCCACCGCCGATCCAGGGACTCCGGCAATGCCGTTACCGCCCTGCGGTTATGAAAGTTCAATAAATCAATTTGAAGATTATGATGATTCGATTTTATTCAACGCGCCGACGGCTTGTCAAATTGAATTTCGAGGAAATCGGATCGCCAAAGAACGAAGATGGTTGAGGAAAGGATCAGTTGCAGGTTCTGTCATTTCGACCGGAGGGGGGAAATCTCATCGTCCTGGCAACCGAGATTTCTCGTTATCACTCGAAATAACAGCATAAATTAACCAGGCCAACCTCTTCAGGAGACCGGAAGGCCTGGCACGGCGGTCTCCGCCGCTCCTAAAACGTCACCTTTTCCGCCCCCTCCACCAGCCGGGCGAATTCGCTCATCCAGTCCGGGCCGCCGATGGCCTCGGCCAGGACCACCGTCATATGCTGCGGGGTGATCCCCATCTCCCGGTTGCGCCCGAGGCCGGACAGGCAGGACGGGCAGTTGGTGGCGATGATCGTGGCCTCGCTCCCCGCCCCGGCCCTGGCCAGGGATTCGCGTTTGCGTTCGAGCATGGCATGGGCGATATCCGGCCTCGAGACGGCCAGGGTCCCGGCCTCGGAGCAGCAGTTGGCGACACTCCGCACCTCCTGGTACAACTGTCCCAGCAGCCTCGGTCCGGCCCCGTCGAAGGAGTCATGGCAGGGGGTGTGGTACAGCACCGTTCCCTGGCGGCGGGGCCCGAACTGACCGTTCGAATTTTCCATGACGAACTGCGAGATATCGGTCATCGGGCAGTCGAAGATCTCGCTGACCCCCATCTCGTGCAGGGACTCACGGCAGGTACCGCAACTGACGAGAAAGGCGTCGAACACCAGATGGCCGAGCATGTCGCGGATCTGGGTCAGGATGATGGTGTCCCGCAGGCTGATGATCGACGCCATCCTCTTTTTGGCGTTGGCCCTGGCCGGAAAGCCGCAACATTGCGACAGCGGCGGGACGATGACCCGGATATTGTTTTTCGCCAGCAGATAGATGGCGGCGGTGGCGATGTCGGCGTACAGGCGCTCCGAACCGCAGCCGGGAAAATAAAAGACGGTCTTTCCGACCGGTCCTTCCGGGTTGATCATCAGCGCCTCCCGCTCCGAGTAGTACGGCAGCCGGGCGCCGAGGCTGGTCGGTGACGCCGGCATCATCGGCGACTTGAACATGTTGAGGAAGCGCCATCGCTTATCGGTAATCGCCGCCGGCGCCTTTTTGTAGGCCTTGGCCGCCCACCGCTGCAGGTCGCCGCCCCATTGCAGCACCCCCTTGCGGAACACCCTGTTGAAACTGCGGTTCCTGATCTTCAGGTAATACAGCGACATCAGGGTTGCCGGGGCGGTGTGCTTGTAGCCGAGATCGCCGAGGATCTCCCGCTCGAGGAGCGACACCTCGGCGGTGTCGATATCCACCGGGCAGGGCGCCAGGCACTTGCGGCACAGGGTGCAGTGGTCGGCGATCTCCTCGAGGTTTTTGAGCTGGTTGAAACGCGGCAGGTGGGTGCGCTGCATATCGTAGAGCAGGGCCTCGATGAGCGAGCCGATGACCATGTTCTTGTTGCGGGGGTGGAAGAAGATGTTGCTCCCCGGATGGTAGACGCAGCACACCGGCATGCACTTGCCGCAGCGGATGCACTTGGAGATCATCGACGACAGCTGGGCCAGCGAGCCGTACTGGAGGATCTTCGCCTCCAGTTCGAGCAGGTTGAACGACGGGGTGTAGACCTTGTCGATGATCGCCGGATCGTTGAGCATCCCCGGATTCATGATGCCCTGCGGATCGACCTCCCGGCGGTAGCGGCGCAGCTCCTCCAGCCGGGATTGCTCCAGGAATTTCATCTTGGTGATGCCGATCCCGTGCTCGCCGCTCACCACTCCGCCCAGTTCGACCGCCTTGGCCATGACATCCTCGGCGGTCTTTTCGGCCCGCTTCATCATGACGCGGTCGTTGGAGAAGACCGGGATGTTGACATGGATATTGCCATCGCCGGCGTGCATGTGGGTGGCGATGATGATCCGCTTCGACCGCACCTCGCCGTAGATGCTTTCGATCATGCCGCTGACCTTGCTGTAGCCGCTCAACAGCTCGAGCAGATCGGCCAGCAGTTTCCTGATATCGATCGCGTCCCGCATCGACTCGCGGCGGCGGAGATGCAGCTTCTCCAGGGTTTCCCGGCACAGGTCGTTGGCCTTGGGTATCTTCGCCTCGAGCCAGTCCGGATCCTCGATCGGTTCGGCAGTCTTCAGATACTCGACAATCCGTTCAATGAACTGGGTCTTGTTATGGATATCCTCATCGATGTTGTAGGCGTCGACGAACCGGGCGAATCCGGCCAGCGCCGGCAGCGGGAGGACGATGTCCTCGTTGAGCTTGAAGGCATTGGTGCGGGCGGCAATGGCCCCGAGCCGCTTGCGGTCGCGCCAGAACCGGGCGGCCTCGTCGGCATCCTGGGCGACGAACAGCTCGGTGTTGTCATACGGCAGGAGGAGCTGTTTCAACCGCTCCTTGCCGCGCACCACCTGGGCGGTGGTGTGGCCGACCATGTCGATCAGCAGCACCGCCTTCGGATGTTCGCTCCGGGCCGCCTTGAATTTGTACTTGATGGCGCGGATATACTCCTCGTCGAAGTGCTCGAGGGCCATCAGCGCCTCTTCGCCGTGGTTGACGAATTCCTCGGAGATCTCGACGATGACCCGGCTGGCCTCGTCCATGTCGTCACCGAAAAATTCCAGGCAGTAGGTCATCTTCTTTTCGTAGGCCTGGTGGAGCACGAATTCGCCGGAGGTGATGATACCGTCGGTGCCCTCTTTCTGGAAGCCCGGCAGGCCCTTCAGGGCCTTGTTGGTGATGTCCTTCCACAACCCCTTCTTGCGGATCTCGGTCCCGGTCAGGTGGACGTCGCGGAGCAGCCGCCCGTTGTGATCCAGGACCTGAAAGTGGACCGTATCCTCGGGCAGGATCTTGCGCATCGGGTGATTGACCCGGCGGACGGTCACCAGGCCGTTGCCGGGCATGGCAATGGTGTAGGCCAGGATGTTGTCGATCGCCGTGCCCCACAGCACCGCGGTCTTGCCGCCGGCGTTTTCGGCGATGTTGCCGCCGATGGTCGAGGCCCAGGCGCTGGTCGGGTCGGTGGCGAAGACCAGATTGGCCATGGTGGCGTGGGCCATGGCGTCGGAGGTGACGACGCCGGCCTCCACCTTGAGCACCGGAATCCTTGCCTCCGGACCGAGATGGGGCATATCCCAGGAGACGATATCATGGATTTTCGTCAGCTTCTCGGTGTTGATGATGACGCAGTTGCTGGTCACCGGCACGCTGCCGCCGGTCAGGCCGGTGCCGCCGCCACGGGGGATGATTTTCAATCCCAGTTCGGCTACCGCCTGCATCAGCGGCGGCACCTGCTCCTCCACCGACGGCCGCAGAACCGCCAGCGGCAGGAACAGACGCCAGTCGGTGGCATCGGTGGCATGGCTGATGAGGGTGAAGGGATCGAAGCGGACGTTTTCGGCGCCGATGATCGCCCCCAACTTTTTCTGCATCTGGCCGCGCATCGCCGGGGCGTCGTGAATCTCCTGCTTTATTTCGGCAAATCGCCGGCGGCAGGTCGCCACCAGCCGCAATACTTTGGAACTCCGCTCCGAGCCGACCCGGCCGATGCGGGCCGCTTCCTCGATGATCGCCAGATCCTCCTCGGCGGTGTCGAAAAACCGCTGCCGCCGGTGCGGCGAATCGATCAGCTCCTGGAACAGGAAAGGGTTGCGCCTGAGAATGAACAGGTCGCCCATGAAGCGCATCACCAGCCGCGACGAGCGACCGGTGATCCGCTGACTGCGCAGTTCCTCCAGATCCTCCCACACCTCTGCCCCGAAGAGCAGATTGATGATCAGTTTGTCGTCGGCGGAAGTAAAATTATAGGGTATTTCGCGATAGTGATTCTTGTTCATATCCAAAAGGCCTTGAATGGCGAAAAATGTTCCTCGAGCTGCTTTCCATGGGCAGAAGGCTATCTGCGCCGGCAGTTACGAGGAACGATGGAGGGTTGGTTGCATTGCGGCAGTAATCGCCTCCGTCGGGACAGAGATTCCCGCCTGGCGGACGCCGGATTGAAACGAGCGGCAGCCCGAGAGGCGAATTCACATATTCCTGGGAAGACGACGAAGGGTAGAATGATATACAGAAGGATTATTTCAGACACAACATTCAATCGGACTCGGCGGATAGTCGATATGTTTTCTTACACAATTCTCCGCAAACGGGCAAGAGGAGAAGATTTTTCCCCGGCAACTTCGATACGAAGTCATGCCGCCTGTCACGCCTGAACATGATTGACGTCATACCGTCCATGCCATGGAATGCAGTCTCCTTCGAACTCGTTCGTCTTATTGCCGGAACGTGGCGCCCGAACTCGATCGATAGCGAATACATCTCAGACAACCCTGCGGAATGACGAGGCCTTGATCGCGGCGACGACCTCAACCCCCGCCGTGATGCCCATTTCGCGCACCGATTCCGGGACAATCTGGGCCACCAGGCGGTTGCCGCCGCAGTCGAGTTCCACCCCGACCCGGTTGCTGACCCCGAACAGGCCGACCACCTTGCAGGCCAGGAGATTGCGGGCACTGATGGCGGCAGGACAGCCCTTGAACAGGATGATGTCCCTGGCCTCGAGTTCGACGAAATTGTCGCCGTTTCTTCCCCCTTCGGTCAGGACCAGCTCGACCTCTCCCCAGGGATAGCGCCACAGATCACCAACCGGGCGCGGGGGGCCGAGATGCAGCATATTGGTATAGCCGCCGCCGGCCGTGGCCATGTCGCTGCGGGCCAGGCTTTCGGTCGCCAGCTGCGCCTGCACGGCGCCATCGCGAAAGACCAGGACCTCGTCGGTCATCAGCCGCATCTCCCGCAGCGAATGGCTGATGAAGAGCAATGGGATGGCGAAATCATCGAGGGCCCTCTGCAGATAGGGGATGATCTGGTATTTCAGTTCCTCGTCGAGTCCGGTCAGGGGTTCATCCATCAGGATCAGCCGGGGACAGGCCAACACGGTGCGGCCGAGGGCCACCCGCTGCCGCTCGCCGCCCGACAGCCGGTTGACGCCACGATGAAGCAGGTGGCCGAGATTGAGGACCTCGATCAGGGCCTCGGGGTCGATCCGGCGGTCGCCGGCATCGGTCCGCCGCCAGCCGTACAGCAGGTTGCGCCGCACGTTCATATGGGGAAAAAGGCGGGCATGCTGAAACACCACCCCGATCCGCCGCTGTTCCGGCGGGAGGTTGATCCCGGCCTCGCCATCATACAGGGTGTGCCCGGCGAGGCGGATCCTGCCCCGATCCGGAACGAGAAGTCCCGCCAGCAGGTTCATCAGGGTCGATTTGCCGCTGCCGGAAGGCCCGAACACCCCGCACCGCGGCAGATGCAGGGTGAAGGCGGCGGTGCAGCGAAACGAGCCGAGCCGTTTTTCGATATCGACCTCGAGTTCCATCCCCTCACCTCCTCTTCAGATTGCGGCCGATCGCCTCGCTCACCAGCAGGATGGCAAAGGACAGCACGATCGACACCAGGCAGAGGTTGAGGGCCATCCGGTCGCCGCCGGGGGTGTTGGTGTACTCGTAGATGGCCAGGGGGATGGTCTGGGTCACGCCGGGGATATTGCCGGCGAGGATGATCGTCGCCCCGAATTCGCCGAGACTGCGGGCGAACATCAGGGTCATGCCGGCCAGGACCGCCCGCGCCGACAGGGGCAGGGTAATGGTCGCCAGGGTGTCCCACCATCCCGCCCCCAGGGTCCTCGCCGCCATCAGGCAATTGCCGTCGATCTCCTCCATGCCGATGCGGATCGCCCGGACCATCAGGGGAAACCCGACCACCGCCGAGGCGAGGACCGCCCCGGTCAGGGTGAAGATGACGCGGATATCGACCGACCGCAGCAGAGGACCGAGATATCCAGCCTGGCCGAAAACCAGGAGCAGCAGATACCCGACGACCACCGGCGGCAGGACGAGGGGCAGGTTGATCAGTCCTTCGATCAGCGACTTGCCCGGCATGCGGGAGAAGACCAGAAAATGCGCCGTGGCAAAGCCCAGAGGGGTGGCGATCAGAGTCGCCCCGCAGGCCACCTTGATGGACAGCCAGATGGCATCGGTATCCTGGGCGGTGAGAGTCAGAAACGTTTCCATGTCGCGCAAGAATAAAGATCCGGCTTGAATTGGGGAAAAACGGCGGGGATATCGACGCACAGCCGGTAACGGCGTCATCCCGGTCGGCCGGAGGCGACGCCGTACGGTCGGTTATGGTGCGGCGCACCTATTTTTCTGTCACAAATCCGAATTTTTTCAATATTTCTCCGGCTTCCGGACCGGCAAGGTAGCTGTAGAACGCCCTGGCCTCGGCCTTGGCCGCACCGGCGGCGGTAATGACCATCGGATAGGCCACCCGATCGTAGAGTCCATCCGGGACTTCGAACAGCACCGCAGCCTCCCTGGCCAACATGGCATCGGTCCGGTACACGAACGCCCCATCCACCTCGCCGCGGTCGGCATAGAGCAGGGCCTGGCGGACATCCTGGGCCATCACCAGCTTGTTCGCCTGGTGCAGTTCTTCGTAGACACCGGCGGTGCGCATCGCCTGTTCGGCATACTGGCCGGCCGGAACACTGGCCGGGGTGCCGAGGGCAATCCGCTGCAGACCCTTCAGGTCGGCCAGGGATTTGACCGCACCACCTTGTTTGCCGACAAAGACCAGCTTGTTATAGGCGAACACGCCTCTGTTCCTGCCCTCGGCCTTGCCCTCCCTGACCACATAGTCCACCCACTTGTCGTTGGCGGAGAGAAAGATATCCGTCGGCGCGCCCTGCACCGTCTGTTTGGCCAGGGCCCCGGAGGCCCCGAAATTGGTCCGAACCCTGGCATCCGGTTGCACCTTCCCGAAGCCTTTGATGATCTCCATCATCGCCTCCCTGGTGCTGGCCGCGGCCGACAGATTGATATCACCGGCCTGGGCGAGACTGGTTACCAGCAAACCGACGGCCATGATGACCGCGACCAATATTGTTCTTCTCTGCATTGTCCTTCCTCTTTTCATTTATGATTGAGTGATATACGTTTCCCCCGACCCCGTCAGACGACCGCCAGCAGTACGCTCGAGGCCTTGAAGATCGCCGATACCTCGATCCCCGGCTGCAATCCGAGCCGACGGACGCTTTCGCAGGTATTGATCGCAGTCACCGTGTTGCCCCCGGGCAGATCGATGATCACCTCGTCGTTGACCACCCCCGGCACAACCCGGGCCACTGTGCCCGGCAGGACGTTGCGGGCCGAGAGCTGTTCCCGCCGGACATCGCGGCCGAGCAGGACCGAGGGGGCCTTGACCATCGCCAGCACCTCCACCCCCGGAGCCAGGCCAAGTCGATGGACGCTGTTGTCGGTGATGACCGCCACCACCGTATCGCCTCCCTTCAGGGCCACCGTGATGACGCTGTTGACCGCCCCCTGCTCGATCGCGGCCACCGTTCCGGCCCAGACATTTCTCGCGCTGACCTTCATCTCAAACCTCCGCAGCATCTTCAGGGCATTCAGGGCTTCTTCCGGCCGCTCTCCCAAAAAACCGACAAAGGCGGCAAATTCCCGCCGCAGCACCGCAACTTTCCGTAACAGTTCTCTGCCCTCTCCGGTCAGCACCGTTCCGCCGCCGCCGCTGCCGCCGACCTGACGAATGACCAGCGGTGTACTGGAGAGGTTGTTGAGGGTCTCGATTTTTTCCCAGGCGGCCTTGTAACTGAGACCGACGTTCTTCGCCGCCCGGTTGATCGAACCGCAGGCGTCGATACTCTCCAGCAGGCGGATGGAGGTATTTTCCTCTCCCGACCACCCGAGGATGTGCTGTAACGTTGTCGATATCGGCAACATGATCTCACCGTTGTCTGTTGAATGCACCGTCCGCCCCATTCGTTATTCCTTTTATGAATAACGAATGGGGCGGACGGTTGCAACCAATTTTTTAAACCTGCTGCCGTTGGGACTTGTCTGCTTCCAGCATCTGGAGGTATCAGAGAAAACCGCCCCTTATCCGGTGTCCATCCGATACGAACCAGGCTGCTGAAGCGCGCTTTTTTGTCATTACCGGTTAATGATGGTCATTTCCAGTTCATGTGATGAAAAGATTCGCTTTCGGGGTTAGGCTTTCCCCAGCAACAGATCCGTGTCGGGCGAAAAGCACCTATTCCCATTCACTTGAATTACCGAAACAGGGGAGAAGATCGATGACCAGTCCTGCAACAATCGTGATTAACGGCAAGGAAATACAGTTTAGTAGGGGCAAGACCATTCTCGAGGTCTGCAGGGGGGCGGGCGTACCGATCCCGACCCTGTGCCATGACAACCGGCTGAAACCCTATGGCGGCTGCCGGCTGTGCATCGTCGAGATCAAGGGGGTGCCGCGACCGCTGGCCTCCTGCACCACCCCGGCCGAGGCCGGGATGGAAATCACCACCGAAAGCCCGCGGCTGACCCGCCTGCGCAAGACCGTTCTCGAACTCCTGCTGTCCAATCACCCCAACGACTGCATGTGCTGCGAGGCTGCCGGCAACTGCAGTCTCCAGGAACTGGCCTATCGCTTTGGCGCCAGGCTGGACCGGTTCCCGGGCGAGCAGTGGCGGTTGCCGATCCGCCAGGACAACCCCTTCATCACCTATGAACCGAACAAGTGCATCGTCTGCGGCCGTTGCACCCGGATCTGCAACGAGGTCGTGATGGCCGGCACGATCTCGCTGGTCAATCGCGGTTTCGAGGTCATGCCGGATACCGCCTTCGCCAAGCCGCGCAGCCTCGACAACTGCGAATTCTGCGGTCAGTGCGTCTCCGCCTGCCCCACCGGCGCCCTCACCGACACCAAGGGTCGCGGCCTCGGCCGCGCAGGCGATGTCACCAAGGTCAAGACCACCTGCACCTACTGCGGCACCGGCTGCAACTTCTTCCTCAACGTCAGAAACGACAGGGTGGTCCGGGTCACCTCCGATCTCGACGCCCCGGTCAACCATGGCAACCTCTGCATCAAGGGCCGCTACGGCTACGATTTCATCCATCACCCGGACCGCATCCGCACCCCGCTGATCAAGGAGGGCGACGGTTTCCGCGAGGCCAGTTGGGATGAGGCTTTGACCCTGGTCGCCTCCCGCTTCAAGGCCCTGGTCGACGAATTCGGGCCGGAGAAGGTCGGCGGTTTCTCCTCCTCCCGCTGCACCAACGAGGAAAACTATCTCATGTCGAAATGGGTGCGAACGGCGGTCGGCTCCAACAATGTCGATAACTGTGCCCGGGTCTGACACGCCCCCACCGTGGCCGGTCTGGCCACCAGTCTGGGCGCAGGAGCAGCAACGAACTCCCTGGCGCAGATGCCCGACATCGACACCCTGTTCCTCTTCGGCTCCAACCCGAACGAGGGTCACCCCATCATCTCCCTGTACCTCAAGGAGGCCATCGCCAACGGCGCCAAGCTGATCGTCGGCGACCCCCGCAAGACCTGGATGGCCAAGCGGGCCGATGTCTGGCTCAACCTCAAGCCGGGCAGCAACATCGCCATGCTCAACGGCATCATCAACGTCATCCTGGAGAACGGCTGGGAGAATACAGCGTTCATCGCCCGGCGGACCGAAGGGTTCGCGGAACTGAAGGCCAAGGTCGCCGAATATGACCTCGACCGGGTCGAAAAGCTGACCGGCGTCAGCCGCGACCGGATCGTCGAGGCGGCCCGCCTCTATGCCCGGGCCGGCCGCGCGATGATCGTCTACGGACTCGGCGTCACCGAACACCGGACCGGTACCGAGAACGCCATGGCCATCGCCAACCTGGCCCTGGTCTGCGGCCATATCGGCCGACCGGCCACCGGCATCATGGCCCTGCGCGGCCAGAACAACGTCCAGGGGGCCTCCGACCTCGGGCCCCTGCCGGCGACCCTGCCCGGATATCAGGCGGTGACGGATCCCGTCTCGCGAGCCAAGTTTGAAAAGGCCTGGGGGGTGAAAATCAAGGACCAGCCCGGGCTCAAGTCGGTCGAGATGCTCGATGAATGCCGCCGCGGCAACTTCAAGGGGATATTCATCCTCGGCGAGGACCCGGCCCACACCGACGCCGATGCCAAGCATGTCCAGGAGGCCCTGGCCGCCGTCGATTTTCTGGTCGTCCAGGATCTGTTCCACACCGAGACCACCCGCTTCGCCGACGTCATCCTTCCCGGCGCCAGCTTCGCCGAAAAGGACGGGACCTTCACCAACGGCGAACGCCGGATCCAGCGGGTGCGCCGGGCGGTGACGCCGGTGGCCGGCCTGGCCGAGTGGGAGGTCATCTGCCGGATCTCGACCCTGATGGGGTACCCCATGGCCTACAACCATCCCTCCGAGATCATGGACGAGATCGCCGGTCTGGTGCCGATCTACGGCGGCATCAGTTACGACCGCCTGGAGGAGCAGGGGATCCAGTGGCCCTGCCCGACCAAGGATCACCCCGGCACCACCACCCTCTACACCGACCTCTTTTCACGTCCGGGAGGTCTGGCGACCTTCATTGCCCTTGACCACCAGGGCTCGGGCGAGGTGCCGGACGAGCAGTACCCCCATGTCCTGATCACCGGCAGGATCCGCGAGCATTACAACAACGGCTCGATGACCAGGAGATCGGCGGGCATCGCCGAGGTGGTGCCGGAGGAACTGGCCGAAATCCATCCGGCCGACGCCGATTCCTTGCAGATCAAGAATGGCGACTGGCTGAAGATTTCCTCACGCCGGGGCGAGCTCAAGGTTCGGGCCAAGGTCAGTGACCGCTCCCAGCCCGGCAATGTGTTCATGACCTTCCATCACCAGGACACCCTGACCAATATCCTCACCTCGGGGGTCCGCGACCCGATCACCGGCACCCCGGAATACAAGTCCTGCGCGGTGAGAATTGAGCCATTAAGTCGGTAGAGTGGTGGAAATGTAACAATTCGAACGTGAGGGTCGATCGCAACAATCGCTTTCTGCTGTCTTGAAGTGATCGTTGCGATCGACCTGGGTTGTTTTTTCGTTACCCCATCTCCCTGTATCCGGTATCGCTCGAATCCAGAGCAGCAAAATCGTTTAATCCGGTAAAAACCGGATGTCCTCCATCGTGTCGCTGAATGGCAAGGACATCGGGCAGTTTCTCTACCTGCCTGATCACCTGTTCCAGTTTTTGATCTTCGTTGACGTGCAGCCACATGCGGCTTGTCGAGCCGGTTCCTACCGGAATGCAGACAATCCCCTCAAGATTGTAGGCCCGCCGTGAAAAGAGGCCGCAGACATGGGACATCACCCCGGGATGGTTGTTCACCGTCAATTCCAGAACAGTGCCGAAGGGCAGCTCTCTCTTCTCTTCAGTCCTGACATTTTTCGACATGACAGCCTCCAAGCATGGTGGAATTGGCGGCACCAGGCGGCACCATCGGATAAACCTCTTCTTCCCTGTCTATCGGGATACTGAGCAGGCACGGTCCCTTGTCTGAAAAAAGCCGTGCCATCATCCCGGTCAGGTCACCGTCATCCGGCACCGAGTAGGCCGGCATGCCGAAACCCCGGGCGATGGCGGCAAAATCTATGTCGATCTGGAAATCAGAGGCAAAAAACCGGCGGTGATAAAAGAGGTTCTGTTGTTGCCGCACCAGACCAAGGGAGCGATTGTTCATAACGATGATTTTGATATTTGCCTGCTGCTCGACCGCCGTTGCCAGTTCCTGGATGTTCATCTGGAGACTGCCGTCGCCGGTAAACAGCACAACCTGCCTTTCCGGATGGGCAAGTGCGGCCCCGATCGCCGCCGGCAGACCGAAACCCATGGTTCCGAGACCACCCGAGGTCAGGAATTGTCTCGGGCGCATGAAGGGATAGACCTGGGCAGTCCACATCTGGTGCTTGCCGACATCGGTGGCAACAAAGCCCCCCTCTGCCAGCATCGATGCCGCCTGCAGGATCAGCCCGTACGGTTTCTCAGGGACTACGGCCTCCGGTGTCGCTATCGGGTACCTCTCCTGCAGCACCTTGATCTGTTGCCACCAGTCCCTGCGTTCCTGGTATTCGAGCAGCGGAACCAGGGCTGCCAGGATCTGCCGGACATCGCCGACCAGGGCGATATTGGCCGGTTTCAGCTTCGATACCTCACTCGGATCGATGTCCATATGGATGACGTTTGCAGCCGGACAAAACTCGACGATCTTACCGGTTGCCCGGTCGTCGAATCTCGCCCCGGCGGCAATAAACACGTCACAGTCCTGCAGCGTCATGTTGGTCGAGCGGGCGGCATGCATCCCCAGCATGCCCAGCGATTTTGAATGGCCGACCGGCAAGGAGCCAAGTCCCATCAGAGTCATCGCCGCCGGGATTCCAGATCGCTCCACCACGGCCCGCGCATCCCCGGCTGCCTCGGCATGGATGATTCCTCCACCGAGACACACTACCGGCCGCCTGGCCCGGTTGATCATCTCCGCCGCAGCTGCCAGCTGCAGCCGATCCACCGATCGAGCCTCCAGCCGACGCCCTGGTTCCGGCCAGTCGTGAAAAGAGACGGATGCCGTCTGCACATCCTTCGGCACATCGATCAGCACCGGTCCAGGTCGTCCCGACAATGCCAGAGAAAAGGCCCGTGGGATGGTGTCTAAAAGTTCCTCGACCGAGCGGACGAGAAAATTGTGTTTGGTGATCGGGATCGACATGCCGTAGATATCGACCTCTTGAAATGCATCGGTACCAATCAGCGGCAGCGGTACCTGGCCGGTGATACAGATTACCGGAATCGAGTCGAGATAGGCGTCGGCAATGGCGGTCAGGACGTTGGTCGCCCCCGGCCCCGAGGTGGCGAAACAGACGCCGGCTTGACCGGTCGTCCTGGCGATGCCCTGGGCAAGAAAACCGGCGCCCTGCTCATGCCGGCAGAGAATGTGGCGGAGGCGCCGACTCTCCGCCAGTGCCTCGTACAATGGCAGGTTGGCACCGCCAGGAATACCGGCGATGATCTCCACCTCCTGCCGCTCCAGCAGCTTGATGATCAGCCGGGCTCCATTCATCGTATACATATTGATCTCCTTTGTTGGATGATAGGTTGCATCGGCGCTTCGGCAGGGCAAAAAAAACCCCCGCCGGCGAAGCGCCGACGGGGGTTAATACACTGCTATTTCTTTATCTTATCCCCTCATGGCACTCCGCCTTCGACCTTTCGGACCACGACCACCACACTCACAATCAGTGCCACGCATAGAATAATGCCGGTGTTTGTCGGTTGGTCGATCCGCATTCTTTAAAAAATACTGGGGGAATATTTACGGTACTGTTTTTTATCGATAGCAGAAGAAAAACAGACCGTCAAGGGCTTTCCGGCTGGTACACCCGGACCGGCACAGGATACAGGCCATCACTCTCCTCTTTTACTCCGGCTTCTGGTACGTATTCCATTCACACTGGGCCATCGGCTCGAGTCCTTTCTCCTGAACCAGTATGTCGAGGTGGGCGAGGCTGATTGCCAGGAGATCGGCCGAAGTACTCCGCAAGTTTCCAGACTGATCGATGGTAATGAGATACTTTTGGCATTTGCTGCAGGTGAAGGCCATCTCCCCTTTTTTCCCCTCGACGAAGAGAAATCCGGAATTCTCCGGATCCTCATGTTCGCAGTAGGGACAAGTCATGCGGGGAAATCCCCATTCATGATTGCACTGCGGACACTGCAGCCAGCGCTGCCCCTTGTCCCGGATGATGGCCAGATGCGGGAAACTGCCGCAGACCGGGCAATAGCCTTTTGCCCAACTGAGCGAGGCAAGTTCCGTGGCCATTTCCGCGGCCTTGATGCCCAGCATCAACCGCCCGATACAGCGGAGAAAGACGGCCAGCGACAGTTCCTGGACGCCGGTCTCCCTTGCCTTCCTTTGCAATTCCTCCGGTTTGAGATCGATGGCCGACCGGTAGACAGCATAACAATCCAGCCCGCCCCGGATTCTGTCCGCCAGAAAGTCCATGTCCCCGGCAAGCTCACGAAAACCGGAACCGATCGCCCCGGCGGCGGCGAGCCCTGCATCATGCCACCGGTCATCATCGAGAAGATCCCGGCATTGCTGTATCAGTGTAATCCCGCCGGAATATTGCAGCGGATCGACGGAAATGGTCGTTCCCTCCTTCCGTTTGTCCTTCATCCATCGTTCCCGCAGCAGCAACATCGGCCCGAAGGAGGTGAACAGGTTGTCGAGATACGGTCTTTCCTGCTTCAGTCTGGTGATCTCTGCGGCCAGTTCTTCTTCCCTGTTTCTGGTATGACTCATGGTTCAACAACCCTTGTAAGTTTCATTTCCGCCCCTCGATGCAAGGGGTGCGGACAGAAAAGGACCGGGGCCACTGGAAGCCCCGGTCCTCACGAAAATACCGCTTTCATGCCGGCGAAAACATCTTCGACCGGCATATCCCCATCAGCAACGCTTTTTAGCGGAGGCCTTGCCTTCGCCATACACAACGAGTGTCCCGTCCTTCTCCATTTCCTTCAACCATTTCGGATGCTGGACCTTGACCCAGCCCCTGGTCACCCAACCGGAAAACATCGCCGGGGCCGAGCCTGGCGCACCGATGGTGACCAGGTAGAGATGGATGAAGAAGAAGGCGAAGATCACCACATAGCCCAAGGCATGCAGGGCGAACATCCAGCGGACCATCTCGACCGAATAGCCGAGCGGGAACCACATGATGAGGCCGGAGACAACCATGGCGATGCCGAACAGGGCCACCGCCAGGAAGAACATCTTCTGGCCGGGATTATACTTGCCGACCTCCGGCATGTTGTCGACATGCCAGAGATAGCCGCCGGCAGCGGCGAACCACTGGCCATCTTCGGGGAAAGAGAACAGCCCGGCCTCCTTCCACCACATGACGATGGCGAAGAGCAGGCTGACCCCGAAGAAAATCCCGGTGTAATTGTGGATCACCTTCAGGTTGCCCATGCCGCCGAAGATCGTGCCGATAAAGTTGAGGGAATGATACATCATCCCCATACCGGTGATGCACAGGAAGAGGCAGGACAGAGCCAGACACCAGTGCACCACGCGCTCAAAGGGCCCAGTGGCCTTGATCATTCCTTTTTTCATAGCTTGTTGCCTCCTTCACTGGTGGTTTCCTCGTCGGGAGTCTTGGGACCATGGGTAATGTAGTGGAGGAAGGCGCCGGCGACGACACCGCCCGCCGCCAGGAGACCCGCCGGCTTCAGAACATCCTTCCAGACAATGATCGACAGCGGCACCTTCGGACTTTCCGGCAGCTTATCATACACGCCGGGTTTCTCGGTCAGGACATAGATGACATGGGTGCCGTCGACGAACTGGTCGCCGTAGACGGAGGCGTCGCCGCCCAGTTCCTTCACCCGGGCATGCGCCTTGGCCACCATCTCGTCCCTGGTCCCGATCGCCAGGGTTCCGGTCGGACAGGAGAGGACGCAGGCCGGCGGCTGATTGGCCGCCAGACGGGTATAGCAGAGATCGCACTTGCTGATCTTGTTGGTCACCGCATCGTATTTCGGCACGCCGAAGGGGCAGGCGTATATGCATTCCTTGCAGCCGATGCATTTTTCGGGATGCATGCTGACGCTGCCGAATTCGGTATGGTACAGGGCGCCGGTGGGGCAGACCTTGACACAACCGGCATCGGTGCAGTGCATGCAGCCGTCCTTGCGGAACAGCCATCGCAGTTTGCCGTTTGAATCGACATGCTCCTGGAAGCGAATCAGGGTCCAGGTGTTCGACTGCAGGTCCGGCGGATTCTGGTAGCTGCCGAAATTATTGGTCTTCGAGGCCGGCAGTTCGTTCCACTGCTTGCAGGCGATTTGACAACCACGGCAGGCGGTGCAGCGGGACAGATCGATCAATTTCACGAGTTCGTGTTTCATATCCTCACCCCCTTACGCCTTGCTGACGTTGACCATGAAGGCCTTATACTCGGGACAGAACGTATTCGGACAGCCGATGGCATTGGTCAGATAGTTGGCCGATGCGTCAGCCGCGCCTTCCGGGAAGCGCCAACCGTAATTGAACGGCATGCCCACCTGATGAACGGTTTTGCCTTCGATTTCGAACGGCGTCATCCGCTTGGTGACCATGGCCACACATTCCACCTGCCCACGGACGGCAGCGACCTTGATCTTTTCACCATTCTTGATTCCCAGCTTCTCGGCCAGCTGCTCACTCATCTCGAGATAGGCCTCGGGCATCGCCTCCAGCAGCCATGGCTGCCAGCGGGTGAAACCGGAACACCAATGCTCGGTGCAGGAATAGGTGGTGCAGACATAGGGAAACTTCTCGTCGGCATTGGCGATGACGTCGAGATCACTCTTGAACCTCTTGACAACCGGATTGAGCAGCTGACCGCCCAACGGGTTCTTGGCCAGCGGCCCTTCCAGCGGTTCATAGTGTTCCGGGAAGGGACCTTCGGCCATGCCCGGACCGAAGATCGATCCGACGCCATCGGCCTTCATGATGAAAGGCATTTTGCCCTTCTCCGTATTCGCCATCGGCGGCCACGGACCGTCGGGGACATCGCCGACCCACTTGTCGCCCACCCATTCCAGGATTTTTCTCTTTGGATCGTAGGGCTTGCCATTGAGATCGCAGGAAGCGCGGTTATAGATGATCCGCCGGTTGAGCGGCCAGGCGTAAGACCAGTCCGGAAAGAGGCCAAGCCCGGTGGGGTCGTCCTTGCCCCGTTTCTGCATCTTGTTTTCGCCCTTCTGATCGAAACTGCCGGCCATCAGCCAGTTGCCGCAGGCAGTATTGCCATCGGCCTGCAGTTTGGCAAAAGACGGTATCGTATCGCTCTTCTTATAAATTTCCTTGGTACCGGCAACCAGGTCCTCGATGACGAAATCCTGAGTGGCCTGGCCGTTGATCCATTTGGCGACCTTGGGGACATCGAAGCGGTTCAGGCCATCCCGATAATCCCACTTCAGGTTGAGAATCGGCTCCGGACAGGCTCCTCCTTCCTTGGCATACAGTGCCCGGATTTCATCCATGATCCGCATGCAGATATCGCCGTCCGACAGGGCATCACCCGGTGGATTGGCGGCCTGGTAGCGCCACTGCACCCAACGGCCGGAATTGCTCTGGCTGCCCGCTTTCTCCATGCTGGCGGCGGCCGGCAGCAGGAAGACCTCGGTACCGACGGTCTGCGGGTCAACCCCGGGCCCTTTCCAGAACATGGCGGTCTCGTTGTCGAAGATATTGACGTTGACCATCCACTGCAGCTTCTGCAGGGCCTTTCTGACCTTGGTGGTGTTGGGGTTGCTGACGGCGAGGTTGGAACCGTAGGCGAAGAAGCCCCTGACCTTGCCGGCGTACATGTCATCGAAGGTGTGCATGACCGAGCAGGCCTGGCCGTCATCCAGCTTCGGCAGCCAGGAGTAGCCGAACTCGTTTTCCGGCGTCGCCTTGGCGCCCCACACCGCCTTCAGGAAGCTGACGGCGTATTTCGGGTAGTTCTGGTACCAGTTGGCCGACATCGGATCTGCCGACTTGGTTGTATATTTTTCGTTATAGGCCGCCAGGGTCTGGATCGGCCCGGTGGGCATCTTCAGATATCCGGGCAGGATATTGTAGAGAATGGCGTGGTCGGTCGATCCCTGAACGTTCGGCTCGCCGCGCAGGGCATTGATGCCGCCGCCGGCGATGCCCATGTTGCCGAGCAGCAGTTGGATGATCGCCATGGTCCGGATATTCTGGCTGCCGACGGTGTGATGGGTCCAGCCGAGGGCGTAGCACTCGGTGCCGGCCTTGTCCCTGGCACCGGTGGCGCCATAGAGGTTGTAGACCTTGAGCAGGTTGTCCTTCGTGACGCCGGTGATCGACGACACCTTGTCGAGGGTATAGCGCTCATAGTGCTTCTTCAGCATCTGATAGACGCAGCGCGGATCCTGCAGGGTGTAGTCACGGATCGGGATCCCGGCCTCGTCCTTGTCGGTGGTCCAGGTGTCCTTGCTGTACTTGCGCTTCTCGGCGTCATAGCCGGAGAACAGGCCGTCGTTGAAGGCATAGCCCTCGCTGACGATCTGCGAGGCGTTGGTATAGTATTTGACATACTCTTCCTGAATCAGATTGTTGTCGATGATGTGCTTGATCATCCCGCCCAGGAAGGCGATGTCGGTGCCGGAACGCAGCGGCACGTGATGGTCGCAGCGGGCCGAGGTCCGGGTGAAACGCGGATCGACATGGATCAGCGTGGCGCCCCGATCCTTTGCCTTGAGGATCCACTTGAAGGCGATCGGGTGGTTTTCGGCGGGGTTGCCGCCCATGATAAGGATACAGTCACTGTTCTTCAGGTCAATATAGTGGTTCGTCATCGAACCGCGGCCAAACGACTCTCCCAGAGCCGATACGGAGGGGCTGTGTCAGACGCGGGCCTGGTGATCGATATGGACGAGACCCATGGCCCGGCAGGCGACGGACAGGGTCCAGCATTCCTCGTTGCCGATGTTCGATGAGCCGTAGTGGCCGATGCTCTCGACCCGGTTGACCAGTTCACCCTTGGCGTTATGGGTGATGAAATCCTTGTCACGGGTGTCCTTGAACAGGCGGGCGATCCGTTTCAGGGTCCAGTCCCAGTCCTTCTCCTCCCACTTGTCACTCTTCGGCGCCCGGTAGAGGACCTTTTTCAGGCGGTGCTCATTAGCCTCGGTCAGGCCGAAGAGGCCGGCGCCCTTGGCGCAGAGCGAGCCCTCGTTGATCGGCATATCGGGATCGCCCTCGATGTTGAAGATCTTGCCGGTCAGCCTGTCGGTGCTGCAGATGACATTGCAGCCCACCGAGCAATAGCAGCAGATCGAGATTGACTGCTTCGCCGTCCGGATCCTATCCATCTTACTGAGCTCCGCGGCATGGGCCTTCAGAGCGGTAAGATCCAGTCCGAGCGAGGACAGGGCGACACCCGATCCTATGGCCCCGGACATGGACAAGAACCTCCTCCTACTGATTTTCATACATTCTCCTTTTTTTGGTTCTGAATGATGAGTGGAACAGCCTATCACCACGTAACGCCGTCAGACATTCATCCCTGGCCGTCAGCCGGCGTCACCCCTGAACAGGCTGGCAAAACATTGTCTTCCCTGCCTTCATCCCCGTTCTGCATCCGACAGTCGTTCAATCCTGCCAGGAAGCGGGGGACAACCATATCGGCAACCAACCTCGGTTTGCCCATCACCGCAGATGGAAGCCAGAGCACGGGAACAGCGTCGCTTTGACCCCGCCACACGAGCCGCCCTGCCAAAGATCGGTCAGTCATGGTCAATTCGCCGCCTGCCTTACGGATCTCGGCGATAAAAGAACCATCCACTTCCGGGAAACCTATGCCGATGAGCAAATCCGTACCGCTGTCGATAAATCGGCCGATAGCCGTTAGATCAGCCTCCAGGCCGCCATGCAGAGCGATCTCGAAAACGATTTCGCATCCCAGTTCAATGCACCTGCCTTGCACGGCAGCGACTGTTTCCTTCAAGCAACGAGGAGATCCAGGACAAGGAGCTGTCAGGATGCCGACTCTCGACCGGTTGAAGGGCAGGACGTCGATGACGGGACGGCAGCGGCGGCAGATTTCCTCGGCCCGGTTGATTGTTCCGTCAGCCGCTTGCGCAAGTTCGAGCCATATTTCGGCGACCAGTTGGTTTTTGACGACGGGCTGTTCCACCGCCAGGACATTCATCCGGATTTCCCCCAGACCGTGGATCTCCGCCAGCACCCTCGTATCGATCCGCAATAGCCCGCCATGTGCAGCCCGCATCCGGACAACCCCATCCTCGATTTCAGGCATCAGGATGCCGCTGCCGGCCGCTGCCGCAGCGATCCTCAGTCTCGCGTCATCATTGCCGGCAAGTCCATCATCGAAGCTCAAGACGCAGACGTGCTCGTTGCCGGCATTGATAATGCATCCTCTGCCCTTGACGTTGCCGCGGTCAATAATCGGGGCATGGTCACTGTCGTGAACGGGACGAGCATTTGTTCCGTTTTCTACTGGTATGATTTGAATCATCGCCCTGGCTCTCCTGGCGGAGGTCGTCCAGCCCGCTGTGAACACGACATATTGTTGGCCGGCGGCACCCCGTGACAGGCGAATGTTATAGAGCTATTTCAACTCGTGGCAATGAAATTCCTTTGCGCGACGAATAACGACCATAAGCGATATCTATTTTGTATTATTAAATTTTTTTGTAAGCAAATAGATTACAGAGGTGTAAGTGAATTCCCTACCAAAGGCGAGGTAAAATCACTACAGATAGACAGGGGGGGGCATTTCAGGTCAGATAAACAGAGAAATGAGCGCTATTTCTATCAACATCCGATAAAAATAACAGCAAGGACCAGTGAGGAGAAATCAAAGCCGGGACAGGTTGTTTGACGATGAAAACTGCGGTTGCGGTGCTCCAGGTTTGTGATGAAAAAAGGACCAAGGGACTGTCAGGAGGAGACAGGCCCTTGGTCCTTCGTACAACTTCCTGCGCCTAAGCTGCTACTTCATGATCGTGACGCTACTCCCCCTTTTCCACTGCTGCCGTTTCAAAACCGTATTTTTTCAAAATCTTCTGTCCTTCAGCCGACAAAATGTACATGGCCAACCGCCATGCCTCCGGCGATGCTCCGTTCCGCACTAAAAGTCCGTAATCCGCCCCGACGGAAATATTCTCCGGAATGCTGATGACCTTGAGCGATTGCACTTCTTTTTGAGCCGATACGGCGTTGGTGCAATAGGTGAGGAAAACGTCGGCCTTATTCTCATCCATTACCCATCCGTATTGGTTGCGACCTTCGGGAGCCTTGACACTGGTTGGGCCGCCAGTGAGTTGGAGCGCCTTTCCGGATAGCGTGGCAAAGCTGCCTTTCTGTATCGCATCCGCCTTCTGGAAGAGTGCCCAGGCATAGTCGCCGCTCGGATCAGCTTTTGGTGTTGAAGTCCCCAATCGAACATTCTTATCCATCAACGTGTCCAACAAATTATCCGTCGTTGCCGATATATCAGACTGGGCCAAGGCACAAAGCTGATTACGGGCAAACAGCACCACAGGACCTCCCCATCCATTGGCTGCGAGTTTTTCCGGGTGTGCCATATTCGCAGATGCAAACACATCGGCCGTCTCTCCATCTGCAATGGCTGTTGTCAGAAGACCGCTGGGGCCGAATTTTGTGACAACTTTCGTTTTATAGGTATTTTCAAAGGAAACAGCGACCTCGCTCAGGGCAGCCTTCAGGCTGCCTGCAGCATGTAACTTCAAAGGCTCGGCCGCAGATGCGGACAATGAACTCAGAAAGAAGAAAAGTGCGGAAATGACCAGACGATGCGAATAGTTTTTCATCATACCCCCCTCTTTTTTTAAAAACGAAATTGCGGTTTCCATCCAACGAAACGCCACTCTGTCATCAATCTGCTGCAACCTGGGCGGCGAAGCTCTCAGAATCGCTTCATCTCTTTCTTCGTCAGCGTTGTCCATCGAGGACCCGGTTGTCCGGCGGTGGCCTTCGCCACCGGAATAACCCTCGTGTTTCCCAACAACACCGTTTTCACCGTATCCTCGGCGAAAACGACCATTTCATCGGGCCCCAATACCTCTCCGGCATCCGTCCTCACCGCATCGACACAGTCATGATTGCATAGCTCAGCCACCGTCGAGGCTTCTCCGGCACTGCCGAAATGATGCCATCCCCGGTAACGGCCGTCATTCCCGCAAATCCTGAGTCCGGTTGCCGCCAGGGCGCCGATGACGCCGCCCCCGGTTCCGCCATGTTCCGACAGATGCACACCCAGAGCATTGGCCAGATCATATGCCGCCTGCTTGTCGAGAACGTTCTGTTTGGCGTTTCGGCCAAACGAGATCAGGGCACCCTTATCCAGGCGCGAGCCATCAATGACAACACACAGACCTGGATCGGACCCTTCCGCCGATGAATTTTCCAGGAATGACCGACCAAAAGAGATGACATCATCCACTTTGCCGGCTTCACATGTGGCAGGAATGCACATCGAGCTGTTGTGGGAAGTAAAGGGAATGTCAGCGTGGACCAGAAGCTGATGGCGGGTAATGCCCTCACATTGTGCAAGGCCGTTATGCTGCAGCGCCCTCGCCAGATTTTCTGCAGCCGTTCCCGAACCGGGACTGTCGAGATTGTCGGTGTCATCAATACCGATCAATATTCTCATCATACTGATGTTTCGTGTCATCTCAGGTCATCCTCATTCCGATCCATAGATCGAAATTTAAAAATAAAAGAAAGCAGCGAAAAACAACGCCAAACTACAATAATTAACATCTTGTTTTTTTATAGGTTCATCCCCCTCTTCCGCCAAGCTTCTTTGCCAACATCATTGAGGTTCGAGGCACGTTTTTAATTAAAAGAGTGTCGGCAAGCCCTGGCAACAAACGCTCCCGCACCCGCGATGTGGGGGGTAATGATCATTTTATTTTGTCTAGCATACCGAGCAGATACACACATACAAAAAACCAGGGAGCTACCAATAATAACAATAAATTACAGATGGGCGGACCTTGCTATCTCATTCAACCCGCCCTATACTTTTTAAAAGTTGTATCCTATCACTCTCATCAAGGAGGATGACCATGGCTGGACAAATTTTTTACCGGGAACGGCAGAAATCGAAGGATGGGGCGAAGACACCTCGTTACCGTATCATCGCGGTCACCGGCGTCGACCTGAAGGTTTATGGCAACCACCTGCGCAAGGTTGAACTGGACCAGATCGCCAGTGCCACGCAGTCCGATCTCGTTGCCCTGAAACGCGGCCCGAAACATCAGTAACAAAATACCGATACCACCGAATAACAAGGGGAGAAGAGATGGCATTAGTGCGGGAAAAGGACGGCAAGCGGCTTCACGTAAAAAGCGTATTGATGGGCGAGAGCCTGGTCAGCAAGGAATTCATCGGCCAACTGGATGTTGCACCGCAGGAGCGTTTGTACCCCGATATCGCGATCATGAAGATCGGCGGCCAATCGATCTGTGATCGCGGCGTCAAGGCCTTGCCGGCGATCCTCAAGGAAATCGTCCGGAACCGCAAGGATCACAAGATGCTGATTACCACCGGTGGAGGCACGAGAAGCCGTCATATCTACAGCATCGGACTGGAGATGGGGATGCCGACCGGCGTGATCGCCAAGTTCGGCAGCACGATCTCCGAACAGAATGCCTTGATGATCGCCACCCTGCTGTCGCCCTGGGGTGGAATCAAAATCTCTCACTCGGATATCGTCAAACTGCCGACCTACTTTGCCGAAAACATCATACCGGTCATGCAGGGCATGCCCCCGTACGACTACTTCGCCTTCAAGCCCAAGGTCGGACGCATACCGATCCACCGGACCGATGTCGGCCTGGTGATCCTGGCCGATCTGATCGGATCCCGGACCATTCTCTTCATCAAGGATGAAGACGGTCTGTATACCGATGACCCGAAGAAGAATCCGGAAGCGATGTTTATCCCGGAGATCGGCGCCCAGGAACTGCTGGATCAGGATCTTGACGACCTGGTTATCGAACGTCCCTGCCTCGAAGTGATCCAGAACAGCGAGGTCATAGAAAAAGTGCAGATCATCAACGGATTGGTCGAGGGCAATATCACCCGGGCCCTGAACGGAGAACACGTCGGGACCATCATCTACAAGCAGTAGAGAGCATGGGGGGAGAAAGGATCAATTCGTGATCGGCGGTGTCTCTGCACCAGATGCAGAGGCACCAGGCGAAGCCGGCAATGAGATATCGGGATGCTTACTGCTGAATCAACTCATGTTTACTTTGCTCATTATCTTTGTCGTCATCCTCTTTTTCCTGGAAGTCATTTTTGGCTCCTGTCTCGAGGCATACAATGCCGAGATCGGCTATCCGGCCGATTTCAAAAAGGAACAAAGACTTTCCGTCCAGGAGTTCCTGTTTCAGCTGTTGCCTTTTGCCGTCCTGTGTTCCGGAGGGTTGTATCTTTTTTCAAGGTTCGTTCGATCCTGACAGAAAAGGTTCGAGTATTTCAGGATCGGTGAGATGCCAGCCCTGCGGTAAATGGATAAATGCACCCGCCAAGTACCAGGGCGATACCCAACAGGTGCATGAGAAGAGTCAAACAGGTAAGGGCCCGTCGGCTCAATCCAAGCGAAAATCACCATTATTCGGGACGCAATGCACCGCATCGTCGGGGATGACGACAGCCACAACCTCTCCGACCCGGATAGACCGGTCCTCGTACATCCTGCGCGAAAGCATGAGATCCAGGATGATCCCGGCATCGAGTTTTACCTCGATTCTCCCGTTCTCCTCCCTGATCCGGGCCACCCGACCTTCTATCAGGCTGCCTTCCGTTTCTCGTTCTCCGATGATGTCCGCAAGCCGGATCTTTTCCTGATCGATCCTCAGGTTGAACAACGGTTCTGCCGGTACGACCCGGGTCGGCAGAGTGAGGGTCACCTCCTCCGACAACCGACAGGATGAGCGGTGGTGCCCACGCTCGATCAATTCTGCATGATAGACATTGGCAGCCTGATGCTCGCTGATATGCCCATGTTCCAGGTGCAGGCAGAAATGGGCCAACTGCTGTTCCAGTGATTGGTAATGCGTGGAGAAGATGATCGAGGTCTTCTCCTGCCGGTTGATATCGGCCAGGATATCGAGGATGATCTTCTGATTTTCACTGTCGACATTCGCCGTCGGTTCATCGCAGAGCAGGACCTTCGGCCTGATCGCCAGGGCACGGGCCAGGGCCACCCGTTTGGTCTCCCCCCCTGAGAGCCGGTGGGCCTCGGCCCGGACGAAGTGCTCCATACCCACCTGTTCGAGGGCGTCGATCGTCATTTTTCTCCTTTCGGCGGCAGGGATCTTGCGCATCTTCAAACCGAACTCGACATTGTCGGTCACGGTCCCGGTAAACAGCAGCGGCGACTGGTCGACCATCACCACCTGCCGCCGCAGATTGAGCATGTCGCTTTTACCCTGCAGGACCGGATTTCCGCAGAATCGAATCTCACCGGCACTCGGGCGGTCAAGAAAGGCCAGGATTTTGAGCAGTGTCGTCTTGCCGGCGCCATTTGGTCCGGTCAGGGAGTAAATTCGCCCAGACCTGATGGTAAACCGCGAGATATCGAGAATTTTACGACCGCCAAGAATTTTTTCCAGGCCGGTCATTTCATAGAGCATCGGTCCTGGTCCTTCCCTGGAAAAAATGAAACAGCATGTTGACGCCGAAGGCGATGCTCATCAATACAACGCCCAGGGCGACGGCGAGGACATACTCTCCCTTGTCGTATTCGAGGGCCATGGCGGTGGTCATCGTCCGGGTGAACCCCTTGGCGTTGCCGCCGAGCATCATCCCGATCCCGACCTCGGCGATCACCCGGCCGAAAGCGGCGACGACCGCGGCGACGATACCGAATCGGGCTTCCTTGAAAATCACCAGGGCCGTCTGAACCCGATCGGCCCCAAGTGTCATCGCCGACAGGCGGTAGCGCTCGTCGAGCTTGCTGACGGCGGCGATGGTCAGGCTCGTCACCAGGGGGACAACGAGAATGATCTGGCCGATGATGATCGCCTCCTGGGTGTAAAGCAGACCGAAGGAACCGAATGTCCCCCGCCGGGAGATGAAGGCGTAGACGACCAGACCGATGACCACGGTGGGTAAAGCCAGAAGGGTGTTGAGGCAGGTGAGGACGATACGCTTGCCGGGAAAGACGGCCTGGGCAAGCAATAATCCGGCGGGGATGCCGATAATTGATGCAATGAGGGTCGAGAGAGCGCTGACCTTGACGGATACCCAGATGATGAACAACAACTCCGGGTCGAGTTGCATCAGCAGCACAACAGCAGAGAGCAGACTGTCTCGTAAGAGTTCCATGCCTTTGTCCAACCAGAGATTGCATCGGGAAGATCGACAGGAACGACTTGAACCATCGTTTATATTCCATCGATTTCCCAGATAAAAAAGGGGAGAAACACGGACCTCATTTCTCCCCTCGATACAACAATTCTTTTAAGTGATGCTATTTGATCGCATCCGGAAAAAACAGCTGTTTTCCTTCGAGCTTGAAATCGGCGATCACCTTCTGCCCACGGGCGGACATCAACCAATCAGCAAATTGCTGAGCCAGATCGTATTTGACATGGGGGAATTTTTTCGGGTTGACCGGGATCACGCCGTAGGGATTGGCCAGTGTCTCATCTCCTTCAAAGAGGATTTCAAGATCGACCGCCGGGGTCTTGCCCCACTTGTAGGCGATATAGGTACCGCGGTCGGCGATGGCGTAGGCATTCTTCTCATCGGCAAAGGTGAGGGTCTTGCCCATGCCCTGGCCGATCGAATAATACCATACATCCGAGTTTTCCGGTTTCTTTGCTACAACCTGGGCCTCCTTGCCGGAGATGACCAGTTTCTGGCTCGTTTCCTCCAGCTTCAGCGAGGTTTTTGCCCAGATCTCCTGTTCCTTGGTGTGGGTGCCGCTGTCATCGCCGCGGGAGATGAACGGCGCCTTGGCGGCGGCGATCTTCTCCAAGGCCTCGATCGAATCTTTCGATCCCTTGATCCCGGCCGGGTCCGCCGGCGGGCCGACGATGATGAAATCGTTGTGCATGACGGCATAGCGCTGGGTGCCGAAACCCTTCTCGACAAACTCCGCCTCTTTCTTCTTGGCATGGACGAACACCACGTCAACGTTGCCGTCCATCCCGTCCTTCAGCGCCGCCCCTGTCCCCTTGGCCAGGACCTTGACCTCGATGCCGGTATCCTTCTTGAATTCCGGCAGCAGGACGTCGAGCAGCCCCGAGGACTCGGTGCTGGTGGTGGTCGACATGGTCAACACCTTGTCTTCCGCCATGGCGCCGCCGATAGAGGCGCTGACCAGCAGAAAAGCCCCAATCACTACCCAACTCAATCTTTTCATCTGCTACTCCTTTATTTTTAGATTGTCTGGAAAAATCATCTTGCCGCAGAGGGAGATATCATACCCGGTAAACGACTCGGCAAGCGTCCTGAACTCCTTCTCGTGCAACAGCCCGATAAAATCCTGAATCCCCTTTTCAAAAAAACGTTCCCGGGCAATGAGCAGATCGTAGCGCTCCCAGCGCAGCGGCAGGAAATCGAGATCGAGCAGGCCGGCCACCGCCTTGATCGCCGGCGCGGCATCGGCCCGGCCGGACAGGACCTCGAGCCCGGCATCCATATGACGTGACACCTCTTTCTGATACCCTTCAATCTGGCTGGCGGAAATCTCGGACTTGGAGACCTCGTAATCGAGCAGCAGCCTGGTGCCGGTTCCCAACTGCCGGTTGACGATGCGCACTCCCTTTTTGGCCAGATCGACGATGGAATGAATGCCCTTGGGATTGCCTTTCTGCAGCAGAATCCCCTGCTCACGCTTGCTGAAATTGACGAAGACCGGGGCCCTGTCCAATTCCTCCTTGGCAAAATCAAAATTATACTCGGCGTTGTCATCCTGGAGCAGATGACAGGTGCCGATATGGCAGAGCCCCAATCGCAGACTCTTCAATCCGCCCATACTGCCGAGATTGGCGAAGAACACCGTCCCCAATCCTTTCTTGTAGAACAGGGAGAGAACCTTCTGCAGCAGCAGATCATCGCTCCCGGCCATCAACAGAATCCCGTCATTGGAAGAACGATCGATACCTGTCCGTTGACAATTCAGGACATGGGTTTCGAGCCACTCTTCAACCAGACGCCTGGGAAACAGCCATTTCCCGGTGATCTTGGTTGCCGGCAGCCCTTTATCGTTCACGAGATAATAGACCATCTTCTCGTTGATATTGAGAAAAGCGGCAACTTCACGTGTCGTCAGATACTTACTGTCCTTTACCTCACTCATTGACTTTCCTCTTGTTCAATGCGACATCTGCATCGCAATACGTCGATTGCGTTCGTACCATGTTACCCAAAGTGTCAAAAGAAGGGCCATTTATCTTCATAACTAACCAACAACAACAAATTCTAACACCTAGCATGATTTTGCATCTTTTCCTTATGCAATCAGGTGCCAGGGAGCCGCCCATGGAAACATCCAACTGGCCCCCTGCACATCAGGGGGGAAAGGCAAACGTTTGGCAGAATGTTGTAAGACCTGGATTACAAAGCGAATATCGTCTGGTTGCGTCTTGGAGATGCGTTGTAACCCGGAAACTCCTGTTCACCCTCTCCGCAGGGAACACCGCTGCATCAGAGCCTTGTTTTGGACAAGCTGGGGATGACACTCACTGAAAAATCAGACTTTTCTTCAACACTTGAGGGATAGTTTTTGCTCTATTCCTTTTGCAACTTATTGATTTAACAATGCAGGTTGTTAGGAAATGTAAAACCGGTAGTGCCAACGCAACCTTCACATTCTCTTGACTACATAGGCTGTTTATCGATATTCCGGGGGTGTCCTCAACAAGGGAGGCCTCCATGTTTGCACGCATCAAAAAATCCGGCCGGTACCAGTATCTGCAACTTGTCGAAAACAACAAGATCGGTGGCAAAGTCTGCCAGCGTGTCATCTCCACCGTTGGTCGTCTCGATCAACTCCAGGCCAAGGGAAGTGTCGAGACCCTTATCCGCTCGCTGGCCAGGTTCTCGGAGAAGACCTTGCCGGTTCTCTCCGGCAAGGTCGATGTCACCGCCCATGCCGTAAAAATCGGCCCGGCACCGATCTTTGCACGACTCTGGCTGGAACTCGGCCTGCCGACGATTATCAACAACCTGCTTGCTGACCGGAAGTTTGCATTTGATATTGAGCGGGCGATTTTCCTCACGGTCTTGCATCGCTTGTTCATGTCGGGATCCGACCGGTCGTGTGAGCAGTGGCGGCGTGACTACGCGGTTGCCGGAGCCGAGGAAATCGCCCTGCATCACGCATATCGGGCCATGGCATTTCTCGGGGAGATCTTGATTGATCAGCATGGAGCGACACCTTTCAGCCCCCGCTGCACGAAAGACCTGATCGAGGAAGGACTGTTTGCCCGACACCGCAACCTGTTTACCAGCCTGGACCTTGTCTTCTTCGATACAACCTCGATCTACTTTGAGGGAGAGGGCGGCGAGACTCTCGGCCAGTTCGGGCACAGCAAAGACCACCGGCCTGACCGCAAACAGATGGTGGTCGGGGCGATTCTCGATGACAATGGCCGCCCTATCTGTTGTGAACTGTGGCCCGGCAACACCGCCGATGTCACGAGCCTGCTGCCGGTGGTGGCAAGACTGCAAAGTCGTTTCGGCATCAAGCGCTTCCGTATCGTAGCGGATCGGGGCATGATAAGCGCCGATACGATCAAGAGCCTGGAGAATCCGGACTGCGATATTCCCTATATCCTGGGCGCCAGGATGCGCCGGGTGAAAGAGGTGAGCGAAGAGGTCCTCTCCAGAGCCGGGCGGTACCACGAGGTCTCTCCCGAGAGAACGGATGCCAAGTCTCCTTCGCCCCTGGCTGTCAAAGAGGTTCTGGTGGAGGGGCGGCGTTACATCGTCTGCCGCAACGCCAGGCAGCAGAGAAAAGATGCGGCCGCGAGACAAGCCATGATCGCAGCCCTCGAGGAGCGGATTCAAACCAACCCCAAAGGGCTGGTCGGTAATCGCGGATATGCCAGATATATCAAGGTCTGCAAAGGTGGCATGACAATCGATACAGACAAGATCGCGGCGGAAGCCCGATTTGATGGCAAATGGGTGTTGCGCACCAATATGACCCTCTCTGCCGAGCGGGTGGCCCGCAAGTACAAGGAACTCTGGCAGGTGGAACAGGTCTTCCGCGACGTGAAGTCGGTGCTCGACACCAGGCCGGTTTTCCACAAACGGGACGAGACAATCCGGGGCCATGTCTTTTGCAGTTTTCTGGCGCTTGTCCTGCGTAAGGAACTGGATCGCCGCCTGGAAGCTGCGGGCCATCGGTTCGAATGGGCGGATATCAAGCGGGATCTCCAGGCCTTGCAGGAGGTCGTTGTCGAGGAAAGTGGTCGAAGCCTTACTGTCCGCACGGCATGTAGCGGAACCTGTGGCAAGGTGTTTCAGGCGGTTGGTGTTGCCTTGCCGCAAACCATACGTGAAATATGAGTGGGTTTTCCGCAGATTGTCCATGCCAGGTAGTGCCAACACTTTTTATGCGTCCTTTATCAATCTGAAATCGTATAATTATTTTTTTTCAACTGTTGAAGATGAGTCTGACGGATGGCTTACAGGGAGGGCCGTGTCTTCTGTATTGAGAAGGCTTGGAGGATAAAGATTGTGATCGTTGAAAAACAAAAAGGCGGGACAGGAGCGGGACAAGCTACTGATCAAAAGAAAAAGGGGTTAAGCCGAATTGACTTAACCCCTTGATTTTACTGGTGCACCAGGAGGGATTCGAACCCCCGACCTACGGATTCGTAGTCTATAGTCTATACCTAATTTGCCACTTTCGCGTTTTTCCCGATTTTCTTTATTTTCTCTTTTTACTTTATTTTCTGCATGTTATCGACTAATATTTTTAAATAGTCTTTGACATCTTCGTTTCCAATTGATACAAATAGATCAAGATTCGATAACCGAACGATAACCGGGTACCCTATCTAAGGTGGCTATTTATGAGAGATAAATCACTCAATTTTCGATTTACCGATAACCGGCTTCGAAAAATAACCCACCCAGGTGGAGAAAAGCGAACCCTCTTCTACGATGCCGAACAACCCAAGCTCGCTCTCCAGCTAACCGCCAACGGTACAAAAACCTTCCAGTTTCGATCCTGGGACTCGAAAAAAGAAAGGACCGTCGTAAAGGCCATCGGAAAATACCCGACCGTTACAATCAACCAAGCACGAAAGTTAACAGCCGCCCTTCTGGTCGATGCTTCGAACGGCATTGATATCATAGAACGAGAGAGGTCCGTGAGAAACGAGGCGACGCTGGACGAGCTGTTTGCCCAGTGGCTCAAGAACGCTAAGAACCATAAGAAATCATGGGTGGATGACGTTAAGCGGTACAACCAGCACGTCAAACCGACATTCGGGAGCAAAAAACTCTCCTGGTTCACCCGTGACAAGGTTCGCGACTGGCATCGCCAACTTACCGAAAAGGTTCGCCAGAGAAAAAGCTCAGACGGTCAGAAGGTAAAAATCACCCCCACCACGGCTAATCGCGTCCTGGCTTTATTAAAGACAATCTTCAATCAAGAACGTCCGGATCAAGCCAATCCCTGCATCGGAGTAAAGATGTTCAAGGAAACCAGCCGGGATAGATTTCTACAACCATCCGAGTTGAAACGCTTTTTCGAAAGCCTCAATCAAGAAGACACTTCTGAAATACTGAGAGACTATATCCTACTCTCCCTTTTTACCGGAGCCAGACGCGCTAACGTTCTTTCGATGCTTTGGACCGAAATCGACTTGGACCAAAGGGTTTGGAGGATACCGGCGAATAAAAGCAAGAACGGGGAAACGATGACAGTGCCGCTCGTTGAAGAAGTCATCGAAATAATCCAGCGACGTAAAGTTGGAACCAAGTCAGTCTTCGTTTTCCCTGGAACCGGGAAAAGCGGCCATTACATGGAACCTAAGCGTGCCTGGACAACTTTTCTAAAACGAGCCGGATTGAACGATATTCGAATCCACGATCTCAGGCGCACGCTAGGCAGCTACCAGACTATTACCGGAGCCTCTTCAACCATAGTAGGAAAGACGCTCGGTCATAAGAGCCCAGAAGCAACAGCCGTATACGCTCGCCTGAACCTCGATCCAATTCGAAGTTCAATGGAAAAAGCTGTTGAGGCAATAAAAATTGCAGGAGTGCAAGGAAACAACATTTTAAAATTACAGAACAAATAAAAATACGCGAAAAAAAATGCATCTGGCAACGAACGTCTTCCAAATTTTTACCGGTATAATAAGAAAAGGAAACTTTTTAAACCTGACAACATAGAGTAGCACAGCTTAAAGGTTCCCTTTTTATAATCCAAGACGGGTTAACACAAGGTGATAATATCCGCTGGATCGAGACGTCGCACTTAGCGCGTTTTGTTCCGGCGTTTTTTTTGCCTGATACTGAAGATGTCCTAATAAAGGGAGAGCGGCTGTCATGGAACACATCAAAGATTACGAAGTTTTAATCAGAAAGATCATAAAGGAAACAGTTCGGAAAGAACTCGAAGAGTCCGAATTACTATTTCAAAGCGCCGATTCAATTCTCACGGAGAAGCAAACCGCACACCTCCTCCAGGTTAAACCTCAAACGCTAGCCACGTGGCGTACAAAGGGTATAGGGCCAACCTACATCAAGCTAGGCTCATCAATCCGGTATAAACGGCAGTCGCTCCTCGAATATATAGCAAACAATCAAGTTGTTACATCCAATTAACAGGGGACAAACTTACCCTACAGCGAAGGAGGAAGCAGATGGACGGATCAACAGAAAGGGTCAGGAGAAGAAGGCGTATTTCAGAAATCCCTCAGAACCACTCAACCAAAATCATATCTCTATATGAAGGGAGTAACGATCAAGTGAAATCTCTAGCCGAAGCTCTCGGCCACGGGAAAGAAAAGAGATACCCCAATAGATGGATGACTCTTTGCCCTGCTCATAACGACAGCAATCCAAGTCTAGCGGTTTTTGAAGTCGATGGTAGGCTAAGCTACAGATGCTTTCGTGACTGTAAAAAGAGCGCCGTTACGGAAGCGCTCCGGAAGCAAGGCCTATTACCAGACATTCAAGATCAGAAAGTCCGATGGTTTGATTATACCGATGAAGATGGAAATCTCGTGATGTCGGTAAAGAGATCAGAGAGGCAGGACGGAGGCAAGGATTTCGCCCAGTATCATTTCGACGACAAGGGCCAACGGATACCAGGCTTAAAAGGCTTCGTAGACAAGCCTCCTGTATATAACCTCCCTGCCGTTATAAAAGCCATTAGGGACCAAAATACGGTGTTTATCGTGGAAGGCGAAAAACACGTGGATCGTTTGAGAGAGCTAGGAGGCTGTCCGAGAATGCCCTTGGTGAGATGTTCGGGTTAGCATGACGGTTCGAGCTCAATGGATACAGCTTAAATAAAGTGCCTGTTTTTATGTCATAACATGATGTAATTTCAGTGTAATTGTTTGTTTTTCTCTGTTTTTATGGTAAATTGCCTCTATTCAAATAAGAGAGAGGTTTTCCATGTCGATTCCCTTCAAGAAAAGTCCGATAGAGTTCAATCAGCGACTGCTGTTTCCAAGCAATATTTTTGATCTGCTACCTGATGATCATGAATGCTACCTGTATAAAGACATATTCAAACAGCTTGACACCACCAGTTTGGAAAGTCAGTACAGCCAGAAAGGGCAAAATGCCTATCATCCCCTGTTGATTATCTCGATCCTGGTATATGCCTATAATCACGGCGTTTTTAGCTCAAGACAAATAGAGAGAAGATGTAATGAAGACCTGTCTTTTATGTATATCAGCGAGATGAATTGCCCCAATTTCCGGGTGATAAGCGATTTCAGGAAAAACAACGCCGCTTATTTCAATGAATGCTTTAAGCAAAGTGTTCTGTTGGCAATGGAATTGGGGCTTGCATCTCTTGGCCATGTGAGCTTGGACGGCTCAAAATTCAAGGCCAATTCCTCTAAACATAAAGCTATGAGCTACAATCGTCTCAAAGAAAAAGAGAAGGAATTAATGGCGGAAGTAGACTCCCTTATCGAAAAAGCCAATAGGTGCGATGAGGAAGAAGACAAGGAATATAAAGAACAAACCGGCTATGAAATTCCTGAAGATTTAAAGCATAAAGAAGAGAGACTCAAGCAAATACAAGCAGCCAAGGAAGCTTTGGAGAAACGCGAAGCATCAATCCATCCCGGCCAAGAAATTGAGGGCAAGAAGCAAATCAGTTTTGCAGATAAAGAAGCTCGCATAATGGGCAAAAATGGCAGCTTTGATTATCAGTACAATGGGCAGATCTGTGTAGACGAAGACAACCAGATTATTGTTGCGCAACATCTCAGCCTGAATGCGAACGACAAAAATGAGGTTGAGCCTGCCCTGAGAAATATGCAGGAAACAACCGGCACTCTGCCATCCAAACTGAGTGCTGATAATGGCTATATGTCAGGAGATAATCTTGAGGCCTTAACCGTCCCTGAGCTTGATGCATATGTTGCTACCGACAAAGGAGAGAAGAAGAACAAGGTCTCCTTGGACGACTCGAACCGTAACCTCACAAAAGCAGATTTTATCTATAATGCACAGGATGACTGCTTTACATGTCCCGGTGGGCAAATCCTGGAGCTTAAAAATGAATCTAAAGCCGGCAAAAAGACATACCAGGGTTCCCCAGATGTTTGTGCCGATTGTGACTATAAAAGCAGGTGTTGTAAATCAGCCAAAGGCGAAGCCAGAACCATAAACACGGACGACAAAGAGCCGTTACGTCAACAGATGAATGCCAAAATGGAGGAAAAATCCTCCAAAGAAATTTACAAGAAACGAAAAGTAATTGTGGAGCCGGTGTTCGGCCAGATAAAGAACACCGGCTTCCGAGGATTCAGCGTCAGAGGGCATGGAAAAACAAGTGGTGAATTCTCCCTCGTGTGTACTGTACATAACCTTAAAAAGATAATGAAAGCCATTTTGAGAGGAGTGGTACGTTCGGAATCAGGGAATTTAGTGGCAAATATGGCATAATGAGTTGGAATTGACCGAGATTTAGGCGAAAATCTCTTCCATGAGATTTTGTATGTGCATATTCCTCTTAATCTCTCTTGGCGGCATTCTACGCTACTCTTTTTATGGTTAGGCTGCGCAACGGACTCTGCTTTAAGTCGTTATTCTCGGACAAGCTCCTAGGGATCACCGCAACCACCAATAACGGGGGCGCTGGAAAATGGAGGGACCACCACTCAGATCAGCTCAAGGGCGCCAAAGTCGTCATTCTTCCGGACAACGACGCTCCCGGTAGATCGCACGGGGAAAAGGTCGCAAATCTACTATTCGGCAAGGCAGAGGAAATTCGAATTCTTGCACTACCAAACCTGCCCGAGAAGGGAGACGTCATTGATTACCTTAACGGAGAAGACGATATCGAGGAGTTGATAACCCGGTTAAGGGATATGGCCGAGGACGCCCCACTTTATCAAGCTGACCTCCCGGAGGACGCGCCGACGATATTGGAAGAAATCGCATGCTCTTCTACTGAATTTTTAGGAAAGAAAGTAAAGAAGCCCCAAACCCTCATCCATCCAGTGTTTCGCGAACAATCCTTATCAATGATTTACGCGAAAGCTGGGGCGGGTAAAAGTTGGTTGGCGCATTCGATAGCTACGCCCTTACAAGAGTTGAGTGTGAGGATATCGAGATCGGGCCTTGGAAAGTACGTCGTCCGTGCGGAGTTCTTCTAATCGATGGCGAGTTGCCAGTTGGAGAAATACAGGATCGAATTAAGGCGCTCGTAATGGTTTACGGTGAAGAGAGTCCATCCCACCCGCTTTCAATCATCACCGCCGAGGAAATACTTGCGTTTGCGGCCAGTAGGCATAAAAATGCCCAATTCCGCTCCGGCTTCAAAAAAATTATCTGCAATAACTGCTTGGTACAAGATGTCGATGTTAGGATATGATTTAAATTTGTAGTCACACACTTTGAAATTTATTCCTTGTAATAAAGCAACGTACATGCTAATTCGGTAAGCATGTATTTACGAATTACAAAACGCACCAACAAGGACGGCTCGGTCGTCGAATACTTCCAGCTCGCCCATAACGAGCGGCATCCAGACACCCGCAAACCCGTCGCTAAAATCATCCACAACTTTGGCCGGGTCGATCAGCTCGATCGCCAGGAGTTGGTGCGTCTCTGCCAATCCATCGGTCGCGTCTGCGGCCTGCAGATCAACGATCCGCTGGGTTCCAACCCGGTCTCGACCGATGCGATCGGTCTGCCGACCGATCTGAAAATCAGACAGACCATGGCACTCGGCTGTCCATTGGTCATCGAGACACTCTGGGAAAGGCTCGGCCTGAAAAAGGTCCTCAAAGCCATCGAGCAAACTGCTGGCACCCGAGCGCCTTACGAACGGGCACTGCTGGCCATGGTCGCCAACCGGCTCTGCGAGCCGGAATCCAAGCTCGGGGTCTGGGATCGCTGGTTGTCCAAGGTTTACCTGCCATCCTGCGACGGGCTCAAGCTGCGGCAGATGTACGAGGCCATGGATCTCCTCCATGCCAATATCGAAGAGGTCGAGAAGGCCGTGTTTTTCAATACCGCCAACCTCTTCAACCTGGAGGTCGACCTGATCTTCTACGACACCACCACCGCCTCTTTCCATGTCGATTACGAAGACGACGACACCGAGACCAACACCACCCTGCGGAAGTTCGGTCACGCCAAGGAGGGCAACTGGGCGCCGCAGGTGGTGGTTGCCCTGGCGGTCACCCGTGATGGCATCCCGGTGCGCAGCTGGGTACTGCCCGGCAACACCGCCGATGTCAGCACCGTCGCCAAGGTTCGGGCCGATCTTCGCGGCTGGAACCTCAACCGGGCGATGTTTGTCGCCGATTCGGGGATGAACTCCGAAAACAACCGGACGGAGCTGGCCAAGGCCTGTGGCAGATACCTGCTTGCCTGCCGGATGGCGAGCGTTGCCGAGATTCAGCGCGAGGTGCTGACCAAAAGGGGGCGATACACCCGGTTCAACGACAACCTTCATGCCAAGGAGGTGATCGTCGGCGACGGAGAGAGAAGGCGTCGTTATATCCTCTGTTACAATCCCGCAGAGGCCGAGAGGCAGGGTCAGCACCGGCAGATGCTGGTCGAGCTGCTGGAAAGCGAACTGGCCAGCCATAAAGATCAATCGGCCAGCGCCCAATGGGCGATCGAGCTGCAGGCTTCCCGGCGCTTCAAACGCTATCTGCGGACCACCAAAAACGGCCAGGTGCGTATCGATCGTGCCGCAGTCGTCGAGGCCGCCAAATATGACGGCAAATGGGTGATCGAGACCAACGACGACAGCATCAGTCTGGAGGACGCCGCTTGTGGCTACAAGAGCCTGATGGTCATCGAACGGTGTTTCCGGTCGCTGAAGCGGACCCAGATCAAGATGACTCCGATGTACCATTGGGCTTCCCGGCGGATTGAAACCCATGTCAAGATCTGCGTGCTGGCACTGCGGATCGAACGGGTCGCCGAGATCTCCTGTGGCCTGCCGTGGCATCATATCAAGCGGGCGCTGGAGACGCTCCAGATCACAGAATTTTTTGATTTAAAATATCGCGTGCTCATGCGCAACGAGGTGACTCCCGAAGCAGAAAACATTTTAAAATCATTGAAGATAAAGCCTCCGCCCCAGGTCATTCAGCTGACCGAAGACAGCCGGAATCTGTAGACACACGACGAAAATCGCCACTCGGCGCAAACCGAATACCAGCAAGGATTTTAGCCGATCTGCAAACTTACTGGCCGCAAACCCAAGTAGGAGGGGGCTAATTAATAATCGTATTAGTGGGTAATATTAGGCTAATAATCGGCTGTAACTTTTCGTTTATAAAGGCTATTTTCTATATTAGGCGCGAGATAATATTACCCACAGGTAATAATTCAAACAGCTTACACCCGGCTTCTCGCGAACCTCATCTGCTATCCATATAAGGTAGAAGTCCCTCGACTGGTTACGCCGAAGTCGGAAAAGTTACCTTGCTAGGCGATTCAAGCGGCTATTTATTTCGACTTAGCTCCAGTTCAAGAGCGTTACGACTATAGAATGAATGGCGTTATTTTCGCTCGTACGTACCCGATCTTGAATAATACCGACGGATAAAAATAGATCCACTTCAATTGAACGACTTTTATTCGGCCCGAGACCAATAATCCCCACATGGATCACCCGCAAAACCTTCTATCCACTTCCAGAAAAAAAATCTTATTTAATCAATCTGCTAGGCTACTCTTTACCCAACAGGATGCTCAGTTTTTAGTGGAGTCCAATGCCATCTGGAATTGGTTAGAAACTCTAATTTCGTATCCTCTGCCCCATATCGGGGTAAGAGTACACCTATTTTGTCCGCTAGACGTAGATCGACGGCCTGTGTGTAGGGGAGGATGGGACGCGCTTCCCGTTAGGGATATTGGCAATAAGCTGTTCTTCTGGGCAGTTGTCCGATTTGCGTTCGGTTCCTGAATCGCTATAGCTCCAGCTTTTGCTTGCAGCAGATGTACCGGGATATTCCGAGACAGAGGGAAAGTGATATAATCCGGATACAGTCTTTGCTGGGAGAATAATCTTGGGCGTAAGGGAAAAGGAAAATATTAGTATTAGCCCCCTATAGGAGAGGGCTAATTAATAATCTTATCTATGGGGTGATATTAGACTTACAAATCAACATAAGATATCGTTGAAAAGGGGGTAGTCGGTTAGCTCCTCTCCCCTTGACTTCGGCTCCAATTATAGCCGAAAGTCACGTCAGCTTCAGTCACCGGCGGGGTGACCACGGTTTGCTCCATAAGCCGACGAAATACAAGCCCCCGGCTGCGGGATGTACGGCGGTTGAAGCGAAATGTAAATTCTTCCAAGTAGGCCTGGAGATGACCGGGTACAAAAGATCCCTGATGAGTTCCCAAAATCCAGCGTTTGAGGAGGCTTGCTACACGATGCACACCTGGCATCGAAACATGCGCAGGGTCATCCGATGAGGAAAGCACAGTCCTTTCATGTACGTACTCGTGCTTGAACAATCCATTGTATCCTTTCCAGCCGTCTGTGCGAACAGTTGCCTTCTCGGCTACAACGTCACTGATGAAAGGCTGGAGATAAGCAAAAGAGGCTTCTGGAATATGACGCATTCTAATTCGCCCAAAACCTTTAGGTTTCTTGATCTCGACAGCTATCACAACAATAGACTTAGTGGCTCCGCGGCCGCGCTTGCCGCCCTGCACGACGCCACCAAGGAGTGCCTCGTCAACTTCGACAATACCCGACAACTGCCCCCGCTCACTACGCACCATCGATACCCGGTATCGTTGGAGAATCGCCCAAGCCGTCCGGTAACTGGTACCCAGCGTTCGTTCCAAAGTTTTTGCCGAAAGGCCATTTTTGGCGGTTGTAAGGTGCCATGCGGCTTCAAACCAAGTCGTCAGTGGCGTTCTCGTTTTTTCCAGAATCGTGCCAACCGTCACGGATGTTTGATGACGACATGCCGGACAGACCAAACGACCACGTGTTTGTCGCCACGGATCCCCAAGAGTCATGCATGCAGGGCAATGAAAACCATCTGGCCACCGCAAGTGCTCCAAGTAGGCAGCGCATGCACTGTCGTCAGGAAAATGTTGCACAAATTCGCGATAAGTGTTTGGGAAGTCGCCTCCTGCTGTCATATATGACAAAGTAACATAAGAGGAGCTAACCGACTACCCCATTCGTTGAAATAAATAATTTTAAAATTCGGGGTCCGCCAATATTACCCAAGCTAATAGCTAGATCGTTAATCAAGGTAAATAGGAGCTATCTGGACTATTGAAAACCAGAAGTTCAGCAGTAGTGTTCGTTTAGCCGGGGAGGTGATTAGTGGAAGTTTACGCTATCGCCACCACCAGAGGCATGACATGAATGGGCGACAATTGATGTTACTGCCGGGCTATTGGAACAACGGAGGCGGCGGGAGTTGGATGTTCAAAATTCACACCCAGACGCCCAGAGACATTATCGGTAAAACTTTCCGTAACAATTTTATAGAAAGAATATTTCTTTCCGAGCAATGCTGAACCTTCTTTAGATAAATGAAGGTCGTCTCTGTAAACAAAGATCGATCCGATGTTTGTCTTGCATACAGAGTTATCACAAATAAGATTATCAAGGCCAATGACCCTATATCGTTTTCCGATAGATTCTAGAAAGTTATTCACATACGACTGATCCTCAATAATTTCGCCTCGTTGAAAGTTACAATCATCAGGATCCAAACCATTCCATTCAGCACGAGTCAAACAACGTCCTAAGTTCGTTCCATTTGTAGGTGGAGGGGAAAAGACTACAGGAATAATTCCCATTGATTCCAATTCATTAAGTGTTTTTTTAAATTCTATCATTGCCAAATCCATACTTGCTTCGACAATATCTCCATTTCGGAACAGCAAACTATTATTATTCGATATATAGGAATCGAATGGAGATGATAGCACAACATACCTAACCGATTTGTTCTCTTTAAGCCACTCTCGTACTTGACCTGTGAATTCTAAGCAACCTTTTGCCCAACTTACTGGATATTTTGGTTCCGTAACTCGGGAAACATCAAAAAAAGGCCCACACGAACTTTTAGTCATCTGTATTATTTTCGCGTCGGGCTTTGATGCCATAATACCTTGCACCAAATGCATCGCAAAAGAATCACCCCATATGAGTATTTCTGGTTCAGCACTTGTTCTGCAATCAGTTGATAACGTGAATGATCCTTCGCAAGTTTTACTTAACCCGTGATTCACTTCCGTTTTTTCTTCTATGGATTGAATTGTTACCCCACTCTTTGTAGAACGGTAGCCAAAACCATTTGTTAATCGACCAGCCATTCCAAGCGCTATAAAGGCTATTGAACCAGTCATAGCAAAAATGAAAATTGCCTTTTTACTTATCTTTTGTTTATCCCTAAACGGCCTCTCTATATACTTCCAACTTAAGAATGCAAGAAGAAACGAAAGGACGGCAAGAATTGCAAATAGTTGTTTATCTGGTTCCGTTAACGCCCTATGGCGAGCAAAAGCAAATATTGGTTGATGCCAAAGGTAAGCACTATAACTAATTAGGCCAATACCAACCAACAACTTTGATCCGAGAAATCTACCGGCTATAGTTTGTGACGACGCAAAGAAGATAACCAGCCCTGCTCCTAATGTAGGAATTAAAGCAAAAACGCTTGGAAATGGGACATTTTCATCAAATACATAAACTGAATATCCGATCATCAACAGGCCAACCAGTCCGAAAATTTCGTCAATAGATTTATGAAATAAGGAAGTGCGAATGTCCCGTTTTCGGTACAGGGAATAAAATGCAATCCCGGCACCTATAGCAAGTTCCCAACCTCTCGTCGGTAGTAAAAAGAAAGTGGCTGAAGGTTTGTTATAAGCTCCCCATTGTGAGATAGCTAGACTAACAGTTGCAATCGTCACAAAGGAGCCGAATATCCATCGCTTACGAAACCTCCACATCAGCAACAGAAATAAAGGAAAAAGAACGTAATACTGCTCTTCAACTGCCAGACTCCATGTATGCAACAGAGGTTTTAGTTCATTAACCGTGTCCCAGTAGCCCGTCTCCCGCCAAAAAAGAATATTTGATGAAAATATAGAGACAGCCACTAAACTCTCAGAGAAGTCTTTCATATCAGAAGGGAATAGCAACAACCATGCGAATGGCAGTGAGACTAGCATAACCAAAAACAGAGGGGGCAAGATGCGCCTAAACCTTCGCTCATAGAAATTGAGCAAAGAAAAGGTGCCTTCTTCCATTTCAGAGAGAATTATAGTTGTGATTAAATATCCGCTGATAACAAAAAAAACATCAACTCCGACAAATCCCCCACTAAAAGGCTTAAAACCAGCGTGGAACAAAATTACAGGGATAACAGCTAGAGCACGTAGGCCATCAATTTCAGCACGATATCTCATCTTTTTATTACCTCTAAATTGTATGTGCAATTTCAAGAAGCTACACAATGCACATTTAATTTACAATACTTTATTCCCAAAGCCCCTCCTGCAATTTCCCCAGGGAGAATTTCTGTTACGAGCAATTTGTCTACCTTTTCCTGCTGAAGGGAATGCGAAACCCTTACATACGACCGGTATATAGATTTGCATTTTTAAAATAATTTTTTAGATTTATTTTAAATAATACTCGACTTGCCCCACTAGGAGGCGTATATATAGGTTATAAACGTTTAAACTATTGGAGGCGATATGGAAGCATATGGTTATTTAAGGGTAAGCGGTAAGGGGCAAATTGATAAAGACGGATTCGACCGACAACGGGATTCAATTCTTGAATTCGCCGAAAAGAACAAGATCATCATCCCCCACTTTTACGAGGAAAAGGGGATCTCAGGCACAAAGGGAGAAGAAGACCGCCCCGCCTTTCAAGAGATGATTACCGATATCCTCTCAAACGGGGTCAATACAATTGTCGTAGAGCGCCTGGACCGATTGGCCCGCGAATACGTTATCCAAGAACAGCTCCTGATTTATCTCGCCAGCAAAAAGATCGTTCTGTTCAACGCCTCTACCGGAGAGAATATTACAGAAGCTATCCACTCCGATCCTATGAAAAAGGCCATTATCCAAATCCAGGGGATATTCGCCGAACTTGAAAAGTCCTTATTGATTAAACGACTCAAGAAAGCTCGTATAAGGAAGAAGGCGGATACAGGTAAATGCGAAGGGGCTAAGGGGTGGAGCGAGATAGACCCGGAAAGGAAGCATGAAGTTTTGAAGGTGGTCCGCCGGTTACGAAGAAAGCCGAGATTAGGAGAGAGGCAGAAAAGCTACCAGCAGATAGCTGATCATCTCAACGCCGAGGGAATCCAAACCTTACGGGGAGGCAAGTGGAGTCCGCAATTAGTAAGAGCGTTCCACAAGGAGACATCTCCTCCTATTAGGAAAAAGCTTACAGGAGGAGGTGCGGTATGAAGACGCTGGAACAGGTTTTGGAAGATCATGACCCATTGGTGATTTTTCCGTTCGGGATAAAGGAGTCAATGTGCCGGGGCGTCGGGGACGGGTTTGTTTTTCCGGATACCTTCTTTTGGCTCGATGCCGGTTGGAATGATCCGGAGGGCGGCGCGGGGACGGGTTCGGATCATTATATTGAAGGGAAGATTGCCGGGCCGTTCAAGCGTAATCCGGAGGCGGGTATTCACAGCCCGTACTGGACGGTGACGCGGAATAGCGGGCGTGGGGTGGCGTGTATTGTACTTCTCGATCCGGCGCACTTTCCTACCGTCTGGCCGACGAATCGCTATGATTTGATGTATACTATAGCGTTGAGGAGTCGGGGATTTGCGGAGGCTCGGAAGAACGATGAGTATGGGAGCAGGACAGCGGCGCTGAAGATCGCGAAGGAGATGTGTGATATTTAAAAACAAGAAGGAGAGACGTATATGGCTCGAAAACGAACGAATTTAGGCCGTAGCTGGTTTATCCCTTACCGGTGTGTATATCGGGGTCACGTCGAATATTAATTGGCGCTAAGGGACAAATATGTTGGCCGATGCCTGTAATCCTTTTTTTTCAACCCAACACTTCAAAATTATTAAACAAATTACCCGTTCAATAATTAGGATAATTTCCGATAACCGGCCGATAACGGAACGAAAAAGGGGTTAAGCCAAATTGACTTAACCCCTTGAATTTACTGGTGCACCAGGAGGGATTCGAACCCCCGACCTACGGATTCGTAGTCCGTTGCTCTATCCAGCTGAGCCACTGGTGCGAAAAGAGCTGATTGTATACCCTATATGCGGACTTTCCTCAAGCCTGAATTTTTGCCGCCGGCTCTTTTTCAGCCTTGTGAAACAGGATTTCGTTGTCGGCCGGTTTCATCGACGCCTCCGCAGTGATCATCACCTCGGTGCCGTATTTATGTTCCAACTCCTGCACTTCATGGCGTTTGTTGTTGAGGAGATAGTGGGCGACATCGAGAGGGAAATGGCATTCAACCTTTACCACATTCTTGCGGCTGGCCCCGGTCTGGATCCGTCGCAGGTAAAACAGCGCCAGGGTCTCGACCGATCGTACCATGCCGCGACCCTTGCAATGTTCGCACACCCGGTAATTACCGGCCTCGATCGGCGCTCCGAGCTTCTGCCGTGATATCTGCATCAGCCCGAACTTGGATATCCGGCTCATATCGACCTTGGCCTTGTCTTTCTTCATCGACAGCTTGACCTGCCGTTCGACGTCACGGATATTTTTCTTGCTGCGCATGTCGATGAAGTCGACCACGATCAGGCCGCCGAGGTCGCGCAGCCGCAGCTGGCGCGCCAGTTCCGACGCCGCCTCCATGTTGGCCTGGAAGATCGAGGCCTCGAAATTCTTGCCCTTGGAGGTCGACCCGGAATTGACGTCGATCGCCACCAGGGCCTCGGTGGGATCGATCACGATCGATCCGCCGGAGGGCAGATTGACCCTCGACTGATAGATCGATTCGATCTGATCTTCGACGCTGTACTGGTTGAAGATCGGCCGGGCCCCCTTGTGCAGGCGCACCCGGACCTTCCGCTGTTCCGCCGGCAGCATCTCGACAAATTCCTTGACCTGCTCGAGGGCCGCACGGTCATCGACGAGAATCTCTTCGATGGACGGATCGAAATGTTCGCGCAGGAACCGCAGGATGCTGTGCTGCTCTTCGTAGACGAGCCCCACTCCCTCCAGTTCCTGGCCTTTGCGTTTGATCTCGTCCCACAGACGCAGCAGATAGGCGACGTCGCGGGCCAGGATTTCTTCCGTGATATCAACGCTTGCGGTCCGTACAATCCAGCCGATTCCCTCGGGGACATCGATCGAGTTCATGGCCTCCCGCAACTGCGACCGCTTCTCTTCGCCCGAGATTTTCCGCGAGATGCCGGAGGAGTCCGAGCCGGGCATGAGGACGACACAGCGGCCGGGCAGCGACAGGTAGGTGGTCATGTTGGCCCCTTTTTTGCCGACCTCCTCCTTCACCACCTGGACCAGCACTTCCTGCCCCTTCTCGACCACATCGGTGATGCTGAGCTTTTTCCAGTTCTGCGCCTCGACCAGCCTTTTCGTCTCACTGGAGAGATCCTGTTTGAAATACTCGGGATGGATCTCGCTGAAGGGCAGGAAGCCGTTCTTCTCCGTGCCGTAATCGACGAAGGCGGCCTGCAGGTTGGGTTCGGTCGCGACAATCCTGGCCTTGTAGATATTATTCCTGGTCTGCGTCCGGTTGATGGTCGAGACATGGATCGATTCGAGGCGGCCATCCTCGAGGAGGGCAAGGCGGCACTCCTCGGGTTCTTCGGCATTGATCAGCAGCTTGCACACCGGCTTGCGGGTGCTTTCCGGCAGCTGCTCCTCTTCGATGATGCCCTCTTCGTCCTCATCCTCTACAAAGGTGTCGTCGAGATCCTCGACCTCGACATCCTCGTCATCCTGAACCCGACGTCTCCCCCGCATCGACCGGGCACCTTCTCCGGGTCGGGCCACCGGCACCTCGGCATCGGCAGCCGCGGCAGCGTCTTTCCGGGGAAGTTCGAGGTCGCCGCCGTCCTTGCGTTTGGAACGCCTTCCCCGTCGCGACCGGCGCGAACCGGGTTTCTTCTCCTCTGCCTGGGGGAGCGGTATCTCCCGGCCCGCAGTATCGTCGCCGCCCGCCCCATCCTCGGAGTTCATCTCCACCTCGGGGACCGCGACAACCTCAGGGGTCCCCTCCGTCACGGGGCTCATCTGCTCCTCGACAGACTCGGCAGCGCCGGTCTCCGGCGGCAGCGGCCGTTTCTTCCGGGGCGAGCGTTTTCTCCTGGCCTTCGGGATTGCAGCCTGCTCGCCAGGCAACTCTGCCGTGGCAAGGGCCTCGGCGACTACCTCCACCTTCTCTCCGGCAGGAATACTGTCGGGGACCGGGCCCTGTTCTGATGCCTCGATCGGAACCGCTGCCACCCCGGCCTGGGCAGCCTCGCCCTCCGCTTTCTTCTTTGTCGCGCGCTTTCGCTTGGTTTTTTCAGCAGTTTCGGGCTCGACAGGAATCACCGCATCCAGCCCGGGTTCGTCGATCTTCACCGGAGGAGCGGCCTTCTTTCGCCCTCTTCCCCGTGCCGGCTGTGGGCTTTTCCCTTCGTCGGTCTTCCGTTCCTCTGCTCCTCCCGCGACGGGTTCCGCTTCCCCCTCCCCGGCACCGGTGCTTTTCCACCAGGCGCCGGTTGTCGCCTTCGCCTGAACTTCGATTGATTTTTCTTCTGTTTTTTTCTTTGCAGTCATACTGTTCGTTTTCCTTTATCGCAGATGATACCGAATAGAGGCATCTTCCTCGAAAATCTTGCAGTCGACTGAAGAAGACACGAAAATAGGTGTCTCTTCTTCATCTGCCGACATAATTCATCATATCGACCTGGAACGGGTCGTGATGTTCAATAACAGGTGCAGTGCCAAGTCATTTCCCTGACCGACAAACCGATTCGGTCCCTGGTATCTTAGCGGAAGAACCGAAGAACCGGAAATGATTTTTCTTGACAAGACACCTGTCGCCAATTCCTGCGCTCATGCCTCGATGGGGGGAGTGGAGCGGATGTCGCCTATCCATTCGCAATCCGCCGCAGTCTCCCATCGCCTGCGCACTGCCGTCGTGCATCACCCCTCCCCCTGCCCGCCGACGTCATGCTGCCGCCCGACATGGGTAAAACCCTTCACTGCACCCCTGCAACAGTTCTCCGATCTCGTTCGTATCAAGTACTCCGGATATGACAGGAATCGCCAGGGAGAGAAGTTGAGTGCACTGCAAAACAAGCTGGTTCAGAAAGGCTGATACATTTGGTTGAAAATAATACAAATTCCCTTTATTATCAAGGCAAATCTATGACTTTTGGCTTGACACCAATGGCGGAGAACCGTAGATTTCCAGATTAATCCGGATTGGCGCCGTCGACTCAGGAGATCAGTGATTTCAACTGCCTGAACATATCCATTACACCGTTGAATCAGCTGAATATCCATGACGAGGAGGTGAGGTACCCGCTTGACGAGTCGGGATGTCGGCTGCTACCATGACATCCATGCATCCTCTTTAATGAATTCTCTCACAAGGAGTCTACTGTGATATTGCACTCCCCGCAGTTTCAGAAAGCAAAAAGATATATCACTGCAACCGCGCTCAGCCTGTTGGCATTCCAATCCGCTCCGGTGATGCTGCATGCCGAATCTGTTGCGACGGAAGAGTGGAACATTTCGGCCGACAAGATCACCCGCTACGAAGATCCGCAGAGTGTCGTCGCCGAGGGCAATATCATCCTTGAAAAGAGGGAAAAACTGCCGCCACCGCCACCGGTGACCGATGAAGAAAAGGGGATGACGGACTGGAGCGAGCTGCTGGGAGAAAAACCGAAAAAGAAAAAGGAAGTCAAGGCGGAACAGGTCGATGCCGCCCCCGTTGCCACCATGAAGACCACGGTGACCATCAAGGCCGACTGGATGGTATACGACACCACGTTCCAATCGATCAAGGCTCGTGGACATGTGGAAATCAATACCGGAGAAGACGTGCTGACCGCCGACCAGGCCAGCATCGACCTGAACAAGGAAACCGGCACGTTCACCAATGCCACGGTCGTCCGCAACAACAAGTCGCTTCACCTCGAGGGGAAGACCATCGAAAAGACCGGGGTCAACACCTACAACATCGGTGATGGCTGGGCGATCACCTGCAAGGTCGAAAAAGGGGAGACGCCACCCTGGAGTTTCGCCAGCAAGGACACCAGGATCGAGCCGGGCGGTTACGCCGTGCTCAAGCATGCCCGTTTCAATGTCAAGGGCGTGCCGATATTCTATACCCCGTACCTGATCCTGCCCGTCAAGTATACCAGGCAGACAGGATTCCTCTTTCCTGAATTCTCGACTTCGACCAACAACGGCGTCGGCCTGAACCTGCCGTTCTTCTGGAACATCTCCGATTCCGCCGACATGACCTTCTATCCGCAGTACTACACCAACCGCGGATTCATGCCCGGCCTCGAGTTCCGGTACGCCCAGGGTGAAATGGAAAAAGGTGCGATTGTCGGTACCTGGCTTGATGACGAGCTGTCAGACCCATCGGAGACCGATTATTATCAAGATACCGGTTTTACCCATACCAATAGCGATCGTTACTGGATCAGAGGCAAGGCCGATCACACCTTCGGCGATGACTGGCAGACCCGCCTCGATCTCGACATCGTCTCCGATCGCGATTATCTGACGGAGTTCAGTACCGGCGTCAACGGCTTCAACAATACCAGTGATCGTTTTCTCGAGGAATACGGACGGGATTTTGACTACAAACGGGCTGAAACCAGAGACAACACGCTGAAGGTCATGAAGTCCTGGTCCGGCATGACACTCGAAGGCACTTTGCTCGGGGTCAACGATGTCCGTACCGATGAATCGAGCCCGACGCCGCTGTGGAAGTTACCGAGCTTCGATTTCACTGGATTCAAGACGATCGGCGAAACCGATTTCAGCTACGACTGGGAATCGGAATATGTCAATTACTGGCGGGAAGACGGGGTCGGCGGCCATCGCTTCGATATCCATCCCACACTCAGTGCACCGGTGCCGCTCGGCCAGTACCTGGAATCGAGGGCTGAGGTCGGAGTACGGGAAACATTCTACCTCGTCAACACCTACGGCGACGGACAATGGACCAATGATGACCAGCAGAACCGTCTTCTGGCCGATTTCGAGTGGGAGGTGGGCACCACCGTCCTGAAAAATTTCTTCGACGACGCAAGCCGCAACAGCGGTTTTGACCACCAGGTCCATCCCTATGTGAAGTACCAGTTCCTGCCCGATGTCGATCAGGATGAACTCCCGATCTTCGATGAGGTCGATGCCATCGAGGACATCAACCGGATGGTCTACGGTGTCGACAACTTTTTCAATCTGTTCGACAACTACGCCAGCGGCAACTCCATCCTGAAAGATTATGCCTACGTCCAGGTAAGTCAGTACTACGATCTCCGCGACGATTATGCGGGCGACTCGTCGTCCGATGTTCTCGGCCTCTCCGACCTGTCATCGGCCACCAATGATTTCATCAGCGACGATTCGGACGGGCGGTTTTCCGATATATTCCTCAGGACCGGCTGGACCCCGACCAACTATCTGACCGTTGAATACCAGACCGATCTCGACGCGTATGGCGACGGATTTGTGGCGCACTCCCTTGAAGGGACGTACCGCACCAAGAGAGGCGACCATTTCAGCCTCGATTACAGCTTCAACGACGATTCCTCCATTGAGCAGATCAACGGCATCATCCGCACCCATCTGTTGAACAACTGGTTTACACTCATCGATGTTGAACATTCGATATCCAACGACGAAACGCAGGAGGCAACCGTCTCCCTGACCTATCAGGCGCTGTGCTGGTCTGTCTCTCTGGAATCGAATTATACGCCTGAAGATACTGCCTTCATGGTTGTCTTTAATCTTGCCAATATTGGCGGAAGTCCCGGTCTCGGCGACTGATCGACCGGCTGCAGGGACATTCCCTGGAGCCGGACAGTCTTGGACCCGGATATTCCGGGTCCCGAGAGGATCAACAGAGCTCATTCATGCATCATGACATCTTCAACGGCGATGCCGACGGCCTGTGCTCCCTCCTCCAGCTGCGATTGGCACAGCCCATCCCCGATGCCATCCGGATCACCGGGACCAAGAGGGATACCCTGCTTCTCGCCCAGGTCCCTGACCTGCATGGCAGCTCGATCACCGTCCTCGATATCTCCCTCGACCGGAACCGGGAGTTTCTCCTGCGGTTGCTTCATCAGGGCAACAGGATCCAGTATATCGACCACCATTATGCCGGAGACATCCCCAGGTCGCACCTGCTCACAGCCTGTATTGACCAGCGACCGGATATCTGCACGTCCCTGCTTGTCAATGCACTGATCGGCGGAAAATACGGCAAGTGGGCCGTATGCGGGGCCTTCGGCGACAACCTCGACATCCCGGCCCGTCAACTCGCCAGAGAGCTTGTCCTCTCCGAGGATCGGATACAGCAGTTGCAGGAAACCGGGGAACTGCTGAACTACAACAGTTACGGCGAGACGGTGGACGACCTGCATATCGCTCCGCTCGCCCTCTATGCCGGTATGGCCCAATTTGATGATCCGCTTGATTTTTTTGCCCAGTCGCCGCTGCTGCCCCGGCTTCGTCTGGGATTTCAGGCAGATCTCGAACAGGCCCTGCGGATCAAGGAACATGGACTCGCCGGCAAAAATCGAGTATATTTTTTTCCTGACACCGCATGGGCGAGGCGTGTCTCCGGGGTCTTCGCCAATCGCAAGGCCACCGAGAAAACAGATGCCGCCCACGCCCTCATGACCAGCAATCGAGATGGCAGTTGGCGGATAAGTGTTCGGGCGCCGCTCAGTGACAGTCGGGACGCCGACACCCTGTGCAGAAAGTTCCCGACCGGAGGCGGCAGGGCCGGTGCGGCCGGAGTCACCAGTCTCCCCCATGCGATGCTTGACAGTTTTCTGGCGGAATTCCAGCGGATGTATCAGTGATCGCACTGATTGTGTCCATGATTCATCTTCGGCAATTTCGCCCCCATCCATAGCCAACCCAACGCAATGAGGTACGCTTATTCTCAACGTTCATAGTCATTCCGTTCAACGATGCATACATCTCATCGTTGTCCTGACCGTCACCCTCTTCGGCTGCTTCCCCGCCTTGGCGCAGGAATACCCGAAAGCCGCCGACATGGTGGTCAACGGCCAGAAAATCGATATCCGCGGGGAAAATTATCGCCAGCTCTTTCAGGAACTGCGTGACGTTCACCATTTTACCCAGCAGGACCTCGATACCCTTTTTACCGGGGTCGTCATCGACAGGAAGGTCCTCGAGTTGATGGACAAGCAGTGGGAAGCGAAGCCATATTACGAATACTGGCCGCTGTTCATCACCCCCGCCGTCATTGCGACCGGCAAAAAAAAATTGAAGGAGCATCAGGCCCTGCTCGACAGGATCGAGGCGGAGATCGGAGTTGACCGTGAGTACGTGATCGCGATATGGGGGATCGAATCCCGATTCGGAGCCAACCACGGCAAATACGGCGTCTTTCAGACCTTGAACACCCTCTTCGACGCCTATCCGCGCCGCTCCAAGTTCTTTCGCAACCAGCTGATCCAGTTCCTGCTGCTCTGCCGCGAAAACCAGCTCGATCCCCTGCAGGTGAAGGGGTCTTACGCCGGGGCCTTCGGGCAGACCCAATTCATTCCCTCCAGTTTTCAGGAGTACGCCGTCAGTTTCGATGGTGACCGGCGGCGCGACGTCTTTGGCTCGATCGACGATATCCTCGCCTCCATCGCCAACTACCTGCACCGCTTCAAATGGGTGCTGGACGCCCCGGTCTACGTCGACATAGGCAACCAGCTCCGCTCCGACCGACTCGTCCAGGCGAATCTTGCCGGCAGAAAATCCCTTGTCGAGTGGCATGAGGTCACTCGCACTCAAGGCGTGACCCTGCCCCGCCCGCCACAGGACCGGGGGCTGACGATTGTCGGCCTCGAAGTCCATCCGATGGAAGGCGGGGGGTTCCGCTATGTCGCAGGCTACCCCAATTTCCAGGCCATCACTGCCTGGAACAATTCCAACAGATACGCCATGGCGGTATCGCAACTGGCCGAAGCGTTGAATAGCGGATACTGAATCGCAGCGGCACGTCGATGAGGAACAGGCCTCTCCATCCTTCTTCGCGTGTCGCAATCATCGTTCTGCTCCTGGTCTTTTTTTCCTCGATCCCGCTCCATTCCTGCTGCCGGGCTGCGGAAATCACGGCAACAAACGAAGAGCTGCTCTTCGTCGACGATCTCGACCGGCAATCCCTGCTCCAGGCGGCAAGACGTCAGGCGGAATACCTGCACCGGATACCGAAGGACAATCGCGTCAAAGTGGGGACTCATACCGTCCCGACGGAACTGCTCCGCCGATCCGTCGAATCGTTTATACAGATCATCGAACAGGAATATTCGCCGCAAAGGGTATCCAGACGGTTACAGGAGGAATTCCTCCTCTTTCGGGCGGGAACCGGCGAGGACGCCGCCACTGCCGGCGGGATGCTGGTGACCGGGTATTTCCAGCCGGTCATGGAAGGCAGCCTGAAGCCGATCCCGCCGTTCATCCATCCGCTCTACCGTCTACCGCCGGACCTCATCGAACGAAACAACGGCGGTACCCCTCGCATCGGCCGATTCTGCAACGACCGCTTCGTGCCCTACTGGTCCCGCGAGGAGATCGAGACCCAACTCCCCCTTGCCGGCACTGAACTCCTCTATCTCGACGATCCCATCGAATCGTTCATCCTGCATGTACAGGGATCGGGAAGAATCCGTCTCCGGGACGGCTCCTCCAGGTCGGTGCGGTTCGCCGGATCAAACGGTCGATCGTACCGCAGCATCGGCCGGCTGCTGGTCGATGAGGGGCGGCTGACTCTCGAACAGGCCACCCTGCCGGGGATTGTCGACTACCTGCGCGCCCATCCCGGGGATTTGCGGCGTATCCTCCACGCCAACCCCCGCTACATCTTCTTCACCTGGGGAGAGGCCGGGGCCGCCGTCAGAGGCAGCGGCAATATCGCCTTGACCGCGGGCCGATCGGTCGCCGTCGACCCGTCCGTCATTCCCCTCGGAACGGTGGCCTTTCTCAGGACCCGGCAACCGGTCATCGATCGGGATGGCCGCCTGCAGCGCTGGCGCACCCTCGACCGTTTCGTCTTCCCCCAGGACAGCGGGGCGGCGATCCGGGGCGGCAGCCGTGTCGATCTGTTCCTCGGCGATAGCGAGCGAGCACGGCATACAGCCGGTCTGATGCGGGAAAAGGGGTCTCTGTATATCCTTGTAAAAAAATCGACGAACGGACGGAGGAGAGATGACTGACCCCATCATTACCCTGACCACGGATTTCGGCACCGCCGATGAGTACGTCGGGGCTGTGAAAGGCGTCCTGCTCACCGTCCTCGGCAACGCCACCATCATCGATATTACCCATGCCATCCCGCCCCAGGACGTCCTCCGCGCCTCCCGGATCCTTGCCGGTTCCGCCCCCTGTTTCCCACCCGCGACAGTTCACCTGGCCATCGTCGATCCCGGTGTCGGTTCCGACCGGCGGATCCTCGCCATCCACTCGGCCGGGCATACCTTCGTCGGGCCGGACAACGGCATTTTCACCCCGTTTCTCAGGCTGGATTCCACCATCGTCCACCATATCACCAGCCACCGCCTGTTCCGTTCCCCGATCAGTCCCTCCTTTCACGGCCGCGACATCATGGCTCCGGTCGCCGCCCGGCTGGCGGGCGGGATGGACATCACCGAGGTGGGACGACCCGTGCCGCGGGAGAACTGCGTCCGGCTGAGTGAGAGCGAGCCATTCCAGAGCGGTACACAGCTGATTGGCCGGGTGATCGCCACAGACAATTTCGGCAACCTGCGCACCAATCTGCCGGGACAGAGAGTCGTGGAGTTCGCGGGCGATGGAACGATCACCTTCCAGGTCGGCAACCAGGTGATCGACGGTCCGAATTCCGTCTATGCTGAAAAACAGCGCGGTGAGCTGATAGCCCTGATCGACAGCCAGGGCTGCATCGAGATCGCCGTGGTCGGCGGCGATGCGGCATTGGCAACCGGCATCGGGATTGGCGGCGAAGTCATCGTCTGCCGCCAACACCGTTGATGTGAAGGGGGAGCCCTGTCAGGCCGCAACAGGGCATGGAGATGCACGGGGTCTGCCGCGGCGCTCAGTTGCCGACCTTCAGCGTCCCGCCCTTGCCAAGGCCGCCTCTGACTTCCTGGGCACGGTAATTTTTCAGGGCCCGCACCATCTGGTTGAATGAATCGGCGAAGGCGGCCGCAAGGATCTTGCCCTGCGGTGTCTTTTCATAGCCGCCGAGCCCTACCCCGCCGCTGCCGCTGAAGATCCCCCCCAGGAGGCCGATATCAAATTTCGAGGCGCTGCCCTCCGCTGCGGCGATCTGCACCCCGGAACGGTTCTCGACGAGAGTCAACATCGTGCTCGCATCTCGCTTCTTCATGCCGCCGGCAACGCCAAGCGCTGTCCCGGCACTGCCGCCGAACGTGCTCATCAGGGTACCGACGGCCGCTCCCATGCCGCCGGAATCCTGGCTGCTGAAAGTCACGCTCGGGGTCAGGGTGTAATCCGCCGCCACCATCTGTCCCTTGCCGAAATTGCTGCCCTCGCGCATCTCACCGGATGCCTGGAGGTCACGTTCCTTCTCCATCGCCCGCATGCCGCGGCGATCACGTTCGACGACGACGAAGCAGTTGGACTGCTGAGCCATCAGGCGAAGGAGCTTGGAGGTCGGAGGAAGTCTGTACTCATGGATGATGATGTAATACCAGTCCTCCTCCTGATCCTCCAGAAGGGCAAGTGTTCCAAACGACTCGGCGCATCGCTCGAATGAGGTGTTGGCGTTCTCGGCGGTACTCCCGCCGGCGGCACCGGTAATAGTCGTCTTGGATCCCGCCGATCCCGTCTGAACAGGCGTGCAGGACGCAAGGAATATGGCCAGACAAACCAAAACAGCAACTCGCATTGTTTCTCTCCCTCATTGAATGGTTGGTCTCAATACCACAGTCAACTATCTGGTCAATTTTTCAACTTCTTCAATCAGCCCGGGTGTCATCCTGTCATCGGGAGGATGACCGATCCAGTTCGTACCGCCATTGCTTCCGACGCCCAGGGTCTAGACTCCCTATGACGGATTGTTCACGTCAGCAGGGCGAACCTGCTCCAGAAATCGGGAAACGATTTGGCGACGCATCCTTCCCCGGTGATGCGCACCCCCGGAACTCTCAGGCCTGCCACGGCGAAGCTCATCGCCATCCTGTGATCCCGGTAGGTCTCTATCTCCGCCCCGCGGAGGCAATCGCCGCCATCGCCATGGATGATCATTGCCTCCCCGTGCTCCTCGACCTGAGCGCCCATCCGTCGCAGTTCGGTGACGACGGCGTGCAGCCGGTCACATTCCTTGATGCGCAGGTGGGCGATATTGGTGATCTCCGTTCGTCCCTGGGCGAAGGCCGCCACAACCGCCAGGGTCGGAACGACATCCGGCATGTCCCCCATATCCACGGAGATGCCCTCGAGTCCGCCTTTCCGCTCAACGCAAAGACCGTTGCCGGCCTGCGTCACCTCGCAGCCCATCCGGGCCAGCAGCGGGACAAGACCGATATCACCCTGCAGCGAGAGCGCCGGAACATTGGTCACAGTCACCCTGCCGCCGACAACGGCGACAGCGGCCCAGAAATACGAGGCGTTCGATGCGTCCCCCTCGATGTGATATTCCCGTCCCCGATACATCCCCTGCGGGATGGAAAACGATTTGAAATCATGGGTGCAGTCGGCAAGAATGCCGAAATCGGCCATGACCGACAAGGTCATTTTGACATAGGGTTTCGACAGGACCTCGCCGTCGACCTCGAGGCTGGCCGGACGTTGGGCATAGGGGGCGACCAGCAGAAGGGAGGAAAGATACTGGCTGCTCCTGCCTTCCGGCAGGATCGTCCTGCCACCCGCTATCCCCCGGGCGTTGACGAGCAACGGCGGACAGTCGGTGCCCCTGACCGAGACGATGTCGACCCCCCAGCCGCGCAGGGCGGCGATCAGCGGCCCGATGGGCCGTTGATGCATCCGCTCGTCGCCGTCGATGGTGACGGCCGAATCGCCAAGGGCGGCAACCGAGGTGAGAAACCTGGTTGCCGTACCGTTGTTGCCGAGATAGATCGTCGTCCCGTCCGCATGGACGGTGCCGCCATTTCCCTGAATGATCCAGCACTCCTGGTCTTCTCTGTCAATCCTGACTCCAAGCTGGGCCAGCGCCTGGGCCGAGTATTCCGTATCCTCACTGACCAGAGGGCCGCAGAGCCTGCTCTCTCCCCTGGCCAATGCGGCAGCAATGAGTGCCCGTTGCGTCAGGCTCTTGGAACCCGGGACGCTCAATTCCGCATTGACCGACGGTACCGGTTGGATCTCAATCATCGTCTCCCCTCATCATTCGTTCCTGCCATCTGGTTCAGTTTCATTCAGAACTGTTTCCGGTGGCCCGCCATAATACCGCCTGCATCAACTCCACCGGGGCGGCCTGGCCGGTCCACAGCTCAAACTGGGCGACCCCTTGATACAGCAGCATCTCCAGTCCATAGACGACTTTGCACCCGGCCTCCCTGGCCTCTCGCAGCAACTTCGTTTCGAATGGAGAATAGACGATATCCATCACCACGGCAAAGTTTCCCAGATGCCCCCTGGCGACGAGGCTGTCATCGATCTTCGGACTCATGCCGACGGAGGTGGCGTTGACAAGCACGTCCCCGACCAGCCGGTCGATAGCCGTCAGGGGGTGCCACGGGCAGCCCAGATCGGCCGCCAGTTTTCGTCCCCGCGCCTCCGTCCTGCTGCAGAGACTGACCCTGGCCCCGGCCTCCATCAGTCCGAAGGCGAGGGCCCTTGCCGATCCTCCGGCGCCGAGGAGCACGACGTGTCGGCCCCGCAGATCGATATGATTGGCGAGGGCCCGGTTGGCCCCGACCCAGTCGGTGTTGGAGCCGCAGAGAAGCCTCGTCCCCCCTTGGCCAACGACATTGACCGTATTGACGGCCCCGATCTTCAACGCCACCGGATCGACCGTATCAAGACAGGTGATGATCGACTCCTTGTGCGGGATGGTGACGCTCACCCCCCTGATATTCAAGGCCCTGATACCCTTGACCGCATCGGCGATGTCCTCCACCTGAAACGCCAGGTACACCCGGTTTTCGCCCAGTGCGGCGAAGGCGGCATTGTGCATCATGGGGCTCAGGGTATGGCCGACCGGGTTGCCGACTATCCCGTACACCTCCGTCATCCCATTAATTTCCCACATAATTGGTTCAATTCGATGTAATATTTCGGGGTTGAGGTTGCAACCCGGTTGCCGGCATCGGTCAATCGACCTGCCGCCGGGCCTCCTGCCGCCAGGGGACCGGTCAGCCCGCCCTGCCCATGGAGACGGCGACAAGCGGCAATCCCGGTCGACGACCGGGTCATCCCACCTGCAAGGCTCCGATCATCTCCCGGACCGAAGCGAGTTTTTCCTGGAGCACATAGTCGCCGATGCCATCAATAACCTCCTCGCACGCCCGCGGGTTGACGAAGTTGGCAGTCCCAATCTGCACGGCGGTCGCCCCGGCCAGCATGAATTCGAGCGCATCCTCGGCCGTCGCGATACCGCCGATGCCGATCACCGGAATGGAAACGGCCTGTGCCACCTGATAGACCATGCGCAGGGCCACCGGCTTGATCGCCGGTCCTGAGAGACCACCACAGACATTGGCCAGCGCCGGCCGTCGCCGCTTGAGATCGATGGCCATCCCGATAAGGGTATTGATCAGCGACACGGCGGTGGCCCCGGCCTCTTCGACAGCTTTGGCAATGACCGTGACATCGGTGACATTCGGTGACAGCTTGACGATCACCGGGACGGAGGTCGTCTCCCTGACTGTACGGGTGACCGCCGCCGCCATCGCCGGATCGGCGCCGAAGGCGACGCCGCCCTTTTTCACATTCGGACAGGAGATATTGATCTCGATCGCCGCCACCACCTCGCAGGCCGAGAGTTTTTCGGTGATATGCCGGTATTCATCGAGGCTGTCGCCAAGAATGTTGACAATGATCGGCACCCCGAGCGTGCCAAGGTAGGGAATTTTTTCGACGATGAACCGGTCGACTCCGACGTTCTGCAGGCCGATCGCGTTCAACATGCCGCTGGCGGTTTCAATGATCCGGGGGGGCGGATTGCCGGAGCGCGGATGCAGAGATATTCCCTTGACGATGATCGCCCCGAGACGGCCGAGGTCGAGGAGCGACTCAAATTCCCGGGCATAGCCGAAGGTCCCGGAGGCCGTCATCACCGGGTTGGCAAGAGAGAGGGGACCAATGTTGACGCGGAGATCCGGAATCTGCACATCACCCTTCAGATATTCCATGCCATCTCCTCCGCATCAAAGACCGGTCCATCTACACAGACATGGACATAGCCGCCGTCCCGGTTCGGTTTGCTGCACCCGAGGCATGCCCCCATGCCGCAGGCCATGACGCTCTCGACCGATACCTGGCAGGAATACCCTCGCGTCCGGCAGAGGACGCTCATCCCGGCCAGCATCGGCTCCGGGCCGCAGCAATAGACTGTGCACGGGGAAGGCAGGGAGAGAGAGGAAAAGGCGGCGGTGACGAAACCGCGCTGACCGTACGATCCATCGTCCGTGGTTGCCACGACGGTCATCCCGAACTCCTCGAAATCTTTTACCAGGGGTTCGACTTCACTGCTGGTGCGACCTCCCAGAATGATGGTGTCCCGACTACGATCACGCTTCAACTGACTCAGTTTCCGGGCGAGAAAGAGCAGAGGGGCCATGCCCAGCCCACCGCCCACCAGACAGGCGGGCGAATCTGCCACCTGAAAGCCCCGGCCAAGAGGTCCAAGGATCGAGACCTCCGCACCTTCCCTGACAGCGGCAAGCATCCCGGTGCCCCGCCCGACAACCTTGAAATAGACCTGGAGATGGCCATCCTCATCGGTCTGGTGGATGGAAAATGGCCGCCGCAACAAGGGGTCATTGCCGGTCCCCACCCTGATCATCACGAATTGCCCGGGAGAGGCGGCGGCAGCGATGTCAGGACAATCGAAGGTGAGGCGGACATTGTCGCCGGACAACCGCTCTATTCGAATAACAGCAGCTTTTTCCTGGTATTGGGTCATCATTCTGGATACATTGTTGTCCGGTATCAGCACATTTTATCAATTAACGACAGAACAAGGCCGGATTTCCTTGATGAATAGCGAACCTTTGATCCTGACCTTCGCCGCTCTCTTTGGCGCCATTGTCGGCAGCTTTCTCAACGTTGTGATTCTTCGCCTGCCGCATCCGGAAGAGTCGATTGTCTTTCCCGCCTCGCACTGCCCGAAATGTCAGGCCGGCCTCAGGTGGTACGAGAACATCCCACTCCTCAGCTATGTTTTCCTGGGAGGTCGGTGCAGCCACTGCCGGTGCCGAATTTCCCTGCAATATCCATCGGTGGAGGCGGCAATGGCGCTGCTTTCAACCGCCGTTGTCTATCGCTTCGGATTCACCATCACCGGCGGCGGTTTCTTTCTCTTCAGCGCCGCCCTGCTGGTGATCATATTCATCGATCTCCAGCATCAAATCATTCCTGACATGATCAGTCTGCCAGGGATCATGGCCGGCTTCATCCTGTCATTCTTCTCCCCCCTGATCTCCCGGCTGGATTCCCTGATCGGCATCCTTTGCGGCGGCGGGATTCTCTACGGTATCGCCCTGCTCTATTTCTTCCTGCGAAAACAAGAGGGCATGGGTGGCGGCGATATCAAGCTGCTGGCGATGATCGGTGCCTTCCTCGGCTGGCAGGCGCTGCCGTTCGTGATCTTTGCCAGCTCCCTGAGCGGCGCTCTCGTCGGCATCCTGGTGATGGTCATCGAGCGCCAGGAAGGTTTATCGACTCGAATCCCGTTTGGTCCCTTTCTCTCGCTTGCAGCATTGATGTATATGCTCTTCTCTCAGGAAATCAGCACACTTTACTTGAGCTATCTCGACGGCTCCCTTTTCTGAGAACTCCTTCAATCCTTGAATTCTCATCGATTTCCCCCTCCCGCAAGACTTCGGCAAGACGTGCTCCCAGGTCTCTTGCCTCTTCGATCTGCTGCGGGCTGTGTCCATATCTCGGACAATGCCGCTGAACCAACGACCGGCAGCCTCTGGGTATTTTCCCGGCAATCTTGATAAAGACCCCAATGGCACACCAGAGCCCTGGACAAGGATGGCGAAAGACCAGTGGAGGCATGACCCTGGCACCGCTCTTCACCATATATCTGCCCATCTCCCAGGCATGCAGGCGCCAATAGGTTCTGCAGGATATGAGGGGAAGGACGAGCTTGCCAGCCAGCAGTCCGGCAGAATAATGCTGGAGAAAATAGACCATCGGTCCGCTCAGGTGATATGACCATGTAGGTCCGGCACAGATAATAAGATCCCAGTTCGAAAGGCAATTTTTATCAGGTGGCGCTACCGCAACCGGGCGCATCAGAAAAGCAGCTACCATCATTTTAAACGCGCCGAAATAGGATCCGACTGGAAATGGCGGCGGTTCCAAGGGCTTCAACGGTTCGAACCGGACTTCGACTCCGCCTTCGTTCAGACCCTTGGCCAGGCTGTTCAACAGATTCCGGGTCTGACTGCTGAATGTATAAAAGAGAATCAGAACTCTCTTTTGCTCTACGAATGTTTTCACATCTGTCACATGGGCAGAATTTCTTGTTCGTAGGAATATATCCGAGACTGGAGCAAAAAAAAAGCCCCCGAAAATTCGGGGGCTTTTCTTTGGATGGAACCAGATTACGCTTCTATCTCGTGTTCAACACCGACTGCAATCTTATACAGCAGCGTCAGGATAAAAAAGCCGGTCGCCCAGATACCGAGGGTGATCCCCAGTTCATTGGCAGTTGGAATGTATTCGGTTACCTCATTCAGGGGATTGGGTACAAATCCGCCGAAGACGAAGCCGAGCCCCTTATCGGCCCAGAGAGAGAAGAAGATCAGCGCGGCGGCGGTACCGACCAGACGATAATCGAAGACCTTGGCGATCTTGATGTACGCCAATATACCCAGACCGGTGAAACTGAAGGCGGTTGCCGTCCACATGAAAGGAACGAGGTTGTTGTAGACATGGCCATCGTGTTCGAGACCGAAGAACAGGTATTCGAGACTGTGCATGTGTCCCGGCATCTCCGAATAGTAACCGACGAAGAATTCGAGCAGGAAAAAGAAGGTGTTGATGATCGCGGCATACATGATGATCGTGGTCAGCTTCTGGATCGCCTCCTTGCCGGCGTCGAAGTCAGCGAATTTACGCATGACCAGACAGGCGAGTACTATCAGGGAAGGACCGGCGGCGAAGGCCGAGGCCAGGAACCTGGGGGCGATGATCGCCGACAACCAGAAGTGCCGACCGGGCAGACCACAGTACAGCATGGCGGTGACCGTATGGATCGAAACGGCGAAGGGAATGGAGATGTACACGAAGATATATATCCACTTCGGCGGATGCACCTGTTTGCGCTCGGCGGTCAGGATGACCCAACCGCAGAGACAGTTGAGGATCAGATATCCCCAGAGCACGCACATATCCCAGAACAGCATGGAATGGGGAGTGGCGAAAAAGATGACATTGAGGCCACGGAGCGGCTGGCCGAGATCGGCCATGATGAACATCAGGCACATGATCAAGGCCGAAATGGCGAGGAACTCGCCGAGAATCGTAATCCGACCGAAGGCCTTGTAGTCATGCACATAGTAGGGCAGCACCAGCATCAGACCTCCCGCCGCGACTCCGACCAGAAAGGTGAACTGGGAAATGTACAGCCCCCAGGAAACGTCACGGCTCATGCCGGTCAGCCCCAGCCCGAACATGTACTGCCGTACATAACAGGCCGCCCCGATGGCAATGAAGGTGCCGAGCACCGCAAGCCACATCCAGTATGTTGATTTGCCTTTTAATACTTTCTCAATCATGACAACCTCACACTATGTAGTAGACTGACGGTTTGGTGCCGGCAGCAGGATTTCGCTGGATGGTAAATTCCTTGTCGAGAACTCTTCTGATCTCCGAATCAGGATCGTTGAGATCCCCGAAGACCATCGCCCCTGTGCCGCTGCAGGCCTCGACACAGGCGGGCTCAAGGCCCAGGGCCAGGCGTTCGCCGCAGAAGTTGCACTTCTCGACTACCCCGCGCATCCGGGTCGGGAAATCGGGATTGTAGTTGGTGATGAACGGTCGCGGATCCTGCCAGTTGAAACTTCGCGCCCCGTATGGGCAGGCAGCCATACAGAAACGGCAACCGATGCAGCGGTGGAAGTCCATCGCCACAATTCCATTCTCCGGTTGCACGAACGTCGCCTTGGTTGGGCAGGCCTTGACGCAGGACGGGTTGTCGCAGTGATTGCAGAGAACGGCAAACGGTTTGGTCTTGGCCATTTCCGACTTGTGGAGAACTTCCTGTTCCGGAAAGACATTGGCGTAGGGCGCCTTCCAGATCCATTTGATCTCGTTTTTGCGATCAGGAAAATGGGGAATGTTGTGGACTTTGTTGCAAGCGGCGATGGCCTGATCAAGCAGCATTGGCTGAACGGCAAATACACGCATGTCGATAACCATTCCCACACGAACCCCGGTTGAAGCCGCTTCGCCATGGACCCCGGTCTCGCCGGGGACCGGCGCCGCGTGCCCGGCTTCCTCGGAGGCGAAGGCGGTATGGGAGGTCAACTTCACTATCGCAGGTGCGCCTATGCCGGCAAGGGCGGCGGCTCCGGCGATCTTCAGAAATTTTCTTCTCGTATTATCCATTAGTGCGTCTCCTTCTTCGTTGCCGCCTCGGCGGGGGTCAGGTGGCAATCCCAGCAGGTGGGTGATACGGCGGCATAGGTGTGACAGGAGTCACAGAACTTCTCCTTGTCGGTATGACACTGCATGCACGCCAACTGCAGTCCCTTGCGGTATTCTTTGCCGCCAACCTTGATGTTGACCCGATCGTTGTCTCGGAGGACGGCATCACGCCACTCGTTCAGCAATTTCATATGATTATCTCTCATCTCACCGACAGGGGCGACACACTCCTTCTGGCCTACCGGGAGGTCAGGTTTCGGTACGGTGCCTGCATTCAGGCCGTTATACCAGAGCGGAAAGGTCACGAAGACGATGAAGATCACCAGTCCCGGTATGATTGTTCCTTTATTGTACATGTGCGACTCCTCTAATCCCGTTCGGGATTTAAAGCAAAGTTCTGAGGCCGTCATCCAACTCGCCTCGTGATTCACCCTCAAGCACAAGCGCATTGCCGACAAGCTCGGTGATACCACAGACCCTGACATCCGGGTTCCAGTAGTTCATCAGCGAGGTCAGTGTCGCCCTGTCGATCGCACAGACGCAGGAAAGCATGTTGACGTCATGTTTGTCATGCACGTATTTAACGGCATTGGCTCGAGGAAATCCCGAACGCATTCGCAGTTCCATGATCTCGTCGGTATTCAGACCCGTTCCTGAACCGCAGCAGAAGGTCTGCTCACGGATAGTGTTCTCAGGCATCTCCACCCAGTCGACAACATGGTCGAGGATATATCTCGGCTCGTCCATCAGCCCCATGGCCCGGGCCGGGTTGCAGGAGTCATGATAGGTCGCCTTGACATGGCTGTTGCGGCTCTTGTCGAGTTTCAGCTTGCCATGCTTGATCAGGTCAGCGGTAAACTCGCTGATATGGATCATCTTGGTGGAGGCCGCGTTGCTGAAGACAGTGCCGGTGATCGACGATTTCGGCACCTCGAGGAAATCGGCCGGACCGTTCATGGTGTCCATGTACTGATGCAGGACCCGCCACATATGGCCGCACTCGCCGCCGATGATGTATTTGACGCCCAGGCGTTTGGCCTCGGCGTACATCTTGGCGTTGAGCTTCTTCATCATTTCGTTGTTGGTGAACAGACCGAAGTTGCCGCCTTCCGAGGCATAGGTCGACCAGGTGTAATCGAGACCGATGGCCTCGAACAGGATCAGATACCCCATCGCGGTATAAAGCCCCGGTTCGGCGAAGACGTCGGCCGAGGGGGTGATGAAGAGGACCTCGGCGCCTTTGCGGTTGAAGGTCGGGGTGATCCGGACACCAGTCAGGTTCTCGATGTCATCGGTGAGGAAGTCGACGTTGTCCTTGAAGGTATGGGGTTGGAGTCCCATATGGTTTCCGGTCCTGTTCGAATTGGAGGCAGGCTCGAGAATCCAGTTGATGCCGATACCGACCAGGTGCAGCAATTCGCGCAGCATCATCGTCACCTCGGCGGTATCGATGCCGTACGGACAGAAAACGGAGCAGCGCCGGCACTCGGTGCACTGGTAGGAGTACATGAACCACTCCTTGAGCACGCCGACCGTCATCTCGCGGGCACCGGCCATCCGGCCGAGGGTCTTGCCGGCCAGAGTGAAGTCATTCCGATAGACCGACCGGAGCAGTTCAGCGCGCAGGACCGGCATGTTCTTTGGATCCCCGGTGCCGAGGAAGAAATGACATTTATCGGCACAGGCACCGCAACGGACACAGCAGTCCATGAATATCTTCAGTGAACGGAACTTGCCCAGGCGCTCCTTCAGGCCGTTGAGGACGATCTCCTTCCAGTTCTCGGGAAGTTTCCAGTCATCATCTTCCGGCGACCAGATGCGGGCGTTGGGAAAGGAAAGTCCGCTCTGGCTGTCGAGGTATTCGACCTTCTCTTTTTTTGCCGGATAGGCGTAATTGCCCTCCTTGAAATGTACCGGGATATCCATCCAGTCCCTGGTTGGTATCGCTCCAGTTGCCAAGGACGGTCCCTGCACTACGCTTTTCGATAATTGTTCTAATTTTGGCACTGCCATCGTTGTCTATTCCTTATAAGCTGGTTGTGGGTCTCAACTGTTAGGCTTCAATCTTTTTGCGCTGGCAACTCTTTCTCGACCGGGATGCCCGCATCGACCATGAACTCGCGGAATTCATCCTCATATTCGGCATACGAATGGGGTTTGATATCCGGATTCCAGGGGTTGATATGACGTACCGCCCGGCTGTTGTTCTTCATGTTGCGAGTGGGGCTGAGGAATACACCCCCCAGATGCATCAACTTGCTGAATGGGAAATAGACGAGCAGGGTGGCGACGAGAAAGACATGGATATAGAAAATTGCGCCTATGTCGCTGCTGATGACCGGGGAAAAGGTCACAAGACCCACCGCCAGCTGCTTGATGGCGACGATATCGATACCGTCGCGCAGGAAATGGCGCATCAGGGCGCCGGTCACACCGATGGAAAAAATGAGGACGAGCGGGAAATAGTCGTTCATAAGAGAGATGTAACGCACATGCCGGTTGACCAGACGCCGGGAGAACAGCAGTGCCGCACCACCGATCAATCCGGCGGTGGTCATGTACATGCTCGGCACCCCGATCTCGAACATGCTGTCGGCCCAATCGAGAAAAGCGATAACTTCGGGCACGGGATTGAGGAAGAGGCGCATGTGCCTGATCACCACGATCAGGAAGGAATAATGAAAAATGATCCCGAACAGCCACAACCATTTGGACGATTCGTAGGTGATTCTCGGTCCGTCATGGATCTCCGACTTGGTGTTGCGGAACAGAGAACGGAAGGTGAGGATCTCGAGCAGCATCCGGGCGACGACCTCGGCGGTGGTATCCGGGGCCTCGAGCCGGTTGTGCTTGATGAACTCCAGCGATTTCCCCTGGCCGCAGGTGGTCTGGATGGGGAAGGGAACAGGCGACTTGGCCCATTGCACCACCCTGTAGACAAATCCACCCAGGAAGATCGCGATGGCCACATAGGGGACAAAGACACCAAAAAAGTATGGCATTCCCGCTATCTTGGATCCTACCCCGGCAATCAGAATGAGCACAATGACTGCCAGAAATGAGAAGGCGTACTTCATTTCTTACCTCACTTCAAAATGAACTGTTATTGGGCCACCGGACCGATGCAATCAGCCGGGACCAGTTAAATACTCTCGACCTTTGGAATGGAATCCTGAAGTTTATTTTTCTGCACCGCTGACGGGCATTTACTGTCTGTAAGGATATGAGTGCCCGTCTTGATCTCCTGTATCCGGGTCTGATACAGCCGCTCTCTGCACTGCATGTAGATATCGAAGGCAGCCAGGATCGCGAGATCCACCGCAAACTCAAAATCATAGAGTTCGGAAACCAGATGGCGACGCTCTTTGTCGGCAGCCAGTATTTCTCTGGTAATGTGCTTGACGGCGTTCAGTGGGGCTACAGCCTGTGATGGGGAAAATTCCTGGATCGAGCGGATTTTCAGAATCTGCTCAAGGGGCGGAATCATCTCTTCGGTTCCAGCCCCCTTGACAAGAAGGGAGAACAGCTTTTTCAGGGCCTCGCGAATATTGCCGCCAACGGGATTGGCAAATATATCCCGCTCCTTTTTAAAGAAACTGGAAGACTGGTATGTCGACAGAGTGTAGTCGACCCATCGGTCAACAATCTTGTCCTTATAGTTCCTGAACGCTTCAGCGAGGTCCATCCGCCAACCGCCTTGAATCATTTAATTTCAATATCATCAACATGTTATCCACCACCCTCGGCAAATGAATGACCATTCATAAAAGCGGATTTCTAGCATCTTTCCATTTCTTTTTCAAGGATATTTTACTGCCGCCCAGGCCGCCGGAATCGGTATCCACCGAGGTTGTCTCGTCCCAATCGCCTGCCATGTCGTTCAGGTCATATCGGCAAGGATCAATTCAGCCTCCTGGATATAGGGGTCTTCCCGCACTTCCTCCAGCCACGCGGCGCCGCTTGGCTGCACATCTTCCTCGTCCTCCGCGGTCTCGCCGTCAGCCTGGCCCTCATCCCCGAAGAGACCGAACTGCTTGCCGACCTTTTCCCTGGCCAGCCGGGCCTCCTCCTGTTTTTTCCTCATGTCGTCGATATCGAGCGAGATGACGGAGTTTTCCACCTGTTCCTGCACCCGGACGATTTCATCCTGGATAGCCTTGAACTTCTCGTTCCTGGCAACACGCTGGGTGCTGGCTGTACGGATGGCATCGATCTTGGCCGGAGAGACCGCCTGGGACGGCGTAAAGGTGACCGGGTCGATACTGCTCCACGGCATCGAGTATTCGAGGAAACGCTCCCCCGATTTGAGACTTTCCAGGATGCTCGGCAGGACAATATCGGGTTCCATCCCTTTATATTGGGTCGATCCCCCGGTAATCCGGTAAAATTTCTGGATCGTCACCTTCAACGCGCCGAGGTTGTCGTCTTTGTTGAAATGCAGCAACGAAACATTGTCATTGAGATCGATGACGGTCTGGACGGTCCCCTTGCCGTGGGTGGTCGGGCCGCCGACGACGACCGCCCGGTGATAATCCTGGAGCGCGGCGGCGACGATCTCCGAGGCGGAGGCGGAAAACACATTGACCAGGACCACCAGCGGCCCGGCATACACCATCTCCGGGTCTTCATCGTTCAACACCCGGATCGAACCGTTACTGTTTTTGACCTGGACCACCGGTCCGGAGGAAAGGAAGAGCCCGGCGATGTCGACGGCGTCGACCAGGGCCCCGCCGCCGTTATTGCGGAGATCGAGGACAATGCCATCGACCCCCTGTTGTTTTAACGCCAGCACCTCCTTGCGGGTATCGTCGGTCGAGTTCCTGGCGTTTTCGCCATTGCTGGTCTTCTCGAAGTCGCGGTAGAAACTGGGGATATGGATGAGGCCGATCTTGCGGCCGTCGATATTTTTCAGCACCGTGCTCTTGACGAAGGTCTCCTCGATCTGGACGACGTCACGGATGATGGGGATGATTTCCTTCGACCCGTCGGCCTTCCGCACCGTCAGCCGAACCTCGCTGCCCTTGGGACCGCGGATCAGGCGCACCGCATCGCGCAGCCGCATGTCGGTGATATCGACCGGCTCTTCCGCCCCCTGGGCAACCTGGAGGATGATATCCTTCATCTGCAGACGGCCCTGCCTGGCCGAGGCGCTGCCCGGGATTATCTCCTTGACCGTGATATAACCGTCGTCCTCTTCCAGCAGGGCGCCGATACCCTCGAGACTGCCCCGCATACTGATATCGAACTGTTCTTTACCGGCCGGCGGAATGTAGTTGGTGTGCGGATCGAAGGCCCGGGCAACGGCGTTGAAGTAGCGGTCGTAATGATCCTGCCGCGTCTCCTGCCGCAGGCGGCGGAAAATCTCCTTATACCGCTTGGCAACCTTTGACCTCGCCTCCTGCAGCAGCACCTCCGAAGATTTTTTCTCCTTGGCCTTGTTCGCATCGTCCTCGAGTTCCAGGTACCTGGTGATGATCTCGGATTTGAGGATCTTTCGCCACCGGTCCTGCAGGGACTGCAGGTCTTTGGCGAACGCCAGTTTTTTCGGATCGGTCTCGAGGGTTTCGGCGACATTGAAATCAATGCCCGCCGCCAGGATGGCCTCGACCATCTTCTCGGCCTGGTCGATTCGTTCGCCCAGGATATCCATACCGGCATCCGGCAGGGGATTGTTGCCCTGCACCAGGTTGTCATCGATGTAGGAAGCGAAGGCCTTGAGCTGATCGACATCCTTCTGCAGCAGGAATCTCTTCTGGGAATCGAGCTGGTTGAGGTAGAGGGTGAACGCCGCCTGCGCCAGCCCATCGTCCATGGCTTTGTCGCTGAGGTGAACGGTCGGCAGCTGCTTGGCCAGCATGTAACCGATGAGCCGGTTCCGTTTCAGAAAATCGGCTGGGGACCGGCTGTCGGCACTTTCCCCGAAACCGGACGGGGGGCAGTTCAACAGCAGCAGGAGGGCGAGAACAAGTTGAGTGAGATGTTTCATGTCATTCAGTAATGAAGAGGAAAACGTATTTCAGGCGCAAAGTCTGACTCTTAACCTAAAAAGACATACCAAAAGCGTGCCGTAAATACTATGACAAAGAGAGAGAAGAGTGCGTATTTCAGCAGGATTGAGTACAGCGCGTGCAGGTTTACAGCCGATCACCCCTGGTTTGTCAGGGCAAGGTGAAAATCATTCCTCCGGGCACAGACGACGCATGGATACCGGCAACGAATCCCTGACGAGGCCGATGCGGCAGGCAAAATCATTGAGTTCGGCGAAGGTGCAGTTGATGCTGGATTTCCGGCCGCCCCCGGCCACCTCCGCCGACTCGGCGACGAGGAAGATCAGCAGGGCCGCCGCCACCTCCCTGCAGAAATCCTGCATGTCGAGGCCATGACGGCGGCAGAAGGACTCGAATCTCCGGTAGTTGATGATCGACCGGGCCAATCCCCGGTATATTGAGGTGTCGCGGTTATCAAGTTGCAGGTCGCGCAGGACGATCTCCCGGTAACGCACCCGAGCCGCGTCCAGCAGCCTCCCCCACTGATCCGGCGACAGGTACAGCCGAGGCCCGTCCTCCGCCTCGGTCAGATAATGCCGGGCGGCATACAGGGCGATCTCCGGGATCTCGCCGGAATGACGCACCACAAACCATTCGTTGTCGAGATGGTCCTCAACACAGAGGTTCATTCCTCGTCTCCGCCGAGACCGAAGATCGTCCGGACCGTATCGATCTTGGCCTCACTGTTGTCCCGCCCGCCACAGGATCCACTCTTGAGATAGGCAAGGGGAGCATGCAGTATCTTTGCGGTAATGGCCGACAGCATCACCTCGATGGAGTGCCTCTCCTCCTCGGACAGGCCGGCCAGGCGCGGCAGGGTCTTGTCCAGTTCGGCCCGGCATATCCCGTCCGCTTTCTGGCGCAGGGCCAGGATCGTCGGGGTGAGGGTCATCCCCTCCATCCACCGTCCGAAACCGAGCGTCATCTCGTCGACTATCCTCGCCGCCTTGACCGCCTCGCGTTCCCTGCCGGTGCGGTTCATCTCGACGACACTGCTGAGATCGTCAATATCATAGAGGTAGACGTTTTCCAGGTCGTTGAGGTCGGGATCGAGATCACGCGGCACCGCGATGTCGATGAAGAACAGGGGCCTGTTCCGCCGGACCCGCATCACCGGCCGGACTTCGCCCTGGCGCAGGATGATGGTCGGCGCCCCGGTCGAACTGATGATGATGTCCACCTGCTCGAGCTGGCCCATCAGTTCATCGAAGGATACGGCCCGGCCACGGAATCGCTTGGCCAGTTCCACCGCCCGGGCCAGGGTCCGGTTGGCGACGACGACTTCGGCCACGCCCTGGCCGACGAGATGCTCGGCCGCCAGCTCCGCCATTTCCCCGGCGCCGATGAGCAGCACCTTCTTACCCCTGATATCGCCGAAAATCTTTTTCGCCAGTTGTACCGCGGCGTAGCTGATCGAGACGGCGGAGGAGCCGATCGCCGTCTCGGTCCTGACCCGTTTGGCCACCGAAAACGACTTGTGCAGCAGACGGTTGAGCAGCGGCCCGGTGCAGCCGAACTGCGAGGCATAGCGGTAGGCTTCCTTCAGCTGGCCGAGAATCTGGGCCTCCCCGACAATCATCGAATCGAGACTGGCGGCAACCATGAAGAGATGGTGCACCGCGTCCCGGTCGTAATAGATGTACAGGTATTGACGACACTGCTCCTTGGCGATCCGGTCGCCGAACAGAAAAGAGAGGATACTGTCGATCAGTTGATCGCTCGGTTCGGCCACCAGCAGCAGTTCCACCCGATTGCAGGTCGACAGCAGATAGCATTCCCGTATCGTCCCGATCTGCTTCAGGGCGGTCAGCGGCTGTTCGTAGCCGTCCGACAGGGCCATCCGCTCGCGGACCTCCACCGGGGTCGTCTTGTGGTTCACCCCGAGGAGTATGATGCGTTCACCTGGCATAGCTGTGCACCCCGCCAAGCAGATAACTCACCCCCCACAGCGTGAAGGCGACGGCGAGAAACCCGGAGATGGCCATGATCGCCGCCCGCTTTCCCCGCCAACCGGCGGTGAACCGCTGATGAATCTGGATCAGGTAGATAAACCAGGTGATCAGCGACCAGGTCTCCTTCGGATCCCATTGCCAGTAGGTTCCCCAGGCCTGTCGGGCCCAGATCGAGCCGCTGACGATGCCTAAAGAGAGAAAGACGAAGCCGACGGTGAGACAATGGCTGTTCAGCTGGTCCAGCGCCTCGAGAGAGGGCAGACGGGGGAAAAAGTAGCCGAATCGCTTGCTCTTCAATTCCCGTTCCTGGAGGAGATACATCAGTCCGCCGCAGAAGGCCAAGGAGAGAAAGCCGTAGCCGAAGAGCGAAACCCCGGCGTGCACAGGGAGCCACCAGCTCTGCAGGGCCGGTACGAGTTCGCTGATCTCCCTTGATGCCAGGGACGACAGTACCAGAAGAAACATGATCAACAGGGAGACAAAGGCCCCGAAATTCTTGACCGTATAGCGCCACCGAAACGACAGGTAGGCCCAGGTCGTGGCCCAGGCAAAAACAACAACGGTTTCATGTTGCGAGGTGATCGGGGCATGACCGACAAGGTAGTACCGCGAGAGAATGTACAGGGTCTGCAGGACCCCTGACGAGACCAGAAGCACTCTCGCCACATTGCGCACCCTGCTTTTCTGACTGACGAAAAAGACACAGTAGGCGGAACAGGCCAGAAAGGTGACAAACACAACAGTCTGGAAAAGCAGATAGCTGATTTCGCTCATGTCATCCCCGATACAAGGGTGTCGTCAGAGGATACATACCGCCCGATCCCCGATTTACAAGGAGTACTCTGTGTTCGCTCGCCCAATGGTCTCGACCAGGGCCAGTACCACGGGTTCCGGGTCGAGATGCGGGGGCAGCGCCTTCTTCAACGCCCCGGCCAGACCATCCCAATCCGCCTCCCGGATATGTCCGACGAGGTCGAGTTCCATGATGTCCCGAAAAATGATCGCATGGTTGGCCGCATCACCGCCTCCGCTCATCACCAGCAATCTCAACCGGCCCAGGAGATCGACGATCACCCCGTATTCCCAGCCGAACTCCGCTTCGAGTCGTTCCCGGATCCGCCTGGAAAACGCCGGACTCGCGCCACCGGTTGATACAGTAATCAGCAAATCGCCGCGCTTCAACTGTGAAGGCACCTGGAAATCGCAGGCCGACGGGTCATCCGTGCTGTTGAGCAGGACCCGGGCGGCGCCAGCGTCACCGGCAACCTGACGCTGCACTTCAGGCCGATTCGTCGCGGCAATGACGAGAAAGGCTCCGTCCAGGTCCCCGGTACGATAGGGACGCTGCAGCCATTCTATCCTGCCGGTCTGAGCCAGTCGCCGCAGCGGTGGCGCCGCCGTGGGACTGATGACCTTGATTTCACCGCCGCCAATCAGCAGGGCCTCGACCTTGCGGACCGCGACCGGTCCGCCGCCGACGACGAGACAGAGTCGTCCGGCGATCTTCAGGTTGACGGGATAGAGGGGGGTCGAGCCGCTCATGCGTTTCCTCTCGCCCCGCTTCCTTTTCTGACCAGACGATTGACGATAATCGAGACCGGGTTGCCGTCCTTGATGTAATTCTGTCGGGCGACACCGATGTCGTAGTCCTTTTCCGCCAGCTTGAGGAATTTCGGCAGGCTCTGGCGCCGGGCGTCATGGGCCAGATAGATGACACCCTCAGGCTTGAGATAGGCGGCGAAGACCCGCAGCAGCGGGGCGAAAAATTCCTCCCGGAACAGGATCTCGGCCCCGGCGAGGACATCGAAGGCGGGAAGTTGCGGCGGATTCAGCCAGTCGAGAAGGGTCAGCTTGACGTCGCCGAGGCCGGAGGCGGCGGCGCTGACCTGCTGGAAGTCCCTGATGATCTCCTCGTAGTCGCTGATGGTGACGTCGAAGCCCGATGCCGCGGCAGCCAGACCAGGCGCGCCAAGGCCGGCGCCCAGTTCCAGGAGGGTACGGCCCTCCCGCCCGGGAATTTTGGTCAACACATAGGAGAGGATGATCGCGGCATCCCAGAGCTTGACCCAGAACGGAAACTGCGTCACATCGGCGAAGGGATCGCGATCACCGATTATTTCCCCCAGATCGGCGACCTTGAGCAGGCGGATAGTGGTATCGCCGATCTTCAGACTGTCGAAGGTCAGCGAGTATTTCTGCCGCAGACGATTATATATCTGTCGCTCCCGCTCAGGGAGGGTCCTGATATCCATTGGTTCTCCTTTCGGTGTCCCCCGGAATTATTCACACGACGACGTTCATACGGACAAGGGGAAAGACGGACGGCACTCCGCCGGGAGCAGGACCACAACCTCTTGAGCTGGAGATGAACATTGAATAAAAAAGGCCGGTTGACGAGCCGCCAACCGACCTCTCATGGTACAAAAACCGCGACGGTGTGTCAATCAGCAACCTTCAACGCCACCAGCTTTGGATGTCGTTACCTTGACCTTATCGTCGGCTTTCATCTTGCCGGCATCTTCACAGGTCATCGTGACCGTGTCGCCTTCGACGGACTTGACGGTGCAATTCACTTTTGCGGCCATGCTGACGCCAGCCACGCTCAATGCGAATACCAAAGCCAATGCCGCCGTTGCCAATCTTTTTTTCATTGCTGTTCTCCTTTTGCGCTGAATATTTTCCCGGACTCTTCGCCAGGGGACATACGCGAAGGGCATCGTGCCAATTCCCCATCGCAGACGAAACTGCAGGCCAATGTGCGTATACAGTCTACAAAACCATTCAATTACATAACGTTATATATCTTTTTTCCCCTTCCCTGTCAACATCCCCGAATATTAATCGATCAGGCTCTGCACATCCTTCGCCAGCACTGAATGGGGCACCAGTCCGGGATAGCGTTTCACCACGTTACCCGATTTGTTTACCAGGAACGAGACCGGGATGCCATACACCCCGCCGAAATTCTCAGCGGTCTCGGCATCGGCCATCAGGACCGGATAATTGATGGCCTGCTGATCGACGAGTTCGGCCACCGGTTCACTGCCTCCCTGATCGACCGACAGGGCGACAACGGAGAAGCCATTCGACCCGAATTCCTCCTGCAGCTTGACCAGGGCGGGGATCTCCTGCAGGCAGGGTGGACACCAGGTGGCGAAAAAAGTGATCAGCAAGGCCTTGCCCTGAAAGCTGTCGCTGTCGATACGTTTCCCATCCCGCACGCTTTCCAGGGCAAAGGACGGCATTTTGGTGCTGGCCAGGACCTTCGCCGGAATCAGTCCGGAACAGCCCAGGGCTATGGCACATGCGACAGTCGTAAAAAATCTGCTTGTTTTTTTCATCAACAAACTCCCGTTCTGATTGATGCCTGGACCTATGTAATCTTTCCGTGAAATACAATACTCCACCCTCACGGAAAGTCAACACCGCAGGGGATACACGCACCCGATTTCACCGCCATCCGGCACGGCGCTGTCCGGGTCGCACGCAGATATCGTGTACAAAACCAAAAAACATGCTAGACTGCTGCCCTTGAATTGTCGCTGGAGATATTGATGACTTCCTCCTGGTCTCCGCCCACAAGACAATCATCCATCCGGAACGGTTAATTGCTTCGGTAAACACAACTGAACACCATCAGAGAAACCACATGCACCACGAAACCATCATGAAACCAGTTGCACATGCATCCACTCCGGTAATATTTTTTCTCCTGGTCCTGTTCCTCCAAATCGTCTTTGCCCCCCTTAACGGTACTGCGGAGCTGCTCGACCGTGTCGTTGCCGTCGTCAATGACGATGTGATCACCCTCTCCGAGCTGGAAAAGGAAGGCGAGCGCTTCTACCGCGACATCTCGGCCAAGACCCCGGCCACATCCCTGGCCGAGACCCTCCAGCAGGCCCGTGAGCATGTTCTCGACAGGATCATCGAAAGACGGTTGATCACCCAGAAGGCCAAGGCCGGCAATATTTCAGTTTCCGATGCCGAGGTCGATGCCGCCTTTGAACAGATGCTCGACCAGAGCCGGCTCAGCAAGCCGGAACTTCTGGCCAAACTGAAGGAAGACGGGCTGACGGAAACGGCGTACCGGGAGAACCTGCGCGACCAGGTGCTCCAGAGCAAACTGGTCAATGCCGATGTCAGATCCAAGGTGGTCATTACCGATGAAGAGATACTGGACTACTACAACAGCCAAAGCACTACCCGGGTGAGTGGCGGAGGGTACTATCTGCTGCAGATAGGGATCTCCTGGAAGAAGGGGCAGGACACCCCGCCGGAGACAGTGGAGGCCGACAAGAGCAAGGCCAGAAAAGAGGCCGAGAAGGTTCTGGAATTGGCCAGAGACGGCGAGGACTTCAAGGAGCTCGCCCGGAAATATTCCAGCATGCCGTCGGCCGCGGATGGCGGGGATATCGGGGTTTTTCAACTCGACGAGATGGCCCCCGACATGCAGCAGGCGGTAAAGGAACTGAAGCCGGACGAGATCAGCGATATCATTGAAACGCCGGAAGGATATCAGTTCTTCAAACTTCTCAACAGCGACGACGGAACCATCGCCGTCAAGACTCCTCCGGACGAGGTGAAGGAGGAGATCAGGAACAGCCTGTACGATCAGCGCCTGAAAAAGGCCTATGATGAATGGCTGAACAACTTGAAAAACGAGGCCTATATCCAGAAACTCTGAACGGGAGGCTCGATAATAGGCCGGGTGAAGACCGGTCCGTCACAACCACCTCTGGCGACAGACATCTCGCCCACCTTCTCACAGGAACCGATACATGATGAAGACTCAATCCGAACACGAAAGGGAAACCCTCGGGGCGTTCCTGCGCCGGACACGGGAAGAACGGGGCCTGACCTTCGAACAGGTGGTCGATTCGACAAAAATCTCACCAAACTGCATGAAGGCCCTGGAAGAAGACGATTATGACAACCTGCCGGCTGACGCCTTCGTCCGCGGCTTTTACGGCATCTATGCCAGGTATCTGTCCCTCGATCCTGACGAAATCCGTGACCGCTACAATCAGCAGAAAAAACAACAGCCGAAGACGGATGAATCGAGCTCTCCCACCCCCGGCGAACTGGCCATGCAGACCAGCAGCATGGCCGAACCTCCGTCCGTCACCTCGCATTCAGTCGTCGGCCTGTCGCTGCTGGCCCTGATCATCGCCGGGATTGCCGCCTGCTGGTATTTTTCTTTCAATCCGGCCACCTATCTCAGCCAGACCCTGAGAGGCGACAAGGCGCCGTCGACCACTGTCGGCGAACCGGCGGCATCTCCTCCCGCCACGCCGGATCAGCCCCCCGCTGCTTCCTCGACCCTCACCCCGTCTCCGGCGCCGGAGGCGGCAGGTACAGACGTATCCGCTCCGCAGTACCCCAGCCAGGGAAACATAGCCTCAACCCAGACAACCCTGCCGGCGACCGCGCCGCCCTCCTCGCCGATGGGGTCGGAACAGGCCGGTTCCGCCGGCGGCCGGACGGCTCCGCCCCCGGTCATGGCGCCTGAGGCTGCCAACCCCACCTCACCACCCGTCTCGACCACCTATACCCTCAGGGCCGCCTTCAAGGAAGCCACCCGGCTCACCGTCAAGATCGACGATAAGCCGGCGGAGCACTTCGATTTCACGGCCGGAGCGGTCCACAGTTGGCGCGCCGGCACATCGATCGTCATCACCCTGCCGGCCGGCAGCGGCACCGAACTGACCCTGAACAATCTGCCCCTGACCTTGCCGAAAAAAACGGCAGGCGAAGAGATCACGGTTACGATACCGCAAAATCTTTCCGAATGATCGATGCCGGCCCGTTCCTATGAGGTCGAGGCCATCGTTCTCGATACCCGGGACCATGGCGAGGCCGATCTCATCGTCACCTTCTTCAGCCTCGAACGAGGGCGGGCGACCGGTATCGCCAAGGGCGCGAAACGGAGCAAGAGGCGCTTCGTCAACAAGCTGGAGATCTTCAGCTTCCTACGCCTCACCTGCTCCGAGTCGGCAGGCGGCGGCCTGGTCTTCATCCACGAGGCCGACCTGCACACCCCCTTCCTCCGTCTCCGGACCGATCCCTCGCGGTATGCGACCGCCTCGGTGATACGCGAGTCCCTGCTTCTGGCCCTGCGGGAGGGGGAACGGGACGAAACGGTCTTTCGCCTCGCCCTCTGGGCCCTGCACGGCCTCGATGCCGGCCGGTCGCGGCAGTCGCTGCTGGTCCTGTATCTGCTCAGGTTCTATAGTGCGATCGGTTACAGACCAGGGCTCGAGGCCTGCCTGAGCTGCGGCATCGAGGCGTCCCCGGGCCGCGGCTTCGCCTTCAGCCATCTGGGCGGCGGTCTGGTCTGCGCCACCTGCGCCGCCGCCTCAGGCCATCCCGGCACCCGTCTCTCCCCCGGGACCATCCGGCTCATGCAATCGGCCCTTGAACTCCCTCTCGACAAGCTGCACCGCCTCCAACTGACCGACGCCATGCACCGGGAATGCCTCACTGCGCTACATCTGTACGGCAGGCACCTGTTCCAGCGGGACATTCACTCATGGGCCATGCTCGACTCGTTCAGCGATCAGGGCGGGAGTACGGCCAAGCCGGTTCAGATATAACGGATCTCGCCGCTGTATTCGGTCTTTTCGTGGCCGTCATCAAGCACCATGACCAGTCCGCCCGAACCGGTAATGCCGCCGACGGTCGCCTGATACCGCGGGGCCTGAAGGACGTCAAAACCGAAGACCACCCGGCGGCCGACGGTCGTGGACAGCCCCCGCCACAGCTGCAGCAACCGGTGTCCGCCGTCGTCCCAGTCGTCGCCGCCGTGCAACCGCCGCTCCTCCTCGTAGTAGAGCAGGCCGACGGCAAACGAGAGTTTTGCCAGGAACAGCCGGGCAAAGGAGTTGATATCCAGCGGGCGCCCCAGGGCCTGCGCCAGGGAAAGAGCGGTATCCCGCAGTTCGTGCGGAAATTGGTGATTGCTGACGTTGATGCCGAAGCCGATGAGGTTGTACTCCTCCCGATAACGGGGGCTGAAAAAACTCTCGATCAGAAAACCGGCCACCTTTCTGTCCCCCACCAGGACATCGTTGACCCATCGCAGCTCAGCGGCAATCCCCATCTCCCGCACCGCCTCGCAGCAGGCCACGCCAACCGCCAGGGAGATGAGATTGCGGGACTGCGGCAGCAGGGTGTTGACGTGCAGCAGGCAGCCCCACAGTCCTCCGGACGGCGCATGCCAGGTCCGGTCGAAACGGCCCTTCGAGCGTTCAAGACGGTCGGCGAGGATCACCGTGCCGTTATGCACCGACCGGCCGGCCTGCTCCATCGCCGTGATGTGGATCCGCGCCTTTTCCATCGCCCGATCAAGCACGGGATAACACTCGATCGCCGTGCCGACAAAGGCGCCGTAGCGCAGAATCCGTTCAACCTCGGTCGCGTCCCAGGCCTGTCGCCGCAGCCGGTCCTCCATCAGCCGCTGTCGGTCGATCTCGGCGGCGGTGACCGCAATGCCGCCCCCGCCTCTTTCCCGGGTTTCCATAGTCGTCACCGTAAGCGAACGCCGCGGATTTTCAGGCTGCAAGCCCCTGTTCACTGTTCCAGTCGGCCTTGACCCGGGTGATGATCTTCTGGATGAGGGGCAGTTTTTCCGGGGCACAGATGCCGAGCAGCGGCTCGCCCTGATTGACCGACACCCCCGGGGTGAAGTAGACGGAGTGGATGACCCCGCCCTCGCCGGTATAGTAGATCGGCGTGTCACGCTTCATCAGCGACATCGTCAGCACTTCCTCGCCGGCCTCGATGGTCACCGCCCTGACGCCTTTCTTCTCGATGCGCGACTGGACATCGAGGGCGAAGTAGTATTTGGCCCGCTCCGGGGCCCGGAACAGGTACAGGACCTCTTTGAGGATGTTCTCAATGATCTCCTTTTTTTTCAGCGGATGCCTGATGGTGATCAACTTCTCGCCGGCCTCGACGAATTGCCCCTCGAGCTCGGACCGGATCCCGGACACGACGCCGTTGGTCCGGGCCGCAACCAGCTTCGGATTGCGCTCCCGGGTGATCTGGTAGAGGGCCGTTCCCGGGATCTGCTGCCACTCCCCGCTCGGGGCCTCGACGGCATCGCCTTCGCCGACCCGGAAGTGGACGACCCCGGTATGGGTGGCGCAGACCTCGACGTAATCGAACGGATCTGAACGGTATTTACTCAATATTTCATCAAAATCTATTTCATTCGACATATTCGCACAGGATTTTTATCAGGGGATGAAAGTGGACCGCGACGGCGCCGCAGACTGATCTGCGGCCGACCCTCCAGCCGTCGTGGGCCGACGGTCCGCCTTGCCGCAAAGGAATTACGTTTATACTAAGATAATGATGCCATGGCAAGCATTCTTTGTTCCCTGCGACCTCCCGGCAGCGGTCAATCGCCCGTTGCCGTAACACCCACCAGCAGCCGGTTGAGGTCCAGTTTCACCTCGTTCACCGCCGCCTCGATCCGGTCATGGAGTTCGACCGCCCGGCGCCGAGCCTCGGCGGTGAAGGCGGGGTCATCGATCTGGCCGAGATTGATCATGACATTGTAGAGGGCGCCCAGCCCGGCCATCGCCGCCGCCAGGCCGGCCACCCCGGCGTCGGAAAGGGAATTGCGGTTGCCGGTGCGGACCGCCAGCCGGGCCAGATCGGCCGCCTCGGCCGCCTGCTCCAGCACCGACAGGGGGACCATTGTCGCCTCCCGGGTAGCGGCCGCGATCTGCCCGGCACGGTGGGCCTTGTCGGCCTCGCTCTTTTTGGGCAGCCGGAGCGCCGCCATCACCTGGTTGAAGGCGGCGGTATCGCGATCGACCGCCGCGAGGAAGAACTGCTTGAGGCCCTGGGCCCGGACCGCCATCTCTTCCATCTCCGGCCACACCGCCTCATACCCCTTCTTGCCGAAGGTCAGGTTGCCGACCATCGCCGTCAGCGCCGCCGCCAGGGCCCCGGCGATTGCCGCCGCACTGCCGCCGCCGGGGGCCGGCGAAGCGGAGGCCAGTTCGTCGACCAGGCGGGTGAACGGCAGCGCCACCAGGGCCCCGGCCGGGCGCAGGCGGTACTCGAGAATCTTGTGCGCCGGGTCGAAGGCGGCGACCTCGTTCAGTCCCAGGCTGTGCACCGCCACCCGCACCAGCTCGGCCTCGGCCGCGCCCCGGCACTGACCCTGGCGCTGCAGAAAATGGCGGCCGCACTCGACAATCGCCGCCAGCGGCACCAGGCCGACCAGCTCGCTGCCGGTGACCCGCAGGCCGGCTTCGCCGGCCAATCGTTCCGCTTCCTCGAACAGCCGGTACAGCGGGGTGGTGTGGAAATCGATCAGGTTGACCGAGACCTGGGCCAGGCCGTATGCGTCGAGATACCAGCCGACCGCCTGGACTGCCGGCAACAGCCCGGCCACGGTCTCCATCGCCCCGGTGACCCGGTTCCTGATCCGGCCCCCCTTCTGCCGCAGGCGGACGGCGATCTCCTGCGCCAGCCGGGCATTGCGGGTGTTGAGGTTGATGTTGAAGGCGATCAGGAACCCCCGGGCGCCGATCACCGTCGCCCCGGCCTTGGGGTTGAACACCGCGGCGCCGAAATCGGGACGGAAATCGGGCCGCCGCAGCCTCTGCTCCAGCCCCTCGTATTCCCCGGCGCGCAGCCAGGCAAGGCTGCGGCGTTCATCGGCCGCGGCCGCCGCGCCGTAGAGATAGACCGGGATGGCCAGCTCCTCGGCGACTCGCCGCCCGAGTCGCCGGGCCAGATCGGCGCATTCGGCCATGGTGATCCCGGCGACCGGGACGAAGGGGCAGACATCGACCGCCCCCAGGCGCGCATGGGCGCCCCGGTGCCGCCGCATGTCGATCAGCTCGGCGGCGCCGCTGATCGCCGCGAACGCCGCCTCGAGCACCGCCTCCGGCTCGCCGGCGAAGGTGACGACGGTGCGGTTGGTATCGCGGCCGCAGTCGACATCGAGCAGCCGCACCTCCTCCACCGCCTCGACCCGACTCGTGATCCGGTCGATGACCGCCCGGTCCCGCCCCTCGGAAAAATTGGGCACGCATTCGACTATCCGCTCCATCGTCACCTCCTCGCCGTCCTCACCAGGGCAGCGGCATCTCCTGCTCGACGGCGGCCACGATCGCCCCGCCCATGATCCGCCCGGCGAGGGCGGCGATGTCGTCGGCCAGCACCCGGTCCCGGGTGACCGGCGGAAAGGCCCCATCCGCCACCAGAGCCGCGTACAGCCGTTCCGAGACCGGGCTGAGCCGGCGCTGGGCCTCGGTCAGCGCCAATTCGCGGATCACCCCGACCTCGAAGATCACCCCATCGGCGTGGCGATCCATCCGCGTCTTCAGGGCCGCCAGTTCGTCGTGGACCCAGGGCGGCAGCTCGGCCTCGGTGGGGATGGCGGCCAGCATCTTGCGGACGGTGATCGCCTGGAGGGTGCAGGCCAGTTCGATCGCCAGCACCCGGGCTACCTTGTCCAGGCTGTCGAGCAGCCGCACCGCCAACCCGGTGCCCATGCTGACATGATCCTCCTGGCCGGCGTTGGTGGCGATGGTGAACAGGTGGCTGGGCATCGCCTCGCCCCAGATCGCATTGAGCAGCGAGGCCGAGGCGTACTCGAGCATCATCAGCCCGCTGGAGATCGAGTTCTGATCGGCGCTCAGGCCGGGCCACTTCAGGTCGCGCCCCAGCCCCTTGTTGCGGTTGGGATCGACGTAGCGCACCGAGCGCTGGTGGGCCAGGCCGGCGATGATGCCGGCGGCCTGGAGAAGCCCGTAGATCTGGACCGCGACCGGCATCCCGTGGAAATGGCCGCCGGAGAGCACATCAACAAAACGGCCGGCCGCATCGGGCAGCAGGATCGGGTTGTCGGTGGCGCTGTTGGCCTCGATCAACAGCGTCCGTTCGGCCTGGGAGACCAGGTCATGGGCGGCGCCGAGGATCTGGGCGGCGCAGCGGATGTTGTAGGGATCCTGGACCTGGCCGTCGTCCTTGAAGTCGCGATGGGCCATGCGGATCGGCGAGTCCTGCATCAGCCGCCAGATCCAGTCGGCCACTCGCCTCGCCCCGGGATGGGGGCGGACGGCGTGGAAATCGGGACGGAAATAGGTGTCCGGGGCCAGCATCACCTGGGCGGTCAGGGCGGTGGTGACGGCGGCGGTCTTCAGCAGGTCCTGGAGCCGGGCACAGGCGAGCAGGCCGATGGCGTTCATGATCTGCACCCCGTTGTTCAGGGCCAGGCCCTCCTTCATCGCCAGGCGCAGCGGCGCGATCCCGGCCCGGGCCAAGGCCGCGGCCGCCGGCTGGCGCTCGCCGCCGACCGTGACCCGGCCCTGGCCGATCAGGGCCAGGGCGATATGGGAGAGAGGGGCGAGGTCGCCGCTTGCCCCCACCGAGCCGAGCGCGGGCACCAGCGGGGTGATGCCGGCGTTGAGCAGGGCGAGCAGCGTTTCGACCAGTTCCGGGCGGATGCCGCTGTAGCCGCGGGCCAGCGAATTGGCGCGGAGCAGCATGGCGATCCGGACCACCGCCTCGGGCAGGGGCTCGCCGACCCCGACCGCATGGGACACGATCAGATTCTCCTGGAGATCGGCCAGCAGCTCCTCCTTGACCGCCAGGTCGACGTTGTGGCCGAAGCCGCGGTTGAAGCCGTAGGCGGGAAGCTCCTGATCGAAAATGACCACCTCGATCTGCCGCCGCCGCTCGTCCAGCAGGGTCCGGGTGGCCGGATCAAGACCGACCCGACACCGGTTGTCGCCGACGGCGACGATCACGGCCAAATCCAGTTCCTGACGATGGTCGATGGTAATCTGCATGGCATTCACTCATGGTGGTGGTTGCGGCGGCCGGCGCCGACGATCAGACGATCCGGCCGTTCTTGATGACCGTCCGGGCCTGGTTGGTGCCGTACCAGTAGAGCATCTCCCGGTAATCGGCGCAATCCAGAAGCAGCAGGTCGGCCTGCCAGCCCGGGGCGATGCAGCCACGGCGGTCGAGCCGCAGGGCGTGGGCGGCATTGGCGGTCGCTGCCGCCAGGGCCTCGCCCACCTGCAGCCCTGAACGCAGGCACCCGAGCGCCATCGCCAACTGCAGCGACAGGCAGGGATTGGAGCCGGGGTTGAAATCGCTGGCCACGGCCGGGATGCAGCCGCCATCGATGATCGCCCGGCCCGGGGCGAAGGGGATGTCGAGGAACAGCGACACTCCGGGGAGCATGACGCAGGCGATGTCGGTGGCGGCCAGCCGGGCGATCTCCGCCGCCGACAGGACCTCGAGATGGTCGACGGAGGCCGCCCCCAGGGCGATGGCGACCTCGATGCAGCCGATGCGGTGGAACTGGTCGGCATGGAGCCGCGGCAGCAGGCCGTGAGCCCGGGCCGACTCGAGCAGATCGAGGGCGTCGGCGGCGGTGAAGTAGCCGGCCTCGCAGAAGATATCGCAGAACCGGGCCAGCCCGGCGATCTCCGGCAGCATCGCCTTGACCTGACGGAGGTAGTCGGCCTGCGCCACCCCGGCCGGCACGGCATGGGCGCCGAGGAAGGTCGGCACCAGGTCCACCGGCTGCTCGTCGTTCAGTTCGGCGATCACTTCGAGGATCTTCATTTCGGTGGCGAGATCGAGGCCATAGCCGCTCTTGACCTCCAGCGTCGTCGTTCCCAGACGCAGGGCCCGATGAAGATGGGAGCGGGCGATCGCCTTCAGTTCGACGCGGCCGGCCCGGCGGGTCGCCGCGACGGTGAGACCGATACCGCCGCCGGCGGCGGCGATCTCCTCGTACCCGGCCCCGGCGCAGCGGCGGGCGAAATCGTCGATCCGGCTGCCGGCAAAGACCAGGTGGCTGTGGCAGTCGATCAGACCGGGAATCACCGCCCGGCCGGAGGCATCGATGATCTCGGCCCCGGTCCGGTCGGCGGCGGCGGCGAGATCGGCCAGCGGGGCGATCGCGGCGATGACCCCGTCTTCGACCAGAATCGACTCGCCGGTGCGGATCACCGGCGTCGCCAGCCCCGGCCCCCGCAGCACCCCCGGCGGCGGCGAGACGATCTGGGCCGGATCCCTGATCAGCAGGCTGGCCATGGCCGGGGCCTCAACGACCGAGCATCGGCAGGTCGAGCCCCTTGTCCCGGGCGCACCGCACCGCCGCCTCGTAACCGGCGTCGGAGCCGTCACGCATCGCCTCGGTCTCGCGGTTGGGGCTGGCCACCGAGCCGGAATCGAGGTGGTCGCGGCCGATCACCACCGGCGCGCTCAGTTCGCCGTTGCGGACCATCTCGTTGAAGGCCAGTCCCAGCCGGTGCCGATCGCCGAGACCGACCCAGGCGATGCGGGCCGGCAGGCCCTGAAAGCGGATATGCTTACGCGCCATGTCGAGCCAGTTATGGAGATGGAGGTCATCCGGCAGGAGCTCCTTGACCTTGGCATCGGTCTTGTAGATATCCTCCGGGTCGCCGGACAGAGCGACCCAGCGGAACGGCCCCTTGCCGGTGCAGAACAGGTCGCGGATATAGGCCGGGACGAAGCCGGGGAAGGCGAAGGCCTCGCGCAGCCCGGTGTTGAAGGCTTCCTGGCGGATGTTGTTGCCGTAATCGAAGGTCGGGATGGCCATCGCGTGGAAGTCGAGCATCGCCCGAACCTGGGCGACCATCGACTGGCGGGCGGCCTCCATCACCAGGACCGGATCGCTGTGCTGCCGCTCCTCCCATTCGGCCACGGTCCAGCCCAGCGGCAGGTAGCCGTGGAGCGGATCATGGGCGCTGGTCTGGTCGGTGACCGCGTCCGGCCGGACGCCCATGGCGACGAGCTGGGGATAGATCTCGGCGGCATTGCCGAGGACGGCGACGGAGACCGCCTTATGCTCCCGGCAGGCATCGAGTACCAGCTGCAGGCCGTATCCGAGGCTGTCGGCCTGGCGATCGAGATAGCCGGTGGCCAGGCGCTTGTCGATCCGTTCCTGGCGGCACTCGATGGCCAGCATCGAGGCCCCGGCGAACTTGGCGGCGAGCGGCTGGGCTCCGCCCATGCCGCCGAGACCGGCGGTGAGGATCCAGCGGCCGGCGAGATCGCCGCCGTAGTGCTTGCGGCCCAGCGCCACGAAGGTCTCGTAGGTCCCCTGGACGATGCCCTGACTGCCGATGTAGATCCAGGAGCCGGCGGTCATCTGGCCGAACATCATCGGGCCCTTGCGATCGAGCTCGTTGAAATGCTCCCAGGTCGCCCAGTGCGGCACCAGATTGGAATTGGCGATCAGCACCCGCGGCGATAAGCGGTGGGTGCGGAACACCCCCACCGGCTTGCCGGACTGGATCAGCAGGGTCTCGTCGTCCGCCATCTGCCTCTCACTCCATTTTCATACAAACACTTTCCGGCCCATCCCTGTCAAGCGGTCGCCCGCACAATTGCCGTACTCCTGCGGCCGGATCGCTCGTATCTTCAGCCCGGGGGCGGCGAATTCCGGGCCATTCGATGCTCGCCGCCTACTGGGGCCAGAGGAAGGCGAGATACCCGCAATAGCCCCCGAAGAAGACCATCCCTTCGAGCCGGCCGAGGCGCGGCCCGGTCATCAAAAACGGCAGCAGCAGGACGGAGGCACCGACCATGACGCCAAAATCGAACAGGTTGATGCCCCCGGCGGTCATCGGCGCCACCAGTGACGAAAACCCGAGGATTGCCAGGATGTTGAAGATGTTGGAACCGATGATGTTCCCCAGGGCGATGTCGGGCTGGCGGCGGACGGCGGCGATGATCGAGGTCGCCAGTTCCGGCATGCTCGTGCCGAGGGCGACCACGGTCAGGCCAATCACCGCCTCGCTGATCTGGAAGGCCCTGGCCACCTCGATGCTGTTGTCGACCAGCAGGCGGGAGCCGACGACCAGCGTCGCCAGGCCGCCGCCGATCAGCACCAGGTCGACCGCCCAGTGCTTGGTCGCCTTCGGCACGCTGGTGGCAAACTCGTTATCCACCTCCGCCTCGGCGCCCTTGCGCGCCATCATCACGTTAAAAATGGTATAGACGACGATGCCGGCAAACAGCAGCCCGCCCTCGAACCGCCCCAGCCGCCCATCGGACAGCAATACCGGCACCAGGACCGTGGCGAGGATCATGATCGGCACATCGACCTTGATCAGCTGCAGATGGACGCTGATGGGGCAGATGACCGCCGAAAGGCCGAGGATAACGGCGATATTGAGGATATTGGATCCGACCACGTTGCCGACGGCAACATCGCCCTGGCCGGCCAACGCCGCCTTCAGGCTGACCGCCAGCTCCGGCGAACTGGTGCCGAAGGCCACGACCGTCAGGCCGATCACCAGCGGGGTCAGGCCGGCCCGGGCGGCCAGCGAGGCGCTGCCCTTGACCAGCAACTCCGCCCCGCCGAACAGCAGCACGAGCGCGACAACGATGAGGGTATACGGCAGGATCATGCAGAGAACTCCAGTCAATATTGATATTGGTTGCGTGCAACGCACACTGCAGACAGTGTAGTCACGCCAGCCGGCACAATCAACCGCGAGGGTAAACCGGCCAGTCCGGCGGTCACAGCCGGTCGCGGTATTTCCGCAGCAGACCCCGCAGCTGGTCATAGCTCAGGCCGAGGAGGGAGGCCGCCTGGCGTTGGTTGAATCGCCCCTCTTCCAGGGCCCGGCGCAGCAGGGAGAGCTCGAGTTGCTCCACTGCCGGGCGGAGCGGGAGGAGTTCCGGCTCCGCCGGCGCGGCAGCCGTGCCGGCGCCGGCGGCAACCGGGTCGATCGGCATCGTGCCGAACGGGGAGCGGAAGGGATCGAAATCGATCGCGTCGATGACATCGCCGTCGGCCCGGTACACCGCCCGCTCGACGACGTTCTTCAACTCCCGCACATTGCCCGGCCAGTGGTGGGCCTCGAGCGCCTGCACCGCCCGGTGAGAGAAGGTCGGCAGGGTCGGACGGCCGAGCTCGAAGGCCATCCGGCCGGCGAAATGGCCCGCCAGCAGCAGGATATCCTCTTCCCGCAGCCGGAGCGGCGGCAGAAAGAGGACCTCGAAGGAGAGCCGATCGAGCAGATCCGCCTTGAATGTGCCCCGGGCGGCCATCGCCGCCAGATCGGCATGGGTGGCGCCGATGATCCGGACATCGACCTCGACCGGAGCCGAGCCGCCAACCCGCTCAAAGGAGCCGTATTCCACCACCCGCAGGATCTTTTCCTGGACCTCGAGCGGGATCGCGCCGATCTCGTCGAGGAACAAGGTGCCGTTGTCCGCAGCCTCGAACCGCCCCTTGCGGCGGCTGTCGGCACCGGTGAAGGCCCCTTTTTCATGGCCGAACAGTTCCGCTTCGATCAGGGTCGGCGCCAGGGTGGCACAGTTCAGGGTCACCAGGGGGCCCTGCCACCGCCGCGACAGATAGTGCAGGCGACCGGCCGCCAGTTCCTTGCCGGTCCCCCGCTCGCCGATCAGCAGCACCGGCCGTTCCACCGAGGCGACCCGGGACAGCCGCTCCTGGAACTCGAGAAAGCGCTCCGACTGGCCAAGGGCCTCGCCGGCGCCGGCGATGGACGATTCGCGCTCAGTTGTCTCAGGCATATTCATCTCCGCACTGTATCTTACACCATTTTTTGGTTTATTTTACCATTTATCAGGATAATTGACCACACATTAGCCGCCAAATACACCCTGTCACAAACCTATGTCACGGTATTTACATCATATTCTTAGTACTATTTTACCTGGCACACTTCATGCTTGATCAATAGTGCCACACCATTCAACCACAGGAGGATGACCATGGGAGTTTTCACGCGATTCAGGGATATCGTGAGTTCGAACATCAATGCGATGCTCGACCGGGCCGAAGATCCGGAAAAGATGATCAAGCTGATGATCCGGGAAATGGAGGACACCCTGGTCGAACTGAAGGTGTCCTGCGCCGGGGTGATCGCCGGACGCAAGAAGGCCGAGCGGCGACTGGACGAGGTCGCGGCCCGCGCCCAGATGTGGGCCGAACGGGCGGCCCTCGCCGTCCGCCGCGGCAAGGACGACCTGGCCCGCGAGGCGCTGCTCGAAAAGCGCCGCTTCACCGAGATGGCCGAGGCGTTGCGTGGCGAAATCGCCGATCACGGCGGCCTGATCGAACAGTACCGGCACGACATGGTGGAACTGGAAGACAAGCTCGCCACCGCCAAGGAAAAACGCAGCCTGCTGGTCCAGCGCCACCGCCGGGCCGCCGGCAAGAAAAGGGCGCAGGAGGATATCCGCCGCATGGACAGCAGCGAGAGCATGGCCCGCTTCGAAAAACTGGAAAGCCGGATCGAGCAGATGGAGGCCGAGGCCGACCTCGTCAACTTCGGCCGCAAGCCCGCCGTCGACGAGCGGTTCGACGATCTCGGCCGGGATGACGAGATCGAAAAGGAACTTGAAAAGATCAAGGCCGGTACCTACAGTGCTGATACCACCTCGGCACAGTAGTCCCGCACCCCTTCATCCCGACGGAGCAACCCGCCATGAACACTGTCATCGCTGTCGCCATTGTCTTCGGATCGATCGTCACGATGGTCGCCCTCGTCTGCGGCACCGTCCTGGCCCTGGTCAAGGCCCGCCGGGAGGGACTGTCCCCGTCCGGGCGCAAGGCCCGGGCCGATGAGGCGGCAGTGATCCAGGAACTGTACCAGGGCCTGTCACGCATGGAAAAACGGGTCGAAGCCCTTGAAACGATCCTGATGGAAGGTCAGGGAAAGGATGGGTATACACGATGAGAATCTACGGTAACGACGGAAGAGGCCTGTACCGGTCACGGGACGGGGTCCTGCTCGGGGTCTGCCGCGGGGTGGCCGATTATTTCGACCTCTCGGTGTTCTGGATCCGCCTGGCGGTGGTGCTCGTCTTTCTGTTGAGCGGTTTCTGGCCGGTGCTCGGCATCTACCTGGTTGCCGCCCTGTTGATGAAGCCCAGCCCGGTCCGGCCGATCGAGTCCGAGGACGAGCAGGAGTTCTACGACAGCTATGTTCATTCGCCGCGCAGCGCCGCCCAGCGGCTGAGAAGGCAGTTCGACAACCTCGAGCGGCGGATCCGGCGGATGGAGAGCACCATCACCGGCAAGGACTACGACTGGGAGCGCCGCTTCAATTCCTGAGCCCCCCACCGGCGGCGGCGACCCAGTCGGTCGCCGCCGCCCCCTCATCATGACCGCGGCGGCCTTGTCGCGGTCTTCGGCGCCCTCCACCCTGCCGCAATCGGGCAGACAATTCAGGATCGGGAGATTTCCCGCAGGATCGAACCGTCGGGCCGCCGCAGCCGCACGACCAGCGGCATCCGGCCGATGGCATGGGTCGAACAGCTCAGGCAGGGGTCGAAGGCCCGGATGACCGCCTCCAGCCGGTTGAGCGCCCCTTCCGGCACCTCGGCGGCGGTGATGAAGCGGCGGGCGACCTGGAGCACGCCCCGGTTCATCGCCAGGTTGTTGTGGCCGGTGGCGACGATCAGGTTGGCCCAGGTCATCAGGCCGTTGTCGTCGACCCGGTAATGATGGATCAGGGTGCCCCGCGGCGCCTCGACGCAGCCCACCCCTTCGGGGAAGTTGGGCTGGGCCAGGGCCCGGATCCGGGCCCCGGTGAGGGCCGGTTGCGCCACCAGTTCCCCGATGGTCTCAATGCCGTAGAGGATTTCGATCAGGCGGGCGTAATGATTATGGAACGAGCTCGACACCGGGCCGCGCTCGAGGCTCCGGAATTCGGCCCACTCCCGGTCGGCCAGCGGTGTGCCGCAGCCGTTGCAGACATTGAGGCGGGCGGCGGGACCGACCCGGTAGAGGCCGTCGGGGTAGCCCAGCGGCCGGTAGTAGGGGAATTTGAGGTAGGACCAGGGCTCCGTCGCCTCGCCGATATGCTGCCGATAATCGACCGGGTCGATGGCGTCGGCGACGATCCCCCCGGTGGCGTCGATGATCCGCAGCCGGCCCTGGACATGGTCGAGCTTGCCGTCGCCATCGACCATCCCCATGTACAGGGAGGGAAATCTGGCGAAGGTCTCGATCTCGGCGCTGAAATCGCCCAGCGCCTGCTTGAACAGCGCCAGCGTCCGGGTGATGATCGCCAGGGCCTCCGGCAGCATCCGCCGGATCGCCTCCCGATGTTCCCCACTGAGGGCGGCATCGACCCCGCCCGGCACCACCCAGGCGGGATGGATGCGCCTGCCGCCGACCATCTCGATGACCTGCTGGCCGAATTGCCGCAGCCGGATGCCGTCCCGGACGAGGTCGGGATGGGCCGCGACCAGCCCAACGATATTGCGTCGGGCCGGGTCGGCGTCCATGCCCAGCAGCAGATCCGGCGCCGACAGGTAGAAGAAGCTGAGGGCGTGCGACTGGATGAAGGCGCCGCAGTTGCACAGGCGGCGGAGCAGGACCGCCGTTTCGGGCGGGTGCACGCCGAGGATGGCGTCGCCGGCCCTGCCGGAAGCGAGGGCATGGCTGACCGGGCAGATGCCGCAGATCCGCTCGGTGATCGCCGGCATCTCGTAGAACGGCCGGCCCTCGGTCAGTTTCTCGAAGCCGCGGAACTGAGTCACCTGAAACCGGGCGTCACGCACCCCGCCTTCGTCGTCGAGATCGATGGTGATGATGCCGTGCCCCTCGATCCGCGTCACCGGTTCGATGGTGATCCTGTCCCCCATGGCGACTCCTCCCCTTGTTGATTCTCCGTCAATCCTAGGCCCCGAAACGGCTGCGGCCGCCGATCTCCGGGGTCCGTCCCGCCACCAGTTCGGTCAGCAGCCAGGCGATCACCGCCGCCGCCGGGGGGCAGCCGGGGACAAAGACATCGACCGGGACGAACTCGTGAACCGGCCTGGCGGTCGGGCACAGCCGGGGCACCCCGGTGAAGGCGAAAGCGGGGCGTTCCGCGGCGGCCCCGTCGCCTGCGGCCGGGTGGCGGTCGGCGTTGTCGACATAGGCCCGGGCGATGACCGCTTCGACCGGAAAGCGGTTGCGCATCGCCGGGACATTGGCGGTCACCGCGCAGTCGCCGAAGGACACGAGGATGCCGGTCCGCTCCCGGATCTCCAGGATATGCCGGCGGTCGGCCTCGCTGCCCACCGCCCCCTCCACCAGGGTGACGTCCGCCCGCGCTGGAAAATCCTTGACATCGACCAGGGGCCCGTAGACCATCTCCACCCCGGCCAGGATGTCGAGCAGGGCCTCGTCGAGATCGAGCAGCGACATGTGGCAGCCGGAACAGCCGTCGAGCCAGGTGGTCGCCAGGCGGAGCCGATTCATCGCTCGTCCCTCCTTTCCCGCATCATCTGCAGATAGGGCAGGAAGCGGCGGCGCCTGCTGATCTCGGCCACCGACCGGCCCTTCTCGGTCAGGGCCCCGGTGGGGCAGACCTGGACGCATTTGCCGCAACTCGTGCAGGTCTCCGAGGTCCCCCAGGGCTGGTTGAGATCGATGATGACCTGCGAGGTGATGCCGCGGCCCATGACATCCCAGGTGTGGGCCCCCTCGATCTCGTCGCAGACCCGGACGCAGCGGAGGCAGAGGACACAGCGGTTGTGATCGACGCAGAACCGCTCGTGCGAGGCATCGACCGGATAGCCCGGATAGAGATAGGGATAGCGGACATGCGACACCCCCAATTCCACCGCCAGGTCCTGCAGTTCGCAGTGGCCGTTGGAAACACAGACCGAGCAGACGTGGTTGCGCTCGGTGAACAGCAACTCGAGGATCTTGCGGCGGTAGGCGACGACCCGCTCGGAGGTCGTGACCACCTCCATATCCTGGCGGGGATAGGTGACGCAGGCCGGCTGTAGCCTGGCGCTGCCCTTGATCTCGACGATGCACAGCCGGCAGGCGCCGCGTTCCGACAGCCCGTCGAGATGGCAGAGGGTGGGGATGGCGATGCCGTTCTGCCGCGCCACGATCAGGATCGATTCATCCGCCCGGGCGCTGACATCGCGGCCGTCGATGCGGAAGGTCAGCACGCGGGAGGGGTTGAGGTCGGAACGGACCTTCTTCGGAAACTCTGGGCTCATACGACCTCCCCGGCGGCGCTACAGGCCCCGGCCAGGCAGCGCCGCTCGTGGATATGGGCGTGGTACTCGTCGCGGAAATATTTCAGCGTCGTCAGCACCGGATTGGGCGAGCTCTGGCCCAGGCCGCAGAGGCTGGTGTGCCTGACCAGATCGCAGAGATCCTCCAGGGTCGCCTGATCGGCCGGGGTCGCCTGACCGGCGGTGATCCGGGCCAGCAGATCGTGGATCTGCCGCGTCCCCACCCGGCACGGCACGCACTTGCCGCAGGATTCGGTCATGCAGAATTCCATGAAGAACCGGGCGACATCGACCATGCAGGCGCTGTCATCGATGACGATCATCCCGCCCGAGCCCATGATCGACCCGACCTGGGCCAGGGACTCGTAGTCCACCGGCATGTCGAGGAACTGCGAGGGGATGCAGCCGCCGGAGGGGCCGCCGGTCTGGACCGCCTTGAACCGTCGGCCACCGGGGATGCCGCCGCCGATCTCGAAGACGATGTCGCGCAGCGTCGTCCCCATCGGCACCTCGATCAGGCCGGTGTTGACCACCTTGCCGGCCAGGGCGAAGACCTTGGTACCCCGGCTCTTCTCGGTCCCGATCGCCGAAAACCAGGCGGCCCCGTTGCGGATGATCGGCGCCACGTTGGCGAAGGTCTCGACGTTGTTGATCAGGGTGGGGTGCTCCCACAGGCCGAATTCGGCCGGGAACGGCGGCCGCGGCCGGGGTCGGCCCATGCGGCCCTCGATCGAGGCGATCAGCGCCGTCTCCTCGCCGCAGACGAAGGCCCCCGCCCCCAGCCGCACCTTGATGTGGAAGGTGAACGGGGTGTGGAAGATGCCGTTGCCCAGCAGCCCCAGCCGTTCGGCCTGGGCCAGGGCGTGACGGACCCGCTTGACCGCCAGCGGGTATTCGGCCCGGACATAGATGAAGCCCTGGCTGGCGCCTATGGCGTAGCCGGCGATGGCCATGCCCTCGATGACCCGATGCGGGTCGCTCTCGAGGACGCTGCGGTCCATGAAGGCCCCGGGGTCGCCCTCGTCGGCGTTGCAGATCACGAATTTGAGCGAATCGCCGGCCTTCGCCACCGCCGTCCATTTCAGCCCGGCGGGGAAACCGGCCCCGCCCCGGCCCCGCAGGCCGCTGTGGCCCACCTCGTCGATCACCTCCTGGCGGCTCATCCCGGTGAGGGCGCGATGGAGGCCGTGATAGCCGGCGGCGGCGATATACTCCTCGATCCGTTCGGGATCGATGCGGCCGCAGTTTTCGGTGACGATGCGGGTCTGGCGTTGAAAAAAGGCCATATCGCCCGAACAGCGCAGGCGTTCGACCGGACTGCCGCCCAGGGCGTCGACAATGGCAGCCGCATCCGCCGCCTGCACCCCCTGGTAGCGGGTCGCGCCGTCATCGACCGCGACCAGCGGTCCGGCGGCGCACAGGCCGAGACAGCCGACGCCCTTGACCTGGCAGCGGCCTGCGAGTCCGCGCCGGGCAACCTCCGCCTCCAGCGCCTGCTTCACCTCGCCGCTGCCGCACGACAGGCAGCCGGCGGCCATGCAGACGTGGACCTGGTGGCGGAAACCGTCCCGCCGGTCCTGTTCATCCCGGGCGATCCGGTGCAGATCTTCACTATGCAGGATCATCGTGGCGCCACCTCCCGATTCGGTCCAGTACCTGTTGCGGATCCAACCTGCCGGCCACCTCGCCGTCGAAGACCCCGGCCGGGGCCAGGCCGCAGGAGCCGAGGCAGCGGGCCACCACCAGCGACACCTCGCCGTCGGCGGTGGTCTCGCCGGCGGCGATCCCCTCGCGATCGCGGATGCCGTCGAGGATCGCTCTTGACCCGCCGATATAGCAGGCGGTGCCGAGGCAGATGACGCAGGTGTGCTTCCCCGGCGGCTTCAGGGTGAAGGCATGGTAGAAGGTGGCCACCGCGAAGACGCGGCTGAGCGGCACCCGCAGGCGGCCGGCAATGTAGTGCATGATCCCTTCGTCGAGATAGCCGAAGGACTCCTGCGCCGCGTGCAGGGTCTCGATCAGGGCATGGCCTTCGTGATGATACAGCTGCATGGTGCGGTCGACCAGGCGCAGCCGGGGATCGGCGGGCGGGGACGAGGGGGTGGATGATTGCCCTCCGGGCGGCGAGTTGTCAGCCTGCATGACCATTTCTCCTTGTGGCGGCCGGCACCTGAACGAGCGGCAGACGATACGGCGGACAGCATCAGTGGTTCCGGCCCCGATATTGATGTTATAGCATAAGCGCCCACCATATTTCCAGGCCGGGGCCGAGATTTGTAACCAGCGGACCTTTGGCCCAATGAACGGCTGCGAACACTGTCGATGCCGGCAAACACTGTCGTTTCGGCCGCCCTTCCCCTTTTGTCATTTCGACCTTCCCCTTTTGTCATCTCGACCATCCCCGTTTGTCATCTCGACCATCCCCGTTTGTCATCTCGACCATCCCCGTTTGTCATTTCGACCATCCCCGTTTGTCATCTCGACCGCGAGGGAGAGATCTCCTGCAGCAATCATCCGCCGCAGGGAACGACCGCGGTCACGACAACAGGAAATTTCTCGCTGACGCTCGAAATGACAAGGGGGGGCTCGAAATGACAGGGGGGCTCGAAACGACAAGGGGGGGGCTCGAAACGACAAGGGGGGCTCGAAATGACAGTCGAGGGGAGCTCAATACCTGGACAATGACAGCCTTGTGGCATTTTGCCCCGATGGCGGGTATAGTAGCGGCAATTCCGCCAGGCGGAAGACGACGCAGGCAACCCGGACGGGCGCCTGCGACAACCGGGAGGCGACTGACACCTTGCCGCGCCCAGCACATCCAACGCTACAGACCTTCGGTGAAGCACCCCCCCTCCAGCCCCAAAGACACCATCTTCCAGCAGCAGATCAGACCGGAGGATTTCGAGTTCAACGACCGGGTCGTCGAGGTCTTCGACGACATGCTCGACCGCTCGATCCCCTTCTACAAGGAGGTGGTCGTCTCGACCGCCCGCCTGCTGACGGCCCACCTCGGCAAGGATGATACCGTCGTCGACCTCGGCTGCGCCACCGGCTCGACCCTGCTCGAACTGGCCCGCCTGATCCCGGATCAGGGCCTGCGCTTCATCGGCGTCGACAACTCGGCGCCGATGCTCGACAAGGCCAGGCTGAAGGCCGAGCTGTACTCGAAGCAGGACAGCATCCGCTTCGAGCTGGCCGATATCACCGCCATGCACCACCGCGCGGTCGGGGCCTTCATCCTCAACTACACCCTGCAGTTCATCCGCCCGATCCGCCGCGAGCAGTTCATCCGCTCGCTGTTCGACGGCCTCCGCCCCGGCGGGGTCCTGATCCTGAGCGAGAAGATCATCCTCCACGACAAGCACCTGAACCGGGAATACATCGACATCTATTACCAGTTCAAGAAGAACCGCGGCTATTCGGAACTGGAGATCGCCAAGAAGCGCGAGGCCCTGGAGAACGTCCTGATCCCCTTTTCGATCGAGGAGAACACCGCCCTGCTGCGCCAGGCCGGGTTCACCGCAGTCGCCCCCTTCTTCCAGTGGTTCAACTTCGCCTCGCTGATCGCGGTCAAACCGGAATAGCCCCCGGTATCATGGAATATCTCCACCTCCTTCCCGACCACGTCCGGACCGACGCACTGACCGCCCTCCATGCCGAACGGCAACGCTGGGTCAACCAGGACAAGAAGGGGTTCCTCCGTTACCGCCGCCCCTGCGAGGCCCTGGCCGCCTTCCGCGCCGGCCATGTCGACTGCTCTGGCGACACCGTCGTCATCGGCCGCGCCGACGAGATCGACGACGAACGGCGCGAGGAAGTCCGCCGGCACCTGCTGGCCTTCAAACCCTGGCGCAAAGGACCGTTTTCGATCTTCGGCATCGATGTCGATGCCGAATGGCGGAGCAATCGCAAATGGCAGCGGCTGCTGCCGGTCCTGCCCGACCTGGAAGGCCGGATCATCGCCGATATCGGCTGCAACAACGGCTATTACATGTTCCGCATGGCCGCCCACCGCCCCCGGCTGGTCCTCGGTTTCGAGCCCTCGGTCCAGCACTACTACTGTTTCAGGGCCCTGAACGGCATCGCCGCCATGAAGGAGCTGGCCATCGATCTTCTCGGGGTCGAGCACCTGCCGCTCTTTCCCGCCTGCTTCGACGTCATCTTCCTGATGGGGGTGATCTACCACCGCCCCTCACCGGTCGACACCCTGCGCGACGTGCTCACCGCCCTCGCCCCCGGCGGCACCGCCATCGTCGAATCGCAGGCGATCCCCGGCGACGACCCGATCGCCCTGTTCCCCGCCACCACCTACGCCAAGGCCCCCGGGGTCTACTTCGTCCCCACCGGCAGCTGTCTGCGCAACTGGATGGTCAAGGCCGGCTTCGAGGCCGTCGAGCTCTTCTGCTCCCACCCGATGTCCTCGGCCGAACAGCGGCGGACGGAGTGGATGGACTTCGAATCCTACCGCGACTTCATCCGCCCCGACGCCCCGCAGACCACCGTCGAGGGCTACCCGGCGCCGCACCGGGTGTTCCTGCGCGGCCGGAAAAAAGGCTGACCGGGGATCGAAAAGAACGGCGAGACGTTGCCTTTCGCCGCGACTGTGGTATACAATCCCAGCACACCATTTCCCAATTCCACGTGACACAAGGAGCTTACGGCATGGATTCTAGCAAATGCACTCTGTACAGCAGCGGCCTCAAAGGGGCCGAGGAGACCTTCGGCGAGGCGGCCGAGAAGCGCAACATCAACGAGGTCGTCTATTCCTTCGAGGGCCACAAGCTGAGCCGGGATAAAAACACCGTCATCCTCAGCCAGGAAGATCTGGAGCGGGGCGACATCAGCATGGAACTGGCCTCGCGGATGATGAACCGGACCTATTACGAGACCGAGAAGATCAGAAAGGTCCTGCAGACCATCTTCCACATGGTCAACAGCGGCCACCAGGTCTTCGTCATCGGCTCGATCCAGGAGGACGGATCGGTCAAGGGCGGCACCGGCTGGGCCGTCGAGCTGGCCAAGATGTTCAACCGGCCGCTGCACGTCTTCGACCAGCCGACCAAGCAGTGGTACATCTGGAAAAACAGCTGGATTCCCGATACCCCGAAAATCGAGTACGACACCTTCGTCGGCTCCGGCACCCGCTATCTCAACGACGCCGGCCGCAACGCCATCGAGCAGCTGTTCATCGATTCCTTCGGCTCCTGATACCACTTCCGCATCCGTACCGTCCGTACGGGGGGCATCCAGCCGTCAGGAGAGATGCCCCCTTCGTTCGTCACCACAGCCTTCACACCTCCGGGGGTGGCAGGCGTCGGGTCGCTCCCCGCGCGCTCTCGATGGGCTTGACCGGCTGCGGGCCGGCACCATCTCCCGGTCGCCGTTGCAATGCATCCGCGATCTCAGGTACGCCACCGGGGAGCGAGGGCATCATCAAACCCGGAATCCACCAACAATTCTCCTGCTAGACATCCACCGCCGGGATGTCGTTCAATACCGCTAACTCACTGAAGAAACGATATAATTCACAAATACCCCGGCTTTGCCATTGACGGCATGGCACTTTCTGGGTTAAGTATTATAGTTTTGTCCGGACAATTCGGAACCCCCTCGCCCCACTCCGCAATGTCCATCGAAAACAACCAAGATCCGGCCGGCACTGCCGCCACCGTCCCTCCCCGCGAGGACCGGCGCAGTCCCCCGCCGCCACCCCCCACTGCTCCGGATCACCGCAGGATCATCCGGTGCAGGCTCCGATAAAGGAATGGACATGAAAGCACTCATTGCCCTGGAAGACGGCAGGATCTTCGAGGGAACGTCATTCACCGGCCCCGGTGAGGCCGTCGGCGAGGTGGTGTTCAACACCTCGATGAGCGGCTATCAGGAGGTGCTCACCGACCCCTCCTATACCGGTCAGATCGTGACGATGACCTACCCGCTGATCGGCAACTACGGCGTCAACCCGGAGGACATGGAATCGACCGCCGTCCATCCGAAGGCCTTTCTGATCAAGGAATACCATACCACCCCGTCGAATCACCGCTCCCGCGCCACCCTGGCCGAATTCCTCCGGCAGCACGGCGTTCTCGGGGTCGAAGGGTTCGACACCCGGGCCCTGGTCAGGCACCTGCGGACCCGCGGGGCGATGAAGGGCATCGTCTCGACCGTCGACCTCGACCCCGTCTCGCTGGTGCAGCGGGCCAAGGACTCGACCGGGCTGATCGGCCAGGACATGGTCAGGATCGTCACCTGCCGCGAGCCCTACGGCTGGGCCGACGACCGTCCGGTGCCGGGCACCAATTTCACCACCGCCCAGCAGGGCATCGATCACCCGCTCAAGGTCGTGGCCTTCGACTTCGGCATCAAGTACAACCAGTTGCGGATCCTGACCGAGCTGGGCTGCCAGGTCCAGGTGGTGCCGGCCACCACCGACGCCGCCACCGTGCTGGCGATGGACCCCGACGGGATCTTCCTCTCCAACGGCCCCGGCGATCCCGAGGGGATCGAGGGAGTGGTGGAGAACGTGCGGGCCCTGCTCGGCAAGAAACCGATCTTCGGCATCTGCCTTGGTCACCAGATCCTCGGCCTGGCCTACGGCGGCTCGACCTACAAGCTCAAATTCGGCCACCGCGGCGGTAACCAGCCGGTCATGGACCTGACCACCGGCCACGTCGAGATCACCTCCCAGAACCACGGCTTCTGCGTCGACATCGACAGCCTCGATAAGGACGAGGTCGAACTCACCCATATCAACCTCAACGACAACAGCGTCGAGGGCATGCGCCACAAGCGGTATCCGGCCTTCTCGGTCCAGTACCACCCGGAATACGCCCCCGGCCCCCACGATGCCAGGTACCTGTTCGAGCGCTTCATCGCCATGATGCGCAAATAGACCGCAGACCACCACGACGGTATCGACCGTCGATCGGACGACTGGCCATACATTCAGCCAAACAGGCGACAAACCATGCCGAAACGAACCGACATCCACAAGATCCTCATCATCGGCTCCGGGCCGATCATCATCAGCCAGGCCTGCGAGTTCGACTATTCCGGCGCTCAGGCGGTCAAGGCCTTGAAGGAAGAAGGCTACGAGGTGGTGCTGATCAACTCCAATCCGGCCACCATCATGACCGATCCGGAGCTGGCCGATGCCACCTATATCGAACCGATCACCCCGGAGATGGTGATCAAGGTCATCGAGAAGGAGCGGCCCGACGCCATCCTGCCGACCCTGGGCGGCCAGACCGCCCTCAACACCGCGATCAAGGTGGCCGAGACCGGGGCGCTGGAAAAATACGGGGTCGAACTGCTGGCCGCCAATATCGACGTCATCAAGAAGGCGGAGGGGCGCGAGGAGTTCCGGGCGGCGATGCAGGCCATCGGCCTCAAGGTGCCGGAATCGGCGATCGTCCACACCCTCGAGGCGGCGATGGCGGCCGCCGACGCCATCGGCTTCCCGATCATCATCCGTCCGAGCTTCACCCTCGGCGGCACCGGCGGCGGCGTCGCCTACAACCGCCAGGAGCTGGAGGATTTCTGCCGTTCCGGGCTCGACCTGTCGATGACCACCGAGATCATGCTCGAGCGCAGCCTCCTCGGCTGGAAGGAATTCGAGCTCGAGGTGATGCGCGACAAGAACGACAACGTCGTCATCATCTGCTCGATCGAGAACATGGATCCGATGGGGGTCCACACCGGCGACTCGATCACCGTCGCCCCGGCCCAGACCCTGACCGACCGCGAGTACCAGGAGATGCGCGATGCCGCCATCGCCATCATCCGCGAGATCGGGGTCGAGACCGGCGGCTCCAACGTCCAGTTCGCGGTCAACCCGGCCGACGGCGAGCTGATGGTGATCGAGATGAACCCCCGGGTGTCGCGCTCCTCGGCCCTGGCCTCGAAGGCCACCGGCTTCCCGATCGCCAAGATCGCCGCCAAGCTGGCGGTCGGCTACACCCTCGACGAGATCAGAAACGACATCACCCGCGAGACCTACGCCTCGTTCGAGCCGACCATCGACTACTGCGTCGTCAAGATCCCGCGCTGGACCTTCGAGAAGTTCCCGGAGGCCGACGACGTGCTGACCACGGCGATGAAGTCGGTGGGCGAGACCATGGCCATCGGCCGGACTTTCAAGGAGGCCTTCCAGAAGGGTATGCGCTCGCTCGAGACCGGCCGTTTCGGCTTCGGCGGCGACGGCAAGGAGCGGCTCGACCATCTCGACAGCGAAGACCTCGAGCACGGCCTGCGGGTGCCGAACTCCAAACGGGTCGCCCACATCTACGAGGCGATGAAGCGCGGTTACGGCATCGACCGGATCAACGCCCTGACCCATATCGACCCCTGGTTCCTCCACAACCTGCAGCAGATCGTCGACACCGAGGGCCGGATCAGGGAACGGGGCTTCCAGGGGCTGGACCGCGACTTCCTCCGCTCCTGCAAACAGCAGGGCTTCTCCGACCGGCAGCTGGCCTATCTGACCGGCACCTCGTCCAACGACGTGCGCGGCCTGCGCAAGCAACTCGGGATCCTGCCGGTCTACAAACTGGTCGACACCTGCGCCGCCGAATTCGAGTCCTACACCCCCTACTACTACTCGACCTACGAGGAAGAAAACGAGGCGGTGCGCAGCGACCGCAAGAAGATCGTCATCCTCGGCGGCGGCCCGAACCGCATCGGCCAGGGCATCGAGTTCGACTACTGCTGCGTCCATGCCGCCTTCGCCCTGCGCGAGATCGGGGTCGAGTCGATCATGATCAACTCCAATCCCGAGACCGTCTCCACCGACTACGACACCTCGGACAAGCTCTACTTCGAGCCGCTGACCCGGGAGGATGTCCTCAACATCATCGAATTCGAGCAGCCGGACGGGGTCATCGTCCAGTTCGGCGGCCAGACCCCGCTCAACCTCGCCGTGCCGCTCGAGAAGGCCGGGGTCAAGATCATCGGCACCCAGCCCGATGCCATCGACCGGGCCGAGGATAGAAAACGCTTCCAGAAATTCCTGCAGAAACTGGGCCTGCGCCAGCCCGAGAACGATACGGTGACCACCGTCGACGAGGCCCTGGCCGCCGCCGGCCGCATCGGCTACCCGGTCGTGGTCCGCCCCTCCTACGTCCTGGGCGGCCGCGACATGCGCATTGTTTACAACGATCAGGGGATCCGGGATTTCATGATCGCCGTCGGCGCCGCCACGCTCGAGCACCCGATCCTGATCGACAAGTTCCTCAAGGACGCCATCGAGGTCGACGTCGACGCCCTGTGCGACGGCCGGCGGACCATTATCGGCGGAATCATGGAACACGTCGAGGAGGCCGGCATCCATTCCGGCGACTCGGCCTGCGTCCTGCCGCCCCATACCCTGCCGCCGGAGCTGATCGCCGAGATCAAGCAGGCGACCCGGGCGATGGCCGAGGAACTCGGAGTCATCGGCCTGATGAACGTCCAGTACGCCGTGCAGAACAAGGTCCTCTACATCCTCGAGGTCAACCCCCGGGCCTCGCGGACCGTGCCCTTCGTCAGCAAGGCGACCGGGGTGCCGCTGGCCAAGCTGGCGACCAAGGTGATGATGGGCGCAAGCCTCGACGAGCTCGGCCTGATGACCGAGACCGAGATCAGCCACTGGGCGGTCAAGGAAGCGGTCTTCCCCTTCGACCGGTTCCCCAATGTCGACACCCTGCTCGGCCCGGAGATGAAGTCGACCGGCGAAGTCATGGGGATCGACGACAACCTCGGTCTGGCCATCGCCAAGGCCCATCTCGCCGCCGGCGGCCGGCTGCCCCAGTCCGGCAACGTCTTCATCAGCATCCGCGACAGCGACAAGCCGGCGATGCTGCCGATCGCTCGTAGTCTGGAGGAGATGGGATACCTGATCTACGCCACCACCGGCACCGCCGCTTTCTTCAAGGACAACGGCATCCACTGCGAGCACGTCAACAAGATATCCCAGGGCCGGCCCCATATCCTCGACAGGGTCCAGGACGGCGAGATCTCGTGGATCGTCAACACCAGCCTGGGCAAACGCACCACCGAGGACTCCTACAGCATCAGGAGAGCGGCCCTCGATTTCCATATCGCCTATACCACCACCGTCACCGGAGCCGCTGCGGTGGTCACGGCGATGCAGGAAATGAAACGTACGGCGATCGGCGTTCAGCCTGTACAATATTTCACGCAATCGATACAATAGATATCGGAAAAAGGGGCAATTCCCCTCGACAGAGGCCGATGATGCCTTACTGTAAGACGATTGAGTCGGGTCCTCGAGCCGGTTCATCCTGCTCACCGCAGCCCGATGTCCAGCCCAAGATCATTGCATTATCAATAAGGAGCACCGGAGGTCTTCTTGAACACATTCTATAAAAATCTGAGCATGTGGCTGGTGATTGGCCTGACCATGATCCTGCTCTACAACCTTTTCAGCAAACCCCGGGAAAGTCTCTCGTCGCTCACCTACAGCGAGTTCATCTCCAACATCAACAGCAAGGCCATCACCCGGGTCCAGATCAACGGCGATGTCCTCTCGGGCACCCTGCAGGACGGCAAGCCGTTCAAGACCGTCTACCCGATCAACGACAGCGAGATCATTCCGATGCTGCGCAAGGCCGGGGTCGACATCACCGTCAAGGAGGCCCAGAAGGACTCGTGGATGATGACCGTCTTCGTCTCCTGGTTCCCGATGCTGCTGCTGATCGGCGTCTGGATCTTCTTCATGCGGCAGATGCAGGGCGGCGGCAAGGGCGGGGCGCTGTCCTTCGGCAAGAACCGGGCGCGGCTGATGGAGCAGGGCAAGAACAAGGTGACCTTCAAGGATGTGGCCGGGATTGACGAGGCCAAGGAAGAACTGGAAGAGATCATCGATTTTCTCCGGGACCCCCAGAAATTCACGGTCCTCGGCGGCCGCATCCCCAAGGGCGTGCTGCTCGCCGGCTCGCCGGGTACCGGCAAAACCCTGCTCGCCAAGGCCATCGCCGGTGAGGCCGATGTCCCCTTCTTCTCGATCTCCGGTTCCGACTTCGTCGAGATGTTCGTCGGCGTCGGCGCCTCGCGGGTCCGCGACCTGTTCACCCAGGGCAAGAAGCACGCCCCCTGCATCATCTTTATCGACGAGATCGACGCCGTCGGCCGCCATCGCGGCGCCGGCCTCGGCGGCGGCCACGACGAACGCGAGCAGACCCTCAACCAGCTGCTGGTGGAGATGGACGGCTTCGAATCGAACGAAGGGGTCATCATCGTCGCCGCCACCAACCGTCCCGACGTCCTCGATCCCGCCCTGCTCCGCCCCGGCCGTTTCGACCGCCAGGTGGTGGTGCCGATCCCCGATGTCGGCGGCCGTCAGCAGATCCTGGAAATTTATGCCAGAAAGACCAAGATGGAGCCGAACGTCGACATGGAGGTCCTGGCCCGCGGCACCCCCGGCTTCTCCGGCGCCGACCTCGAGAACCTGGTCAACGAGGCGGCCCTGATGGCCGCCCGCACCGGGGCCAAGGCGATCAACCTCGAGATCCTCGAGAAGGCCAAGGACAAGATCATGATGGGGGCCGAACGGCGGTCGATGATCATCACCGACAAGGAGAAGAAGATCACCGCCTACCACGAGGCCGGCCATGCCCTGGTGGCCTGGCTGCTGCCGGGGACCGACCCGATCCACAAGGTCACGATCATCCCTCGCGGCCGCGCCCTCGGCCTGACCATGCAGCTGCCGGTCGACGAGAAGTACACCCACTCGAAGAGTTTCCTCGAGAATTCGATCTGCATCCTGTTCGGCGGCCGGATCGCCGAGAAGATCATCTTCGACGAGATCACCACCGGGGCCGGCAACGACCTTGAACGGGCCACCATCCTCGCCCGCAAGATGGTATGCGAATGGGGGATGAGCGAAGAACTGGGACCGTTGACCTACGGCAAGAAGGAAGAACAGATATTCCTCGGCCGGGAGATCGCCCAGCATCGCGATTTCAGCGAGGAGACGGCGCGCCAGATCGACGTGGCGGTCAAGCGGATCATCGTCGAGGCGGCGGACAAGGTCACCCGGCTGCTCGAGGACAACCGCGACATCCTGAGCCGGATGGCCGAGGACCTGCTCGAAAAGGAGACCATCGTCCTCGAAGACATCGTCGGGATGATCGAGGACCTGCGGCCGGGGATGTACACCGATAAGCTCAAGCCGCAGAAGCCGGCCGCCAGGACGAAGCCCCGGCCGGCGCCCGCGTCGGTCGCCGAACCGGTCGTCGAAGAGGAACAGGCGGCAGCCCGGGAAGAAGGAGATGAGGCTGCAGCAGTCGACCAGCCGCCGGAACAGGAGGGTAGCCGCCAGTGAGGCCAGCCGCCGTCAAGATCATGGGCATCCTGAACGTCACCCCGGACTCGTTTTCCGATGGCGGCTCGTACTATGCGTTCGATCTGGCCGTCGCCCAGGCGGAGAAGCTGATCGCCGACGGTGCCGACATCCTCGACATCGGCGGCGAATCGACCCGGCCCTTCGCCAAGCCGGTTTCCCTCGACAACGAGCTGCAGCGCACCATCCCGGTGATCGAGGCCATCCGCAGACACCACCGGATCCCGATCTCGATCGACACCGTCAAGGCCGAGGTCGCGCGCCGGGCCCTGGCCGCCGGGGCCGACATCATCAACGACATTTCGGCCCTGCATCACGACCCGGAGATGCTCGAGGTCGTGCAGAACACGACGGCACCGGTGATCATCATGCACATGCAGGGCACTCCTGCCGATATGCAGGTCAACCCGGTCTATGACGACGTGGTCGTCGATATCATCGATTTTTTTCAGGAGCGGATCGACTGGCTGACGGCGAACGGTGTCGACCGCGATCGCCTGATCCTCGATCCCGGTATCGGTTTCGGCAAGACCGTCGACCACAACCTGACCATCCTCAAGCACCTGCGCCGGTTCACGGCGCTCGGCCAGCCTGTGCTGCTGGCCCACTCCCGCAAGCGTTTTCTCGGTGAGCTGAGCGGGCTTGCCGCCCATCAGCGCGATCAACTGACCGCGGTGGTGTCGGCGCTCAGCGTCAATCAGGGGGTATCCTTCCTCCGGGTCCATGATGTCGCCGCGACCCGGCTTGCCGTCCGGTTGGCCGAGGCCATCGCCCAGGCCGATTAGCTCCTCTTCATCATCGCATAGCCGTCAAAGGTGACGAACTGGAACCGATAGGGCGTCCCCTTGGCGCCGGCGGCGATGATATCCCCATCCTGCAGGGCGCAACGTCCGCCCGCATCGCCGCTGCCGACGCGTTTCTCGCCAACCCTGGTGCCGCAGGCGCTGCCCCGGTCGACCAGGACATAGCCGTCGCCGTCTTTTTCGATCTGGAAGTGCTCGCGCGAGATGTTGAGGAGATGGCCCCGATCGACAAGATAGAGATCGTTGCTGGGAGGCCCGGCATGGTCCTTCGGCCGCTCGATGCGCTCGATTTTTCCATCCACCTTGCGGATCCGCGACTCCCGGCCGACCCTGAAGGGAAAGTCAAGGATCACCACCACATCGCCGACCAGCTGGGCCTGCGGCACCGCTTCCTGCGCCTCCGGGGTGAGAATCCGCAGCACCGCCTTCGGCAGCACCTTCATCAACAGCGTCTCTTTGTCATCCATGTCCGCATCCATCCACAGAATCTTTGGCGAACCATCCGATCCGCCAGGCGCCGGCCGATGACGGAACAAGGGAAAAACCTCTCCACAGGATAGGTGAGCCGACCTGATTGATCAAGAAAAGAACGCCATCACCGGCAACGAACAGGTATTTTTCTCCGGAACCTTTTCCTCGCCCGTCCCGGGCTGTGGACCCGGTTATCGATTTCGACCTGCCGTCTTGCACGACACCGCCAGGGCGGTTATTGTTCCGCTCTCATTTCCATCACCCTGCCCCTTCACCCAACGACGGATCATGACCCCAATGAGCAACCCGATAGCCACCATCGCCGACCGCTGCCGGTTTTCCCGTGAGCAGGTCCAGGCCACCGTCGACCTGCTGGCCGCCGGCGCCACCATCCCCTTCATCGCCCGTTACCGCAAGGAGGCGACCGATTCCCTGGACGAAGTGGCGATCACCGCCATCCGCGATCAGCTCCACTCCCTGACCGAGATCGCCAGGCGCCGGAAGGCGATCATCGAGTCGATGGAGCGGCAGGAAGCCCTCACCGAGGCCCTGCGGCAGCAACTCGAGGCGGCGACGACGATGGTCCGGCTCGAGGATATCTACCTGCCCTTCCGCCCGAAGCGGCGGACCAGGGGGATGATCGCCCGGGAGCAGGGGCTCGCACCGCTGGCCGAGGCCCTGCTCCTGCAGCAGGCGGCGCCGGTCGACGCCCGCCCCTTCATCGTTCCGGAGAACAGTGTGGCGTCGGAAGACGAGGCCCTGGCCGGGGCCCGGGACATCATCGCCGAGACCATCAGCGAGGATGCCGCCAGCCGGGATGGTCTGCGCCGGCTGTTCCGGGACCGGGCGGTGATCAGCTCGAAGGTGGTGAAGAAGCACCAGGACCAGGGCGCCAAATTCCGCGACTATTTCGAGTGGCAGGAACCGGCGGCCAAGGCCCCCGGTCACCGCCTGCTGGCGATGTTCCGCGGCGACAACGAGAAGGTGCTGGCGCTTACGGTCCGGCCGCCCGAGGAAATGGCCCTGCACTATCTCGCCGGCCGCCATCTTCGCTCTTCGCCGGCCGCAGAGCAGGTCAGGCTGGCGCTCGACGACGGCTACCGGCGGCTGCTCGCCCCATCGCTGGAAAACGAGCTGCGGCGGGAACTGAAGACCAGGGCCGACCGGGAGGCGATCGCCGTCTTCACCGCCAACCTGCGGGAACTGCTGCTGGCACCGCCGCTGGGGCAGAAACGGGTGCTGGCGCTGGACCCCGGATTCCGCACCGGCGCCAAGCTGGTCTGCCTCGACGGCCAGGGCCGCCTGCTCCACGCCGCCACGATCTACCCTCTGTTGGGGGCAAAGCAGGCCGACGAGGCCGGCCGGATCATCACCGGGCTGGTCAGCGAATACGGCATCGAGGCCATCGCCATCGGCAACGGCACCGCCGGTCGCGAGACCGAGGAATTCGTGCGCCGCCTGGACCTGGCGGCCGACCTCATCATCACCCTGGTCAACGAGGACGGGGCCTCGGTCTACTCCGCCTCAGACACCGCCCGCCGCGAGTTCCCCGACCACGATATCACCGTCCGCGGGGCGGTGTCGATCGGCCGGCGGCTGCAGGACCCGCTCGCCGAACTGGTCAAGATCGAACCGAAGGCCATCGGCGTCGGCCAGTACCAGCACGATGTCGACCAGGCTGAATTGCAGCAGGCCCTCGACGAGACCGTGATCAGCTGCGTCAATGCCGTCGGGGTCGAGCTCAACACCGCCAGCCTCGAACTGCTGACCGCGGTCTCCGGTCTCGGGCCGACGCTGGCCGGCAACATCATCGCCTACCGCGACGCCAACGGCCCCTTTGCCGGCCTGGCCGAGTTGCGCCGGGTGCCGCGCCTCGGCCCCAAGGCCTTCGAGCAGTGCGCCGGTTTCCTGCGGATCCGCGGGGCCGCCAACCCCCTCGACGCCAGCGCCGTCCACCCCGAACGCTACGGCCTCATCGCCCGGATGGCAACCGATGCCGGCCGCACCGTCGAGCAGCTGATGGCCTCGGCCGCCGCCAGGGACAACCTGGTCCTGGACCGCTACCTGGCACCGGAGATCGGCATGCCGACCCTGAGGGACATCGTCGCCGAACTGGCGAAACCGGGCCGCGACCCCCGCACCGCCTTCGTCCAGTTTCACTTCGCTCCCGGCATCCATCGCCTCGAGGATCTGCGACCGGACATGGTGCTGCCGGCGATCATCACCAATGTCACCCGCTTCGGGGCCTTCGCCGACATCGGCGTGCACCAGGACGGACTGATCCATGTCAGCCAACTGGCCGACCGCTTCGTCAAGGATCCCGCCGAGGTCGTCAAGGTCCGGCAGCAGGTCGAGGTGCGGGTGCTGGAGGTCGACTGCGAGCGCAAGCGCATCTCCCTGTCGATGAAAAGGCAGGGATGACGACCGGTTCACCCGCCGCCCACCTCCCGGATCAGCCGGCCGATGGTGGCAATCCCCTGTTCCGCCGCCTCGTTCATCGGATAGCCGCAGTTGAGCCGGATGCAGTGGTTGTAGCGGCCGGTGCCGGAACAGAGGGATCCCGGCAGGATCGAGATGTTCTGCTGCAGGGCCCTGTCGAACAGCCTCAGGGTATCCAGCGACCGGTCGAGCTCGACCCACAGGCACATCCCTCCCTTCGGCGCCGAGATCCTCGTTCCCTCCGGAAAATAGCGGGCCACCGCCAGGGCGAAATCGGAGGTCTGCTTTTTCAGGGCATTACGCATCCGGCGCAGGTGACGGTCGAAGCCGCCGGCCGCCAGGTAACGGGCGATTGCCAACTGGCCGAGTTGGGGGACGGCGATCGCGGCGTTGAACCTGATCCGCTTGACCTTCTCGCGGAAACGACCCGGCATGGTCCAGCCGATGCGGAGATCAGGGGCCAGGGACTTGGTGAAGGAGGAGCAGTAGAGCACCATGCCGTCGCGATCGAAGGCCTTCAGCGGCAGCGGCCGGGTGTCGCCGAAATAAAGATCGCCATAGATATCGTCCTCGATCACCGGCACCCGCCGCCGGGTCATGGTCTCCACCAGCCGGCGTTTGGCCGCCTCGTCGATGATGCAGCCGAGCGGGTTGTGGAAGTTGGCGTTGAACAGCGCCGCCCGGACGTCGTGCTCGTCCAGCGCCCGTTCGAGCAGGTCCATGTCCAGGCCGCTCTCCGGGTGGACCGGGACCTCGAGGGCCCGCATGTTGAGGTCTTCGATCAGCTGGAGATAACAGAGAAAGGTCGGCGACTCGATGAGGATGATGTCGCCGGCCCGGGCGACGCTGCGCAGGCAGACGTCGATGGCCGCCATGCAGCCGTTGGTGATGATGATCTCCTCGCCGCTGTCCTCCCGGTACCAGCCGACGGCCTGTTTACCGATCTCGGTCCGCAGTTCCGGCAGCCCCAACGGATGGCCGTAACCGATCATCTTCCCCGTGGCATACCCGGCGGCGGCACCACGGATCTCCTGGGCCAGCTGCTTGAGCGGCAGCAGCGCCGGCGAGGGGATGGCGGCGCCGAAGGGCAGCATCTTCGGTGCGGTCATCGAGTTCTGGATCATCGCCGACAGGGCGTTGATCGCCACCCGGTGCGGCTTGATGAGCCTGTTTTCGCTCGCCGGCAGCGGCAGGATGCGGTCGATCTGCGGCCGGGCATAGAATCCCGATTTGTTGCGGACATCGACCACGCCGCGGTTCTCGAGTTCGGCGTAGGCCTGGTAGACCGTGGTCAACGACCGGCCGGTGCGGGCGCGGAGACTGCGCAGCGACGGCAGTTTTTCACCGGCGCGATACCTGCCGGTCCGGATTTCCCGTTCAAGCTCGTTGGCCAGCCTGAGATACTGGTATTTGATATTCATGGTCGTTTTCACCCCATCTGTCCCGTTCGTTTTTCCGTTCTGCAGCAAACTGTTGTTTGTACCAGATGACCGACCCGATGTAAATTGGTGCTTGCAAAAACCCCCTTCACTGGTATATGAAAACCAACCTCTCCCGCTTCCATGCTGTCCTCTTCCGGCCATGGAAGATCGCCGACGAATGACAGGCAGCGGGCCTGCCGAGCCCTGGAGCGCAAAACCATGCCGAGCCGACAGCACAGTACCGTCCTCTATATCGAAGACAACGCCGCCAACCGCCAGCTGGTCGAGATGATCATCGCCCGCCGTCCCGGGATCACGCTGCTGACCGCCGAAAACGGCGCCAGCGGTCTGGCGATCGCCGGCGAACGGCAGCCGGGACTGATCCTCCTCGATCTGTCGCTGCCGGATATGGACGGTTTTGAGATTCTGGCCCGACTGAAAGCAGATCCCCGAACCGCCTCCATCCCGGTCTTCGCCCTCACCGGCTCCCCCTTGACGCGACAAAGCCCCGACAATCCCACCTTCGAGGGGATTCTCGCCAAACCCCTCGATATCCATAAATTTTACGACGTCATCGATCACTACCTGAAGGCCTGAGCGCGGCAGTGCCCGCGTTCTCCACTATCCTGGAACGTCTCCCCCCGGCTCATCCGTCAGGCCGGCTGCATCTCCCCGCCGCCGCCACGGTTCCCCTCCCTCGGGCATTTAACGGTACAACCAAAAACCTTTTTGATTCGGCAATTTCCGTCAACGTCCCAGCGGCTGGAGGGACCAGGAACTGCAACACACGGACAGGAAGTCGTCCTCCAGGCCACTGTTCTGCGGCCTTGGCGGATTTCCCCACTGCCGGATGCGTCCGATGGGTGAAATTCCGCCAATTCATCACTATCCGTTGGACGTTTATCATTTCTAATGATACGATCTTGCAGGGTTTGATGCAATTTTGCGTACTTGGTCCCGTTCTTGCTTTAACAACCGTGAGTAGAAGTAGGGCATCCGGCTTGTTCCCGGGGCAACAAGGCAATTGTCCCCGACTGGACCGGATATCACGCACCATCACCATGTTAACGGAGGAGAACCATGTTTGGAACTATGACAAAGGCATTAACGGCATTGACGATCTCAGCAGCTCTCCTGGCAGCCCCTGCATTTGCCGAAACCATCAACATCAAGTTCAGCCATGTCGTCGCCGTCGATACCCCCAAGGGTCAGGCCGCCGAGTTTTTCAAAAAACGGGCCGAGGAGCTGACCGGCGGCAAGGTCAAGGTCGATGTCTACCCCAACAGCCAGCTCTACAAGGACAAGGAGGAGATGGAGGCCCTGCAGCTCGGCGCCGTCCAGATGCTCGCCCCGTCACTGGCGAAATTCGGCCCCCTGGGCGTCAAGGACTTCGAGGTCTTCGACCTGCCCTTCATCTTCAACAACTATGACGACCTCCACAAGGTCACCAAAGGCGAAGCCGGCAAGGCGCTGCTGGCCAAACTCGAGCCGAAAGGGATCAAGGGCCTGGCCTACTGGGATAACGGTTTCAAATCGATGTCCGCCAACACCCCGATCAAGACCCCTGCCGACCTGAAGGGCAAGAAACTCCGGATCCAGAACTCCAAGGTCCTGGAGGAGCAGATGCGCGCCATCAAGGCCATCCCCCAGATGCTGGCCTTCTCCGAGGTTTACCAGGCCCTGCAGACCGGCGTCGTCGACGGCACCGAGAACCCGATCTCCAACTTCTATACCCAGAAGATGCACGAGGTACAGAAATACATGACCATTACCGACCACGGCTACCTGGGCTACGCGGTCATCGTCAACAAGAAGTTCTGGGATGAACTGCCGGCCGACATCCGCGGCCAGCTCGAGACCGCGATGGTCGAGGCGACCGACTACGCCAACAATATCGCCAAGGAGAAGAACGACCAGGATCTCGAGGCGGTCAAGGCCTCCGGCAAGACCGAAGTCACCGTCCTGACTCCGGAAGAGCGCGCCGCCTTCCGCTCCGCGATGCTCCCGGTCCATGACAAGATGGCCGGCCGCATCGGCAAGGAGACCATCGACGCCGTGTACAAGGCGGTCAGCTTCCAGAAGTAATATCGACTGACATCAGGCACCAAGCGGGGGCGACCGGCGGCACAGCCGGTCGCCCTGCCCTCATCCCAGGAAGGAGGCGGCAGCAGCAATGGCAGCAGCAATGAAGTTTCTCAATCATCTGGAGGAGTGGTTCATCACCTTCCTCATGGCAGGGGCGACCCTGATCATCTTTGTGGCGGTAGTCCATCGCTACGCCGCCGGCTGGCCGATACCGGTGGTCCAGGACTGGCTGCTCGGCCTCAACTTCGGCTGGGCCCAGGAACTGTGCATCATCATGTTCGTGTGGATGGCCAAGTTCGGCGCCGCCTACGGAGTCCGGACCGGCATCCATGTCGGGGTCGATGTCCTGATCAACAAGATGAAGAAACCGCTGCGCGGCAAGTTCATCATTTTCGGCCTGCTGGCCGGAGCGACATTCACCTCCATCGTCGCCTACTTCGGTTTCAACTTCATCTGGGAGAACGGCATGCATTACGCCGTCTACTCCAAGCTCGGCATCGCCTCCCCCGATATGTTCGCGGGGCCGACGACCCCCGATCTCGAGTGGCCGACCTGGGCGGTCTACAGCGCCGTCCCCTTCGGTTCCTCCCTGATGTGTTTCCGCTTTCTCCAGGTCACCTTCAACTTCATCCGCTCCGGCGAGCTGCCGAAACATGACCATGGCCATGTCGAGGGCGTCGAGGAGATCAAGATCCCGGCCGAAGAACCCCGGATGTCCGTGCGTGAACCTTTCCAAACGGCAACAGACAAGGAGGACAAACGATGAGCGCGATTGTCATCTTCGGCGTCCTGCTGGTCCTGATGCTGACCGGCATGCCGATCTCGATTTCCCTTGGCCTGACGGTTCTGACCTTTCTCTTCACCATGACCCAGGTGCCCCTCGAATCGGTGGCCCTGAAGCTGTTCTCCGGCATCGAGAAGTTCGAGATCATGGCGATCCCCTTCTTCATCCTCGCCGGCAACTTCCTCACCCATGGCGGCGTCGCCCGGCGGATGATCGACTTCGCCGCCTCGATGGTCGGCCACTGGTATGGCGGTCTCGCCCTGGCCGGGGTCATGGCCTGCGCCCTGTTCGCCGCCGTTTCCGGGTCGTCGCCGGCCACCGTCGTCGCCATCGGCTCGATCCTCCTGCCCGGCATGATCAAGGCCGGCTTCCCGATGAAATTCGGCGCCGGGGTCATCACCACCTCCGGGGCCCTGGGCATCCTGATCCCGCCCTCGATCGTCATGGTCATGTACTCGGTCGCCACCAACACCTCGGTCGGTGCCCTGTTCATGGCCGGCGTCATCCCCGGCCTGATCCTGGCCACAATGCTCGGCGGCATAACCTGGTACCGGGCCATGAAATTCGACTACCCGCGCCAGCCGAAGGCCTCCTGGCTCGAACGCCTGCGGACCTTCCGCAAGGCGGTCTGGGGGTTGATGCTGATCATCGTCGTCATGGGCGGCATCTACAGCGGTGTCTTCACCCCGACCGAGGCGGCGGCGATGAGCGCGGTCTATGCCTTCTTCGTCTCCGTCTTCGTCTACAAGGACCTGACCTTGAAGGATGTTCCCAAGGTCCTGCTCAGTTCCGCCAACATGTCGGCGATGCTGCTCTATATCATCACCAACGCCGTCATGTTCTCGTTCATCCTCGCCAATGAGAACATCCCTCAGCTCCTGACCGACTGGCTGATCGACAAGGGTCTCGGCCAGATCGCCTTCCTCTTCGCCGTCAACATCCTGCTGCTGATGGCCGGCAACTTCATGGAACCGTCGTCGATCATGCTGATCTTCGCCCCGATCGTCTTCCCGGTGGCAATGAAACTCGGCATCGACCCGGTCCACCTCGGGATCCTGATGACGGTCAATATGGAGGTCGGCATGTGCCACCCGCCGGTAGGGCTGAACCTCTACGTCGCCTCGGGCCTGACCAAGATGGGGATAACGGAGCTGACCGTCGCCGTCTGGCCGTGGCTCTTGACGATGCTCGTCTTCCTGATCGGGGTCACCTATTGGCCGACGATGTCGATCTGGCTGCCGAAGGCCCTCGGCATGATGTAGTTCCCGGGCGCTGGGGCGGGCAGTCCGCTCCAGCGCCCTCTTCGTTCACGGTTTCACCTCCCCTCGCCTCCGTTCCCGCCACCGCCGCGACCGCCGGTCAACTCCCGCGCCCTGTCCGATCGAGGATCTTCTCCCTCGCCGGATCGCCGTCTGTCCGACGAACCTCCCTCGGCCTGAGATGAAGACTGGCCGGGGAACCTGCCGAAATTCAGGTCAGAGCACGTGTGGCCGCTTCTGGCTGACGTAGATCCCGAGAAAGACCAGCAGCGAGGCCAGGACCTGCAGCCGGGTGAAGGTCTCGCCGAGGAAGAGGAAGCCCATGATGACGGTGAAGACCGGGATCAGGTTGATATAGGCCGAGGCCTGGCTGGCGGGGAGCTTGCTGACCCCGAAATTGTAGAGGAAGTAGGCGCCGATGGTGACGCAGCTGCCGAGATAGAACACCGCCATCGCCGGCAGCGGGACGAATTCGGTCGGCATGACCGTGGCCGGCGAGAGAAGGAAGAAGGAAAAGAATACCGCCCCGACCCAGGACTGGATCGCGGTGAGGAACAGCGGCGAGTAGCTGCTGCTGAGGTGTTTGAGCGAGATCGTGTAGCCCATGGCGCTGACCATCGCCAGGAACTCGAGGAAATTGCCGAGCAGGGGATTGGGGGCATCGGCCGTCGTCTCACCGCTGACACTGAGCAGGCCGGCCCCGACCATGGCCAGGACGAAACCGGCGACGGTGTGCCGCGCGATCCGTTCGCCGAGGAAGATCGTGGCACCGATGGCCACCAGCAGCGGCAGGATGGCGGTGATCATCCCGGCCTGGGAGGCGGTCGTCAGCTCCATCGCCTTGGCCTCGAAGATGAAGTAGATGCAGGGTTCGCAGACCGCCATCAGCACCAGATAGCGCAGATCCCGACGGCGGAGGCGGACCTGGCGCAGCAGCGGCAGGAGGAAGAGAAAGCAGAGGCTGCCGACCACCATCCGGCCCCAGATGACGATCATCGGCGCATAGGCGCGGAAGGCGACCTTCAGGGCGATGAACGAGCTGGCCCACAGCACCATCGCCGTCACCAGGCAGATCATCGGCAGCCATCGCGGCGATTTTCCGCTCACCGCCATCCCCCCGCCGTCACGATTGCAGGCCACCGAGCACCGCCCGCCGCGCCCGCACCCGGCGGATCGCCCCTTCGGCGAGGTAGAGGGCCAGCGCCGTCCAGATGATGCAGAACCCGATCATCCGCTCCCGCGGAAACTCCTCGTGATAGAGCAGGATGCCGATGAAGAAGTTGATGGTCGGCGCCATGTACTGGAGCAGTCCCAGGGTCGACAACGGAATCTTTTGGGTGGCGAAGCCGAAGAGGAGCAGGGGAAAGGTGGTGACGACGCCGGCCCCGACCAGCAGGATCGCGGTCGGCGTCGTGCCGCCGAGGAAGGCGCCGCCGCCGGCCGACTCGACGATGAACAGATACGCCGCCGCCGGCAGGAAAAACAGCAGGACCTCGATGCCGAGGGCATCCATCGACGGCAGGCTGCTGATCTTGTGCAGCAGGCCGTAAATGGCGAAGGTCACCGACAGCGACAGGGCGATCCACGGGAAGCGGCCGTAGTAGACGGTCAGGTAGAGCACCCCGGCAACGACGAGGACCAGGGCGGCGATCTGCCCGGAGCGCAGCCGCTCCTTGAAGAAGAAGACCCCGAACACCACCGAGATCAGCGGATTGATGAAATAGCCGAGGCTGGCCTCGAGGATGTAGCCGGCGTTGACCGCCCAGATGTAGATCAGCCAGTTGACCGCCAGCAGCAGCGCCGAGGCGCCGAAGATCCCGAGGTTGCGGCGGTTGGCCAGGGCGTGCCGGAATTCGGCGGTCCGGCGGGCAAAGAGGATGATCCCGAGGGTCACGAACAGCGACCAGGTCATCCGGTGGCAGAGGATCTCGAGCGCCGGGACGGTCTGCAGGGCCTTCCAGTAGATCGGCAGTACCCCCCAGATGATATAGGCAAAGGAAGCGGCGATGATTCCGCTGTAGCGGTCCATGTGTTCTCCAGATCGGCCGCGGCCGAATTGATTCGACGCGGTGCCGATGATGCTTATTCTAATTTTACGGAACCGTCCGTTCTAGCAGATGTCCCGCGATCGCGCCAGCAAAAACGGCAGCCGCCGTCCTGCGCCACCCCGACTGTGCAGGAGAGCCGGCTTGCCTGACCGGAGGAGTCGACGATGAACCATACCCGAAAGGCCAACCGCCTGATCAACGAAAAGAGTCCCTATCTGCTGCAGCACGCCTATAATCCCGTGGACTGGCAGCCCTGGTCCGATGCCGTTCTCGAACGGGCCCGGGAGGAGGACCGCCCGATCTTCCTGTCGATCGGCTACTCGACCTGCCACTGGTGCCACGTCATGGCTCACGAGTCGTTCGAGGACGAGGCGGTCGCGGCCCGGCTCAACCGTTTCTTCATCCCGGTCAAGGTCGACCGCGAGGAGCGACCCGATCTCGACCGGATCTACATGACCGCGACCCAGGCGATGACCGGGTCCGGCGGCTGGCCGCTGTCGATCTTTCTGCTGCCCGACGGCCAGCCCTTTTTCGCCGGCACCTACTTCCCGCCGCAGGCGATGGCCGACCGCCCGAGCTTCACCGACATCCTCACCGCCATCGAACGGGCCTGGCGCGAAGACCGCGGCCGGATCAACGACTCGGCCGCGCGGATCACCGCCTACCTGCGACAGATCTCCGCCACCGGTCCGGCCGCGGCGCAGCTCGCCCCCGACCTGCCGCACAAGGGTCTGGAAGCGCTTGCGGCAATGTATGACCGCAGCTATGGCGGCTTCGGCAGCGGCAACAAGTTCCCGCAACCGGCCTATCTCGAGCTGCTGCTCCGCTCCACCTTCGCGACCGGCGACAGCGACGCCATGGAGATGCTGGTCGAAACCCTCAACGCCATGACCGCCGGCGGCATCTACGACCATATCGGCGGCGGCTTCCACCGCTATGCCGTGGATCGGCAGTGGCGGGTGCCGCACTTTGAAAAGATGCTCTATGACCAGGCCCAGCTGGCCGCCGTCCTGCTCGACGCCTCGCTGGTTGTTGGGAATCCGGGCTATGCCGCGACCGCCCGCGCCACCCTCGACTACTGCCTCCGGGACCTGCGCCGGCATGGCGGCTTCTTCTCGGCCGAGGACGCCGACAGCGAAAACCCCTACAACCGCCAGGAGCACGGCGAAGGGGCCTTTTACCTGTGGCAGGAGGCGGAGATCGATGCGCTCCTCGCCCCCGCCGAGGCCGTCATCTTCAAGGCCGCCTACGGCGTGGAGCCGGACGGCAACGCCTTCAGCGATCCGGCCGGGGAATTCAGCGGCCGCAATATCCTCTACCGGGCCATGGATGACCGGGATCTGGCCCGACGTTTCGACCGCAGCGCGGAGGAGATCGCCGCCCTCCTCGATCGCGGCCGCCAGACCCTGCTGCAGCGGCGCAGCCGCCGGACCCGGCCCCATCTCGACGACAAGGTCATCACCGCCTGGAACGGCCTGATGCTTTCCGCCCTGGCCAAGGGCTGCCGCATCCTCGACGAACCGCGCTATCTCAAGGCGGCCGAGGAGACGGCCGATTTCCTTCTCGACCACCTGGTGGTCGAGGGCCGGCTCAAGCGGCGCTGGCGCGACGGCGAGGCCCGTTTTGACACCAATCTCGAAGACTACATTTTCCTGATCCAGGGGCTGATCGATCTCTATGCCGCCGATCACCGCCCGCTCCGGCTGCAGCAGGCGCTGGAGCTGGCCGGGACCATGGTCGCCGATTTCGCCGATCCGGCCGGCGGGTTCTTCGATACCCCGGCCGGGACCGGGCTGATCACCCGGATGAAGGATCGCTACGATGGGGCCGAACCCTCCGGCAATTCGGTGGCGGCGCTGGTCCTGCTGCGCCTGGCCCGCCTGACCGGCGACACCTCCTGGCAGGAGCTGGGCCGGCAGACCATCCGCGCCGCCGCCGCCACCCTGAAGGAACAGCCCGCCGCCCTGCCCCTGATGCTGGCGGCGCAGCTGCTGGACCAGGGCCGGGCCCGACAGGTGATCATCGCCGGCTATCCGGACGACGACGACACCCGATTGCTGCTGGGTGCCGTCAACCATCGTTATTTGCCCGATACCACGGTGCTGGTGGCTGACGGCGCCCGCAATCAGGATTATCTCGCCACCCTGCTGCCGTTCATCGCCGCGGTCGGCACAAAGGACGGCCGGGCCGTCGCCCAGGTATGCGAGGGCTTCAGCTGCCGGCTTGAGACCGGCGATGCGGCCGAACTGGCCCGCATCCTGGGGCAATGAGGGATTACAGCAATTCGCTGGTGGTCCAGTAGTAGACGATATAGGCCCCGGCGACGAACAGGAGGATGGCGGAGATCTTCTGGACATGGGGCAGGACCCGGCGCAGCGCCCCGACCACCACCCCCTGCTTGACCACGGCGATCCCCAGCGTCAGCACCAGCATGACGCTGCCCATGCCGGAGATGTAGCTGACGAACTGGAGGATGCCGACGGTGACGTCGCCGGAGGCGATCGAACTGCCCATCACCAGCAGAAAGATCGGCAGGGTGCAGCTCATCGAGGTGGCGCCGAAGGCCACCCCGAAGACGAAGAAATCCCACACCCTCATCCGCCGGGGATCGCAGAAGCGCTCGGAGAACCTCAGCAGCGACGGCAGCGACACGTAATGTCCCATCAGGGTCCAGATGCCGAGGACGATGAGGGCGATGCCGACCAGCAGGGACAACCAGGGGATCATCCGGTTGAGGAAACTGCCGCCCAGGGTGATGGCACCGCCGGTGATCCCGAACAGCAGGCCGAAACCGGCGGTGACCACCGCCGTGATCCACAGGGCCTTGACGATGCGCAACAGCACCGACTGGGCGTAGAATTTGCTGTCCTCGGCCCCGAGGTAGAGGGTGAGGTAGACCGGCAGCATCGCAAAGCCGCAGGGATTGACCGCCGATACCATGCCGGCGCCGAAGGAGTAGCCGAAGGGCAGGTAGGTGGCGATCTGGGTCAGCCACTTGCTGATCAAAACCTGAATTTCCATGATCTCGTTGTACCGGTATAGGATTCAGCGGCACTGGGCCACCAGGATGACGGCGCCGCAGAGCGATATGCCGCGCCCCGGTTCGACCGCCGATTGCTCCAAGGGTACCACGTTTACCGCCAGACTCCAAGAGATGACGAGCCCCGGCGGTATCCCTCTCCCACCCCCCTGCCCCCATTGCCCCCCAGCCGCAGTCACTCCGGCGCGGAGGGGCGGACAATCGAAGACCAGGATTGGTGCAGCCGGGCTGCTGCCGACCGACCGCATTTTCCTTGGATTAACCATGTCTGGCTTGACATTCCCAACCATATCGATGATGTATCAAGTGTTATATCGGGTGCTATGGCGCAATTGGTCCTGGAACTTCGGAAACTCACCGCTCGGATACAGGAAAAATTCGCGGCCAGGCTCGACCTGACACTCCCCACGATCAACTGTTGGGAGAACGACCGTGCCCAGTTGTCGCCGCCGGCGCTGGACAAGATTGAGAGCCTGCTGTGCAACCTGCGGGACAAGGGCAAGGCTCGGCATCAAGAGTATTGTGGAAAGGAAGGTTAGGCATGGCCCAGCTTGAACACATCGAAGCCATTGAAAAGCGGCTTTGGAGCGCGGCGGACATGTTACGGGCGAACTCCAACTACGCCAGCAATGAATATTTCCTGCCCGTGATGGGCCTGGGCTTCCTCCGCCATGCCTGCAGTCGCTTTCTCGCCGTCAAGGATGCCATCGAGTTCGACCTCCCCAAGCGCGGCGGCAAGACCCGGCCACTGAGCAAGGAGGACTTCTCGCAGAAGAGCGCCATCTTCCTGCAACCCACGGCCCAGTTCGACACCCTCGTGGCCCTGCCCGACAGCGCCAACCGCGCCAAGGCGATCATCGACGCGATGGAGTCCATCGAGGCCGACTACAAAAACCTGCGCGGCGTCCTGCCCGAGAGCGAGTACCAGGAACTCGACAACGCGGTGCTCGGCCAGCTGCTGCGCACCCTCAACCCCGAGGAGCTCAAGCGCGTCTCCGGCGATGTCTTCGGCCGCATCTACGAGTATTTCCTGACCCAGTTCGCCGACCAGAAGGCCCACGACGGCGGCGAGTTCTTCACCCCGGTGTCGCTGGTCTCGCTGATCGCCAACGTCATCGAACCGGCGGGCGGCACGGTGCTCGACCCGGCCTGCGGCTCGGGCGGCATGTTCGTGCAAAGCGCCCGGGTGGTCGAGCGGCGGCACGAAAACCCCACCGAGAAGCTCACCTTCTACGGCCTGGAAAAGAACGCCACCACGATCCGCCTGGCCAAGATGAACCTGGCGGTGCACGGCCTCGAAGGCGACATCCAGAAGTCGATCACCTACTACGAAGACCCGCACGAGCTGCTGCGCAAGGCCGACTTCGTCATGGCCAATCCGCCCTTCAACGTCGACGAGATCGACGCCGACAAGGTGGGGAGCGATCCGCGCCTGCCCTTCGGCCTGCCCGGCGTCAACAAGAAGGGCAAGGTATCGAACGGCAACTACGTCTGGATCAGCTACTTCTACAGCTACCTCAACGTTCAGGGCCGGGCCGGCTTCGTCATGTCCTCCCAGGCCTCCAGCACCGGGCGGGATGAAGCCAAGGTCCGGCAGAAGCTGGTGGAGACCGGCGACGTGGGCATCATGATCGCCATCCGCTCCAACTTCTTCTACACCCGCACCGTCCCCTGCGAACTGTGGTTCCTCGATCGCGCCAAGCCCGAGCAGCGCCGCGACAAGGTGCTGATGATCGACGCCCGCAACATTTATCGAAAAGTCACGCGCAAGATTTTCGATTTTTCGCCCGAGCAGGAGCAGAATCTCCTGGCCATCATCTGGCTCTATCGGGGCGAGACCGGGCGCTATCTCGACCTCGTTGCCGGTTACTGCCGGCGCATGCTGGCCGAGGGCGCGGCCTGCTTCACAATGAAAGACGGCGAAGGCAAAACGGTCGAACCGCTGCCGGATTTCATCGGGGCGCTGGCCATGCTGCGCGGCAGTGTCGAGCCGTTCCTCAAGACCCTGGCCAAGGATGCGGCTCACGCCGAACCGCTGAAGGAGGTGGATGACGCCATCTCGCTGTTCAAGGCGGACGTGGAGGCCTTCCGAACGACCATCAGCAAACAGCAGGCGGCATGGGGCCAACAGAAGACCTCCAACGGCGAGCTCAAGAAGGCCGTGGACCTCCTCGCACGGCTGGCCGAGACCAGCCGTGACCTGGTCAAGCGGAGCGACCCGCTCTACAAGCTCGCCTGCCGCCTGATCGAGACCTGCGAAAACGAATGTGCCGCCAAGGGCGGCAACACCTGGCCGGGCCGCGACATCACCCGCGCCCGCAAGGCCGCCGACGAGGCCCGCGCCTTGGCGGTGGACCAGCTCAAGCTTGTGCGCTACTTCTGAAAACAGGCCCACTGGCTGACCGAACGCTTTCCCCAAGGCCAACTCCGCGATGTGGAAGGGCTGGTCAAGCTGATGGACAGAGTCGAGATCGCGGCCAACGACTGGAGCCTCACCCCCGGCCGCTATGCCGGCGTCGCGCCGGAGGAAGAGGACGAGGATTTCGACTTCGAGGAGGCGTTGCGCGACATCCATGTGGAATTGGAGGATTTGAACGTCGAAGCGGTAAAACTGGCTGTGACGATTAAGAAGAACTTCGAGGAGCTGGGGGGATGAAGCGAAACTCGGGACACCCTAGAGGTTGGCGACCAGCCCATCTCGAAGATTTGGTGTTCTTCCAACGTGGTTTTGACATAACAAAAGCAGAACAGCGCCAGGGGAATATTCCCGTTGTCTCCTCATCAGGAATTCAAAGTTATCACTCTGAGGCGAAAGTCGAGGGTCCAGGCGTAGTGATAGGTCGCAAGGGATCGCTTGGCACCGTTCATTTCGTCGATTGCCCTTATTGGCCACACGATACGACTTTATGGAGCAAAGATCTTCGAGGGAATGACCCACGATACGTCTATTATTTCGTACACACGATGGGTTTTGAGCGATACGACGTAGGCAACTCAAATCCAACCCTCAATCGGAATCACATTCACGGTCTCGACATACTTATTCCACCGCTACGCACTCAAAAGGCCATCGTTGAGGTCCTCTCCACCTACGACGACCTGATCGAGAACAACCGGCGGCGGATTCAGTTGCTGGAGCAGGCGGCGCGGCTGCTCTACAAGGAATGGTTCGTCCACCTCCGCTTCCCCGGCCATGAACATACCCCAATCATCGAAGGCGTGCCGGAGGGGTGGGAGAAAACTTGTTACAACGAACTTTTTGAATTCCATGGAGGTTTTGCCTTTAAGAGCAAAACGTATCAAGCTGAAGGCAAGTATGGCATCGTAACAATTAAAAATGTGCATGACGCACGATTTGTCCCGGAATGTTCCTCTCGACTTGATTCTGTCCCAGACAAGATGAAACCTCATTGTTTGCTGTCAACTGGCGACATACTACTGTCTCTAACAGGCAATGTGGGGCGCGCTTGTATAGCTTACGGAGAAAACTTCTTACTGAATCAACGTGTGGCAAAAATAGTTGGTAAAGATATACCCAGAAGTTTTGTATATTGGACTTTTAGTAGTGATGCTTCCCAACGTGAACTTGAGAACCTTGCCTATGGAGTTGCTCAGTTAAATCTGAGTCCAGTTAAGCTAGGTGAACAGGAATTTCTCAGACCATCTTCTATGCTCCTTGAAATGTTTGCCGAGATTTGCGAGCCGGTTTTTCAACAAATTTGCACACTGAATCTATCCAACCAACAACTCACCAAAGCCCGCGACCTCCTCCTGCCCAAACTGATGAACGGGGAGGTGGCGGTGTGAGCAGTCTCAAGGCAATCGAGAAAAGGGTTTTTGAAGACCTGTTCGGGATGGCGAGCGGTTATGTGCTCGACTTCTCGAACAACACGTTTGCCGAGTTTTTCCGTGAGACTGCCGGTATCGACATTTATGCGCCGGAACAGGCAGATGGGGTTTGGTGGACAAGGTGGACCGTGTGGACGTTGTATAACAGGGAGGGGTCATGTCTGACCTGATCCCCAAACATGGCGGCTATCGCAAGCTGAAGAGTTTTCAGGTGGCCCAACTGGTGTATGACATCACCGTGCGGTTTTGCGACAGATACATCGGCCGGCGCAGCCGTACTCACGACCAGATGGTACAGGCGGCGCGATCCGGAGTGCAGAACATTGCCGAGGGCTCGCAGGCCTCGGCGACCTCGAAAAAAACCGAACTCAAGCTCACTCAGGTGGCCCGCGCCAGCCTGGAGGAACTGAAGCTCGACTACGAGGATTTTCTGCGGCAGCGGGGGCTGGTGCAGTGGGAGCGGGCACATCCGCTCCGGCAGGAGCTGATCGACCGGCGCTGTCAGACTGCCGACGAGGTGGCGGCGTGGGTCGTGGAAGTGGCCAAGAAAAGTGGACATTGTGGACAGAATGGACAGTGTGGACAAAACCTTGAAAACCCGCCATTGTCCACTGGGTCCACAGAGTCCACCCGGTCCACCCGGTCCACCCTGTCCACCCTGTCCACCCTGTCCACCACAACCTATCCCGAGCTTTCCGCCAATGCCACACTGGTGCTGTTGACGGTGGCCTGTTCGCTCCTCGACCGCCAGGTCGAGCGGTTGGCGCAAGATTTCGAGAAGGAAGGCGGTTTCACCGAGCGCCTGTACAAAGTCCGCACCGCCAAGCGACGGAGCGCGCCATGACCGGCATGAAACTCCAATCCCTCCTCGCCCAGATCGCCCTCGGCGAAGACTCCTCCCGCCAGTTCTAGGCGGATGTGAAGAACGCCGACTCTCTCGCCTCGGAAATGGCAATTTTTGTCAATGCGGGCGGCATGGTTATATCCGGTCACTTTGACCCGACAAGTGACCTTTTAAGCATGGAGGCAGCGGCATGAATACTTCGGAAATCCTTATTTATCAGGCCGCCGACGGCAAAATCAAAATTGATGTCCGGCTGGAAGACGAGACGGTCTGGCTGACTCAGGATCACATGGCTGGGCTGTTCGGCAAAAGCAAGAAGACGATTTCCGAGCACATCCGCAATATTTTCAGTGAAGGCGAACTGGACGAGCAAGTGGTTGTCCGGAATTTCCGGACAACCACTCGACATGGCGCCATGCCTGACAAAACCCAATCCAGAGACGTTCAATTTTACAACCTGGACGTGATCATCTCCGTCGGATACCGGATCAGATCCCACCAGGGCACTCAGTTTCGCATCTGGGCCACCCAGCGGTTGAAGGAATATATCGTCAAGGGGTTTGCTCTGAACGATGAGCGCTTCAAAACGGGCAACTCGATGGCCTATTTCACGGAGCTGCAGGAACGCATCCGTGAAATCCGCCTTTCCGAGCGCTTCTTCTATCAGAAAATCAAGGATATCTATACCACCAGCATCGACTACGACCCCAGGGACGAAAAGACCGTTGAGTTTTTCAAGGTGGTTCAGAACAAACTCCTCTGGGCCATCAGCCGGCAAACGGCGGCAGAACTGGTGTATCGCCCCGGGCGGACGCCGCGCTGCCCCTGATGGGTATGCAGTCGTTCGACAAGAAAGGTGATCTGGCGGTGCGCAAAAGCGATGTGAACATCGCCAAGAACTACCTTGCCGAGGACGAAATGAAGCTGCTCGGCCTGCTGGTGGAACAGTACCTGGCCTTCGCCGAAACCATGGCCCAGCAGAGAATTCCCATGCACATGACAGACTGGATTCAACGGCTGGATGCCATTATTCAGCTCAATGGCCGGGAGTTAGTGACCCATGCAGGCAAAATCAGCCACCAGATGGCCCAGGAAAAAGCCGCTCTGGAGTATGAGACACATTCCGGGAAACGCAGCGACGCATCCAGCATGAAGAGAGCCTCAAGGAGTTGGAAGAGGACATCAAAAAGCTGAAGCCGCCTCGAAAAAAGGGAGGCAACTCATGAGCAGTATGGATGCAGGTGCAATAAAGATGCAGGCATCTTTTACGGCGTGTGGGCTCCAAAAAAACCGGTCACTGGGAGGTGATTGAATGACTCCCCGCGCCTACACACCGAAGACACCCTCGTCCAGCAGACCACCGCCGAGTACCTGGATCAGGAGCTCGGCTGGGAGTCGGTGTACGCCTACAACAACGAGGACTTCGGGCCGGAAAGCCTGCTGGGTCGGGAATCGGATCGCGAGGTAGTGTTGACCCACCCCCTGCGGGCCAAGATCGAGGACCTTAATCCCGGGCTACCGGCCCCGGCCTATGACGATGCCGTCCGTCAGGTCGTCACGGTTTCCGCCACGCAGACCATGACCGCCACCAACCGTGAGAAGTACGAACTGATCAAGGACGGGGTGCGGGTCACCTTTCGCAACGCCAAAGGCGAGCGGGTGCGCCAGCGACTGCGGATCTTCGACTTCGATGTTCCCGAGAACAACCATTTCCTCTGCGTGCGGGAGCTGTGGGTGCGGGGCGATCTGTACCGCCGCCGGGCGGATATCGTCGGGTTCATCAACGGCCTGCCGCTGTTGTTCATGGAGTTGAAGAACGTCAGCCGCGATACCCGCGCCGCCTATGAGCAGAACTTTCTCGATTACAAGGACACCGTCCCGCATCTGTTCCATCACAACGCTTTTGTTGTGCTGGCCAACGGGGTGGATGCCAAACTCGGCTCGGTCTCCAGCCGGTTCGAGCATTTTCACCAGTGGAAACGGCTGGCCGAGGATCAGCCGGGCGTCGTGGCCATGGAGACGCTGCTCAAGGGGGTGTGCGCGAAACACAATTTCCTGGACCTGGTGGAAAACTTCATCGTTTTCGACGACTCGGCCGGGAACCCTCGAAAGATTCTGGCCCGCAACCACCAGTTTCTCGGCGTCAACCGGGCCATCGAGGCGGTCCGCGACCGCAGCCATCGGAGCGGCAAGCTGGGGGTGTTCTGGCATACCCAGGGTTCGGGCAAGAGCTATTCGATGGTGCTCTTCACCCGCAAGGTCCATCGCAAACTGGGTGGCAACTTCACCTTTCTGATTCTCACCGACCGCGACGACCTGGACACCCAGATCTACAAGACCTTCGCCGACTGCGGCCTGGTGGACAACGACCGCGACCCGTGCCGGGCCGCAAGCGGCGAGCATCTCGCCCATTTGCTGGTCCAGCACAAGTCTTATGTCTTCTCACTTATCCAGAAATTCAACCAGACCGTGGTCGAAGGCGAGGCCTACACCCGGCGCGACGACCTCATCGTCATCACCGACGAGGCCCACCGCACCCAGTACGGTACGCTGGCACTCAACATGCGCAACGCCCTGCCGCCTCGGCCAGGGCCGCTACCAGCTGCGGGTGCCCGGCGAGTTCCAGACCCCGGAGGAGATCTACGGCCTGGTGATCGGCACCCACAAGGGCGAACCGGTCTGCCTCAAGGATGTGGCCCGGGTCGTCGACGGCTTCAAGGAGGAGAACAGCATCTCCCGGCTCAACGGTCGCGACGCGGTCAACCTGGCGATCAAGAAGCGCGCCGGAGAGAATATCATCGCCATCAGCCGGGCGGTCGACCGGATCATCGCCACGGGCCGGACCGCCTGGCCGCAGGCCACCGAGGTCACCAAGGTCCTCGACAAGTCCCGCGATATCGAGATGATGATCGCCGACCTCGAGAACAACATCCTCTCCGGCCTGGTCCTGGTCCTGCTCGTCATCTTCCTGTCGATGGGCTTCCGCAACGCCATCCTGGTCAGTCTCGCCATCCCCTTCTCGATGCTGATCTCGTTCACCATCCTCTACGCGATGGGCATCACCCTGAACATGGTCGTCCTGTTCAGCCTGACCCTGGCGCTGGGCATGCTCGTCGACAACGCCATCGTCATCATCGAGAACAGCTACCGCTTCATGCAGCAGAGGGCGGGCCGGGTCGAACAGGCGGTCGCCGGGGTGAGGACGGAACCGGGCGAGCAGGCCCCTGCACCCCTCGCAGCCCTGGCCCCCAAGGAACACCGGCGGTCGGACGGCGGGACGCTGGCCGGCTCGAGCGATCTGTACAACGTCAAGGACATCTATATGCAGGGGACCATCAGTGCCGGCGGCGGCGCGTCCTTCAGCTCCAACGCGCCCCAACCATGTCGGCGTGCGCTTTCTCGATCTCGCGGACCGCAGCGAATCGTCGCATGACACCGTCAACACCATCCGCGAACGGGTGAATGACATCCCCGGCGGCAAGATCACCATCGCCATGGAGGAGGAGGGCCCGCCGACCGGGGCGCCGATCAATCTCGAGATCTCCGGTCCCGACTTCCAGGTGCTGGGCCGGATCGCCCGGGAGGTGCGCGACGCCCTGAGCCTGATCCCCTATGTCGAGGATGTGCGCGATGACTATCCCTACAACGCAACATGTCAATATAGACACAATATGCAGTATTCGTACTCCGAAGCGACCTACAGCATGTGGAACACATGTTCATAAGTGCCGTTGTAGGGCTATGTCGAAGGCATCCCCTCGGTGCAGGTGGTGGTCGACCGCCGGAAGGCGGGGCTGTTCGGCCTCACCACCGACATGATCGGTTTCGCTCTGAAAACCGCCTACAACGGCCTCAACGTCTCGTCCTTCCGCCAGGGGGACGACGATTTCGACATCACCCCGCAGCTCGACGAGGTCGACCGCCGGGTCGTCGACGTGCTCCACGAGCTGCTGCTGCCGACCCCGTCCGGCGAGACGGTGCCGCTGTCGACGGTGGCGACGGTGACCTTTGCCGGCATCATCGGCGACATCAGACGGATCAACAACGAACGGGTGGTGACGGTCAAGACCAATATCGAGGAGACCAGGACCACCGGCCCGGTGGTGCGGCAGCAGGCCGCCGGGTTCATCGACCGGATGGCGCTGCCGGCCGGCTACGCGATGAAGTTCACCGGCGAGCAGGACGAGCAGAAGGAATCCGAGGAGTTTCTGACGAAGGCCTTCCTCGTCGCCCTGCTGCTGATCTTCCTGGTCCTGGTGGCGATGTTCAACTCGGTGAGCCTGCCCTTCATCATCATGACCTCGGTGGTCCTGTCGCTCGGCGGCGCCTTTCTCGGCATGGCCCTGTTCCGCTCCCCGTTCGGCATCATCATGACCGGAGTCGGGGTGATTTCGCTGGCCGGGGTGGTGGTCAACAACGCCATCGTCCTCCTCGACTACACCGGCAAACTGCGGCAGCGGGGCTATGCCCTGAAGGAGGCGGTGCTGGCCGCCGGCGCCACCCGGCTGCGGCCGGTGCTGCTCACCGCCATCACCACCATCCTCGGCCTGATCCCGATGGTCACCGGAGTCTCGTTCGACTTCCATACCTGGTCCATCTCCTGGGTCAGCGAGTCGAGCAAGTGGTGGAAATCGATGGCCAACGTGGTGATCTTCGGGCTGATGATAGCCACCTTCCTGACCCCGATCGTCGTCCCGACCCTCTACTATCTGATGGCCCGGGTGACTGAAGACCGGCGGCATCTGATCGCGCGGCTCAAGGCCCTGTACTGGAAACCGTATGCCCCCGGCTGGCCGGCGAACCCCGTCCGAAAGGAGACACCTGATGCGTACCCTCATTGCTTCTATCGTCCTGCTGATCCTGATCGCCGCCCCTCCGACTGCCGGCCGGGTCGCCGAGAGCACGCAATTGACCGTCACTGAGGCGGTTGCGGCCGCTCTCGCCAACAACCTCGGGCTGCGGCTGCAGAAGGACGATGTCGAGGCGGCGGCCGGGGTCAGGGAGGCCGCTGGCGGTGAATTCGATGTCTTCTTCACCGGCGAGGCCGGCGTCGCCGGGCAGCAATACCCGCTCCTCGCCCCCGACACCCCCGAGGAGGAGCGAAGCGGCCAGTGGACCGCCGGGGTAGAGAAAAAATTCATCACCGGCACCGAGGTCAGCCTCAACTGGCAGAACAGCCGTTTTTCCAGCTCGCCCCGGATCTATCTCCTCGACCCGTACTACCGCTCCAGCCTCACCCTCGCTCTCCGTCAGCCGCTGCTGAAGGGCTTCGGTGTCGCCAACCAGACCGCCAACCTCCGGGCCGCCGACAAGAACCTGGCGGCAGTGAACCTGCTGGTCGGCAGCGAGGCCGCCAACCTCGCCGCCAGCGTCCGAAGGGCGTACTGGAACCTGGTCTACGCCTGGCAGGATCGGGAGGTCAAGGTCCTGTCGATCAAACTGGCGGAAAAGCTCCTCGACGAGACCACGACCAAAATCGAGGCCGGCCGGCTGGCCGAGGTCGACCGCTACCAGCCCGAATCGGAAGTGGCCCGCCGCGAGGAAAACCTGATCTTCGCCGACCGGAGCATCGGCCTGTATGAGGATGAGCTGAAACTGCTGATGAACAGCGATGACTGGCAGGCCTCCCTGGTGCCGACCGACCTGCCGCCGACCGCACCGGTGCATCCGGACAGCGCCGCGGTATTGGCCCGGGCCCTGCGGCAGAGGCCGGACGTCCAGGCCGCCGACCTCAGCCGGGAGGCGGCGGAAATCCGCGAACGTGCCGCCCGGAACCAGACCCGGCCCGACCTGGCCCTGATCGGCATGGTCGGCCAGGGCGGCACCGACGATGCCTACGGCGACACCCTCGACGACGCCGTCGACGATCCGGAGACCCAATGGCAGGCTGGTCTGGCCCTCTCCATCCCGCTGCAGAATGCGACTGCCGAAGGGAATTATCGTCAGACCCGGGCCGTGAGCAGCAAGGCTCGAAACAGCGCCCAGTTCCTCCGGCTGCAGGTCCGGCAGGGTGTGCGCATCACGCTGCGCGACGTCCAACTGGCAATCAAGGCGATGGAGGCGACAAAGAAGACCAGTCTCGCCTCGCAGAAACGGCTCGAGGCCGAGCAGGCCAAGTTCGAGGCCGGCCGCGCCACCACCCTCGATGTCCTGACCGCCCAGGAGGCCTATGCCGAGTCCCTCAGCCAGGAGAAACGGGCCGAGGTCGGCTACGCCATCGCCCTGGCCGAGCTCGATCGCATCCAGGGCCTGACGGGACTGGCCGCAACCCCCTGAACACGAGCCATCCCGCCTCGATCCATGTCGGGAAGCGTCCCGTCAGGGGCAGACAGGAGAAAGCCGGAAGGCGACGGATCAGGCGGACGGGCCGTCGCCCACCGTGGCGAGATGTTTCAGGTGGGCCTGGACGATCTTGATTTCGCCATAGGAGTAGTCCTCGCCCAGGGCCTGCCTGACCGCGCCGAGCGAGCCGCCGGTCCCGGCAAGCTGCTGCTCGATGGCCAGGCGTCGGTCGGTGGTGATCAGCCGGTCGACCGCCAGGATACCTTGCTCGACAAAATGGGCCAGATGGCCCTCGACGGTGGCGACGACCAGGCCGCGTTGCTTAGCGATATCGGTCACCGACAGCCTGTTCTCGAACATCTCCAGACTGATCCGTCTGGTATCGCCCTTCGCCGCCGTTTTCCGTGTGGTCCCGGCCGCCTCCGCGTCCGGCGCGACGGGCAGCACCACCTCCGCAATGCCATGCTCCCGGCGGTAATCCGCCACCAGATCCACCAGCTCCCCACCGAACTTCTCGGCGAGACGCGGGCCGATCCCTTTGATCCGTCGCAGGGCGGCAAGGCTTTCCGGCAGGTTGACCGCGATCTGGACCAGGGTCTTCTGGTGCATGATCTGGAAGTGCGGCACCCCTTCCTCGCCGGCCTTGCGGGCGCGCCAGTCCTTGAGGCTCTGGAACAGGGCGGGGTGGGCGATATCGGATTCGCCATACGTCGCGGCCGGCGTCTGTTTGTCCTTCGCCGGTTTCAGCTCGATCTCGGCCGCCGAGACGGCCCGCAGGTAGGCCGCCGGCGAAAAGCCGCTGTGGCAGGAACGGACCGCAGCCAGCTTGACCGCGGTCTCCTCCCCGAGCTGCTTCACGGCATCCCTGACCTTCCTGCCGATCTCCTTGTTGTCGGTATCGATCCGGAGATTGGCGACACAGGGGACCAGCAGCGAGACGATCCTGTCCTCGAAATAGGCCGAGGCCTTGACCGTGCGCTCAAGGATGGCGGGATCGGCCTCGGGCAGGGTATCGGCCCGGAACATCCCGTGCAGCTGCTTCTGGAAATTTTCGCCGACGGCGGTGATCTCATCGCGGCACCTTCTCTCCAGATCGCCGATCTCGCCTGCGCCCGAGACCTGCAGCACCGCCCGGTTTTTCATCAGCAGCGCCACCAATCGTCCCAGGCGGGAGCGCAGGTACGAGAAATCGAAACACCCGGTCAGCAGCTGCTGCTGGTAGCTCACCCTGGCCGCGGCCAGTTTTTCGGGCGACGGCTGGTTGCGGCCGGCCTCCTCGACAAAGCGCGACACCGCCGCGTCGGTCTTGACGCCGACGGCCGACAGCGGCGAGCTGAGCACCAGACCGGCGAAGGTCTTGCATCGGCTCAGGGCGACGTAGACCTGTCCCTGGGCAAAGGCGGCCCCGGCATCGACGATGGCCCGCTCGAAGGTCAGCCCCTGGCTCTTATGGATGGTGATGGCCCAGGCCAGTTTCAGCGGGAACTGCGCGAAGGAGCCGATCTTGTTCTGGCTGATCTCCAGGGTTTCCGGGTCGATCCTGTATTCGATATTGTCCCAGGTGGCCTGCTCGACCTCGATGTCGCCGCTGTCCTCCGGGCACCGGACACGGATGGAATCGTTGAAAATGGCGGTGATCCTGCCGATCCGGCCATTGAAATAGCGTTTGTCGGGCGAGGCGTCGTTCCTGACGAACATCACCTGCGCCCCCACCCTCAGCTCCAGCCGGGCCGAGGTCGGATAACTGTGTTCCGGAAAGTCCCCTTCGATCCCGGCCCGAAACTGGTAGCTTGTGCTCTGCAGCTGCTGGAGTTTGCCCTGATTGATCGCGTCGGCGCCGCTGTTATGGGTGCAGAGGGTGATATAGCCCTCGTTGTCGGCCGGGGTGAAATCCGGGATGCAGCGGCTGTTGAGTTGCTGCAGCGAGGCGGGATCGAGCCGGTTGTCGCGGACCCGGTTCAGCAGGTCGATGAAACGGGCATCCGACTGGCGGTAGATATGCCTGAGCTCGATCGGAATCAGTTCGGTCTCACGCAGGGCCCGGCTGGCAAAAAAATAGGGGGAGTCGTAATACTGCCGCAGCACTTGCCATTCCGCCCCCTTGACCACCGGCGGCAGCTGGTACAGATCGCCGATCATCAACAGCTGCACCCCGCCGAAGGGCAGACCGTTATGACGGTAGCGCCTGAGGACGCAATCCACCCCGTCGAGCAGATCGGCCCGCACCATGCTGATCTCGTCGATCACCAGCAGATCGAGGGTCTTGACGATATTGATCTTTTCCCGGCTGAAGCGGTGCCGGCCGAGATAGTTGGTGTCGCCGGGGATGAACGGTCCGAAGGGCAACTGGAAGAACGAGTGGAGGGTCACGCCGCCGGCATTGATGGCCGCCACCCCGGTCGGCGCCGTGACCACCATGCGCTTGCCGGTTTTCTTCCTGAGAGCGTGGAGAAAGGTGGTCTTGCCGGTGCCGGCCCTGCCGGTCAGAAAGATATGGCAGTTGGTCTGCCGGACAAAATCGTCGGCCAGCTGCAGTTCGGGATTGGCGATGTCCATCGTGTTCTATAGGGAGAAGGTTGCCGGTGTCGGGTGATTTCCAATCTGACCACTATAACAAACAATACCCCCTGATCACAGCCCATTTATCGCATCCGGGGCCATCGGCAGCTCGATTTCTCCCTCCCGCTTTTGCGACACCGGCCGGGCCACAACCTCAGTTGACCTTCTTCTGCCGGCCCTGCCACTCCTTCTCACGCAGCTTGAACTTCTGGATCTTGCCGGTGGCGGTCTTCGGCAAGGCCTCGAACACGACATGCTTGGGGGCCTTGAACTTGGCCATATTGGCCTTGCAGAAGGCGATGATGTCCTCGGCGGTCGGATTGGTCCCCTCCTTGGGAACGACGAAGGCCTTGGCGACCTCGCCCCACTTCTCGTCCGGGACGGCGACCACCGCCACTTCCAGGACATCGGGATGGCGGTAGATGACGTTCTCGACCTCGACCGTCGAGATGTTCTCGCCGCCGCTGATGATGATGTCCTTCTTGCGATCCATGATCTGGATATAGCTGTCGGGATGGATCACCGCCAGATCGCCGCTGTGGAACCAGCCACCCTCGAAGGCGATGGCCGTCGCCTGAGGATCCTTGTAGTAGCCCATCATCACGTTGTTGCCGCGCATCACGATCTCGCCGATCGTCCGGCCGTCGCGCGGCACCGGCTGCATCGTCAACGGATCGACCACATCGGTGTACATCGCCACTATATAGGACACGCCCTGCCGCGATTTGATCTTGGCCTGTTCTTCCGGCGAAAGATCCGCCCACTCGTCCTTCCATGAACAGACGGTGTGGGGCCCGTAGACCTCGGTCAGGCCGTAGACATGGAGGATGTTGGCGCCGATCGATTCCATGTTCTGGATGATGGTCGGGGCCGGCGGCGCCCCGGCGGTGATGACCTGGAGCGGGTGGTCGAGTTTGAGGCTGTTGGCGGTGGCATAGGTCGACATGCCGATCAGGATGGTCGGGGCGGCACAGAGATGGGTGACCTTTTCCCGCTCGATCATCTTGTAAATTTCTTCGGGCACGACCTTGCGCAGGCAGACATGGGTGCCGCTCATCGCCGTCACCCCCCAGGTGAAGCACCAGCCGTTGCAATGGAACATCGGCAGGGTCCAGAGATAGGCCGAGGATGAGTTGAAACCGGTCTCGAGCATCTCGCCGAGGGCGTTGAGGTAGGCCCCACGGTGGTGGTACATGACCCCCTTGGGCAGCCCGGTGGTGCCGCTGGTATAGTTGATGGTGATGTTCTGGTACTCGTCGTCGACCACCGGCACGATCTCCTCGTTCGACCCGGTGGCGAGAAAATCGTTGTATTCGGGACCGTCGAGCGGCCGCTCATCGCTGATATCGCAGATATTGACGATCTTTTTGACCTGGCTGAGTTCCCCGACGATCGGCTTGACGACCGCGGCGAACTCGTTGTCGACAAAGACCACCTTGGAATCGGAATGGTTGATGATATAGCTGATCTCGGCCGAGGCCAGGCGGATGTTGACACTGACCAGCACCGCCCCGATCATCGGCACGGCATAATGGGCCTCGAGCATGGGCGGGGTGTTGGGGCAGACAAAGGCGACCTTGTCGCCCTTGCCGATCCCGATCTTGCGCAGGGCATCGCCGAGCCGGGTCACCCGCTCGTAAAACTCTCTGTAGGTAAAGCGCGTATCGTTGTAGACAACAGCCGTTTTATCCGGGTAGACCAGGGCGGACCGGCGGATAAAATGCACAGGGGTCAGCACATCAAAAAAAACATTCTTGTTTTCCATACGTTGCAACTCCTCCTTGTTGGTTGTCGTTTTACCTAGCCCCATTCGACATCTCTGCCGCCGACAGGACCTGTGATCTCGTCGATCATGCCGATCGGCCTTTCACCTCCACCTGCCCGCCTGCCTCTACCGCCGGCAGGCTGCGTCTGATTACGGCTCATGCCCGGATACGATCCAGTGATATCACCCGATCCCCCTGTTCCTCACCAACAAGGAGAAGGCGCCTCGTTCTTCATCGCCATCGAGAGACCGGCAACCGATCCCCCTTCTTGATTCAGCGGGGGTTGACTCCGGCCGGCGGCCATGAACGAGCGCTCGCTCAGAAGTTATAATGGATTACCGGAAACTGTCAAACTGTTTATTCGACCTTTATTTCGGAATCAGCTCAAGATTCCGGCGACAAAGCAGATTTTTGTATCACCGGTGCGGACCATTCGGCTATCATGGCAGACATTGCGGGCGGAACGACGCCCGCAACGCCGATCCCCTGCCGGAATGGGCATAAGGGGGAGAGGTGGATTTTCAGCCGGCGGCCGCCGCAGAGATGCCGTCCATCGACAACACTCAACACGGGCAGGCCGCAGTCCTTCCAGACCGCTGTCCTGCCGGCTCCTTCCGCACCACATGACCGGAATGTCAACCCGACCTGCAGCTTCCGCCACCTCCGCCCTGATCGGCATCCTCTATGTCGCCCTCTCCGCGGCTTCATTCGGGGCCCTGCCGATCTTCATCAAGGTCGCCTACGCCGCCGGTGCCGAGACGGTGGCGGTGCTGGCGCTGCGCTTCGCCTTCGCCGCCTTCCTCATGTGCGTGATCATGCTCCTCCGGCGGCAGCGCTGGCCGCGCGGCCGCAACCTGCTCACCCTGATCGGCATGGGCGGCCTCGGCTATGTCGGCCAGTCGTACTGCTTCTTTGCGGCGCTGAACCACGCCTCGGCCGGTCTCGTCTCCCTGCTCCTCTATCTCTATCCGACCCTGGTGACCCTGCTCGCCGCCGTCTTCCTGCAACAGCCCCTGAGCCGGACCAGGATCGCCGCCGTGCTGGCGGCCCTGGCGGGTACGGCCCTGATCATCGGCGGCGACTCCTCCGGCTCCCTGACCGGCATCCTGCTCGGTATCGGTGCGGCGTTGATCTATTCGATCTATATCCTGGTCGGCAGCAGAATGATGCAGGCCGAAGGCGCCCTGCCGGCGGCAACGGTGATAATGATCTCGGCGGCGGCCGTCTTCGCCGTCATGGCGGCAGCCGAGCGTCCGGCCCTGCCGGAAGGGAGTGTCGGCTGGTCGGCGATCGCGGCCATCGCCCTGATCTCGACGGTGGTCGCCATGGTCTTCTTTTTCGCCGGCCTGGCCCGCCTTCCCGCCGCCGACGCGGCAACGGTGTCGACGCTCGAACCGCTGGTCACCGTCATCCTGGCCGCCCTTTTCCTGGGGGAATCGATCACTGCCGCCAAACTGGCCGGCGGCGGCATCATTCTCACCTCCCTGGTGGTCCTGGCCCGCAGCCGGTAGCGACCGGCATCCGGACTGCGCTCATCACGCCTTCAACCGCACCTCTTCGGCGTCATAGGCCTGCTGCAGTTCCGTCTGCAGACTCGCCGCCTCGTTCAACAGCAGTTCCCAGAGATCATCGATGCCGTCGAGATTGTTGTTCCTGCCGGCCTTTTCCAGGGCAAGGGCGATCTCGCGCACCCCGACCGCGGCAAAATGGTTGACCGCCCCCTTGTAGGCATGTGCCGCCTCGCACAGGGCTCCGGCGTCCCGCGCCTGTATCGCCGCATCCACCCTGAGCAGGAGCGGGGTATTGCGCTGGAGAAAGAGCCCCATCATATCGTGCAGCAGTTCACTGTCACCGCCGACGAATTGCAGGGCCTGGGCCCGGTTCCAGTACGAAGCCCGGGGGACCGGGGCCTCCGCACCGATATCGTCCGCAATGCCGGCATCGATGGAGACGCCGAGCCAGGGAAAGAGCCTCTCCGCCAGGACCTCGGGCTTGATCGGCTTGGTGATGAAATCATCCATCCCGATGGCGAGGCACTTGCGGCGTGTGGTCTCCATGGCGTTGGCGGTCATGGCAATGATCACCACCCGATCGCGGCCTTCCTCCTGCTCGCGCTTGCGGATGATCTCGGTTGCCTCGTAACCGCTCATCTCCGGCATCTGGATATCCATCAGGACCAGGGAGTAATCACCGCCCTGCACCATCCGCACCGCCTCCCAGCCGTTGCCGGCCACCTCGGTCTCCAGACCGAATTTCTGGAGGATGGCCTCGGCCACCTTCTGATTGATCGGTTCGTCATCAACGAGCAGGACCTTGCCATGGAGACGCAGTTCCCTCTTCTCCTTCTCCTCGCTTCGTTTCAGCGAATACCAGCGGCCGGAGATGACCGAGACCAGAATATCATAGAGCTGGAGCTGACGGATGGGTTTGTAGATGATCGACCTGATTCCCGCCTCGACCGCTTTGTCCCTGGGAACACTGCCCGAACTCAGCAGGATCATCTCCGCCACCCGGTCGGCATGGTGTTCCCGGATTCGGCCGGCCAGCACCAGGCCGTCGCCTCCCGGCATGTGGTAGTCGAGCAGGGCGACATCGACCGACTCACCCCTCTCCCGCATGGTTTCCAGCACAGCGAGTGCGGACTCGGCATCGCTGCAGGACAGGATCTCGACCTGGCAGACATGGAGATAGTGTTCGATGAGCGTCCGGTTGGTGACACTGTCGTCGACGACAAGGAAGCGTTTCTTCTTGAACTTGGCGCAGGGAACGAACGGGATCGAATCCTCCACCGCCTCGAAGGCAAGGGTAAACCAGAAGGTCGAGCCCTGCCCCAGTACGCTCTCGACTCCGATCTCGCCGCCCTGCATCTCGACCAGCTGCTTGCAGACACTCAACCCGAGACCGGTTCCGCCATACTTTCTGGTGGTCGAGCCATCCGCCTGGGTGAACTTGTCGAACAGCCTGTCAATGACGGTGGAGGCAATGCCGATACCGGTGTCCTGGACGGAAAAACGCAGCGTCTGCCGGTCTCCGTCCCGGCCGGCCTGCTCGACCCTGAGGACGACCTCGCCCTGTTCGGTGAATTTCACCGCGTTGCTGACCATGTTGGTCAGGATCTGCCGCAGCCGGGTCGGGTCGCCCTTGATCCGGCAGTTGATGTCGAGCGGGACGAAACAGACAAGTTCGAGATTCTTCGCATTGACCGCATCGATAAACAGTTCCGAGGTCTCCTCCATCAGTTCCCGGAGATCAAGCGTGATCGATTCGAAGTCGATCCGGCCGGCATCGATCTTCGTGAAATCAAGAATATCGTTGATGATCAGCAGCAGCGAATCGGCCGAACGGGTGGCGCTTTCGAGCAGCCGGCGGAATTCCTCGGCCAGCGGCGCATCCCGCAGGAGCGAGAGAACCCCGATGATGCCGTTCATCGGCGTGCGGATCTCGTGGCTCATATTGGCGAGGAATTCACTCTTGGCCTTGGCCGCAGCAAGGGCCTCATCCCTCTTCATCCGCAATTCCTCGGTCCGCTCCTGGACCAGGAGCTCGAGATTCTTGCGGTGTTCCTTCAGTTCGGCCTCCCGCAACTCGACCGCCTCGACCATATTATTGAAATCATCGATCAGTTCACCGATCTCGTCATTGTACTTGCGGGACACCCGGATCGTATAGTCACCCTCCTCGGAGATCCGGCGTGCCATTTTGGCCAGCGAATAAATCGGTTTGGTCATCAGCTGCTGCAGGCTCGACGAGATCAGCTGGGTCACCAGCAGGACCACTACCAGGCTGGAAAACAGCAGCAGGGCCGAATCCCAGATCTGGTCCGTCTCCCTGTTGGTATTGGCAAGGATATAGACGGTGCCGAGACGGCGGCCGTCGGAAACGATGGGGTGAAAAAGCCGGAGCTTGACATTGCCGCCGCTGAAGATGAAATCATGCCCGGAATCCATGAGCCGGTCAGGCACCATCGAAGCCGGCGCGTACCCGGGCGGGATGAAACGGGCCAGCGGCTCCCCCGCTGCTCCATAGATTATCGCCATCTCGATTTCCGGATCGGCCTGTAGGCCGGCCAGGATTTTCTCCATCTGGCCGGCCGATCCGGCGGCGACCGCGGGAGCGCTGAGATTCGATACCGATTCGGCGAGGATCGTGAGATTGTCGAGCATCGACTGGCGCAGCAACCAGATCTGGTTGATCGAGGAGAGTCCGGCGAACAGCAGCAGGGCCAACGTGGTAATGACCAGGATCAGGATCGTCAGCTTGCGTTTGATCGGCAGGCTGTGAAAAAACGGTTTAAGCATGCTGGTCCCCTGCCCTGTACCCTGTCATTTCCCCCTCCCGATGCCACTGTTTACCAGCCCATCGTCCGCGCGCTCCCATTCGTATCAGTTGTATCGCAAAAGCAATTTCTGTTTCAAGGCAAATCCTGCCGGCCGGCCCCGATGCATCCGATGTCCCGGGCGCCGGGAGATCAGGCATAACGGACCTGGTTGTCAACAGTGGCCATCCGCGACGGTATCTCACCCCCCGGCCGGCGCTAAAATGAGTCGGCTGTGCAGATCGGCATTGCCCGGCGGTACGACTGCGGCTAAGATGGTGGTTCCGTCATCATCAAACAGCGAGGAGAGGCATGGACACCATCACCTGGCAGGATTTCACCGCCGTTGAACTGCGCGTCGGCACCATCCTCACCGTCGAGGATTTTCCCCAGGCGCGCAATCCCGCCTATATCATCACGGTCGACTTCGGCGACGAATTAGGGATCAGGAAAACCAGCGCCCAGATCACGGCCCTCTACGGCAAGGACGACCTCGTCGGCCGGCAGATCGTCGGGGTCGTCAATTTCCCGGCCAAACAGGTCGGTCCGGTCAGGTCGGAATTCCTCCTGACCGGCTTCTACGCCGATGACCGGGAAGTGGTGATCGCCATCCCGGAACGACCGGTGCCGAACGGGGCCAAGCTCCTCTGAACCATTCTCCCCTCTCACGCCGAGGAACATGCCATGATCAAGCACATCGTCTGCTGGAAACTCATCGATCGCACAACCCCGCTGGAAGAAAACAGGGACGCCATCGCGATTCGCGAGGCGCTGCATGGGCTGCGGGGCCGGATACCGGGTCTGCTCCACCTCGAAGTCGGGTTCGATTTCAGTGCCGATCAATCATCGGGTGACATCGTCCTCTACTCGGAGTTTGCGAACAGGGAGGACCTGGCCGGCTACCAGCATCATCCCCTTCATGTCGAGGCCGGGACGATCATCCGCCCGCGCACCTGCGAGAGACGGATGATCGATTACGAGGTCTGACCGGCCTGCTGCCGGTGATCGGGATCGCCCCGGTCAGATGGCAGGGCGGGCGTAGCTGTTCAGGTCGATGCTGCCGGGGCGGCCGCCGCCGCTTTCGGCGAATCGTTGTTGAAACCAGTCGTAGATCTCCCAGAACCGCTCTTCACCGCCATCCACCCGGTACTTCGCCAGGCGTTCGTCAGCCCCCGGCGAGGCCTGATAGGAGCGGAGGACCTCGAGGAATGCCGGCAGCTCGTCGACATCGACATCGTAGAAATGGTTCGGTGATGAACCGATGAAGCCGGCAAAGAACCCGACCCGGTTGCGGGAAGGATTGAGGCGCCGTTCCTGGCGCAGGACCGTGACATCATCGTGCCAGCGGTGCAGCACCAGCGAAACGACCGCATCCCCCCGTTCCGCCCCATTGATCCTGATATAGGCCAGGCTGTCCTGGCGGTCCTCACCATCGGCGAAATACGAAGGCCCCGGCGCCGCCGCCGCCCGCAGGCCCAGCAGAAATTCGTCGATGTTCCGGTATTGCGGCAGCGGCTCCGGATACTGCTCGCCATCTTCGAGATAGTTGTCATCGAAATCGATCCCGGTCTCGACCAGGAAATGATGATGCACCAGGTACTCGACAAACTCCCGCTTGGCGTCATCGGTGGCAAATTCGATCCGGGCAGGCAGGGACGAGGGGGAGGCATCCAGCTCCTGCAGGTCCATGCCGCCGTACCAGTACTGCAGTGAATTACGCCGCTGCTCCTGCGGCAGGAAATCGAGGAACTGGGTCTCCGCCTCCTGGCGCAGCCCGTCCATCCGCACCCGTGCCGCCATCCGCCGCTCCGCCGGTCCGTAAGGAGAATACCCCGTCACCATCGTGGCGCAGATCCTCTCGAGGAGGGGATAATCGAGGACCCACATGGTCTTCGGCAGATCCCCCAGGCCACCCTTGTGCACCGACGCAGTGGCGGCATGGCGGAAGACCGTCAGCAACGGCGCATCCTCCGCCCGGGACCCCCGCCAGATTTTTTCATAACCCCGGCCCTGATAACGATAGAAGATGTCGTACAACTGGCTGCGCTTGCGGGCGAAGTGGGCCGTATCCCGCCGCAGCTGCCTGTTGGAATCCGGCGGCGCCGTCCCCTCGACCGCCCGGACGGTTCTCTGGGGCCCGAGCAGCCCCTCGTTGTCGATCAGGAATCCGGGCAGCCGGACACTGAGGTCGTATTCCGGATCGAGGAACATGACCCAGAACTGGTCGTCAAGGACGTCGAGGGTCGCCGCCGCGGAGGCGGCCGGTCCCTCGAAACAGCTCTGGAGGATAGGCAGGGCGTTGTCGAGCAGGAAGCGGTAGCGCGATTCCGGCGGGATCTGCTCGAAGGTGCTGAATGGGTTGGCGGCGAACCGCGGCGCATACCCGACCCGATGCGGCGGCATCAACCAGTCGGGACGGATGAAGAGATCATGGACCCTTTTCAACTGCTCCCCGCCGAGATTGAAGACGACGCGGCCGGTGGCGGCGGTGGCGGCATATATCCGCCGGAAACGATAGAAAAACAGACCTCCGGGGTCGTCATAGGGCAGGACGGTCGGCACCGGCACGACCGGCTCACCCGGAGCGGTACGGGAGCGGACCAGCTCGTAGAAGGCCCCGGTCCCGGTGGCGAAGGTGGTATGGGTGGCAAAGATATGCTCATAGATGTAGCGGGACGTCATCACATGCTTGGGATCCTGGCGATTGAGGAAATCCTCCCAGTCGCCGACACTCGAGAGATCCCGGGCCGGGATGGCGGTGAGACCGTCCATCTCCTCCGGATCAGGGCCCTTGGCCCCGGCCGCCAGCCAGTCGACGATGATCCGATGTTCCTCCGCCGTGACCGGCGGGAACCCGGGGGGCATGCGATGATCAGGATGGGCGGCAAGAAAGGTCTCCATCTCCCCCGTGCCGAAGGCGCAGGCAGAGCCGTCGGCCGCCGGCGGTCCCTCCCCGGCGGCGGCAGATCCCTGCGGCCGGCGGGAGAGCAGTTGCACCAGCGTTGCCTCCTCCGGCCCGGTCTCGGCACCGCTGCCGATGATCGGGACGAAACCTTTTTGCCGCCATCCTTCAGCCGTCTGGGCATCGACCATGAGCCTGGCCGGCTCGATTTCCGCCTGCCGCCGGCGATCGAGTACCGTCTGGGGACTGCCGCCCCGCTCCAGCCCGGCAAAGGATCCCAGATCGATCTGGCAGGGGGCGGCGGAGCCGCTGTGGCAGGCGACGCAGCGTCTGCCGAGAATCGGCTGCACCTCTTTCAGATAATCGATCTCTTTCGCCGTTGGCGCTGTGGCAACCTGATCCGGACGAGTCGCCCCAGGTCCGGTGGTGCAGCCGGAGAGCGCGAGACAGAGCGACAGCAGCAGACTGCAAAGACAGCGCATGAAAAGGCCTCCGCGACAAGAAAGACGGGTTGCACGGCACCCCGGGATACACGTCCGGCGCCGCAATGAAAACATTGTCGCAGTATACGAAATACCGGTTTCTTTTCAATGGCTTTTCGGTTTGAGAGATCGATAGGCTCCTCCCGGCCTGCCTCAGCCATTCACGCCCTGATTCGCGAAATCCTCCATCCTGCGCCCCCGGTCGACGCACTCCTCGACCGCGGCGCAGCAGCCATCAACGGTCTTCAGCATCGCCAGCAGCTGCTGAAACACCGGATCGTCGCGGCCGAGTTCGCTCTCCGCCCGCCGCACCATCGCCGCGCTCCGCGCCAGATGCTCTTTCAATTCAACGAGAAACTCCTTGCGGCGTTCGTGCTTCTCCCGCTCCCGGCGGATGAGCGGCAGGATCCGTTCGATCGAAACCTCCACCAGCACATCCCGGGGCGTATTGTAGCTGGTCGAGATCTTTTCGAGATTCTCCAGGGTCCGGCGGGAGATGACATAGGTCTTGGCCACGCGCGGTTCAGCGGTCCCGGCCGGTCCGCCCCCCTCGGCGATGACGCGGAGGGTCTGGACATCATCGACCAGATAATCGAACAACGATTTCTGGCGGATGCCCATCTGGGAGGCAAGGATGCTCAGGGCATGAATCGACCGCGGCGACAGCTTGAAGGTGGTCCTGACCGATTGCCGCCCCCGCAGATCGCGCACCGAATCTTCACGAATTTCAAGATGAATCAATGATTTGATCTGGTCTTCCATATCTTCCCCCGTGACTCATGCACCGCATTGTAAATTACTTTTTTATATATAGCATAAAAAGTAATATTTCTATTCTTGACTTTACTGATTGAATTATTACCATTCTGAGTGAAGAGATAAAGAGTGAATTCCACTCGAGGAAAAATAACCGGCAGCATCCAGCACATCATTCAAAGGAGGAAACACCATGGAACTTGCACGCTACATGCCCCGTCAGTCTCTGATCAATCGGCCGGATACGTTCTCCAGCATCGTCGATGAGTTCTTCACCCCGTTCTTCAACTTCGAGCGGCGGCCCGCCGTCGTCAGCACCGGCGGCCTGCGGGTCGACATCTACGAGAAGGACGACCGGATCATGGTCGATGCCGAACTTCCGGGCATCGACAAGAAGGACATCACCGTCGACATCAAAGGCAGACTGCTGACCATCGGCGGCGAGCGCCGGATGAACGAGGAGATCAAGGAGGAAAACAGCTACCGCCGCGAGTGCCGCTACGGCAAGGTCGAGCGGACCTTCAGCCTGCCCTTCGAGATCGATTCGGAGGGCGTCGTCGCCAGATACGAAAACGGCATCCTCCATCTGGAGGTAGCCAAACCGGCGGAACTGACACCGAAGCAGATCGAAATTCAGTAACAGCAGAGTCCGCCCGGGCGTTGCCGCACCGGCGGCGAAGTGAGGGGACGGGACGGCCTCAGGCCGTCCCGTTTTTTTGTTCAGGATCGGCAGACGGCTTCGTCTCTGCCCCGGCCGGGGGCTCCGGCGCGGGGAGGTCCTGATCTTCTTGCAGCAGCAGCCCATCCTCGTCGCCGCCATCGGCCGGCTCTTCCTTCATCCGCCGCAGCACCACCCCGACATCGGGGAGGTGGTCGCGGAAGGCGTCGCCGTAGATCTCCCACACGGTGATGAACAGGGCGGCGACGATCGGGCCGATGATGATGCCGAGCAGGCCGAACATTGCAATCCCGCCGAGGGTGCCGAAGAGGACGAAGAGATCGTGCATCTCGGTATCCTTGCCCACCAGCCGCGGCCGGATCAGGTTGTCGAGGTTGCCGGCGATCGCGCCGCAGACCACGCCGAGGATCACCGCCCCGACGAACTGCCCCTTGAGGACGAGGATGATCAGCGCCGGCACCCAGACGATCGCCGTGCCGAAGGCCGGGATGATCGACATCACCGCCATCACCGTGCCCCAGAAGACCGGCCCCTCGATGCCGGCCAGGGCGAAGGCGAGGCCGCAGATCGCCCCCTGGATGATACCGATGATCAGGGTGCCCTTGATCGTCGCCCGCGCCACCGAGGTGAAGCGGCGCAGCAGCAGCTGTTCGTCGCGGTCGTGGAGCGGGAGGAAGTACAGGATCTTCATCAGCAGCCTGTCGCCCATGGTGAGGAAATAGAACATGACGTAGAGCATGATGATCGAGCCGAACACCGCCTGCATCGTCATCTTGGTCACCGAGGAGAGGGAGTCGATGAGGAAGGTCGAGATCGAACCGACGATCTGGCCGATCTTTTCGAGGATAACGTCGCGGTAGGGCAGGATCTGGTCGTAATAGGGGATCTTTTCGAGATAGAGGGTCATCTCGGTCGGTTGACTGACAAATTCCTGGATCCAGGGGGTGACCGACTGGCCGACATGGATGGCCTGGGCGACCACCACCCCGACCAGGATCGACAGCGGCCCGAGAACGAGGACGACGATGCCGATGATGGTCAGGATCGAGGCGATGTTCTCCCGCCCGCCGAGCCGGCGGCTGAGCCAGTGGTGGGCCGGGCTGACCATCGCCGAGAACAGCCCGGCCATGAACAGCGGCATCAGGAACTGGTGGATCATCACCAGAAAGACCGCCGAGATGCAGCCGACGATCACCAGCAGAACAGCCTTGTTGACGATACCGCGCTTCATGTTCCCTCCCCGGGACAGACTCAGACGAACGACCCGCACCGATGGCGCCACCGCAACGACGGCAGGTTGCCGGACATATCGTGCAACCGGGCGCCCGGCCGGCACTGGCCCTATCCTAGAGTATCCCGTGTGCCGCGACAAGCCCTTTTCGCCGGACCGATTTCCGCAACGCCGCTATTTTTTCCGGTCGAGGAAGAGCCGTATCAGCGGGGCACTGGTGATGCTGGTGACCAGGGCCATGACGATCAGGGCGACGAAGACCTGGCGATTGATCAGCCCGGCCTCGAAGGCCAGGCTGCCGAGAATGATCTCCATCGCCCCGCGGGCGTTGAGCCCGAAGGCGACGGCCATCGCCTTATTGGGCGGCATGCCGCCCAGACGGGCGCCGGCCCCGGCGCCGAGCACCTTGCCGGCGAAGGCCAGCACGAGGACCAGGCCGACGATCACCGGGTCGAAGTGCTCGACGAAGTCGACCTTCAGGCCGATGGAGACAAAAAACAGCGGCGCGAAGAAATTGGTGACGAACTGGTGCATGATGCTCCTCGCCTCTTCCCGCAGGTGAACGGAATCGCCGATGGCCTGGCCGGCGATGAACGCCCCGAGGATGGCATTGATATGGATATACTCGGTAAAGGCGGCGCAGAGGAGACAGAAGCCGAGGCTGAGCGACAGGACGCCGCCCGGCCATGACAGCCGGGTCTGGATCCAGGGGAGGATGCGGTTGAGCAGGAACCGGCTGAACAGCAGCATGCAGACGGCAAAGGCGATGATGGCAATGATCGGCCGGACGATGCCGACATCGCCGTTTCCCTGCCCGACCATCGACAGGATGAAGGAGAAGACGAACCAGCCGACGATGTCGTTGAATACCGCCGAGGCGATGATGATCGCCCCGACATCGGTCTTCAGCAGCTTCATGTCGAGCAGGATCCGGGCGATGACCGGCAGGGCCGAGATCGACATGGCGGTGCCGAGAAAGAGGGCGAAGAGCAGGTGCGTAGACCCGCCCGCCGCAACCGAAAACCAGGCAGGGAAATACCAGGCGAGGGCAAAACCGGAGACGAAGGGCAGGACCATGCTGCCGATGCCGGTGGTGAGGGCCACCACCCCGTATTCGAGAAACAGCGAAAACCGCAGTTCCAGGCCGGCGACAAAGAGCAGCAGGATCACCGACAGTGAGAAGATCGTCTCCAGCGAACGGGCGAAATTGGCATTGTCGGCAAACGGAAAAATGGTGTCATAGACCCCGGGAAGGAGTGTCCCCAGCAGCGTCGGCCCGAGCGCGACCCCGACCAGCAGCTCCCCCATGACCATCGGCAGACCGAATTTGCGGCCGATCTCCGAGGCGATGCGGGACAGGATCAGCATCGTGCTGATCGCCAGTAGCAGGATGACGAGATCGTTCGGCGCAAAATCAGCCATCCGTACGCCTCGCATCAGGCCCTGCGGCGGGCCGCGAATGGACGATGAGGATATTGCAGGGGAGATGCTCGAGGATATGCTCCATGCCGTGGGTGAAGATCCGGTCGATGATGCCGTAACGGCCGTCCGGCGAGTTGACGGCGAGCAGGTCGGCCCCGCAGTCCTCGGCATAGCGGCGAATGGCGAAACCCGGCCGGCCGCTGAGCACCAGCCGTTCGCCCCGAAGGCCGTCATCTTCCAGACCGATGGCCAGCTGCCCCAGTTTCGCCTCTTCGTCGCGCAGCAGTTGTTCCCGGATCCGGGCGGTCTCGACCGTCGTGCTGTCGCCGGACATCGACATCGCCAGGCCGGCCTGGTCCATCTCCCAGGCCAGGCGGAGGTCGGTGCAGCCTGTGCCGGCGGCGAGGTAGCGGACCGTCTCCACGGTATGCGCCGTCTTGCCGTGGTCGACGCAGCTCACCACGATCCGCCGGAACGGGGTGCCGGTGATGGCAGGTTCGATCAGCAGCAGCAGGGAGCACTTGGCGCGGCGGCTCATCCTCCGGGCCACCGAACCGAGGTAATAACGGAGGATGTTTTCCCGGCGGAGGGCGCCGAGGATGAGGAGATCGACCATGTTGGTCTTGCAGGCCTCGAGCAGGGAATCGACCGCATCCCCCTCCAGCCAGATGATCCGGACCGCCGCGCCGGCCCCCAGCCGGCCGTGGATCTCGTCGAGCATCACCTCCTTGGCGGCGGTCCGCCTGCCGACATGGATCAGCAGCAGCTCGGCGCCGAAGATGGCGGCCAGCCGGACGGCCTCGGCCACCATCGCCTCCAGCCGCGGCGAGAAGGCGATCGCCGCGGCGATGACGGCAAAGGGGAAGGGTGGACGCCCCTTCAGACGACTGTCGTCCATCGGCATGCTCCGGGTCGGTGATCATGCCGGGGAGGCTGCGGCTTCCCCGGTCCTCGGCTCTTCTCCACAGTCACCAGCCTAGCCGATTTGGCCGGTCCCGACAACAGGGATGATCCCGCCCCCGCACTCCGGCATCTTTCCGGCCAGAATGCCGCCGTCCCGCTCAGTTCGCCAGCATCTCGCTCATCTCCACCAGTTTGACGAACTCCGCCCGCCAGCCGTCGCGGTCCTCACCCCTGGCCCCCCGCGCCAGGGTGATGATATCGTCGTAGGAATAGCCGTTGAGATATTCGGAATCGCCGAGCCGCATGCCGAAGGCGGCCACCGCCGCGGCGAAACGGAAATCGGCGCTCACCTCCGTCAGGCTTTTCGTCTCCCGGCCGAGGCTCCGCTCGATCGTGGTCGAGACCGTCTGCTGCAGCGGTTTGTAACGGACCTTGACCGTCAGCAGTTCGTCACCGGCTCCGGCCGTCCGCGCCGGCTGCTGGTACCTGAGCGGATCGACCGACACCGGAACCTCGCCGCCGGCAGGGACGACCTCGTAAAGGGCGGTCACCCGGTGGCCGACCCCGATCTCCCCGGCATCCTTGCGGTCGTCGTTGAACTCCTCGTCGGCCAGGGCCCGATTCTCGTAGCCGATCAGCCGGTAGGCGGCAACCCGCGCCGGGTTGAACTCGACCTGGACCTTGACGTCGCCGGCCAGGGCGAACATCGTCCCGCTCATCTCCCTCACCAGCACCTTTCTGGCCTCGAGCAGCGAGTCGATATAGGCGTAGTTGCCGTTGCCGCGGTCGGCGAGGATCTCCATCGTGTCGTCGTGGTAGTTGCCCTCGCCGAACCCGAGCAGGGTCAGGTAGACCCCCGACTGCCGCTCCCTTTCGATCAGTTTCTCGAGGTCACCGCGGCTGGTCAGGCCGACGTTGAAATCGCCGTCCGAGGCCAGAATCACCCGGTTGTTGCCGCCGGGCATGAAGGTCTGGCGGGCCAGCTCATAGGCGGTGACGATGCCCTGCGAGGCATGGGTCGATCCCCCCGATTCGAGGGTATCGATCGCCGCCAGCAACGTCTTTCTGTCACTCCCCGCGGTCGGCGGCAGCACCAACCGGTCGCAGCCGGCATAGGCGACGATCGCCACCCGGTCGCGGCCGTCGAGCTGGTCGACCAGCAGGGCCATCGCCCGCTGCAGCAGCGGCAGCTTGTCGGGGGCGCTCATCGAGCCGGAGACGTCGATGAGGAAGACCAGGTTCGACGGCGGCAGGTTCTTTTTATCGATGTCTTTCGCCTGCAGACCGATACGGACCAGACGGCGTTGCGGCTGCCAGGGACAGGGGCCGCCTTCGAGGGTCAGCGACAACGGCCCCTGGTCGGGCTGCGGATAGTCGTAGTCAAAGTAGTTGATCATCTCCTCGATGCGGACGGATCCGGCCGGCGGCAGGCTGCCCTGGCCGATGAACCGCCGGATATTGCTGTACGAGGCAGTATCGACGTCGATCGAAAACGTCGACAGCGGGTCGTTGCCGACGGCGACAAAACCGCTTTCCCTGTTCGGGGAATAAGACTCGGTGGTCATCGGCGGCGGCTGATACAGGACCTGATCGGCGGCCACCATCGGCGATGCCATGCCCGTCCTCATCGGCAGGACCGGGCGGCCCGGCGCCGCCGGTGCCGCCGGGACGGCCGCCTTTTCCTCCCGGCTGCCGGCAACGATCGCTCTCCGACGCCGCTCTTGGCCCTGGTCCCCGGCCACAACCCGTCCCTGTTCCGCCGGTGGCCGACCCGGGGTCGCATCGGTCTGGGGCTCAGTCTGCCGGATGCAGCCGGCAAGCAGGCAGAGTACGGCCAGCAGCAGATGCCATTTTCCTCTCTTCATCCTCTTTCCTCCGTTATGGTTAAGGTTGATGGGACCGCGATCGCGCCGTCCCTTCCTACCCTGACGGACCCGATGGTCGAATGTGTCGCAAAAATACGTTTCTATGAGTATCTTCAGCGCATCCGACGGCACGGCCGTCATACCATCGACCATCGCCCCAGAGACCATCGCCCCAGAGACCATCGGCATGCAGGACAAGGACAGGGTGTTAGCCGAACTCGGCACGATCAGCCGCCTCGCGACGCGGCGCTTCACCAGCCCGGCCCTGGCCGGGGAGGCCGTACTCCATGTCCTCGACGCCCTGGAGAAGGACAACTGGCAGCGGGTCAGGGATCATGCCGGGCCGGGCCCCTTCGCCATCTATCTCGCCTCGCTGTCCTGGCGCCTTATGGAAGACTTCGCCCGCCGCCGGTTCGGCCGCAGGCGGCCGCCGCTGTGGATCCGCGCCCTGGGCGGCATCCATGCCCTGCTCTTCCGCCTGCTCTGCCTCGAACGGCTGGACCTGAACGCGGCGGTCGAACTCGTCGCCCAGCGGCAGGAACTCCCCGACCGGGACGAGATCGAGACGGCGGCCTGGACCATCCTCGACCGGATCATCGACTGCCGCGCCCACCAGGCCCTCGAGGTCGACATCGCCGAGGCCGACGACTGCCGTCAGGATCACAGTGCCTTCAATCGCTTCGAGGACGACGACCGGGACTGTTTCCTCGAGACCCTCTTTTCCGGGGTGTTCGACCGCAGCGATACAGCGCGGCGTAACCGTACCCATACCGCGCTGCGCCGCCTGCGCCTCGAACTCAGCGCCGAGGAACGGCTGCTGCTGCAGCTGTGCTATCGGGACAATCTCAGTGTCACCAGGGCCGGCGAACTCCTCGACCTCAACCGGCACCAGGTGCACGGCCGCCTGCGCCGGCTCCTTGCCCGGTTGCGGCAGGGGCTGGAGCAGGCCGGACTCGCCGCCGAATTGCGGGAACTGCTTGACTGAGGCCGAAGATGGGACACAATGCGATGTCGGGGCCGCCAATGAAATATAAACTTCCAACCCTTGCTGTTGCGTGAGCGCCATGGCCGAAGATCAGATTGCCGAAAAATCGGCAGCCCGGAAAAGAACAGCTTTGCTGGGACTGGCAACGGAAACGAAGGCGGGGGCGGGCGAATGCCTGAACCCGGAGGCGATGGCCGCCTTTGTGTCCGGGTACTGCACCGCTGAAGAAAAGCAGGAGGCGCTGCGCCATATCAGTCTCTGCCGGCGCTGCTACGGGGAATGGCTGGTTTTGATGGAACTGCGGCTGGATAGCGGGCGGCGGCAACGGCGGGCGGAGAAGATCCCCTTCTATCTGAAACCGGCCAACCTCGCCGCCCTGGTGTCGGCGATGGCGGCGGTGATCTGCGTCGGCCTGTTCCTCGACATCAACCCCTTCGGCTACCGGATCGACGGCGAGCCGGTGCCGGTTGCGACGATGCAGCAGAAATCGGCAACGGCCCCCGCCGCCAGCGATCAGGCCGAGGGCACCACCGAAGCCCCGTCCCGGTCCCGGCAGGCCGACAAGGCGACCCGATCGGAGCAGATCCCGAGCGCCAGTGACCGGAAGACCGCAACGGGGACCATGGACCGGAATGCCGTGGAACCATCCTCGCCGGCGTTGAAAAGTGCCGCCCCGGCCCCGGCTGTCCCCCGACCCGAGGCCGCGCCTCCCCCGCCGGCAGAGAGCGACCTGCAGGCCGAACCGGCGGCACCGACGGAGGAACGGGAGTCGGCCGGAGGCCGGGACCCGATGCCCCTGCCCCTGTCGTTGCGGCAATGGCACCAGGAATTGACGGCGGTCTGCCGCGACCGGGAAGGTCAACGTGCTGGGCGGATGGGTCTCGACGATCTCTTCCGTGCAGGCAAGAGGGCGCTCCCCGCCTGGCGCCGGCAATCGCCGTCATCGCCGGCGGACCGCAGCCTGCAGCAACGGCTGCTGCCCCTGCTGGATCAGTTCCAAGACATGGAGCAGCTGCTCGCCCGCTGCCCGGAGATCCTGGCGGCAGGCGGCACGACCGCGGAATAGCCGCTTTTCCCCGACTCCGGCCACCCGGGGCAAAACCGGCGATCGTCAGAGATACAGTTGCGGTTCCCGCCGCGCCGTGCAATGCTCATGGAGCCACTGCCGTACCTGCCGGACGGGAGCGGCGTCGATGACCAGGGCCTCCTCCGGGCACGATTTGATGCAGGCGCAGCAGAAGATGCAGCGCTCGACGTCGATTGCGATTTTTTCCTGCAGCGTGATCGCCTCGTTGGGACAGACGGTGAGGCAGATTCCACACTTGGTGCAGGCCGCCTCGACCAGCGCCGGTGTAAGCGGCAACGGCGGCGCCCCTTCCCGATAGGGGACGTTGCCGGGCAGATCCGGACAGCAGGCGGCATCCAGGGTCTCCAGCGCTGCCAGTCGCGCCCCGATTCTCGCCCCGAACGCCTCGGCGATGGCCAGATCCGGGCCATCCGGCCGGCCCGCCGCGATCGGGGTCTCTGCGCCGGAAAAGGAATGTTCGCCGATGAAGGCGCCGGCGGCCAGCGGTACGAAGGACGCCTGGCGGGCGATATCCCGCAGCTCGACCAGGGCGTCTTCGAAATCGCGGTTGCCATAGGTGGCGACGATGACCGCCGGGGTACGGTCGCCCTGCAGGGTTTGCAGTCGCTCGACGGCCAGCGGCGCCACCCGGCCCGCATACACCGGCACCCCGATAATGACCAGCTCGTCCGGCCCGAAGCGCCGCCGCCCGACCCCGGCGGCATAGGTCAGATCGCATTCTTCACTCGGAATACCCGTCATCGCCGCAGCGATGGCGGTGATTACCTTTCTCGAGCTCCCGGTCGGGGAGAAGGGAACCAGCCATATCTTGCTTATTTTCATTGCAATCCACTCCGTTCAGTCTGGAATTGGTCTTCCGCTGTCAGCGGCATCGCGCCGAAAATCCGGCCCGTTAACATCCACCAATGGTGAAAGTCGATGTCGCCCCAAAATTGGGGGCACTCAATCCAAATCTTGATTCAGTGATTGCGCCAACCCATGTTTAACACCAGGAATTATTTCTCTCGCCAAAACAGCCAGATAGTCGGCAGAAAATTTCCCAGTGGCACTACATCCACGTCGTTGACCTCACACCACCATCTTCCTGACGCCAACCGGAGAGGCTGAGAGGCCCAGCGCTTCGTAGAGCTGTTGCAGTTTCGGTTCGGCGACGGTGGTCTTGCGGACATGCAGCGTTCTACCGTCCTTCTGTCTGAAGGTCGCAGTGATCCGGCGCTGTCCTGCAAAGATCCGTCGCAGGGTCGACCAGCTCTCCTGGAAGCCTTGATCCTTCAGGCGGCGACGCAGCGCCTGTACCGCCTGATAGGCCAGGACGGTGATGAACAGGTGCCCCTCCGCCCGATCCTCCCGGTGATGGTAGATCGGCCGCAGACCCAACTCCGACTTGAGGCTGCGGAAGACCGCCTCCAGATCGGTGAGCATGGTATAGGTGCGCCACAGGGTGTCCTCATCCCAGCTCAACTCGTTGGTGCGCAGGCAGTAGACCCCGGGGTGGGTCACCATCGTCCCGGCAACCGGCTGCTTTTCCCAGTTCAAGGCCACGATCTTGTCGCCGGCGGCATCCGGCGTCAGTTCGATCCGGTAATGCTGGGCGATGCCGTGGCTCTTCTCCTGCAGCCGGCCGAGTCGCTGCAGGATTTTGTCGCGACGTTTGTCGCCGCGCGGGGTTTGCAGGGCGGCGGCAAGCTTTGCCAGGCCGCGCTCGAATCGCTCGCTGAACCGCTGCGTTATCGCGGTTTCCTTGTTCTCTCGCTGGCCGGAGTGGCAGTAGAGGCGCAACTCGGTACCATCCTCGCTCAAGACCCGTTGAATCCGCACCGTATTCTTTGCAGCCGTAGTCACCGCGATCGCCTGCTCGGCGGCGAATTGCCGTTTTCTCTCGCGGCTGACCACCAGATAGCGATAGTGCTGGCCCGTCAGCCAGGCAATATTGGCCTCGGTGGCTATCCCCCGGTCCATGATTACCAGGGCCCCTGCCGGGGCCGCCAGCCCGGTCAGCATCTGTTCGAGGGTGGCGGCCTCGATGGCGTTGCCCTCGAACATCCGCGAGCGCCGAACAAACCCACTGCCATCGAGGACCAGGCCGAGGGTCACCAGCGGACAATCGGACCGTTTTTCCTTGGAATGGCCCCGTCTGGCCTTGCCGTTACCGGCCATCGCCCCCTCGAAATAGGTATTGGTCAGATCATACAGCGTTACCGTGGCCGGCAGCGAAAACAGGTCACTGATCCGGGAGAACAACCGTGCTTCGATGGCCTGGCGGTGTCGGACCAGCAGATCCGAGGTTCGATACAGCCGTATCAACGGCATCGCCTCGTAGTCGACATCGAGCAATTCCCCCAGCCCGCTCTGTCCGGTCAGCCAGGCATAGGTCGCCAGCTCGCTCCCCGGCTCGGCCATCCGGCCGATGATACTGCCGAGCGTGGCCGCCTGCTGCACCCCGTTCAAACCGACCTCCGCCAGGATCCGCGGCAACTGAAGCTCCGCCAAAGCCGCCAGCCCGGCATGCTCCACGCCGATGGAGCGGGGACGGACCAGTTCCAGGGAATCAATGTCGACCTCCTGATAATCGACGGTCTCCCGGACCTCGCCCCTCTCCTCCTTCGGGCCGCTCATGACCAGGCGGGCGGCGTAGCGCTGCGCCAGCTTCTCTACCGCAGGGGCTCCGGGGATCAGGCTCAGCTGACCGGCCAGAATCTGTTCGATTCTGGTACAGAGTTGCGGCCAGAGCTCCTTGGCAAGATCGAAATTTTTGCCCAGATTGAGCAGGGTCTGTTGCCGCACCTTGCCGCCGGTCCGTACCGAGGCGACCAGGCGGAAGGTGCTGTAGGTTTCCCCGGTCGGGCTGCTGCTGGTTTTGGTTTGTCGAATATACATGGCCACAGCATAGCCATATCCGGGGGCAAAAGTCAATCCCCTTGAATAATATTATGGCACTACAAAGTGACCCTAACAATTATCACGCAGAAATACCAATAGTTACCGGTTACGATGGAGCGGTTATAACGGCTACATGGAGCGGATGCGTTAAGCTTGGGCCAGGAGGACTCCGTAAATCTGCGGAGCCAACCAACGTAAAATTGCTCCGCTCAAAACTGAGCCAAGCCGAAAATTCGGCCCATTAACTTCCACCATTGGTGGTTGTTGGACTCGCCCCGGTTTCCGGGTGGTCGAGGACTCCCCGATTTTGGGGAATCAAATTCCCCGCCATTGGCGGGTAATTCAATCGTGGTCGCCAGGCGATAAATTTTGCTCGCCAGAACCAGAAAAGGCCGGGTAGATCGTTCTGCCCGACCCGTCCTGCCGTCAATCGTCAATCCCCGCGTCCTGTGGCCGGGGTCCTCTGCTCCGCTACTGGGGCCTTTCTCTTTGCCGGTGGTCCCGGTTCATCGATGATAGATCGAGGGTGACGGTCTCTGTATCGTCGGCAGGGTGAAGGCTGGGCCTCGGTGTGGCCGTGGTGACTTCTTGCCTGAAGGGATGAACGATTCGTTCACCCGGTCGGCCTTCTGCCCAAGGTGATTTTTAACTTCCTCAATTTGATGGAGTTGTCGAACGTGTTGATTTTATTAAATTCTCCCAAAGAGGCGAAAGCTGGTATCCACTCGGGTATCCACCAAAGAGCTGTGAAAAAGAGATCGTAGCTGTCAACGGGACCAGTTTTGGGTTGGTCGAATACAAGGTACATCGGGTGCGTGGGTGCATCCATCGCCAGGGGTTGGAAAAATGTTCACATCTTTTTCATCGTCATAGCGCCGAAATGACGATACAGCCCGAGAACATAAATTCCCGCCGCACCACCAACCCGGCAACAGGATTGTCTTCAGCGATGTCCGCACCTTATTGCCCTCATTTTTGAGTTGGTGCGCAGTGAGGTGCGCACCAATGAGGCCGCTTGATTTGGTTCACAGCGAAGTTTGCACCCTTTGGTCCGCACTTTGGTTCGCACCCCGGTACGCACCCCTAAGGGGGGGGTGAGAACTTGCGGACAAGGTGGGGTATCCCGGGACTACTCATGGATGGTTGCGGGGGTAACTGAAGGTGTAACTATCAGCCCCCCTCAACGTGGCGATGTGCTTTCAGGCATCGGGGTAGACGTGACAGTCAACCCGCACCATTCCGCCGATCTTTGCTCACCCTTTAGGGGGAGCAAACAGGATCCGTGTCTTCGAGGTCGCTGTCGTTGCGGATGAAGACGACTCGCTTTCCGAAAACTGTTGCAAGAGATTGGGCGGCACAGGCACCATCCTCCGCCGCCTGAACAGGTGTAATTCTGCCGGTGGCTGGGTCTCCCACTCTTCTTTCGGGATCTCGCCGCTCTCGTATTTTCTCAAGAACTCGTTGAAGAATTCTTCCATCTCTTTGAGATTGCTCATCTGTGGCTTCTCCGGAATGCTGCTATGCCGTTTCTTGATCCGTGGAAGAAGATTCTTGGTTCTCCGGTTTCTGGACGAAGTCGCCATACTTGTCGAGCATCGCCAATTGCTCCGGTGTCAGCTCCGGCAGGCATCCGAGATGCCTCCTGATCTTCTCGTCCAGAATCTTTTTCTCTTCCGCCGTCAATTTCTTCATTTTCCCAGTCTCCGAACCATGCCTTGAACGCCGGTGTCCTGGCCTGCACCCATTTCTCGGTCAACAGTGTCGGCTTTTGGGGGGGCATAAATACAGTATGGGTTCTGGCAGCTGATTGATATGGTCCCAGAATGATATGGAAAAGGTTGAACGATACTTCGCCGTCTTCGATCTAATTCGCTCGTTGTAATCCTGCCCCCTTTTGCCTCACCCCCAAATCCTCTGATTGTCCATTATATGGCCCCCCGCGCATCGATCAGTATTGACACCTGCAGTTGGAAATACGACACCTGAATAGGGCTTGGCTGCGCATACGATCGAGAAGATCGAGGCGCCGTTCTCAAATTTGAGGGCTCGACCCAATAATACTGCGGACAGTTCTGCCGAATGCAAAATCAATCCCATTCGGCAATTTTAAGCCCAAGGGTACGGGAGTTTTCTGATACCGCTCTTTTAACTTGGTCAGAGGCCCCGCTTGGGAACTCCACCTCAATCTCCAAACTCACTTTGATTGTGGCATTGGGGTCAGCAACGAGGACTGTAATGATCTCTTCGGCCACTTGAAGTAGGCGCATTTTGGCAGTCGCCGCAGGGATCTCAGCCATGCCATGAAATGATGTCGATTTGGGCACAACTGATTGTACAGGTATAGCAGGAGTTGCCACTGGCGTTGAGATACCTGTTTGGAGTGGCACTGCCGAACCAAGTTCAGCTGTCATGCATTGCCCTGTATCGTTAGGAGCCGGTACTATAGGTTTAGGCCGATTTGCCTCTTCATAGATCTTTGCAGCTCCTGGCTCAATTAAAAGCAAGGTGTCATCCAGTTGCACATTGGCATTACCCAGTGAAAAACCTGTAAAGGTGTCCTCATGGCTGCCATAGGCGGTGCCGAAAAAATCACGACTGCCTGCTCCCTTGATGATGGCCTGGGCCAGAACCTCACGAGCTTTAAGTCGGGGGAGGTAGATATACCGCAATGTATCTTCCCAGAACGTTATTGCACTTACAGCTGACCGGTCAGTTTTCCAATATAAGGTTTGTAACGACTCCCGCAGATGCACCGGCGACCAGATATTGATCACCAGTTCATTGTCTACGCACACCCTCTCGATTTCACTCCCCAGCCCTGAGCCTCCCGTATTGAGGGGAAAGAATTCAACCTCAATTTTTGGGTCACTGGGTGTATGTTGACTAGGGCATAGCAGCCACTTATAGCACTCACGAGCCACCCGAGGAAGAACCTCCTCGGCACCCTGCAACTCTTTTTCTGCCTGTTTCTTCTGCAGGAGATCGATGTTCAGCCGTCCTTCTTTCACATCATCAACAATGGAACTCCAGGCAAGCGCAACCCTGATAGCATCCTTCAGTCGCCCTGCAGAACCTTGGTCCGGTGCCAGGAAAAGAAGGCGATTGCCGCGATAACGTGGTTTTGCGCCGTTGTTCCGCACGAAATCCAATACCTCATCTACGGCCAGACGCATCTCCTGGCGGAGGAAGAAATGTTCAATATCAAGGATCACCAGCCGCAGGGCAGAATCGTCCGGGACGTCGGCATGGGGTGTGAAGATGTGGATACCGTCAAAGAAAGCGATGCCGGAAGTGAGCCTCTTCATGACAGTAGCCAGCTTGGTACGCACATCACTCCGTTCGTCAAAGCGATTCTTCCTCTCCTCCATCTCCCGGCGCAGATTAGCCCGGGTGTCAAACCAGAACCGAGTTGTATCCTGGGTCTTGTCGCCGGAGCTGTTCAGGTAATGTAACCGGTCTGCCAGGCGGCCAAGTGCGTCGGCATAGATCGATGAGGTCTGGCCAGGCTGCAGACAGCCCAAAAGTATCCTGCCGCGGTCAAGTCCACGGATACCTGCCTTGGTTGCCACCGATGAAGGCGCGCTCCCTAAAAAAATAGTCCGGGCCACTCGCCGTGCGGCATTGACTGCCCCGAAACGCGGTTCCTTGTTTTCCAGCTCCGTGGTCTCAGCCCGTTCTCCATCGATATCCTTTTCCACGACCGGGTCCCAGCCCGGCCCAAGGTGATAGGTCAATTCATTGCGACTGGCGCCATCGTACAATGGCAGACTACCGGGCAGGATCATCAGATCCTTGTTATCATCCTTCCACAGCCGGTAGATCACATTGGCCATCAGCTTCAAGACGCCTCGGGTGCGCTGGAAGCCATCAATGGTGGTCCAATCTTCATACAGACGATCAAAAACTTCCGGGTGGATAGGGTAGGCCTGCAACAGGCGGTCAAAGTAACGACTCTCCTGAGTTTCACCTGGGAGCCTCTCCCCTTCACTCAGATAGGAATCCGCAAAAGCACGGCAGACAGTCTCACGGGCCTTGCCGTCCCGGACTTCATCAAAGAGACGCCGTCTGACAATCTCGAAGGCCTCCTCAGTGGCTACCGGTTTCCACAAGGCCTGCACCCTGCCAAAGGTCTTTTCCAACGCCCGCAGGGTTGAAATCCCGCGTTGACTGCCTGATTCCACTTCAGATTCCGGCAGGGAGCCCAATACAATGGCGTTGGGCACCAGTTTTACCGCCTCGGTCAGGGCCTGAAGAAAGGATAAATTGCTATCGAAGCTGCCGCCGGAGAGCACCTGCCCCTCTGGAAACTGGCGAATATAAGCAACAAGTTCATCGATCAACACCACGCAAGGCGCGTAGCGCTCCAGCAATGCCTTCAACACCTCCTTTCCGGGGGAGGTGCCGGTGTTGTCTGCCTCTCGCACCAGAGCAAAGGCCTCTTCACGACCAAGCTGCCAAGCCAGTTCGCCCCACAGGGTTTTTACGGTCTGCGTACCGTGCCACCAAGGTTGGCCGGGGGCGTGCTCATGACCGTCCAGAACGGCAACTGAGGCCTGAGGCGCATCCATGAGCCCGGCTTGGTCGATCAAAGCCGGGATACCCGGCATCTCACTCAAGGGACAACTACGAGTGGCCAGATGATACACCGCCAGCATGGTGTGAGTCTTGCCGCCGCCAAAGGCAGTCTGAAGCTGAATTACCGGCTCACCTCCCTTGCCGTTCAATCGCTGTGTCACCTGAATCAGCAACCGCCTCATCCCCTCTGTTATGAAGGTACGCTGGAAGAAAGCAGCTGCGTCCTGATACTCGCGCGTTGCCTGCCCATTGCGGACTGCAGTGATATCAGCGGCAAACTCTGATTGCTGAAAGGTGCCTTCCAGTACATCGGGATGAGGGACAACGATTTCGCGCCAGGGTTTTAAAGTCATATATTCACCTTCTATCCTACTGAAGCAAATGCGGTATCTTCCTTAATCCAGAATCCCCACGATCTCACGCCCGATTCCATAAAATTCAGATTTGGCAAAGTCTTCGTTTAGATCTTGAGGGTTTGCTAAAATTTTTTCCAGATAAGCCCCAGCACTCAGATATGAAAAAATTCCAAGCCGCCACGGTTGAGGCTCAATTAGGGCATATTCTCTGAGAATGCTATTGGCCGCTGCTAATATACTCCAAAGACGACGAAAAAGTTCCCTGAGCAATCGAGCATCATCTACCGTCATCTTTGTGGAAACCAATGGATCTGCACCCTTAATTGTTGGGAAATCGTTATGGGCCTGCACCTTGTCACGGTGTTCTTTCAAAGATCTGAATTTCGCTCCGTTCCAGTCTCGACAAACAGCTGCGAAGTCTGCGGAAGTTTCGACCAGATCGGATTGATTTGAGCAAGGGCAAAATAATCTGCGGAAACTGAGGTTCTGGTTAGTATTATTTCTCCCGCTTTCCTTCGGGTCCATCATCCGTGCCAACCTGATCAGCACACATTCAATCAATGCTGATTGAACCCTACAACGCAATTTAATCAATTTTAACTTGATGTTTGTCAGGCCCTTCTGGTATGGTGAAATAAAAAAACCTACAAGGAGGTGGAGCCATGTTACCAGATATTCGACAATCGGACTATCTCTATCAAATACCTCAGTTTCAGTTGGATCGCGATGATATAGTAAATATGGCCTACGAACTCAAAGGGTTCCACGAGAACTTCGCAGAGTGTTTTCAGCGCAGCGAATCCCGTGACAATTTCTATCGGTACATGACCGGTCAATTCAGCCACCTCGAGCGCAAGTCAATCGAGCCGATTGCCATTGCTACGGAAGGCGGCAAAGTCCGAGCGATGCAACGTTTTGTTTCCGACGCGCCGTGGGATGATGCCAGGATCATAGATATCTATCGTAGTCTTGTTAACGACGACCCGGGGCATCCCGATGGAGCCATTATTTTCGACGAGAGCGGTTTCGTCAAAAAAGGCAACGACTCTATCGGCGTCGGCCGCCAATACTGCGGTACCATCGGCAAGGTCGACAATTGCCAGGTCGGCGTTTTCGCTGCCTATGCTTCGCGGCATGGCTACACTCTTATCGATAAACGGCTCTATGTTCCCGAGAAGTGGTTCTCCGATGCCTATCGTGCTAAACGGGACAAATGCAAACTACCGACCGACGTTCTCTTTCGCACCAAGCCACAGCTTGCTGTCGATATGCTCTCGGAGATCTCCGACCAAGGCATACTGCCGTTCCGTTATGTCCTTGCCGATTCCGTCTATGCCAACAGCAGCGAGTTCATAGACGCCATCGAGGCTCTGACCGGGGTCACATATCTCCTGCAAATACCGGAAGACACGTTATGCTGGCTCAAGCACCCGGTCGTAATTCGAAAGACCTATCAATACGGCGGGCAACAGCATACGAAAGAGCTGGTTTCCGACCAGGTCAAAGCATCGATTTCCGTTAAATCCTTTGCCGCGCGGATCAACGATTTCTTCTGGTACCGGCGAAAAGTCTCCGAGGGCACCAAGGGACCGATCGAGTATGAGTTCACCAAGCGACGGGTGACCCTCTCTCGGCATGGGATGCCGTGGAAAACAGTCTGGCTGTTAATTCGTAGGACGCTTGAGCCTGAACCGACGTATTCCTATTTTATTTCCAATGCACCGCTCAGTGTTCCTTTGGCCAAACTTGTATGGCTGAGCGGGCTGCGCTGGGCGATCGAGCAATGCTTCGAAGAAACCAAAACCGAACTTGGCATGGACCAGTATGAGGTGCGCAAATTTCCAGGCTGGCACCACCATATGCTGACATGCATGCTGAGTCATTACTTTCTCTGGCATCTCAAGATCCGGTTGGGAAAAAAAAGTACCAGTTATTACGCCATCGCAACTGAGGGTTTTACTCAAGGCAATATTGCCCTTGCGTGTGTTTGACATCGACATGGCAATTGCTCTGATACGATGGGTTCAGGTGCGGAACCACCGGTCTTACCTTTCGCATCGGAAAAAGCGGTTACGGATGTCGACGGAAAAATCATATGTGTCGTTGTAGGGTGAACAAGGGCAAAGAAATTGGGATCTGCTTTCTCCAGCAATTTCATTCTTCTCGGATCTATATGTTCAAAAAGACCCACATAAGCATAGAGATAGGCCCATACTGCCGTCATTTCTTGTATGAGAGCTTCAAGAAGCTCGGTTCTTTTATCCGGTATGTCCTCACCCATTTTCAAAATAATCTCCCCTGGGTAGGACTTGGCTGGCGTGCTTCTTGCGCTTTCTCTTCAATGCCGGACCAGGAAGTGATGAGTTCATTATAGGCACGGGCGTCTTCAGCCCACCCCTGGCGTTCGCAGAGGGTGTAAAGTCGGTAGGAGAGCTGACGGATAGCCTCGGTCTTGTTGGAAAGAACAGTGAGGAGCACCCCGGAAGCACTCTCGCCACCCTCTTTCAAGGCGCGGATCAACTGGTGCAGGGCCTCCCAGACCGGCAGACGGCTGTCGGTAGTCGGGTCCCAGTCGCTGGAATATTCGCTCCACTTGCGCAGCCGGACGATGCCTCCGCCGGATTCGATGACTCCGGCCTCACAAACCCCTGCGACAGAAGTTCCTTTGGCCCGTGACAGGATATCGGCATCGCCAAAGCTGCCCTCCTTCCAACCGTTCTGCTCGAACCAGTGCAGGCAGAACTGGGTGTCGGGATCGAAATCGTCTTCGGCGAGAAAACGATTGATCAGTTGCAGCGCCGTCTTGACGGACATGGGTGTGCCATCCGCTTCCAGTACGGCACTGTATTTGGAAAAAATCGCCATGCCCGGCCCGATGATGGCTTGTGAGAGATCCACCGGGGCCACGGGAGAATGATCGCCCTCCGCACCCCTTGTCATCTCATCCAGGGCCTCGGGGAGGATGGCATTTAACTCTCGCTGGAACTGGCGGCGGGAAATAGTTGGGGCATCGGCATGGCGTTTGTGACAGACGAGGACGATGGAGGAGGCGAGGGCGTTGGTGCCCATACTTACCATACGAAACTCCTGTTCACTGCGCAGTGGCCAGGTCCCAACAATTGAAAAACCGGCCAAGAGTACCGCCTCAAGAAAAGTTTCCCAGCCTGTTGAGGCTGTATTGCCGCTTTTGGTTTCTGCGGCTTTGAAGGCATAATAGATGGTGACCGGGAAGGCTGGGTGAGATTGTTCTGCCACCTTATGAATCGCATGGGTCATCCCATCGAGGAAAAAAGCCTCTGCTTTTTCTTTGCTGCCGTGACGATAAGGCGTTGCGACCAACTCCTCGGCCTTGGGTACAGCCAAAGTGGCAAAGAGCTCCGGATAAAGGTGTCGTAACGACCTACGCAGCCAAATATAGAAAAAATCCGACAAGTCCGCGTAACCAATATTGTCATAATAAGGCGGGTCGGTAGATACAACCTTATTGACAGAAGTTGTCTGAGTTTGAGCATCAAATTGGATGGAGAAACCTGCTTCGCTTGGAGACAGCTTCTTAATGCAAGAGGAGATATATTCTTTAACCTGACTAAAACCACCGACCGTATCTGCGAGTATATTGGCCTCGGGGTAGTCCCACGTCATGGCAATCGCCTGTTTGCCAAACAAGTTCATTACTTTTTGGTTTCCTGGCACCCACCTTGTAACCGAATTTGAAAAGTCAGCACAACGATTCACTGCAAACGCCAAATACACGCTCACCGCCTCAGCATAGGCAAGCGCACTGGTGCCGCCAGTATTCAGGCCTTTATTGTCATCAGTCAGGCCTGAGGCCAAAGCATCGTGGTGATTTTTTTCCCGCGCCTCGGCCACCAGATCACTGAAGGTGGTCAAGGCCATCAGTTGGCGTGGGGTGAAAAGATCGCCGTATGTCGTGAGGCCATAGATCGGCGGAGAGAACCACCGGGGATTTTCTGGCATGGCCAATTCCGGAATCCAGGTTAGATGTGTCTTGACAGCGATCTCTTCTATAACTGAGGTTGGATCAAGATAAACCCTGCCTCTCACGCCTTCGGCCACAACCGCCATTAGGCGTGTCCCCAGGCGTTTGGCTAACGCCTCGGCATAGATGTATTTCGGCTCAATCACTGTTCCGGAAACCAGACAAGAGAAGTTGGCTCCTCGCGCTAGTTTAGTTCCGCCTTTCGCCTCCTCCGCTGGGGCGCCGACCTTGATGGTGAAACGATAGCTGTCTCTTTCTACCACTGGCTGCACCCATGCCTCTTTCCCCTTCTTATTGGAAAGGATAAAAGTTGAAACCAGTGGCACATCGACATGTGAGAAGGCCGGGTTGGGGCTCTTCACTGTCCGTGCCCAGATCCAAGCAATGACGGTGAGTTTCTTGCCAACCAACTCTTGCAAATCGGGCCGCTCACTGGCCATCTCGCGGGTGACCTCAATCGGCGGATAAAGATGACCAATGCGCTTTTTCGCCTCTTCCCGCATCCATGCACCATAGCGACGCACATCCTCGGCCAGGCCTGTAGCTCCCGGCCAGGTCTTCTCGTAAAGACTCGCTTCAACCTTTTCACTTGGTGGCAATGGCCCCACCGGCGGTTGACCGGCAAACCTGGGCGGAATCTCAATCATCGCCTTGTTGATCAGCACTGCCACAGGGTTGAGGTCGGAAGCGTAGGCAACCAGGCCCAGACGCTGGGCCTCCAGCGGGATAGCGCCTCCACCGGCAAAAGGGTCATGAAAACCCGGCAGAATGTCCGGGTTGAATAGCTCAGCCGCTTGGGGATGATCCTGATTGAGTTTACAGACCTCCCACCAGGATTTTTTAATCTCTATACGTGCTTTTTCGAGCACCATCTCGTCAGTGGTGTTCTCCCATTGCACCAGATCTTCAATAATTTTGAATAAACGGTTCCGGCTGGCGGCCCATGAGGCTTTGAGGTTGCCCGGCGGTACCTGGCCCGGATGCTCCATCTCCCATTTCCATGAAGGGTCATTGACCATCTGGGAAAAAATCACCGCCCGCGCCGCTGCTAAGGGACGCCTAGCCCACCAAAGATGAATTCCGCGAGGATGAGCCCCAATACCAGGCATTTTTTCGTGAGCGCATGCCGTATTGATGATATCGAGCGGCAGAGCGACTTCAATAAGCTTCTTTGGACTTTTTACGCTTATCATTTTTCTTTTTGATATTCTCTTTGACCACCCGTTCAGCAATTTCAATTTCGCCAAACTCGGTGAATGTTTTCTCAATCATGCACAAGTTTTTGCATTCAGCCATCACAAACGGTTGCAAACAGGCAGCCCCAGATCCCGGCACCACCTTAATCAGTGCTTGGAAAAGTGGCAGGTAAAGTTGCCAGTAGGGGACGGATTGAACAAGTCTTCTGACCGGCGGCATTACACCGAGGGCAAGTATGTTCGATGACCAGGTTGGAACGATATCAAAATCTCTCAAAGCACCCTTGTTTTCAATGAGAAGGCAGTTTCCCAATGTGACTGTTTGAGCATCGAGATCAACTGTATCGAAGAATGTGTGCTCACAAGCATGTGCCCTCCATAGGACCGAAAGAAAAAAACGAGCAAGCCTGTTGTAATCATATTCCCCAAAATCCAAACCTTGGCTTGTAACAACTGAAGATTGAAGGAGAATCGTTGCAGCATAATTATCCCAAACGGCAAAGCGTTTTTCACAGTTCGGGCACACAAATGAACCATAGATTCCTGTTTGAGATCTCTGCTGTTGTTCTCCTTGATATGAAGACGCAATCTGCATAGGCCGGTCATCATGAGGAAGCAATTTATACATCCACTGCGGAATAACATGTGAGCATGGATGCAACGGCCCGATTGATCTGCAGAGTTTACAAGATATTGAAGCGGGCTTGATGTGCTTCCTGGAGACTTTGCCCGGCTTGGCCATCATCAGAGTCCTCGCAATGACCATCGGAAGGGTGATATTTTGAGAAAATCATCTACATCCTGTTTGCTGGACAAACAGCGCACAGTGTAGGCAAAACTTTTTCGTTGCCTGGCCAGAGCGGGAGTATTGAGACAGAGAATTTGAATGGTCTTCATGGCTCGCTCGGTGTCAGCCTGACTGAGTCCGGGGGTGGGGACAAGCTTTCCGTCCATTGCCATTAAATAAAAGAAGCGATTACAGTCAGGGCGAGGCTCCACAGGGAGCACTTGACTCTTTTTGTGATGGCCGCAATGGCGAGGACCATCACAGCTGTGGGCCAAGTTGTCATAGACAAAGGTGAGATGAGGATTAAGACCTTTCGATTTGATATGCTCTACATGACCCTCATTCTCGAGGAGTAGCATTTCGCAATAGATACAGAGACCTTCCTGCTCACGATTGAGTTGCCGACGAACAACGGGCCGAACCAATTCAAATGCCGGATCATCCCATGAACTTCCTGGATGAGCACTGCGGTAATCGCGCAGTTCAACCGGCTCGTGAAAGTGTTGTAGTTCAATCATTGATCACTGGCCTTTTTTTGATTCACCTTTCTGGTAAGGAAATCGAACAGGGCCTGATCTGCCTTGCTAAACTCATAGCCGGCAGCGTCGAGCCTTTTCTTGATGTCACGGGCCGCATCGGAATCAACCTGTCCAGCACGAGCCAGTTGCTCATAGGCATGAACATCCGACAGAATACCTGGAAGTTCAGGACGTGGATGAGTATCCATAATATAGGCCAATGCATCCCCTGATTCTTGCCCAAGAGGACTGATGGCTGGTTCTTCGGCCGTCCATTGCCCCTCTTCATCACAAGCCAAGATGCGAACATTCTCCTTGCGCAGAGTGGTCAACACCTGCGGACTGTGGGTGGTAACGATGAATTGAGTACAGGGGAAGGCGCGCATCAGATCGCCCAGTACCCGCTGTTGCCACGAGGGATGAAGATGGAGATCGATCTCATCCACCAACATGATAGCCGGAGCAAAAAGCGGCGGAGATTGCCAAATATTGGAATTATCAATGTCTCTTGAATAGATAATCTCCTTATTGGCCTCAATGATTGGCGCCATGTTGTTATGTTCGAGGTGGTCATTAGCCAGCGCCAGCCTGCGTGCAAAATCCATCGCCAAAGCCAACATGCTTTGGTAACCTTGGCTGAGTTGCGATATCTGGAGTACAGCCGGTCCTGTTCCCGACTCAATTACAAATTTATGCTGTCTATTAAAATGCGGATTTCTGTAAGTGCCTCCCAAGAGCGAGCTGATCGCATTCCGAACCGCTAATAGCGAAGAAAAATCCTCGTATTCTTCGGGGGTGCTTGTCTTGTTGGCCCGAGATTCTGCAGCATCCTCTTGATAAAACCAATTGACCAACTCTCTAAAATCGGTCAAGTCGTCAAGTGCTCCGTAAAGAGCCGCTGTAGGTTGAGTATAATCAACTTTTGATCCGCGTAATCTCTCTGGAATGACTATCCATCCCCTACGTGCGCCATAATAAGCAAAGACCGGCAACAGTTTTGGCTCTGAAGTTTTTAGACTGTCAAGCAGGCTGGATGCATAGGCAGCAAGACCACTCTGACCTATCTTGGTTTCAGGATGTTTCCCCTTAGTTGCAGCACGCCAGTTATCCCACCTAAGTCCGTTCGTGGTCTCTATTACGACTTGAGCATAATCACTCTTTGTTTCGCGTTTCTTCCCTTTGGCTACCGACATTGTCATAAGGCGAAAGTCAGTATCCTCAATACCAGGGCCGGAAAGTCGCTGGTTGGCTGACGACAGATAACGCAGCACAGGTGATAGGCCAATGGCAATACCATCAAGAATGGCAGTTTTACCGCCACCATTCTCCGCCACCAAGACTGTTAACTGTGGGTGAAGATCAATGTCTAGCTTCTCGAAACAACGGAAATTTTTCAGTGTGACTTTCTTGAGATGCATGATCCCCTCTACGTAAGTGCATTTTCATGACTTGGGTGCACATCCACATTTATCTGCCCAATATTATCGACTACTATCTATTTTGCAGGATAAACAAGCTATTAGCCTCACCGATGAGCATATCGTCGACCCAACGCCTCTGTAAAGCACAAGCCCCATAGGCATTTTTTTGTCAGTCTTTAGTAGATCTTCGCAACAATTCTCCCAAATCAAGATTGATGCTGCTCACCGCCCAATCGGGTTCTTGACTGAAAGGCTCCCGGATATAATACGGCCCCTCGGCCTTCTCTCCATCCACTATGACAATAGCCAAGATGAATTTATCTGCTTGATTCAAGGCATATAGTACTTCATTGCGGCTGACGGTAACAGTGGTTTGTCCTTTAGCCCGGCCTTTAACCTCGATGTGGCGGGCCAAAGGCTGCTTGCCGTTCACAGCAGGCGGATAAGAAGTAACATCCCATCCGCATTTCTGGGCCGAAACGTCAACCACTTGGCAGTTTTGCGCTTCTTCTGCTCGGCACACTGCGTCCATCGCTATCTTCTCGATACGGGCACGGGCAACAGGATCGGCAGCCAAGACCGCTTCAGTTGCGTCTTCCATTGACTCGCCGCGGAGGGTTTTCAAGAGACCTGCAGGGATGACCAGAGCTCCACTCAAAACCACCGGCGTGGCCGAAGTCACATGACGCATGGACTGGAGTTCTTTTTTTCGGCTTTCCAGGCGGGACTCAAGGTCGGTCAAGGTTCGACGGACATTTTCAAGATTCAGCCGGACATCTTTGCCTGCTGCCTGGTCTTCGCTGAGGCGGATATAACGGTCTGTCCAGAAATTGATTTCCGTGGTCAACCTTTCATGAACGGCATTTATGGTCTTATCCACATGGGCAATGCGGCGGCCGGCGACGTCATTGAAATGCTCCGGCACCAAGGTGGAAGCTGCCAGAGCCAATGCTCGGTGTTCAAGACCCGAGGACAGCCATGGTTGGGCCAGGGTATCGGTCAGGAGCGGAAAGTCGTCCGGCCGCAACGATTCAAGATCAAGATGAGGTGCCCAGCCCGCGAAACTGGCAGATCCGTCAGGGAAGACATGAACAAATTGCAGCCGCTTGGAAATGACCTGGCCGTCACCGGATTTAATTTCATGGGTTAAAAGAAAGAGAAGCGACGGTCTGTCGCCATCGTCAGCTGGATCCACCAAGATGGCACCCTGACGGAGCAAATTGGCATGTCGTTCCAGCACGACATCGGTTACAGCCAGCATAAGCGGGTGGCCAGGGTGAATCATGCTGGCAAAAACCATACCGGGCCGCTTAATCGGTCGCACCGCTTCTTTTGTGAAACAAACCCGTTCATAGCGACGTAAAACCGGAGCCAAATCACGACGGTTGCGGCCAGTGATAACACGGTCGCGCTCTCGTAATGCGGCAGGGACATGTGTGATTTCGTAACGTTCCAGCTCACGAGGGTAAATCGAGCCGTTCAAGGAAGCAAAGGCTTTCATGAAAAACGAACGGATGAAATACGGTTGCAATCTCCTGGCCTCGGCTTTTTCCATCTCCTCTTTGACGAGGAAGAGTCGCTCCGGCGTGATAGTCTCAGCAGCCAAGGCGTTACGTGCAAGGATATCCTTCAAATGCTCGTGATCGAGGGCATTTTCAATTTTGCGGCCAAGGCGGTCGCGGACCTCTTGCTGATCACCGTAGCGAATTGCTTGCATGAGTAAATCCTTGAGACTGGAATTCTCAAAGACTTCACCCAGGATGTCAAACACGCGACCGTTAAGAGCCTGGCTTTCAACTTCCAACTTCTTTAATAGCCGGTGGAAGACGTCGCCTTCTCGGGTTTCTTTGGCAACCAGGTTCCAGAGATGACAGACCTCAGCCTGCCCGATCCGGTGGATCCGGCCAAATCGCTGTTCGAGACGATTTGGATTCCATGGGAGGTCGTAGTTGACCATTAAATTTGCGTTTTGCAGGTTCACACCTTCCCCGGCGGCGTCGGTAGCGACCAAAACCCGGACATCAGGATCGGAACGGAACAGTGCTTGCGCCTTCCGACGGTCATCACGATGTGTACCGCCGTGAATCGTGATAATGGCTTCGTGGCCGCCCAAAACACCGGCAATCTTTTCATGCAGATAATTTAAGGTGTCACGGTGCTCACTGAAAATGATGATTTTACGTTGTCGGCCTCCAGCATCGTACATTTGCGGTTCATTCTGCAGGATACGGGAGAGTTCATCCCATTTACGGTCTTGGCCGGAGGCCACAAGTATTTTCGCCTGCTGTTCGAGGCCTTGGAGGATAACGATTTCTTGCTCCAGTTCGGCAATGGTTTGGGATGCCGTTGCCTTGTCGACCAGTGATTCTTCCAATAGTTCCTGCTCGTCCGCGTTTAAGTCGTCGTCATCCTCGGGTAGAGCATCAAGAGTCTCGGCCAGGATTCGTTGCCCACGGGCACCTACTTTTTCTTCGCGCAAACGGCGTTCAAGTCTTTCCCTGCGTCGTTTGAGAGATTGGAAGATAGCCTCAGGGCTAGAGGCGAGGCGTCGTTGTAGGGCGGTGAGCGCAAAGCCGATTGACCCTTTGCGTTGGCCATCCAGTTGGTCTGCTTTACCCATCTCAGTCTGCACGTAATGGGTAACCGCCTCGTAGAGCGCTGCTTCGAGGTCGGAGAGCTGATAATTCACTGTATAGGCACGACGCTCCGGAAACAGTGGCGTACCATCGAACTTCACCAGTTCTTCTTTCACCATCCGGCGCATGAGGTCCGATGTGTCCACCTTATGGACGCCATCTCGAAACTTGCCATAAAAACGGTCGGAGTCGAGCAACGACAGAAAGAGTTGGAAATCTTCCTCTTTGCCGTTATGCGGCGTGGCCGTCATGAGTAACAGGTGACGGGTCATCGCGCCAAGATTTTCGGCCAACCTGAAGCGACCAGTCTTTTCAAGTTTATTGCCATAAAAATGGGCTGCGAGTTTGTGGGCCTCGTCAAATATCACAAGGTCCCATCCAGCGGCGCAAAGCTTCTCCTGCAGGTCCTCACTGCGAGACATTTGGTCAAGTCTAACAATAAAATGATCGAGGTCTTCAAAAGGGTTACCGGATGGGGTGGCGGATTGGAGTTCCTTGGAGAAGACGCGAAATTCCAGACCGAACTTCTCAAACATCTCATCTCGCCACTGCTCGACCAAACCACCGGGAGCAACAATGACAATACGCCTGGCATCCGCCCTCATTATGAGCTCACGAACATAGAGACCAGCCATGATGGTCTTGCCTGCCCCAGGATCATCTGCCAAGATAAATCGCAAAGGTTGGCGGGGTAGCATGGATTCGTAGACCGCCGTTATCTGGTGCGGCAATGGGTCTACATTGGATGTGTGAACAGCCATCATCGGGTCAAAAAGAAATGCGAGATCGATACGTTTAGCCTCGACGGTGAGTTTGAAATCTTCGCCGTCGCCTTCAAATGACCATGGTCGCTCAACCGTAGCGGCGGAGATGTTTGTTTCATCGCCACGATTGAGTAACCTATCCTTAAGTGTACCATCAGCGGTCTTGTAGATGACTTGTACCGCACCTTCTCCGATAGGTATCACCGCAACAACGGTGCTAATGACCAAGGGTTCTAGGCCAACGAGGGATAGGCCCGGAGTGATTGATTCTAGAGTGATCATGCTGACTTTTTGATAGAAAGAAAATTCAGATATCTAATTATGACATAGCGGTTATTGGAAAAAGTAAGCGCTTTACCGGTTTCAAAGATAAATTTGAATTGTGATTGCAAGTTTACAACAATAGGCGCGATGAATAGAGTTCATAATAGTCTCCACGTTAAAAAAAATTAGACGGTATAAGATAGCGATTATTGTTTTGGGTATCAAGTCTACAAAATTCTTCAAATTCCATGTTCATTCCCACTATGCGGTTGTGTTCTAGATAAAAATCACGTTTCTCTCTGAGAGAAATAGCAATATTCAGTGGAATTTAATATGGATATCTGGTTTCTATATACTATAAAAAGAAATTTTGTATCTATTCAGCATCTAAATGAACATCCGAGGCAGCCATGAATGCCGGCCATTTACCCTCGAACAGCAGGCGCAATGCTTCAGTCGCAGTAACGCTCTGTTTTCTGCAGGTTGTCAAGTAACTGCGGATGCGACAAAATACCTTGGCGCCGTCCATCGATCGGAAGCAGCCCGACACCTTTTGTTGGACCTTGATCATGCGAAGATCATTCTCTGCCTGGTTGTTGGAAAAGGGGACGAGTGGGTCGACCATGAAGCGGAGCACGGCATCCTCAAATTTTCCGAGCCGCTCCAGGAGATTTCTCGCTTTTGATCTGGCAATTCTTCCCGGTTTCAGGTGGTATGCCTTTTTCTTCGGCTCAGGGCACTCGATTTCGGCTTCGGTCAACACTTCCCGGTATCGCTGCCGAAACAGCTCGGCGTCTGGCGGGTCGAGAGAACCACCGGCCTCATCCACCGCCCGGTTGATTTCCAGGAGGAGGTCACTCATCTGTTTGGCCCACTGCTGTCCATCCTGTTCGACGACCCTTTCCAGTTCCCGGAGATGATGGGCATTGCACAAGGCGTGGGCCGCACCATAGTTGAAGTAGGGCTTCCAGTGGTCATGGCAGAGTATGCCCTGGTAGCCGAAGAGGATGCCGATTTCATCAAGGGCTTCTCCGCCGCGTTTCTGATGCGGGTAAAAATAGCTGTAGCTGTCGGTCGAGGTGTTGTGAAGCCAATATCGGCTGCTGTTGACATTGACTCCGGTTTCATCAAGATGAACCACGGGGGCTTCGGCCAGCCGATTCTTGACCCGGGTATCGAACAATTCCAGCCGCTCGAAGGCATCCCTGTTGAAGTTGACGATGGAGCCGGCACTGATCGGGATCTGCAGCTGATCGGCGAATTGCTCCTCGATACGATTGTACGGAATCATCTGGTATTGTGACATGTAGACCGAGTTGATTTTGATTCCGATGCCATACTGAATCGGCCGCGTAACGCCTTCGGGGAAGGGTGCGACATGCTTCTTCCCGTTTTGATCGACAAGGATTTCCGCCTGCCATTCGGTGACAACGATGCTGATATCCAGATCGATAACCTGCCTGGCCTCATGGCCGCCACTCCTGTACTCCCCCGGCGGCAGGAGACTCCTGTCTATCGGGATGGGCTTGACGATATCGGGGTCGCTGAACTGTTGCAGGGTCTTGCCGACATGGCCATGCTGCCCGCCTGGTTTTCGTCCACCAGCGGTTTTCCGCTCTTTTTTCCGGAACGGATCCGACGCCGGCGGTTTGCTGCTGTTCCGACTGTTGAGTCCAAGACGGTTGACCAAGATGGAGATCAGTAAAAGCAAAACTTCAAGACTGCTCTTGAGTGCCGGGGAGAGATTTTTCTCCTCGGCGATCAAGGCCGTGACCCTTTTTACCGTATCATCCACATTGATATTGTCCACCGTCATGAAAAGCTCCCGTGTTAAGCGTTACCGTATTATAACACGGGTTTTTAAATCGAAATTTTTGTCTCCAGGATGCCCGTCACGGCATTTTCAAAAAATTTACACCCGGGGGTGCACACCATTGTCACAGTGCTGCAATAACAGTCCGCCTGGGTTGAATAAAGCAATAATCTGTGCGACATCGAAAACCGGTTGGATTTTGAAAAAATTCAACAAATAACCTGTCAAGAACTTTATTTGATTTGATTAAAATAATTTGTGCTGAATAGTTACGAAATTTTTTCCTTCAGCATATCCCAGCCAATAGGAAAAAATAGCAGTGTTACCTCGGTCAGTCACAGGTTGCTGTGATAAGTCTCGACCACCTTAGGGGCCGTTACGAAATAACCGTTACATTTTTCACCATTTCGTTACGGCCCCTTATGCCGGAAAGGTATTTCTGTGTAACGGTTATTGTTTGACGACGGCTTAGCCAGAGCGACCGCTCGGTTCAGTGTCGCCTCTACCGACATTCACCAACAGCGATCTTGAGGTAATCTTGGAAAAATCTGAAGCACCGGCCGTATTGGGTATGACGATGCTGACAGGACTTATCCTTGGCCGCAGCGATCAATTGTCCCAGGTAAGAGCCACATGGCCACCATGTAACCGCGCTAAGCTTCCACTACGGTCCTCCTAATCTCATGCGATTCCCCCCTCGACCATCCGATTGTGATCAAGTCAGCTGTAGGGGCCTTATTCCGGGTTTACTGGCTATTCATAGGCTACTGCTACTGCTACATTCGATACTCTTGCTACAGTTCGTCATTATTGAGGAGATTCAAGTGTAGCAACTGTAGTAGGAGTAGATGTAGCAACTGCTCGAAATTGAAAAAATGGAAATAAAACGATTGGTCGGTTTGCATTTTAACGAAAATGCCTAACTTATTCTCGGGTATCCGACAGCAGGTATCTATCGTGGTATCCATCAAAAGGGGTTACTTTCCGGCATTGTCAGCGGCGTCAATCAGCGACGTGCTGCCGGCACTCCGCCCGGTGGTTGTCCATCCCGGCCGGCAGATACGGCCGGGATGGACATTTCGGCGCGGTATCAGCTCAGGCCCCAGATGCCGTAATTGGGACCGAACAGTTCCCAGTTGCTGGTGTTGCGGTCCATGAACCAGGCCATGAACTGCAGGTCGGTTCGGACACCATGGAAAGGAAAACAGAGATAGAAACGGGCATTGCCGTGCCGGTCCGGCTTGCGGCTGAGCCGCATGTCGGGGTATTGGGTCCGGGCCTCGTCGAGGAGAACAATCGCCGTGTCGAGGTCCGCCAGCGGCACCGTCAGGTTGAAATTATATTCCTCTTTCATTACGCCCTCCTCGGTAAAAAGAAAGACAATTTCGGCAACCGGCCCTGCCGTTGTTCCTCCCCCGGCACCGGCACCTGCGCCGGTCGCCATCCTGCCGGATACGGCCTGTCACCGGCGGCGCGGCAGGCCGGAGACGTCAGGACGGGGGAATCAGCCGAGCAGCAGCGAGTCGAGGGCCAGTTCCTCCCCCTGGGACCGGTAGAACTGGGCCAGGAGATCGCTGACGGTCAGGTCCTGCTTGGCCTTGCCGCTGAGATCGAGGATGATCCGGCCCTGGTGGAGCATGATCAGGCGGTTGCCGAAGGCGATGGCATGTTTCATGTTGTGGGTGATCATCAGGGTGGTGAGCCCCTGCTGCGCGATGATATCCCGGGTCAACTGGAGGATCTGGCTGGCGGTCTTCGGATCGAGGGCGGCGATATGCTCGTCGAGCAGCAGGACCTCCGGCCGGACCATCGTCGCCATCAGCATGGTCAGGGCCTGCCGCTGCCCGCCGGACAGCAGGCCGACCTTGTCGAGCAGGCGATGCTCGAGCCCCAGCCCGAGCTGTTCGAGTTGGCGGCGGAACAGTGCCCGATCGGCAGGCTTCACCCCCCTGGCCAGGCCCCGTGTCCGGCCGCGGCGAATGGCCAGGGCCATGTTCTGCTCGATGGTGGCCGAGGGACAGGTGCCGAGCAGCGGGTCCTGGAAGACCCGGGCGATCAAACTGGCCCTCCTGTATTCCGGCCAGCGGGTAACGTCCTCGCCGGCGATCGCGATCGAGCCGGAATCAGGGAAGAAACCACCGGCGATGCAGTTCAACAGTGTCGACTTGCCGGCCCCGTTCGAACCGATGACCGTCACGAACTCGCCTTCGGCCACCCGCAGGCTGAGATCGTTGAGGGCGAAGACCTCGTTGACGCTGCCCCGATGAAAATATTTGATGATGCGTTCCAGCCGGATCACCGTTGTATCAGCCTCTTCTTGAGATTGGGGGTGATCAGGGCGTTGGAGAGGCCGACCCCGAGGATGATGATGGTGTGGGTATTGACGCCGAGGCTGGTGATCATCTGCGGGTTGTCGCCGGTGGCCAGGATCGCCTGGCCGAGCTCGGTGCCGAGGAACCAGATCATCAGCCCGACCACCAGGATCGCGAAGGCGCCGAAGATCATCAGGCCGGCGAAGTGGGGCGGGACGCCGAAGCCGGACACCGCATCGAAGACCGTCGCCGAGCCGAGCAGGGCGACATTGGGACCGGCCATGATGCGGATGTTGATCGAATAGAGGGCGATCATCGTCAGGATCGAGGCCAGCAGGTGGAGAATCCGGAACTTGGTGTTCAACACCGCCGTCACCATCCCGGCAACGAAGCCCCCGGCCAGGGCGAGGAGCAGGGACAGAAACGGATTGATCCCGTGGGTGATGGCCACCGCCGAGATCGAGGCCCCGAGCGGCAGACTGCCGTCCACCGTCAGGTCGGGGAAATCGAGGATGCGGAAGGTCAGGTAGACCCCGATAACCATGATGCCATAGACGAATCCCTGCTCTATGGCCCCGAGCGCCGCGTACAGTGTCATCGGCCCGATCCGTTAGCGATGAACCTTGGTCGCCTTCCGCAGCAGTTCGGCCGGCGGTTCGATCCCCATCAGCCTGGCATACTTGAGGTTGATGTCAAGCTGCAGGTCTTTCTGGAACTCCACCGGGATATCGGCCGGTTTCTCGCCCTTGAGGATCCGCTCGGCCATCGCCCCGGTCTGGTAGCCGTGGCGGTAGTAATCGAACCCCATCGCCGCCACCGCCCCGCGGGCAACCGAATCGACGTCGGCGGCAAACACCGGCAGTTTGTTCTCGACCCCGACCTTGAGCACCGACTCAAGCGCCGAGACGATGGTGTTGTCGGTCGGGATGAAGATCGCATCGGCCCGGCCGACCAGGCTCCGGGCGGCGGCAAAGACGTCGGCGGTCCTGGCGACGGTGGCCTCTACCACCGTAAAGCCCATCCTGCCGCTCAACTCCCCGATCCCGGCGACCACGGTCTTCGAGTTGGCCTCGCCGGCGTTGTAGAGCAGACCGAGACGCTTGATATCGGGCTTGAAGGTCAGCACCATCTTCATGTGCTCTTCGAGCGGCAGCAGGTCGGAGACGCCGGTGATATCGCCGCCCGGGTGCTGCAGGTCCTTGACCAGCCCGGCCGAGACCGGATCGGTGACGGCGGTGAACAGGAAGGGCCGCTTCATGTCGGCCGGGGCCTTGGCCAGGGCCTGGGCGCAGGCCTGAGCGCTGGGGGTGGCGATCGCCACCAGCAGATCGGCCTTCTCGCCCACCATCTGCTGGGCGATCTGGGTCGCGGTGCCCATGTTGGCCTGGGCGTTGTGGACGCGATAGTCGACCGCCACGCCCTTATCCTTCAGGTAGTCCTGGAGGCCTTTGAGCACCGCATCGAGGGCGGGATGCTCGACAAACTGGTTGACCGAGACCACCGCGGGCTGCGCCGCAACGCCCTGAACCATTGCCAGCACCAGCAACAGGGCGGCAATTCCTGATCTCCCCATGTCTTCCTCCGCGCAAAGTGAACCACTCCCTTACTCTCCGCTTCCTTACCGATCCAGTCGTACGGATGCGGGCCGTCTGTTCCACAAGACATCTAGCCCACTTTTCCCTTTTGGTCAACGAGGCGCAAATAAAAAACCCCCCAGACAGCAGGGCTGCCTGGGGGGTTCCGGGGTGGGGAGGAGGTGCCCCGAAATTGAAGTTACATCCTGCCGCCCATCATGCCGCGACCGCCATGGGGGCCCATGCCCATGCCCCCGCCCATGCCCATGCCCATGCCGCATCCACCGGCACCGATATACTGGGAAACCCCGGCGGCCTTGGCCTTGTCCTGGATGGTCGCCTGGAGGTCGAACAGCTCACCGCTGAGTTTCGAGGCGGCGGCCGGGTCGGCATTCTGGCTGGTCATCAGGGCCCGCATCGCCGCATGCTTCATGACGATCTGCTTGCGCAGGTCCTGGGTGTCACGATAGAAGCCGTCGATCTTGGTCCGGGTGGCCTCGTCGAGCTGCTGGTACTGGGCAATTCCCTGCGGGCAGCCCATGCCGGCCCCCGGACCCATGCCCATTCCCATGCCGCCCCGGGCCGAAGCGATACCGACGGTGGCCAGACTTAAGACGAGAACGACTGCTGCGATTTTCTTTTTCATGGTGTTTCTCCTTGTTCGATTGGTGATGAAGACCCGAAACCGAATTCTCCGGGTTTCTTCGCGTCGTGCTGAAGGTTGACGGCGACTGTCGCCATCACTCCAATTGCCTTGTGCCATAGTTGTAGCAACAACAATGCCAATGGTGATATATTTATGTATATATCTGTAATTTCAGTATTTAAAAGTTGTACCGCCCGGCCACATCCTCCACCAGCTGAAAAAATGTGGGTAAAAAATATCCACTTCCCGGAACAGGGTGGCACCCTTTTTCCTACCTCCCGACCGCCTGATCGCTGCACCGACCGCAAGGGGTAAAGCGCTTGTCTATTTGGATCGGGATTGCTATCATTTCAACGGTTGCGGATATCATGCCGATCTCTTCAGCCCGTCTGTCTGACGATGGCGGACGCAGAATCCGGCCCCACCGACGCCCCAGGAACCCTCATGGCACAAACGATCGAGACGCAGATCAAGGAATTCTGTACGGCGGCAGGCCAACCCTTCAGCTACGATATCTTCCGCAATGTCTATATCTGGTTCGGCATCCTCTGGGGTCTGCCCATCCCCCTGGTGACGACCAGCATGCACTACGCCTTCCTCGCCTCCCACAACATCCCTTCGCCGCTGACCACGGTCCTGACGACGCCCATCCAGTGGTTCTTCATGATCCATCCGCTGCTGTTCGGCACCCTGTTCGGGATCCTGGGCTGCGTCAGAAGGGAAAAGGAGCGCCAGGTAACGGCCCTGATCGATGAGCTGCAGGAACTGTCGACCCACGATCCCCTGACCGGCCTCAGCAACCGCCGCAACTTCACCCGGATCTTTGCCGACGAGCTGGCCCGCATCAGCAGGAGGAATGCCGACCTGTCGCTGATCTTCGCCGATCTCGATCACTTCAAGTTCATCAACGATACCCGCGGCCATCAGGTCGGCGATCAGGTGCTGAAGGCCACCGCCACCCACCTGCGGGCCTGCTGCCGCCCCTATGATACCCCGGCCCGGTGGGGCGGGGAGGAATTCGTCATCCTGTTGCCCGATACCGACGAACAGGCCGCCACGCTCTTTGCCGAACGCATCCGCACCAGCCTCCAGGCCGGCCTCAGTCCAGCGATCTCCTTTCCCATCACCATCTCGATCGGAGTCGCCCAGCATCTTGACGGCGAATCCCTGGATGGCCTGATCGAACGGGCTGACCGGGCCCTGTACCACGCCAAGCAGCAGGGCCGGAACCGGGTGCTGCGCTGGCGGTCGATTCCCCCGGCCTCCCGCTGAGGAGCGACGCCCCGGCGGCGGTTACCACCCCGGAGCCGGCTCAGCGGCCGCCGTCCCGGGGCAGTCGCGGTGGCGGACCACCAGGTCGACCGGCAGGTCGAGCAATCCCTGCCCCAGGGCCTCGACCACCGCCACCGACCGGTGCTGACCGCCGGTGCAGCCGATCGCCAGCCACATCTCCGGCCTGCCGGCGGCAAGGTTCTGCTCCACGAGAAAGGCCAGGAAGGGCCGGGCCAGATGAAGAAAGCGGCGGCCGGCGGGATTATCGAGGACATAGGCGGCAACCCGGGGATCAAGGCCGGTCAGATCCCGCATCTCCTCGACCCAATAGGGGTTGGGGAGAAAACGGACGTCCCACAGATGGCTCGCCGTAAGCGGCGGACCGTATTTGAATCCGAACGAGGAAAGGGTAAATTGCAGCCGGTCATCCATCGCCACCTCACCTCCATTGTCGCGGCTTGCCGCTCCCACGCCGTCGCCGACCGATGGCGCAAATACGTGCTACCAAATTGTCCGGTCTTCGGGTAAGAGGACATTCCGAACCTCCACCCAGCCCGACCGCAACTCCTGCCGAGACCATACCGCCCGCATGCTCCAACTGATCAGCCATTGGCGCCGTCGCAGCCGCTACCATGACGTCATCCGGGTCTGCCTGCCGCTGGTGGCGAGCATGTCGGCGACCACGGTAATGGAATTCACCGACCGCGCCTTTCTCGCCAACTACAACCTCGAGGCGATCTCCGCCGCCGCGCCGGCCGGCATCACCGCCTTCCTGTTCATGGCCTTCTTCGGCGGGGTCGGCAGCTACGCCGGGGTGTTCATCGCCCAGTACAGCGGCAGCGGCGCCCATCGCCAGATCGGCCGGGTGCTGTGGCAGGGGATCTATTTCACCCTGTTCTCCGGCCTGATCTTCTGGCTCCTTTCCCTGGTCGCCGGCGGGCCGCTGTTCCGCCTCGCCGGCCACAGCCCGGAGGTCCAGGCCCTGGAGCGGATCTATTTCGATATCCTCTGCCGCGGCGCCGTCCTCCATGTCGCCGTCGCCACGCTGTCGACCTTCTTCGCCGGCCGGGGGATGACCCGGCCGGTGATGCTCAGCACCCTGCTCGGCATGATCGTCAACATCCCGCTCGACTACGCCCTGATCTTCGGCCGCTGGGGTCTGCCGGAGATGGGGATCGCCGGAGCGGCGGTCGCCACGGTCTGCGCCTGGGCGGTCAGTTTCCTGCTGCTGAGCCTTTTGATCTTCACCCGCGATCACGACCGCCGTTTCGCCGTTCTCAGCCACCGCGCCTTCAGCGCCGAGATCTTCCTCCGCCTGATGCGCTACGGCGTCCCCGGTTCGCTGCAGTTCAGCATCGACATATTCGCCTTCACCATGTTCATCCTCCTGGTCGGCCGGATCGGCACCATCGAGCTGGCGGCGACCAACATCGTCCTGTCGATCAACGCCCTGGCCTTCATGCCGTCGATGGGCGTCTCCCAGGGCGTCAGCGTCCTCGTCGGCCAGGCCCTGGGCGCCAGGCAGCCGCAGCAGGCCCGGGCGGCGGTGTGGAGCGGCATCCATCTGCTGCTGGTCTATATCGCCATCGTCGACCTGCTGTTCATCCTCTTTCCCCAGGCCATCCTCGCCCCCTTCCTCGCCGCGGCCCGCAATCCCGCCGCCGCCGGGGCGGTGCTCGCCATGGCGGTGCCCATTCTCCGCATCGTCTCCGCCTATCTCTTCTTCGACGCCCTGTACATGGTGTTCAGCGGGGTACTCAAGGGGGCCGGCGACACCCGCTTCATCATGGTCAGCATCGGCCTCGCCTCGGTGCTCTGCCTGATCCTGCCGGTGGCGGTGGGAATCGCGGCGTTCGGCATGGGCATCATCGGCGCCTGGCTGTGCGTCCTGCTCTTCGTCTTCGTCCTCTTCCTGCTGGCGGCCGGCCGCTATCGCCACGGCCGGTGGCAGCGGATGCTGGTGATCGAGGCATCGGCGCGCAGGGAGCCATCCTGACCCCCGGCCGTTCAGGCCAGGTTGCTGACCGCACGGCTGAGCCGCTGCACGAACAGCAGGGCCAGGACCAGGACACAGAGCAGCGAGGCGAGAAAGACCTGCCAGCCGAACCGCTCGAAAAAGTAGCCCGGCAGAAACGACCCGATCGTCCCGCCCAGGTAGTAGAAGGAGATATAGACGCCGTTGGCGATGGCCTTGTTGTCCCGCGCCAGTTTGTTGACGAAGCCGGAAAGCAGCGAATGGGCAAGGAAGGAGCCGGTGCAGAAGACGAACATGGCGAGGAACATCACGCTGTAGCTCTCAATCATGAAGATCATCGTGCCGATGAAAAAGATGACGATGCCGGCGCTGATGGCGGTGGTCTCGCTGCCGAACAGGCGGATGATCCTGCGGCTGTTGAAGGAGACGAAGACGCCCATGGAGTAGCCGAGATAGAGCAGGCCGACCCCGGCCTCGCCGAACAGGGTCCCGACCTTGCGCAGTTCGAAGGGGAGGATGTTCATCAGGGCGGAAAAGACGAAGAACAGGCAGAAGATGGCGAGATAGAGCCACAGGAACTCGCCCTGCCTGAGCAGGCCGGTAATCTCGGCCAACCGGGGGCGGGCGTAGGTCATCTTGACATCGCGCTCGAGGCAGGACAGGAGATAGCTGGCGACCAGCAGCAGCAGGCCGAGAACGAAGAAGAAGACCCGCCAGCCGAACAGCTCGGTTAACAGGCCGGAGAAAAAACGGCCGAGGAAACCGCCCATGATGGTCGCCCCGACATACATGGCGATGGAGTGCTGCACCTCCTCCCGGGCCGAGGAATAGGAGATATAGCTCATCAGCGAGGTGAGGATGGCCGGGATGATCAGGCCCTGGACCGCCCGCAGGAACAGGAGGGTGAAGTAGTCGTTGGTTGCGGCGAACAGAAATTCCAGGATGCCGAGCAGGGCCAGGGCCCAGCGCACCAGCAGCTTGGCCGAAAAGGCCTCGAGGAGATAGCCGTAAAACAGCGGGGCGCAGCCCAGCGGGGCCATCATCAGGGTGGTGAACAGGATCGCCTGGAGGCTGCTGAGCTGGAATTCCCTCTGGAACACCGGTTGAATGGGCTGGGCGGCGTAGAGAGAACAGATCGTGACGATGGTGGCGAAATATATCAGGCGGATCGGTGTAACGGACAAGAGCGTTCTCCCCCGGGTTGGAAAATGGAATCGCACAACGGAGGCTCACCATACCAGACTTTTGCCGAATTGCCACCCATGCTCACGCCTGAAGCACCCGCCCCGGGGAAGGTTCAGCGTCGTTGCCGGCAGGGGCGACAACCGGCTCTGGTGAGGAAATCGCCGGCCGATTGCCGGCGGGAGATCAGAGGACAGCCTCGATGGCTGCCTTGAGGGACGCCAGATCGAACGGTTTTTCGATATGACCGCAGAACCCATACCTGCTGAAGTTGACCATGCCGGGATCGTTGGAATAGCCGCTGGAGACCAGGACCCTGGCCTGCGGATCAAGGGCGAGGAGTTCGAGCACGGCCTCCTTGCCGCCCATACCCTTCGGGATCGTCAAGTCCATGATGACCGCGGCGAAAGGGTCGCCCGCTTCAAGATGCTGCCTGTAGAGCGAGATCGCCTCCTCCCCGTCGAGCACATGCCGGGCCTCGTAGCCAAGAAAGGTGAGCATCTGACAGGCAATCTCGCCGATCATCTCCTCGTCATCCATGATCAGGATCTTCTTTTTTCGTGCTGCTGAAGCCACTCAAACCTCCTCGTTGATCTCAACCGCCCCCGGCCCCATCTCATTTGAAATGATGCCAGAATGGATCTGTCGCCGTCAAGCCAATTGCCCTGAAAAATCGCTGTTTTTTTGACAGGATAGTCAATTCGGGTATAATGGCGGAAGCACGATCCACTTTCAATTTTCAGGAGAATCCGTCCCATGGACACGATAAGCGGCGAACTCCTCCACCGGGAAGAATGGAATGGCGATCTGGTCGAAATCGTCGTCAACGACGGCCTCCGTTCCCTGTTCTTCGCCTCCCGCTTCCTCCAGAGCAGCATGTCCCCCGATCACCCGGAACGGCTGGAGTTGTCCTATACCCGGTACATGCTGCTCGGCCTGCCTGCCCTGGATTCGATCGAACGCATCCTGATCGTCGGCATCGGCGCCGGATCACTGGTCCGCTATTGCCACCATCATTTCCCGGAGAGCATCATCGATGCGGTCGACAATTCCCCCCTCGTCATCGCCCTCGCCCGCCGTTATTTCCTGCTGCCGGAAAATGATCGCGTCCGTATCCACTGCGAGGATGGTCTCGCCTTCCTCGCAGCGACCGCCGCCGACCGGCGCTACGACCTGATTCTGGTGGATGCCTTCGATCACCGGGGCATGGCGGCAAACATCTATTCAACCCCCTTTTTCATGCAGTGCGCGACAGTGCTGGCGGACGAGGGCATGCTGAGCTGCAACCTCTTCAGCGGCGACGCCGGCCGGCTCGACGCGATCAGGGAAAGCATCGCCTCCTGCCTCGACGGCCAGATCTTCGTGCCGGTGCCGGATCGCGGCAATGCCGTCATCCTCGCCTTCCGGCATCCGGTGCCGTGGGGCCGCTTCGATCGCAGCAGGGAGGAGTGGCTGGCAGTGGAGGAGCGGTTCAACCTGGAATTCCGCGCGATGCTCAAGGTAGTGAGGAGGCAGAGCCGCAGTCTGCTGCAGCGCCTGTTCCCGATCTTCTCCTGAGCCGTGCGGGTCGACTCCGGCTCAGAGCAGGTTGCCCCCTGCGGACGGGACGCGCCGGATCTCTTCCAACTGGTCCTGCAGGTCCTTGATCTCCCGCTGCCAGTACTCCGCCGAGCCGAAGTCATCGATGGCCCGGGTGTCGCCGTCGTCGCAGACCTGGTGCGCGCACCAGGCCATGTAATGGATGTAGCGCATGGCCCGCAGCGGTTCGATGAGCCTGAGGCTGCGGCGGTCGAAGGGACGGAAGGTCTCGTACCCTTCAAGGAAGAGGTCGACCTCGGCCATGGAATCCATCAGCCGGCCGGGCAACAGCATCCACAGGTCCTGGACCGGCGGGCCCATCGCCATGTCGTCGAAATCGATCAGGTACAGCGGTTCCCCGGGCCGTTGCAGCAGATTGGCGAAGTGGCAGTCGCCGTGGATCCGGATCCGCTCGCTGCCGACGAAGATCGGGCGGATCTCGTCGAGAATCGCCGCGCAGACCTCCTGCAGACGTCCCTTCAGCTCGCCGGGCACGATATCGCCGTCGAGCAGGGTGCGGAGATGGCGGGCGGTGGAGTGATCAGGGGCCATGACCAGCCGGTGGCGGGCGCTCCGCACCGCCCCGACGCTGTGAATGCGCCCGAGCAGACGGCCGATTTCGAGCCACTGGTCGTCGTTGTATTCGTCGTGGCTTCGCCCGCCGCGTTTGGGGAAGATGGCATAGCGCAGCCCTTTGGCGGTGCCCAGCGTCGCCCCCGATTTGAGTTTCAACGGCGGGACCACCGGGATTTCGCGCTCGACAAGTTCCAGTACGAAGGCATGCTCGTCGAGCAACGCCTTGTCGGTCCACCGTCCGGGACGGTAGAATTTGATGATCAGGCCGCCGCCCCGGCGCCGCTCGAGCTCATAGACCTTGTTGATATAACTGGTCATCGGCCGGAAAAGGTTGGTCAGTCGCAGACCAAGCTCTTCTTCTGCCAGGCCGAGCACCAGTTCAGGTTCCAGCTGGTGAAACAGGTGCGATTTCTTTCTGGTCGATGTGTTCATGGATCGGGGATATCCTCGCCTCTTGCCGGTTGGGTGCGGTCACGTCGTTCTTCCTTCTTTGTAGCCGATCGGGTAAAAAACTGCTCATGATTATCCGTCATCCAGACTGCACCGGCGAAAATGACCCGCCCGGACAGGGAACAAATTTGCCCCGGGACACCTGCCGACCCGACGCCCGGCCGGTGGCCTGCCGCGGTTTCTGCCGGGCCTGCGGTCGGGACCATCAGCTCCATGAAAACGGCGCCCGCCGCCACGGTCTCGAGCTGATGGAGCTCCTCCGCACCCGCCGCTCCCTCGATCTCGGCGCCGCCGCCACGGACTCCGCCCCCCGCCTCTCCACCGACTGGCTCTACGGCGAGGCCCGGGGCAAGATGTTCGGCGTCCTGGAATGCCTGGCCCCGGACGGCTCGACCCGGATCCTGCGAGCCTTTTCCGGCCAGTACAACGGCCTGTGGGAGATCGACGGCTGGGCCCCGCCGCTGTTCGACAGCCGGCAATTAGCGGCGATCACCGCCGCCACCGAGGCGGAAATCAAGGAGTTGGGGGCGGCGCTGGCGTACGCCGGCGATCCGGAGGACCGGAGGACGCTGCGGCGTCGCCGCCGCCAGCTGTCGCAGGACCTGATGCGGCGGATCCATGGCCTCTATCGCCTGACCAACTTCCACGGCCGCGAGGCCTCGCTCTTTGCCGCCGCAACGAACGGCAGCGGTATTCCCACCGGTACCGGCGACTGCTGCGCCCCGAAGCTGCTCAACCTCGCCGCCCGCTCCAACCTGGTGCCACTCGGCCTGGCCGAATTCTTCTGGGGCCGGAGCAACCGTTCCGGGACCAGGGAGGAGGGCCGGTTCTACCCCTCCTGCGCCGAAAAATGCGCAGCGATCCTCGGCTTCATGCTCTGCGGCGTGGAGGGCAGCCATGCCGGCCCCGCTGCCTGACCCCGTCGTCATTTATCGGGATGCGGCGCTGCTGGTGGTCGACAAGCCCGCCGGGCTGCTCGCCGTCCCCGGCCGCGGTCCCGACAAGCAGGACTGCGTGGTGGCCCGGCTCCGGCGGCTGGTGCCGGCGATGATCGCCCAGCCGGCGGTGCATCGGCTCGACATGGCCACCTCCGGCCTGATGCTCCTCGCCGTCACCGCCGAGGCCCACCGTCGCCTCAGCCGGCAGTTCGAGGCCCGCCAGGTAGAAAAACGCTACACCGCCCTGCTCGACGGCATCGTCGCGGAGCGGGAAGGCGGGATCCGCCTGCCCTTCCGGCTCGACCCCGACAACCGCCCCTGTCAGATCCATGACCCGGTCCGCGGCAAGCTGGGCATCACCTCCTGGCGCCGCCTCGCCATCGAGGGCAACCGGACCCGGATCGAATTCACCCCGTTGACCGGCCGCACCCACCAGCTCCGGGTCCATGCCGCCCACCGGCTCGGCCTCGGCATCCCCATCGTCGGCGACCGGCTCTATGGCCACGGCGGCGAGGGGGAGCGAATGATGCTCCACGCCTCCTTCCTCGCCCTCGCCCATCCCGCAAGCGGCGCCGCGCTGGCCTTCGCATCGCCGGCGCCGTTCTGAAGACCTGCCACATCGGGCTTGCGCCGCCTCCGCCGATGGAGTATATTACTTCTTTTTTCGCCGCAACCACGCCATGATCCACCTCACCAACATCAGCAAACAGCACGGGACCCGGGTCCTGTTCCGGGACGCCAGCCTCCAGATCCTGCCGGGCTGCCGCACCGGCCTGGTCGGCCCCAACGGCGCCGGCAAGACCACCATCTTCCGCCTGATCGTAGGCGAGGAGGAGGCCGACCGCGGCGAAATCAGCTGCGCCAAGAAGACCGTGATCGGTTATTTTTCCCAGGATGTCGGTGAGATGGCCTGCAGTTCGGTGTTGGCCGAAGTCATGTCGGCCGCCGGCGAGATCGTCGCGATGGGTCAACAGATGCGGGCGATGGAGGCGCAAATGGCCGAGCCGTTGAGCGACGACGAGATGGCCGAGCTGCTCGAACGCTACGGCGACATCGTCGAGGTCTTCGAACACCGCGGCGGCTACGATCTCGACGCCCGGGCCAAGGCGGTGCTGTCCGGCCTCGGTTTCGCCCCGGAGGATTTCGACCGGCCGGTGGAGCACTTCTCCGGCGGCTGGAAGATGCGGATCGCCCTGGCCAGGATCCTGACGATCAACCCCGACGTCCTGCTGCTCGACGAGCCGACCAACCACCTCGACCTCGAGTCGATCGTCTGGCTCGAGGAATGGCTGGCAAGCGACTTCAACGGCGCCCTGCTGATGACCTGCCACGACCGCGACTTCATGAACCGCATCGTCACCCGGATCATCGAGGTCGCCAACCGCGGGATCACCACCTACAGCGGCAACTACGATTTCTATCTGCAGGAGCGGGAGATCCGCCGCGACCAGCTGCTGGCCAGCTACCGGCGGCAGCAGGAGATGCTGGCCAAGGAGGAGGAGTTCATCGCCCGCTTCGCCGCCCGCGCCTCCCATGCCGCTCAGGTCCAGTCGCGGGTCAAGAAGCTGGAGAAGATCGAGCGGATCGAGGTGCCGCCGGAACAACGGAGCATCCGCTTCGCGTTCCCGACCCCGCCCCGCAGCGGCGACGACGTATTGCACCTGCACGAGCTCGGCAAGGCCTGGCGGCTGCCCGACGGCGGCGAGAGACCGGTGTTCAGCGGCCTGACCGGCACGATCCGGCGGCAGCAGAAGATCGCCGTGGTCGGGGTCAACGGCGCCGGCAAGTCGACCCTGCTCAAGATCATCAGCGGCAGCACCGAGCCGACCGGCGGCAGCCTGAGCCTCGGCGCGAATGTCACCTGCGGCTATTTCAGCCAGCACGCGATGGACGGCCTCCAGCCCCGGCAGACGGTATTCGAGGCGATCCAGGAAGCGGCGCCGCTCGAGAACATCGGCGTGCTGCGCAACCTCTGCGCCGCCTTCCTGTTCCGCGGCGACGCCATCGACAAGCGGGTCGGCCGGCTGTCCGGCGGCGAGAAGAGCCGGGTGGCCCTGGCCCGCCTGCTGATCCAGCCGCTCAACCTGCTGGTCCTCGACGAGCCGACCAACCACCTCGACATCCAGTCGCGCGAGGTCCTGCTCGAGGCCCTGCGCAAGTACGACGGCACGGTGATCCTGGTCAGCCACGACCGCCACTTCCTCCGCCATCTGGTCGACCGGGTGTTCGAGATCGACCATGGCGCACTGCGGATCTACGACGGCCACTACGACGATTACCAGCGCACGTCCCGGCAGACCGCAGCCACCCATTGAGACCGGCCGGCGGCCGGTAAAACCCCACTCCGCCCTCCCCGCTTCGGGCCGGCGGAACTACCCCATGGAAACCCAATGATCCACGCCTCCAACATCGCCCTGTCCTACGGCAAACGCGTCATCTTCAAGGACGTCAACATCAAGTTCACCCCCGGCAACTGCTACGGCCTGATCGGGGCCAACGGCGCCGGCAAATCGACCTTTCTCAAGATCCTCGCCGGCCAGCGCGATGCCGACCGCGGCGAGATCTTCGTCGGCTCGGGCCTGCGCATCGCCTATCTCAACCAGGACCAGTTCGCCTTCGACGACCAGACCGTCGCCCGCACCGTGCTGATGGGCCATCCCCGCCTGTGCGAGCTTATGGCCGAGCGCGAGGCCCTCTACGCCAAGAGCGAGTTCACCGAGGCCGACGGTATCAGGAGCGGCGAACTGGAGGCCGAATTCGCCGAGATGAACGGCTACGAGGCCGAGTCCGAGGCGGCGGTGCTGCTCAGCGGCCTCGGCATCCCGGAGGAGTTGCGGGAGCGGAAGATGAAGGAACTCGACGGCGGCGACAAGGTCCGGGTCCTGCTGGCCCAGGCCCTGTTCGGCAATCCCGACATCCTGCTGCTCGACGAGCCGACCAACAACCTCGATATCCGCTCGATCGCCTGGCTCGAGGGCTTTCTCGAACGCTTCGCCAACACCGTCATCATCGTCTCCCATGACCGCCACTTCCTCAACCAGGTGTGCACCCACATGGCCGACATCGACTTCGGCCGGATCCAGATCTACGTCGGCAACTACGACTTCTGGTACCAGGCCAGCCAGCTGGCCCAGCAGCAGCGCCAGGACGCCAACAAGAAGGCCGAGGCCAAGGCCAAGGACCTCAAGGAGTTCATCCAGCGCTTCTCCTCCAACGCCTCCAAGGCCCGCCAGGCCACGGCCCGCAAGAAGCTGCTCGACAAACTCGAAATCGACGACCTGCCGGCCTCGTCGCGCAAGTACCCCTTCATCCTGTTCAAACCCGGCCGGCCCTGCGGCGACGTGATCCTCGAGGTCGACGGGATCGGCAAGAGCATCGAGGGGGTGCAGCTGCTGAAGAACTTCACCCTGACCGTCAACCGCGGCGAGAAGATCGCCTTCGTCGGCACGGGCGCCCCGGCGATCACCGCCCTGTTCCAGATCCTGGCCGGCGAAGAGGCACCCGATTCCGGCACCTTCCGCTGGGGTCAGACGATGAGCACCGCCTACTTCCCGAAGGAGAACAGCGCCTTTTTTCAGAGCGAGATGACCCTGGTCGACTGGCTGCGCCAGTACACCCCGGTGACCGAGGGCGAGAGCTTCGCCCGCGGTTTCCTCGGCAAGATGCTGTTCTCCGGCGACGAGGCGCTGAAGAAGACTTCGGTGCTGTCCGGCGGCGAACGGGTCCGCTGCCTGCTGGCGAAGATGATGCTGAGCGACGCCAACGCCCTGATTCTCGACGAGCCGACCAACCACCTCGACCTCGAATCGATCACCGCCCTCAACAACGGCCTGCAGGCCTTCAGCGAGATCATCCTGTTCTCCTCCCACGACCACACCCTGGTCCAGACCGTGGCCAACCGGATCATCGAGATCCTGCCCGGCGGGGTGGTCGACAAGATGATCCCCTACGACGACTACCTCGCCGATCCGGAGATCCAGGCCTTACGCGAAGGCCTCGGGGCGCCGCGGCGGGTATGAGCTGGTGCGCCGGTAAACCACCATCCCGCGGGAGCCATCGGGCGTTTCGATTCCCAGCGGGATCGGGATGCCCGTCGCATTCCAGTTTGACATCCACCGCCCGCATCACATAGCATTGAAGCATGACGACCGAGGCGAGGCCTCGGTCGACCATCTTCACATCTCGACCATCATTCATTACCTGGAGGATCCTTCCCGCCCGCGGGGCCGCCGGAACAACCCATACCGCGCCTTCCCCGCATCTGTCCCCTTCCCACCCTGAACCACAGGAGGTCTTCATGAAGACCTCGATACCACCCGGTTTTTCGGACATGCTCTCCTTCCCGCTGATCGAGGCCCTGCTGGGGCGGCGTTCGCGGCGCTTCTTCGCCGGGGCCGAGATTCCCGACGGGGTGCTCGCCTATACCTCGACCAGGGAGCCGGTACCGCTCACCGAGGCCCACAACACCCGAGTGTTCAACAAGCCCTCCACCCTGGTTGTGATCCCGGTCGGCGACCTGTCCCAGCACGTCCTGCTCGCCCTCTGCTACATGCTGCAGAACGGCCTGGTACTGTACGACGACATCAACCGCCGGAGCATCCCGGGCCTCGGCCGATTCGCCGACATCGTCGATGTCGCCAATGTCTGGCCGATCACCTTTGTCGAGCAGTGGTCGCTGGCCGAGCTCACCGTCGAGCTGGCGGCCGGCTGCTATGCCGGGACCCTGATGCTGCAGGCAATGGGACTGGGGGGCTGGATGTTCAACGGCGTCGATCCCTTCGCAATGCTCGGCTGCAGCGGCGACCCGGCGATTCCGGGCCTGGGGTTCAGGTTCGAGACCGACGACCGGTGGCCGTATCCCGACCCCACCGGGCTGGAAGGGGTGATGGAGGGCTTCTGTCCACCCCATCACCCGGATATGCGAGCCGCCGTCGAAGCGCTGTGCGAGCGCAAGTTCGGTCCGGGCGGACCGTTCCATCCCGACACCCCCGGCCCGTGGAAGGACAGCCGCAAGGTGCGCTCCGCCGCCACGGTGCACGATGACCGGTTCCGGCAATGCGTCGCCCTCCAGGCCCAGTACCTGGTCGACACGTTCGGCAAGTTCCCGGCGACGGTGCCGTCGATGTTCCTGATCATGTATCTGCAGGCACACCACCTCGATCCGGATTTCTACGACGAGTTTTTCAAGCCGGGTTCCTACCTGCGGATCCATGCCGCCCACATGGACCGCTGGCACCGACCCGATGTCGAGTAGCCGGCCGCCGGCTCCCCCATCCATGCCGCAGGCGCATCGGCCAGGAGGGATGGGGCCCAGGTGAGGCGGCCGGTATCCGACGCGACACCGGCCCGGGATTCGGCGGATCGGCCGGCAGCGCCTATAGCAGCGCCGCCTTCGGGAAGAGGATGTTGTTTTCGAGGTGGACGTGGAGATGGAGATCTTCCTCGAACTCCTGGAGCTGGCGATAGGTGAGCAGGAAGGTGTTGCAGGCGTCGGCCGGCAGGGCATAGTCCCCGGCAAGACGACGGACGGTGTGGACCGCGTCGCCGATTTCCTCATGCTCGCGGCCCAGCCTGGCCAGCGAGGCCTCGACCACGGCGCGATCGGCGGCCGATGACGCCACCCCGGATTTTCGCGCCGCGGCCAGCCGTTTGACCGCCGGGAAGAACACCCCTTCCTCCTCCCGCAGATGGGCCTCCATGGCAACCGCGATCCTGTCGAAGATCCGGGCGATTTCAATCACCTCCGGGTGGTTGAGGCCATGGACGGCGGCGACCTTGGCGGCATGGGCGGCGATCGTTCCGTCATTCTCCCATAGGTAGGCATGATGGGTGTTGACGATATAGTCGGCCAGAAACGGCAGCTCCCAGGCGGCGAAATTGCGGTTGCGATCGACCGGCCCTCGCTGCACCGCCTCGATCTCCCGCAGCAGGGCGGCCGGATCAAGCCCTCGGTCCCGACAGACCGTGGCGAGGGGAACCTTGCCGCCGCAGCAGAAATCGATCCCATGGCGGTCGAACACCGCGGCGGTCCGGTAATCGCCGGCCACGATCTCGCCGATGGTCTTCCTCAAAATCGGGTCTTCGTTCCGCATGACTGCCTCCTGTACCAGTCCGATCGGTCCCTCCCCCCGGCCATGTGGTGGCCGGGGAGCGGCCAGCCGGGACACGACGCACCGCCTTCATTCGACCGTGATGCAGCTCACCGGGCATGAATCCACCGCCTCGTCGATGCACCCCTCGGTGCCGGTCATCGTCGCGCGGACCTCGGCCTTTTCGGTCGCGTCATTGAAGCTGAACACCTCCGGGCAGAGTTCGACGCAGGTCTGGCAGCCGATGCACTCTTCTTCGTCGATCGTCACTTTTTTCGCCATATCGTTCCTCCCTGTGCTGTTGTTCGGCCTTTCCGGCCGCCCCGGTCTTCACCCGGCCACCGGACATCCGTTCCTGGGGAGACCCGGTGGTCGGTCCAAGGGCGGGCCTAGCGGCCGGCCATCATCGCCGCGATATCCTCCTCGGCGGTGCCGATCGGTTTGATATCGAATCTGTCGACCAGCACCTTCGCCACCCCCGGCGACAGGAAGCCGGGCAGCGTCGGGCCGAGGCGCATGCCCTTGACCCCGAGGTACAGCAGGGCCAGCAGCACCGCCACCGCCTTCTGCTCGTACCAGGCGATGTCGAACGACAGCGGCAGCTGGTTGAGATCGTCGAGGCCGAACACTTCCTTGAGTTTCAGGGCGATGACGGCGAGGGAATAGGAATCGTTGCACTGGCCGGCATCGAGCACCCGCGGGATGCCGCCGATATCGCCGAGCTGGAGCTTGTTGTAGCGGAACTTGGCGCAACCGGCGGTGAGGATGATCGTATCCGGCGGCAGGTTGGCGGCCACATCGGTGAAATACTGCCGCGAGTTGTGACGGCCGTCGCAGCCGCCCATGACCACGAAGCGTTTGATCGCCCCGGACTTGACCGCCGCGACCACCTTGTCGGCCAGGGCCAGGACCTGGTGGTGGGCGAAGCCGCCGACGATGGTGCCGGTCTCGAGTTCGGTCGGAGGCGGGCAGGATCTGGCCCGGGCGATCAGCGCCGAAAAATCCTTGGCCCCGCCGGCCGGGCGGTCTTGGATATGGGTCGCGCCGTCGTAGCCGACCACCCCGGTGGTGTAGAGGCGGTCGAGGTAGGTGCTGCTCTTGCGCAGCGGTACCAGGCAGTTGGTGGTCAGCAGCACCGGGCCGTTGAACGACTCGAACTCGTCCGGCTGATGCCACCACGACCCGCCGTAATTGCCGACGAAATGGGAATATTTCTTGAACGCCGGGTAGGAGTTGGCCGGCAGCATCTCGCCGTGGGTATAGACATCGACCCCGGTGCCCTCGGTCTGGTGCAGCAGTTCCTCCAGGTCCTTGAGGTCATGGCCGCTGATCAGGATGCCGGGGTTGGTCCGCACCCCGATATTGACCTCGGTGATCTCGGGATGGCCGTAGGTCGTCGTATTGGCCTCGTCGAGCAGGGCCATGGTGGTCACCGAGGTCCGCCCGGCCTTCATCACCAGGGCGAGCATCTCGTCGATCGGCAGTTCCTGCGTCGCCGAGGCCAGGGCCTCGAACATGAAGTCGCCGATCTCATCCTTGCGGTAACCGAGGACCATGGCGTGCTCGGCATAGGCGGCGATCCCCTTGAGACCGATGATCAGCATCTCCTTCAGCGAGCGCACATCCTCGTTGGCGGTGCGCAGCACCCCGACTGTCCCGGCCTTGGCGGCGAAGTCGGCGGCGGTGCCGCTCCAGGTCGCCTCGTCGGGCAAAGAATCGCCGAAATCCTGGCCGTTTTTCGCCTTGTAGGCAGCGAGAAAGGCCGTCCGCAGGCTGTCGCGTCGCCTGAGCCCGTCCTCGATCATCGCCACGAAGCGGCTGTCGGCCCAGTTGGCGTTGGTGATGGTGGCGAACAGCCCCTTGAGGACGAACTCGTCGTGGCTGCGGTCGGGTTGGCCGAGCTGTCGCAGCCCGTCGCCGTAGACCGCCATGCCGCGCAGGACGAAGAGCAGCATGTCCTGCAGGTTGGCGGTCGCCTCCGGCTTGCCGCAGACCCCCTTGATCGTACAGCCGCTGTTCTTGGCCGTTTCCTGGCATTGAAAGCAAAACATCGTAGACCTCCCTTGGTGAATTTCCGTAATTTGACTGTCTTCATTCCCCGCCCATCCCGCCGCCTGGGATTGATCACGGCAGGATCGATGGATCGGTTGGCCGGGGTTTACCACTCCGGTCGGACAGACTCCCTTCCCCCGGCAATCCCGCGGGCGAGATAGTCGAGGAGGCCGTACATCAGGCCGTTGATCCGGGCAAAGCGCCGGGAATCGGCGGTCATGGCCGCAGCGCTCTGGATGAACGGTCCCGGCACGATCTCCCCGGCGCACATCGCGATCAACTGCCGGGCGCTGTCGCCGGTGGTCTCGAGGTGAAACTGCAGGCCGACGGTCCGCTCCCGGTAGACGAAGGCCTGATGGGCGCAGGCGGCGCTGCGGGCGATATGGTCGGCCCCCGGCGGCAGGTCGAAGGTGTCGCCATGCCAGTGGAAGACCTCGACCTCGGCGGGAAAGCCGGCAAAGAGCGGGCTGTCGGCGGCGGCGGGCAGCAGCTGCAGCGGCCACCAGCCGATTTCCCGTTCCGGGTTGGGATACACCTGCGCCCCGAGCGCCGCGGCGATGATCTGGGCCCCGAGACAGATGCCGAGGACCGCCAGGCCGCGATCGATGCAATCGCCGACAAAGCGTTTCTCGGCAACCAGCCATGGACAGCTCTCCTCGTCATGAACCCCCATCGGCCCGCCGAGGACGATCACCAGATCGATCCCGGCGACCGCCGGCAGCACCGGCGAGTCGAAGAACCGGGTAAACGAGACCTCGTCCCGGCGATCGGCCAGCCACCGTTCGATACTGCCGAGCCCTTCAAAAGGGACATGCTGCAATACGTGGACCTTCATAGCACTCCTTGCCTGGCCACCGCGACACCGGTCGACAGGCCCGGGCGGGACAACCGCCATCGCGGCGCCCCGCCTGGCAAAAACCGGCGGACAGCGTGTCCCCTCGCTGTCCGCTTCCTGGAATCATGGTTGATACTGCTGCACCGGAGTCCCGCCCATGCAGGACTCCGGCAGTGAACTGGCGGCGACTGCCGTCAGTTGGTCGTCGCCGCCGGCACCAGGCGCCGGTTCTCTTCCCACACCTTTTCGGCCTTCGGCGTCAACGGCAGGTACTTGAGCCAGACGTGGCTGGCCAGATGCTCCGGATCCATCTGCAGTTCGCGGCTGTGCTTCATGATCGGCGGCACGATCTTCTTGATGTCGCCGGCCAGGTCCTTGGCGGTGGTGAAGGCCGCCGCCTCGACGGCGATGTCGACCGCCTGCTGGCTGTAGCGTTGCGACTGAGCCAGGGTGTTGAGGGCCTTGGTCGGGTTGTGGAAGCCGACCGAGTTCTCGGCCGAGACCAGATCCCAGAAGAACTGGCCCTTGCGGCACATCTCCCGGGCATCGATCATCAGCTGGTCGTAGTTGGCCGGCTTGTCGCCGGTGTATTCGGCGGCCAGCCGGATCGCCTCGTGGGCCTTGACCGAGATCTCCTGGGCGATCAGCAGCTGTTCCCACACCTTGTTTTGGGTGAAGAGCACCCGCTCCCGCAGGTAATCCGGCGACTTGTCGGTATGGCACTGCCGGCAGGCCTTGAGATCCGGGTCCTTCAACGGCGAGGTCCAGTGATGGTTGGACATCTTCTTCTTGCCGTCCATCCGGACATAACTCATGTGACAATCGGCGCAGGTGACGCCGGCGGCGCCGTGGATGCCGTTCTGCCAGGTCTCGTATTCGGGATGCTGGGCCTTGAGCATCGGCGTCTTCGACACCGGGTGGACCCAGTCGACGAAGTTGCCCTCGAAGCCGGGGATCGTCGTATCGCCCTTGGTCTTGTAGTAGGTGTAGATCTGCTCCGGGTCCATGCCATTCGCCCACGGGAAGACCGGCTTCTTGGCCGGGCCGAAGCTCTTGTCCTGGAAATAGTACTCGACATGGCACTGACCGCAGACCAGGGCCCGCTGGTCGTTGCGCGGCAGGGTCTTGAAGTCCTTGCCCACCGATTTCAGGTAATCGTTGAGCGGCACCGAGTAGAGCCGCAGTTCCATGGTCGCCGGATCATGGCAGTTGGCGCAGCCGATGGTATCCTCGACCAGGTCGACCTGGTCGCGGTACTGGTTGAAGTCCTTGGCCCAGAAGCCATCGCCCTCAGCCTTGAGCCAGACGTTCATCTTCGCCGTCTTGCAGTTCATGCAGGTCGCCGGCAGACCGGCCTTCTCACCGTAGCGGTTGATCCGGTCGATGTTGAGGATGTCCTTCATCGCGTAGGTGTGACCGCGCGCCGCCCGATACTCGTAACTGAACGGGTAGCCGAGCCAGAGGTTCTTCAGGTAGGGCTGGGCATGATTGTAGCCTTCGGGCAGCGGGTTGACGTTATCATGCTTGTTGTAGGCCACGGAGCCGTTGTACTCGGTCATGATCTTCGATTCGTTGTTGCGCTCGTAGGTCTCGTAGTGCAACGGGAACTCGGCCTTGAAGGCGGAGTTGCGGATCTCGTCGGTGGCCAGTCCGGTCTTGAATTGCGGGGTCCGCGGCTCGGCCGGCTCGCTGGAACAGCCGGCCAGGATCAGGACCACAGTCATCGTCACAATCGCGGTTACGGTTCGCAGGTTACGCATCGGCGGCACTCCTCATGGCTACTGGCAGTTTGGAAGAATGGGGGACATGACGGTGGCAATCGGTGCAGTACTGCTTGCTCTGCATCACCACGCCGGCGGTGGTGGCGCTATGGCAGCGCCGGCAGTTGCCCTGGATCACCTGCCTGGTCTCTTCACCCGGATGGATGAGATCGGGGACGGAACTGGTCAGGGTGGCAACGACATCCCTCGTCCCCTCTTTCGCCTTGAACGGGATCTTGGCCAGCAGATTGTGTGGGGCGTGGCAGTCGTTGCAGGCCAGGGCGGCGTGGACCGACCGGCTGTGCGTCAGCTCGGCCGCATCCATCGAGTGGCAGCTGCCGCAGAACATCGCCTGATCGGTCGCGGTCATGGCGATCGCCACCCCGACGGTCAGCACGACCCCGGCGATAAGCGGCAGGAACAGCGATCGCGATCTTCGTCTTCCGGATTCATCGTTTCCCAGACGCATCCCTCCCTCCCTTGAGAAATGATTCCGCACTCATTCCGCCCGACGGCGGCAAGCCCCTTCCTGCTTTGATTTCCGATGAGTGCCTGACATGGCTGTTGTTCATGTGCCACCTTCAGTGTATAAAAAAGTGACGATCCAAGTCAAACCATAAAACCCGCCGATCCGCTTTCGGCTTGCATGGTTATGCCGCACAATGCCGCGCCGGAAGAGGACAGGCGCGCCGCCACGCGGAAGGCTGGACGGTGGCTCGGGGTCGTGGCGGCGGTGGGGAGGTCGAGGGGGATTTCCGCTATCAGTGAAGGAGCGTACCTGCCGTTCCGGGATCGTCCGTCCCACTGCCCGCGGCGGCGACGACGGACCGGCCGAAGGCGGCGGCCTGGCGGTAGATGCCGAGCTTATCATGGCGGTCGACGAGATCGAAGAAGGTGCCGACCCAGCTCTGCAGGTGATCAACGAAGAAGCGGCAGTCCGCCGCCGCCGAGGCATCATCGCCGACGAAGCGGTGCAGCAGGGCGAGGAACTCGCACTCGACGGCGATATGATCGGCCGCCTCCTCGCAGACCAGGCCGTACCTGCGATAGCGGGCGGCGAGCTCGACCGTCGTCCGGCCCATCACCGAGCCCTCGAGGTGGACCGAGCCGTAGGGCGGGCACGGCAGGGTCGGCATGGCGTCGATGAACAACCGGACATATTCGCCCTGCAGGACGACGGCGTCGACGGCGCGCATTCGGGCCAGCAGCGCCGCGGCCTGGGCGCCGCTTTCAGCCGGCGCCGGCAGCGAGGCCCAGGCGGCGTCGGGGTAGCTGAACAACAGCGACAGGCAGCGGAGATCGGCCGCGATCGCTGCGGCTCGGGGGCTCATGACCGCTCCCGGGAGAGAATCGGCAGCCGGGCGACCGCCAGCACGACCAGGAACACCGCATAGGCGCCGATGCCGAGGAGGATGACGATCTCGATTAGCGAGGGGAAGTAGCCATACTGGTCGAGGAAGGTGCTCATCCCCGGGAGCAACCGGCCCGAGGCGATCGGCAGGGACCAGTGGCTGTCCGGCAGGCCGAACGGGGCCATGGTCATCGGGATGGTGTTGTAGGCCGCCGGCATGATCAGGAAGCGGTGAACGAACACCCCGGCGATGAGCAGACCCGAGTTCAGCAGCAGCCGCGGCAGCGAACCGAGGATCTGCGGCCGCATCAGCAGCCAGGCGCCGAGCAGGGGCGCGGCGACCTCGAAGACATGGGCGAGGCCGAAATCGCCCCAGGCGACGGCCATGATCCGGTGGGTCTCGGCATTGCCGTACCAGGCATGAATCACCAGGTCGTTGGCCATCAGGAAGATATGGACGCAGGTGGCCATGAAGATGATCAAACCGAGCATGCGATACGCCTCCTGGTATTTTTCGCCGGTACCGTAGGCCAGGGCCGCCGCCACCAGGACGACGGTGGTGCCGACGGCGATGGCGACCGAGACGAAATCCGGGGCCATGACCGGTGAAAACCACCAGTCCCGCGCCCCTTGAGTCGAGAAGATCCAGGCCGTGACCACATGGATGCCGATGGCGAACAGCAGGGCCACCGGCGCCATCCGCCTGGCCCACCGGTCGGAGAAGGCCCGGGGGTCATCGACCGTGATCGCCAGCCAGGCCAGCCGGCCGGTCAGCTCGGGCAGCATCAGGATATAGAGATAGACCGCCGCGGCCAGGGCATAGAGGTTGAGGACGATGACGTCCCAGACCAGCGGCGACATCCAGTTGGGATGGAGCAGCAAGTTGTAGAGGCGGATCGGCCTACCGATGTCCGGCAGGACGATCAGCATCGCCGCGGTGACATTGGCGAAGGCGGTCAGGGCGCCGAGCTTGGCCAGCGGCTTGAGCTTCTTCACCCCGAACAGGTGGATCGACGAGGTCAGGACCAGGCCGCCGGCGGCATTGCCGACAAAGAAGGCCAGCCCCGAGATGTACAGCCCCCAGCTGTAGGAGTTCGGCAGGTTGGTGAGGATCAGGCCCTCCTTCAGCTGATAGATCCAGGCAGCGATGGCGACGAGAAAGAGCGCGCCGCTGAACATCAGGCCAATTCGCATTTTCAGAGACATGGTCATACCTCATTGGCCTTGGGCGGCAGGTAGAAGACGGTCGGTTTGGTGCCCTTTTCCGGCAGCAGGGTAAAGGCGTTGCGGCCCTTGATCATCCGGCTGACGTCGCTGTCGGGATCATGAAGATCGCCGACGAACCGGGCCTTGCCGGGGCAGCCCCGGACACAGGCCGGCAGCTCGCCGCGGTCGCGGTACTGGGCGCAGAAGGTGCATTTCTCGACAATACCCTTCGGCCGCAGCGGGCTGTAGACCAGACGCCCTTCATGGCGGTGGTCCTCGGGGTAGCCGTAATGGTACTGTTCCTGGTACTCCGACCGCTGATGGGCCTTGGCCGGATCTTCCCAGTTGAACTGGCGCACGCCGTAGAGGCAGACCGACATGCAGTAGCGGCAGCCGATGCAGCGCTCGTAGTCGATCAGCACCGCCCCGTCCGCGGCATGATACGTGGCCCCGACCGGGCAGACCTTCTCGCAGGGGGCGTTCTCGCAGTGCTGGCAGTGCACCGGCAGGAAGAACTCGACCCCACTTGCCGGTGGCGTCAGGTGGCGATGGCTGCCGGGGTGAAGACCCGGTTCCGCCAGGTCTGCGGCGGCTGGGCGTTGTGCTGTTTGCAGGCCACCATGCACGAGCGGCAGCCGATACATTTTTCCAGATCGATGACCATGCCCATTTTCATGCGCTCATCCTCCTCACGTCGACAAGACACTCGTTCCACACCGTGGTCGGCGACCACATGCCGGGGACGAAATAGACTTCGTGCAGCGGTTTGATCCAGGGGAAGGTCAGCGAGTTGTAGCCCTCGCCGGCCAGGTAGCGGGACCACCAGCCCTCCTCGAAGATCGCCGTGCCGGCGCTGCAGCCGGGATCGAGGATGGCATAGGCCCGGGTCTTGCCGCGATCGTTGTGGATCTGCACCAGATCGCCGTCCTTGATGCCGCGCGTAGCGGCATCGCCGGCGTTGAGGAAGACTTCGTACCAGGACGGGGCGGGAAAGACCACGTCGGACCACAGGCAGCTGGTGGTCATCCGGAAATCGGTCGTCATGATGAACTCCAGCTCGCCCGAGGCCGCCCGATCCTTGAGGATATTGCTCATGTTGTGCTGATCGAAGGGGTTGCCCCAGGCCCCGACCATCGCCTTGATGCCGTTCTGCGGATAGTTGGGACCTTTGCCCTGGAGGAAATGGAGATAGGCGACCCAGTTCAGTTTTCCGCCCTCCGGAAACCACCAGCTCCTGAGGTCAAAACGGATGCGGTACTGACCGGCATAGGTCGAGATGCCGGCCCCGCTCCTGCCGATGCTGCCGGTCAGAACCGGCAACAGCGACAGGGCCCGGCCCTTGAGATCGCCGTTGTACCACTGATAGTTGCTGGCCCCGTAGATGACATGCAGCGGCGTGTTGCCGGCGGCGTCGACCGCCACCCGCTCGATCTGCAGCGGATCGAGACCGGTGATCGCCGCCACCTTGTCGAGGTCATATTCAACCAGCAGCTTCTGCAGGGCGGTGAAGACCGTCTCCACCTTGACCGAACTGCCGTCGGCCAGGGTCACCTCGAACTCACCTTCCAGTTCGGCCCGGGTTGCGGCCAGGTTTTCCGGATCGAGGATGCGGAAGTCACCGCCGCTGCGGATCACAAAGAGGCGGCGATATTCGGGAATGGTTCTGCTCCCGGCCTCCGTCGCCAGCGCACCGACATCGCCGGCCAGCAGCCGCTTGCCGTTGTCCTGCCGGACGAGGATGGGGAAATCGGTGAAGTCGCGGAGAAAATCGGCATCGTAGAGTTTGCGTTCGATGATGATCCTGGCCATGCCGAGTGCCAGGGCGGCATCGGTATCGGCCTTGATCGGCAGCCACTCGTCGGCCTTGGCGGCGGTGCTGCAGAAATCGGGATCGACCACCACCACCCGGCCCCGGCCTTGGCCTCGAGCAGGTGATGGGCATCGGGCAGCCGGGACTGGATGACGTTGGAGCCGAAGATCATCGTGGTCCGGGCGTTGAGCCACTCGAGCGACTCCAGTTCCTCGCTCTGGACCCCGAAGATCATCGGCCAGAACATCGGCAGGTCGCCGTTCTGGTCGTAGCCGTGGTGCATGGTCCAGCGGGCCGGGCCGGCCAGGGCGACCAGCGCCCCCTTCTGGACGTAGCCGGTGCCGGGGACCTGGATGGTGGCGGCGATCGCCTCCGGCCCGTACTTGGCGGTGATCTCCTTCAGCCGGCCGGCCGCATGGTCGAGGGCCTCGTCCCAGCTGGCCCGCCGGAACTGGCCGCTGCCCCGCTCGCCGGTGCGGATCAGCGGGTACTTGAGCCGATCCCGGCCGTAGATCAGGTCCATCATCGACAGGCCGCGCAGGCAGCCGCGCGGATTGTACGAGTCCTCGGGATAGTCGGCGGCCTGGATCAGGGTGCTGATCCGGCCGTCCGTGACCCTGGCCTTGAAGCCGCAGGCCCCGGTGCAGTTGGGCGAACAGGTGGAGCGTACCAGCCGTTCGACCTCGGCGGCGCAGGCCTCTCCGGCATCGATGAAGCGGAAGAAATTCAATTCCAGGGCGAGGGCGCAACCGGCCCCGGCTGCCCCCGCAACAATTCCCGTCTGTCGATATGCATGCTGATTCCCCTCCCGTGAAGTGGTGACCGTTGCCAGACCTTTCTCCGCAACCAATCCGCTGCGTCGACCGCATCGTCTCTACATGGCCACGACGCAGACTGATGGATGCCGATGGCAGTATGTGCTGTCTTTTTTCCTTCTACCGGAGAAAATCGACAAAAAGATTGACCTAAGTCAAACCATAAAATTATTTTCATGATTGAATGAAATCATATCACAGATTGATATATCCAACCAAGGGAGCCACCATGACGAAACCTGATACAAGCTGCACCTCGATCGAGATCGCCGAGCCCGATGTCATTGCGGCGATGCGGCAGATCGAGGGCTACATCGACATCAGCCCGGGCGATTTTCGGGAGGTCTATCGCCTCGCCTTCGACCACGCGATGCAGCGGCTGCGGGACTCGGTCACGGCCGCCGATATCATGACCGCGCCGGTGCAGTGCATCGACGCCGACATGGACCTGCAGCAGGCGGCCCAGGAACTGGCCGACAAGGTCTATTCCGGGGCCCCGGTGGTCGACGGCGACGGCAGGATCGTCGGGGTGATCTCGGAAAAGGATTTCCTCGCCCGGATGGGGCTGGAACAGCCGGCCACCTTCCTCCGCATCATCGCCCACTGCCTCACCACCAAGGGCTGCATGGCCATCGCCCTGCGCAACCACGCAGTGCGGGAGATGATGACGGCCCCGCCCGTCACCGCCGGGCCGGAGATCACCGTCGGCGAGATCTCCCGGCTGTTCATCGACCGCAGGATCAACCGCCTGCCGATCATCGACCCGGACGGCCGCCCCTTGGGGATCGTCACCCGGACCGACCTTGTGCAATCCTATTGCATAACCCGCTAGAGGACCGAACCATGGAATATTTCACCAAGATGCGGGGCAATGGCCAGGCCCCGCCCCGCGTCAGTCTGGCCGAGGTGTGGTGGTCGTGGATCGGCAGCTTTCTCGGCATCACCGCCGTCGCCCTGCTCCATTACCGGCTGGTCGATCCCAGCGGTCTGGTCCTGCTGATCGGCTCGTTCGGGGCCTCGGCGGTGCTGATCTACGGCGCCATCCGCAGCCCCCTGGCCCAGCCGCGCAACCTGATCGGCGGCCATGTCCTCTCCGCCTTCCTCGGGGTGACGGCCTTCCAGTGGTTCGGCGACCAGACCTGGCTGGCGGCGGCGGTCGCCGTCTCCACCGCGATCGCCCTGATGCACCTGACCCGGACCCTCCATCCGCCGGGCGGCGCCACCGCCCTGATCGCGGTCATCGGCGGCGACAGCGTCCATCGGCTCGGCTACCTCTACGTCCTGATGCCGGCCGCCTCCGGTGCCCTGGTGATGCTGCTCGTGGCCCTGGCCATCAACAACATCCCGAAAAACCGGCGCTACCCCGAATTCTGGTTGTAGCCCGGAGTCGTTCCCTGGGCCGGGATCGCCCCCTCCGCCCCCTGTGTGACCGGAGGCCCGGAACGGGGGATAAATTGGCCCCGCCATCGGCATCCGCTTGACAAAGCCCGCTCTCCCGTCTTACACTGTATCCATCGCTAGGGGTGCACTCCGCTGAGAGGAATTTTTCCAACCCTATGAACCTGATCCGGGTAATACCGGCGAAGGGAAGCGGCCAGAAAAGGGATTGTCGTTTTCATCCTCAGTTTTTTTCGAGCCGTTTACCCCCCGCCGGGTGAACGGCTTTTTTTTTTGGGGAGCGGCAATATGGACATCGTGGTCAACGGCAGCCAGGAGAGCTGCGCCCCCGGCAGCGTCGCCGAACTGGTGGCGGCCAGGGGCCTGCCGCCGGAAGCATTGGTCGTCGAACTGAACGGGAAGATCATCCGCCAGGAACAGTGGTCGCAGGTCCGGCTCGGGGACGGCGACCGCCTCGAACTGCTGAGTTTCGTCGGGGGAGGCTGATCATGACTGACGATATCCTGCAACTCGGTCCCAAGGGCTTCACCAACCGCCTGTTCACCGGCACCGGCAAATTCGCCGCCAACGCCCTGATCGCGCCGATGCTGGCGGCCAGCGGCAGCCAGATGATCACCGTCGCCCTGCGGCGGATCGACTCCAGCGGTCGGTCGGAAAACATCCTCGATTTCATCCCCCCCGAGGTCACCCTGCTGCCCAACACCTCGGGCGCCCGAACCGCCGAGGAGGCGGTGCGGATCGCCCGGATCGCCCGGACGGCGGGCTGCGGCGACTTCATCAAGATCGAGGTGATCACCGACATGAAATACCTGATGCCCGACGCCATCGAGACCCTGAAGGCGACCGAGATCCTCGCCGGCGACGGCTTCGTCGTCCTGCCCTACATTCTCCCCGACCTGACCCTGGCCCGGCGGCTGGAAGCCGCCGGGGCGGCGGCGGTGATGCCGCTGGGAGCGCCGATCGGCTCCAACCTCGGCCTCGAGACCAAGGCCCTGATCGCCCAGCTGATAGACAACTGCCGGGTGCCGGTGATCGTCGACGCCGGCATCGGCCTGCCGTCGCAGGCGGCGGCGGCGATGGAGATGGGGGCGGCGGCGGTGCTGGTCAACACCGCGATCGCCACCGCCGCCGATCCGGTGGCCATGGGCTTCGCCTTCGACCTCGCCGTCAGGGCCGGGCGCAGCGCCTGGCTCGCCGGACCGGCGGGGACATCGAGTACCGCCAGGGCCTCGTCGCCGCTGACCGGCTTTCTGGAATAGCCGTCGCCCACCGGACCGCGGCCATCATCGGAGGATTGCAGGACATGTCGTTTTATTCGTTCATCGAGCGCTTCAGGGACTTCGACTTCACCGGCTTTTTCACCACGATCGACGAAGCGGCGGTGCGGCGCGTGCTCGCGCGCGACCGGCTCGACGAACTCGACCTGCTGACCCTGCTCAGTCCCGCCGCCAGCGTCTGCCTCGAGGCGATGGCGCAGAAGGCCCATCGCCTGACGGTCCAGCACTTCGGCCACACCATCCAGCTCTTCATCCCCCTCTACGTTTCCAATTTCTGCGCCAACCATTGCGCCTACTGCGGCTTCAACCGGACCACCTCCATCCACCGCCGCACCCTGAGCCTGGCCGAGATCGAGGCCGAGGCCAGGGCCATCGCCGCCACCGGGATGCAGCACATCCTCTTTCTCACCGGCGAAGCGCCGGCGGCGACGCCGATGGACTACCTGCTCGCCGTCGCCGCCTGCCTGAAACGCCATTTCGCCTCGGTGTCGCTCGAGATCTACCCGCTCGAGGAGGAAGCCTACCGCCGGCTGCGGCAGCAGGGGGTGGACGGCATGACCCTGTTCCAGGAGACCTATGACGAGGAGGTCTACCGCCGGGTCCATCTCGCCGGCCGCAAGACCGACTTCCGCTGGCGCCTCGACGCCCCGGAACGGGGGGCGCGGGCCGGGTTCCGGGCGGTCAACATCGGCGCCCTGCTGGGACTCGCCGAGCCGCGGCGGGACATCTTCTTCACCGCACTCCACGGCCGCTGGCTGGCCGACACCTTCCTCGACACCGAGGTGTCGTTCTCGCTGCCCCGCTTCAACCGCACCGGCACCGCCTTCGAGCCGACCGGCCTGGTCGACGACCGCACCTTCGTCCAGTTCCTGACCGCCCTGCGGCTGTTCCTGCCGCGGGCCGGCATCACCATCTCGACCCGGGAGAGCGCCCGCTTCCGCAACCAACTGCTGCATCTCGGCGCCACCCGCTACTCGGCCTACTCCAAGACCGGGGTCGGCGGCTACGCCGCGGCCGAGGACCCGGACAGCCGCCAGTTCGAGATCACCGACACCCGGACGGTCGATGAGGTGATCGCGGCGATCGTCGCCGGCGGCTGCCAGCCGGTATTCAAGGATTGGGACACGATCGGATGAGAATCGCCATCGCCGGGGCCGGCGGCATCGGCTCCAACGTCGCCGTCAACCTGGTGCGCAGCGGGGTGGCGTCCCTCAAAATCGTCGATTTCGACCGGGTCGAGGCCGGCAATCTCAACCGCCAGTTCTATTTCCACGACCAGATCGGCCGGCTCAAGGTCGAGGCGCTGGCGCTCAACCTCCGCCGCATCCGCCCCGACCTCGACATCGAGACCGTGGCGGTCCGGCTCGATGGCGCCAACTGCCTCGCGCTCCTCGGCGACTGCCGGCTGGTGGTGGAGGGGCTCGATCAGGCCGGGGCCAAGAAGATGCTGCTCGAGGCCCTGACCGCAAGTGGCCGGACCGTGGTCTCGGCCTGCGGCATCGCCGGCAGCGACCTCGACGGCATCCGGGTGCGGCGGCTCGGCAGCTGCCATATCGTCGGCGATTTCCGCTCCGACTGCGTCCGGCTGCCGCTCTTTGCCCACAAGGTGGCGGCAGTGGCCTGCCGCATGACCGAAATCATTCTGCGTGAAGGTGGCTATCATGGACAGCAATAAGCCCCGCCGGGTGCTCCCGCCCGGCATCTACGGCATCACCGCCGAGAAATACTCCCGCGGCCGCAGCACCATCGAGGTGGCGAAGGCGATGATCGCGGGCGGCATCGCCGTCCTCCAGTACCGCGAGAAACGCCCGGCCAAGAGCCAGCGGGCGATGCTCGATGAATGCCGGCAGCTCCGGGATCTGACCCGGGAAGCCGGCATCCCCTTCATCGTCAACGACCATGTCGATCTGGCGCTGCTGGTCGATGCCGACGGCGTCCATGTCGGCCAGGACGACCTGCCGGTGGCCGAGGTCCGCCGCCTGCTCGGTCCCGACCGGATCATCGGCCTCTCGACCCACAGCCCGGCCCAGGCCGCGGCCGCCGTCGGCGCCGGGGCCGATTACATCGGCGTCGGCCCGATCTTCGCCACCGCCACCAAGGAGGATGTCTGCGCCCCGGTCGGCCTGGCCTACCTCGACCATGTCGTCAGTTCCTGCCCCCTGCCCTTCGTCGCCATCGGCGGGATCAAGGAGCACAACCTTCCCGAGGTGGTGCGCCACGGGGCGACAACCGTCTGTCTGGTGACCGCCATCGTCGGGGCGACCGACATCGCCGCCGCCGTCCGCGGCCTGCGCGCCATCCTGGAGCAGGCCGGCCCCCTCGCCACCCAACCCTGAACCCCGATCATTCTTTCCCTACAGGAGATTTGCCCATGACCACCCCCACCCAGATGGCCGCCGCCCGCCAGGGCCTTGTCACCAAAGAGATGCGGCAGGTGCTGGCCGACGAACCGATCGGCGAGGCCGAGCTGCTCGAACGGGTCGCGGCCGGGACCATCGCCATCCCCGCCAACCGCAATCATACCAATCTGCGGGCCAGGGCCATCGGTGCCGGGCTCTCCACCAAGGTCAACGTCAACCTCGGGGTCTCGGAGGACTGCTGCGACATCGAGGCGGAGATGGCCAAGGTCCGCCTCGCCCTCGACCTCAAGACCGACGCCCTGATGGATCTCAGCACCTGTGGCGACACCCGGGGCTTCAGGCGGCGGCTGATCGCCGCCAGTCCGATGATGATCGGCACGGTCCCGGTCTACGATGCGGTGGCCCGGTACGGCAAGGACGTCGGCCGCATCTCGGTGAACGACTTCTTCGACGTGGTCCGCATCCATGCCGAAGACGGGGTCGATTTCATGACCATCCACGCCGGCCTGACCAGCGACGCCATTGCCCGCCTGCGCCGCAACCCCCGCCTGACCCACATCGTCAGCCGCGGCGGCTCGCTATTGCTGCAGTGGATGACCGAAAACAATCAGGAAAATCCGTTCCTCACCCACTACGACCGGCTGCTTACGCTGTGCCGCGAATTCGACATCACGTTGAGCCTCGGCGACGGTCTGCGGCCCGGCAGCCTCCACGACGCCACCGATGCCGCCCAGATCCAGGAACTGATCGTCCTCGGCGAGCTGACCCGGCGGGCCTGGCAGGCCGATGTCCAGGTCATGGTCGAGGGGCCCGGCCATGTGCCGCTCAACGAGGTCGTCACCAACATGCAGCTGCAGAAGAAACTGTGCCACGGCGCCCCGTTCTACGTCCTCGGCCCGCTGGTGACCGATGTCGCCCCCGGCTACGATCACATCACCTCGGCCATCGGCGGGGCCCTGGCCGCCGCCCACGGCGCCGATTTCCTCTGTTACGTGACCCCGGCCGAGCACCTGCGGCTGCCGGACATGAACGACATGAAGGAGGGAATCATCGCCGCGCGGATCGCCGCCCATGCCGCCGACGTCGCCAAGGGGCTGCCCGGCGCCATAAACTGGGACAACGAGATGAGCCGGGCCCGCAAGGACCTCGACTGGCAGCGGATGTTCGACCTGGCCATCGACCCCGACAAGGCCCGGGCCTACCGGGCCTCGTCGCAGCCCGGCGACCAGGAGGTCTGCACCATGTGCGGCGACCTCTGCGCGGTCAGGAAGAGCCGGATGATCCTCGAAGGAAAGTAGGGAGGCGAACTCCGGCGGCTCTGTTGCCCCGCAGGCGGCAAGGGCGTGGAAAATCTTCGGGGTCGGTGAATAACAGGGGAAAGGGCATATTCCATTTGGTATAGTTGCCATCATGAAACCCCTATGGAACTACAAGGATATCTTCGATCTCGAGTTTTTTTTCCACAAGGACTCGACCATGCGGAACGGATCTTTGGTTCAGCGGGATCGTGATATCTTCCTCCGCCATATTGAACCGACCCTGGCGACGACGGCAACCGGCCAGAACTCCGGCCGGCTCCTCCATCTCTGGCTGGAGCACCGGCGGCGGACGGAATTCGGCGCCCGGGGCAGCCTCAGCCCCGGCGCCCTGTTCATCGAGGCCCACCGGACCCTGAGGCTGGTCATCCTGGTCGCCGGTCTGTTTTTCGGCTCGATGATCGGTCTCGGCTTTTTCAACTACGCCGGCACGACCCCGGTGAACATCTTTTCCTTCCTTGTCTTCTTCATCTTCACCCAGGTCCTCGTCCTCGTCGCCCTTCTCCTGTCGGCCGGCCTGCGCTCGCTGCTGCGGCATCGAAGAATCTCGCCGCCGCTGGCGATTCGCCTGATGGCCGACCTGGTCATCAGGACCATCCTCTGGGGCCACCGCAACCTCCTCGGCCGGATGTGGGCCGATTCGCGGGACAGTCTCGCCGCCTCCCTCGGTCTGCTCAAGAGTGCGCAACGGATCTACGGCTCGCTCTTCTTCTGGCCGTTGTTCGCCCTCCTCCAGATGCTGGCCATCGCCATGAACACCGGTCTGCTGGCGGCGACGCTGTTCCGGATCCTGACCTCCGACATCGCCTTCGGCTGGCAGTCCACCGTCCAGTTCAGCGCCCAGGCCCTGCATCGGCTCGTCGCCCTGATCTCGCTGCCCTGGTCGTGGTGTTGTCCCGAGAACACCGGCTACCCGAGCCTGGCCGCCATCGAGGGCAGCCGGATCATCCTCAAGGATGGCATTTCGGCCCTCGCCACCAGCGACCTGGTCTCCTGGTGGCCCTTTCTCGTTCTCTGCCTGCTCGTCTACGGCCTGCTCCCCCGCATCATCCTCTATGCCGCCGCCCTGATCATCCAGCGCCGCTGCCTCAACCGCCTCAGCTTTCGCCATCCTCCCTGCCTCAACCTGCTGCAGCGGATGCAGACCCCCACGGTCTCCACCCAGGCCGCCCCCGAGCCGGGACCGCCGGCCGCGGAACCCGTATCGGAGACGGTCGCCGCCGACGAGATGCCGGCGCAATCGATGCGAGACCGGCGGATGGTGGTGCTGATTCCCGAAGATCTCGCCCCCGCCTTCGCGGCGGCCGAGCCCCTCCGTCTTCTCGACCAGCACGGCTTCAGCCATGGCGGGACCATCAGGTTCATGGAGAATTACGACAAGGACCGGGAGGTGCTGAACGACCTGCGGCAGCGCGACTGGACAGGCGACGGCGGCATCCTTATACTGATGGAATCCTGGATGCCGCCGCTGATTGCCTTCCTCTCCTTCCTCGGCGAGATCCGGCAGGCCATCGGCCCGAACGTCCCGATCCTCATCGAACTCCTCGGACGCCCGGACACGGCCGCCGCCACCCCGGTGATCCCCGAGGGGGACTGGCTGGTCTGGACCAGGAAGATCTCCGCCCTCGGCGATCCGTTCCTCGACATCGCCCCCGTTCACCACCGGCCGGCGACAGGGAGCCTCTCTCCGGCACCGTCTCCTGCCTCAACCTCCGCTACGGGAACCGATGACACCTGAGATCGCCATCATGGGCCACCCCAACGAGGGCAAGTCCTCGGTCCTGTCGACCCTTGCCGAGGATGATTCGGTACGGGTCAGCCCGACTCCCGGCGAGACTACCCGCTGCCGGACCTTCCCGGTCGTCATCGACGGCCGCGAGGTCCTCCGCTTCACCGACACCCCCGGGTTCCAGAACCCCGCCAGGGTCCTCAGCATGCTGCAGGGGATGGCCGGCGACAGCGGCAATATCATCCGCCGGTTCCGGGAACAGGTAAAAAACATCCCCGAACTGAGCGACGACCGGGAACTGCTGCTGCCGGTCGAACGCGGGGCCGGCATCATCTACGTGGTCGACGGCTCCCGCCCGGTCCGCAACGTCGACCGCGAGGAGATGGAGATCCTGCGCCTCACCGGTCGGCCGCGGATGGCGATCATCAACTGCAAGGACCAGGGCGAGCGGTACCTGCAGGAGTGGAAGGACGAATTCCGCAAGGCCTTCAACTCCAACCGGGTATTCAATGCCCATCGGGCCACCTATGCCGAACGGATCCTGCTGCTCACCGCCCTGCAGTCGATCGACCAGGACTGGCAGCCGGTGCTCGGCCAGGTGATCACCGCCTTTCAGCGCGACTGGACGGCGCGCAACCGCGCCACCGCCGACCACATCATCGCCATGCTCAACGACTGCCTCCGCTACCGCCTGACCGTCGATGCCGGCGACCAATCCGCCGCCGGCCGCCGGGAGGAGGAACTGGTCCGCCAATTCAACCAGAACCTGGCGGAGATCGAAAAGAGGACCCACCAGCAGATCAGATCGCTCTACCGCCACCATATCTTCGACTACCGTCTTCCCCCCCGTTCGATCCTGCGCGAGGACCTGTTCAACGATCGGACCTGGCAGGTCCTCGGCCTCTCGAAAAAGCAGCTGGCGATCATCGGCGGCATTGGCGGGGCTGCCGTCGGCGTCGGTCTCGATGCCGCTCATGCCGGTCTCAGCATGGGCGTCTACGCCGCGCTGGGCGGGGCCATCGGCGCCCTCGGGGCGCTACTGGGCGGCGAGACCATCTCGGCCAACGCCTCCATCATGGGGATCAAATTGGGGGGACAGCAGCTGCAGATCGGCCCGGTCAACTCGATCAACCTGCTGTTCGTCCTGCTCAACCGGGCCCTGCTGTTCTACTCCCATACCATCAACTGGGCCCATGGCCGCCGGGATTACGACACGGGGGGGGCCGCAGAGGGACCGGCGCCGGACCAGATGGGCTTCACCAGGAACTGGTCGCCGGGTCGGATCAGGATCTGCACTGCCTATTTCCGGGGCCTGCAGCAGGACGGGGGGAACGATGCGCTGCGGAGAGAGAGTGATCTGCGGCAGTTGCTGGAAGAGGTCCTGCTGGAGATCTCGCAACGGGAATAGCCTCTGCCGGGGACCGTCCACCCGGCGACCACCGCCATCGGGAGCTACGATCATGGAACGCAGCATCACCACCGAGAAACACCCGATCAAGCTCTGGCTCAAGGATATCGACGAGGACACCCTGACCCAGGCGCGCAACCTCGCCGCCCTGCCTTTCATCCACAGCCATATCGCCATCATGGCCGATGCCCACGTCGGCTTCGGCATGCCGATCGGCGGTGTCGCCGCGACCAGGGACGTCGTCATCCCGAACGCCGTCGGCGTCGATATCGGCTGCGGGGTCTGCGCCGTCCGGACCTCGCTCACCGCGATCGACCGGAAGACCCTCAAGTCGATCCTCGGCGCCATCCGCCTGGCGATTCCGGTCGGCTTCTCCCATCACCGCAACAAACAGAGTGTCAGGCGGATGCCCGAACCGCCGCCGGGGATCGATATCGCGGCGCTGCCGATCGTCAGCAGGGAGTACGACAATGCCCTGACCCAGATCGGCACCCTCGGCGGCGGCAATCACTTCATCGAGATCCAGCAGGCGGACGACCGCCATATCTGGATCATGATCCATTCCGGCAGCCGCAACATCGGGTTCTGGGTGGCCAATCATTACAACGAACTGGCGATCGAGCTGAACCGCAAAAAGGGGAGCGCCTTCGCCGCCGAGCGACAGCTGGCCTTCCTGCCGCTCGACCTCCCGGTGGCCTTGCGCTACCTCCAGGAGATGCGCTACTGCGTCGATTTCGCCCGGGCCAACCGGCGACTGATGATGGAGCGGGTCGAGGACATCCTGCAGCACTACTGCGCCCCGGTGTCCTTCGCCCCGCCGGTCGACGTGGCCCACAACTACGCCGCCGCCGAGACCCACTTCGGCCGCGAGGTCCTGGTGCATCGCAAGGGGGCGACCAGGGCCGGCCGCGGCGAGACCGGGATCGTCCCCGGCTCCCAGGGGACGGCCAGCTATATCGTCCGGGGACTGGGCAACGTCGACAGCTTTTCATCCTGCTCGCACGGCGCCGGCCGCCGCCTCGGCCGCAAGCAGGCGCAGCGGCAGCTCGATCTCAAGGCGGAGATCCAGCGACTGGAGGAACGGCAGATCCTCCACGCCATCCGGGGACGAAGGGACCTGGAGGAGGCCGCCGGGGCCTACAAGGATATCGAGGTGGTGATGGCCAACCAGCTGGACCTGGTTGAGATCGTCACCCGCCTGCAGCCGCTGGCGGTGATCAAGGGATGAGGAGATACGGGACAGGTTACGGGGCCAGGCGTTCGATCTTCCAGCCGTCGCCGCCGTCGTTGCGGGTGTAGAGGAAGCGGTCGTGCAGCCGGTTCTTCCGGCCCTGCCAGAACTCGACCTCCTCCGGCCGCACCCGGTATCCGCCCCAGAAAGAGGGGAGCGGCACCTTGCCCTCGCCGATCTTCCGCTTCATTTCCTGAAACTTCTGCAGCAGCATCCGCCGCGACGACAGGGGATGGCTCTGGCTCGACACCCAGGCCGCAACCTGGCTGTCCTTGGGCCGCGACATGAAATACCTGGCCGACTCGGCTACCGAAATCCGGCTGGCGATGCCGTTGATCCGGATCTGGCGCTCCAGTTCGAGCCAGAGGAAGTGGAGGCTGACCCGGGGATTGATCGCCATCTCCCGGGCCTTGCGGCTGTCGTAGTTGGTGAAGAAGACCAGCCCGCTGTCGTCGTAGTATTTCAGCAACACCGCCCGCTGGCTGGGCTGGCCGTCGGCATCGACGGTCGCCAGGACCATGGCGGTGGGTTCGGCGATATCGGTGGCCCGGGCCTGTTCGAACCAGGCGGTGAACTGACGGACCGGATCGGGGGCGAGGCTCGAGCGCGACAGCCCGCCCTTCAGGTAATCACGGCGAAACCGACTCAGATCCACATCCCGCCCCGTCCTGTTCTGTCCCGCCTTTTCCGCCAGGTCCTGCATCGGGGTCAACCGTTGACCACCTTGATCCCCTCGAGACGCCATTCCTGGGTACCGGTGGGGCGCGCCCAGGTCCACTCCTCCTCGAATTTGACCGGTGTGGTCATGCTGCCGGCCACCACCTCGCTGGTCTTCTCATCGACCGTGTAATCGAGGAGGTTGGCGAGGAAGTGGACGGTGACGAAGTCCTCCCGGCCGTCGCTGCCGGCGGCGGTGATCTCCACCCGGCGGATGGCGATGCTCTCGAGCTTGTTGATGTGGCCGAGACGGCGCATCTCGGCGAATTCCTGTTCGTACTCACCGGCCAGCTGGGTACCCAGGAGATGGCGATAGGAATCGAGATCGCGTCGCATCCAGCCGGCCTGGACCTGGAAGAAGACATCCGAGGCAACCTCGGTGAAATGCTTGGGATCAAAGTTCCGGTCGCTCCTCCTGATCTCGGCCAGGCCGTCATCGAGGTCCGCCACCGATCCCGGCGGCGGTGGAGGGGGGGCGGACGGCATCGGGAAGCCGCCACCACCGACTGGACCGACCGGACCGCGCTGCCCGCCCGGAAATACACCCGACGACGAGTTTCCGGAGCGCGAGGCCGACATTTTGCGATAGAGAAAATAGGCGATACCGGCCAGCAGCAGGATCGGCAGGATGCCCATGCCGCTGCCCGGGGCGCCGAACATCGAGCCGAACAGCAGGCCGCCCAGGGCCCCGCCGACCAGCCCTCCCATCAGGCCCCGGCTGAAGCTGCCGCTCCGGTTGGTCGTCGCCCCCGGCTGGGTATTCTGGACCGGGGCCTTTCTCGGGGCCGTGCTGAACGATCTGCCGCCACCCCGGGATCGGGCATCGGCCGTGTCGACGACCAATCCGGTTTCGATCAGCGAAACGGCAAAGAAGACAAGCAGCACCGGCAGAATTTTTATCCATACGGAATTCATAGCAATATCCTTTCATTCAGGTTGGCTGGATGTCGCGACAGGCGACCTTCAGTACAGGCAGTCAGTGTAACAGGAGACCGTCGATTTGTCATGCCAAAACGGGAATGGCCGCCGGGGCCGGGCGGTGCGGAACGAAGCCGGAGGGACGGATATTCAAGGACGGAGGGATCAGGCGCTGTTGAGGACCCGGCGGATCGTCAGGGCAAGATGAGTCATCGACAGCGGCTTCATCATGAATTCGCGGATGCCGATCCGCTTCGCCTCGCGGCCGTTGACGGAGGCGGAGTAACCGGTATAGAGGATGACCGGGATGTTCGGCCGCACGGCCAGGATCTTGCGGGCCAGCTCGAGCCCCTGTTCAATGGCATGTTTGAGGATCGACATGTCATTGATCGACCACCCGATAGTCGTAATCCTCGAGATAGGCATGGATGCTCCGACGGATAACGGCCTCATCGTCGATGGTGAGGATGGTTGTCTGCCTGATTGGTTTCATTTCGTTCCGATGCCGACTTCCCGGTCACAGCCGCCTGCCTTTGCCGGCCTCAGTCCGGAGGGAGACCGCACAGCACGCTGGTCTTTTGCCGGTGCCCAGTATATAGTGACCCATTTCACGATGTCAATTTCTATCCAGGAGATCGAAGCGCAGCCGGCCGCATCGTCGCCATGGCCGGAATCACCGCCTGACGCTGGTCCGGCTGCTCTCTTCGTCCCGACAGGTCACTGCCGATGCTGCTCCTTCACCCCCCCGCCGCCAAGCCCGGCGAACCGCCGGCCGCCCTTGCCCACCTGGCCGCCGCGCTGCGGGGCGGCAATCACCCCTGCCGGGTCTGCGATCTCAATCTCGAGGCGATGCTCCATGTCCTCGGCTCCGCCCCGCCGGCCTCCGACGCCTGGAGCCGGCGGGCCGGCCGGAACCTCGCCGCCAATATCACGGCCCTGCAGGGCCCGGATCTCTACCACACACCGGCCCGATACCAGCGGGCGGTCAGAGACTGCAACCGGGTGCTGGAAACCGCCGGCGGGGTACAGGGGCTGCACCTGTCGTTTGCCAACTACCACGACGGAGCCCTCTCGCCAGCGGTCAGCGACGACCTGATCAAAGCGGCCCGGAGTTACCGGGGGAATATATTCTTCCCGCATTTTTCGAGACGCCTGACGCAATTGCTGGAGGACGAGACGCCGCCGCTCATCGGCCTGTCGCTCAATTATCTCGGCCAGGCCCTCACCACCTTCGCCATCATCGGCTTTCTGCGGGCGCAGGCGCCGGCGATTCCAATCGTCCTCGGCGGCGGCCTGGTGACCACCTGGCTGCGCAACCCATCCTGGCGCAACCCGTTCACCGGCCTGGTCGATCATCTCGTCGCCGGGCCCGGGGAGGGGCCGCTGCTCGCCCTGCTCGGCGTGGAACCATCTTGTCGCAAGGAGATCCCCGACTACAGCGGGCTCGTCGACCTTCCCTATCTCGCCCCCGGCTTCATCCTCCCCTACGCCGCCGCATCCGGGTGCTACTGGCGAAAATGCTCCTTCTGCCCGGAGACCAGCGAGGCCAACCCCTATCTCCCCCTCACCCCGCCGACGGTTATGGACGAACTCGCCGGCCTGGTCACGGCCTATAAGCCACGCCTGCTGCACTTTCTCGACAACGCCGTCAGTCCGGCGGTGCTGCGGGCCCTGATCGACCGTCCGCCGGGAGTCCCTTGGTACGGCTTCGCCCGCGTCAACGATCGCCTGGCCGATCCCGACTACTGCCGGGAGCTGCGACAGGCCGGGTGCGTCATGCTCAAGCTCGGCATCGAGTCGGGATCACAGCAGGTGCTGGACGGCATGAACAAGGGGATCGATGTCCGGCAGGTATCGAAAGCGCTCGAGGCCCTGGCCGGAGCCGGTATTGCGACCTACGTCTACCTCCTGTTCGGCACCCCCGGCGAATCGATCGAAGAGGCGAGGGAGACGCTGGCCTTCGTCGCCGGTCACCACCAACTGATCACCTTCCTCAACCTCGCGATCTTCAACCTGCCGGTCGGCAGCGGGGAGGTGTCGGAACTGGAGATCACCACCCGGCACCAGGGCGACCTCACGCTCTACCATGACTTTCGCCACCCGCGAGGCTGGGGACGGCGGGAGATCCGTCGCTTTCTCGACCGCGAGTTCAAGCGCCGGCCGGCGATCCGGGCCATCCTTCAGCGTGACCCGCCGTTCTTCACCTCCAACCACGCCGCATTCTTCGTCGGTCCGAACGGCGGGCCCCGGATCTAGCCGATCGCCACCAACTCGATCTCGAAGGTCAGGGCCTTGCCGGCCAGCGGCGGATTGGCGTCAAGGGTGATCTGGCTGTCGGTGATCTCGGTGACGACCACCCGGATCAATTCACCGTTGGCGCCGCCCATCTCCAGGCGCATGCCCAGCTCCGGATCCAGGCCCGGCGGCACATGCTCGAGCGGAGCGGTGATCACCATCTCTTCGTTGCGGGCGCCGTAGGCCTTGTCGACCGGAATATGGACGGTCTTCGACTGCCCGGTCGCCATGCCGACGACCGCCTCGTCGAAGCCGGCGATGACCTGGCCGCTGCCGACGGTGAATTCGAGCGGATCCTTGCCGTTGGAGCTGTCGAAGACCGTCCCGTCCTCCAGCCTGCCGGTGTAATGGACCTTCACATTATCGCCTTTTCTCGCTTCCGTCATTTCTATGTCCCTCGGTTCCGCAGGTTGTTCAAATGTTCTTTCAGGTTGTTGCCGAATTGAAGGGACCCAATATAGCACAGCAGCGGGGTGAAAGATACCTCTAACGTTTTTGCCGCAACCGCCGCTCGCCGCCGGCAGCGCCGTTCCCCCGCCGCCGATGGGTCGCCGGACCCCGCGCCGATCCTCCACCGCTGTTTTTGTTCTTTTTCTTTCCGGCAGGTTGTAGTAATTTTTACCCGGTACGGTGATTCCCCGCCCCCGGCCAGCAACCATCCGGATCGGCATTTTCCGCCCGATCCCTCCTGTCATCAGGAATACAGAGACCATGAACAAGACCAAGATCGTCGCCACCCTCGGTCCCCGCAGCCAGACGGAGGACGAGGTCTTCGCCTTCATCGATGCCGGCATGAATGTCGCCAGGATCAATCTCTCCCACGGCGACCGGCAGACCCACGGACGACTCATCGACCTGGTGAAGAAGGCCCGACGCCGGGCCGATACCGACACCGCCATCCTCCTCGACACCCGCGGTCCCGAGATCCGGGTCGGCGACCTGAAGGCCGACCTGATCCTTCAAGACGGCCAGGAGCTGACCATCACCTCGGATCCGGCTACCTGCTCGGAGACCCGCATCGCCGTCAATTATCCGGAATTCGCCGCCCAGGCGCAGGAAGGCCATTCGATTCTTCTCGACGACGGCAAGCTCGCCCTCACCGTCATCCGGATCGAGGGCGGCGACGTCATCACCCGGGTGGTCGCCGGCGGCCGCCTGATGAGCCGGAAACGGGTCAGCCTGCCCGACACCGTCATCGATCTGCCGTCCCTGACCGATGAGGATATCGACGATATCGCCTTCGGGATCGCCAAAAATGTCGATTTCATCGCTGCCTCGTTCGTCCGCAGCGCCGGCGATGTCTGGGAAGTCCGCAGGATCATCGAGGAACACGGCGGCCGCCAGGCGATCATCGCCAAGATCGAAAACCGCCAGGGCGTCGACAATCTCGACGAAATCCTCGAGGCGGCGGAGGGCCTGATGGTCGCCCGGGGCGACCTGGGGGTCGAGATGCCGGCGGAAGAGGTGCCGATCATCCAGAAGCGGATCATTCACCATGCCAATCTCGCCGGCAAACCGGTGATCACCGCCACCCAGATGCTCGAATCGATGATCACCAGCCCCACCCCGACCAGGGCCGAGGCCAGCGACGTGACGAACGCGATCTTCGACGGCACCGACGCGGTGATGCTCTCGGCCGAAACGGCAACCGGACGCTACCCCGTCGAGGCCATCCGCTTCCTCACCCGCTGTGCCAGGATCTCGGAACTCGCCCTCGATTATGACGCCATCCTGGCGTCAGGACTGCGCCACCGCCGCCAGGTGGTCACCGACTCGATCTCCTATGCCTGCTGCGCCACCGCCGCCGATCTCGATGCCGCGGCGATCATCACCGCCACCACCTCCGGTTCCACCGCCAGGATGGTCGCCCGGCACCGGCCCAAGGCCCCGATCATCGCCGTCAGCCCGCAACTGGAGACGATCCGCCAACTCCAACTGGTCCGGGGAGTGGTGCCGCTGTACTGCGCTTCGGCCTCGACGATGGACGAACAGCTCGACCGGGCCATCCATATCGCCACCCAGGCCCAGCTCATCACCAATGGCGACCTGGTCGTGATCACCGCCGGCATGCCGCTGCAGACGCCGGGAACCACCAACATGCTCAAAGTCCACACCGTCGCCGACATCTGCTTCTCCGGCCAGGGGATCGGCTCGACCACCGCCCACGGCCTGGTGCGGATCATCGAGACCGACAGCGACTGGAACAACCTGCCGGAGGAGGTCATCGTCGTTGTCTCGTCAACCAACCAGGCGATGCTCGAACAGCTCGGCCGGGTCAAGGGGATCATCGCCGAACAGCCGGGTCTCACCTCGCATGCCGCGATCGTCGGGCGGGAACTCGGAATCCCGGTGGTCTGCAACGTCCACAACGCCACATCACTCTTCGAAAACGGGCAATTGATCACGATCAACGGCACCACCGGTCATATCTGCTATGGGTCTTCCTGCTCATGAACCGCCACCGGGTGATCGTCATCGGCGGCGGACCCGCCGGGCTGATGGCTGCCGGCGAGGCCGCCGCAGCCGGCAGGCCGGTGCTGCTGCTCGAAAAGATGGCCAAGCCGGGACGCAAGCTCGGCATCACCGGCAAGGGCCGCTGCAACCTCACCAATATCGCCGAAATTTCCGATTTCATAAAACATTTTGGCAGCAATGGCCGTTTTCTGCACCAGGCCTTCGCCCGATTTTTCTCACCGGAGCTGATCACTTTTTTTGAAGGTCGGGGGCTGGCGCTGAGTACCGAACGGGGCGGGCGGGTGTTTCCCACCTGCGGCAAGGCCCTCGAGGTATTGAAGGTCCTGCGGCAATGGGCCGAGCGGCAGGGCGTCGAGATCCGCTGCTCGGCCCCGGTCGAGTCGCTGGTCATCGACAACGGCCGAATCCACGGGGTGGTCAGCAAGGGGGCGCCGATCGAGGGCGGCAAGGTGATCCTCGCCACCGGCGGCGCCTCCTATCCCCGCACCGGTTCGACCGGGGACGGCTATCGGCTGGCGGGACAGGCGGGCCACAGCATCGTGGCGATCCGCCCCGCCCTGGTGCCGCTGGAGTCGGAGGGGGCCTTGGCGAAGAGGTTGGCCGGGCTCAGCCTCAAAAATATCGAGGCCCGGGTCTTCATCGACGGCAAACGGCAGTACCAGGATTTCGGCGAGCTCTGCTTCACCGGCTTCGGGGTGAACGGCCCGCTCGTCCTGTCGTTCAGCCATCTGGTCGTCGACAGTCTGCGTCAAGGCAGAAAGGTGGCCCTCGCCATCGACCTCAAACCGGCGTTGTCCGAGGCCCAGCTCGATCTGCGGCTGCAGCGGGACTTCACCGGCCGCAGCGGCGAACCGGCCGCCAGCGTCCTCAGGGCGCTGCTGCCCCGGGAAATGGTGCCGATCTGCCTCGAACAGAACGGGCTCGAGGCGAAAAAAACGGCCGGCACGATCAGCAATGACGAGAGGAAAAGGCTGATCGCCTGGCTGAAGAATTTCCGTCTGCCCATCACCGGCCACCGTTCCTTCGACGAGGCCATCATCACCGCCGGCGGGGTCGATCTGCGGGAAATCGATCCGCGGACCATGGAATCCCGGTTGACCAGGGGACTCTTCATCGTCGGCGAACTGCTCGATCTCCATGCCGATACCGGCGGCTACAACCTCCAGGCCGCCTTCTCCACCGGTTGGCTGGCCGGCCAGGAAGGCGACTGAGAGTTCATTGCCCGGCAATTACCCGTGGCACCGTTACCCCCGGGTTCAGCGCAGCAGGGAGATGAATTCCTCGAATACCACCCCGATCGGGATGGCGAAGCCGATACCTTCGGTGTCCCTGAGGATCATCGTATTGACCCCGAAGACATAGCCCTTCTCATCGATCAGCGGCCCGCCGCTGTTGCCGGGATTGATCGCGGCGTCGGTCTGCAGCAGGACCCCGCCGTCGTCGGTTCGCACCCGGTAACCGGAAAAGATCCCCGAGGTCACGGTATGACGCAGGCCGACGGGACTGCCGATCGTGTAGACCTTTTCGCCCTGCTGCAGCCGGCGATCAAGCGGGGCTCTCCGCAGATACGGGTTGTCGACGGTGTGCAAGGCCAGCAGCGCCAGGTCATGCCGGGTGCTGAGCTGAACAAAATCGGCCGTCAACTCCCGGCCGTCGGCGAGGATGACCTTGATATCGGAGGCGGAGGTCCCCCTTTCCATCGCCGCGACCTGAGCCTCGCCCGCTTCGAGCTGCGGCACGATCCGGGCCAATTCGGCCTCGCGGGTCTCGAGGATCAGGGCCAACTGCTGCCGCGACGGCCCATCCGGCAGCCGCCCCATCTCCTGCCGCAACTGCTCCAGTTTCTCCTGTTCCAACTCGACGAGCCGGCGAAAGGTTTCCACCTTCGACCTGGTCTCGGCCAGTCCCTGCTGGTCGACCTCGACCACGTGGCGGTTGGTGACGATATAGTTCTTGGTGACGAAAAAACCCGAACCGGTCCCCCACGGGGTCTCGAGCGAAACCGTGGCATTGCGGGCCTCCTCGATCGAGCTGCCGCGTGCTGCAACCGCCTCGCCGCCGGCCGCAACCGTTGGCGGCGGCGGTGTCTTCTCCTCTGCCACCGACTGCTCCGGGACTGCGGCGTGGTGCCGGATGGGTGGTGCCGGCGGCTCCGGCTCTTCTCCCGCCGGCCGAACCAGATAGTACGTCAATCCGGCGGTCGTTAGCACCAGCAGGACAATGCCTCCCAGTTTCAGACCGGTGGCGGAACCCTTGCCGGCGGCGGCTTGCTCCTTGTCCTGCTGCCGGGCCAGGTGTTGCCGATAGCGGGCGAAAATAAGCCCGCATGCGCCACATTCAACCGTGTTGGTCTGCTCATGGGAGCATTTCGGACACCGAATCGTTGTATTTCCCATTTTTTTCCTCCGATTATCCTGCTCGGCGCCGGACCCCCATCCTTCAGCCGCGATCCTCGGCGAGTTCGACCCATCTGCCACCGGTCATCGCTTCAAGCTGACACGGATCGACGGCGAAGACGGCGAACGGGGTCCCCGCCGCCGCCCAGACGACCTCGTGATCTCTCAGATCCGGGTCGAGCAGGGTCACCAGGGCCGTGTCATGGCCGGCCGGTGGGATGCCGCCGATGGCGAAGCCGACCTTGGCCTTGACGAATCGACCGTCTGCCCGCCCGAGCCGCAGACCCGTCGCCCGCTCGATCTTGTGCAGGTCGACGCGATTTTCGCCGGAAGCGACGACGAGTATGGCCTCACCGGATGAGGCCTCCGCAAATACCAGGGATTTGGCGATCTGGGCGACACTGCAGCCGATGGTCGCGGCGGCCTCCTGCGCCGTCCGCGTCGATCCCGGCAGTTCCCTGACCTCGCAGGGGAATCCACGGGCGGTAAGAAAGGTCTGCACCCGCCGGGCGCTGTCGTGGAGTTGCGATGTCATCTGAACCCCGAGCGAAGGTTTTCCGTCTCCGGAAGACTTTCCCGGAGCATTGGTATAGAATGATCTGTCGCCGGCAACCCGGCAATGTCGTCTGCTATCAGGCCGTTGCAACCTTACCAGGAGAAGGATATACCATGCAACAGATACAAATTACCGACAGTCTCTTTCTGCCGGAACGGGAAATCGAGTTGACTTCGATCCGGGCCCAGGGGGCCGGCGGCCAGAACGTCAACAAGGTGTCGAACGCGGTCCACCTGCGGTTCGATATCCGCCGATCGTCACTGCCCGATCTCTACAAGCAGCGCCTGCTCGCCCTGCACGACCACCATATCACCGCCGACGGCATGATCATCATCAAGGCCCAGGAATACAGGAGTCTGGAAAAGAATCGCGAGGCGGCGATCGCCCGGCTGACCGAGCTTATCCGTCAGGCAGGGATGATCAGGAAGAACCGTCGGCCCACCCGGCCGACGCCGGCGGCGAAACAGAAACGGATCAAGGCGAAGATCAGGCGGGGTTTGACCAAATCGCTGAGGAAAAAACCCGACTGATCTTCGAAGAATGCACCGCCATGCAACGGAAGGAACGCCAGGGGATACACCGCGTTCCTCTCGTTTGCCCGCACACCGGCCGGGCGGCTCCACCGTGACCGAGGATGAACATCGATCACCGAAAGGCGGCCGCCGCTTCATGGATGACCGATTCCAGCTTGATCTTCGCCATCGCCAGATTGCCATCCTTGCTCAGGATCAGAACCATGTGCAGATGGGCCTTGCCCGCCGCGGTGACGGCAAAGTCCTCCGACTCGTTGAGGCACCTGGCGATGACATGGGCCTTGGGCGCATCCACACGGACCACCTGCCCGCGACCGACATTCATCAGGTCCGAGGCCTTCTGGGCCTTCGGCAACACGTCGTTGGCCAGGGCTCCGATCTCGGCGAGCTTGATGCCCGACACGTTGATGGAAAATCTGGCGGCGGACCTTTTTCGTCGGCGTCTTGCGAAATGTCAGCTTGACATTGTCCAGAGCCAGCATCCGGTACACCGCCTCTTCACCCTTGGCCTCCCTGGCGACAGCCGCGGTCAGGTCGCCGCCGTCGAAAAACATGAACCCCTCCTCACCTGAATCGGCCTGAATCTGGAGCAGGCGGGTTTTCTGCTCCATCGCCGGCAGCTGCATGAAACTGGCCAGCGAAATACCGACCATGGTGCCGTCCTTCGCCGATTGTTCGAGACCGTCGCCGATTGTTCGAGACCGTCGCCGATCGCCTCGGCCAGCCGGTCGAAATCGAGCGGCTTTTCCAGCAACACGAAGGACCCGGCGCTGCTTATCCGTTCTTCGATCTCCGGGGTGGCAAAGGCCGTCATGACGATGGTGGGCAGAAACGGATAGGTCTGGGAGATATGATATGGGCGAGCAGTTCGAAGCCGTCGACCTCCGGCATCCGCAGGTCGGTGACGACGAGATCGACCTGCTGGCCGGCGAGCACATCGATGGCCTCCCTGCCGTTCAAGGCCGTCAGGACGGAGAATTTGTCCTGACAGCTCTTCAGACCCGCCTGGATGCTCTGCAGCAACCTGGATTCGTCGTCGACTATGAGTATGCTCTTCATGGCTGACCTTTGCTGTTGATAAAGGAAGTCGGTATCCTTCTCCCATCAAATGCAATGCCAGATGCAGCTTTATTTTTTATAATGAATTATCAAACAGATACCTGACAGGATCAGGCAGAGAGTGGAGGTCGTCCCAGATTGACTGTACTGTTTTGCGACACCGTATCGATTTGCGACAGCTCGATTCAGGAAAACTGACTCAATTTTCGCAATAACGTTGAGCGAGAGATGCCCAGGAGTCGGGCGGCCTGGCTATGATTGTCCCGGCAATGGTCCAGAACGGACAGAATGTGCCTTTTCTCGACCTCGAACAGCGAGTCGATCGATGGCGCCGCAACCTCTTGCAGCGGTGCAACGGCAGGGAGCTCCAGCAGACGGGACGGATGGATGGCGCTGCCCCGGCGCAGGATGATCGACCGCTCCACCACGTTCTTCAACCCGCGCACGTTGCCGGGCCAATTGTAGGCCATGAGCCGGCCGACCTCCTCGTCCTCCAGATTCACGCTCCCGTCCCGGGTCGTCGTGCGCAGAAAGAAGCGGCACAGTTCAGGAATGTCCTGCCGCCGTTCACGCAGGGGCGGGAGATGGATCTTCATCAGCGCCAGGCGGTAATACAGGTCCTCCCGAAACCGCTTCTCCCTGATCGCCTGGCGCATATCGATATTGGTGGCGGCGATGATGCGGACATCGACCTTGCGCACCGTCTGACCGCCGATCCGCATCAACTGCTTGTCGTCGAGGACGCCGAGCAGCTTGGCCTGCAGATGGAGGGGCAGATCGCCGATCTCGTCGAGGAACAGGGTGCCGCCGTCGGCCATTTCGAAGATGCCCTTTCTCGTGGCCACCGCCCCGGTGAAGGCGCCTTTCTCGTGGCCGAACAGCTCCGATTCGATCAGATTCTCGGGCAGGGCCGCACAGTTGATGCCGACGAACGGCATGCTGTCCTTCTCCCGCAGGGCATGGATGGCCCTGGCGACCACGTTCTTGCCGGTGCCGGTTTCGCCGGTGATCAGCACCGACGCATCGTGGCCGGCCGACAACCTGACCAGTTCCGCCACCTCCCGCAACCCCCCTTCCGCCCCGATGAGCATGTATTCCCTGCTCTCCTGCCGGTTCTTGAAGGTCTGGATGCGCTCGACCCGTTCGAGTTCCTGGGTCCGGATGACCTTCTCGACCACCATCCCCAGTTCCTCGATCTCGATCGGTTTGGCGAGGTAATCACAGACTCCGCGCCGCAACGCCGCCAGAACGTTGTCAAAACTGGGATAGGCGGTGATGAAGACGATCTTGGCGAGATCGTTGATCTCAAGCAGGGTCGGGCAGAGATCGACGCCGTCGCCATCCGGCAGGTGCTGGTCGAGGAGCACCACGTCGATCCGCTCCTGTCGCCCCAGTCGCTCCCCTTCGGCCATCGTCTGGGCGGAGAGGACGTGGAGGTCCCGGCCGGCGAAATAGGACCGGACCAGATCGCAGAAAAAACGGTCATCATCGACTACCAACAGGACCTTACCGGCCAATCCGCTCATCGCCGTCCGCCTCCGGCGGCGCTACGGTGACCGTGGCGCCGCAGTTCTCGTAACTGGTGACGTTGATCCGTCCATCCATCTTGCGCACCATCTTCCTGACGATCACCAGTCCCAGGCCGGTACCGTGCTGCTTCGAGGTGAAGAACGGCCGGAAGAGATTCTTCTGGTCCGCCTCGCTGATCCCGCGGCCGTTGTCGTCGACCTTGATCTCCACCCATGGCCCCGATTTCATGGCACTGATGATGACCTTGCCGTCCGGCCGGTCTTCGACGGCATCGGCGGCATTGGTCAACAGGTTGAGGAGCACGTGATGCAGCGCCCGCGGATCGGCCATGGCCCAACCGGTATCGTCGGCACACATCACCCGCAGTTCGACCCGGCGCCGCTCGAATTCATCCCGAACCAGGGGAATGAAATTGCCGATGAAGTCATCCATCCGGATTCGCTGGATATCCGGACTTTCGAAGAGACTGTAGTTCTTCAGCGCCTTGAGCAGGTATTCGATCCGGGTGACCTCCATCAAGGAACGGTCGACAAATTCGGCGATGGTCGGCCGGTCGTAATGATCCAGGTTCTTCCGGAGGACATTGAGGGCGACCTTGATCGAATTGACCGGGTTGCCGATCTCGTGCCGGATGCCGGAGAAGACGTAGCCCAGCTTGTCGGTCAGGTTGGCCGCCTCGACCACCGATTCCATCTTCCTGACCTCGGTGACATCGGACAGCAGGAGGATCCTCCCGCCCTGCTCCCTCCCGATCGGCACCACCTGGACGAGGAGATGGCGATCATGGGTCCGCACCGGGACATACGCCTCCCCCTCTTCCTCGGCGTCGGTCCCGCCTTCGGCAAAAAGCGGGGAGATCTGGCCCCAGTTCGTCGGAGAGAATATCATTATCCGGTTACTTCTCCCGGCGAGGTGGAGTGAACGGACGCTCGGTAACGGGAGAATTCTGTTGATTGCCTGACGATATTCATTGTCCAATCGTTCCAAACCGGTTATAAGACAGAGTTCAACTCATGAGTGTCGGACCAGACAGCGATTCACTGCAGTAACGGATTTGAAACTGGACAGACACGCACCGGATCAGCGCCAGAGATATCGATTCTCACGGAGGTCGGCAGCCCAACAGGCCGAGACTTCCCTCTTTTGTTCATATCCCGCTCATCCTCACTCCGCAGCGGCACGGCCGTCATCGCCCGCTGCGGGTCTCCCAGTACCGCCAAAGGAATTCGCATGTCCGCAGACACCAACGCCACACCCCTGTTCTCCGACCTCCAACTCAGCAGCCCCCTGCTCAAGGCCCTCGAAGATGCCGGGTATGAAAGCCCGACACCGATCCAGAGCCGGATGATTCCCCATATGCTCGCCGGCCGCGACGTCGTCGGCCAGGCCCAGACCGGGACCGGCAAGACTGCCGCCTTCGCCCTGCCGCTGCTGATGCACCTCAAAGCCGAGAAGCCGGTTCACCCGCAGATCCTCGTCCTCGCCCCGACCCGGGAACTGGCCCTCCAGGTCTCCGACTCCTTCCAGCAGTACGGTCGCCATCTCGACAACTTCCGTTCCCTGGCGATCTTCGGGGGACAGGACTACGGGGTGCAGCTGAGCGCGCTCAAGCGCGGTGTCCAGGTGATTGTCGGCACCCCTGGCCGGGTGATGGATCACATCCGCCGCGGCAGCCTCAACCTTCAGCACATCCACAGCCTGGTCCTCGACGAGGCCGACGAGATGCTGAAGATGGGCTTCATCGACGATGTCGAATGGATCCTCGAGCAGACCCCGGCCACCCGCCAGATCGCCCTTTTTTCCGCCACCATGCCCCAGAGCATCCGGCGGATCGCCCAGAAACATCTGTCGTCGCCGGTCGAAATCACCATCGAGACCAAAACCGTCACCGCCCCGACGATCAACCAGCGCTATATCCCGGCCAACGGCTATGCCAAAAAACTCGAAGCGTTGCAGCGCCTGCTCGAGGTCGAGCCATTCGACGCCATGCTGATCTTCGTCCGGACCAAGCTGCAGACCATGGAGCTGGCGGAGGCCCTGGCCGACAAGGGCTATGCCTGCGCCCCTTTAAGCGGGGACATCCAGCAGGCCAACCGCCTGCGCACCATCGACCAGCTCAAGAGCGGCCGGATCGACATCCTCGTCGCCACCGACGTCGCCGCCCGCGGCCTCGATGTCGAGCGGATCAGTCACGTCGTCAACTTCGACATCCCCTTCGACGCCGAGGCCTATATCCACCGGGTCGGCCGCACCGGCCGGGCCGGGAGGAGCGGCGAGGCCATCCTCTTCGTCCACCCCCGCGAACAGCGGATGCTCGGCGCCATCGAAAAGCTGACGCGGCAGAAGATCGCGCCGATGGACATGCCCTCGGCCCGCGCGATCAACGAGCAGCGGATCAATAAATTCAAAGAGCGGATCAGCGGCGCCCTCGAGGCCGACAGCACCGTGTTCCAGACGATCATCCGCGATTACCAGCAGGAGCACGGCACCGACCCCCTGCTGCTGGCGTCCGCCCTGGCCCGCCTCGTGCATGGCGAACGCCCGTTCCTGATGGCTGAGACGGAACCGCGAAAAGAGAAAATGGCCACTACGGCCCCCAGGCGCGCCGAAAGGCCGTCGAGTCGCAAGGAGACCGGCCGCCCGGCCAGGACGCCGCTCACCCTTCCCGCCGACGAGGCGAAGGAGCGCTATCGCCTCGAGGTCGGCCTCCGTCACGGGGTCAAGCCCGGCAATATCGTCGGGGCCATCGCCAATGAGGCCGATATCGAGAGTCGCCATATCGGCCAGATCTCGATCTTCGATGACTACAGTACCGTCGACCTGCCCTATGGCATGCCCGCCGAGATCTTCCGCCTGCTGCAGAAGGTGCGGATCAACGAACGTCCGATGCACCTCAGCCGGATTGAATCTTCCGGGCAGACTGGGAAAAGAGGCGCCAGGCAGGGACTGACCGGCAGAAAAAACACCGGGGGGAAGACCTTCCACAGCCGCGCCAAGAACCCGGGACAGGGCCAGCAGCCGGCCTGAGCATCCGCCGCAGGCCCATGCTCGAACACACCTTCTGCCATATCCCCGGACTGGGACCGAAGACGGAGCGCCGGCTGTGGCAGGCCGGGATCAGCTGCTGGGACGAGTGGCGGGAACCGCCGCCGGTGTCGATGAAGACCGCCTGTCCGACCGAGATCCCGGCGCTCCTCGCCTCGTCGCGCCGGGCCCTGGCCGCCGATCCGGCATTTTTCACCGGCCGGCTGGCCGCCAGCGAACACTGGCGGATATTTCCCCACTACCGGGATGCCGTCGCCTACCTCGATATCGAGACCACCGGCCTCGCCGATGATGCCGAGGTCACCACCATCGCCGTCTACGACGGCGACGCGGTCACAACCTTCGTCAATGGCGAGGATCTCGATCGCTTTCCCGCCTTCATCGACCGCTTCCGGGTCCTCGTCACCTATAACGGCAAGGGCTTCGATGTCCCGTTCCTGGAACGGTTTTTCGGCATCCGCCTGGCCCAGGCGCAGATCGATCTGCGCTATGTCCTGGCCCGACTCGGGTTCAAGGGCGGCCTGAAGGGCTGCGAGCGAGGGTTGGGAATCAGCCGCGGCGCCCTGGACGGGGTGGACGGCTATTTTGCCGTCCTGCTGTGGAACGAGTACCGCCACACCGGCGACCGGCGAGCACTGCACACCCTGCTCGCCTACAATATCGAGGACACGGTCAACCTCGAACGCCTGGCGGTCGAGGCCTACAACCGGCAGGTGGCGACAACCCCGTTCGCCGCGGAGTTGAGCCTGGAGTGGCCCGCCCCGCCGCCCTTGCCCTATAGTCCCGATCTCGATGTGATCGACAGGGTACGGCGGAAATATCGGTTGGACTGGTAAGGGGAGGCCTTCCCGGCATCGCCGGGAAACTCTCTGGAGAGGAACCGGACATCGTCGCCGAACGGGCAACCCATCCAATCAGCCGCTGAAGGCCACGGCCTGGCGATAGGTCATCATCGTGCCGCCGAAGATGTCGAGGGCGCTGCCGATGGTGAAGTCGAGCCGCCCCCGCCCCTTCTCCCGCAGCAGCACCAGGTCATCGACATGGCGGATACCGCCGGCGTAGGTCGTCGGCACCGGGCTGGACGCGCCGAGCAGGTCGATCAGGCCGATCTCCATCCCGTTGCACCTGCCCTCGACATCGGCGGCATGGATCAGGAATTCGTCGCAGCTGCGGCCAAGGTCGTCGAGGACCGCGGCGGAGATGGCGACATCGGTGAATTTCCGCCACCGGTCGGTGACGATCAGGTAGTCGTCACCCCGCCGGCGGCAGCTGAGGTCAAGGACCAGTCGCTCCTTGCCGACCTTGCGCACCAGTGCGGCGAGACGGTCGCGGTTGACTGCCCCCTTGTCGAAGACGTAGGAGGTGACGATGACATGGGAGGCGCCGTGGTCGAGCCAGAAGCCGGCGTTGTCGGCGGTGATTCCGCCGCCGATCTGCATCCCCCCCGGCCAGGCGGTCAATGCGGACAACGCCGCCTCGTCGTTGCCCGGACCGAGCTTGATGATATGCCCCCCCGTCAACCGGTCGGCGCGGTACAGGGCGGCGAACCACGATGCCGGCCTGTCGGCGACGAAGTTGGTCTGCAGTCGGTCGGGATTGCCGTCGTCGAGACTGGAACCGACTATCTGCTTCACCCGGCCCTGGTGCAGATCGATACATGGCCTGAATCTCATCGCCGCATCCCCCATACGCAAAGAAAAAGCGGCTCACCTTAAGGGGTGGCCGCTTTTTTTGTCTTCATCCCATTCGGTCTGCAACCCGTCGGATGCTGCAGATCAGTTTTTCTGGATCAGCATCGTCGCCGGGTCGAGACCGAGACTGGTGCCCGGATGAACGGCGCAGTCGTCGCACTTGATGATGTCGAGCTTCATCGCCTCGCCCTCCGGCTTGATGAAGAGGACGATGTCGAACAGATCGTCGACCTCGTGGCACGGCGCCGGCACCCCGTTGGCGCTGACCCGCTTGTCCTCGCGGTGGCTGACCGCCGAGAACCAGATCATCTTCAGGCCGCGCTGTCCCATGAAACCGCGGAGTTCCTCCATCGAGGCATAGTCGTTGTGCTCGAAGTCATAGCCGTCGATGATCAGGCATGTCGGCTTGTAGATATCCTGCTTGACCAGATCGTCCAGCCGCTCCTCGAGCTTGGCCCGGGTAAAGGCACTCTCCTTGAAGGTCATGATCATCCGGTTGCGCATGATCTCGGGGATGGACTCGATCTTCTCCCCATCGGTCAGCATCGACAGGATATCGTCGTACCATTTGCGGGTCTTGTCGACACTCTGGCCGATGGAGACATGCAGCACCTTGTTGCCGAGCAGCATGCAGTCCAGGGCGAACTGGACCAGTATCGCGGTTTTGCCGAGCCCGGCGCGGGCAATGACCAGGCCCATGCTCTGCAGCCCCTCGCCGGCCGTGTTGTCCAGACCGAGGGCCCGGATCGGATTATTGACTTTCATAGAACTGTCACCCATACACTCACCTCATTCCTCTTCAATGTTGGACTGCCGCCGCCCACCGGGATTTTAGCCGGAACACCATCGTCGATGTTCTCTTTCTAGAATCTTCGGCAGCGCAGATCAACCGTTCTTTTTCTCTTCCTGGTATTTCTTTACCAGTTCCTCGCTGACGCCCCTCGGCACGGGCTTGAATGTTGCGAATTCCATCGTGAATTCCGCCTTGCCCTGCGTCAGGGAGCGCAGCGTCGTGCTGTAGCCGAACATCTCGGAAAGCGGCACCTCGGCCTCGACCACGGTATAGTTGCCCTCTTCCATCGACCCGATGATCATGCCGCGCCGCTGGTTGATGCTGCCCATGACCGCGCCCTGGAATTCCGACGGTCCCTCGACGGCGACCTTCATGATCGGCTCCATTATGACCGGCTTGGCCTTCATGTAGGCGTCCTTGAAGGCGCCGATGGCGGCCAGCTGGAAGGCGATGTCGGACGAGTCGACCGCATGGAAGGCGCCGTCGTTGATGACGCAGCGCACGCCGGTAATCGCCGCGCCGCAGAGCGCACCCTTCTCGACGCTCTTCCGGAAGCCCTTGTCGCAGGAGGGGATGAACTCACGGGGGATGACGCCGCCGACGATCTTGTCGACGAATTCATACTCACCCTCTTCCAGGGGCTCGATATAGCCGGCGACCCGGCCGAACTGGCCGGAACCACCGGTCTGCTTCTTGTGGGTGTAGTTGAAATCGGCCCGGTTGGTGATCGTCTCGCGGTAGGCGACCTGGGGCGCGCCGACCTCGACCTCGGCCTTGTACTCGCGCTTCATCCGCTCGATGTAGACCTCGAGGTGCAGTTCGCCCATACCGGAGATGATCGTCTCGCCGGTCTCGTGATCGACGAAGGTCTTGAAGGTCGGGTCTTCCTTGGTGAAACGGTTGAGGGCCTTGGACATGTTGATCTGGGCCTTGTTGTCGACCGGAATGACCGCCAGCGAGATGACCGGCTCGGGGATGTGCATCGAACTCATCGAGCACGAGATCTGGTCGCTGGTAAAGGTGTCGCCGGAGGCGCAGTCGATGCCGAAGAGGGCGACGATGTCGCCGGAACCGCACTCCTCGATCTCCTCCATCTCGTCGGCGTGCATGCGGACGAGGCGACCAACCTTGACCTTCTTGCCGGTCCGGCTGTTGTAGATGGTATCGCCCTTTCTGACCTGGCCCTGATAGGTCCGGACATAGGTCAGCTGGCCATAGCGCCCATCCTCGAGCTTGAAGGCCAGCATGACGAGCGGATCGGCGGGGTTGTTGGTGACCTTGAACTCGGCCTCGTTGTTCTTCAGATCGAGGGCGGTGTTCTCGACATCGATCGGGCAGGGCAGGAAGGCCTCGACGGCGTCGAGCAGCAGCTGGATGCCCTTGTTCTTGTACGCCGAGCCGACAAAGACCGGAGTGAACTCGAGATTGATGGTCCCCCTGCGAACGGCATCGTAGATCAGGGCGGGATCGATGTCACCGCCTTCGAGAACGACCTCCATCAGCTCATCCGAGAACATCGAGACCTCCTCGAGCAGCGCCTGACGCCGCTCCTCGGCCTCGGCCGCCATGGCGGCGGGAATGGCCTCGTAGCGCAGCTTTTCGCCATTTTCGCCATCGAAATAGACGGCCTGCATCTTCACCAGATCGACCATCCCGGTCAGATCGCCTTCCAGGCCGATCGGCATCTGCAACATGTGGGCGTTGAGGTTGAGTTTCTCCCGCAGCTGCCGGGTCACCCTCTCCGGGTTGGCGCCGGTCCGGTCGCACTTGTTGACGAAGGCGATGCGCGGCACCCGGTAGCGGGTCATCTGGCGGTTGACGGTGATCGATTGCGACTGGACCCCGCCGACCGAGCACAGTACCAGGATCGCCCCGTCGAGAACCCGCAGGGCCCGTTCGACCTCAACGGTGAAATCGACATGGCCGGGGGTATCGATGATATTGATATCGATATCCTTCCAGGAACAGAAGGTGGCCGCGGACTGGATGGTGATGCCCCGCTCCTTCTCCAGTTCCATCGAATCCATCTTCGCCCCGACGCCGTCCTTGCCGCGCACCTCGTGGATGGCATGAATCCTGTTGGTATAAAACAGGATACGTTCGGTCAGGGTCGTCTTCCCCGAATCGATATGGGCGCTGATGCCGATATTCCGTACTTTTGTTAAATCTTTATTCATGAGTATAGTCCTCTACCGCTTCTCGCAACCGGATCAGATTTGCCCCGCTGCCAACGGCTGCGGGGATGAAAACAAAAAGAGTCACAGCGTACTGCAACCCCTTCATCAACTGACAATGAGACACAACCAGATTCAGGAATGAAGATACTGTCTTTGGCCCCGACAGGGCTTCAGGGAGACGTACAGCCGGGATGATCCCCGCTCAGGCATTCCGCCAGAATCGGGCGAAATTCTTGGATATCTACAAAAACGCCAGATGGAACGCGCGATTGACCAACAGAACAACCAAGAATAAACTCAGAATTATATCCGGATTTGAAATGATTTGCCAATAATTTTTTACACCATTTTTGATTTTCTCTCCCCCCGGTCTGATCGGCCCCCGGTTGCGCCGGACAAACATTGACGACGAGCTCTTGGCCAATCTGCCGGCTGAGAGTATCATGGAAATGAGACGAACGAACCACATACTCCGTGGAGGCGGACCTCCCGCCGCTCCCGGCGGGAGGTCCGCCTCCACGCGGCAACCATACCGGCGACCACCCAAGGATCAGCGATGGCCGACACCAACGGCAAAAGACTCAGTTCACGGTTCAAACTCTTCCATGAACTGATGCCCACCAAGGTTCAGCACATCCTCCTCATCAGCACCTCCTACGAGGCCTGGATCATGGAGGAGGATGGCCGCCTGTCGGAGCAGATCGTCAACGAGTACCGCGGCCTCAACCTCAGCCGCCCTCCCCGCCTGACCTGGGTATCCTCGCTCGACGAGGCCATCGGGCGCCTCGTCGAACGCCCCTTCGATTTTGTCGTCACCTTCGCCCAGACCGTCGACGACAAGGCCCAGCAGACCGGGACGGCGATCAAGCGGGTCAAGCCGGGGATCCCGGTGGTCCTGCTGACCTACCAGGAAACCATCGCCGAATCGTCCCTCATCGGCCGCCAGGAGGTGCCGGACATCGACCGGATCTTTTTCTGGACCGGCCAGGCCGATATCCTGCTGGCGATCATCAAGTGCATCGAGGACGAGATCAACGCCGTCCCCGATACGACCACCGCCGGCGTCCGGGTCATCCTCTTCGTCGAGGATTCGCCCTACTACCTTTCCCAGTTTCTGCCGGTGCTGTACAAGGAACTGGTGGTCGAGACCCAGACCGTGATCGAGGACGGCCTCAATGAGGAACACCGGCTGTTGTCGATGCGGGCCCGGCCGAAGATCCTGGTGGCCCACTCCTTCGAGCGGGCGATGGAGCTCTACGAACAGTTCAAGCCCTTCGTCCTCGGGGTCATCTCCGACGTCCGTTTTCCAAAGAACGGCGTGCTTGACGGGTGCGCCGGCATCCGCCTGCTCCGTCACATCAGGCAGGACCGCTTCGATATCCCGCTGCTGCTGACCAGCTCCGAGCCCGGCAACGCCCGGCAGGCCGAGGCCATTCCGGCCTGCTTCGTCGACAAGAATGCCGCCGCCCTGAACGAGAAGATCCGGTCCTTTCTCACCGAGCACCTCGGCTTCGGCAACTTCGTCTTCCGCATGCCCGACGGCACCGCCTTCGATCAGGCCACCGATCTCTATTCACTCGAGAAAAAACTGGCCGAAATCCCGATTGAATCCTTCCTCTTCCACTGCCGGCACAACGATTTCTCGCGCTGGTTCTACACCCTGGCCGAGGTCGAACTGGCCTCCCGGGTCCGGCCGCTGCGCGATTCATCCTTCGCCACCGCCGAGGTCCACCGCCGGCGTCTGGTGCAGATGATCAGGGCCCAGCGGATCGAGCGGCAACGCGGCGTCATCGTCAACTTCGACCCCGATCACTACGAGCCGGATATCGAATTCGCCAAGATCGGCAACGGCTCCCTCGGCGGCAAGGCGAGGGGATTGGCCTTTTTTGCCGCCACCCTGTACCGCAACGCCGACCTCCTGGCCCCGTATCCGCTGATCGAGGTCTTCGTGCCCCAGACCCTGATCATCACCACCGACGCCTTCGATGCCTTCCTCCGCCTCAACGGCCTGCAGTCACCGGCCCTGGAAGACCTTACCGACGAGGCCATCGCCGAGCGGTTCCGCCGGACCCGGTTCCCCGAAACGCTCCGGGCCCAGCTCGCCGCCTTTCTCGATACGGCCCGCAAACCGCTGGCGGTGCGCTCATCGAGCCTGCTCGAGGATGCCCGGTTCAAGTCCTATGCCGGGCTCTACCACACCTGCATGCTGGCCAACGACCACCCCGACCCCGCCGTCCGCCTCGACCAGCTGCTCGACGCCGTCCGGATGGTCTACGCCTCGACGTTCTTCGAGGCCCCCAGGGCCTTCACCCGGCGGGTCGGCAACCGCATCGAACAGGAGCGGATGGCGGTGATCCTGCAGCAGGTCATCGGCAGCCGCTACGGTGACACCTACTACCCGGCGATCTCCGGCCTCGCCCAGTCGCTGAACTACTACCCCTTCGCCCGGATGGACAGCGGCGAAGGGGTCGCCAGCATCGCCCTCGGTCTCGGCAAGACGGTGATGGAGGGGGAGAAGATCCTCCGCTTTTCGCCGCGCTACCCCGAGATCCTCCCCCAGCGTGCCAGCGTCGGCGATATCCTCGACAACGCCCAGAAGCACTTCTACGCCCTGCGCCTGGGCCGGCCGGAGGCCCTCGTCGATCGCCATGCCGGCGGCGCCCTCTGCCGCCTGGAAATTGCCGAAGCGCAGGGAGACTTCCCGGTCCAGTTCCTGACCAGCTGCTATATCCCGGAAGAGCAGCGGATCCGCGACCAGAGCCCGGGATACGGCATCCCGGTGCTGACCTTTGCCGCCATCCTCAAACACCGGACCCATCCCCTGCCGCCGGTGATCGAGGCCCTGCTCGCCCTCGGCCGGCGGGAGATGGGCTGTCCGGTGGAGATCGAGTTCGCCGTCGACTTCCCCGGGGGCGCCGCGCAACCGGCCCGACTGGCGGTGCTGCAGATCAGGCCGATGAGCGCCCGCGAGGACATGCTCGAGGTCGAAATCGGTGCGGATGAGCTGCAGCAGGCCTTCTGCGTCTGCCACCAGTCCCTCGGCAACACCGACAACCGGAGCTTTCTCGACCTGGTCTTCATCCGGCCGGACACCTTCGATCCCGCCCGCACCGCCGAGATCGCCCGCGAACTGGCGAAGATCAACAGCACGCTGGTCAGAGAGGAGAGGAAGTATATCCTCATCGGCCCCGGCCGCTGGGGTTCGGCCGATCCCTGGCTCGGCATCCCGGTGACCTGGGCCGATATCGCCGGGGTCGGGGCGATCATCGAGACGACGCACCCGCAGGTTCATGCCGATCCCTCCCAGGGGTCGCACTTCTTTCACAATATCACGTCACTCGGCATCAACTACCTCAGCCTCGGCACCCATCCCGCCGACCGCCTCGACTGGCAGTGGCTCGCCGCCCAGCCGGTGCTCCAGGAGACCGCGCATGCCGCCCATGTCAGGCTGGCGCGGCCGTGCACGCTGAAGGTCGACGGCCGCCGGCGGATCGGCATTGTTTATGCGATGACCGCGGATCGATAGGAATAATCAGCAGCGAGGTGGAAAATCAGGCGTCGATCCGGCGGGGCGCCGGATCGGGGTTATGCAGCAACCGCCTGGGAGGGCGGGGAGGGGACCGATGCCGTTCAGACCACCCCCTGGTCGATCATCGAATCGACGACCTTGACAAACCCGGCGATGTTGGCACCCGTCATGTAATTGCCGGGTACGCCGTACCGCTCGGCCGTTTCCCTGCACATCCTGTGGATATCCTTCATGATGCCCTTGAGGCGCTTGTCGACTTCCTCGCGCGGCCAGTTGAGCCGCATGCTGTTCTGCGACATCTCGAGGCCGGAGACTGTGACCCCGCCGGCGTTGGCGGCCTTGCTGGGACCGTACAGGATGCCGCGGTCGATGAAGATGTTGATGCCGTCCGGCGTCGTCGGCATGTTGGCCCCCTCCGACACCAGGTAGACCCCGTTGTTCACCAGGTGCCGGGCGTCCTGATCGTTGATCTCGTTCTGGGTAGCGCCGGGGAAGGCACACTCGGCCTTGTGATCCCACAGGGGGTTGTACTCCCGCGCCGGGTCGACCGGGGTGAAGACCGCATCAGGGCAGAATTCGACATACTGCGATACCCGGCCGCGCTGCACGTTTTTCAGCCTCTTGAGGTAGTCCAGCTTGGGGCGGTCGATCCCGGCGGGATCGTAGATATACCCGGAGGAATCGGAGAAAGTGACCGGCCTGGCCCCCAGATCGATCAATTTTTCGAGCGTGAACTGGGCGACATTGCCGGCCCCGGAGATCAGGCAGGTCTTGCCTTCCAGGGTCTCGCCGCGGGTGGCCAGCATTTCGGCGGCAAAGTAGACATTGCCGTAGCCGGTGGCCTCCGGCCGGATCAGGCTGCCGCCCCAGTTCAGGCTCTTGCCGGTCAGCACCCCGGTGAATTCACGGGCCAGCCGCTTGTACATCCCGAACAGATAGCCGATCTCCCGCGCCCCGACCCCGATGTCACCGGCCGGCACGTCGGTGTCGGGACCGATATGGCGGAACAACTCGGTCATGAAACTCTGGCAGAACCGCATTACCTCATTGTCGGATTTGCCCTTGGGATCGAAGTCGGCACCGCCCTTGCCGCCGCCCATCGGCAACGAGGTCAGGGCATTCTTGAAGACCTGCTCGAAGGCGAGGAATTTGAGGATGCTCAGATTGACGGAAGGGTGGAACCGCAATCCGCCCTTGTAGGGACCGATCGCGCTGTTCATCTGGATGCGGAAACCGCGGTTGACCCGTACCTGCCCCTGGTCGTCGACCCAGGGCACACGAAAGATGAATACCCGCTCCGGCTCGACGAGGCGCTCGAGAATCGCCTCCCGACGGTAATGGATGTTCTTCTCCAGCACCGGCTGGATCGACTCCAGCACCTCACTGACGGCCTGGTGAAATTCCCGTTCGTACGGGTCCCGATCAATGACAAACTGGATACTGCTCATGATGTCTCCTTTTCGTGTACCGATCCTGTGAACAACCACTGTCGCCGGCAGTTGCCGGTCCGGATCGCGGGCCGGCAGCGCTCGGGCTGCACATCCATTTTATGTCCAAAAACCAGAGTACTCCAATGAAAAACGGCACTGTTGCCCCCCGCCTTGCCGTGGCCGCATCGACACAACGCCAATATTCTATCGATATTCAGCAGCTTGTATTGATCGGAAGAGATCGCCTGAGATCCACCCGGAAGCAGCACCGACTTGGCCGATGCAACGAAAAAGGCCCTGGCCGCCGCAGCGTTTGCCGCCGGCGCCAGGGCCCTGCCGTTCTCCGGTGGCCGCGGAGCGGCCTTTCAGTGATGATGGTGGTGATGATCGTTATGGTGGTGGTGACCGGAAGCCTCATCCCGGCCTCCGGCCTCTTCCAGCGCCTTGTCGAGATAGGCATTGACCTTCTGCATTTCGCCCACCGCCGCGCTGATATAGCCGGCGATCGGTGCCAGCCCGTCATCGACCAAGGTTTCCTGCCATCTCTCGTACTCGGCGGCATGCTCTTTGTTGTGATCAATCCAGTGCTGCAGCAGAATCCGTATTTTTTCCGTATTCTTCACCCGTTATCTCCGATCTGATTAGAATTTTACATGCTGTGTTGTATCTCCGCCCCTCAGCCGAGCGACAGGTAGACCTTGCCTGCCAGGAAATCAATATGGCGGAGGGCCGCCCCGTCGATCTCCCGCGAACCTTCAAACAGGGTGGCGACGGCGATCCCCTGCTCGAGCACCTCCAACCGCGTCACGTTCTCGACCATCACCTCTTCCTTCCCTTCCTTCTCAACAACTACACGCATCTGACACATTTCTCAACCTCGCCTGTGATGCCGCCCGCTTTCTGTCGGGCGACGGAACGTTCAATCGATGACCGGCCGCGGGAACAACCCGGACCGTTCGACAATTTCCGGCACCTTCTCCTCCCATTCGATGGCCATGATGTGGAAACCGGCCACACCCTTGACCTCCTTGAGCCGCTGGATGGTTTCGACGGCGATGGTAATGCCTTCGGCCGCCTGCTTCTCCTTTTCGACACCGGCCAGCCGATTGATCAACTCCTCCGGGACATCCATGCCCGGCACCGATTTGCGGAGGTACTTGGCCATACCGACGGAACGCATCGGGGTGATGCCGGCGAGGATGAAGACCTTCTCGTGAAGGCCGCGGTCACGCACGCCCTGCATCCACAGCTCGAACTTGTCGACATTGTAGATACACTGGGTCTGGATGAACTCGGCCCCGGCCGCCACCTTCTTGGCCAGGCGCGGCACCCTGATCTTGAACGGGTCGGCGAAGGGGTTGGCCGCCGCCCCGACGAACATGTTCGGCGGCACCTTGATCTCATCGCCGCTGAGGAACCGGCCCTCGTCGCGCATCCGTCGAACCGTCTGCACCAGCTGCATCGAGTCGATATCGAAGACATTCTGGGCCTGCGGGTTGTCGCCGAAACTCTGGTGGTCGCCGGACAGGCAGAGGACGTTGTTGATGCCGAAGGAGGCGGCGCCGAGGATATCGCTCTGCAGGGCGATGCGGTTGCGGTCGCGCACCACCATCTGCAGGACCGGGTCGAGCCCCTGCAGTTTCAGGTGGACGCAGGCGGCAAGGCTGCACAGCCGGGTTACCGAAGTCTGGTTGTCGGTGACGTTGATGACGTCGACATGGTTTTTGATCAGTTCGCCCTTCTTGATGATCCCTTCCGGGGCACTTGACCGGGGCGGACCGCACTCACTGGTGACGGCCAGCTGACCACTCTTCAAAACCTTTTCCAGTCTGCTGTTCGTTTTCAGGTCCACGGTTAAATGTCCTCCAGCTTGAATGACCGGGGTCCGCCGGCTCTGTCCTTCGACCAGTCCTTGAGAGGGGGGATCTTCTCGTAGTCGTCCAGGCGCCCCAGGGCCTCGAGACGGTCGACGATCAGCTGCCAGGCGCAGTCGATTTCCTTGGAGATCTCGCACTTGCCGTTCGACGAGCCGCCGCACGGACCGTTACTCAAACGCTTGCAGCAGCGGCTGACCGGACAGACGCCGCCGGTGAGCCCGAGGACGCAATCGCCGCAGGCCTGGCATTTCTCGGTAAAATGGCCGACAGCGATGACGTCGCCGAGGAAGGTGGTGTTCAGGGCCGGATAGACCGGCAGCATCTGATATTTCGTGGCTACAAACTGGACCCCGATGCCGCAGGCCAGGCTGAGGACCGCCTCCGATTTCGCCATCAGATCACGGACCGATTCAAAAAAATCATGCTCGCACTGGCGCTCGATGCCGCTGTCGACAATCTCGATATCCACCCCTTCCTGCACGGCCTTCATCCTCAGCAGCGAGGCGAGGATCCCGGCCTCCTTGTTGCCCCCCTGGTGGCACACGGCGACACAGGTGTTGCAGCCGAAGACCGTGAGCCGCTTATGCCTTTTAACCATCTCCCAGATTTCTTCGAGCGGTTTCTGTTCTCCAACTATCATGGCCTTTTGACTCCTTGTTCGTTAGGCACGCAGGATCGGCGGGCAGTCGATGACGGCACGCTACTCGTCATGCTTGTTTGTCTCCTTCTTTCTCTGCAGTGCCAGCCAGACGGGCGAAGGACCCAGATGAATGATCTTTTCGGTGAATTCATTGCAGATTTCGGCCCATCGCGGCCCCATGGCGGCCGAGAGGTTGTAGAAGTGCAGTCGTTCGGGATCGATGCCGACTGTGCTCAGCAATCCCTTCAGACGTTTGACCCGCTTGGCCGCATTGGTATTTCCTTCCAGGAAATGGCATTGGCCCTCGAGTCAGCCGGCGACGAACACCCCGTCGATGCCGCGCTCGAAGGCCCGCAGCACATAGATGTGGTCGAGCTTGCCGGTACAGGGCAGGCGGATCACCTTGGAGTTGGGAGAATAGGAAAGACGCATCACCCCGGCCAGATCGGCGGCGGCGAAGGCGCAGTAATGACAGGCGAAGGCAATGATGTTCGCCTTCCATCCCGCGGGGATCTCGCACGGTTTTTCCGGGCTCCGCCGTTCCTCGATCTTTTCTCCATCAGCTGTCATTGGTTGGTTCCTTCCTCTCTACGTTAGTCGTTACCGGTCACCGAATCGATCATCGCCAGGATCTGGTCGTCACGGAAGCAGTTGACCTGGAAGGCCTTGGCCGGACAGATGCCGGCACAGATTCCGCATCCGGTGCATTTCACCTCGTTGTGGCTCACCCGGCCATCCGCGTCGATGAAGGGTGACCCGAAGGGACAGGCCCGGAAGCAGGCCAGACAGGACATGCAGATATCGCGGTTATGCTTGGCGATGATCCCCGAGACCGTCAGGTTGTCGCGGGACAGCAGCGTCCCGGCCCGCCCGGCGGCGGCCAGCGACTGGCTGATGGTCTCCTCGAGGTTCTTCGGGGCATGGGCCAGGCCGGCGAGGAACAGGCCTTCGCTGGGGAAATCGACCGGCCGCAGCTTGACATGCGCCTCCATGAAGTAGCCGTCGCCGTTGCGGGTGACCTTGTAGGTCTGGGACAGCTGCTGGGCATCCTCCCGGGGCCGGAGGCCGGTGGAGAGGATGAGGTAATCGGCGTCGATCTCCATCTCCCCGCCCAGGACCTTGCCGTCGACCCGCACCTTGAAGCCGCTGCCGTCGGCGATGATCTCCGGTTTCCGCTCCGGCACATAGAGGAAGAACAGGACGCCGAGGTCGCGTGCCTTCCTGTAGTAATCCTCCTTCAGCCCGTAGGCCCGCAGATCGCGGTAGAGCACTACGACCCGGGCCCGAGGCTGCCGCTCCTTGATGGCGATACTGTTTTTCAGGGCATCCTGGCAGCAGATCCGGGAACAGTAATTAGCCGGCTCCTCGCGCGACCCGACGCACTGGATCATGACGAACCGGTCGCTCGCCTTCGGATCGCCGGCGGCCAGCCACGATTCGAGCTCGCGCTGGGTCATGACGTTCGGCGAAGTGCCGTAGCCGTACTCCGTCGGGACATACTCGGCGCCGCCGCTGGTGAGGAGGACGGCCCCGTGCTCGATGGCCGTCCCATCCGTCAGGCTGGTCTTGAAGTTGCCGACAAAACCCTCGGTGGCGGCGACGGTCGCCCCGAGATGGACGGTGATCCGCGCCTCCTGCTCGATTTTATTCCTGACATCGTCGAGATAGGCCTGGACGTCATCGCCCTCGAGATTGCGTCGGACCTTGTTCAGCAGACCGCCGAGGACAGTGTCCCGTTCCACCAGATGGACGCCGTACCCCTGCCCGGCCAGGGACAGCGAGGCGGTCATGCCGGCGATGCCGCCGCCGACGACCAGGGCCGCATGGGTCACGCCGACTGAATTCGACGTCACCGGATCGAGCAGGCGGGTCTTGGCCACGTTCATATTGACGATCTCGATGGCCTTGGCGGTCGCCTTTTCCTTGTCGTTCATGTGGCACCAGGAACACTGTTCCCGGATATCGGCCAGTTCGAAGAGGAACCTGTTCAGTCCCACCTCGCGGATGGTGTCCTGGAACAGCGGCGCGTGGGTGCGCGGGGTGCAGGAGGCGACGACGACCCGGTTGAGGCCTTTTTCCTTGATCAGATCGCGGATCTTCTGCTGGCCGTCCGGGGCGCAGGCATAGATGATGGTCTCGGCATGGGTCACACCGGGCTGGTGACTGGCGGCCTCGGCGACCTTCTGGACATCGACGGTGCCGGCGATATTGACGCCGCAGTGGCAGACGATGACCCCCACCCGCGGCTCTTCTCCGGTAATATCCCGTTCCTCCGGCAGCACCACCTCTTCGATCTCGCTGCCGCGGCTCTCGCCGAGCAGGGCCATGGCCTGGGCCGCCGAGCCGCTGCCCTGGATGACCGTTTCCGGGATATCCTTCGGCCCCTGGTAGGTGCCGGCGACATAGATGCCGGGACGGCTGGTGGCGACCGGCGCCAGTTTCGAGGTCCGGGCAAAACCGTACTGGTCGGTCTCGATGCCGAAGATCTTCGCGAATTCGGCGGCATCCGGCCGGGGTTCGAAGCCGATGGAGAGGATGACCATGTCGAACTCTTCGTTGACGAGCCGTCCCTCTTCATCGACCGAGTGGATCCGCAGGTTCTTCGTCACCGGGTCCTCGATGATCTCGGAGATCATCGCCCGCCGGTATTTGACCCCGCTGCCGAACTTGGCCTTGTCGATGTACTTGTCGAAGTCCTTGCCGAAGGCCCGCAGTTCCATGTAGAAGACGGTGGCCTCGACCTCCGGGTCGTGCTCCCTGGCGATGATCGACTGCTTGGCGGCATACATGCAACAGACCGAGGAGCACCACGGATTGGCATTGTGGGCGTTGCGGGAGCCGACGCACTGGACCCAGGCCAGCCGTTTGGGGTGGCCGCCGTCGGAGGGTCTGGTCACCACCCCGCCGAAAGGGCCGGAGGCCGACAACAGCCGCTCGAACTGCAGCGAGGTGACGACGTTTTTCAGCCGGCCATAGCCCAGTTCCTGGCGGATGGCGGGGTCGTAGGTCTTCAACCCGGGGGTGAGGATGATCGAACCGACCTGCAGCTCGTATTCCTTGTCAGTATCCTCGAAGTTGACGGCGTTGGCGTCGCACACCTTTTCGCACTTGCGGCAGACGCCGCGGGTGAGGAAGAGGCAGTGCTCGGCATCGATGGCCCGGGTGTTCGGCACGGCCTGGGGAAACAGGGCATAGATGGCCTTGCGCTTATCGAGGCCCTGGTTGAAGACGTTGGCGACCCTGGCCGGGCACTCGGCCTCGCAGGCCCCGCATCCGGTGCAGCGGTCGGCATCGACATACCTGGCCTTCTCGGCTACCGTCACCGTGAAGTCGCCCTCCTGGCCGGTGACCTTGACGGCCCGGGCCAGGGTATGCATCCTGACGTTAGGATGGCGGCTGCTTTCGACCATCCTGGGCGAAATCATGCACATCGCGCAGTCGCCGGTGGGGAAGGTCTTGTCCAGTCTGGACATCGTTCCCCCGATGGAGGGCTCATCGTTGAGCAGATGAACCATGAAGCCGCTTCCCGCCAGATCAAGGGCTGCCTGCATCCCGCCGATTCCGGCACCGGCAACCAGCACTGATCCGATCCTGTTTTTTGTGTCCTGTTTCTGGCTCTGTTCGGTCAAAACAAGTCCTCCTTCAGACCGGCCCCGACAGTTTCGCCACTGCCGTCATTGTGTGCTCGACCTGCGAGCGAGTATGTAAGGGGCGTAATCAGAGTACAACGGTGAGAAATACCATCGGTGGACGCTCTTCAGTTAAGAGTCATTATCATTGATATACCGCGCAATGACAATCTTTTTTATTTCCACCCATCACAAAAATGTGCGGTTGTTTAAAACACTGAAGATTTCACCGTTTTGCCTGCCGCAACCTCCGGCCTGAGGGCGGGAATATCGCCCATGCGGCCGAAAATACGGAAAAAATGAACTTAATCATGCGGCTGGAAGGATGATCCCATGCCGCAGGGCCAGCACCTCGAACATCCGCGCCATCCCCGTCCCCAGATTGAAGACGGCGCCGGCGTCGAGACACCTGTCCACGGCAGCATCGAAAAAGACGTTGAGCGACGAGGCCATCCCGTCGGCCGGTTTCCAGTAGCAGATCATCACCGGCACTTTCGGCAACGGTTTGAGGACGACCGAGATATCCGCGTCGAACTGTACCGGCAACCGCTCGCCGCTGAACAGATGGACAATGTCGTCGAACAGGTCGGGCCAGGTATCAGCCACCTGTTTCATCACCTCCTCGCACCGTTTCCGAAACAGCGGATAACGCTCCCTGCCGCCGGCGATCTCCCGGTAGGCTATCCACTCCCCGGCTGGCTGATCGCCGCGACACTGCACGAGGTAGGTGAGAAACGGCACGACGACCCAGTTGTTGACATGGATATCGGTGGTGAAATTGCCATCGGCGTCGATACCGAAATCCTTTCCCAGCACCTTGAGAACGATCCGGTTGCCGACCACCGTCCCGCCGGTGCGTGCCGCCGTCTCGACCGGATCGAGCCTGCCGACCTGGTCGAGCAGGGCGGCGAGAAGCGTGTCATCCCCTTCCGGTGGCGGTGATTTCTCGGTCCCATACCGGGCGCAGGTTGCGGGGTCGAGCCCGGGGCAGGCGGAAATGGGCTTGATCCCCCGGTAGACCGCCCCGGCAAAGGCCATACAGGTCTTTTCCCCGCATCGACGGCAGTTGCTTCTGTCGAGCAGGCTGAACACCTCCATTGCGTTGGCAAAACCGACCATAGCTATACCCTCCGGCATCCCGTTCCCGCACGGGTGGCCGACAGACGCATGAAACCGTGGGAACAGTCGGCGAGAGACCTGATATCCACGGCAGATAGATTTGATTTGACGGATGCCACTTGGACCGATAAGACTATTATTACAGGTGGTATTGTACAGGCAATGTTACCGGACTAACCGGGGCTATCACGATCAACCCGCACAAGGAGACGAACATGAAGGCTACGATCACCAAAGAATGCATGGGAGACAGAAACTGCAACAAACTCTGCCCCGAGGTCTTCGAGTATGACGAGGACCAGCTCCTCTCCATCGTCAAGTTCGATACCATCCCGGCTCACCTCGAGGACGTCGTCCGGCGGGCCGCCCGCGAGTGCGGGGCCGAGGCAATCATAGTCGAAGAATAATCACGACACCGGAAAAAGCCAATGTCTTTTCGTGACAGCAGAACGGCCAAAAACCTGCTTATCTCCTTTTCCGCCGAGGCCCAGGCCCGAACCCGTTATAATTTTTTCGCCGGCCGGGCCAGGGAGGAAGATTATATCCAGATCGCCCGGATTTTCGATGAGACTGCGGAACAGGAATACGAACACGCACTGCGCTTCTTCAAGTTCTTCAACGGCGGTGAAATGGAGATCCGCTGGCCATTTCCCGCCGGCGTCATCGAAGACACCCGTTCGAACCTGCTGTCTTCGGCCGAACTCGAGCTCTACGTCCATGGCACCATGTACCGGCTCTTTGCCGAGATCGCCCGCGAGGAAGGAATGACGCGGGCCGCCGAGACCCTCGACGCCATCAGTGTCGCCGAACGGCACCACGAGCAGATATTCCGGGAACTGGCGGAAAACATCACCGTCGGCAGGATATTCTCGCGTCCGGAGGAAACGGTCTGGAAATGCCTCGGCTGCGGTTACCTCCATTCCGGCACCGAACCGCCTGCCAAGTGCCCGGCCTGCGTCCGCCCCCGGGGATATTTCGAACTGCTCGGCAGGAACTGGTAGCCATCGGATCCGCCCCTCGGGCCGGAAATGCCCGGCGCTCCGCCCAGGGGGTACGCTCAGATCCCGGCCTGGCGTGCCAGCGCGTCCTTCATCGCCTTGCTGTGCACCTTGCCGGCGAAATGAACAGGACTCTGGCCGTAGATCGGATCCCACCCCGCCGGGTTGGCGGAACAGAAGTACTGGACCTCGAGACCAATGATCCGCTCGGCCTCCCCGGCCAGGGAACCGACCAGTTTTTTCGCGGCATCCCAGGTGGCCCCGCACGGGGCTCCCCGCACCACCGTCACCCGCACGATCCTGCCGTTTTCGACCTCGACCTCGAGTTCGGGAGCGCCGAACCGCTCACCATAGGGACCGAGACAATCCTGCCTCGGCAGCCCGCATCAGGTGGGCGGGATCATGACCTGCCGGCCGGTTCTCTTCTTGCCCGAGGAAACCACCGGAATCCCCTGCTCCACGCACATCAGGACCAGATCGTGGGAGAGGTCCTGATGCCGCAGATAATCGAGGACGAGGTCGGCGTCGATCCGGTCCGGGAGATAACTTCGAGCATCATCGATCACCGGCGGCAGGGCGCCATCGATCGCGACCGTCTCGATCCTGACGATATCGGCGCCATGCTCCCTGACCCCGGCTATCTTCCGTTCACCACTGCCATTCTGCTGAAAAACAACTACTTTTTGCACTGAGCCTCCACGGCTGTCATTAATACGTCAATCCCTTCAATCGGTTGTCAGATGTCCAGCCGGATCCACCGGGTACAGAAGCGGTAGGCCGCTTCGATCAGTCTTTTCCCGTCCTGTCCCTCGTGCATCAGCGCGTGAAACCGCCCCTCCGTATCCCGGTAGAGCGCCAGGCCGGCGACCAGTACCTCCGCTTCCCCTCGCACCGAAACACGCACACTGCCTTCCAGTGGTGCAATCTCGAGTTCGCCATCCTGAAACTGGAAATACGCCATCTGCGCCATCGTATGAAATTCATGCTTGGCATGGGCGGATGCCCCGACGGTCACCGTCGTGATATAGCCGGGCTCGGTGATGGCGATCTTCGGCACCAGGATGATGCTGCTGCAATCCGTGATCGTCTTCCCTCCACACTCCACAATAATGGATTCGATTCCCGTACTCACACTTCCTTCCCGATTCTTCGTTGGACTGAGTTGATCACGTAACCGGCCATCCTCCCGACACACTCATGCAGATTGGGCCGGTTGTCCAGCATATCGACGAAAAAAAGGGGACCGGTTCAATGAAGAACCAGTCCCCGGATTGTCAGCCTGTTATTCCCGACCGGATCAGGCTGCCTGTTTTTCAACCCGTACCGCGCAGACCTTGGCTTCCATGATCTTGCTGATCGGGTCGAGGGCGTCGCTCGTCAGCATATTCGCCGCCGCCTCTTTGTAGTGGAACGGGATGAAGACCACCTTGGCCGGAACGATATCCGAGACCCGCGCCTTCACCTTGATACTGCCGCGCCGCGAACTGACCGAGAGCAGTTCGGCGTTGCTGATCCCGAGCACCGCCGCATCGGCGGGGTTGATCTCGATAAACGGTTCGGGCGCTGCGGCGGCGATTCCGGTCGATTTTCTCGTCATCGTCCCGGTGTGATACTGGAGCAACTCCCTGCCTGTCGTCAGCAGGAAAGGATATTCGCTGTCGGGCAGCTCGTCCGACACAACGTACGGCACCTTGGTGAACAGGGCCTTGCCCCCCTCCCTGGGGAAGGCTCCCTGGAACAGATACGGCGTCCCGGGATGATCGGCCGTCGGGCAGGGCCATTGCAGGCCGTTGCCGTCGAGACGATCGTACCGCATCCCGGCAATCCCCGGCCACAGGGTGGCCACCTCGGCGAAGAGCTCGGCCGGGGCGACGTTGAAGGATGCCGCTGCCGGGTCGATCCGCTTGTACACCTCATGGATGATGGCAAGGTCGCCTCTGGCCTCGCCCGGTGAGGTGATGGCCGGCCGCACCCTCTGCACCCGGCGCTCCGAACTGGTGAAGGTGCCGTCCTTCTCGGCAAACGAGGCGCCGGGCAGGACCACGTCGGCCAACTCCGCCGTCTCGGTCAGGAAGATATCCTGGACCACCAGAAAATCGAGGGCCTTGAACGCCTTGATCGAATGCGACATGTTCGGATCGGACAGCGCCGGATTCTCACCGAAGATGTACATCGCCCTGAGACTGCCGGACAGCATCGCCCCGGTCATCTCGCTGGCGGTCAGGCCCGGCTGCGGCGACAGCGACTTGCCCCAGGCCTTCTCGAACTTGGCCTGTATCGCAGGATTGCTGACCTTCTGGTAGCCGGGATAGTCCGTCGGCAGACAGCCCATATCGCAGGCGCCCTGGACGTTGTTCTGGCCACGCAGCGGATTGACGCCGGCGGCGTCCTTGCCGAGGTTGCCGGTCACCATCGCCAGATTGCCGACCGCACAGACGTTGTTCGTCCCCATGGTATGCTGGGTGATGCCCATGGCGTAGTAGATTCCGGCGGTGCCGGCGCCGGCATAGATCCGCGCCGCCTTGCGGATATCGGCGGCGGCGACCCCGGTCACGCCCTCGGCGAACTCGGGGGTGAACGTCGCCAGGGACTCGACGAACTCGGCATAGCCCTCGGTCCGCTCGGCGATGAAGGTCTTGTCTTCAAGCCCTTCGGCCAGGATCACGTTCATTATCGCATTCAACAGGACGGAATCGGTCCCCGGCCTGTGCCGCAGCCACAGCGTCGCAAACTTGACCAGCGGAATCTTGCGCGGATCGGCGACGATCAGCTCGGCGCCGTTGGCCACCGCCTCCTTCATCCTGAGGCCGATGATCGGGTGATTCTCGGTGGTGTTGGAACCGATGACGAACAGGACATCGTTGCGGGAGATTCCCTCGACCGAATTGGTCATTGCGCCGGATCCGAACTTGGTGGCCAGACCGGCCACCGTCGCGCTGTGTCAGTATCGGGCGCAGTGATCGACATTGTTGGTGCCGACCCCCGCCCGCAGCAGTTTCTGAAAGAGATAATTTTCCTCGTTGGTGCAGCGGGCCGAGGCCAGACCGCCGATGGCGTCGGCGCCGTGCTGCTCCTTGACCGACTGCAGCCGCGAAGCGACCAGATCGAGGGCCTCGTCCCAGCCGGCCGGCTCGAGCGGGCCGCCTTTCCGGCGGCGGATCAGCGGGGTGGTCAGCCGCTCGGGGCTGTTGATGAACTCGTAACCGAACCGACCTTTGACACACAGCCAGCCGCGGTTATGGTTATCGGAGCGGGATGAGACCCGGGCGACCGTGTCGCCATGGGTGTGGAGGGTGATATTGCAGCCGCAGCCACAGTAGGTGCAGGTCGTCTCGGTGGGCTGGAGACCATCCAGACGGGGCTGGCCGACCCACATCTTGGCCGACAGGGCCCCGGTCGGGCAGACGGAAACACACTGGCCGCAGAACTCGCAGTCGAGCTGCTTCTTGAACGGCGGACAGATGTCCGACTCGAAACCGCGGTTGGCGTAGCCGATCGCCCCCACCCCCTGGACCTCGTCGCAGACCCTGACACAGAGGCCGCACAGGACGCACTTGTCCTGATCGCGGAGGATGAACGGATTATTGTCGACCCGTTTGTGCTGGCGGACCGCGCCGCTGAAGCGGTTGTCGCGGATGCCGTAGCGATAGGCCAGGTCCTGAAGGCTGCAATCCCCGGCCTGGATGCAGACCATGCAGTCGTTCGGGTGGTCGGAGAGCAGCAATTCCACCGTGGTCTTGCGCAGACGCTCCAGGCGCGGACTCGATGTCGTCACCACCATCCCTTCGGTGGCCGGGGTGGTGCAGGAGGTGACCGGCCGCGGCAACCCGGCAATATCCACAATGCAGAGCCGGCAGGCTCCGAATGGTTTCATCCGCGGGTCGTGGCAGAGGGTCGGGATATCAATCTTGGCCAGACGGGCTGCTTCCAGGACGGTCGCACCGTGCGGCGCCTCAATTTTCTTATCGTCAATCGTCAGGCTGATCATAGGTTAATCCTTTACAACAGCGTTGAATTTACAGACATCAAAGCATGATCCGCATTGGATGCAGAGGGCGTTGTCGATACTGTGCGGCTGTTTCAGCTCACCCGAGACCGCCTTCACCGAACAGGCCTTGGCGCACATGCCGCAGCCGACGCACTGGTCGGGGCGGATGAAGAAGGTCAGCAACTTGTTGCAGACCTTGGCCGGGCACTTCTTTCGGTTGATATGGGCCTCGTACTCATGGCGGAAATACTTGATGGTGCTGATGACGGGATTCGGTGCCGACATCCCGAGACCGCAGAGGCTCGAATCACGGACATCCTCGGCCAGTTCCTGCAGCAGTTCGATATCCCCCTTCTTGCCCTTGCCCTCGGTGATCCGGGTCAGGATCTCGAGCAGGCGCTTGGTGCCGATCCGGCAGGGGACGCACTTGCCGCAGGACTCCTCCTGGGTGAAGGTCAGGAAGAACTTGGCGATGTTGACCATGCAGTCGGTTTCATCGAGCACGACCATACCGCCGGAGCCCATCATCGAACCGACCGATTTCAGGCCCTCGTAATCGACCGGCAGATCGATGAACTGCTGCGGGATGCAGCCGCCGGAAGGCCCGCCGGTCTGGACCGCCTTGAACAGCTTGTCGCCCTCGATGCCGCCGCCGATCTTGAAGATGATGTCATTCAGCGGCATGCCCATCGGGATCTCGATGAGGCCGGTATTCCTGATCTTGCCGGTCAGGGCGATGACCTTGGTGCCCTTGCTCTTCTCCGAGCCGATCGAGGCGAACCACTCGGCCCCCTTGTTGATGATCGGCGGCAGATTGGCCAGCGTCTCGACGTTGTTGATGATCGTCGGCTTGCCCCACAACCCCTTGTTGGCGGGAAACGGCGGCTTGGCCCGCGGCATGCCGCGTTCACCCTCGATCGAGGCGATCAGCGCCGTTTCTTCGCCGCAGACGAAGGCCCCGGCGCCGAGTTTGATCTTGATATCGAATTCGAACGAACCGCCGAACAGCTTCTCGCCGAGGAAGCCTTTCTCCCGGGCCTGGTCCAGGGCGATGCGCAGCCGATGGACGGCCAGCGGGTATTCAGCACGGATATAGACGTAGCCGCGGGTGGCCCCGATCGCGTAGGCGGTGATGATCATGCCTTCGACCACCGCATGGGGGTTGCCTTCGACGACCGAGCGGTCCATGAACGCCCCGGGGTCGCCCTCGTCGGCGTTGCAGATGACATAGCGCTGGTCCGCCTCGTTGGCGGCGCACAGGCTCCACTTGAGCCCGGTCGGGAAACCGCCGCCGCCGCGGCCGCGCAGGCCGGAGTTCTTGACTTCGTTGATGACCTGCTCGGCGGTCATCGTCGTCAGGGCCTTCTTCGCCGCGGTGTAGCCGTCAACGCTGAGGTAATCGTCGATCGATTCCGGATTGATCTTGCCGAGATCGTGGAGGACGACCTTGGTCTGGTTGTCGTGGAAGACATGGTAGTCGTCTCCGGCCATCCATTCCTTGATCGGTTTGCCGCCGACGACATGATCCCTGACCAACCGTTTGACCATATCCTCCTGGATATACTGGTAGGTCGAGACCTCGCCGTTGACACTGATGTCGACCAGGACGTCCTTGGCGCAGAAGCCGCGGCAACCGACCTTGTGCAGCTTGCAGCGGTTCTGCACGGTGGCATTCTCGAGCCCGGCAGCGGCAAATTCATCCTGAAACGCCTTCATCACCATCTCAGCACCCGCCGCGATGCCGCCGGTGCCCATGCACACATTGACAATTATTTCGCCATTCACGGTGTTATTCCTTATAGGTTTTGAGGGTTTTGGAGATCTTCTCCGGATTCATCTTACCGAAGACCTTCTCGTTGACGACGACAACCGGGGCGATGCTGCAGGCCCCGACGCAGTTGACGTTTTCCAACGTAAACAGCATGTCCTTGGTGGTCGGTTTGTCTTCCGCGAGTTTCAGATCGTCACGGATCCGCGAGATGATCCTGGATGCCCCCTTGACGTGGCAGACCGTCCCCGAACAGACGGTGATGATGTTCTTGCCGCGAGGGGTCATGTGAAACTGGGAATAAAAGGTGATGACGCCGTAGAACTTCGAAGCCGGTATATTGGTTCTCGCCGAGAACCAGTTCACCGATTCCTCCTGGACATATCCGAACGCATTCTGGATCTCCTGCAGCACAGTGATTATATTATCTCCATGTACCACCGTTTTCTGGTAGATTCCTTCCAGCACTTCTTCCATCTGATTTTCCATATCCACATGCTCCAACTGAAGATTGATCAAAACCCGCTTCACCTCATCGAGGAAATCAAACCACCACACACCTCCCGGAAATAGGTATCGTGGATCAACAACCCCGTACGGCTAACAAGAGAAAGGATTCAACTATACATGCCACTGCATTCTCCCGTGCCATGCATACCTATGAAGATGTACTGACAAATGACGCAATAACCTGCAGCTGACAAGATCAACCGAGTACCGGATGTAATGATTTTCTCAACCCGTCCCGGCCGTTCCCAGACAAACTGTATCCCGTTCTTGTGCAAAGGTCGAGAAAGAAAACCGGCGGCAACGGAAAAACCTCACCCAACCCGAAGAACGCCCGCACCGGTGGGCTTGCCGATCATTTCTCCCTGGAAAAATCGTCCGGAACGCCTCCCGAGTCTGATTCGCAAAAAGAATGCGCCGGAGGTGCGGCGCACGTGTTTTATATTGTACAACCGTCCTTCTCCCGTTAAACTGAGAATGATACTTCATCTCTGCATTTCCTCTCTCTTGCACCAAAGGATCAGGCCATGGAAATCACGGTGGCCGGAAATTTGGTCGAATTCCCGCCGGAGAAGGAACAGAAGTGAACGCCTGCCGGAGAGCCGTTGTCAATTGCCTCATATTCAACAGAAAGCTCGTTCCCGGCCGGAGAAAATCTACCGGGGAACCCCAGAGTCGCCCGGTTCGCTATTGAGGACTGACCTCCCGGCAGCCTGCGCCCGCATTGTGCGCCCGCAATGATGAGGGAAGTCCTTCCCCGACTGCCGGGCCTTACGTTTCGACCGCCGACCCGGCGGCGAAGCAGTAATGAATGTTTCTCCCATTATCAACCTGTCGCCAGCCGGCGACGTGAAGCCACCGGCCGCAACCGCCGGTGCCACCATGAACGTTCAATGCGTCTCCGCCTACTGCCCGGTATCGCTCAAACATGGCCTGATACACCGCAACCATGTTCCGTTAACCAATAACACGATCGAGGATATTGAGATTTGTCATGAATTTCACACTGCTTCTGACGGTCGCCGTCTCTGTCTGTCTCATCGGCATTCTCCTGCGCCTGTATGTCTGGTTCTCGCAAGGAATCCACCCCCCCGCAGCAACCTTAACCCTGCCGCAGCGCCTGGCAGCTGCTGGAAAGGCCCTGGGGGGTGCATTGTTCGGCCCCAGGTCGATAACGGTCCTCAAATCCATATTCCTTGATCTGCTGTTCCAGCAACGGGTCTTCGACAAGAACACCCTCCGCTGGATCGCCCATGGTCTGATCTTCACCGGTTTTCTGCTGCTGTTCTTCCTTCATGCCCTTGATTCGCTGATCACCGAACGGCTTTTCAGCGACTATCAGTCGACCCTCGACCCCTATCTGTTCCTCCGCAACCTCTTCGGCCTCATGGTCCTTGCCGGCGTTGCCATCGCCGTCTACCGCCGGATCACCCTGCGGCCGCAGCGGCTCATGACCTATGCCGGCGACTGGGCGGCCCTGATCTTTGTCGGCGGCATCATCCTCTCGGGGATGCTGCTCGAAGGGGCGAAGATTTCGTCGTACTCGACCTTCCAGCGGATGCTTGACGACACCGGTATTACCGACGAACAGGAGATCCAGGCCCTCGCCGCCTACTGGATCGAAAAGAACGGTCTGGTGATCGCCCACAACCCACCGGCCATCACCCCCGAACTGGTGGCCCAGGGCCAGGAAATCAGCGCTGGCAGCTGCGGCGAGTGTCACGCCGCCAATTCCTCCGCCTTCGTCAGTTTCGGCCTGGCCAAGATCACCGGACCGCTGATGGCCTCCGGCGAAGCCGGTGCGGTCAGCTTCCTGTGGTACCTCCACATCCTCTTCTGCCTGACCTTTCTGGCCTGGTTGCCCTTCTCGAAGATGTTCCACATCATCTCCGCCCCGGTCAGTCTGATCATCACCCGGATCATGGGCAAGGAGAACGGCGAGCCGGCCAATGTTCTGACCCGGCAGATGATCGGCCTGTCGGCCTGCACCCACTGCGGCGCCTGCAGCCTGGAATGTTCGTCGAACATGTTTTTCGAGTCGTTCCACAACGACTTCATCCTGCCCTCGGAAAAGGTCCAGTTCCTCAAGCACATCGCCGCCGGCAAGGAGCTCGACAGCGCTACCCTGAAAAAGCTGCAGCAGGGGCTCTACATCTGTACCAGCTGCGACCGCTGCACCAATATCTGCCCCTCCGGAATCAACCTCAAGGAGCTCTTCGTCAGCTCGCGCTATGCCCTGCTTGACCGGGGCATTCCCGAGACCTCGATGCTCAGCCATTTCTCCTTCCCGCTGGCGCTGGCCCAGAGCTACACCGGCGATCATCTCAAGGCGTTGAAGGTCGTCGAGCAGCTGTTCCGCAAAAGCTTCACCGCCCTGGCCGACATGGTGCGACCGCTGACCCTCGAGAGGGGCGGGACATTTGCCAACCCCTCGTACCGGAGCTGCTATGCCTGCCAGCGCTGCACCAACATCTGCCCGGTCGTCCGCAGCTACGACAACCCGGGCGAGGCCCTGGGCATGCTGCCGCACCAGATCATATTCAGCCTCGGCATCGGCAAGGTCGACCTGGCGATGGGGGCGAAGATGATCTGGAGTTGTTCCACCTGCTATCTCTGTCAGGAGCACTGCCCGAATCAGGTTGAACTGTGCGATATCTTCTACGGCCTGAAAAACGCGGCCATTGCCAGGATCGAAGAGGGAGGCAGGTCATGAAATTTGCATTTTTCCAGGGATGCAACATCCCTGTAAGGGTAGAGCAGTACGCCGATTCGACCGAGGCGGTCCTGCAGACCTTCGGCATCGAACTGGTCAGGATTCCGGAATTCAACTGCTGCGGCTACCCGATGCGCAACGTCGACGAGAAGGCCTACATCATGCCTTCCGTACGGAATATGGCGATTGCCGAAAAGGCCGGCCTCGACATCCTGGTCATCTGCAACTGCTGCTTCGCCAGTCTGCAGAAGGCGAAATCCGTCGTAGACAAAGACCGCGCCCTGCGGGAGGAATTCAACACCCTGCTGGCCAAGGAGGGTCTGGCCTACTCCGGCACGGCCAGGATCAGGCACTACCTCACCGTTCTCCATGAGGATGTCGGCATCGAGACCATCAGGAACAAGCTGGTCAACACCTGCAAGGGCCTCAAGCTCTCGGTCATCCATGGCTGCCATATCCTGCGGCCCCGCGAAATTACGCAATTTGACGACTCCTTCGTGCCGCGGATAACCGAGGATCTCGTCGGGGTTACCGGGGCGACAAGCCTCGACTGGCGCGGCCGGATGGAGTGCTGCGGCGCCGCCCTGGCCGGCCTCAACGACGAGCTGTCACGCAAGCTGCTGCAGGAAAAGATCAGCGGCGCCAGGCAGGCGGGGGCGGACTACATCACCCCGATCTGCTCCTACTGCCACCTCCAGTTCGACACCACCCAGAGTAACATGGCCGCCGAGGCGCCGGGATCGGAGATCCTGCCGGTGCTCCTCTATCCCCAGCTTCTCGGCCTCTGCCTCGGCATCGACGAACGGCGGCTGGGCATGACCGGAAACCGGACCATCGCCACCAGCGACATCGATCACATCAAATCCCTTCTCGGCCCCCCGGTCGAAGAGAAAAAGAAGAAGGTCCGGCAGCAGGCGGCCTAGAATCCGCACCGCAGGCAAGGCAGGAGCAGGAACGGGCTGCTGCCTTGCCCGCATGCCATGTGCCGACATCACGGTCAATCGGTCTTTCCCCGAGTTCCCCCTCCATGCCACACCCGAACCGGCCCGGAAATCGTCCGGGGGCGACAGAATCCTGCTGGCAAACGGGAAAAAAGTACATATATTCATCGCAATACGTCAAATCACCCGCAATTCAATACTTCAGATGGAGAGTTTATGAGCAAGATCATTGCGTTCGCCGGCAAGGGCGGCGTCGGCAAGACCACCGTCGCAGCCCTGGTCATCCGTTATCTCTCAGCCACCGGCAAATCCCCGATCCTCGCGGTCGACGCCGACCCCAACAGCAACCTCGGCGAAACCCTGGGACTGGATGTGACCTCGACCATCGGCGACATCCGGGAGAATTACATGCGCGACCCCCAGGGTGTACCCTCGGGGATGGACAAGGTCAATTACATCGAGACGCTGGTGGAACAGGCCCTGATCGAGAAACCGGCCTTCGATCTCCTCGTCATGGGGAGGCAGGAAGGCCAGGGCTGCTACTGCATGGTCAACAATATCCTCAACAAGTTCACCGACAAGCTGGCCGCGAGCTATAAATACATGGTCGTCGACAACGAGGCCGGGATGGAGCACCTCAGCCGCCGCACCAGCGGCAAGGTCGACATGCTCTTTCTCGTCACCGATTACTCGTTGCGGGGGCTGAGGGCGGTCCGCCGCATCAACGAGATGCTGCCGGGACTGCATCTCGAGGTCAACAAGATCGGCCTGATCGTCACCCGCGGCCCGCAGCAGCTGAACGAGGTCTTCCTGCGCGAGGTCGAAGAAATCGGCATACCGCTGGTCGGGATCATCCCTGACGACCAGGCCCTTCTCAACTTCGACATGGAGAAGCGTTCCCTGATCGAACTCCCCGATGATTCCCCATCGGTCATGGCGGTCAACAAGCTGATTGCCGACAACTGCGCTTTCTGATCACCACGCTTCAGACCTCGCCCCGGGCCGGGAATAGCCTGATATCCCCGGCCTGTTTTTTTCCATATACTTGACCCATGTCAAGGTCCACCCGGTGGATCCGGTCTATGCTGTACAAAAGACCAGAGGGCGTCGCACAGACCGCGCCCTGTACGGGTTCTCTTCCACGCTTTCCGGGAAGCACATTTCCGGAATGTCATTGGATACACCACCAAGGAGTGCAGCCATGAAATGCCCGGGACAAGACATGCAATACTGGAACGAATCGGCCATCTATGAGGAAACCTGTCCCAAATGCGGCGGGACGGTCGAATTCTACAAGGATGACACCAATCGCAAATGCGGCCGGTGCGGCCACCGGATGGTCAATCCCCGCCTGGATTTCGGCTGTGCCGCCTACTGTCCGTTCGCCGAGCAGTGCCTCGGCACCCTGCCGGAGGAATTTGTCGGCAATCAGGACAACCTGTTGAAGGATCGGGTGGCGGTCGAGGTGAAACGCTATCTCAAGTCGGATTTCCGGCGGATCGGCCACATCATGCGGGTGGCCCAGCAGGCGGAGAAGATCGCCAGGGACGAGGGGGCCAACCTCGGAATCACCCTGTGCGCCGCCTATCTGCTGGAAATCGGTGAAATCGAGGCGGCCGCCAGATACGGCACCCCCACGGCGGACCAGATCATCGCCGAAGGACAGCGCCTCGCCGCCGCCATCCTCGGCCGGCTGGCGGCCAAGGAGCCGATAGTTCAAGGGGTCGGCACCCTGATCGAGGCCTACCATCGTCGGTCGGATCGTGATTCCCTGGAAATTCAGGTCCTCGCCGATGCGGCGGACCTGGCCCGGCTGGAAGAGATGCGCCGGGACGACCCGCTTCAGGTACGGGAATTCGGACTACCTATGGTAGAGAGGCTGCTGACCGCAAGCGCCCGCCAGTTGGCGCAGAAAATGATCGCTCTGTAGCCGGAAAGACGGAAAGGCGGACCCGGGGGTCCGCCTTTCCGTCTTTCTGCATCCAAACGTCGGCAATACATGCCCAGGCGATCAAGCACCGGCAGGTCCAGACTCCGGCGACGCGCTTCATAACCGGCCGGCCCCCCCCGTCCGGCAATCCGCATCATGCCTGACCGCCGAGTTGTGCCCGGATCAGGTCCCGACGCCCACGACGATCAGGGAACCGGCCTTAAATCAGGCCTTGCGCACCGAGACGAAATGCTCCTGGTAGGCGATGGCCCCGCCGGCCCGATCCCATTTGTCGAGGCCGCCGCGCATAAAATTCTGGTCGGCGATGCCCTTGCCGAAGGCCCGGCTCTCCACCGGGATCTTATGGCCGAAGCCGTGGATGATGAACACCGCCTCGGGGTGGATCAGGTCGGTGACCTTGGCCACCGTCGTTTCCGAGTAATCCCTCTGGCTCACCACCACCGTATCGCCGTTGCTGATCCCCAGTTTCGCCGCGGCCTTGGAGTTGATCCACAGGGGATTGATCGGCATCTGCTCGTACAGCAGCGGATTGTTGACCGTATGCCCCTGGGTATGGAGGGCGCAGCGGCCGAAGGTCAGGCGGAACATCCCCTCCGGCGGCGTTTCCGGGGCCTCGAAGGGCTTGAGCGATTGCAGCCCGGCCTTTTCCAGCTTGGCCGAGACGATCTCGAGCTTGCCGCTCGGGGTCTTGAATTTCAACTTGTCCATATCGCGGTAGATCGGCTTGGCGGCCAGGTTGACCATGCCGGTGGCGTTGAAATCAGCTATCGCCACGTCGGTGCCCTGGAGCTGGAAGTTCCAGACGTCCTCGACCGAGTCGAACACCAGTTCGGGCAGGCCCAGCCGCTTGGCCAGACCGCCGACGATCTGCCAGTCGGCCTTGGAGTCGTAACGCGGCTCGATCGCCCGGTGGCGCACGAAGAACTGGGGCTTCAGCGCGTTCTTGGTGGCGATGACGCTCTCCCGCTCCAGATAGGGCGACAGCGGCAGCACGACGTCGGAGAACCAGGCGGTGTCGGACCAGCTGAAGGTCACCGATACCAGGAGATCGAGGTTATTCAGCATCTCCTTGAGGCGGTCCGGGTCGGGGAAACCCATCAGCGGATCATGACGGTAGGCGATATAGGCCTTGACCGGATAGGGGTCGCCGCTGCCGATCGCCTCGTACATCAGGTGGGCCAGCCCCGGCCCCTCCTCGAAGTGGGTGTAGCGCCAGCCGAGGCCGTCGGCCCGCTTGTCCGCCGGTTTGGGGTAGAGATCGACAAAGGCCTTCAGATCGGCCCGCCCGACGTCACCGGGTTTGCTGACCAGCGGCATTCCGCCCTTGGCGCCGATGGAGCCGAGCAGGGCGTTGATGATATAGGCGGTGCGGCAGACGTAGAACGAGTCGCGATAGCGGGCCGCCATCCAGCCGGGATGCCAGATCACCGCCCCCTTGGCGGCGACCAGCTCGCGGACGAAGGCGCGCAGTTCGGCCGGGGCGATGCCGGTCTCCCCTTGGGCCCATTCCGGCGAGTAGGGTTCGACGAAGGCCTCGAGATCCCGCAGCCCCTCGATATAGCGGCCGGCGTATTTCTCGTCGTAGAGCCGCTTGTTCATCAGCTCATGGATCACCGCCAGGTTGAAGGCATAGTCGGAACCGGGCCGCACCTGGAAGTAGCGGGTCGCCTTGGAGGCGGTGACCGTGGCGCGGATGTCGATGACCGTCAGCTTGCAGCCGTTTTCCATCGCGTCCATCAGGTTGTTGACCTCCTGGACGTTGATCGCCTCGAAGATGTTGCGCAGCTGCAGCACCACATGCTTGGCGTTCTTGAGGTCATAGGCGACGCTCTTGCGGCCCATGCCGGTGACCGACAGGCTGGCGTGCTGGACGTTGCGGGCGCAGGAGGAGTCGTGGTTGCAGTAGTTGGGACTGCCGAGGCCGCGCAGCAGGGCCCGGTGCATATCGCGGAACGGGCCGCCGCGGTCGGTCAGAGCGATGCCCTTGGCCCCGTATGTGGCTTTCACTTCCTTGAGCTTGTCGGCAACGTAATCGAAGGCCTCGTCCCAGCTGACCTTATGCCATTTGCCCTCGCCCCGGGCGCCGACCCGGATCATCGGGCTCTGCGGTCGTTCAGGGTCGGTGATCAGGGCGTTGCCGGCAGCGCCGCGCGGGCAGACCGCTCCCTTCATCGCCGGAACATGGGGGTTTCCCTGAAGAAATGTTACCTGGCCGTCCTCGACCGTGACCTGGATCGGACATCTCACCGTACACATCCCGCATACACTGAATACTGATTTGGCAACCATGGATAGTTCTCCTTGCTATGAGCTGTACTGGCAGCCTATTGCTGCCGCTTGTTGTTGGTTGGTTGTCTCGGCGGTTGTTTTTCCATGACCTGCAGCCGATCGGAAAAGAGCTTGGCGCAATTGGCGCAGTAGCTGTGATGCTCCTTGACCTGGGGATGAGGTGCGGTACGTGCCTCCATCAACCGTATCTGCTTTTCGGTGGCGTAGTATTTGCCGCAGCCCTGGCAGCGCTGGAGCGGATGGCGGCCGAAGGCGATGTCGCGAATGGAGACGGTGCGCATCCCGCCGTCTTCCACCACCGTTATTGCCTGGGTCGGGCAGATATTGGCGCAGGTGCCGCAACCGATGCAGCGGTCGGGGTCGGGGAGCACCAGCTGCCGGCCGTCGATTTTCTCCATGCGCAGGGCTTCCTGACCGATAACCTCCTTGCACACCCGGATACAGAGGCGGCAGCGGATGCAGCCGTCCGGCGCCGGCGGCAGCTCGATCCCTTCCTTTTCGGCGAGATGGCGGATGCGCTCCGACATCGGGGCCATGGCGATCAATTTCAGCAGGGCCCTGGTCCGCGCCTGGCGCACTTCAGCCCCTTGGGTCCACAGTCTCATTCCCGGCTTGACCTTGAGCAGGCAGCTCAGCATGATCGTCCTGTCGCCGGTGACCTTTTCGACCGCCACTGCGCAGATCTTGCACGAGCCGGAGGGTTTCAGGGCCGGATGGTGGCAGAGTGTCGGGACCGTTATCCCATGGCTCCGTGCCGCCTGGAGGACCGTCGTCTCCGGTTCGGCGCCGACCGCCTGGTCGTTGATGTAGAGAGTAATCATCGTCTTCCTTCAGTCGTTGGGCGCGTCGTGCAGCGCGTCGATATAATTTTGCAGGTGCCGCACCTCGTCGTGCAGGAGGGCGTTTTCCGCCAGGAGCAGGCGACAGAGGGAAGCCACGACTATTCCCTGCGTCACCGCCACCGCCTGGTGATCGATGCCGGCCGCCGCCATCATTTCTATCGCTTTACCAACCGATTCTTCACCGGAAACGGTTGCCACGGGCTCGCCCAGTGCCGCCGTCACCGGGCCATGCCAGGCATCAGCCGGCGAGGCTGCCATGGTCAGACGGCGCAGAATGTCACCGGCCGTCAGGATCTCCCGGAACCGGTCGTTTTCCACAATTATCGCCGTCGCCTCGGCCTCCAGCATCGCCCGTGCCGCCTCGACCAGGCTGGCCTCCAAGGTGACGGTCACCGTTTTCACGCAGCATGTGTCGATTACTTCGGCCAGTCGCATTCAGCAGCCGTTCCGTAATGGAGTGTTTGTTTTCTGCATCCCGATGCGGCCCCCGATACCGTTTTCAGTACCTCTTTTCCGCAGGTTCCTGCCGGACGACGATCTCGACAGCCTACTCCAGCACCTCGAGGCAATCCTGGGGCAGCCGAAAGGTCCCCTTGTCCTCGAGACTGACCTCGATGAGAGAATCAGGGTCGTTGATCTGGGAATCCGGATCGGTGACCATGCCCCGACTCCCAACCAGTCCGTCCATGTACTCTTCCCAGCTTTCATCGCTGCTGCGGCGCCGTACCCGCACCATCTGACCTTTATGGAATACCATCGCTGTTCTCCTCCATTCACTTTTTTTCAGGTGGCAGCCATGACCGTGGAGCCGCCATGATGGCCCTTTTTCCGGGCACAAACGTCGCACTGCGGGCCGTCGCCGTTGTGCGGCGCCGGCGCCAGCGCCCCCAGGCGGCCACGGATAAACGCCAGGTAGCGTTCGGTACCGATGACCGCGCCGCAGTCGGCGCAAAACAGCAGGGGTTGCCGGCTGAGGACGGTACCGCACAGGGAAAGAATCCGCTCGTCACCGCGGTCCTCGATGCGCATCGCCCCGGTCGGGCAGTTGGCGGCACAGGCCCCGCAGCTGATGCAGCGCTGCTCGGTGCGGCGGAAATCGCTCTCATGGGGATGGTCGAACGACAGGTAGCCGAGGGCCAGGGCATCGACCCCCATCTTCTCCTTGCAGACCGTCACGCACTTGCCGCAGCGCCGGCAGATGTCGCAGCGCAGACAGCGGCGGGCCTCTTCCCGGGCCTGGTTTTCCGTGTAACCGAGTTCCACCTGCTGGAAGGTGGTACGGCGGCGGTCGATCCCGAGGAGCGGCATCTCCGGCCGTTTCAGCGCCATCTTGGTGTGGGCCGGGACATCGATGTAGGGAATGCGCTGCTGCCGCACCGGCACCGGCGGCAGTTTCGGCTGCGGAATGCCGCCCAGGTAGCGGTCGATGGCGATCGCCGCCCGTTTGCCGCCGCCGATGGCCTCGATCACGGTCGCCGGCCCGGTCACCGCGTCGCCGGCGGCGAAGATGCCCGGCAGACTGGTTTCCATGGTGATGGTGTTGACGCGGATGGTGTCGCGATGGGTCCAGGTAAGCCCCGGCATGTGCGCGAACCACTGCTGTTCGACCCGCTGGCCGATGGCGCTGATGACCGCATCGGCGGGCAGATGGTAGTCGCTGCCTTCGATGGGCTTGGGCGACTGGCGGTTCGAGCCGGTTACCGTCACCAGTTTGGCCTTGAGGCAATGCAGGGCCCGGACCTGCCCGTGATCACCGGTCACCGCCATGGGCACGGTGAGCATTTCGAAGTGCACCCCTTCCTCTTCCGCCTGCTCCACCTCTTCATGGTCGGCAGGCATCTCCTTGCGGGTCCGGCGGTAGGCGATGGTGACCTGCTCGCTGCCGAGGCGCAGGCAGGTGCGGGCGGCGTCGATGGCGACGTTGCCGCCGCCGATGACCACGACGTTCTTACCGGGGCAACGGCGTTCGCCGAGCGCCACCCGCTGGAGGAAATCGACCGCTCCATGGACCTGGGGAAAATCGTTTTCGCCGGCGATGCCGAGGTTGAACGAGGCGTGGGCGCCGACGGCAAAGAAGAAGGCCTCGAAACCCTCGGCCCGCAGCGACTCCAGGTCGACGTCCTTGCCGAAACGGGTGTTGAAGGAGAACTCGACTCCCAGCTCTTCGATCTTGGCGACCTCGCGGTCGATGATGTCCGACGGCAGGCGATAGCGCGGGATCCCGACCAGGATCATGCCGCCGGCCCGGGGCAGGGCCTCGACGACCCGCACCGCATGGCCGTGCAGGGCCAGGTAATAGGCGGCGCTGAGCCCCCCCGGCCCGGCGCCGATGACGCAGACCTTGCGGCCGGTGGCCGCCGCCTTCGGCGGATTGTGGTAGCGGCCCCAGGACATCGCCCGTTCGGCGGCGAAGGCCTTGAGAAATTTGATCGACACCGGGGTGTCGATCCGCGCCCGGACGCACATCAGCTCGCAGGGCCGGGTACAGACCAGGCCGCACACCCAGGGCAGGGGATTGTCGCGGCGAATGACCTCGATCGCCTCGTCGTCACGACCGAGGGCAATGAGCGACACATAGGTGGGGACGTCGATACCGGCCGGACAGGCCATCTGGCAGGGGGCCGGGGTGAGATGGTCGCAGACCGAGGCGGCGCAGTTGCGGTCCAGGGCATGGCTGCGAAAGACCTCCTGGTATTCGGTAAGCCGTTCCTTGAGCCATTCACCGGTGTCAACGCCTGCCGGGTCATCGGTGAAGGCACACACTTCGGCCACCAGCGCGTCAATGCTCGGCAGATGATCGGCTCCGGCCCGGGCGGCAACGATATCCTGGATCAGGGTGGCGATTTCCTCGAAGAGGCGACGGCTGCGCGGATGGATTATCCGACGTTCGGCCGGGATCTTTTGCAACTCCAGCAAGGTCTCATGGACCGGGCACTGACTTGGGTTCATGGCAGGCTCTCACAGCGAACAAGGTGCAGGGAGGGCAAAGCCGCCGCAAGCGGCGAGCCTTGTCCTGCGGACAGAGGTCCGACCCCCCCGCAAGGGGGGAGAAATATCTTCACGTACTACTTTCTCAACACGCAGGAGATGAATTTCCAACGCCCTAAAACGAGCTGTTTTCAAAGGATGTGACCGACTCGGCATGGCGTTTTCGTTTCTTCTCCGTCATCGCCTGCCCTTCCCCGAATTCGAGACACTGGGTGGTGCAGCCGGTGACGCAGGCCGGTCTCAGACCCTGGTCCAGCCGGTCCTTGCAATAATCGCATTTGACCACCTTGCCGATTTCCGGCTGCCACTGCGGCGCTCCCCAGGGACAGGCGGCGATACAGGTCTTGCAGCCGACGCAGAGGTCGTGGTCGACAAAGACGATGCCGTCGCCGGCGCGCTGCTGCATGGCGCCGGTGGGACAGGCGGCGACGCACCAGGGGTTCTCGCAATGGAAGCAGGGCATGAAGACGAAGGCGGTGCGCGGCAGACCGCCGATCAGTTTTGGCCCGACCTCGACGATCTGGCACAGACGGGGGCCCGACGGCAGGCTCTTATTGGCCTTGCACTGGATTTCGCAGGCATGGCAGCCAATGCATTTGCGGGTATCCTGGGTGAGATGGTACCGGCTCATGAAAATTCTCCTTTAGGCAAAAGTTCAACACAACGGGGGAACACGTCCCCATGAAATCTGGTCGGCGGATCAGCGGATTCCGTACCGGGCGGTTTCCCCGGGGAGGTCATCCGCGTGCCGCCGATCCGGGAAAAGAGCAACGCGCCCGGAGCAAACGAGCTGCGGGCGGCAGCCTCCCCGTATCCGGGGAGGGGCAGGTTTCGGCAGGAATATCGTTGCCTGCCGCCGGCGCGCCATCGGCTTTTCGTTCGCACTCACGTGAATGGGCAAGTCTCTACATGCGGTTCAAATAAAATTTCAGCCCGGGACAGTTCATCTGCCGCTGTCCTCAGTCTCCCATTTCTGCCATATAGGCGTCAAGGGTGCCCTCGAGGGCGAGCTTGTGCTTCGCCTCTTCCTGGCACAGCATCTTGAACACCTTGCGCGCCCCCTCGTCCTCGGCCTTGGCGAGCAGAAGATTATAGAGCGCCAGCGCCTTCTCCTCCCGTTGGGCGGCGAGCATCAGGATCTCGCGGTACGACATGCCCGGGTGGTAGTCGATCTCCGCCACGTAGTTGCTGCGCTTGATGTCGACGATCCAGGTGAAGCGGTACTCGTCGAGGACGCCGCCTCCGCCGCCGCCTTTGAGATCCTCGAGCAGCCGGCGGTGCCTGTCTTCTTCCTCGGCGAAGCGGAAAAAGAGGTCCTTGGTCCCTTCCCGGGCCTCCTTGTCGCCAACCCGGCGATAAAAGTCGGCCGACTCCCGCTCCTGGGAGATGGCGAAATCGATGATGGCGGTCAGGTTGTTAAAGTCCATAGGTCGTCTTCACAGTCAGTAGGCAATTTTCGTGGTACCGGGCGGTCGCCCTTATCCAATGGTTCAGGGCTCCTTTCCCGACATCGACATGACCATCGTTTCCGCCCCTGCCGGCACGAACCGCGATCTGCTCGCGGCCCACCGGCTGAGGCCGATGGCATGAAACCCGTTTCATGCCATCGGCGCCGGGGCTCCGCCGGGGACGGATCAATATACCCCCAACAGGTTGAGGGCCAGCAGCAACAGCCCGGCCACGGCAACGCGCTTGACCACCAGCGGGCTGACCCGTTTGGCGATCTGCGGCCCGATATAGCCGCCGAGCAGCGCCGCCGGGAACATGGAGAGGAAGAAGATCAGATCGAAGTTGCCGAACTGGTAGTGACGCATCGTGCTGACCGTGGTGTTGAAGAAGATGGCCAGCAGCGAGCTGCCGACGACGAGATACATCGGCAGACGGAGGAAGACCGTCATCAGCGGCACCATGAAGGGACCGCCGCCGAACCCGAACATCGACGACATGATGGCGATGAGAAAACCGCCGATGCAGCCGACCACCATGTTGACCTTAAATTCCTGACCCCAGAATTCGACTTTCATATGCTTTGCCTCCCTTGAGAGCGATTATTTACCTGTGGATGCCTGTTCAGCGCGTTTCTTGAATTCCTTGAGAATGGCCTGTTCCTTCTTGTTCTTCTCGAGATAGCCCGGCGTCGTCTGCCAGAACATCAGGCCGGCAAGGACGATGAGGATCCAGCCGAAGGCGAACTTGAACTGGTCAAGGGTGATCATCTCGGTCAGCTTGGGGCCGATGAAGCCGCCGAGCAGCATGGCACAACCAATGCTGGCACCGAGCTTCCAGTTGATGAACTTGATCTTCGAATAGTTGTAGATACCGCTGCCCTGGGAGAAGAGCACGGTCGGCGTAACGGTGCCGGCAACGATGGTGTGCGGCAGGGCCGGGAACAGGGTGACCAGCAGCGGGTTCATGATGAAGCCGCCGCCGGCACCCATCAGCACGCCGAAGATGGCGACAACCAGGGTCAGCACGAAGGGGTAGATCAGGTTCATGCTGGTGCCGGCGTTATCCATGTAGACGGTCGGGAAGGAGATCTTGTTCTCGAACACCGCCGGCTCGCTCTTGACCTGCTTGTCGACCACGGCGACAATTTTATATTTGCCCGGGGCCAGGCCGCTGCGGATATTCAGGTCGGCGGTATAGGAGCCATCCGGCTGGACGTCGATGACCGCGCCGAACACCTTGTCGATGCTGCGGAAGCGGGCCTTGACCAGCTGCATCGACCGTTTTTTGGTCTCCTTCTCGTCCATGACCGGCAGCTGTTTGCCGCGGCTGCCGACGATGCTGGCCATCAGGGTCGATTGAAAATGGTCGATCTTGATCTTGGCGGGGACAGAGTAGGCAACATCGGCACCGAGATCCTTGAGCAGGGCCGAATAGCTCCACTTGTTGCCGGCTTTCTTGGCCTCGTCGATCGTCGGCTGCAGGTCTTTCTGCACAAAGATCTTGTAGTAAGCCGGCATCTCGCCGGACATGTAGAAGATATACGGCCGCTTGCCGGTCTCCTTGTCCTTTTCGCTATCGAAGCGGCTGGCCCGCACATCATGATCCTCGGACCAGACCTCGAGATAGACCGCTTTGCCGGGTTCGGCCTGGCCGCTGACCTTGATCGTGCCGCCGTTTTTCAGCTCCGTCTTGTCGATCGCGATCGTCGGCGCCGTCGTTGCCGCCATCTCTGCCGGTGCCGCTGCCGGTGCCGCCGTCGCATCGCCGCTCTCGACCGCATGTCCCGTCCTGGCGCCAAGCAACATCACCATCGCCAGGCCAAGCCATGGCAGGATTCTGAATCTGCTTTTCATCATTCCTTCTCCTTGTTGAACAATCGTTTGATTTTTCATTCGCACCCCGTCTCCCTAGAGATTGACGATGCGCGTTTCCCCAACGTAATCACGGCTCGAATACCCGGTCATGATCGTCATCTTCGCCGTCAATTCACTGATTGTTTTCAGGTTCCGCACCACGGTCCCGATATCCTCCTCCAGCTCGCCGCCGGCCAGGTCGCCCTCCAGCATCTGGGCGGTGCCGAGGGCGGCAAAGAGCGGCGAATTGATCTCATGGGCCACGGCGCCGGCCATCTCGATCACCCCCGCCAGCTTGCTCCGTTCCGCCTGCTCCGCCTCGAGACGGCGCTGGGCGGTGATATCGCGGATGATCTCGATGACGAACTCGACCTCCCCCGAATCACCGGTCATCGGCGTCGCCGTCCGTTCGTACCACCGCGTGCCGTCCTCGGCCTGCACCTGCTGAACCGAGACAGCCATCCGCCCGGTCACCAGGACCTGCCGCACCGGACAGGGCGGATCCTCCGCGGCCGCCTGGCACAGGCGGCCGTACTCCATCCCCAGCACCTCGGCCTCCTGCCGGCCGTTGGTCTCGAGGAAGGCGCGATTGGCCATCACCGCCCGGCCCTGCCGGTCGACCACCAGCAACTGCGGCCGGATGCAGTCGAGGATGTTGGCCAGGAAGCGCTCGTGCTCCTCGATCTGGTTGAACAGCAGGGTGATCTTGCGGTAGGTCCGGGCGTTGGTGATCGCCGATCCCCCGGCCTCGGCCACGGCCAGGGAGAAATCGATCTCGGCCTCGCTGAAGGTCCTCGATTCCCGAGCCAGAACCCTGATGATGCCGATGACCTCGTCCATCACCTTGATCGGCACCGCCAGCAGCGAGCGAATCCCCTCCTTCTCCATGTGCTCGTGATACAGCACCCGATCGTCCCGGGCCACATCCTGGATGGCCACCGCCTGGCCCCGCAGGGCCTGGATGGTGTTCTTCTCGTCGACCACCTCGCCCCGGTCGAGATACTCCCGCGACAACCCGGCCGCGGCCGCCAGGACCAGCTCCTTCGCCGGCGGGGTCAGCAGGCGGATGGTGCACCCCTGGGCCCGCAGGCTGCGCGGCAGCAGCTCGACGATGGTCTGCAGGACCATGTCGAGATCAAGGGTCGAGTTGACCAGCTGCGAGATCGACTGCAGTTCGTGCAGAAAATCGACCTGCTGCTCCAACTGCCTGAACATCCGGCCATTGGAGATGGCGATACCCACCTGCTCGGCCAGGGCCACCGAGAACAGGATCTCATCCTCGGCAAATACCCGTGGTGTCCGGGTGAGCAGGCGCATGATGCCGATCACCCGTTCCTGGAAGGCGATCGGCAGGGTCAGCACCGACTCGATACCCTCCCGCAGGGCCGCCTCGCGGAACGGCCGATGGGGACTGTCGGCCACCACGCTCAACGCCACCGGATGGCCCGAGGCCACCATCGCGATGGTCTCCCGCGAATCGACGTCCGGCCGGGCCAGGTATTCCGGCGACAGGCCGGCGGCGGCGCCGAGGACGAAGGTGCCGCTGGCCTGGTCCAGCAGCCTGATGGTGCAGGCGTCGATGGCGAGGAGCTCCGGCAGGCTGTGGACGATATTGGTCATGACCTGGCGGGGGTCGCGGACCATCGAGATCATCCGCGTCACCTGATGGAAGACCTGGAGATACCGGTACTCCCTGCCGTGGTCCATCATCGTCCTCTCCGTGCCGTCATCCGCCGCCGCATCGACCGTTGCCCTCTCAGATCCGGCCACTCCGGCCCTCGAGGATCTTGGCGACCTTGTCTTCCAGTTCCTGCTTGTCAATCGGCTTGACGCAGTATTCATCGGCGCCGAGATTCACCGCTTCCCGCGCCGTCTCGACCGTCGGGTACCCGGTCAGCATGATCGCATGCATGTCGGGAACAGCCTGTTTCATCAGCCTCAGGACCTCAATGCCGCTCATCTTCTGCAGCTTGATATCGAGGATGGCGAGATCGACCGGATGGGTCCGGACAAAATCCAGAGCCGCATCCTCCTCGGTGAAGGTATGGACCACATGCCCCTTCCTGGTCAGGATCTTGCCGACCAGCACCGTCGCATCGAGAACATCGTCAAGGACAAGTATTTCCGCCATTGTATTCTCCATTGTCGTAGCAATTGTCAGGCCCGGGCGCCGGACATGTCGGTCATTTGCCGGCGATCGGCACCGCTGCGCGGCAACCGGATGCGAAAGAGGGTCCCGGGCAGCGCCCCCTGCTGCTGATCGAGCACCGGGCTTTCCACTTCAATCGTGCCGCCGTGCTCATGGATGATGCCGTAGGAGACGGAGAGGCCGAGTCCCGTCCCCTGGCCGACCGGCTTGGTGGTGAAAAAAGGATCGAATATCCTGGCCAGGTACCTCTCGGGAATGCCATGGCCGCTGTCGCGGACCTCCACCATCACATCGCCATTGTCAATCCGGGTCCGCAGCAGCAGCTCGCCGCCGCCCTGAGCCAGCATCGCGTGGTGGGCGTTGTTGACCAGGTTGACGAAGACCTGCCGCAATTTTTCCGGATCGCCGTCGACCCCCGGCAGGTCGTTGGCCATTTGGCGATGGATGGCGATATTGCTGAGACCGAGGGTGTGCTCGGTCACCGCCACCACGTCGGCCAGGATCTCGTTGAGATCGACCTCTTCCCGAGTGCTGCCGGACTGCCGCGAAAACTTCAGCAGATCGGCGACAATCTTGCGGCTGGCCTTGGTCTGCCGCTCGATCACCTTGAGACTCTGATAGGCATCGCTGTCCTCCTGGACATCATCCATCAACAGCTGGGAATAGCCGAGGATGATGCCGAGCGGGGTGTTGATCTCATGGGCGACCCCTGCCGCAATCTGGCCGACCGAGGCCATTTTTTCGCTCGATGCCAGCTGTTCCATCATCGTCTTGAGTCGGGTCAGATCCTTGGCAATGACCTCGGAACCCTGGACCTCCCCTCTCTCGCCGATGATCGCCGTCGCCGACAGCAGCACCGAAACGATCTTGCCGTCCCGCCGGGCCAGATCGACGTTCAGATCCTTGATGTAACCATCCCGGGACAGCCGTGTGATGAAGGTATCGATCTCATCCGGGTTGAGAAAAATATCGGCGAGTTGCAGCGTCGAGGTCTCCTCCCGGCAGTAACCGAGCATCTCGAAGCCGGAATCGTTCATATCGACCACCCGGTTGCCGGCATCGCTGAAAAAGACCATGTCCTTCGAGGCCGAAAAGAGATGGCGAAACTTCTTTTCCGACTGCGACAGCTCCTCGGTCCGCTCCTCGACCTTCTGTTCCAGGGTCTGGTTCAGATCGCGCAGTTGGACGGCGGCGGCGGCGAGTTCGCGGTTGGCGTTCTTCAGCTTGCCCGCCTCGTGTTCAAGGGCCTCGTAGGCCTGGACCCCTTTGTGATAGAAGATCATCACCGCCGCCACCGAGATCATGAACAGCGTGTTGAAACCGCCGGAGTACGGTGAAATCTCTCTCCATAAATCGGCCTGGCCGGCGATCAACAGAAACTGCTTGATCAGGTGGCCGACTGCCCGGGATATGGTGAACGCGGCGATGGCGAAGGTGACATAGAAGAGATACCCCCAGACGAAGTTATCGGGCTGCCGTCTGGACAACAGCAGGGCATAGCGCCAGGACAGGAAGGCCAGGACGATATTGGCGGCCGAACCGATGATATCGAGGAGAATCGCCGGCAACAGCGGGACACCGGCGATCATCGTCGGTCCTCCGCCTGTTCCGCTGCAACGGCCCGGTACAGAGAGCGCATGGCGAGAAAGAGCAGGATGAGCGCCGGGGTGATGAACAGATGGTCGAAGGCGGTGACATAATAGACCCACCGGCCGAAAGTCTCCGGCAGCAGCAGGGCCGAGAGGTAGCCGTCGTCGGTGGATATCGCCGTATCCGACAGGCCCATCTGGGCGAAGTGACCGATGAAGGCGATGCCGTTCCAGATCATCATCATCCAGCAGAACCACTGGAGATAGCGCCAGCCGACCCCGGCAAAGCCGCTGCGGCGGATGTCCCACAGGAGATAGCCGAGGGCGCCGAGATACTGGACATGGGCGGCCTGATGGACGACCACGCCTTCCATGCCGCCATGGGTCTGCAGGGCCCAGGCATCCTGACAGAACAGCATGACGGTCACAAGCGGCGTCAAGGCGAGTATGCGCAAGCAGGCTGGTATCATTCGTCCAGTTGTGAAGTGCAACGTTCATGTTGCAGGCCGGGGTCAACAGGACCGGACTGCGTGAATCATGGAGAACGGCTGATCAGGCCGAGGAAGGCAGACGGGTTCCTCCGGGCAATGCCTTGCTCAGCCGGACTCCATTGCCCCTTGTATTGCAGAATCGATACCAGAGGAACGATGAGGACGAGAAAAACCGAAATTGATAATAATATATCGATATTTATATATTATTTACAACGTGCCGCCACTCCCCGGCATAACCACCGACGGCTGTTGCCCGCAACCGGATTGAAGCAGTGCAACATTTTTATTGCGGCATCGGGGAACGGCAGGAGATCGTGGTGTTGGGGGTGGCGGCGTCTCTGCGGCGATGACGGTGCAGCCTATGATCGAAAATCGCTGATCGCAATCTGGTAGCGCCGCAGCAGGCGCTGCAGGGCCTGGCGCTCCATGCCGCAGTTTTTGGCGGCAAGGGATATATTGCCCTTGGTGCGACCCAGGGCGGCCCGCAGGTAGCTGGCGGTAAATTCCTTCAGCACCGCCTCCTTGGCGCCGGCATAGTCGAGATGCTGCACCTGGTCGAAGCACAGGTCGGGATGCGCATTGGTCGAACCCTGGGCCTGGACATCCAGCCTCAGATCCTTTTTGTCGAGCGTCGGCCCGGCCCCGAGCAGCACCGCTCGATTGATGGTGTTCTGGAGTTCACGGACGTTGCCCCGCCATGGACGGCGCAGCAGCAGCTGGATCGCCTCTTCGGAAAACTCGTGTTCGGGCCGCTCGTATTCGGTCCGGTATTTTCCGAGAAAATGATGGATGAGGAGGGGGATGTCGGAACGGATCTCCTCGAGGCTCGGCATCCTCACGGTCACCACGTTGAGACGGTAGAACAGGTCTTCGCGGAATTCTCCCCGGGCGATCTTGGCCTCGATGTCCTGATTGGTCGATGCCACCACCCGCACATCGACCGGGATGGTCCTGGTCTGGCCGAGGGGCTGTATCTCCTTTTCCTGAAGGACTCGCAGCAGCTTGGTCTGGATCGATACCGGGATGTCGGCGATCTCATCGAGGAGAATGGTCGATCGGTGGGCCTCAACGAACAGGCCGACCTTGTCACGATCGGCGCCGGTAAAGGCCCCCTTGCAATAACCGAACAGCTCGCTCTCGAGGATATTTTCCGGCAGGGCCGGACAGTTGACCGTCACCATCCTCCGACCGGCCCGGCCCGACATCGCGTGCAGGGCCCTGGCCGCCACTTCCTTGCCGGTCCCCGACTCGCCGCGGATCAGCACGGTCATGTCGCTGGGGGCGAGCCGCCGGAGCAGATCCTCGACCTCCAGCAGCCGCGGCGCATTGCCGATAAACCCAAAAAAATCCCCACGCTCGGGATTTTGCTGTAGTTCGTGAAACCGCCGGTTTTCACGCAGCAGCCAGGTCCTCTCCATCGCCCTCGCCACCGCATGGAGGATCTGGTCATTATCGAAGGGTTTCTGGAAGAAATCGTAGACCCCGGTCTTCAACGCCTCCACCGCCATCTCCACCGTGCCGTAGCCGGTCATGATGATGGTGCTGATCGTCGGATCGACCTCCTTCAGGCGCCGGAAGAATTCCACCCCATCCATCCCCGGCATCTTGACGTCGGTGAGGACCACATCGGGCAGCCATTCCCTGACAATCACCAGGCCGACGGCGCCCGAGTCGGCTTCAAGAACCTCGTATCCCCCTTTCTTGACCAGGAGCCTCGCCAGGAGTCTCCGCATGTCCGGCTCATCGTCAACGATGAGAACCCGCCTGGAACTGTTTCCAGTCAGTTCGTTCATGGTGATTCAACCGGTTTGTCGTTCATGCACGCCTCGACGGCAACCGTCCTCGGATCACGGCCGGATCAGTCTTCCAGCCAGCAAGGTGCCGGTGATGGCCAGACTTTCCATGTCGAGGAAGACTTCGGCCGAGGCCCGGTAGAGAACAGAGGCGGAGGCGGCAAAGAGGTCGTCCCGGTCGTTGAAATTGAGCAGCACCGGTATCCGCGGCAGGGCCGCGAATTGCAGCGACAGATCATGGGTGGTCGAGTCGAGCCTCACCCCGCCCAGCCGTTCGGCCCGTTGCAGCAGCAGGGGAATCTGACCGGCGAAGGTCGTCTCGATAATCTTGTTGGTGTTGGCGGTGAAATAGGACACCAGCGGACCGGCGTCTTTGAACTCGCGATAGGTCACCAGGCGCTCGGAGAGCGGCGGCAGCTCGTCAGGGCAGGTCAGCAGGTACCGGCACAGCACCACCCGCACCGCAGGCGTGGCCTCAGCGCCGGTCGGATCGGTTATTCCGTCGTACGACACATGGTACTGACGGCCGTACAGCGGGACCCGCAGGATTCCCTCTTCTCTGCCGACCCCGAGGAGTTCGGCCCTGGCGAATATGTCGATTTCGCGGAGTTTGACAAGATACCGTTGGTACGTCTCCTCAAAAACAGGGGCCTGCTGCATGCTCATGCTCCTCGCAACCGTTCGATTCTCTCGAGCACGAGGTCGCGTTCATCTTCAAGGGCCAGAAGATCCATCATCACCGGCGGTTTGACGGAGTGGGCCGGAAGACGGCGCTTGGTTTCAGCAATCTGTCCCTCGAGTTCCAGGAGCCGTTCCTTCAGCTTCCGCTTCTCTTCCGTCATCGCATCCATCTCATCCATCCCGTTTCGCCCCTGCCGGTTCCTTCCACCGCGCCAGGGCCGCCAGTTCCTTTTCAATCAAATGCACCTCGCCGGCGGTGGCCCGCCGTTTTTCGACGCTGTAGAGGGAGGCATCGGCGAGGTGGCCGCTCTTTTTGAAGACCACGATTTCATAACGGTCGGGTTCCTGAAGCAGGTCCTCGACCCACAAGACCTTCTCGATATCGAGGGAAAACCGGCGGCATATCTCACGGGCGAATTTTTCCGGGTGGGCCGAGATCGACAGCCCGTCTCCCGTTCTGGCATAAACGCAGAGAAACGGTTTGAGGTGGCGAACCCGTCCCTTGTCTCCATCGGGCAAGGCCACGATCTTCAGATCATAGGTCCCGGGAAACCAGGCGATGGGATCATGGTCGTCATGTTTTTTGCCATCCCAGCTGAACTTGCCGTCAAAGATCTTCATGGTTGTAATGTATTGCAGCCGTAGCGAGAAATCCAGCATAAAGAAAGGCCGTTCGCCGGCGGCCCGGGCCGTGGCGAGCCCGGGCGAGCCGAGGAACGGCCTCAATCAGCCCGATCGATCAGGCCATGGCGTCAAGGACACGCCGGTCAGCCATATCCATCAGGACCCTCTCCCTCGCCTTGTCGATCCCGAGGGCATGACGTTTCTTGTCGATGTGAGCGATCATCAGCCGGGCCATCTCCAACGGGTCGTCGGCGAAGCCCCACTTGCCGAAGCCCTTGGTCTCGAGTTCCTCGAACAGGTGCTTCTCGAACTTGGTGCCGTTGGTCATCGGGAAGGTGTGGCCGAATATGGTATATATCCCCGAGGCCACGAAATACTGGCCGATCGCGATGGCCTTTTCACTCATCCATTCCGGGGCGCAGCCGGCCGCCGGCAGATCGGCGATCGAATCGCCCAGACCGCCGGTCCGCACCATTTCCGAGGCGGCGATGAGGATCCGGCTATTGTCGACACAGGAACCGAGCCCCAAAACCGGCGGCATCCCGACCGTCTCGCAGACCTCGGCCAGACCGGGCCCGGCCAATGCCGCGGCTCCCGGCCCGGTAAGTCCGGCCTTGGCCAGGGCGAGCTGCGAGCAGCCGGTCTGCAGGACCAGGACATCGTTGCGGATCAGTTCCTTGACCAGTTCGACGTGAGAGAAATCCTGTTTCGAGCGGGGATTGGTGCAACCCACCACCCCGGCCACCCCACGGATACGACCGTTGATAATGTTGTCGTTGAGCGGCTTGTAGCTGCCCCTAAACGATCCGCCCAGCATGTAATTGATATACTCATAACTGAAGCCGTGGACCCCGCGTCCGGTTATTCGTGGAATCTGGATTGTTTTGCCGCGGGTCTTGAAGCGGGTGATGGCCTTGATGACGATCTCTTCCGTGCATTTGAGCGGCTCATGCTCATCGAGCTGGATATGCAGGGCGCCCTCGATTTTCGCCCGATAATTGGTGGTGATGAAGGGGGTGTCATAACAGTCGGCGACCCGTTTCATATCCTGTTTGATGCACTGGACATCGACGCACATCGCATCGACGGCCCCGGTGACCAGGACGGCCTCGGTCGAGGAAAAGTTACCGGCATGGGGCAGACCGTGCCGTGACAGGGCATCGAGACCGGAGCAGCACATGCCGATCAGATTGATCCCCTTCGCCCCGGCATCGATCGCCATCTGTTTGAGTTCCGGATCGGCGGCGGAGATGATCATCGCCTCGAGGAGAATGGGTTCGTGCCCGTGGACGATGATGTTGACCTTGTCCTCCTTGAGAACACCCATCCCCACCTCGACCTCGACCGGTGTCGGCGTCCCGAACAGGATGTCGGTGATGTCGGTCGAGACCATCGAGCCGCCCCAGCCATCGGCCAGAGCCGTCCGCGAAATCTGCTTGGTCAGGTTCTCGTAATCCTGGTCGACGCCGATGGCGGTCCGGTGCATCATTTCCATGATCTCCCGCATTGCACCGCGCGGCACGATCCCTTCCTTGCGCCACAACTCCAGGGTCTTCGGCGGAACCCTTTTCATCATCGGGATCTCGCCATCGACCTGGGTATAGGTCTTCTCCAGTTCAGTATAGAGATCGAGGGCAATCTCCTTCAATTCCCGCCCCTCGGTGACGATGTCGAGTGCCTTGGCCACCTCCAGCAATTTTAACGGATCCTGAATCTTGAATTCCGTGTTCTTGCCGTTGACGACGTCACGAAAAAGCTCCAGCATCCCCATGCCGTGATCGGTGTGCGCTGCCGTTCCGGCAGCGACCATCCTCCCGAAATTCCTGGCCACAATGGTATCGATGGTGGCGCCGCATACTCCCACACGGTCATAGGGGGAATTAACATTCATCCGGCAGGGACCCATTGAACAGTGCTTGCAGCAGGCCGACTCGGAACCGATCGGACATGGCTTCATGTTGCTGGCCCGGTCGAAGAATAATTCCACCCCATCCTTCCGGGCTTTGGTGATCATCTGTGCTGTCGCATCGCAGGTTGTAAGATCTTCAACCCTTATGAGTTCCTGTAATTTGGCCATGGCACTTCTCCTGGTCTGATATGAAAAAGAGACACCCGCGTGGCTTCCCCTCCGGCAATGGGTGCATCACGATGGCGCGATCCCGCCTCTATGCCAAGTATGCAAACGGCTGGCGGTAACATTGAGAATAATTCCCAACCTAATGATACACTACGATGTAGTATTGTCAAGCCGCCACGGAAAAATCACGACGAATCTTTTTGAACTGCAGGATGCCGGGATGGGCGATGATATGGAAATTTAAAGAAAAGGGTGGAGTACAAGGACGGGAGACAAGCTCCCGTCTTTTATCTTTTCAAGGCAAGGAGCCGGTCGACGATGGTGGAAAGTTCGCTCGGGGCGGTATTGAGGTCTTCGTGCGGCCGCCGTCCTTCCCGGTCGGCGGTAACGATTTCCTGGTCCTCGGGAAGAAACCCGAGGATCTCGAACCCCGGCAGTGACTGGCGGATGAGTTCCTCGTCCTCCGGCCCACTGACTCGGTTGCCAAGAACGATGATTTTCTTGATGCCGATATCCCGGCCGAGCTTGCGGATTTTTTCGGCGGCGGCCCGGCTCCTCGCCCCGGGATTGACGACGATGACCAGGGCGTCGACGGACGAGGAGGTGGCCCGGCCGAGATGTTCGATTCCGGCCTCCATGTCCATGATGACGATATCGTCGCGATAGAGGACCAGATGGGTCATCAGCGCCTTGAGGACCGTGCTCTCCGGACAGATGCAGCCGGAACCGCCGGTCTGGACCGTGCCCATGACCAGCAGTTTGACCCCGTCGCGCTCCAGCGAGAACCGGTCGGGGATATCGTCGACCTTCGGGTTGAGGGTGAAAAAGCCGCCCATCGTCCCGGGTTTGGCGCCGGTTCTTTCGGCGATCAGATCGGACAGTTCGGAGACTGGACGGATCGGCTGGTCCTCGGGGATGCCGAGACCGGCAGCGAGGTTGGCAACAGGGTCGGCATCGATGGCGATGACCGTGTTGCGGGTATCGGCGGCCAGCGAGCGGGCGAGCAAGGCGGTAACGGTAGTCTTGCCGACCCCGCCCTTGCCGCCGATGGCGATTTTCAGGCTCATGGTTGAATTCCTCCTGATCCTTTATGGCGGATCAATATGTACTGCCGGATAATCCGTACATCATTTGATAATATGACCATCCTTATCGACCATCGCCACCACGAATCCGTTTTTTTCTGCGATTTCTTTCAATTCATCGATATGTACCGCCTGGACCTCATATTTCCGGCCCCTCTCCCGGGGCAGGGTCAGGAGACAATCAGCCGCATCCTCTCTGGAATTGAAGGCCGGAATAAAATCCACATCCTGTTCCTTGTCGTGCAGGCCGAAAAAATGCTCGCCCGGGCCCGGATCGCAGACCACGGCATAAATCCAATCAGCCCGATTCTTCTTGTCTTCCATAATCATTGTTCCTCTCAGAGCTTTACCCGCACAGTTCGGTGTCTCGGCCGATCGACGCACAAAAGCCCCATTCGCACAGCAATGGGGCTTTCTTTTGCGATATCGAAATCCAAAGGATCAGATTTCGAGATACGAATCGGAGAACAGGGTTTCACCCATGATGACCTTGACGGTCTTGACATAGTCGCCCAGTTCCTTCGGCAACGTGCTTGGATCCGGAGCGGCGCCGTCCATCGCCTTGTGGACGACGTCGACGATATCCGGCCGCTGGCCCTTGGCCACCGCGGTCAGGTTGGTGTCGAGCGGATCGGAAATAACCGCTTTCATGCCATAGCGCTCGAGCATGATCATGTAGGTGGTGTTGAGGATCGGCCGCAGATGGACCGGCGGACCATTGGAGATATTGGACAGACCGCAGGTGCTCTTGGCCCCGGGAGCGATGTCCTCGAGCATCATCTGGAAGTTGAGCAGGCTTACACTCTGGGCCTGCTGGATATTTACCGGGGTGACGATGCCGTCGACCCAGATCTTCTCGTTCGGGATGCCGGCCTCGTTGGCGGCATAGAGCAGTTCGACGCAGAGCGCGGCCCGCTCGTTCTCGTCCCGCGGCAGCCCATCCGGTCCCCACATCAGGGCCACGATATCGGCCCCATACTTGGCAGCCATCGGCAGCATGACCGTATACCGCTCGGGACGGGCCATGATCGAGTTGATGATGTGCGGTTTGCTGGCCGGCTTGAGCACCTTCAGGCCTTCCTCGATCGCGGCGATATTGGAGGTGTCGAGGAGCAGGGGAATTTCCGGCACCACCTCCTGGACCACCTGGCAGACCCACGGCATCAACTCGTGGCCGTCCTTTTTCGCCGGTCCGAGATTGATGTCGATATAGTCCATGCCCTTCTCCTTCTGCTCGAGAGCTTCGGCCTGAATGGGCTTGGGATCGCGTTCTTTATAGGCCTTGCCGATCACCTTGGAGATTACATTCAGGCTTTCGCCGAATAGGATCATAGTCTTCCTCCTTTACCGAATTGAATAAAAAAAATCGTTTTCTTGGAGCCGGAAACATTGCAGAGACCACCGGGAATGCAGATTGCCAGTGGTCTCTGTATTATGCTGTAAATACAATATAAACATCAAACAAAAACTGCCTGCCTACTGTCTGGCCTTGAGGAACCCGGCGATATGGGCTGCCTCGCGCGGGCCGACGGTGACGGTCCAGCCGCTCAGTTCTTCCTCGACGTCTCCGGCAATGGCCGCCGCATACCCGGGAATGATGAGTTCACGGGTCTTGACCTTGTCGGCGATGCCGCTTTTCTTGACGAAGGCGCCGACATCATCGCCGCCGAATTTGCCGGCAGCCCAGGCGGTGAGTACCGAAAGCCCTTCCGAATCCTTGATCAGAAGCCACGCCGGAACACGGCTGGCCTCGATCTCTCCGGATACGATGAAGTAGGTCAGAGCGAAGTTGGTCGTCACCAGCACCGGCGAGTTCTCATCCGGATTGCCGATTTCGAAGATGCCCTCGGTAACCGTCATCGGCCGCTGCGGGTCGGTGAAGATATTGAGCCGTTCCAGGAGCAGCGGGAACATCACCTCGGTCGTCAGGTCGGACAGGACGACGATGCTGCCGTATTTGGCGATGAACATGGCCGCGATGAGCCCTTCCATCTCAAGATTCGAGGCCATCTCGCAGGGGAAGACGATGGTCGGGAAGCCGACCGATCGATTGCCGTCTTTGAGGGCCGAACGTCGCATGCCGACCAGATCGGCCAGGGCCGGCTTCAGATCCCTCGCGCCGCTGTCGATGACCAGATCCTTCAGTCCCATCGCCGTCAGTTTCTCGGTGAGGGCGATAACGCCGTCAATCGAATCGGCCTTGACCGCCAGGGGCAGATCATTGTCCTTGGCGAGTTTGCCCATCGCATCGGCATTGGCCTCGGTGGCGGCATAGAGCAGCGGCCGTTTGAACCCGCAGGCCTCGACCGCAGCAGCCATCACCGCGGCATCCTCGGTCATCAGCACCAGGTTGAATTCCGAGGTCTCGGCAACCTGTTTGGCCAGCGCCGCAAAGGCGGCCTTGTCGCCGTTGACATCCTTCAAAGCGACCAGTTCCGGCCGCAGGTTGAGGCCGACGCGCTCGAACTGGATTGCGTTCCAGACCTTGAGTTTGGCCTCGGCATCGACGACAGAGATGTCCGAGGGCAAGAGGCCGGCGAAGGCGGTAGGATTGAAAAAGGTCTTCTCGTGACGATAGAGCACCGTCTCGCCGCCGACCGTCAACTTACGCACACCCTTGCCGATCACCACCGGTCGAATCGGCGGTGCGGCGGCTTCGGCCAGTTGTTCCCTGGCCTCATCCGATACGTACGGGCAGGAGTCGAGTTCCGCCTTGCTCGAAGCAAGGTTCATCGCAAAGGCCAGACAGGTCGGGACACCGCATTCCTTGCAGTTGGTCTTGGGCAGAAGTTTGAATATCTGTATACCTGTTAACGCCATTTCTATAATCTCCTTATATGTGTTCGGAGCAGTCGCTATCGTGCCCGGCCGGATGATAATGCATCCGGCCGGACCTTCTCTATCTGACTAGCCGATGAGAGGTTCCATGCTCAGAGCCGGATGGCCTTTCTCCTGGAGGAAGGGCATGATCTCTTCTTCGGTGATGCCGACAGTCTCGTCGGCAATCTTATCGACAAAATTGTCGACACCCATTTCCTTGCCCCGGGCGTTGATCTTGTCATGCAACTCTTCCTTCAGCATCTTCGGCATCCAGACCATGCGCAGGAGACCGCCGTCACCAAGGATGAACTTCTTCTGGGTAATATTGAACTTCGAATGACCGACGAAGCCCGGGGAAGATGCGCCACCGCCCATGACGCCGGCAAGGGTGGTAAACTTCATGCCGGAAGGCGTATCACCAGTGTAATCACGGCCGACGGTCATGATACCGTTGCAGGAGGGCAGCATGGCGGCGATGCACTCGCAGCAGCCGCAGGTGGTCATCGGTGCATGAACCATCGAGTAGAAGTTATACGTGTCGATTGCTCCCTTCGAGGCTTTCTTGATGAATTCATCGACACCTTCGAAACGGCCGAGCTTCGGGTCGAGAACCTTGCCCTTCAGTACCGGCTGGTTCGGCCCGGTGGGGTTGATCTCGAAGGAGGCCTTGCAGTCCATCCAGTTATAGGCGCCGCAGAGTCCGGTCCGCTCGGGGCTGACCGTACAGACATGACTCGGGGCGAAGGACTGGCAGAGGGTGCAGGAGTAGAAGGTGTCGACATCCTCGTCGGTCATCTTGTCGACGCGCTCGTCGCGAACCTTGTACTCGGCCCGGGCACGGGCGGTCAGTTTGTCGACATCTTCCTTGTTGGTGAACAGGGTCACCTGAACTTTATCGACGATCTTCTTGAAATCCTGGTGGAATTTCGCATGCAGCACAACGCCGATATCCTTCAGGGTGAAACCCTTCTCGATGGCCGCCTTGCTCACCCGTACCCAGGAGATATCCCTCTGACCGATGTGCATGATACCCTGGATATAGTTGATCAGATGGTGGATCTGCCGTTCCATGATCGGCTCGAAATCGGTCTGGAACTCACGGCCGGCGATCTGGATATAGATGCCGAGCGGCAGTGTCTCGCCTTCCTTCATGTCACCGATATCCTTGCCGACGATGACGACTTTGCCGTCTTCGATCTCGCTCATCTCCGCCATCTTGACGAGTTCGGTGCACTGGGTCTTGCCGCCGCCCATCTGGCAGTAGAGGTCACCGCCGCGGACGCGCTCACCCTCGAAGGCCGGACCGAAGGCGCAGGGGATGTCGATCTCGGTGATATTGATCTTGAGCCCGCGCACTTCGACCGACTTCTGGCAGATCTCGTTGTGGGGAACGTTGGCGACGACATGCTCGTAGGTACAGATACCGGTCGGCAAAATCTCCGGGATATCGGTATCGGCCAGGGTCGGGAAGCCCCAGTTGACGCAACCGGCAGCGGCCAAGGCCCATTCGGTGCCGACATCGCCGAGGGCGTTGACGAACGCGAAGATACGGTTCTTGTTGTACATCAGTATCTTGCGATAATCGCCCGGCTCGACACCGCCGAAGGCCATCGCGGCCCGGTTGGCAAAACCGAGGGCAAAAACGGCCGAGGAGATATCCGGCCCGAAGGGGACGATACGGGTGCTCCAACCGACCTGCATCCCGGCCTCGAGACACTGCTCGGTAACGGTCTTGCCGTTGTGGTTGGCGGCGCAGAAGATGTACAGACTCTTCTTCTGGTAATCCTCGACGATCATCTTCGCGGTGGCCGCATCCGGAGCGGCACCGACGATGGCGGCAAAACCCGGGGCCGAGCCGTCGACGAACTCGACACCACGCTTACGCAGGATGGTGTCATCGGCAGGACCGACCCAGATCTTACCGGCCTCGATATCAGGATCCTCGCCTACAACATAGAAATCCGGCTCACGCAGAATGCGCAGGGCCTCTTTGATCTCATAGGCGAAGATGCCGGCCATGCCGGCATCGAGCAGCGGACCGAGGTAGGGGAGATGGTTGGCGCCCTTGACATGCGGCGGCAGCAGGCCGCGGGCGAAGGCCATCGGTTTTTTGAGGTCCTCGAGGGTCTCGCACTTCATGCCGGTGAGTGAATAAATGACCGGCAGATAGTAGGCCGTGTTTGGAAAACCAATTTTGGTGTTGGCATCGTAGGTCTGAAGGGCTTTTTCGAGTTCGCCTTCCACCTGGGAAACAACTTTATAGCCACCCTGTATCGCGGCAAATGCAACTAATTTTGACATGCTTTCCTCCTTCTTTGAGGATCGATCGAACAGTTACGGTAAGATTGCCTACCAGAATTATTCCATTCCAAGTTTCTGTCTGTCGGCCATATCCATCAGGACGCGGTCGCGGGCCTTGTCGATACCCAGTTCTTTACGTTTTTTATCGATATGGGCAATCATCTTATGGGCATGCTTGATCGGGTCGGCCTCGCAGTCCCACATGCCGCCATAGAGTCCCTCCATATCCTTGTAGAGATGATTCTTGAAGACCGGAGCGCCCTCGAGCGGCAGGGAATAACCGAAGACGGTATAAAATCCTGAGGCGACAAAGTACTGGCCGATGGAAATGGCCTTCTCACTCATCCATTCGGGGGCGGATCCGGCTACCGGCAGGTCGCAGATATCCTTGCCGAGGCCGCCGGCCTTGACAACCTCGGTGGCGGCCAGCAGGATGCGGCTGTTGTCGACGCAGGAACCGAGATGAAGGACCGGGGGGATACCGACCGTCTCGCAGACCTCGGCCAGGCCGGGACCGCAGTAAACCGCGGCGGCGCCCGGGGTCAGCAGACCGTGGATACCGGCGGCGATAGCGCTGCAACCGGTGGTAAGAACGATGACATCGTTCTTGATCAGTTCCTTGATGATCGTGATATGCTCTTCGTTATGCTTGGTCCTGGCGTTGTTGCAACCAACCACGCCGGCGATACCGCGGATCCGGCCATTGATGATATTATCATTCAACGTGTAATAACTACCGCGGAAGGACCCGCCAAGATGGTACTGGATCGATTCGACACCGAAGCCGGCAATCTGGGTGGTCTTATGCTGCGGAATCATTACCTCGGCGCCACGGTTCTGGAAGTTCTCGACAGCCATTTTGACGATACGCATCGCATCCTGCATCGCATAGTGCTCGTCGAACTCGATGTGGATGACATTTTCCTGCTCCATCCTGGCGATGGGGTGAGTCGTGATCAGTTTGGTGTGGAAGCATTTGGCGACATTGGCCAGATTCTGGAAGATGCACTGGACATCGACGACCATTGCATCGCAGGCCCCGGTGATGATCGCCAGTTCCTGCTGCAGGAAGGTCCCTGCCGGCGGGATACCGTGACGCTGTAACAGTTCGTTGGCGGTACAGCAGATACCGCTGAGCTGGATACCCTTGGCACCAACCTGTTTGGCCAGATCGATCATCTCCTGGGATTGGGAGGCGGCAACGATCATCTCGGAGAGCAGCGGCTCATGGCCGTGAACGATGATGTTGACGTGATCGGCCTTCATGACGCCAAGATTGGCCTCGGCCTGCAGAGGAGTGGGTGTGCCGAACATGACATCCTGCAGGTCGGTACCGATCATCGATCCACCCCAGCCATCGGCCAACGAGGCTCGGGCGCCCTGCTTCAGCAGGTTCTTGTAATCCTGATCGACACCCATGTGGGTCCGGTGCATGATTTCAACAATTTCCCGATCAATATTACGGGGCTTTACTCCCTGCTTTTCCCATTTATCCTGCAATGGTTGCGGCGCTCTTTTCAGATAGCTGAGGAATCCGTCAGTTTTTCCCCATTCGGCCACGGCAGCCTCAGCGACCCCCAAGGCGATCTCGTCGATATCTCGATCCAGCTTTTTGCCATCGACCTCGACCGTCGTCGCGACACCAAAATACGGAGCAATCGAAATCAGCTTGGCCGGATCCTTGATGGTATAATCCTTGGTCTCCTTGCGAGCGACGGAGAGAAAAGTCAAAGCGACGCCACGGCCGTGATCGGAGTGGGCGGCGGCACCGCCGGCTATCATCCTGATCCAGTTACGAGCGGCGATGGTGTTCGGGGTGGCCCCGCACAATCCTTTTCTGGTGTCCTCACCTTGCACTCCGCCCTTCGGCAACGGCAGACGGCAGGGGCCCATTGCGCAGTTCTTGCAGCAGATACCCTGCATGCCTATGGCGCAGGGTTTCATGGTTACGGCACGATCAAAAACGGTTTCTATCTGGAGCTTTTGGGCACGTCGTATCATCTCCTGGGTCGACACTTCGATGGAAGCCTCCATCGGGTCTGCCTGTTGCGGGGCTTTTACGGCACTCACTTTTGTTTCTTCTGCCATGAGAAGTTCCTCCTCGAATAATAATCAAATAACCAATGTATCTTTTGCCATAACGAACCGCAGTCGGATCACTGCACTCGTTTGTGGAACCTGTTGAGCATTGCCAGGATCTTCTCCTGCTCGGTCAACTGCAGCGTTGCCGCCGTCATGGTAACCGGGCCCGATACTGCAACGTGCGCAGCCGAGCTCTTGCGCTCTTTTGCCCTCTTCTCCTGCAGGGCCTTTTCTTCCGCCTCCCGGGCCTGTCGTGCTGCGGCTACCGCATCCGCTTCCGCCTTGGCCTTGGCTTCCGCCTCAGCCTTGACTGCCGCCTCGGCATCAGCTTTCGCCTTGGCTGCTGCTGCCGCCTTGGCCGCTGCATCGGCCTCCGCCTTCGCCTTGGCATCGGCTTCAGCCCTGGCCTTGGCTTCCGCGTCGGCCTTGGCTGCGGCGGCTGCATCTACAGCCGGAGCGGCCGGGGCCGCTGCCTTGGCTTCAGCCTTCGGGGCCGGGGCAGCCGCTGCCGCCGGGGCGGCCTTTGGTGCTGCGGCCTTGGCGGCCGGGGCAGCCGGGGCAGCCGGTGCCGCTTTTTTCTTTTCTTCTTCGATGGTCAGATCAAGTTTCGGGGCCAGAGCCGCAAAATCGACTTTCACATCGCCCAGTTTCTTGGTGATGGGGGCCGTCTCCTTGGCTGAGCCGCCATCGGCGAGGATCTTGATGAAATCTTTGGCCAGCCGGATCGATTCCGGATGGCGCATGATGAGCATGCTCGACCCGGCCATCAGATAGGAAACGGCACCGATAGCCTCCATCATGATACCGCGCTTCTCGGGATCACCGAGGAGGGGGGCATCGTCGACAACCTGTTTCGCTTCCTTGCACTTCCATACCTCGTTGCCGAGATTGTTGATCATCGGAAACTGAAGTTTCTCATCGCCCTGGGCCATCGCTGCCAGTGTCAACCGCTCCATGACCGAATACGAGTACTCAAGTCCATACCCGAGTCCGCCGGTAGTGGGATCGACCAGCACTCTGTCCATCGGCATGCCGAAGTTCTCGAGCAGGATGTTGATCTGCTTGGCCAGGTTGACATCGATCGGCGAAGAGGCGATGACACTGTGGCCATATCCCATCGCTGCGGCGGCGATGCCTTTGTAGTTCTTCTCCTCAACCGGCCCAAGCATGAGGTTTCCATTCTGGCAGACCTCGCAGACAACCTTGAAGACCTCTTCGTCCTTGGCCGGGTTGGCGCATCCCCACACGATCAACGGGACATTGATCGCATCCATGACCTTCTTGACCGTCGCCGCCGCCGCATCGGCCTTGGCATCCTTGTCATTCGGGTCGATACTTTTCAACTGCAGAACGATGGCTTCAGCGCCAAATTGTTCGACACATTTTTTAGCCCATGCTACCGGATCAGCTGTCACGTCCTTGAAATAGGCAAGAGCCGGTTCCGCCCAATCTTCCGGTTCCATGTCCCAAATTTCCATGGCAATAAGCGGCTTGTTAGGCATCTCGCCTTCGAACGTATAAAAGGGATAGCAACTCTGGCCGCCAACTTTCCTGGCTGCGTCGCCCTTGCCAATGGATATCTCCTTTATGCCTCCGGTATAGGATTCCTTCTTCATTTCAAATCCCACGACTACCTCCTTGCATCTGAGTGTTGTACTCCTCAAGGTTCCTGTGCCATAAGCCAGCCTTGTCTGCTGTTATTCGGCTGCCTATAACGCCAACCTCCCCTTTTACTTCTAAATCAGCTACTCCAACTGCCAAACATCACTTCCAGTATGTCGAAACGGTCTTCTGGGTGAACTCCCCGGTACAGCGGGCAATCCCTCTCCAGATCGACTGTTATTGTCTTCCGCGCCCCTCGATACGTTGCTTTGTCCGCGGGAATTTCTCAATCTCCGTATGCGGCAGGAACATCGCCGCCACATAGTTGCTCATATAGGAAGGTGTTTCGGACAATTCAAAATTTGTCATTTTCTTCGTCACTTCCACCACATCCTTACGAATCCTTTTGGTCAGCGAGCTCATTCGAGCACCCAACAGCGATCCGTTACCGATAAATGTCACCCGGTCTGCCTCGATCTCCGGCAGAAGGCCTATGGTCATTGCCCGGTCGAGGTCGATATAGCTGCCGAAGCCGCCGGCCAGGATAATGTGTTCTATCATGTCCATCGTCAGGCCGACCTCTTCCAGTAGCGTCATGCAGCCACTGTAAATCGCCCCCTTCGCCCTGATCAGATTATCGATATCCGGTTCGGACAGGGAAATATCACGGTCGATCTGCGTCTCCTCGCGCCAGGCAAGGACGTATTCCCAGATTCCATTGTTGCTGCGGATGCGAGGGGTGTTGAGATCGCGGTTGAAATGTCCCCGGTTGTTGATAACCCCCATCTCCAGCATCTCAGCGGTCATGTTGATCAGCCCTGAGCCGCAGATCCCTTTCGGCCGGATATTGCCGATGGTCAAAAGCATCGGTTCAAACGTTACCGGATCGAGCGAAAAATCCTCGATCGCTCCCTTGGAGGCCCGCATCCCGAATTCGATGCCGCCGCCCTCGAATGCCGGCCCGGCGGAACAGGCGGTGCACGCCAGCCAGTCCCTGTTGCCGATAACTATTTCGGCATTGGTCCCTATGTCGAGGTACAGCGTCAGCTTCTCGCTCCGGTACAACCCTGACCCCATGACTCCGGCGACAATATCGCCACCGACATAACTCGACACCACCGGGTAGAGCAGAGCGATGACCTTGGGATTGATATCGATGCCGATAGTCGCGGCGCTGAATGGGGGATAGAGCGACGAGGCCGGAACATAGGGAGCCCTTCTGAGGTAACGGGGCTCAATATCCACCAATAATTGGGTCATGGTGGTATTGCCGGCCAGGGTGATGGTCGCGATGTTGTCACCATCGACCTTGGCCTGGCGGAGTATCTCCCCGATGACCTTGTTGATCGTAGCGACGACGACTTCCTGCAGCTTTTTTCGTCCCTCAGGTTTTTCGGCATAGATGATACGACTGATGACATCCTCGCCGTAACTGATCTGACCATTAAATTCGCCGTATTCACCAAGGCACTCACCACTGCTCAGATCGATCAGCTGACCGTAAACGGTCGTCGTACCGATATCCATCGCGATCGCGTAATTCGCCGCCGTGGTGTCACCGGGCTGGACATCGATAATCAGGGTTTTGCCATCGTCACGAACAGGGCGAACCAAAGTAACGGTAATCCTGAAGTCGTTATGGCGAAGGACATCCGGTAATTTTCTGATGACCGCCAGTGTCAGTTCCAGCTTGTGCTCATCGCCCTTCAGCTTGAGATATTCGATCAATCTCGTGACATCCGGCATATTGTTCTGCACGTCCGGCGGCGGCAGTTCGAGGTATATTTTTTCAACCGGAGGAATAAACAACCCCTGCTCTTTCAGACTGTTGAAATCAACATGCTTGATTGTGGCCTTGCGCCGCGTAGACGCCTGCTTGTTGAGCACACTGACATCGATCGAGGACTCGACCGGAATGCGGACCACCACATCGGCGATAACCTCGGATAGGCAGGCGAGACGGTAGCCTTTTGCTACATCTTCAGCACTGAGCCTCTCCGAAACGCCGCCGGCAACCTCTCCCTCTTCGATCAGGACCCGGCATTTACCGCAGACACCTTCACCTCCGCAGGAAGCGTTGATATGGACCCCGGCATTGAGAGCGGCCCGGATCAGGCTCTCCCCGGCAGGCACTTTTATTTCCCTGCCATGAGGCAGGAATGTCACCTTGTTCATTTGCATGTGTCGATCCAACACGGGTAACCGGACCGCTCGAAGCTGAACCGAAAATTATCAAAGACGGGAGACAAAGAATAATGAGAGAGAAATATCATAGTAGAGATTTTTGGCGTCATGGCAGGAAGGGAAAGGATTTGCTTAAATATACACGAGTTCTCAGATAAACAATCATTCTTTTTGTTCGAGTATATCATCATTTGTGTTGATAAGAACCTTTCCTATCTCCTGATGACCTGAATAAAGCCCATTCTCGGTTTCTTCGACAAAAAAGCAACAATCGCCGATCAAACATCATCTAACTATCTATCATATCATTCGATTCAACAACCGCTCAATAGTAGGGAGCTATCCTGATCTCCAGCGATCCCATACCTTCCATGCCGGCAAGGGCCTTTTCAATTCTTGTGACGATCGCCGGTGACTGTTCTTCGGGGGCCTTGACATGGACATGAACCCGACCTTCGTCGACAAAGACACCGGCGGTCGGGAAATCAAACAGTGCGGCCCTGACCTCGGCGGTGAGCGCCAGATCTCTTATCCGCCGAACAGAGGCATCGGTCGGGAGGTAGCACGGAAAACTGACCGCCTTGATGATCAACTCAACAGCGTTATCGACGCTCATGGCACTGATGTTGAGCACCATGTCATACAGCCCCGGATCGACGATATCGATACCGTACAGCAATAACGCCCACTTGCGTCGCTCCTCATCGTCGATCCGCAACTGCCTTCGCGCCTCATCACGGGATATCTTCGCCCGTTCCGCCTCATCCGCGACCCGCTCTTCCATGTCGGCAATGATGCGTACCTTCAGGACGTGAGCGACGTCACGGAGAAAGAACTGGCCGGCCACCCCATGATAGACATACATGTCATTTTTGAGGTGCTTCAAAATCGACGCGGAGATGAAGTTGACAAAACGCTCCCGACCGAAGGATTGTCGTTCAAGGATCTGGACTGCATATTGGAAATTATGCATGATCTTCAGTTCAGGGATATCGTACTCCTTGCTCGACTCAAGTATCGTATCCCTCGAAATGCATGCATATCCCAGGTCCGCGGCTACTTTAAGCGCAACTTCCTTGCCCCGGTAATAGCTGCCCCGGGATATGCTGATGATCGACATTGCCCTCTCCTTGCCTCAGGTGATTGTCATCCCGAGAAAAGCCTTTATTGCCCCGATACTTTGCAGCTTTTTGGATCGAAGGTCGCCTTGCATTTGGGGCATGTAGCCTTTTTATCGATCTCATCGGAAAACATCTCCATCTCCGCCTTGCAGGCAGGACAGGCGACTTTGATCGCACTCAACGACTTGTTGCTCTCAAAACCCGGACAATGCTGTTGATCTGTCATGACAATTCTCCTTCTTCATTCAATTCATCCAACGGATGCACCATCTCATCATTACCTTCCCCTTGTCGTTGATATAAGGGAGCGACCGGAATCATCAGGGTCATTCATTCTCCCGACGTTCTTTTTTCCGTCGCTCCTTCTCCTTGAAGTGGATGGCACAGGATGAGCGGTACTTGCAGTAAAAAGCCGCATCGTTGCAGAAAAGGCAGGCATCACAGAGATAGTATTTATGTTTGAGACACATATGGGACGTCTCTACGTCCGGGTGATTCCTGCATTTTCCCATTACACCATCTGTCGGCCCCCACCGCGCCTATGCGAGGCGCAGCCAGGCCGATTTCACCGTATTCTTCATCAGCATTGCGATCGTCATCGGGCCGACACCACCAGGTACTGGCGTGATCTTGCCGGCAATTTTCTTCGCCGCCTCAAAATCGACGTCGCCCTTGAGGATCGCCTTACCCGTTGTTTCGTTGACCCCGACCCGGTTGACACCGACATCGATAACCGTAGCGCCGGGTTTGATCCACTCGGGTTTGACGAGATCAGGCACGCCGGCGGCAACGATGAGGATATCGGCCCGCTTGCAGTGGGCGGCGAGATCCTTGGTCCGGGTATGAACGATGGTCACCGTGCTGTTGGCACCCGCTCCTTTCTGGGCCATCATCATCGCGATCGGCTTGCCGACGATGTTCGAGCGGCCGACAACGACCACCTCGGCTCCCGAAGTTTCGGTGCCGGAGCGGACGATCAGTTCCTGAATGCCCGCCGGGGTACAGGGCGGGTACTTGACCTCGCTGCCGCCGATCATCAGACGGCCGACGTTGACCGGGTGGAAGCCGTCGACATCCTTGTCCGGATCAATGGCGTTGAGGACCTTCTTCTCATCGATATGCTTGGGGATAGGCAGCTGAACGAGGATGCCGTCGATGGTCGGGTCATTGTTGTATTTGTCGATCAGGGCGAGGAGGTCGGCCTCGGAGATGTCCACCGGCTGGCTGTCCTGTACCTCATGGAAACCGAGTTCCTCGGCTGTCTTGATCTTCAGGGTCACGTAGCTGATCGAGGCCGGATTCTCGCCGACCAGGATAGTGACCAGCCCCGGGCCCCTGCCATGTTTGGCCTTCATCTGCCTGACTTCTTCGGACAACTCCGCAAGGATCTCCTTGCGGATCTGGGTTCCGCTGATAAGCTCTGCAGTCATGCTGTTCTCCTTCAGGTTGAAAATACTAAAAAACCTTCTGTTACCGGCGGGTTGACGGTAAATTGGTCCGCCCGCCGGTCATACCTGATCGATTAGAACACACCCTTGACCTTGCCGGTCTCGACATCGACATCGACCCGCTTGAAGGCCGGGTTGGAACTGGTCCCAGGCATCAGGCTGATGGCCCCGGCCACCGGCACGATGAAACCGGCGCCGCCATAGGTCAGGACCTCGCGGATGGTCAGCCGCCAATTCTTCGGCACACCCTTGATTGACGGATTATCGGAGAGCGACAGGTGGGTCTTGACCATGCAGATACCCATTTTGGACAGTTTCGGATCGGCCTGGAGCCTCTCGACGGATTTGGCGGCCGCCGGAGAGAAATCAACGCCATCGGCGCCGTAGACCTCCTTGGCGATCAGTTCGATACGGTCCTTGATCGGCATATCGAGATCGTAGAGGAATTTGAAATCATTCTTGTCTTCGCAGGCCTCGACCACGGTCTTGGCGAACTCGATGGCACCTTCGCCACCATATTCCCAATGCCTGGAGAGGGCGACCCTGGCGCCTTCGGCCTCGCACAGCTCACGGACCTTGGCGATCTCGGCATCGGTGTCGGTAAAGAAGGCATTGATACAGACGACCGGGCTGATGCCGGCCTTGCGGACGTTGCGGATGTGGTGGATGAGGTTGGCACAGCCCTTGGCCACCCACTCGACGTTCTCGGTCTTATACTCTACCGGCATGGCCTTGCCGGGGACCGGCACCGGAGCGCCGCCATGGCACTTGAGGGCGCGAATGGTGGCGACGACAACGGCGCAGTCCGGTTTGAGGCCGGAATAGCGGCACTTGAGGTTCCAGAATTTCTCGAAGCCGATGTCGGCACCGAAACCGGATTCGGTTACATGGTAGTCGGCCAGCTTGAGGCCGATGCGATCGGCGATGATCGAGCTCTGGCCGATGGCGATGTTGGCAAACGGGCCGGCATGGACGATGACCGGCTGCCCCTCCAGAGTCTGCATCAGGGACGGATTGATGGCCTCGACCATCCAGGCGGTCATCGCCCCGGCGACCTGCAGGTCCTCGGTGGTCACCGGTTTGCCGGTCTTCGAGTAGGCGACGACGATCTTGCCCATTCTCTCCCGCATATCCTTGAGGTCGGTGGCCAACGACAGGATGGCCATGACCTCGGAGGAGACGGCGATGCCGAACTTCGATTTCATCATGAAGCCGTCGGTCTTGCCGTTGACGCCGTCGATGCCGATGATGATGTTGCGCAGGGACTGGCAGCAGAAATCCATGATGAAGCCCATCTCGACGTTGGTCGGGTCGATGTCGAGCCGCTTCATGCCGGACAGCCGCTCCAGCTGCTCGTCATTATAATTCCTTTCATGCTGCAGCCTGGAGGTCAAAGCGACCATGGCCAGGTTGTGGGCGTTCATGATGGCGTTGATGTCGCCGGTGAAGCCGAGGGAGAACGGAGTCAGCGGGATACACTGGGCGAGACCGCCGCCGGCTGCCGAACCTTTGATGTTCATCGTCGGCCCACCGGAAGGCTGACGGATGGCGGCACAGACCTTCTTGCCTATTTTGCCCAAACCCTGAACAAGACCCATGGAGGATGTCGATTTGCCTTCGCCAAGCGGCGTCGGGGTGATGGCGGTAACGTCGATGTACTTGCCGTTCGGCTTGTCTTTCAAGCGTTCAAGCACCCTACGGAAATCAATCTTGGCGATGTAATGCCCGTGGGGAAGCAATTCATCCTTGGTGAGGCCCAACTGCTCGCCGATCTCGTAGATCGTCTTCATCGTTTTTTCAGCGTCTTCAGCAATTTCCCAGTCCTGGTGTTTTGTTGGATCTAACATATGGAATTCCTTTCACGTTGTTTCGACCCACGGGATGGCCAAAATTGATTGATGAAGTTCTGCATCAGAATGTTGGGCACAATTCGCCCAACCTGCAACATTCCCACACTGCTTTCCCCCGGATAATCGCCATTCTCGCTGCCCGAGGCCCCCGACCGCCTCAGATCAGCCCTCATTCCGGAGACATACCCTTCCCTTATCGCCAGAAAACATTAAAAAACGGGCAACCACGCAATCCATTGAGTTGTAAAGTTTAATTGAAAGAAGTTGTAGCTTAACGACCACGTCAAAGCAACTCATTTCTTCATGGGAAACAGCATTCTTACTGATAAATAAATGTGATATATATATTCAGACATATTAATCGACCGCACCTATTTTCCCTGGTATTCTTGTCATATGCAAGTATTTTTTCGATGAGGTTGAAAATGACTCACCGGATCCGGTTTCTCCCTGAAAATGTCTCTATCGATGTGGAGACTGACGAGAGTATCCTGACGGCCGCTGCCGCCGCCGGTATTTATATACACGCCGCCTGCGGCGGCGAGGGTGTCTGCGGCAAGTGCAGGATTCAACTGGAGCGGGGGGACGTCAGGAACACCCACGGGACTGGTCTGACCGAAAAGGAATATGGTGAGGGCATCAGGCTGGCCTGCACCTCCAGAGTCGTTTCCGACCTGGTCGTTCGCATCCCGGATACCGTCGGCGCGGATGGCAGATCCCTCGCCTGCCGGCCGAAGACCACGCGGCCCTTATCGGCCCGATCCCTCGAGACGCTGGTCGGCACATGGGAAACAGCGCCTCCGGTCCGCAAGATCGCCCTCCAGCTGCCGCCGCCGACCCTGGACGACAACATCTCCGACATGCAGCGCCTGCTGCGCGGCATCCGCCAGACGCTGCCCGATAGCCCCGAACCGTATTACGACCACACCGAACTGCTGAAGGAACTTCCTTTCATGCTGCGCGAGGCGAACTGGCACGTCACCGTCATCCTCCTGCACGGCAAACACGCCGAAGATCCCGAGACCATCATCGCCGTCGAGGAGGGCGACACCACCGACCGGCTGTACGGGCTGGCCTGCGACATCGGCACCACCACCGTCTGCGGGCAGCTCATCGACCTCAACACCGGCGCAACGATCGCCGAGTCCTCGAGCTACAACGCCCAGGTGTCCTGCGGCGCCGACATTATCTCACGCATCATCTATTCGCTGAAGGATCACGGCCTCAAGACCCTGCAGAACAAGGTCGTCTCCACCATCAATACCGTGATCGAGGATGTCTGCCGCAAGGCCACCATCTACCCCAGCGACATCAGCTACATCATGACGGCCGGCAATACCGTCATGGCCCACCTCCTCCTCGGCATCAGCCCGAGGTTCATCCGCGAGGCGCCCTATGTGCCGGGGATCAGCATCTTCCCGCTGACCAGGGCGGCCGAGCTCGGGATCATGGCCCACCCCTCGGTACGGATCTACCTCTACCCCTGCGTCTCCTCCTATGTCGGCGGCGACATCGTCGCCGGGGTGCACGCCTGCCGGATGCATGACAGCGATGAGATCAGCCTCTTCATCGACATCGGCACCAACGGCGAGATCGTCGTCGGCAACCGCGAGTGGCTGATCTGCGCTGCCTGTTCGGCCGGTCCGGCCTTTGAGGGCGGGGGCATCAAGTACGGAATGCGGGCCAGTCCCGGGGCCATCGAGAACTGCCACATCCACCCCGAAACCCTTGACCCGATGATCGTCACCGTCGGCAACACCCTGCCGCGCGGCATCTGCGGCTCGGGGTTGATCGCCATCGTCGCCGAAATGCTGGCTACCGGCATCATCGACCAACGCGGCAAATTCAGCCGCTCTCTGAAGCACCCGCGAATCAGACAGGGGACGGACGGATGGGAATTCGTGCTGGTCTGGTCGCGCGATTCTCTGACCGGGGAGGACATCGTCCTGACCGAAATCGACCTCGACAACCTGATCCGGGCCAAAGGGGCCCTGTTCGCCGGCTACCAGACCCTGCTCGAATCGGTGGGGCTCAGTTTCGACAATCTCGACCGGGTCATCCTCGCCGGCAATTTCGGCGCCCATATCGATCTCGAACGGGCCATCGCCATCGGTCTGCTCCCCGACCTCGACCGCAACCGATTCTTCTACCTCGGCAACGCCTCACTGCTCGGCTGCCGGATCAGCCTCACCGACCAACGCCGCTTCATGGAGCGGGCACAGGTACGGTCATTGATGACCAACATGGAACTCTCCGACAATCCCGGCTTCATGAACCATTATGTCGCGGCGCTGTTTCTGCCGCACACCGACCTGAGGCTTTTCCCGACCGCCGGCAGGAACCGGGCCTGACCCCGCCCGGCCGTCACCGGGACAGCTTGAGAGATGCTCACTCGACGACGGCCATCTTCTCCATCGCCGCCACATCCACTTCGGCCAGCGGGAAATGGAGGGAGAAGGCGGTGCCGACTCCCGGTTCCGACTGCACGTCGATATAGCCGTTGTGGGCCTCGACCACGCTCTTGACAAGCGCGAGCCCCAGGCCGGAACCGGTGATGTGGCGGGTCGCCTTGCCCTTGACCCGGAAGAAGCGGTCGAAGATATGCGGCAGGTCCTCCTTGCCGATCCCGATCCCGGAGTCCCGGACGACGAGACAGGCCTGGCCCCCGGCCAGGGAAGTGGCGATCTCTATCCGCCCCCCTTCCGGCGTGTACTTGATCGCATTGGAGATGATGTTGAGGAAGGCGGTACGGAGGTGATCGTAATCGACATTGATCCACCAGTCCTGCCGGCAGGGTTTGTATTCCAGCTGCAATCCCTTGCCCTGCGCCTGCGGAGTGACGATGTCGATGATATCGGCAAGGATTTCGTGCCCCCGCACCGGTTCCAACCGGAAGATCACGGTGCCGCTCTCGAGCTTGGACAGGTTGAGGAGGTTTTCGATCAGCTGCAGCAGATCCCGGGTACGGACGATCATCCGTTTGTGCAGGGCGTTGCAGGAGTGCAACGCCTCATACTGACAGTCGACCTGGAGGGCGTAGATCATCTGCTCGATCGAAGCGAGCGGCGATTTCAGTTCGTGGGCCACCATCGCCACGAAATCCGATTTCATCCGGTCGATTTCCTTGTGGGTGCTGATATCCTCGAATACCGTCACCGATCCGAGGATCCCGCCACCGCTGGACCGTACCGGCGAACAGTGGGCCCGGAGGAAACGACGGGAGATCGATCCGGGAGCGAACTCCCGGGTCACCACCTGCGAGCCGTCGATGGCCTCGCAGACCATTTCCACCGCCGCCCCGTCCCTGATCGACGCCGCCAGCGGCTTGCCGACGACCGGATCGGTCTGGATCTCGAGGATGTTGATGGCCGCCGGGTTGTGGTGGACCACTACCCCTTCGCGATCGGTGATGATCACCGCCTCGGCCATACAGCCGAAGACCGTCTTCAACCGGCTCTGTTCCTGGTTGATCGCCGCCAGGCTGAGGGTGCGCTCCTCGCGGAGCTGTTCCGCCTCGGCCTGCAGCCGCAGCTTGTCGACCGCCTTGCCGACGACGATCCTGATATAATCGGGGGTGAAGGGTTTGCCGACGAAGTCGAAGGCCCCCTGCTTCATCGCCGAAACCGCCTTCGACACCGTCGCGAAGCCGGTGATGACGATAACCTCGATTTCCGGTCGGTTCTCCTTGACCCAGTTGAGCACGGCGAAGCCGTCGATGCCCGGCATCATCAGATCGAGCAGGAGGATGTCGCACCTCCCGGCCCCGATCATCTCGATGCCCCGTTCACCGCTTTCAGCCTTGGTGATGACATAGTCCTTTCCCGCCAGGGCCCGTTCAACCCCGTCGCGGATTACCTTCTCATCGTCTACGATCAGGATGCGGATTGCGTCCATAGCTCTCTCCGGCCGGCGAGTAACGTTCACCGAAGCGCCCCCGGTTCCCTCCCGGGCCAGCGAAGGGAACCGGAAAACCGGATCACTTCAGCCAGTGTTTGATAAGATTGAGAAGCTCCGTCGGTTCGACCGGTTTCGGCATGTAATCCTCGGCCTGACTCTCCAGCATGTCACGGTGGGTGTAGGTGCTGGTCGTGACCCGGTCGGCCACCGCCGTCAGCAGGATGATCGGTATCTTCGCCGTTTGCGGATCGGCCTTGAGCTTGGCGCAGGCCTCGTGTCCGTTCATCACCGGCATCATCACATCGAGGACAATCAGATCGGGTTTCTCCTCGGCCACGGCCTCGAGCCCCTCGGCCCCGTCATAGGCCACCCGGACATCGTAGCCCCCGTTCGCGACTATGACCTTGACCGCCTCGACAAAATCAGGATCATCATCCACCAACAGTACCTTTTTCTTGTCAGCCATATCTCTCCTCCATTGGTCGTACAGCGTTATCTTGCGGCTTCTTTTGTCTCAGTCTACAACCGGCCGGGGCAGTAATCCAGCCCCACCGATGATTTCCTGCAGTTTTTCCTCCCATTCGATCGCCATCACATGGACCCCGGCGATCCCCTCCATCTCCTTGAGCTGATGGATGAGTTCGATGCACATCTCAATGCCCTTGGCGGACTGCTTCTCCTTCGGTTCGTCGGCAATGCGCTTGATCACCGCGTCGGGGATGTCCATGCCGGCGACCATCTTCTTCATGAACTTGGCCATCCCGGCCGACTTGAGCGGAGTCACCCCGGCCAGGATCTTGACCTTCTCGTGCAGCCCCTGGCGTTTGGCATCCTCCAGGTAGACCTTGAACTTGTCGAGATTGTAGATGCACTGGGTCTGGACGAAATCGGCACCGGCCATCATCTTCATCTTCAACCGGGGCACCCTGATCTCGAACGGGTCGGCGAAGGGGTTGACCGCGCAGCCGATGAAAAACTTCGGCGCCCCATCGAGCTTCTGGCCGGACGGGAAGGTTCCCTCGTCGCGCATCGTCTTGACCAGATGGATCAGCTGCATCGAGTCGATGTCGAAGACGTTCTTGGCCTGGGGATCGTCGCCGAATTTCTGGTGATCGCCGGACAGGCAGAGCATGTTGCGCACCCCCAGCGCCGAGGCCCCGAGCAGGTCGGACTGCAGGGCGATGCGGTTGCGGTCGCGCACCACCATCTGCAGCAGGGGCTCGATCCCCATCTCCTTGAGCAGCATGCAGCCGGCGACCGAGCTCATCCGCACCACCGAGGTCTGGTTGTCGGTGACGTTGCAGGCGTCGACGTTGCCCTTGACATAGGCCGCCTTCTTCCGCACGATCTCCGGATCGGCGCCGCGGGGCGGACCGCATTCGGCCGTCACGGCGAAATGGCCGGCGGCGAGGACCTTTTCCAGATTGCTTCCCGCTTTCATCAGATCATATCCTCCCTGACAATGCGGCGAGGGCCGCCATCTCTTGAGGTGTTCCATCCCTTGTAGGGTTTCAGCCTGGTGTAGTTGTCCATCTGGTCCAGCGCCTTGAGCCGGTCGATGATCAGCTGCCAGCCGCAGGGGGTGTCCTTGCCGACCTCGCAGTGCCCCTGTACCGATCCGCCGCAGGGCCCATGGAACAGCGACTTGGCGCAACGGGTCACCGGGCAGATCCCCCCGGTCAGGTGCAGCACGCAGTCGCCGCAGCCCTGGCAGCGCTCGGCCCACTCGCCCTGGCGTTCGGTGACACCGAGGAAACCGGTGTTGATCCCCGGCAAGAGCGGCGTGGAGGTGTACTTTTCGGCCAGGAACTGGATGCCGGCGCCGCAGGCGATCGACAGCACCGCCTGGTAGTCATGGACATAGGAGCGCATCTGTTCGATATACTCGGGATCGCACTGGCGCTCGAGACAGACCTCCTTGATCGTTATCTTCTTTCCCGCGGTCTCCCGCGCCAGGCGCAGGGTCGAGGACAGCACCTGGACCTCCTTCTCCCCGCCCACCCGGCACACCGTCACGCAGCCATAGCAGCCGGCAACGACAATCCGGTCATAGGGATCGACCATCTCCAGAATCTCCTCGATGGGTTTCGGCGTTCCTGTGATCATTGCACTCCTCCTGAGGCCGGTCAGGCCGCGTTCTTCCGGACGATATTGATGGAACTGGGGCCCAGTTCCCGGATCCGCCCGACGAATTCATTGACATAGGCGGCGAATTTCGCCCCTTCGCCGGCACTGAGATTGAACATCCGGATCCGGTCGCCGCCGATGCGGATGCTCTCGAGAATCTTTGCCACCCGGGCGACCCGGGCCCGGGCCCGGATATTGCCGGCAAGATAGTGGCAATCCCCCTCCAGGCAGCCGATGACCATCACCCCGTCGGCGCCGTTCTCGAAGGCCTCGAGCATCAGCGTCTCCTCGATCCTCCCGGTGCACGGCAGCATGACGATGCTGGTCGACGCCGGGTACCGCCTTCTTTCCGAACCTGCCAGGTCCGCAGCGGTGTACGCTCAATGACGACAGGCAAAGATGATGACGTTGGCGGTGAACTCATCCATCATGCGACTCCTCCACGGTAATGGCTTCCGGCTTCGCCTGGGCGTAGGACCGGATCTTGGCCTTGAGATTGATATCCTGGTAGCGTCCGAGGGTGATGGCCTTGGCCGGGCACTCGGCGACACAGATGCCGCAGCCCTGGCACAGGGCCGGATTGATCTCGGCGGTATGCTCGGCGTTGATGAACGGCACGCCGTAGGGGCAGGCCCGGACGCAGGTCAGGCAGACGGCGCAGTGGGTCGGATCGACCCGCGACACGACGCCGGACAGCCGCAGGTTCTTCTTCGACAGCAGGATCGCGGCCCGGGCCACCGCCGCCTGGGCCTGGGCGATGGTCTCCGATACGTCCTTCGGGGCATGTACCGTCCCGGCCATGAACAGCCCTTCGCTCGGCAGGTCGACCGGCCGGAGCTTGGCATGGGCCTCGATGAAGAAACCGTTGCTGTTGCGCGGCACCCGCAGCATCGAGGCCAGTTCCTCGGTATCGCGGGGCTTCATGCCGGTGGAGAGCACCAGCAGGTCGGGGGCCAGCGACACCTTGCGGCCGATCGACGGATCGCGGACGGCAACCCGGATCTCCCGGTCCTCGACCTCGATCTCCGGCGGATTCTCCTCCGGGTCGAAACGGATGAAATTAATCCCGAGCCGCCGCGCCTTTTGATAGTGGAGTTCACCGAGACCGTAGGTGCGCATGTCGCGGTAGAGGATGTCGATGCGCGCCGTCGGGTTGATCTCCTTCAGGTGCAGGGCGTTCTTGACCGCCTGGTTGCAGCAGACCCGCGAACAGTACGGCAGGTGGGCCTGGGTTCCGGCTGTCGTTGCCGACGTATCGCAGGGCGTGCCGGTATCGGGCTCGCTGTAGGAGGCCTGCTGCACCGTGGCCCTGGAACCGGCGCACTGCAGCATCACCACATGGCCGGGAACCATGTCCCGGCCCCCGAGCAGACGGGCCTCGAAATCGGTCTGGGTCATGACCCGGTCGGCGGTGCCGAGACCGTGGAGATCGGGCCGCGCCTCCTCCGCCCCGGTGGCGACGATGATCGCCCCGTGGGCGATGGTGCGCAGCGCCCCGGTGGGGGTCATGATATCGGTCGAGAAGGCGCCGACGAAGCCGGAGTGTTCGACAACCTCGGAGTTGAGGAAGACCCTGATCCGTTCATTGCTCTCGACCTGTTCCTTCAGCTCCAGCAGATAGCGCGAGAAATCCTGGCCGCCCCAGGACCTGCCGAGGTGCTGCACCTGGCCGCCGAGGGTCGGCTGCCGCTCGATGAGAGAGACAGTGAAACCCTGCCGCGCGGCCTCGACCGCCGCGGTCATCCCCGCCACCCCGCCGCCGATGACCAGCAGGCCGGGATTGACATCGAACTCCAGTTCGGCCAGCGGTTCGGCCTGGCTGGCGTTGGCCACCGCCATCCGCACCAGCCGCCGGGACTTCTCGGTGGCCATCGCCGGGTCGTTGGGGTGGACCCAGCTGCACTGGTCGCGGATATTGGCCATATCGAAGAAATATTTGTTGATCCCGGCCTGCCGCAGGGTCGACATGAACAGCGGTTCATGGGTGCTCGGCGAGCAGGCGGCGACCACCAGCCGGTTGAGACGATGCTCGCTGATGATGGCCCGGATCGATTCCTGTGAATCCTGGGAACAGGTATAGAGCGGATGGCCGGCGTAGACAACGCCGGGCAGGCTCTTGGCATATTCGGCCACGGCGGCGACATCGACCACCGAGGCGATGTTGGTGCCGCAGTGACAGACGAAGACCCCGATCCTCAAGTCCTCCCCCGCCTCCGGCACCCGTTCCGCCGGCAGGGCCTCGACCGTCACCTCGGTCCCGCGCGCCGGCGCCAGACCGGCCGAGGCCGCCTGGGCCGCACCCGAGGCCTCGATCACCGTCTCGGGGATATCCTTCGGCCCGTTGATCACGCCGCTGACATAGATGCCGGGCCGCGATGCGGCCAGCGGGGTAAAGTCCTGCGACACGGCAAAACCATAGCGGTCGAGCTCGATGCCGAGCGTGGTCGCCAGTTCCCTGGTCCTGGCGGCGATCTGCACCCCGACCGACAGCACCACCATGTCGAAGTTCTCGGTCACCCGCCAGCCGGAGCCGTCGACGTAGCGCAGTTCGAGATCGCCGGTCTGGGGATCCTCGAAGACCCGGCTGACCATGGCCCGGACGAAGCGGATGTTCCGCTCCTTGGCCCGCTCGACGTAGGCATCGAAGTTCTTGCCGAAGGAGCGCATGTCGATATAGAAGATCGTCGGTTCGATGGCGCTGTCGTGCTCGCGGGCGATGTAGGCCTCCTTGGTGGCGTACATGCAGCAGACCGAGGAACAGTAGTCGCGGTCGCAGCTGTGGTCGCGGGAACCGACGCACTGGATCCAGGCGATCTTCTTCGGGTGCCTGCCGTCACCGGGCCGCTGCACCGTCCCCGAGGTCGGCCCGGAGGCCGACAGCAGGCGTTCGAACTCGATGCTGGTGACGACGTTTTTATAGTGGCCGTAGCCGAATTCGCCGCGCCTCTTGGCATCGAAGACCTCGAAGCCTGGGGCGAAGACGACCGAGCCGACCCGGACCTCGCGTTCACCGCCCTTGAGACCGTAATCGATGGCCCCCGGGCCGCAGACCGACCGGCAGATGCCGCAGGCCCCGGTATTGAGGTGGACGCAGCTGGCCTCGTCGATCACCGGCACCCGCGGCACGGCCTGGGGATAGAGGATATTGACGGGATGGCGCAGGTTCAGCCCCTCGTTGAAGGTGTTGTAGAGCGGCTGCGGCGTCCTGTTGGTGACCTGATCGATGGCCAGGAAGGAGACCGGACAGACCGAGACGCAGGCGCCGCAGACCTGGCAGGTGTCGAGGCTGGCCTCGATGCCCTCCGCCACCATCTTCAGGGCCCCGATCCGCATGACCTTCCTGCAGGTCATGGCGCAGAGGCCGCAGCGGATGCAGTTGCGCTCGTCGCGTCCGGCCATTTCCTTCTTCAGCGCCTCGGAACGGGCGACGATGGCGGCGCCCAGGCCCTTGTCGATCTCCGGCGCATCCGCGATCGTGACCGCCGAGAACTTCTCCGGGCAGGCGACGAAGCAGGCACCGCACCCGGTACATTTGTCGGCGATGACGCCGGCGACCCCGCCCTTCTCCCACTTGATCGCCCCGTGCAGGCAGGCCCGGAAGCAGCTGCCGCACTTGCTGCACTTCTCCGCCGCGACCTCGAAGGTCCAGGGGTGGAGGCGTTGCGGCAGCGGCGACCCCGGCCCGCGGATGGTCCGTTTTTCCCGGCTCCCCTTTTTCTTTTCCCCTTCCGGGAGCTCCTGCGGGAAATAGGAGATCTGGGTCACCGGGCAGGCCAGTTCGCAGGCGCCGCAGCCGGTGCACTTGCCGATATCGACATAGCGGGCGTGGCTCTTGATGGTGGCGGTGAAATTGCCGGCCTCGCCGGTCAGTCCGGTCACCTCGCTCCAGGTCAGCAACTCGATGTTGAGATGCCGCCCGACTTCGACCAGCTTGGGCGAGACGATGCACATCGAGCAGTCGTTGGTCGGGAAGGTCTTGTCCAGCTGGGCCATCTTGCCGCCGATGGCCGGCGAGCTCTCCACCAGGTAGACCTTGAAGCCGGCATTGGCGAGATCGAGGGCCGACTGCATGCCGCTGATGCCGCCGCCGATGACCATCACCGCCCCCGACAGGGGCGACGTGGGTCCAGATTGCTGCGAGTGTTCCCTGTTCATCGTGGGCCCTCCCCGGCGGGTGCAGCCTGGTTGAAGTAGCGGTTGAGGAGGGTGGGGTCGATCAGGTGGACTTTCTGCTGGGCGGCGGGATACGTGCCGCTGATGGCCGCCGTCACGAGCTCCGTCGCGAAAAAGACCGGCAGCGCCGCCTCCCCCTGGCCCAGATCGAGCTGTCGGCTCTCGACGTTCGCCTGGCACATCGGACAGTCGGTGACGATCGCCTTCGCCCCCGCCCGGCGCGCCGCCTGCACGATATCTCCGACCAGCCTGACGGCGATGTCCGGCCGGGTCAGGGTCAGGCTGCCGGAGCAGCACTCGGTGCGGTGCGACCAGGATACCGGTGCGGCGCCGACCGCCCGGACGATCTGCTCCAGGCTGCTGGGCATCTCCCAGTCCGTGACCCCGGTGACCCGGGGATTGCGCAGCGACAGACAGCCGTAATAGCAGGCCAGCGGCAGGCCCTGCAGCGGCCGGGGCACCTTTTCCCGGACCCGTGCCAGCAGGTCGGCCCTGGCCATCAGCGTGCTGATGTGGACAATCGCCGGCGGCGACGCGTAGTCCTCGACGTCCCAATAACCAGGGTCGGTCCGCAATGCCTGGTCGGCCGCCTTGAGCCGTTGGAAGCAGGCGGCGCAGGGCACCAGGATGTCGAGGCCGACCTGCTGCGCCAGCAGGAGGTTGCGGATCGGCAGGCGCATGCCGACCTCATGGTCGGTCATATGGGCCGACGAGGCGCCGCAGCAGTTCCAATCCGGGATCTCGACCAGCCAGATCCCCAAATCCCGACAGAATTGCCGCACCGAGTGGTCGTAATCCCGCGCCGACCCTTCAAGAGAACATCCGGGATAGTATGCGAATTTCATCGGTCATACTCCTTTCCCTTGCCGGAGAAGATCTGCCGCACTTCGGCCTTGCCCTTGATCCCCTGCGGTACCAGTTTGAGCTTGCCCTTGGTAAACATCTGCAGGCCGAGTTTGAGGTCGCCCATGAGATCACCCGAGCGCAGTTTGTACCCGGCGAGCATGCCGATCTCGTAGGTCCGCCCCCAATGTTTGACTGAATCGAGGAAGGACCGGTGCAGCATCGGCACCCGCGGCTCGGCCGGAGTGATCCCCTTCTTCAGGGCCAGCGACCGGAGGACATCCATCAGGCCGGCGATCTCGATCTCGTTGGGGCAGCGGGTGGCGCAGGTCTCGCAGGCGGCGCAGAGCCAGATAGTCTTGCTCTGCAGGAGGACATCCTCGGCGCCGTAGGATGCCAGACGGACGACCTCCATGACCTGGAGGTCGAAAAAATCACCGATCGGGCAGCCGGACGAGCAGCGCCCGCACTGGAAACAGGCGTGGACATCGATCCCCATCGCCTCGAGTTTGTTGAGAAATTTCTGGCTACCTGCTTCCGTAGGAATCAATTCACTGTTCATGGTCTCCTCCAGTGAGGTTTTCCATTACCGCCGGGAACCTGAGGGAAAAGACAGCGCCGCCTCCGGGCTGCGAGGTGACCCTGATAATCCCCTTGTGTTCCTTGACGATCGCATACGACACCGACAGACCGAGGCCCGTGCCCTCGCCCGGGTCCTTGGTGGTGTAGAAAGGATCGAAGATCTTCTCGAGCCTGTCCTCCTCGATCCCCGGACCGGTATCGGAGACGACGATCTCGACGATGTCCCTGCTGGCCCGCGTCCGGCTCACGATCCTGATGGTCCCGTGACCTGCCATGGCCTGGGCGGCATTGACGACGATATTCATCACCACCTGGTTGAGCCGGATCGAGTTGCCGAAGATCGGCAGCAGACCCTCCTCGAGGTCGAGCTGCATCTCTATGTTCTGGAAAAGCGGCTGATTCTTCAGGACCCCGATGGTCTTGCGGACGATGTCGTTGAGATCGACCAGGGCCATGTCATAGGTAGTCTGGTGCGAGAACTCGAGCAGGTCGGCGACGATCACCTTGCACCGCTCGGCCTCGTGGATGATGACGTCGAGGTCCTCGCCGCTGGGATGCCCGTCGCCAAGCGCCTCCTTGACCAGATTGGCGTAGAGCATGATGCCCGACATCGGGTTGTTGATCTCGTGGGCGACACCGGCGGCCAGGCGGCCCAGTCCGGCCATCTTTTCCGACTGCATCAGCATGTTGTGGGTCTGTTCGAGGTCCTCCTCGATCTTCTGCATCGCCCGCAGATCGGTGAAGATGCCGAAGGTGGCGATCTCCTGCCCCCGGTCGTAAATAATGCCGCCGGAGAACCGCACCGGGATCATCTGCTCGTCCCGGTTCTTGACCATCAGCTCGTGGTGCAGCAGTCTGCCCTTGCCGCCGTAGTCGTCGCTGCGCATCCGCTTGATCAGCTCATAGGCGACCCCCTCGTTATAGAGGCCGGTCACGTGGAGACCGGCGAACGCCTCTTCTTCGGTATAGCCGAGCAGGGCCTGCGCCCCCTGGTTGAACAGGATCAGCCGGCCCTTCATGTCGGCGGCGATGATGCCGTCGACCGAAGAATCGATCAGGTTGTGGAAGAAGGCGTTGCGCCGCCGCAGTTCCGCCTCCAGTTTTTTCCGTGCCGTGATATCGATCAGATAGAGAAGATAGTAATCCGGTCGGGCCGGGGGATAGACCAGAACGACGTCGATCTCGGTGTGCTGTCCGTCTTCCCTCTTGATCTCGATCTCGTGCCGGAACTGTGACATCTTCCGGCCGGCCGGGGAGTCGAGGAAATCGGCGATCAGCCTGAACAGGCCGGCATTTTCGACGTCGAGGACCTCGGCAATGGAGGCATCGACGATGTCCTCACAGGGCATGTCGAGGAAATGGCAGGCCGCCGGGTTGGCATAGATGACCTGATGCCCGATGCTTACCACCATCACCCCGTTCGGGGTCTCCTCCAGGATCTGGTAGAGGTAAAGATTCGACCCGAAGTCCCTGGTCATTCCCGCCAGGACTTTTTCCGCCTGCGACTGACCGCCCATACCCTGTGACCCCTTCAGCGGCCGAGGAGGTCGAGGATGTCGGGCAGCCGGTCTTTCCAGCCAATGGCGAGGATGACGATCCCGTTGGCGATCGGAGCGATTTCTCTGATGAAATCGGCGCCGATGGTCAGCCCGGCATCCTGCTTGACCGGGGCGTCCATCATTTTCTTCAGGTACTCCTGGGGGATCGAGGGTACCCCCTTGAGGTTGTTGAGGTAGCGGATCATCGTCACCGATTTGAGCAGCATCACCGAAAGGTAGAGGTTGATCCCCGTCTCCTCGGCCACCGGCAGGAACTGTTCGATGATATTGATGTCGTAGGTCGGCCCGAGACAGACCGAAGACACCCCGAACTCCTGCATTCGGCGGATATGGTCGATCTGGTCGCGGTTACGGCTGGCGTCGTCGGACAACTCGAGCGAAACCCCGATGCGGAGCGACGTCGCACCGTCGAGCTTCTCGCCCCCGAGATCACGGCCGGCGTTCAACGACGAGGCGCATTTGAGCATCGTCGGCAGATCGAGGTCACCGCTGGTTCTCGCGACCGGCTGGTCACCCTCCGCCGGGTCGTGCCCCTCCTTGATCACAATATCGGTAATGCCGAGCGCCGAGGCCCCGAGCAGATCGCCCTGGAACGAGATCCGGTTGCGGTCCCGCCCATTGACCACCATCACCGGCTCGAGACCTTTCTCCTTCAGGGCCAGACAGGGGGCGAGCGGCGACATCCGCATGATGGCGTGTTCGCTGTCGGTCACGCGGATCGAATCGACCCTGCCCCTGAGGCTCAGCGCCGATTCGACAAAACCTTCGAGATTGGTCCCTTTCGGTGGATCAATTTCGGCAGCAAGGTAATACGGTTTATCGCTCTTGCGGCCTGTGTCCGATCGATGTGCAGCTTCCATTGAACCTCCTGTACAGTGAGCATACAATGCCCGACGGGCCTTCTGCCGGATGTCATGATGCGGCCGTGCTTTTCCGATCGATCCGGAAGGTCATGGCACGGCGCTCCTCGCCGACCAATCAATCATTTTTATTGGACGTAGATTTCAATAATATTCATTAATATTACTCGCGCCGATCACTTCAATCGCCCTCAGGCTATGCCGGGAAGGCCAGATACCGGCAAATTCAGGATGTGCCCGGCCCGCGCCCGCACGCGTGCGAGCCAGTAGTCAACGAAAAATTAGAGTGCCACCTGAACAGGTTCTACCAACCTCCTCGTCCGGAAACGGCTGGACACAGGAGGCTTCTACCGGTCTATCAAAAAACCATGCAGTATATTTGATCCTCCGCCCCCGAGTTCAGGGCAGTACCTACGGATAGAGCCTATAGTGAAAAACATAATGAAAAAGGAAAATTACATGATAAACACAATTAAATCGACCTACCATGCAGCTGAATTGTACCCGTAAAAAAAAGAAAATACCACTACAATGGTATTTTTTTCTACACGTTGGAAAAAGAGCTTTCCCGGTACTTCGATTGAAGGCCGCAAACGACAATGGGCCCTCCTTCAGGGAGGGCCCATTATCCAGGTATTAGTCGAAAATGATGGAAGAATTCAATCCCGGCTAGACATAGGGCTGATATTCGGGTTCATACATCAGGCTGATGATATAGCCTTCGAGGTCCTCCGGTCGCTGCCGGGAGGCCAGGCCTTTGGTGTAGGCGAGATCGGCGACCGCGACGGCGATCGCCTGGGATACCTCCCTGATCCGCGGCAGCGGCGGGTAGACCCGCCCGACCCGGAGGTCGGTCTCCGAGACCTCGGCCGCCAGGGTCCGGGCGGCGACCAGGAACATCTCGTCGGTGACACTGGTGGCCCAGCTGGCCATGACCCCCATCCCCACCCCGGGGAAGATGTAGACGTTATTCCCCTGGCCCGGCCTGAACCTCTTGCCGTTGACCACGACATCGTCAAACGGGCTGCCGCTGGCGAAGATGGCCCGGCCCTCGGTCCAGGTATAGGCCTCCTCGGCCGTGCATTCCGTTTTCGAAGTCGGATTGGAGAGGGAAAAGATGATCGGTCGCTCGTTGATCCGGGCCATGGCCTCGACGACCTCGCGGTTGAATCTCTTCGATTGCCCGGAAACGCCGATGATCGCCGTCGGCCGCAGGGACTCGACCGCCGCCAGAAAATCGGTACAGAACTCATGATCGTGGGCATAGGTAAGCTTATGGCCGATGAGATCGGCACGGCTCCTGACGATAAGTCCCTTGGAATCGACAAACCAGCAGCGGCGGCGGGCCTCCTCCAGCGACAGGCCGGCATCGACCATCGCCGAGACCATCAGATCGCCGGTGCCGATACCGGCCTCCCCGGCCCCGAGGAAGAGGAGTTTCTGGTCCGTCAGGTTGCCGCCGGTGATGCGCAGGGCCGAGAAGATGCCGGCGACGGTCACCGAGGCGGTGCCCTGGATATCGTCGTTGAAGCAGCAGACCTCATCGCGATATTTCTGCAGCAGCCGGAAGGCGTTGCGATTGGCGAAGTCCTCGAACTGGATCATCGCCCCGGGATACAGCTGCTGAACGGCGAGGACGAATTCCTCGATCAGATCATCATAATCCTCGCCCCGGACGCGCGGATGCCGGCAGCCGATATAGAGGGGATCCTTGAGCAGCACCTCGTTGTTGGTGCCGACATCGATGGTCACCGGCAGGCTCAACGACGGCTGGATACCGCCGCAGGCGGTATAGAGGGCCAGTTTGCCGACCGGGATGCCCATGCCGTCGGCCCCGAGATCACCGAGCCCGAGGATACGCTCGCCGTCGGTGACGACGATGATGCGGATATCCTTGCGGTGCCAGTTGCCGAGGATTTCGGCGACTCGCCCCTTGTCTTCGATCGTCAGGTAAATGCCGCGCGGCCGGCGGAAGATATGGCCGTACTGGAGACAGGCGAGACCGACCGTGGGGGTATAGACGATGGGCATCAGGTCTTCGATATTGTCGAGCAGCACCCGGTAGAACAGGGTCTTGTTCCGATCCTGCAGGCTGGTGAGGAAGATATAGCGCTCGAGGTCGGTTGGCTTCTTGCGAAGATTCCACAGTACCCGTTCCACCTGTTCGTCGATGGTGTGGACCCGCGGCGGCAGCAGCCCCCTCAGCCCCAGGGCTTCACGCTCCTCGATGGTAAAGGCCGTCCCCTTGTTCATGGCCGGATCGCGGATCAGATCGAAGCCGGTCGGAAAATTGCCCAACCGGTTTTTCATCCTCATCCTCGCCGCCGCGCCGGAGGCGCTCCCCTTCTTCAACATCGACTGAAGGCTGATGCGTCCGAGAAATCTGGACATGGTTTCCTGGTCGATCAGATCCTTCTCGAAACGAAGAACCACATCATTGTCTTCATAGATAATCTTGTACATTTCCAGTCCTCGTCTTCTCGAAACGGTTGCATATTCCCTGCAGGTCGCAGGATAGCCTTGAGGTTCCAACCCTGGGAGGAGAGAGATCCCTCCCAGGTGCGGGATCCAGCTGACCCTACCCTTCCCTCCTGGCCATTGCAATCCTCATTTTTGGCGCCGCCGGCCGTGTTTTTTCCGGTGCCACGGCAGGATCAAATATGCTCAACGATTTTCAGTTGTTAAAAACAGCGATGACAGGCAGGGCGGTTTATAAGTAATTCTAATATCGGAACGGAAAATTATTGCAATAGATGGTATCCATTGGACAAAGAAGGAGGGACGGAGACGATTGAACGTTTAATTGTTCGAGCGTTTAAGCGTTTAAACGTTCGACCATTTAATCGTTCGTGCGTTTGAGCATTTCATCGTTCACTAGTTTAAAAGCTAAAGCGTTTAAACGTTTGACCATCATCCGCGGTTTCAACGGGAAACGGTTGACAGAGGAAAACGGTGCCCTGGCGACCGGGAGATTACGGCCAAAGGCGACCAGTGGCCGAAACAGCAGATCGAGGATTGATGGTCGGGGGCACGCGGTTCCGTCTAACGCTGCAACCGGCGCCGCAGGTGACGAGCGTTGGCGCAAGGGAGCCGCAGACCGGTTCGGAACAGGCTGGAGAGCGATTGACTCGAGATCCATGATCAGTGATTGACACAGGTGACCTGCAGACGGCGCCCGCCGCCGGCTGCAGAGCGCGTGGGAGACGAATCCGGGGGGATGATCGGGATCGGAAGAGGCCTGGGCAATGCGAGCGACCACCGCTGGAGAGGGTTCCCCCTCCCCGGCGGCATTCCGTAACGATCACTTGACGGTATCGACCGGATATCCGGCGCCCTTCCAGGCGAAGATGCCGCCCGGATGGCGGAACACGTTGGTATAGCCGAGTTTTCTGGCCCACACGGCACCGTTATGACTGCGCGTGCATTTGACGAAACCGCAGTAGATCACGATCGTCCGGCTCAGGTCGGGCCCCAGCAGCGCCTTGAAATCGTCGATACTCTTGCCGTCGGTCTGCTTGGCGTCCCATTCCTTCATGTCCGGGATCGGGAACAGAAACTGCTTCGCCCCGGGAATGTGGTTCTTCCTGTACGAATCCTCATAGGGCATGGTGTCGACGATCAGCACATCGTTTCCGGCATCGATCATCCCCTTCAGCTCGGTGGTGGTGACTATGCCGTAGCCGCCCTGCTGCACCTCCCGGGTCAGCTTCACCGCCTCCTGTTCCCTGGTGATCTCTTCCTTGAATTTGTCGGTGCCGAAGGCGAAGGCCGAGACACTCAGGCCGAAGACCACCAGACCGACCACCACTCCCTGCAACATTCCTTTTTTCTGCTTCATCAGAATTTCCTTCATGCAAACGGTTATCGTATAAGACGACCGGCCCGCAATCGGAACCGGCCGCGACTCCAATAGATGAATGCCACCGCCGCCATCATCGCCGCATCCCTGGCCAGGGCGCTCCTGAGACTCTTGTAGGCCTGTTCCGGGTCTTCGGGACCGAAACAGCCGCAGTCGATATCGAGGCCCAGATGGATCCCGTAGCCGAGAACGGCGATGAACAGCACCAGCATGGCGGTGATGGCCGAGAGGCTGCCGGGAATGGCGAAAACGAGGCCGACCCCGGCGACCAGCTCTGCAAACGGCAGGAGTATCGCCACCGGTGCCACCAGGGCGTCGGGCAGCAGCCCAAAACCGGCAATGATCTCGGCGAATGTCGCCGGGTCGAGGAGTTTGATCGCCCCGGAATAGATGAAGATGCCGGCAAGGACCAGCCGCACGCCGCGTTCCAGCACCAGGAGGGGCAATCCGGCCATCCCCGGTCGGCGCCCATCGCTCTCTTCCGTCATCACCATCCGTCCCCCCTTTTCCGCTCGCTTCCCACCCGTGGCATCGACATCGATGGCGCCTATTTTCACCAAAGAATTTCCATATTGTCAAATAGTAAAATCCGATAAAAACTGACGTAACCGATAGATATATTTTTTATTTTATCGGCAAGAGAAGATCGCTTTCAGGATATCCCCAGTCACCGGCGGTCGCGGTCCCGGCAACTTTTCTGTTGCAACTTTACCGTGCATTATCTAGGTTGCGATTTTCCGTCGGGTCAGGCGTGGTCGCCTCTCGACAAGGACTGCGGCCCGTGCAGTGTCGGCGGACCGTTACCGCTTACCAAGGGGGAAAGCGTGATGAAAAAAACTGCTGATGGCCCTGATTCCCGCCGGCCTTCTCGCCGCATCGCTGGCGATGGCCGCTGAACCCGTCAAGATCGGCATGGTCACGACCCTGTCGACCAAGGCCGGCTATCTCGGCGAGGAGATCCTCGACGGCTTCAAGCTGGCCATCGCCCAGGAGAACGGCACCCTCGGCGGGGTCCCGGTGGAACTGATCGTCGAGGACGACGAGGCCAAACCGGAGAAGGGCAAGCAACTCGCCGACCGGCTGGTCAAAAAGGACGGAGTCAAGATCATGACCGGCATCGTCTTTTCGAATGTGGCGATGGCCGTCGTGCCGAAGGTGATCCGGGAGGACGTCGTCTTCCTCAGCGCCAACGCCGCCCCGTCGCAGCTCGCCGGCAAGGGCTGCCACCCCAATTACTTCAGCGTCGCCTACCAGAACGACAACCCCGACGAGGTCGTCGGCCAGTACGTCACCGAGGCCGGGCACAAGACCACCTACCTGCTGGCCCCGAACTACCCGGCCGGCAAGGACCACCTCGCCGGGTTCAAGCGCTACTACAAGGGTCAGATCGCCGCCGAGGTCTACACCAAGCTCGACCAGTCCGACTATGCCGCCGAGATCGCCGCGATCCGCGCCGCCAAGCCGGAGGCGGTCTACTTCTTCCTGCCCGGCGGCATGGGCATCAACTTCGTCAAGCAGTACAGCCAGGCGGGGCTGATCGGCACCATCCCGCTGTACGGTCCGGCCTTCTCCTTCGACGAGCGGATCCTCAAGGCGGTCGGCGCCGCCGCCCTCGGGGTCAAAAACGGTTCCCACTGGGCCCACGATCTCGACAACCCGGCCAACAGGCAGTTCGTCGCGGCCTACCGCCAGGTCTACGGCAACACCCCGACGCTGTATGCCAGCCAGGGTTACGATACGGCCCGGCTGCTGGCCGGCGCCCTCAAGGCGGTGGGCGGCGATCTCACCAGGATCGACGAGTTCCGGGCGGCACTGAAGAAGGCCGAGTTCGAGTCGACCCGCGGCAACTTCGCCTTCGGCAACAACCAGCACCCGATCCACGACATGTACATCCGCGAGGTCATCAAGACCCCGAGCGGCGACTACACGAACAAGACCGTCAAGAAGGTCTTCACCAACCACGTCGATGCCTTCGCCGGCGAATGCGCGATGTGATCTGATCCTCCGCCGGGTCCGGGATCGTCCCTGGGCCCGGCCTTTCCGTGCTCTTTCATGCTTCTGGTCATCGAACAGATCCTCAACGGGCTCCAACTCGGCATCACCCTGTTCCTGATGTCGGCCGGACTGACCCTGGTCTTCGGCATCATGCAGGTGATCAACCTTGCCCACGGTTCGTTCTACATGATCGGGGCCTACGTCGGGGCGACGGTCGCCGCCCGCACCGGCTCCTTTCTCCTCGGCGTCGCCGCCGCCCTCGCCGGTGCCGCCATCGCCGGGATGATCGTCGAGGTCATCGTCCTCAGGCGTCTGTACCGGCGGGAGCACCTCGATCAGGTCCTCGCCACCTTCGGCCTGATCCTCTTCTTCAACGAGCTGACCCGCATCGTCTGGGGCCGGCAGCCGCTGATGATGGACGTCCCCGCCTGGCTCGGGGGCAGCGTCGAACTCCTGCCCGGCCTGCCGTATCCGGTCTACCGCCTGGCGGTCATCGCCGTCGGCATCGCCGTCGCCCTGGGGCTGTGGCTGCTCTTTTCCCGCATCCGGCTCGGCATGCAGATCCGCGCCGGGGCCTCGAACCGGGAGATGATCGCCGCCCTCGGCGTCAATATCCGCCCGCTCTACACCCTCGTCTTCGGCCTCGGCACCCTGCTCGCCGGGCTGGCCGGGGTCATGGCCGGGCCGATCCTCGCCGTCGAATCGGGCATGGGCGAGAGCATCCTGATCCTGACCTTCGTGGTGATCGTCATCGGCGGCATCGGTTCAGTCCGTGGCGCCGTCGTCGGGGCCCTGCTGGTCGGGCTGGTCGATACCCTCGGCCGGGCCTTTCTGCCGGTCCTGCTCCGGCTGTTCCTGGCGAGCGCCGCCGCCGACAGCATCGCCGCCTCGATCGCCTCGATGGCGATCTACATCCTGATGGCGGCCATCCTGGTGTGGCGACCGCGCGGCCTGTTCCCGGCCCACTCGTCATGAGCCGATCCGGCACCAGGACAGCGGCCATCGTCGCCGCCGGCGGATTGTTCTTCGTCCTCCTGCCGCCGGTCGCAACCTTCGCCGGCGAGGATTATCCGATCTCGCTGTTTACGCGGATCCTGATCTACGCCATCACCGCCGTCAGCCTCGACCTTCTCATCGGCTACGGCGGCATGATCAGCCTCGGCCACGCCGCCTTCGTCGGCCTCGGCGCCTACGTCGTCGGCATCCTCCATCAGCACGGCACCGACGGCCAACCGCTGCTCGGCCTGCTGCCGGGGAGCGACAACGCCCTTCTCGTCTGGCCGCTGGCGGTCCTCATCGCCGCGTTGTCGGCCCTGGTGATCGGCTCGCTGTCGCTGCGGACCAGCGGCATGCACTTCATCATGATCACCCTCGCCTTCGCCCAGATGCTGTATTATTTCTTCATCGGCCTGGAAAAGTACGGCGGCGATGACGGGCTGTCGATCTACTCGCGCAACCGGCTGCCCGGCCTCGACCTGGGCAACGACCTCCATTTTTACTATCTCTGCCTGTCCCTGCTCGCCGCCTATCTGGTCTTCGTCCACCGTCTCGTCCAATCCCGGTTCGGTCTGGTCATCCGTGGCGCCAGCAGCAACAGCCGGCGGATCGAGGCCATCGGCATCCACTCCTACCGCTACCGCCTGGTCTGCTTCGCCATCGCCGGCGCCGGCGGCGGCCTCGCCGGGGCCCTGCTCGCCAACCAGACCGAGTTCGTCAGCCCCGGGCTGCTGAACTGGACCCTGTCGGGCGAGCTGATGGTGATGGTGCTGCTCGGCGGCCTCGGCTCCCTCTTCGGCCCGGTCCTCGGGGCGACGATTTTCCTCCTGCTCGAAGAGGTGCTGGCGATGTACACCGAACACTGGATGGTCTTCCTCGGGCCCTTCCTCGTCATCGTCGTCATCTTCCTCAAGCGCGGCCTGTTCGGCCTGCTGACCGGGACGGGGCAACGACATGAGTGACCGTATCCTCGAGGTGCGCGACCTGACCAAGTCCTACGGCGCGATCATGGCGAGCCGGAGGCTGTGTCTCGATATCGACCGGGGGGAGGTCCATGCCCTGATCGGACCGAACGGGGCCGGCAAGACCACCGCCATCAACCAGCTCAGCGGCGATATCCTGCCGGATTCCGGCAGCATCGTGTTCGACGGGGTCGAAATCAGCCGGATGCCGCCGCACCGGCGGGCCCGGCTCGGCCTCGCCCGGTCCTTCCAGATCACCTCGATCTTCGACGACCTGACCGTCGAGGAGAACCTCGCCCTCGCCATCATCGCCCATGCCGGCCACAACTTCCGGTTCTGGCGCAACTGCCTGAAGACGCCCCTGGTGCAGCGGGAACTGCCCGCCGCGCTGGAGCGGGTCGACCTTGACCGCCAGGCCGGGACCATCGCCAGATCCCTGTCGCACGGGGAAAAACGGCAGCTCGAGGTGGGAATGGCCCTGACCGGCAGGCCGAAGCTGCTGCTGTTCGACGAGCCGATGGCGGGGATGGGGCCCGGCGGCACCGTCGAGATGGCGAAGCTGATCGGCCGCCTCAGGGGCGAGATCACCATCCTCCTCGTCGAGCACGACATGGACGCGGTCTTTGCCCTGGCCGACCGGATCACCGTCCTGGTTTACGGCGAATGCGTCGCCTGCGGCACCGTCGCCGAGATCCGCCACCATCCCACCGTCCGCGCCGCCTATCTCGGGGAGGACTGACCATGCTGCACGTCCGGACCATCGATACCTTCTACGGCACCAGCCAGACCCTGTTCGGGGTGTCGCTGACGGTCGCCGACGGCGAGGTCGTCACCCTGCTCGGCCGCAACGGCATGGGCAAGAGCACGACGATCAAGTCGATCATCGGTCTCACCCCGCCGCGCCACGGCGCCATCTTCTTCGCCGGCAGGGCCATCGAGAAGGCCGAAAGCCATGTGATCGCCAGGATGGGCATCGGCCTCGTGCCGGAAGGCCGGCAGATCTTCCCCAACCTCACCGTCCACGAAAATCTCGTCGCCACTGCCGCCAATCCCCGCCGGATCGACCGGCCCTACGCGCTGGACGACATTTTCGCCCTGTTCCCGCGGCTGGCCGAGCGACGGCGGCATTTCGGCAACCAGCTGTCGGGCGGGGAACAGCAGATGCTGGCGATCGGCCGGGCGCTGATGATCAATCCCCGGCTGCTGCTGCTCGACGAGGCAACCGAGGGCCTCGCCCCGCTCGTCCGGCGCGAGATCTGGCGCGCCCTCGCCATCCTCAAGGACAAAGGCCTCGCCATCCTGGTGATCGACAAGAACCTCGATGCCCTGCTGGAGATCGCCCGGCGCCACTACATCATGGAGAAGGGACGGATCGTGTGGACCGGCACCACCGCCGACCTTCGGCCCGACCGCGACCTCCAGGCCCGCTATATCGGCGTCTGAGACCGGTCACCGAGGCCGCCGCACCGCCTTCCTTCACGACCTGACCCATTCCTTGACGATCTCCCGCAGCGCCCGATTGGTGGCAACCGCCTGCGGTACCGGATGATCGGCGTATTTCCTGAGATCATCGACCGTATCGATATCGCCCAGGGTCGGCAGCAGCCGGACATCGAGATCATGGCGGCCGCAGAGCTGCAGCGTCTCGGCCAGCACCCGGCCGCTGCTCCACGGCACCTCCCTGAAGATCTCCGAACGATACCGGTCCCGGCGCAGGGCGATCAGGCAGTAACCGCCGTCGAAGGTCGGCGCCAGGACGACATCATGGGCCGCCTGGGCCCCGGCCGCCGCCCCCAGCATGGCTGCGTCGAGGGCGGGGATATCGCTGCCGACCAGCATCGCCTGGTCGATGCCCTCGGCAAAGCAGACGGCGAATGCTGCCGCCATCCGCTCGCCGATGTCACCGCCGCTCTGGGGAAACACCCGGACGGCGGCCTCCACCCAGGCGGCCGGCAGGGCCCCGTCGCCCCGGTCGTCGTGGAACAGGAAGAGGGGCAGGCCGCTGGCGCGGATCGCCGCGAGGACATCGGCGACCATCGCCTGGTACAGGGCGCAGGCCTGCCGCTCGCCGATGGCGGCGGCGAGCCGGGTCTTGACCCGGCCGGGAATCGGCACCCGGACGAACAGGGCGACGACGGACTGTGAGGCGTGATCTACGGTCGTCATTTTCGGTCGTTCCTTAACAGATTGAAGATTGGTGTTTCCGTCAACCGGAACCACAAGGTCAGCACCCCCATATACCAGACGAAACAGCCGAGGCCGACCACGGCGTCGACCGGCCGGCAGGCCAGGATGGGAGCGATATAGCGGTCATGCAGGGTGAGCAGGGGATGGCGGGACGCGCCGAGGAGCGGCTGCCGCCAGACATCAACGAAAAAGAACGGCTGCCAGGCATTCTGCCGGATATAACGACCGAGGCGAAAGAAGACCCGCGGCGTCCCGGCCCAGCCCCAGTCGCGGCGGATCATCGACCAGAGCAGCGCGAAGAACGGCGACAGCCGCAGGTGGCCGGTGTCCCGCTGCAGCCGGTAGATGCCGGGGGCGCGAATAATAAAATCCTGGCTGCCGACACTGTGCATCCCCATGATGATCCCCATCAGCAGATAGCGGCGATGAAAGCCCTCCGTCTCGAACCGCCGGGCCGAGGTGCCGAGTCTCCCCGGCAGGGTCAGCCACACCCCCCGGCGGCGGATCTCCTCGGCGAGGCGCTGGTCCTCGAGGAAGGGCAGACTGTCGTCGAAGCCGCCGAGTTCGTCGAAAAACAGCCGGGACAGCAGCAGCCCCTGGTCGCCGCTGGTGGTGTTGACCCGGTTGAGGGCGGACTTGGCCTCGAGGAAGCGGTAGGCCAGGTCGTGGCCGGGCCGTGTGCGGATGAAGCGCAGCGGGAAATGACCGGCAACGTGGGCGTCGGCTTCGGCCGCCCGCTGCAGGGCGGCAACGGCTCCGGCCAGCAGGTCGGGTTCCGCCAGCCGCGAATCGGCGTGGAGGAAGAGCAGGTACTCGCCGCGGGCCGTCGCGACGGCCGCATTCATCTGCGCCCCCCGCCCCCGTCGGGCGGCGACGAAGCGGGCGCCCGCCGCCTCCACCACCTCGCGAGTAGCGTCGATCGAGCCGCCGTCACCGACGATGATCTCGAAGGTTGGTCCCTGCTGCCGACCAAGATCGGCCAGCAGTGGCGGCAGGGTCCGGGCCTCGTTGACGGTCGGGATGATGACCGACAGCCGCGGCGTCGTTGCCGCCATCGGCCCGCCGGCTGCCGCCCCGGTCCGGCTCATGTCCGCAGCCATTGGCGCAACCGCGCGCAGCAGGCCTGGAACCGCACATCACCGCGGTCGCGGGGGCGGTCCAGGTCGATCGCCAGTTCCTTGCGGATCCGCCCGCCGTCCTTCTCCAGCACCAGGACCCGGTCGGCGATGACCACCGCCTCCTGGACGTCATGGGTGACGAAGAGGATGGTCTGCCGCCGCTGGCGCACCAGCTGCAGCAGCAGCTCCTGCATCTCCTCCCGCGCCTGGGCGTCGAGCGCCCCGAACGGTTCGTCCATCAGCAGCAGCCGGGGGGAGCGGATCAGCACCCGGGCCAGGGCCACCCGCTGTTTCATGCCGCCGGACAGGGCCCGGGGCAGATAGTCGCCGTAGCCCTGCAGGCCGACCAGATCGAGGATGCGGTCGACCTCCTGCTGCCGCTGTCGGCGCGGCCATTGCCGGCCGGCCAGGCCGAAGCCGATATTCTCGCGCACCGTCAGCCAGGGAAAGAGGGCGTCCTCCTGGAAGACGACGCCCCGATCCGGCCCCGGCCGCCCGATCGGCCGGCCATCGAGGCGGCACCGGCCAGTGGCGGGGGTCAGAAATCCGGCGACGATCTTCAGCAGGGTCGATTTGCCGCAGCCGCTGCGGCCGATCAGGCAGACCAGTTCGCCGCAGCGCACCGCCAGCGACAGGTCGTGCAGCACCGGCACGGTTGTGCCGTCATGGACAAAATGATGACCGAGCCCCTCGATTTCGAGGATGGCGGGGCCTCCGGCCGTCGCCCTGTCGCCACTCGCCGCCGGGGTCATCGCTGGCGCCTCGCGCTCTTGAACGACAGCTCCAGCGCCGTCACCAGCAGGCGGTCGCAGAGCCGGCCGATCACGGCGATGACGATGATGCCGACGAGGATGATGTCGGTCTGGCCGAGCATCCGGGCGTCCATGATCACCGCCCCCAGGCCGTCCGGCACCCCGGTCAGCTCGCCCAGCACCAGGTAGGCCCAGGAGATGCCCATCCCCAGGCGCAGGCCGGTGATGATATTGGGCATGGCCATCGGCAGGAGGATGGCGAAGACCCCGCGCAGCCGCGATACGCCGAGCATGGCCCCGGCCTGGTAATAGATCGGAGCCACCAGCCGGGCGCCGGTCAGGGCATTCTGGTAGATCGGGAAAAAGGCGGCCAGGGCGACGAGAAACACCGTGGTCCCGATGCCGATCCCGAACCAGATCAGGGCCAGCGGCAGCCAGCAGATGCCGGGCACCGCCCGCAGGCCGCCGATCGAATGGGCGATCAGCCGGTTGACCAGGGCCAGACGGCCGGAACAGATGCCCAGCGGCACCCCGAGGCCGGCGGCGATGGCGAAACCGAGCAGTACCCGGACCAGGGAGGCGGCAAGATCACCGGCGAAGCGTCCGGCATAGGGGCCGGCGCCGGGGGCGCCGAAGATGTAGTCGAGGCCGGAGTGGAGCACTGTCGGCGGCGACGGCAGGAGATAGCCGGGCACCAGGCCGGTGGCGCTCAGCCCGAACCACAGGGCCAGGGCCGCCAGCGGCAGCAGCAGGGGTTGCAGCATATCCCTGGCCATCTTCGCCCCCTTCACCCGGCTTCTCCTTGCCGCATCACCGTTCCTCGCCTCCCCCGGGCCCGCCCTGCCGCCTATTCCGCCGGCGACCGCAGATCGACATGGCCGACAAAGCGCAGGTCGAAGAGCCGGTCGTAGTCGGGCTGGCGGTCGATGACTCCCAGCGCCTGCATCCGCTCGCCCAGGGCCCGGGCCCGGCCGATGAAGGCCGCATCCATCGCCCAGGCCAGCTCGATATTGCCCGCCGCCTGCTCCAGCACCGGTCGCGGCGTGCCGAAGGACTGGGCCCGCTCCAGCCAGCGGTTTCGGTCGCGGCGCAGCGCCTCGGTGGCCCGGGCATGGGCGTCGACCAGCCGCTGTACCGCCGCCGGATGCTGCTCGATCATCGCTCGGGTGACCAGCAGGGCGGCGTTGATCGTCCCCACCGCCCCGTCGTAATAAGGATAGGCGAGGATCCGGCCGTAGCCCCGGGCCACCGCCACCGAGGGAAAGGGCTCGCCCGAGAGAAAGGCGTCGATCGCCCCCTGGGCCAGGGCCGTCGCCATATCGAAGAAGTCCACCCGCACCAGGGTGACGTCGGTGGTCGGCGACAGGCCGGCCGCCGCCAGGGTCTCGCGCAGCAGGATCTCGTGCATCGTCCCCGGGACATGGCCGATCCTCCGCCCCCGGAGGTCGGCGACGGTCCGCACCGGGCCGTCGCTCCGGACCACCAGGGCCGAGGCCTTGTGGCACAGGGCGGCAACCACCACCACCGGCTGGCCCATGACCGCCGACTGGATCGCGTGGGCCAGGGTGGTGCCGGTGATGTCGAGGCTGCCGGCGAGCAGGGCGGTCTTCTGGTCGGCCGGGTTGGTGAAGGCGAAGACCTCGGCGGTGTCGCCCGCGGGGAGGAACTCCTGATAGAAAAACGGCTGGATGGTCTGGGCGGTCTTCCAGGTGCCGACCCGGAAATGTTGCGCCACTGCCGCATGGCCGTGGGTGAGGACGATGCAGGCGGTCAGGACCGCGACGGCCAATCGGAGCGCACTCATCGCCTCGCCTCCGCGGTCGGCGCTGCACCGTTTTCCAGCGCTGCCTGCCGGAAACAGTTGGAAGGCAATTCCGGCCGCCACTCCATCTCCCGGAGCATGGCGGCGCAGCGGGAAAGCGACCGGCCCCGGCCGCGACCGGTGTCGGCCATGCCGTCGCGGGGGCTGGAACCGACCTCGGGAAACAACAGGTTGGCCCCGGCCGTCAGCGACAGGCTGTGCGGCTCGTGGGTGCAGTGGGCCCGGACCGTGTCGCCCATCACCAGCCGGCTGACCGCCACCATCTGGGCCATCCGCCGTTCGCTGATCATCCCCAGCGGCTCCTTGGGCGAGCCGGGGAAGTTGATCCGCCGCATGATGCCGCTGTAGGTCGCCTTTTCCCGCCGCGCCAGCAGCATCAGGTCGACGATCTCCGCCGCCGTGTGCTCCGGCCCCACCGGTTCGACGCAGTTCATCCACCGCAGGCCGACGTCGTGCAGCACCCGGATGGTCTGCAGCCGCCGCGCCGGATCGAAGGGGGTGTCCCGGCCCTCGCCGAGGCGGATGGCGTGGTAGAAGCCGACAAAGCCGGCATCGAGCAGCTGCTCCCCCTCGGCATGGTTGATGTCGCGGGCGTTGGCGACCAGCGGTACTTCCACCTCCCGCTTCAGCCGGCGGCCGATCTCGAGCAGCCGGGAAAAGGAAAAGGTGCCGGTGGTCATCAGGTTGAGGGCGTCGGCCCCTTCCGCTTCCCCCTGCCGGGCCCAGGCCAGGATCTCGTCGAGGGAAAACTCGATCTTGTCGGTAAAAATCCCGGCCTGCCGGGTCAGCGAGCAGAAACTGCAGTCCATCGGACAGGGCTCGACGTTAAGGCCGATGTGGAAGTGCAGTTCCCCCTTGGCGCCGAAGCAGGCGCGAGAGAGATGATCGGCGCTCTCCATCAGGGCATAATTCTCCCGGCTGTTGAGGTCGAGGTACAGCAGCACCAGGGCCTCGTCACCGGAGATGCCGGCCCCCGCCCTGCCCTTGCCCAGGATTTCCGCCACGACCGGGTCGATCCGCCAACTCATGCGCTCACTCCTTCCCTTCTGATGTGTACCCAAAGCCACTCACTGTCGCTGTTCATTGGTTGCCGCCTTTTCCCCGCCCCTTCCACCTGCTGCAGATTACCGGCACCAGGGCGAACAGACCGAGCAGGACGAAGGAGCCGAGGACCCGCGGCGAGGCGACAGCCGCCGGCGAGTCGACGGTGGCCAGGCTGGCCCCGGCGTTGACGTAGACGAAGCCGCCGGGGATGATCCCCACGGTCGTCGCCAGGACGAAGGTGCGCAGCGGCAGCCGGGTCAGGCCGGCGGCGAGGTTGATCAGGAAAAACGGGAAGACCGGCACCAGCCGCAGAAACAGCAGGTAATTGAAGCCGCGCTGCTCCAGTTCACGGTTGATCCCCTCGAGCCGGCCGCCGAACCGGCTCAGCACCGCGTCCCGCAGCAGGTAGCGGGTGACGAGAAAGGCGGCGGTGGCGCCGATGGTGGCGGCGATCACGGCGTAGACCGTGCCCGCGATCGCCCCGAACAGGGCCCCGGCCGCCAGCGACAGGATCGCCGCGCCGGGCAGGGAGAGGGCGGTCTGGACGATATAGAGCGTCATGAACCCGGCGACGGTCAGCAGCCGGTGGGCATGGTGAAAATCGACCAGGGCCTGGTGGTTGGCCTTCAGCGCCGCCAGGGTCAGGAACCGCCCCAGGTCGAAGACGAAGAACAGGGCGATGGCGGCAACGGCCAGCACCAGCAGCACGATCTTTTGCGGTTGCACTGTCATTGACCCGGTACCTTACGGAGAAAGGGGATCTGCAGCAGCGACCACAGCCCGAGGTCGGCCTGGTGCCGCCATTCCCGCAGACCGATGGTCATGCCGATGTGGCCGTCGCCGGGCTGGGCCCGGTAGCTGCCGAACAACCGGTCCCACCATGGCAGGTTGAAGCCGTAGTTGCTGTTGGTCTCCCGCACGATCATCGAGTGATGCACCCGGTGCATGTCGGGCGTGACCACCACCAGGCGCAGCCACCGGTCGACCGTCGGCGGCAGACGGAGGTTGGCGTGGCTGAACATCGAGGTGGCGTTGAGGACGATCTCGAACAGGACCACCGCCAGCGGCGAGGAACCGAGCACGACGATGACCGCCAGCTTGATCGCCAGCGACAGCACGATCTCCACCGGATGGAAGCGGGTGCCGCTGGTGACGTCGAGGTCGAGATCGGTATGGTGCATGCGGTGGATCCGCCACAACAGCGGCAGGTGGTGGAACAGGCGGTGCTGGGCGTAGATCGTCAGGTCGAGCAGCAGCACACTGGCGATGATCTCCGCCGGACCGGAGAGGGAAAGCACGTTGAACAGACCCCAGCCCCGGTCCTGCAGCACCGCCGCCAGGGCGAAGGGGGCAAGGGGCAGGACCAGGCGGACGACCACGGAGTCGAGGGCGACGATGGCCAGGTTGATCCGCCAGCGCACGGCCCGGGCCACGGTCAGCGGCCGGCACGGCCACAGCCGCTCGCCCAGCGCCAGCAGCACCAGCAATCCGAGGAAGGCCGCCAGCCGGGCGGTATCGGGATGGAAGGGCAGCGGCTCCACTCAGCGTCTTCTCCACTGCAGCCACCCGCCCAGCAAACGCTGCAGCCACGGCGTCAGCCGGTTGCGGTTCCAGGCGTCGGCCAGCTTCCTGATCGCCTCGGCCTGGGTCGGGTAGGGATGGATGGTGCGGCCGATGGCCGCCAGCCCGAGGCCGCCGGTGATGGCCAGGGTCAGCTCGCCGAGCATCTCCCCGGCATGGCGGGCGACAACCGTGGCGCCGAGGATCTGGTCGCTGCCGCGGCGCAGGTGGACCCGGGCGAACCCCTCGGTCTCACCGTCGATGACGGCGCGATCGACGGACGCCAGCGGCACCGTCATGGTGGTGATTTTGATCCCCTTCCGCTCCGCCTCCCGCTCGGAGAGACCGACATGGGCGATCTCCGGGTCGGTATAGGTGCACCAGGGGACAACCAGCGCCGAGGCCTTCTGCCGCCCCGGGAACAGGGCGTTGGCGATCAGGATCCGGGCCTGGGCGTCGGCGGTGTGGGTGAACTTGAACGGCGAGCAGATGTCGCCGGCGGCATAGACGCGGGGATTGCTGGTCCGGAGCCGGTCGTCGACCCGGACCCCGGACCGGTCGTAGATGATGCCGCCCCGCTCCAGTTTCAGCCCTTCGAGGTTCGGCGACCGGCCAACCCCGACGAGGATGGCGTCGACCCGGAGCTCAACGATCCCTTCGCCACGCTCGACACGGACAATCCTGTCCTCCTCCTCCGTCACCACCTCGAGGACCTTCGCCCCCAGCAGGAGGTCGACCCCTTCCCGGCCGAAGACCGTCTCGATGATCGCGGCGGCGTCGGCGTCCTCCCGGCCGAGCAGCTGCGGCCCGTGCTGAATCAGGCTGACCCGGCTGCCGAAGCGGGCGAAGGCCTGGGCCAGCTCGCAGCCGATGGGGCCGCCGCCGATGACCGCCAGCCGCGGCGGCAGGGCGGTGAGGGAGAAAACGGTCTCGTTGGTGAGATAGCCGGCCTCGGCCAGCCCGGGGATCGGCGGCGCCGCGGCCCGGGCCCCGGTGCAGACGGCCGCCCGGGCGAAGAGCAGCTGCCGGCCGTCGACCTCGATGGCCTGCGGCCCGACGAAGCGGCCCTCGCCGATGAAGACATCGACCCCCAGTTCGTCCTGGAAGCGGCGGGCCGAATCGTGGCGGCTGAGATCGGCGCGCAGGCGGCGCATCCGGGCCATGATCCGAGGAAAATCGACGCTCGACTGCTCGCCGCCGACCACCCCGAATTCTCCGCCGTGCCGGGCGTCATGACAGGCGCGGGAGGCGCGGATGAGGGCCTTGGAGGGGACGCAGCCGACGTTGAGGCAATCGCCGCCCATCAGGTGACGTTCGATCAATGCCACCCGGGCGCCCAGCCCGGCCGCCCCGGCGGCGCAGACCAGGCCGGCGGTGCCGGCGCCGATCACCACCAGGTTGTAACGACCGGCCGACCGGGGGTTGACCCAGTCACGCGGATGGACGTTGGCCTCCAGGGTCTCATTGTGGGAGTCTGCTGGGGTGAGGTGCGGGGGAAATGCCATGCCTTGCCTCGCTGAAGGGGGGGATATGCAGTGGCCGCCTCGCCACCCGGAAGGGGGGCGGCCACTCCCGTTCACGGCCCACGACTGTACCACCTGGACGGCGATTTGAACAGGCCTGCGTCGCCGTCGGCCCATTTTTACCGCTCCGGATCTCCCGGTTGCAAACGATCCGATCGATCGGCCCGGCCGATACGACGGTTACGGTGCCCGAAATAGCCGGATATACCGGATCCAGGCCGTGGCCGACTCGCCGGTATCGTCGGAATCGATCATCACCGCCAGGCTGGCGGTCCTCGGCGGATCCTCGCCGAAGGCCAGCCGGTAATCGCGGACGATGTCGACCTCGTACTCCTGCCAGGTGCCGACCTTGTCCGCCCCGGCGCTGACCGGGATCATCCGCGCCGCGGCGGTGTAGGCGTTGACGATGAACGGCGCCCCGGTCACCCGGTTGTCCCAGATGTAGCTGATGGTGCTGTCGGGCGGGTACTTGCCGTAGACGGTCCTGGCCAGCCGGTACTTCAATCGCTTGCCCATCGTGGCCCGGTCCGGGTCGTAGGCGAACGTGACGTAGAGCCGGGCCGGATAGTCATCCCCGGCTTTGGTGCGGCTGTCGCCCTGGCGGTAGACGGTGCCGACCTTCCAGCGCCAGGCCAGCCGGGGGTAGTCATAGACATTGAACGACCGGCGGAGGACCAGCGCCGACGCCGCATCGTCGCTCTCCATCCGCAGGCAGGGCTCGCCGTCGCAGCGGTCCACCGAATACCTCGAATGGCGGGATATCTTGGGGAACGTCAGCGGCCGCCAGCGGTCCAGCGACTTGAAGCGCTCGTCGAGCAGGACCGGCCCGGCCGCCGCCACCCCGGTCGGAACCGCAGCCGCCAGGAGGGCGCCCAGCAGCACGGCGGCGACCATCATCCTTGCCTTCACCGCCGCCATGGTCAGCTCGCGGCAGGCGGGGTGTCCCCCGCATCGATTCGGGTTTTCTTGCGGTACACCACGCCGGTGAAGCGGGCGACGATCTCTCCCCCTTCGGCGGTGACCAGGACATCGTAGGCGCCGATCCGTTTCGGCTCAGCCACCTCCGTCGCCACGGCGTAGAGGGTCCCGGTCGATTCGCCGCGCAGAAACGAGATGTTGGCGTTGATCGCCAGGGCCAGCTGGCCGTGGCTGTTGGAGGCAACGGCGAAGGCCAGGTCGGCGAGGGTGAAGATCGCCCCGCCCTGGATGACATTGGCGGCATTGAGGTGCCGCTCCTCGATGACCAGGCGGGCCGTGCAGTAACCCTTGCCGGCCTCGACGATCTCGACGCCGGCCAGGGCGGCGAACCGGTCGCGGGCAAAAATCCTCCTTGCTTTTTCCGTATCCATATCCATACTGTTTCGAAGTTGTTTGAGATTGCGGCGGAATGAACGGGCCGTGCCGCGTTCCGGGGTGGAAGCACTCACCCTCTCTATCAATACCAGCATCCGGCGGCCGGCACCAGACAAACCTGACCGCGTCGGCGACAAGGTGAAGACGGAACAACCTGCAACTGACATCGTGCCTTGAGGAGAACGATGCACTACGGTGCCATGAATTTTCCGGTTCTACCGGTACTCGAAGAGATTGATCTGGTCGCCGCGATGGGCTTCGATTATCTGGAGCTGGCCATGGACGCCCCCATGGCCCACCACGGCATCATTGCCGCCAACAGGACGGCGATCGTCCACGCCCTGCAGGCCAACGGCCTGGGACTGATCTGCCACATGCCGACCTTCGTCTCCACCGCCGATCTGACGGAGAGCATCCGCCTGGCGTCGGTGACCGAGATGCGGCGGTCGCTGGAGGTGGCGTTCGACCTGGGGGCCGCCAAGATCGTCCTGCACCCGAGCATGGCCGCCGGCCTGGGGGCCTTCGTCGGCGGCAGGATCAAGGCCTACGCCCACGACTTCCTGGCCGAAATGGTCGAGGCCGCCCAGCAGATGCGGCTCACCATCTGCCTGGAAAACATGTTCCCCCGCTATATGCTGGGCGTCCAGCCGGCCGACCTGGAGGAGATTTTCACCTCCTTCCCGTCGCTCAAGCTGACCCTGGACACCGGCCACGCCCATATCGACGACCGGGGGGAGGGGCGGATGCTGCAGCTGGTGGAGCAGTTCGGCAGCCGCATCGCCCATCTGCATTTCAGCGACAATCACGGCCGGCGGGACGAGCACCTGGCAGTGGGCAGGGGGACGGTCGATTTCACCGGCCTGGTGCGCAGGCTGCAGGCGATCGGCTACGACGACACGATCACCCTCGAGGTGTTCGAACCGGACCGGCAGCTGCTGATCGACAGCCGGGACCGGATCAGGGCGATGTTTTCAGACGGGGAGTGACATCATGACCAGCACGGAGATCAAGGCGATGGTCCTCCAGGCCATTCACCGCATCGCCCCGGAGGCGGACCCGGACCAACTCGACCCGGATGTCCCCTTCCGCGACCAGATCGATTTCGACTCGGTGGACTTTGTCACCCTGATGGAGCAGCTCCAGGCGGCCCTGGACCGCAGGATTCCGGAAATCGACTACCCGCAGCTGACGACCCTCAACGGCTGTCTCGCCTACCTGGGCTGACCGGCCGCCATCGCCATCACCGCTCCGGCGCCAGGTCCCGGGGCCCGGCCAGCAGGGCGACCGGGAAATGACGGAACAGCTCGGCCGCCGCCAGGCCGCGGCCGTCGCCCGCCCCGACGACGCTATCCTCGCCGCTCATGATATTGGTCAAGCGACAGCCCTTGAAGCGGGCGGGCAGGTGCAGCGCCGTTCGGCCCCACACCTCCGGCCCCAGCGGCAGACGGTCGGCATTGCCGTGCAGCAGCCGGGCGACGAGCCGGGGCACGGCGGCGATCACGACCCGGTCGCCATCGATCCGGGCAAAGGCGCAGAGGTGACCCCTGGCGGCGCCGACCGCATGGAGCGGCTGATAGGCGCCATGCATGAAGATCGCCGGGTGCTCCCGCCGCAGGGTCAGTGTTCTCCACAGCACATACATCTTGATCCGGCCGTCGGCGCCATGGCGCAGCAGCTCCTGCAGCCGGGAGGCCAGCGGCGCCGAATCGTCCTCGACCAGTCGTTGCAGGCCGGCCAGCATTTCCCGCCGGGCGGCGAAATCGACGGGACGCCGGTTGTCGGGGTCGACCAGGCAGAACTGCCAGGTCTCGTTGCCCTGGTAGGTGTCGGGGATGCCGGGGGCAGTCAGCTTGAGCAGCAGCTGAGCCAGGCTGTTGACCATGCCGAAGCGGGCGATGCGGTGCTGGAAGGCGATGAAATCGACGACAAAGGGATGGTCCTCGCCGACGAGCAGCCGGGCGATAAAATCGGTCAGCGCCTGCTCGTAAACCTGGTTCTGATTGAGCCAGCTGGTGTGGACCTTGGCCTCGCGCGCCGCCTTCAGCATATAGGCGGTGAAACGGGCGCAGAATCCCGCCCTCTCCTCCCCGGTCATCGGCTCGAGCGGCCAGACCCCCAGCAGATTCTGATAGAGGGCGTACTCGTCGTTGGTCGATGGCGCCCAATCCCGGCCGACGGCGGTCTTGCCGCCGCGGTTCATCTCGTGCCAGCGCTCGACCGCCTCCCGCCACTGCCCCGGCATCTCCGCCAGGACATTGATCCGCGCCCTGACATCCTCGCTGCGCTTGCTGTCATGGGTCGAGGTGGTGAGCATCGCCTGCGGCCAGCGTTCGGCCCGGGCCCGGTTGCCGGCATGGAACCGCTCCACCGTCACCCCGAACCGGCTGGGGTCGTCCCCCACCTCGTTGAGCGAGACCAGGCGGTGGTAGATGTAGAAGGCGGTGTCCTCCAGCCCCTTGGCCATGACCGGCCCGGTGTACTGCTGGAATTTTTTGACGAAATCGACGACTGCTGTATCCTGCGGACTCCCTGACGGCGAGGTCGCCTCGAGCAGCAGCACCGAGCGGATGAAGTCGTAGATGCTGGTGTCCTCGACCTGCCAGCGGGCCTTGGCCCGCTTCACCGCCTCCTCCACATGGCGCCGGTCGACGCCGTCGAGGCGGTCGCTGGTGCAGTAGGTGCGGTAGACCGGGAAACAGGCGACGATCTCGGTCAGCGCCTCGCGCAGGCCGTTCAGGGTGTAGTCCTGGGTGTAGCGGTTGCGTTTGGCCAGCCGATGCAGCTGATTGCTCAGGACATTGCTCTCGCCGGCCATCGCGGTCCGGATGATCAGCCGCCGGCAGTCATGGGCCAGCTCGGCGAAATCGATCTCCCGGCCGATGAAGCGGTGGTAGATGGCGGTCATCTCCGGCTCCGCCGCCCGGTCGACGAAAATGCCGTTGACCAGGGAGGAAAAATCATAGCCGGTGGTGCCGTGGACCAGCCAGTTGGCGGGCAGCTGTTCGAAATCGGCGAGAATCTTTTCCACCACGACATAAAGGGGCGGCGCCGTCCGTTTCCGGAGGGACAGCCCGGCCGGGGGGGACAGCGGCTCCGCCGCCACGCCGCTGACCGCCGCCTGCAGGGTGCGGAAATAGTGGGCCGGATTATAGAGGCCGTCGGGGTGATCGATGCGCAGGCCGTCGATCCGCCCGGTGGCGATCAGGTCGAGGACCAGGCGGTGGGTCCGGTCGAACACCTCCCGCCGGTCCATGCGCAGCCCGGCCAGGTCGTTGATGTCGAAGAAGCGGCGATAGTTGATCTCGTCCGAGGCGACGCGCCAGAACGCCAGCCGGTACGCCTGCTGGGCCAGCAGCTGTTCCAGGAGGTTGAAGCTGTCGGGCCGTCCCGGTTCGCCGTTGAACAGGAGGACGTTTTCCTCGATGAAGACCGCGACCTCGTGCACCTCGCGGCACAGCCGCGCCAGCAGCCGCTTCAGCACCTCCTTGTTGCGGTTGCGCATCTCCACCTGGTCCGGGTCGGGTTCCTCCCGGGTCGGCAGGGCGGCAAAGGAGGTGACGAGGTTCTGCAGCTCGAGGAATCCTTCATGGCGGCTGCCGAGCCGGGTCTCCAGGCGCGGCAGGTCATGGCCGACCATCAGGGGGTAGGAGCGCGGGGCGACCGGAAACCGGTGCTCGTAGTAGGCGATCTCAAACGAGCCGTGGTCCGGCAGGAACACCAGGCGCAATCCGCCCTCCTCGAGGACCCGGCCGAAATAATCGCCCAGCACCGGCAGGAGAATGCGGTTCTTCAGCTCCTCCTCCTGGGACTGCCAGTTGATGTCGAAGAAGGCCGCGTAGGCCGAGGCCTGGCCGTTCTCCAGCACATCCAGCCACCACCGGTTGTCGGTGCCGACCCCCATGTGATTGGGGACCATGTCGAGGATCTGGGCCAGACCGTTGTGGTCGAGGGCGGCGACGAAGGCCTCGTAGTCCTCGCGCGAGCCGATCTCCGGATTGAGCCGGCTGTGATCGATGATGTCGTAGCCATGGGTGCTGCCGGGCCGGGCCTGGAGATAGGGCGAGGCGTAGCAGTGGCTGATGCCGAGGTCGCGCAGGTAGGGGAGATGGGCCGCCGTGGCGCGGAAGGTGCAGTCGCGGTTGAACTGGATCCGGTAAAAGGCCCGCGGCAGGGCCTGGCCGGGATGGCGGCGGCGGTCGGCCAGCGGGACCGACGGCCGGACCACCCCGACCGAGCGCTCGAGGCAGTACTCGCGGAACAGCCGGCGCAGACCCTCGTCCTCGGCCAGGATTTCCAGCTCGACCGCCAGCCTGGGACGGACAACGGCCGGCGGCAATGGCGGCGTCATCTTTTCCAGGCTCGACAGGGCAATGAGGTCGGGCACCTGGACCAGCAGAATCCGGGCCGGGGTGCGGGCGAGAAAGGCGTAGACGGCACGGATCAGGGCCGGGGGCAGGTCGGGGATGCCGGCCGGGTCGAGGTCGTGGTCCGGCGGCAGCAGGCCCTCGTGCCGGAGCGCCACCAGCAGCCGGGCCCGGTCCGAGGCCCGGGCGACGATCGCCGCCTCCCTGTTCCTGTCGTCGAAACCGGGACAGCGGCTCGCCAGCAGGGCGATATCGCTGCCGCGCCAGAAGCCGTCGAGCGTGCACAGCTCGTAGCGGCTCGGGGTCACCACCGCCTGCTGCGGATAGCCGGCCGGGGCCAGCCACTCGCCCCCGGGATCGCGGGCAAAGGCGCCGGGGCGGCTGACCAGGATGCCGCGGCGCTCGAGGGCCGCGGCAAAATCGGGGGACAGCGGCCCGTGATGCTCGCCGATCACCAGGCAGCGATTGCGCTGGCTCTCCAGGGCAATGATCGCCAGCAGGTCGTCACCGGCCGGGGCGACGCCGACCGACGGGCCATCGCCGGCGTCGTCAAACCGCCAGCATTGCCGCTCGAGCAGGTCGATGGCGTTGAACCGCAGGGCCCCGGCAGAGTGCATATTGGCGCGGAGCATGGCGATGAACGGTGCATAGGCGGCAGCCGCCAGCCGGGAGGCGAGGAGCGGCGGGCCGTAGGGAAAACAATCGGCCTCGCCGGGGCAGTGGCAGAGCTGCAGCGGCACCCCGAACAGCGCCGGTTGCTCCCAGACCGCAAAGCCCTTCGGATCGACCCCGGCGGGGAGGGTCAGGGTCATCCCGACCTTCAGCCCGAGCTCCATCGAGCGCTGCCCGGCGGCCGCCAGCTGCAGCTCGAGCTGCCACTGGAGATACTGGTGGAACTCGATCCGTTCGCGCTGACTGGCGGCGAAGGCGGCCACCGCCGGCGAGGTCCGGTCGCACCACGGCTCGGCCCGGGCCTCCGGCGCCGCCGCTGCCGCCGCCACGGTGCGGAGATGGCCGCGCAGGGCCTCGTAGAGGGCGAAGGCATACAGCCGCTCTCCCCCCTGCTCCTGGAACCGGCGGTAGCCCCAGCCCCGTTCGGTTTCCGGGTTGAGATGGTTGAGCTGGAAATGGCGCCACAGTACCTCGGCGACCTCCGTCTTCAGCGCCGTCACCTCCGGCCAGGCCACCTCCCTGGCCTCGCGCAGCTGGGCCAGCCGCACCTGGAAGGCGGGGAGAGCGACCAGGGCTCGGGCCTCGCCGCTCTCGTGAAAATCGGCGACCGCCTCGAGGTCGAGGAAGATCGGGTCGGGGAAACAGCGATCGGACGGCAGGGCCTGCGGCGACCGGCCATCTTCGGCCAGCCGCCGGCTCAGCAGCGACGAGACGGCCACGGTCCCGGCCCCGCTTTCGGCGGCCCAGCCGAGCAGGGCCTGGAGGTCGGTCAGATCGCCGCAGCCCCAGTTGCGGCGGGAGCGGACGTTTTCAAGCGCACAGCCCAGGCCCCAGATCCTGCCCTTGCGCAGCAGGCCGGGCGAGATATAGCAGGTGGCCGGGGCGACGATCAGCAGGCACTCGCCGCTCGGGCTGAGGGCGGGGTCGTCGCCGCAGCCGACCGTAAGCCGGTGATACCCTGCCGGCAGTTGGAACGCAAGCGTCAGCCGCAGGGCGGTATAGCGTTCGCCCTCCAGCTGCGCCGTGTCCAGCGCTTCCAGTGCTCCCGGCTGCACCGTGCCCTCGCGGCGGGCGCCGCTCTCCTCGACCAGCTGCCAGTGGAGCGGCTCGGCCAGCCGCCGGCCGGGCAGGCGCACCGGCACGGCCAGCGGGGCGGCATCCTCGCCGAGCACCAGGGCCGGCGGCAGCAGCCGGTGCCAGTGCGCCCGCAGCAGTCCCTCGAGCACCTGGCCGGTCGAGCCGCCCTCGGGGGCAACGAGGCCCCAGGCGGCGAGCAGGGTCTGCCGCTCCGCCTCTCCGGGCAGCGGCGCCGCTTCGTCGCCCACCGGGGCCACGAAATCGATTCCGGCCAGATCGCAGATCCACCGGAAGGTGTCATCCTTCATCGGCATCAACCTCCTCGGGCACGAGCCGCCACACAATGCTCCACGGCCGCAGTTCGGCCAGGTTGCCGCCGCCGTCGAGCGCCGGCAGGGCATACAGCACCCGGCCCCGGCCCTCGCCGGCCCGGGGCAGCGGCCGGGCGGAAAAATTGACCATTACCTCGAGCCAGCCCGCCGCCAGGGGCCAGCGGACCTGGAGCCCGCCGCCGCCGAACCGGGCATAGCCGGCCCCGCCCGGGCGCAGGCCGCCGAGCCGGGGAACGATCTCGCGGCGGCGGATCTCGAGCAGCCGGCGGTAGAACCGCAGCGTCCGCCGCCCTGCGTCACTCTCCGCCTGGCGCCAGTCAAGGCAGGAGCGGCGGAAGGTCTCGAGATCGTTGGGGTCGGGGATCAGTTCCCGCGCCCCGGCCTCGGCAAAGCGGGGGAACCGGCCGAACTCCCGTCGCCGCCCGTCCCGCACCTGATCGGCCAGGTCGGGGCCGAAATCGCAGAAATAAAGAAACGGCGTGGTCGCCCCGAACTCCTCGCCCATGAACAGCAGCGGCGGCGCCGGCGCCAGCAGCACCAGGGCGGCGGCAAGCAGCCGCAGCGGCTCCGGGGCCAGCAGCCCCAGCCGGTCGCCGAAGGCGCGGTTGCCGATCTGGTCGTGATTCTGGAGGAAGGAGACGAAGGCGGTCGGCGCCAGGTCCCGGCTGGGCTCGCCGCGGGGACGGCCGCCGCGGTACCGGGAAGTCTCGCCCTGGTAGGCGAAGCCTTCGGCGAGGCAGCGCCCCAGGAGATCAAGGGGCCGGGCGGCGTAGTCCGCGTAGTAGCCCTCGGTCTCGCCGGTAAAGAGGACGTGGCAGCAGTGATGGAGATCGTCGTTCCACTGGGCGTCGTAGAGCCGGCAGGCATCGGTCGGGTCGCGGCGCAGGTAGCGGGCCTCGTTGCCGTCGTTCTCCAGCACCAGGTGGATGGGGCGGTCACGGCCGGGGCCGTGGCGGACCGCATGGGCGATCTCCTCGAGGATATGGGGGCTGGAATCGTCGAGGATGGCATGGACCGCATCGAGGCGGAGGCCGTCGACATGGAATTCCTCCAGCCAGTAGAGGGCGTTGTCGACGAAGAAGCGGCGGACCGTGGCGCTCAGCGCGCCGTCGAAATTGATCGCCGCCCCCCAGGGGGTATGCCGGGACTCGTCGAAGAAGGCGTCCCGGGCATAGACGTGGAGGTAGTTGCCCTCCGGGCCGAAGTGGTTGTAGACCACGTCGAGAAGGACCATCAGGCCCCGGGCATGGGCCGCCTGGACCAGCGCCTTGAGGTCGTCGGGGGCGCCGTAGGTGCGATCGGGGGCAAAGAGCAGGGCGCCGTCGTAGCCCCAGTTGCGGCCGCCGGGAAAATCGGCCACCGGCATCAGCTCGATCGCGGTGACCCCGAGTCCGGCCAGGTAATCGAGCCGGTCGATCACCCCGGCAAAGCGGCCGTCCGGGGCGAAGGCGCCGGGATGGAGCTCGTAGATCACCGCCTCCTCCCAGGGCCGCCCCGGCCACGAGCCGTCGCGCCAGGGGAACGACCGCGGGTCGACCACCAGGCTCGGGCCGTGGACATCGGTCAGCTGGCAGCGCGACACCGGGTCGGGGACCAGCAGGCCGCCGTCGATGCGGAAGCGGTAGAGGGAGCCGGGTCCGGCCCGGGGCGCCAGCAGCCGGTACCAGCCGTCGCCGTTGGCGTCCATCGGCGCCAGGAGGCAGCCGCCGTCGCCCTGTTCCAGGGCCAGGTCGACACTGTGGGCCCCGGGGGCCCACAGCCGGAACAGGACCCCGTCCGGTCGGATCTCGGTCCCAAACGGCATCGCATGGGCCCGGCGGGTGGTGGTTGCCTCCATGGCCATCGCCTCGTTGCCGGCGGCACAGCAGGGGCAGGGGCAGTGCCGGCCGGCGGTCGGTCACCCTTCTACATCTCGATCCGTTCCACCCCCTTCTGCATGGTGGCGATCATCAGGGTGAGATATTCGCGCAGGTGCCGGGTGACGAGGAAGTTCTGGTGCACGAATTCGTTGGCCTTGCGGCCCATCTCCTCGAGCTTGTCCCGGTTCTTGAGGAGGTAGCGGATGCGCAGGGCCGCTCCCTCGGGGGTGTTGACCAGGAAGCCGGTGTGGTGGTTGATGACCTGCAGCCGGATGCCGCCGGTATCGCCGCCGATCACCGGCCGGCCCTTCCACATCGCCTCGGTCACGGTCAGGCCGAAGCCCTCCCGGGTCGATTTCTGCACGCAGATGGTCGAGGCCCGCTGCAGGGCGTTGATCTCCCGATGGGCATCGGAGGGCAGCAGCAGGACATGGATATCGGGGTCGTCGCCGGCGGCCGCCCGCACCTCCCGCAGGACCTCCTCCCCCTCCGGGTCGTCACTGGCCCCGCCGCCGGCCAGCACCAGCTGCACCGGGGTGAACTCCTTCACCAGCCGAAAGGCATGGATCACCCCCAGCGGGTCCTTGAACCGATCGAACCGCGACACCTGGGTGATCAGCGGCAGCTCGGGATTCATGGCGTAGCGGGCGAAGACCCCGTGGACCTCGTCCGGGTACAGGGCGATGTTTTTCTGGCTCAGCGGGTCGATGCTGGGGGCGATCAGGTAGAGGGGGTGGGGCAGCGGCTGGGCGAAATCGGCGAGCGACCAGATGCTGGCGTCATAGCCGACCACGAAATTGCGCAGATATTTCCACACCGCCCGATACGGGTGGCTCAAATCGATATGGCAGCGCCACACCCACTTGCCCCGGCGGCCGGGGCACAGCTGCAGCAACGGCGCCGGCTGCGGGTCGTGGATGAAGACGAAGTCGGCCTCCTCCAGCTTGGTCCGCATCCGTTCGGCATTGTCCTGGTTGGCCTTTTCATAGGCCTTCAGCAGCGCCGGGGGGATCAGCACCGGATTGCCCTGCAGTCCGTTATGGAAGCTCTTGGTGCACTGGTAAAAGTCGCGGTCGCCGCTGACGACCTCCCACTCGGCCTCCAGCCCCAGTTCGTTCTTGAACGGGATCAGCCAGTTGAGGATCTCCGCCACCCCGCCGCCCTCCCGGGTCGAGTTGACGTGCACGACCTTCATCCCCTGCAGCGGCCGGGCCAGCTGTTTCAATTGATCGATAACCACAGCGCCGACGATCTCGGCATAATCGTCCAGTAAGTTGGTCATGGTCGTTCCTCCTCGGACTGACATTCCTGGAAGGCGGTCTCGAGTTCCTGCCGCAATGCGGCCAGCGTGGTGAAGTACGGGTCGATCCGGTTGATCCGGCCGATCAGCTCCTCGCAGGCTTCCTCCTCAAAGTCGTAGAACCACTCGACGAAATCGCTTTTCCCCTGGCTGGTCCGGCGGCGGGCGTCGATGAAGTGATAGAAGATCGAGCCCAGCGACATCCTGGCGATGCGGTCGGCCATTTCCCGGGGGTGGGCGATGCGGATGCCGGTATCGAAGACGACGATCTGCGACCGGGTAAATTTAAAGCGTTGCCCGGAGCGGGCCCAGGGCACGTATTCACTCTCCGACAGCCGCTCGTCGATCACATCGATCAGTTCCTGTCGCAATCCCTCGATATCCTGCTGATGATGGCTGGGGTCGACGATCGCCAGCCGCTCCGCCAGGCGGCTGTCGTGGAGGCTGCGCCAGGCCCAGGCGGCAAAGTCGTTCTGGTATTCCGGCTCATCGAAGGCGGAGCGCAGCATGCCGCCCCAGAAATGGTAATAGATGCAGCCGGGATGGATGGTCTTGACCCGATCGCTCAGTTCACGCAGGTTCTGGGCTTCCTCCCCGGTGGCGATGGAAATGAGGGTGCAATCCTTGACAACAAACGGAGTCGCCATACGTTCCTCGTTTTGTTTTGCGATTCAGAATGGTCCCAGCGGATGGTCCGGGCATCAGGCGGGCTCAATGACAGACGGCGGGACTGTGGGCCGCGGTCCGGCCTCGTCCTCGCGGTGTCGTAGCGGGCTCCGCTTCAGTGATGATTATATCGCAACGGCGGCCCGCTGCAAAGCCTATCGCCCGAAAACTCCTGTCGCCCGGCCGGAGTCGGTCTCCCCGAAGGCGCCATGCGGTTCGGGCCGCCCGCCGTCACAGGCCGAGGGAGACATACATGACCCCCGGATCCTCCCGCTCCGCCTTGACCGAAAAACCAAAGGCCCGGCAGAGTTTGAGCATGGGCTTGTTGTCGGCCAGCACCTCGCCGAAGATCTCGCCGATCCCCCGGCCGCGGCCATAATCGATGATCCGGCGCATGAGCATCGGCCCCAGCCCCAGGCCGGTCTTGTCATGGCGCAGCAGGATCGCGAACTCGGCCCGCTCATGGTCCGGGTCGGCGCTGATCCGCACCCCGCCGTACAGCTCGGCGCCGCCCTCCCGATCCCGGCCCTCGACCACCAGGGCCATCTCGCGGTCATAGTCGATCTGGGTCAACCGGGCCGCCTGGTCGTGGGGCAGGACATTCATCATATGGAGAAAGCGCAGCCGGATCTCCTCCGGCGACAGGCTGGCGAAGATCTGCTGGAAACCGGGCTCATCCTCCGGGCGGACCGGCCGGATCAGGAGATTGCGGCCGTCCGGCAGGACCAGGCGCTCCTCCAGTTCCCGGGGATAGGGCAGAATCGCCAGCCGCTCCATCGCCGGACCTTCGGCCCTGGCCACCCGGATGCGGGCGTCGAGCGCCATCACCCCGTGCTCGTCGGCGATGAGGGGGTTGATGTCGAGCTCGGCGATCTCGGCCAGATCGCAGACCAGCTGCGACACCTTCACCAGGGTCAGGGCGACAGCGTCGAGGTCGGCCGCCGGGGTCCCCCGGTAGCCCTGGAGCAGGCCGTAGACCCGGGTCCGGGTCATCATCTCGCGGGCCAGGTGCATGTTGAGCGGCGGCAGGGCCAGGGCCTTGTCGCCGATGACCTCGACGGCGACGCCGCCATGGCCGAAGAGGAGCACCGGGCCGAAGTGGCTGTCGTCGATCATGCCGACGATCAGCTCATGGGCCTGGGGGCGATGGACCATCGGCTGCACCGTAAAGCCGTCGAGTCGGGCATCGGGGCGCAGGCCGCGCACCCGTTCGAGCATCGCCGCGGCATTGGCGCGGACCACCGCCGGGGTCTCGAGGCTGAGGCTGACCCCGCTGACCTCGGACTTGTGGACGATGTCCGGCGACAGGATCTTCAGGGCCACCGCGCCGCCGATACCGGCCGCCACCGCCGCGGCCTCCTCCGGCGTGGCGCAGACATGGCTGGGGACGACCGGGATGGCGTAGGCGGCCAGCACCGCCTTGGCCTCGACCTCGGTCAGCCAGTCCCGACCGGCCGCCAGGGCCGCGGCGACGATCCGCCGGGCGGCGGCGGGGTCCGGGGTGAAGGCCTCGGGAACCGTCGGCGGGGTCTCCATCAGCATCGCCTGACTGTTGCGGTACCGCACCATCTGCATGAAACCGCGCACCGCCTGGGTCGGGGTCTCGTAGGTCGGAATCCGATTCTCGGTCAGCAGCCGCCGGGCCTCGAGGGCCGACCCATCCCCGAGCCAGCAGGTCAGCACCGCCTTGCGGTTGTAGAGCGACATCCGGTCCTTGAGCGTGGCGATCACCGCCCGGGCGGCGTCGGCGGCCGAGGCCACCGCCGTCGGGCAGTTGATGACGAGCACGGCATCGCTTTGGTCGTCGCCCACCAGCGCCTCGAGGGCGGCGGCATAGCGGCTGCCGGGGGCGTCGCCGATGATGTCGACCGGATTGCCGTGCGACCAGGTGGGCGGCAGGACCGCGTCGAGGCGGTCGACGGTGGCCGGCGCCAGATCCGCCAGGCGGCCGCCCCTTTCGATCAGGGTGTCGGTGGCCATCACCCCCATGCCGCCGCCGTTGGTCAGGATCGCCAGGCGGTCGCCGGGGACCTGGCGGACCATCGCCAGGGTCTGGACCGCATCGAACAGGGCCTGCATATCCTTGACCCGCAGCATCCCGGCCCGGGCGAAGGCGGCGTCGTAGACCGCGTCGGCCCCGGCCAGGGCCCCGGTATGGGAGGCGGCGGCCCGGGCCCCCTCGGCGTAGCGGCCGGCCTTGACGACGATCACCGGCTTGATCCGGGCCGCGGCCCGGGCGGCGGACATGAACTTGCGGGGGTGGGTGACCGCCTCGATGTAGAGCAGGATCGCCCGGGTGGCGATGTCGGCCGCCAGGTAGTCGAGCATGTCGCCGAAATCGACATCGACCATGTCGCCGAGGGAGACGCAGTGCGAAAAACCGATCCGCCGCGAGGTGGCCCAGTCGAGCACCGCCGTCAACACCGCCCCGGACTGGGCGACGAAGGCGAGGTTGCCGGCCAGGGGCGGGACATGGGCGAAACTGGCGTTGAGGGCGACCCCCGGGACCATCACCCCCAGGCAGTTGGGGCCGATGATGCGCAGCAGGTGGGGCCGGGCCGCGGCCAGCATCGCCTCGGTGCGGGCCCGGCCGGCGGCCGAGCCGCCTTCGCCGAACCCGGCGGTGATGACCACCGCCGCCTTGCAGCCCCGCCGACCGAGCTCGTCGACCAGGCCGGGGACGGTATCCGGCGGGGTGGCGATGACCGCCAGATCCGGGGTCCGCGGCAGGGAGGCGACGTCCGGATAGGCGGTCAGCCCGGCGATGACGGGGTATTTGGGGTTGACCGGAAAGATCTCCCCGGCGAAGCCGGCGCCGAACAGGTTGCCGGCCAGCACGCCGCCCACCGTCCCCGGTTTGTCGTTGGCGCCGATCAGGGCCACCGAGGCCGGGGCGAAGATATGGTTGAGATTTCTCACCGTCATGATTGCCTCACTGGTGTTGGTTGGGGAGGGAACAGATTCATGGTATTGGAGCGCTCCCCGCTTGTCAAGGCCGGCCCCCGCCGACACTACCGTCAATCCCGCTCTTGACGGCAGGCCTCTTCCTTGGGTACCTTGAAATAAATAGCGGAGAACCGACATGAAAAAGATCTGGCTCGTACTGCTCGCGGTGGCCGTGCTCGGCGGCGCCGGCTTTGGCCTGTGGCAGCTGTACCAGCGCAACAACAGCGTCACCGTCGTCTTTGCCGACGCCGGCGGGATCACCCCGGGCACCGGGGTATGGATGGCCGGGATAAAGGTCGGTCGGGTCCTGGGACTGCAGGTCGCCGGCGACGGCGTCGAGATAAGGCTCTTCCTCGGCAAAGAGGTGCGGCAGCAACTGACGGAGACCGCCCTGTTCGTCATCGATCCCGGCCCCGCCCAGGGAGGGCGGCCGGTGCTGCGGGTCAAGGCCGGCGCCGGGGGCACCCCCCCGCTGGCGGCCAACTCCCGCCTGCGGGGGGTCAACTCCTTCGCCCTGTGGCAGCTGGACGATTACTCGCAGAAGGTGCTGGAGTTCATGAACGAACCGCAACTGCAGGAGGGGATCAAACGCCTGGAGCAGTTCGGCAACGAGTTGAGGAAATAACGTTTAAACGTTTAAACGTTTAAACGTTTAAACGCCTAAACGCCTAACCGCCTAAACGCCTGAACGTTCCAAGAGGTTGGAAAATGAGATCGGCCACCGTCTTGCTCATCCTGCTGGCGCTGACCGCCTGCGCGGCGCCGCCGGTCCCGGTCCCGGCCGAGGACAGCGGCTACAGCCGGGCCCTGCTCGAGCGGATCAACCTCTACCGCCTCGAGCACGGGCTCAACCCGCTGCGGCCCGACACCGGACTGGCCCGGCTGGCCAGGGGGCACTGCACCGAGATGTTCCAGCGGCAGAAGATGAATCACCGCCACTTCAAGGATCGTCTGGCACAGGCCGGCAGCCGTCTCTGCATCGAGAACGTCGGCTGGAACTTCGTCTCGCCGCTGCAGATGTTCGACGGCTGGCGGGAGTCGCGGGGCCACAACCGCAATCTGCTCGAGGACAGGGTCAACCGGGTCGGCATCGCCGAGATCGGCCGCTATGTGACCTATTTCGCCTGCGACTAGCCTCAGGAAACGGAACATGGAGACAAAAAAGAAATCGATTCTGGTGATCTACCACTCCCGGGGCGGCACCATGGAACGCATGGCGCACCGCTTCGCCCGCGGCGCCGCCAGGGAGGAAGCCATCACGGTGATCCTCAAAAGAGCGGCCGATGCCGGTATCGACGACCTGCTGCACTGCAGCGCCATCGCCATCGGCACGCCGGAATATTTCGGGACGATGGCCGGGATGATCAAGGATTTTTTCGACCGGACCTACGAGGCCGCCCGGGAGCGGACCATCGGCCTGCCGTTCGTGATCTTCGTCTGTGCCGGCAACGACGGCCGGGGGGCGATCACCCAGATCGAACGGCTGGCCGCCGGCTACAAATGGCACAAAGTCCAGGAGCACTTCCGGGTAGTGGGCGCCCCGACCGAACCGCAGTTGGCCGACCTCGAGGAGCTGGGCCAGACCCTGGCCGCCGGGGTCGATTTCGGTATCTTCTGACGCCCGTTCCGGCCGATACGGTGATGATGACCCTGCCGCCTGCGGCGCCACCCTCAACCTTTTGACATTGCCGCCATGATGCTCCATCCGAACATGCCGTCGCTTCATGACCGGGAAGAGGCGAGTGTTCCCCCCGATCTCCCCGCCGTCATCGACGCCCATGTCCACATCTTTCCCGACGCCCTTTTTGCGGCGGTCCGCAACTGGTTCGATCAGCATGGCTGGCGCATCCGCTACCGGCTGGGATCGGCCGAGATCATCGAGTTCCTGCTGTCGCGCGGCGTCGGCCATGTCATCGCCTTGCAGTATGCCCATAAACCCGGCATCGCCACCCAGCTGAACGACCACATGGCGGCGATCTGCCGCCGCTACGCCGGCCGGGTCACCGGGATGGCCACCGTCTTCCCCGGCGAGGAGGGTGCCGAGGAGTTGCTGCAGCAGGCCTTCGCCGCCGGTCTGGGCGGGCTCAAACTGCACGCCCATGTCCAGTGCTTCGACATGAACGGCGCGGCAATGCAGCCGCTCTACGACTGCTGCCGGCGCAACGGCAAACCGGTGGTGATGCATGTCGGCCGGGAACCGAAGAGCGAGGCCTACCGCTGCGACCCGTACGTGCTGTGCCGTGCGCGCAAGCTGGAACGGGTGCTGCAGGAGTTCCCGGGTCTCAAGGTCTGCGTGCCCCACCTGGGCCTCGATGAAATCGCCGCCTACCGGGAGCTGATCGAGAAGTACGACCATCTCTGGCTCGACACGACGATGGCCCTGGCCGGCTACTTCCCGCTTCAGGAGGACATCGATATCGGCCGCTACCGCTCCGACCGGGTCATGTACGGTTCCGATTTTCCCAACATCCCCTATGCCTGGGACCGGGAACTGCAACGGCTGCAGGCCGCCCGACTCCCACCCCGGGCCCTGGCGGCCCTGCTGCATGGCAATGCGATCGATTTCTTCGGCCTGCCGGGGACAGCCGGCACCGCCGGAACCGGGGAACAACGTATGGAAATGGTGGGTGGCCCATGCCCGAACAGGATGACCTGATACGGAACCTGCAGAGGTCCGCCCTCTTCCAGGACGTCGACCCCGCCGAGGTGGAACGGCTCATCGCCGCCGGGCAATGGCGGACCGTCGAACAGGGCCGGTACGTCTATCGCCAGGGTGAAAGCGACTGCCGTTTCCATATCATCGCCGACGGCGAGGCCGAGCTGACGATGGATGTCGACGGCGGCGACCAGTTCCTCGTCAGCCGCATCGGCCCCGGCGGCCACTTCGGCGAGACCGCCCTGCTGACCAACAGCACCCACAGCATCGATGTCCGGGCCCTGACCGCCCTCTCCCTGCTGTGCTTCGACGCCGAGGCCTTCAACCACGAGCTGCTCGCCAACCAGGTCATCCAGCGTCGGCTCTGCATCGGCCTGGCCCGACGGCTGCGGGTATCGTACCATGACCACGCCGGCGCCCTGGCGAAGAGCAGATACCCCCGCCGCAGTTCCGAGCACAACCTCGACCCGACCTTCTTTTCGGGACCGACATCGACGGCGGGAGCGGCGAGAGGGATGGCGGCGGGGCAGCCGCCGGAATCGACCATCGCCCGGCAGATCATGGCCGCGGCGAAAAAATTCAGCTCCTCCCTTGCCCCGGTGCTGATCACCGGCGAGAGCGGCACCGGCCGCCGCATGGCGGCCTATGAGATCCACCGGGCCAGCGCCCACGGGGCCGGGCCGTATTTCGAGGTCGATGTCCGCGATTTCGATTCCGCCCAGCTGGAGATGGAACTGTTCGGCAACGAGCGGGAATCCTTCGCCTTCTCGCTGATCGACCGGCTCGGCGTGTTCGAGCGGTCGCAGGAAGGCACGGTCGTCCTCTACAACGCCGAATTGCTGGAGCCCGACTTCCAGCGCGAGTTGGCGGGCATCATCAAGCGCGGCTTCTTCACCAAGGTCGCCGGCGACGTCCGGATCCCCCTCCGCTCCCGGATCATCCTGATCTGCAACGATACACCGCGGATGGAGGATGGTCACAACCGGCTGCTGCCCACGCTCTACGCCCTGGTGGCCAACCGCCATTTCCGGATGGCCCCGCTGCGCGCCCACCGCCGCGATATCCCGCGGCTGATCCAGTACTACCTCCAACGCTACAGCCTGCAGTACGGCAAGACCGTCACCCGGGTGGACGACCGGACCCTCGGGACATTCATGAACTACGACTGGCCGGGCAACCTGGCCGAAATGGCCAGCGTCCTGCAACGGGCGGTCATCCTCGGCCGCAGCAACGAAGCCCTGAGCAATCAGGTCCTGCTCGGCATGCCGAAGACCGAAGGCAAATGGGAGTTCAACCTGCTGCGGCTGCGGGCGGTGCGTTCGTTCGTCACCAGCCGCTTCTACCCGCTGCTGCCGAAGGCGCTGGTGGGACTCTGTTTTGCCCTGGTACTGGTCGCGCTCGTGTTCGGTCCGGCGGCACCGGAAAAGAATATCGGCCTCACCCTCAGCTGGGTGGTGGGATGGCCGCTGATGATCTTTTCCTTCTTTTTCCTGGCCCGCACCTGGTGCAGCGTCTGCGGCCTGTCGGTGCCCGGCTGGCTGGCGCAGTCGGTGTTCAAGCCGGAGAGGCCGACCCCGGCGTTCATCCGCAGGTATTCCGGGTGGATCATGGCCGGGCTCTGCACCCTGCTGTTCTGGATCGAGATCACCTGGAACGCCTACCAGTCGCCGCGCCTCACCGCCGCGATCATCACCGCCATCACCCTGGGTGCCCTGGTGTTCAGCATCTTCTTCAAACGCCGGGTGTGGTGCCGCTACCTCTGCCCGCTCGGGGCGATCAACGCCATCTTTTCGATGCCGTCGACCCTCGAGCTGCGCGCCAACTCCCACATGTGCATGAACCGCTGCACCGACCATGTCTGTTATACCGGCAACGACACGTCCCCCGGCTGCCCGATGTTCCGCCACCCGTTCCTGGTCGACAACAACCGCGATTGCATCCTCTGCGGCCAATGCATCAAGAACTGCCGGCTGGACTCGATCCATCTCAACCTCCGCCTCGCCCCCCAGGAACTGTGGAACATGCAGGCGCCGCGCCTCGAGGACAGCATCCTGGTGATCGTCCTGGCCGCGGTCTTCTTCCCCTTCGCCGTCAACCTGAAATACCCCGGCCTGGTCGCCGGCTGGGCCGCAACCGGGAACGGCTTCGGACTCCCCCTCAGCCCGGTGCCGGTGTCGAGCATCTTCTTCTTCGGCTGCATCCTGATCTACCTCGGCGGCGCGGCGCTCCTGTCGCAGATCATGGCCCGGCTCACCGGCAACAGCTGGAAGGCGACCGCCTCGATCATCGGCTACGGCATGATCCCGCTGGTGCTCAGCGCCTTCATGGCGGCCCACCTGGAGATCTTCGTCGGCGGCCTCGGGCTGCTGCCGGCCAACATCCTCGATCTCGCCGGCAGCGGCGGCAATTACGGCGCCCCCCGGATCATGAGCCCCGACGCCGCGTTCGTCCTCCAGGCGATCACCGTGGCCGGCGGCCTGATCGCCGCCCTCTACGCCTCCCACCGCATCATCAAACGGCTGTTGATCGCCCGCCGCTATTCCCTGAAGATGTTCGCCGTGCCGGCCTTCTGTCTCTGCCTGTACGCCGTTGTCAGTCTCCGGCTCGTCTGATCCGGGGCCGAGCACCGCTGCAGCCGCCGTCGCCGCCCCAATTTCTGCAGTGATCAGGAAGAGATATTCCGCCAGGCAGCCAACCGGGTGAGGTTGCGGTGATGCATCGACGAAAACAACAAAAAAGAGTGAAAATTCCATTTTTGTCCGTTATCATGGGAACGAGATACATTCTCAATACGATGATTTGGCGAACACCCAACCAGCAAAATTTTTGACACCGGTCCCGTATCCCCAGATGACTCGACGACAGAATCTCTCCTCGGCTGCCGAGCCGCCGATATCGTGCGGACCGCACTCCCCCGACTCCGCTGCCGGGGAGTACAACGCCGGCGATCCCCGGCCCGAAAACCCTCCGGGTCTGCCGGTCGTGCTTGACGACTTCGACGCCGAGGCGATGGCGCGGCGCAGGCTGCTGAAGCTCGCCGCCTACACCGTCCCGATCGTCGTCGGATCACTCCTTCTGCCCCAGGCGGCCGCGGCAAGTTCGATCTGTATTCCGAACGAAAACTGCAGCCCGAACGACCCGGACTGCAATCCGAAATAACTCCGCCTCCACCGAAAGTCAGCCGCGTGCATCCCTCATCGCCGACGACGCCCCTCCGGGATCGGCCAGCCCCCCCGTCCCTGCCGCCGACGACCAGCCGCCGGTGTGGTTTGTCGGCCCGGGCGGCGCTTTCTTCGCCTCCCACCGTCCAGATCATCTCATCTTTTTTGACGCCGGTGACGCAGTTGTGCTCGAGCTCCACGGCGACCTCGCCGACCAGCTGGCGGAATGCGGCCGGCAGGGGCGGCCGCCATCGCCGATGCGGCACGACTCGGCTTCAGGCAGGTGCAGCCGACCGGCGGCGATCCGCTGCTCTGCCCTTTCCTGCTCGAGGTGGTGGCGACGGCGCACGCCGCCGGTCTCGAGGTCGAGGTCTTCACCAACGGCCTGCTCCTCGGTCCGGCCCTGCTCGACTCGCTCCTCGCCTATGACGTCCGGTTTGCCTTCAGCCTCTACGGCGCCGATGCCGCGACCCATGACCGCGTCTCCCGGCCCCCCGCGAGGACCTCGTCGCCGCCGGCTTCACCATCACCGATACCCAATGGGTCTGCGGCGACGGCCGAATCATCGGGTCGTTGCGCCTTTCGCCCCCTCCGGCCCTGGCCTGGAACAGCCTGGCCCCGCCCCGGCTCGACCATTGCCTGTTTCTCGAACGCGGGCCGCTGGCCATCGAGCCCCTCAGCCCCGGTCAGGCCCTGCTCCGTCTCTGGCCGCAGCGGGTGCGACGGAGCGACGGCCGTGAACCGTGGGAGCCGGGGGCGCTCGCCGTCCGGCTGGCGGGGGTGTCGTTCGCCGTGCTGCGCACCGCGCGCATCGACCAGCTCGCCCCGGCGGTCGCGACGTGGTTGCGGGAGAACAGAACATGACCGGGATGAGACCGAATATGGATCCGGGTGCCGCCCTGCCCCCGCTCAAAAGGGCGCTGGCGGTGGCATTGATGGGTGATATCAGCGAAGAGGCCCGCCGCGCGGTCCTGGCCGGGGTGACCGACGCCGATGCCGTCCGCATCGCCGTCGAAGAGGAAGATGTCCTGCCGCTGCTCGCCTGGCGGATCGAGCGGCTCGGCCTCCTCGATGCCGGGTCCTGGCGGCCGCTGCGGCACCGCCTGCAGATCGCGATGGCGGTGGCGCGGGCGGAGGCCGACTGGCGCCGGCGCTGCGTGTCCCATGTGCTCGGCGCGCTCCGCACCGCCGGCATCGCTGCCGTGCCGATCAAGGGGATCTGGCTGGCCGAGCGGCTGTATCCCGAACCGTGGTGCCGCCGGATGGGGGATGCCGATATGGTCGTCGCCGGCGAACCACGGACGATCCTCGACCGGCTGGCCGGGCACGGGATAGGGCCGAAGAGCGACGACCCGGCGATCCTCGCCCATGCCTGCAGCGAAGGCGACGAAATCACCGTCTACGCCCGCTGGCCGGGGGCCTCGGCCATCGATCTCCATTTCCGGCTCTACCCCGATATGCCGCTGACCGCCGCCGCCGAGATCATCGCCCGGGCCGAGCCCGATGCCTGCCTCGGGATCGAGGTCCTGGCCCCCGCCCCGGCCGACCACCTCATCGTGGTGGCCCACCACCTGATCCTGGGGACGGCGAAACCTCCGTGGCGCTGGTGGCTCGACGTGGACCTGGCGGCCCGTGCGGTCACGGACTGGCACACCGTGGCCTCCCGCTCGATCGGCTGGGGCAACCCGGCCATCGTGCTTATCGCCCTCGCCGGGGCGCACCAACTCTTCGACACACCGCTACCGGACTGGATCTGGGGAGCGCTGGCCGAGGCGCTGACCCCGAACGAGCGCCCGGTGGTCGCCGCCGCCCTGGCGCACGGGGCCTGGCAGGCGGACCGCGACGCGCTGCTGGTCTGTCAATGGCGGGAACGGGGGCTCGGCTGGCGCGACCGTTCCCTGACCCGATTGCTCTGGCCGCATCCCGGCTTCGTCGCCCGCCGCCTCAAGGTCTCATCGACCGCGCCCGGCTTCTGGGTCAAACGCCTCGGCTTCGCCGCCGGCCGCTTCACCCGGGCCGCCCGGGCAGTGGCGCTGTCGAAGTGGTGACCTCGCCACCACGCTGAAAAAGGGGAAGGAACGAACGGTATCGGTACCACGACGACCGGGGCGGCGCTGATTTGCCGCCGCCCCCGCCATCACCGGTTTCGGGCCTGGGCCGTCAGCCAGGCATCGAGCCGGTTGGCGAAGGCCTGGCGGTCGCTCTGCACGAAGGCCGCCGGGCCGCCGGTCTCGACCCCGGTGGACCGCAGGTCGTCGAGAAAATTGCGGATGCTGAGTCTGGCGCCGATGCTTTCGGAGGAATAGATCTCACCGCGCGGATCGAGGGCATGACCGCCCCGCTCGAGGACCGCCGCGGCGAGCGGGATATCGGCGGTGATCACCAGGTCGCCGGGGGCGAGCCGCCGGACGATCTCCTGGTCCGCCACATCCTGACCACTGGCCACGCGGAGGAAGGAGACATGGGCCGTGCGGGGGATCCGGACCAGGCGGTTGGCGACAAACACGGTCTCCACCTTCGCCCGCTCCGCCGCCCGCAACAGGATATCCCGGATCGGCCGGGGACAGGCGTCGGCATCGACCCAGATCCGCATGTTCACTCTCCGCCTGTCAACAGGGGGCGGCGCTCTGCCGTCGCCGCCCGCCGAGGGAAAACGCCGGGATCAGCGATCGCCGCCGCGCCCGCCGCGCCCGCCGCTGTAGCCGCCTTTGCCGCCTTTGCCGCCACCGCTGCCATAACCGCCTTTGCCGCCACTGCCACGGCCGCCGCCATAGCCGCCCCCCTCACCGCCGCGGCCGAAGCCGCCGCCGCCAGGTCCTCCCTTGCCGCCGCCGTAACCGCCCCGATCGTCGCTCCTCTTTTCCGGCGGCCGGGCCTCATTGACCACGAGCGCCCGACCTTTGAGGTCCTTGCCGTTGAGGCCGTCGATAGCGGCCTGGCCCTGTTCCTTGGTGGCCATCTCGACAAAGCCGAACCCCTTGGACCGGCCGCTGAACTTGTCGGTGATGATGGCGACCGATTCCACCTGGCCGAATTGACTGAAGGCCTGCCGCAGGTCTTCCTCCTGCACCTCGTAAGACATATTCCCTACATAGATCTTCATTTCATGCTCCTTTTTAAGTGACGTGGTTGTCCAGCGTTTAACTCCAAGATACGTACCGCCATGAAGCTATCAAGGAATTCTGTCTTCATTCCGTTTATCGTGTGCCATCTCGTGGTTGGAGCCCTCCCCCACGTTCGGTTTGAGATCTCTCCCTCCGGTCGAGATGACACTTCCCTCCCTGTCATTTCGAGCGTAATTCCTGTCATTTCGAGCGCCAGCGAGAAATCTCGTCCTTCCTGGGATATCCCGCCTCGGTCCTGATGACCATCGCGGGAGATCTCTCCCTCCGGTCGAGATGACAGCGGGGGGATGTCGAGATGACAAAAACATGGTCGAGGCGACCATCCCCCTTGTCATTTGACCAGCAGCACCGGGACAGTGGCGTCCCTCAGCACCTCGCGGGCCACCGAGCCCATCAGGACCTCGAGCAGCCCGCCGCGCCCGTGGGTCCCCATGACGATCTTGTCGACCCCGCGTTCCCGGGCGAAGCGAATGATGGTCTCGGCCACGCGGCCGACGGCGATGTGATGGGTGCAGGGCAGCCCGGCGCCATCGAGCAGCGCCCGGGCGCCGGCCAGGGCCGCCAGGCCTTCTTCGCGGTGATAGGCATCGACGTCATCCTGAGTGACGAACATCCGCGCATGCCCGGAGGCAATGGGAAGCTGGACGTTGATGAGGAAGATTTCCAGCGCCGCCCCGCTGGCGGCCAGGTCGAGCACCTGTTTCACCGCCCGTTGGGAGTGGTCCGAACCATCCACCGGGATCAGGATTTTCAGCATAGTCGCCTCCGTTATGGGTTATCGGCAGGATTCGATGGCGAGCCCTTCACCGCCAGATCCGCCAGGGGCACCGCCACAACGGCCCGGCGCCGGGCCAGCAGCGTGCCCACGGCCACCACCAGCAGCGCCCCGGCCGCCGAGACCGCATAGTGCAGCCAGTCCGGGGTCCCGACCAGCCGGGGTTGGACCTTGACGTCGGTGACGATCATGCCGCCGGCGATCCACCCCAGCAGCGCGCCGCCCAGGGTGATGACCGCCGGAAAGCGATCCATCAGCCGCAAGACCAGCTTGCTGCCCCAGACGATGATGGGGATGCTGATCGCGATGCCGGCGATCACCAGGCCCAGGTGGCCCTTGGCGGCGCCGGCGACGGCGATGACGTTGTCGAGGCTCATCACGGCGTCGGCGACGATGATGGTCCTGATCGCTCCCAGCAGGTTGGTGCTGCCCTCGATCCCGGCATGGGCGCCCTCCTCTTCCGGCTGCAGCAGATTGACGCCGATCCACAGCAGCAGGAGCGCGCCGACCACCTTGAGGTACGGCAGCGCCAGCAGCTGCAGGGCGAAGAAGATGAGGACGATGCGCAGGGCAATGGCCCCGACCACCCCCCAGGCGATGCCCTTTTTGCGCTGGTGGGGGGGGAGTTTGCGGCAGGCCAGGGCGATCACCACGGCATTGTCGCCGCCGAGCAGGATGTCGATGGCGATAATCTGCGGCACCGCAAGCCAGAATTGGGAATCCATCACGTCCATCAAATATCCTCAAGGGGACGATGCAGCGGCGACCGGGTGGATCGCTCGGGTCTCTTCACCATATTCTATCTTATTTTCCAACCTTTTTTGAAGTGCCATTCGCCACTCCCGGGCGGCGGCGTCCCGACGGCCCCGCAGTTCCCGCCGGACCGGCCGCATTCCCCACGACGCCATGGTAAAAATTGACACGCTAAGCACTCATCCCGCCGATGGCCAGTGGCGAAAGTCGAGGCTGGATGCATTTTTCCGTTTTCAGCGCAGAAATCCATCCCCATTTCGGTATTGGCCTTTTATATGGTACTGTCGCAGACACCCTTTTCCATCACCCACGACAATCGACCACGAGCCTGACCCCATGATCAGCCATCCGACCCTTCGCCCGCTCCTGCCCGCCCTCCTCTGTCTCCTGCTCGCCCTCCTGCCGGACCCGGGCCTGGGCGCCGAGGCCGCCGCCAACCGGATCGCGACGCTCGCCGCGACCGCCGAGGCCTTCAACGCCGTGGCCGCACAGGCCGGGCCGGCGGTGGTCTACATCCATGTCAAGAAGGTGACGGCGGCAGCGGGCCGGGATGCGGCAGCGGCCGACGACTTCCTCGACGACCCGGCCCTGCGGCGCTTTTTCGGCGAATCAGCGGCCGCCGACGGCCGGGACCGCGACGGCCGCAACACCAGCTACGGCCATGGCTCGGGCTTCATCATCGACGACCGCGGCGCCATCCTCACCAACGCCCACGTCATCGACCAGGCCGTGGAGATCACGGTGCGCCTCGGCGACCGGCGCGAATTCACGGCGAAGGTGGTCGGCCTGGACAAGCAGTCGGATGTCGCCCTGATCCGGATCGCGGCGAGCGGCCTGCCGGTCCTGGCCCTCGGCGACTCCGCGGCACTCAAGGTCGGGGAGTGGGCCCTGGCCATCGGCTCCCCCTTCGAGGGGGTCCAGACCGTCACCGCCGGCATCATCAGCGCCACCGGCCGCAGCAGCGTCGGGATCAGCGAGTACGAGGACTTCATCCAGACCGACGCGGCCATCAACCCCGGCAACTCGGGCGGCCCGCTGGTCGATATCCACGGCCGGGCGATCGGCATCAACACCGCCTACCTCACCCAGACCGGCGGCTACATGGGGGTCGGCTTCGCCATCCCGATCAACATGGCCAGGACCATCGCCCAACGGCTGGAGCAGGACGGCCGCATGACCCGGGCCTGGCTCGGGGTGGGGCTCCAGGACCTGCCCCCCGACCGGCAGCCGACCGCCGCGGGCGCCGCCCTGGTCAGCCGGATCGACGCCGGGGCGCCGGCCGCCCGGTCCGGTCTGCGGCCGGGCGACCTGATCGTGTCGATCAACGGCAGCGCGGTCACCGGGGCCGCCGATCTCCGCAACCGGATCGCCCTCAGCCCCCCGGGTTCGACGGTCACCCTGGTCATTCTCCGCGACGGCCGGCAACGCTCGATCGCCGTGGTGCTGGGCGAGAAATAGCCCGGCGCCGCCGCCGGCCTCACCGGGCCGATCGCTGCAGGACCTTGACCTCGAGGGGCTGGAAATCGAGTTGGAGGGATGAGCCCACGGCTATCGATAGGCCCTGGTCGTAGACCTCCTCCCACAGGGCATTGCGGCCGCCCGGCACCGTGACCGCCGCCCTGGTGTACGTCGGGATGGTGTTGACGCAGAGCAGCATCCGTTCCGCCCCCCTCTCCTTCACGGCGCAATGGACCGCCGGCCGGCCCTGCGGATCGACCCGGTTGACCGACAGCATCTCCACCGCCGCCGGGCCGGGCCGGTTCTCCTGCTCCAGCCACGGCATGATCCGCCCCAGGCGCGCCACCACCCGGCGGAAGTCCTCACGGCCCCGGCGGTCGGCGGTGATGCTCGGGAAGGTGTAGAAGTAAAGGCCCCGGCTGCCGTGGATCACCGCCAGGAAGGCCAGACAGTTCATCTCGGCAAACGTCGGCAGCCGCGGCCAGCCGGCATCGCTCCACTCGCGGCCGCCGAAGGCCTGGACCACCGCCTGCAGCCGGTTGCGGCCGACGACGGCGGCCGCCTGGTCCATCGAGTCCGACAGCCAGGTCAGCGGCATGTGCGGCACCGGGTACTGGTCGAGCATGAAATAGCGGGCGCTGCCGGCGTAATCGCCGATGTTCTGCGGCCGCACCACCGCCATCGCGGTCGCCGTGCCGGGATGGCGGTCGGCCAGGACCAGGGCGATGTCCCGCGCCTGCCAGCGGGGAAAGGAGTGGATCTCCGGCTCGTCGTTGACATAGAAGGCGAAGCGGCCCCGATCGAGGCTGTCGGTCACCGGCGGCAGCGCGAGCAGCAGCTGTTCGGGGTCGCGCGGTACCGCCAGCAGGCAGTGGAGATCGTGGTCGATGCAGGCGGCGGTCGCCGCCGCCGTCAGCGGCAGGACGGCACTGTTGAGCCCGATCTCCTTGATCTGCGGCAGGGTGGCGAGCGTGGCGCCGTAAGCGCCGAGGGGAAAGAACGAGGTATCGGCCGGCACCGCCTTCTCCTGCGGTCCGGCCGCCGCTTCCACCAACTCGGGGTCGCGCAGCCAGAAGGTCGAGCCGGCGACGGAATTGAGAAAGGCGAAGGTGCGGTCCCCCTCGCCCGGCCCGGCCGGGCACTCCGCCGTCACCCGCAGGCGCTGGAAGCGGCCGGCGAGCCGATGGGTGTTGAGGAGGTACTCCCGGCCCCAGATCGCAACCGCCGGATACCCGCCACGCTGCAGGTCGTCACGGAAGAAATCGCCGCTGAAGGCATAGCTCCGGCCCGGAGCGCAGGCGGGGAGCGCCGCCCGCCAGGCCCCCTGGCGATCGAGGCCGGCGGTGATCCCGATGGCCCCGCTCCCGGCGGCGGTTCCCGCCCGGAGCAGGAACTTCGTGTCCCGGACCAGGCCGCCGCTGCCCTGGTGCCAGGACGGGAGGACCGGACGATCCCCGCCGGCCGGGACCGCGAACCCCGGATTGGGGAGGAGGTTGGCCCGGGCCCGGAATCCGGCCAGCGCCGGCCACATCCCTTCCTGCATCCCGGCCTGGCTATAGACCAGAAGCCCCGGCGCCCCGGCGGCGGCGACCGCCGCCACCACCCGGCTGAAGTCGGCGGCGGTAGCCGCATCGCCCTGGACGATCGGCCACACCGGTCCGCCGGTCATGTCGGCGAAATAGGCGGCGATCTCGCCGGTCCAGGCCGCCGGCCGGTCGACCATCCGGTGATAGGCCATCGGCGACACGACATCGACGTAGCGCCCGATCTGCGCCGCATCCTGGGCCAGGCGGAAGGTCACCGCCCCCTGCCGCTCCCCTTTGGTCCAGGGGACGAGGAAGACGCCGAGGCGGCAGCGCTCCCCTGGCCGGGCCTTGTCGATCACCGCCCGCACGTCGCGGACGAAGGAGGTGATCTGCTCCTTCTTCCACCGCAGCCATTGCGCCTCGGCGTGATCATGGATCCAGGCCGCGGCCGCCGCGGTTTTCAGGCCGTCCGGCATCCTGACCCCCTTCTCGACCTGGAACAGCGCCAGGCAGCGGGGGCAGAAGCAGGTGTCGGGGATCTCCGGCCGGCTGCTCTCCCAGCGGCCGGGATAACGGGCAAAATCAAGCCACAGGCCGTCGATGCCGGCGCCGAACTGCCGCAGCCAGGCGGCGGCAAGGGCCAATCGCTCCTCGCGCCAGGTGAAATGGGTCGGGCAGACGCCGCCGAACCGGGCCGGGACCGGCGTACCCGCGGCGGTGATCGGCACCGCGTCCGGAAAGCGCTCCCAGGCGGCGGTGCCGCCGAAGACGTTGAGGGTCAGGAACACCCGGAAGCCCTCCCGCTTCAGCCGGGTGATGATCGCCTGGTCGGGCGGGGCGAAGACATGGGTCACCCCCGCCGGCCGCAGCATCGCGATCGTCCGGTTAAGATCGGCGCCGGAGACGCCGTACATCCCGCGCACCGTCCCGGCCTGGTCGGCCGCCACCGGCCGGGCCAGGAATAGCAGATGAAGAAGCAGAAGGATCAAGGAACACAGGGAGGGAGGTCTTGTCCCCCCGGGGGTCGGAATCCCCACCCTGTTATCCGAGCCTCTTGCACAATGAACAGCTGCAGGTCCTGTCATTTCGACCGAAGATCTCAAACAGGGCGTGGAATGGACTCCGGCAAAGGAACAAGAGATTTCTCGCTTCGCTTCGAAATGACAGCGGAGAAAGCATCCCGGCCTTCGCCCTGGCGGGAACAACGAGATTTCTCGCTTCGCTTCGAAATGACAACATGCATTATCTCGGGACAACATACATTCTCTCGGCCATTCGAGATGGGAGGGGGACGTACTATGTGATTTTGTCATTCTGCACAAGGTTCATCCGTGTCAATTACCACCTGGCGCCGCAATCACCGCGACAATCGCGATTGATGGTCCCCGGAGGACAGGGGCGGTTATGCTGGTAGTCCCAACGGCTGCAGTCGGGGACCCGATCGTAGCGGTAGCGGTAGCCGTCGCGGCGCCGGTCATCATAACCGTCGCGGCGCCGGTCATCATAATAATCACGCCGATCATCACGGTTGTCCCAACGGTCGTACCTGTCGCGATAGCCGTCGCGGCCGCCGTACCCCCGACCGCCGCAGGGGATATTGCTCTGGCAGGTGCGGAACCGTCCGCCCGAGGCGTCGTCGCAGTAGGTCGCAAACCGTTGGCCGGGCAGGCACACCGCCCGATGGGTGTCCAGTCCCATCGCGGCGCAGACCCCACCGGTGCCGGGAGTATAATACCGATTGACCTGCCAGGCGCCCGAACAGTCGGCCGCCGATGCCGCCGAAGCCATCACCGTCAGGACGGCCGCCAGGGTGAGACCGAAAAACACTGCCTTTTTCATGAGATTCCTCCTCCCGTATCGCTACGGTTGTTGATCACGGCGGGAATCCGCCGGATCGTTGTCTGTTGGATCATTTTACGATTTCACGGTAGCCAATGAAAGGGACTGCCCTCTCTTTTGTTCAATCTATACCCACTCGGACGAAACCAACCAAGAGGACATCAGGCGAAACGGGGTCCGGAACCGCCTGATATAGCTGCCATGTCGGGTTCATGTCGGGTCCATGTCGGGTTCCAGAACCGGGGGCCGGACGAAAAAAATCATTTTCCAGCGGGTAGACAGACCCTGCCCCTCTTCCCGCTTTTGAAATTCATCGGATCACTCAGGACCGTGTAACCGGGGATCCTCTCAATATTTCGTGTAATACAGAGAGTCGCCGCGAAAAACAGGATCACAAAAACGAACAGATTCATGGAACCGACCTTCGCGCCGACCAGCGTCAGAATCACATTTCCCGCGGTGTATGAAACAAGTGACGATGTTCCAAGGGGCAAAATATTCGTTCATGAACCCGAACATGAACATAAAGAGCGGCGTGGCCATCCGAGTGAATTGCCGTATGAGCAGGGCATCCGAGCCGAGCTGCTGAAAAAATCCGGTGGCGGCAAAAACATGGGAAAGCAATGCCAACAAGATCGCGTATGTGCGGGCAACGTCAATGAAAGTCAATCTATTCTGATGAGAAGAGGACATGACTTTCCCCGGCAACTGTTTCACACTACCTGTAATGAAGTACGGGGCGAGGAATACGGCGGTTGGGCCACCGCCCGGGGGCATGCGATCATCCGTTTATCCATACCCGTCACCGATCGCCGACTCGGCCGAACGCCCGCTTCAATTCCCCACAAGACTCAACAGTCTGTTGGACAGGAATCTCCATAGGCGATTCGGATGATCACTCTTTTTATTCGCATGGGGCAAGGGAACAGCCGGGACCTCCCGCCCCAGAAAATTGCACAGTTTTTCAAAGCCGTCGCCGTTTTCCCAGCATATTTCGAGAAAGTCCCGGTCACGGTCCTTGAAGTAGGCGCGAACGTTGTCGTTGTGCCTCCTATACAACTCCAGGTGTTCCTGCTCGTGGCCGTGGGGAAAATTATAGCCGTACGCAAGCTTGCGGCAATGTTGCAGGGGTGGCGTCCGCAGCGAATGGCTCTTGAGGCTGTCGAGCCATACATTCTCATTCTTCCGGATTGTAAGGATAAACCTGCTCCCGGGATACATCCGATCGAGGTCTTTATAGATCAAAGGCCAGGGCCAGTCCTCGAAGAGGTCGAAGCGCTCGACCGTTTGTCCGATACGGGCAAAATCGTTTCTCAGGACTACATCTTCAAGAAGACCCCGGTCGCATTCCGTGTAACGATACCCCAGGATCTTGCCGCATCGGCCCAGGGTGGTGGTCCCGGTCTTATTGAGACCAATGCCGAATATCTTTAAACTGTTTGTGTTTTCAGTCATTTACTGTTAACGCATATCCTGTGGAGTTGATTATCGAACATGATGAACGGGAGGCGGAACGGTTTCTCTTCATAACACTCCATCCGCCCCGTTTTGTCACCCCAGTTTCTTCCAGTACCAGCCGGCGATCCGGTCCAGCCCGGCCTGCACCGAGAACTGCGGTTCGTAGCCGAGGAGTTCCCGCGCCTTGGCAATGGCCGCCAGCGAGTGCCGCACATCGCCCCGGCGGAAATCCCGGTACTGCGGTTCCGTCGCCCCGGCCTTTTTATCGAACCCGGCCACCCGGTCGCGGATCAGGGCAAACAGCTCGTTGAGCGAGGTCCGGGCCCCGACGGCGACGTTGTACACCTGGTTCAGCGCCGCCTCATCCTCGGCCACCGCCGCCAGCAGGTTGGCCTGGACGCAGTTGTCGACAAAGCAGAAATCCCGGCTGGTCTCGCCATCGCCGTTGATGAAGACGGTTTCGCCCTGGATCAGGGCGGCGAACCATTTGGGGATCACCGCGGCATAGGCGCCGTCGGGGTCCTGCCGCTGGCCGAAGATGTTGAAATAGCGCAGGCCGATCGCCTTGAAATCGTAGGTCCGGGCAAAGACGTCGGCATAGAGCTCGTTGACCAGCTTGGTCACCGCGTAGGGCGACAGCGGCCGGCCGATCCGGTCTTCCTGCTTCGGCAGATCGGGGTGGTCGCCATAGGTGGAACTCGACGCGGCGTACACCATCCGCCGCACCTTCGCATCCCGCGCCGCCACCAGCATGTTGAGAAAGCCGCTGATATTGTTGGCGTTGGTCAGGCACGGGTCCTCGATCGAGCGCGGCACCGAGCCCAGGGCCGCCTCGTGCAGGACATAGTCGACATCGCGGCAGGCGCGGCGGCAGTCGTCGAGGTTGCGGATATCGCCCTCGATGAAGGTGAACCGGCGCCACTGGTCGGCCGTCACCAGCGACTCGACCTCGTCGAGGTTGTGGCGGTAGCCGGTCGAGAAATTATCGAGGCCGACCACCTCCTGATCAAGCCGCAGCAGGTTCTCCAGCAGATGGGAACCGATGAAACCGGCGACCCCGGTCACCAGCCAGGTGTGTTTTTCCGTCAACAGGCGGCGGAGGAGGGCGTCGTATCGCGTGGTCATGATGTTGTCCAATGTAGAGTGTGGTGGTCAAAAGAACAAGGTTATGGCGACCTGCAAAATAACTGGAATATTGAAGGGTGACAATGGAGGAGATGCTGGTTGTCGTGATTTCGGGCTCCAGCTGGAAATCTCGTCTTTACGTTTAGATCTGGGCCTGCAAAGATCTCTCCCTGCGGTCGAGATGACAGCGGGGGTAGGTCGCGATGACAACAGAGGTAGAAAGAGGCGACAGCGGGGGCAGGTCGCGATGACAACAGAGGTAGAAAGAGGCGACAGCGGGGGCAGGCCGCGATGACAACAGAGGTAAAAAGAGGCGACAGTGGGGGCAGGCCGCGATGACAGCTGGGGTAGGTCGCAATGGCAGCGGGGCAGACCGAGATGACAGTGCTCGTTGTTCCCGGTAGGGTGAAGGACGTGATGCCGCCCCCGCTGTCATTTCGAAGCGAAGCGAGAAATCTCTTGATGCCCAGGATGCTCTTCCTGGGGTGGATGATCGCTGCATGAGATCTCTCCCTGCGGTCGAGATGGCAGCGGGGGCAGGCCGCGATGACAGTGCTCGTTGTTCCCGGTAGGGTGAAGGACGTGATGCCGCCCCCGCTGTCATTTCGAAGCGAAGCGAGAAATCTCGTTTTTCCCCGCTGGAAAACCAGTCGAAACAACCGGGCCATAGAAGTCGGTCCCAGGGCACAAGAATCAAGCCACAGCCCTATCTTCCCGCCGGTACAACCACCCCGCTGCCGGCCTGCGCCAGGGCGAGGCGCAGCGCCTCCCTGGCCTCGACCTCGCCGTGCACCAGGCGGATGACCTCGGGCGGGCGGCGCATCCGGGTGGCGAAGCGGACCAGGCCGGCCTGATCGGCATGGGCCGAATAGCCGCCGATGGTCGCGATCGAGGTGCGGATGACGACCTTCTCGCCGTCGAGAAAGACATAGCCGCCCTTCGGCCCGTAGGTCAGGATATCCCGCCCCGGCGTTCCCGCCGCCTGGTAGCCGACGAACAGCACGCAGTGGCGGCGGTCGCCCAGCATCGCCTTGAGGTAGTTGACGATCCGCCCGCCGGTGCACATGCCGCTGCCGGCAACGACGACCGCCGGCCGCCCGGTGCGGCGCAGCTCCTCCACCAGCTCCAGGTGGTCCTCGTGGCCGCTGACGGTCCGCAGCTGCGGGAAATGAAGGGGATTGCGTCCGCCGGCCAGCCGCCGCTGCGCCTCCTTGTCCCACCACGGCTGGAGATGGGAGTAGGCGTCGGTGATCCGGTCGGCCAGTGGCGAATCGAGGATGACCTCGAAGTCGGGGACCGTCCCCCGCCCGAGCATCTCCTCCAGTTCGTAGAGGATCTCCTGGGTCCGGCCGATGCTGAAGGCCGGGATCAGCACGGAGCCGCGGTCGGCCATGGCCCGGACGATGGCCTGCCGCAGCCGCTCCCGCCGGGCCCTCCGGTCCTCGTGCAGCCGGTCGCCGTAGGTGCTCTCCAGCACCAGCAGATCGGCGCGATAGGGCGGCCGGGGGGCGGCCAGCAGCGGCGCCCACGGCGCGCCGAGGTCGCCGGAGAAGACGATGCGCTTCTCCACCCCGGTCCGGCGGTCGAGCAGATCGCATTCGACATAGGCCGAGCCGAGGATATGGCCGGCCGGCTGCAGCCGGATGCGCACCCGGCGCTCGGCGGTGTCGAGCAGGGTGTGCGGGGTCTTGTAGGCCAGCGGCACGAGCCGGCCTTTGACCATCCGCAGGTAGTTGTCGACCACGTCCCGGCGGGTGGTGACCGCCAGGCGGAAGGCATCCTCCAGCATCAGCGGCAGCAGCTCCGCCGACGGCTCGGAGCAGATGATCGGCCCCTGATACCCCGCCGCCAGCAGCCAGGGGATCCGCCCCACATGATCGATATGGACATGGGTGACCACCAGGGCGACGATGTCCGCCACCGGGAAGGTGACCCGGTGGCGGTCGTCGTCATCGCCCCCGGCCTCGGCGGTCTCCGCCCCCTGGAACAGGCCGCAGTCGACGAGCAGGCTCTTGCGGCCGTCGAGCAGCAGCTGATGGCAGGAGCCGGTCACCCCGTCATGGCCGCCGTGGTGGCGCAGCTGCACCACCATCCTGTCCCGGTCGCCCAGGGCAATCCCCTCGTATTCCTGCATCGCTCACCTTTTTTTGTCACATCTTCGCTTGCAATCGGGCCGGTGCACCGCTGAGCCGAGTGCAGCCAACCGATCCCTGACCCGCAGCCTCCTCCCCGCCCGTTCACCGCCCGACTCGACATCACAATTCATATACCGACGAATCACGACATATCCCTTACCATCGGTCCAAACCGGGGAGGTTGTCCTCCGCCCGCCAGGGGGCAAGGCGGTACCGGTCATCCAGCCGCCTCACCACCGGGGGCGCGATCGCCCGGGTTGCCGGCCGAAGCTCAGACCGAGGCGAATCCGTTCCAGGACCTTGTCCTTGTCGGCCGGGAACTGATAGCCTTCATAGTCGTGGGTGAAGACCAGATCGCCGTCAGGTGTCCGCCAGGAGTTGCCGGCATGGTCGAAGCAGACCTTGGACGTGACGTCCAGGGCCGATACCATGAGCTCGATCTCCCGCAGTTGTTCCTCCGGTGTCTGCAAGGTCAATTCCCCGGCCCGATACTGATCATACATCGGCGTGCCGGGGATCGGCCGGAAGGGCCGGGAGCGGATATAGTGGGGATTGATCGCATTGAGGGCCCGGGCCGTGTTGCGGGCATGCTGTTCCGACATATCCCTACCGCCCAGGCCCGGCATCCAGTATTCCGAAACCTGGAACCCGGCCGCCATGGCCTTCCGGCCCCCGCTTATGAGCCCATCGGCATCCACCCCCTTTCTGACCTGCCTGAGCAGCTCGTCATCACCGCTTTCCAGTCCCAGGTGCAGCCGGTCCAGTCCCGTCGCCCGGACGGCCTGCAGATCTTCGAGGGACCGCTGGGCCAGGGTCCTGGCCCGGGCATAGGTGGTAATCCTGGTGATGGAGGGCAGCTTGGCTTTCAAATAGGTCAGGGCCTGGATCAGATCGCCGGGGGGCATGATCAGGGAATTGCCATCCTGAAGAAAGGCGGTTCTGCCCCCGGAAAGCAGCCATTCGATCAGCATGTGCGCCCCCTGGTGCTCGATGAGTCCGGGGACGCGGCCGAACAAGGCCCGGATGACCTCGCCGTTGATCCGACCGTCTTGACCGAGGCGAACCGATTCCGCTGCCAGGTCACCTGCCAGGGCCGCCATGGCATCGATGTCGGCCTTGATCTCCTCGAGGCTCCGCAGCTGGAACTTTTCCGTTTTGTACATGGCGCAGAACGTACATTGGTTCCAGGGGCAGTTGCGGGTAAAGCGGACGAGAAGGGAAGAACTCCCTCCTTCGCTGGGGGGGCGGTACATCCCGGTTTCAAAAGTATAGTCGTGGATCGTCATGGGTTCTCTCCTGGAATTTCGTGAACGGATCATTGCCGTTTTTCACTATACGAAGGAATCTCGATAAATAAAGGCTCGGCTGGCCCCGGGCGCCGGCAGGGGATCCATCACCGCCGCGGTTGTTGTCAAAAACTGTAATGAATTCGAGCACATACTCAATCGCACACAGTGGCGTTCTTCGCAAGACGAGATTTCTCGCTTCGCTTCGAAATGACAGCGGGGGAGGCATCTCGACCTTCGCCCTAACCCTACAACGGCACTTATGAACATGCGTACCACATGCTGTAGGTCGCTTCGGAGTACGAATACTGCATATTGTTTCTATATTGACATGTTGCGTTGTAGGGCTAACGAGAACAACGAGATTTCACCCCTCCCCCACCTTTTCGCCTTTTCTTCCGCTGTCATCTCGACCTACCCCCGCTGTCATCTCAGACCTACCCCCGCTGTCATCTCGACCTTCCCCCGCTGTCATCTCGACCTTCCCCCGCTGTCATCGCGACCTTCCCCCGCTGTCATCGCGACCTTCCCCCGCTGTCATCTCGACCTTCCCCCTCTGTCATCGCGACCTACCCCCGCTGTCATCTCAGACCTACCCCCGCTGTCATCTCAGACCTACCCCCGCTGTCATCTCAGACCTACCCCCGCTGTCATCTCGACCTTCCCCCGCTGTCATCTCGACCTTCCCCCGCTGTCATCTCGACCGCAGGGAGAGATCTCAAACAGGGCTTGGAATGGGCTCCGGCAAAGGAACAACAAGATTTCTCGCTCCGCTTCGAAATGACAGCGGGGGGAGCATCCAGTACTTCGCCCTGACGGGAACATCAAAATTTCTCGCTGCGCTGGCGTTCGAAATGACAGCGGGGGGAGCATCGCGGCCTTCGCTCTATCGGGAACAACCAGATTTCTCGCTTCGCTCGAAACAACAAGGATGAGGGGGTCGAAATGACAGGAAAAGATCGATTTTACCGTTATTTCCGGCTCATGGGTTTAACGCCGCCGCGGCGGCCCAATCCGAAACCGACACGGTAAAGATCCGGCATGTTGATGCGGGAGTCTTTCATTCTTTCGAAGAGGCCCAAGCGTTCCAGGTCTTCGAGAATTCCCGCCCAGCCACGTTCCAGGTGTTGAGGGGGAAGACGGTCGTAAACACCGGTTTTCAATCCTTTTGGAAAACGATGGTCCCATCGGTCTTGGATGATGGCAAATTCACATGGGACGGTGAGGCCTTGTAATGCACCAAGCATATTTGTTGCCCATGGGTAATCTTCTGCCAACTCGTCAATACGGATCGAAGAAGCTTTCTGTACGCCGCGCTTGATGCTCTCGTAATGCAATGACCAAGGATGCTCGGGATACTTATCCCGGGAGTCCTCGGCGGCTTCCCGAACAGCGGCTAAAAACGAGCGGGGTGATGTCCGTCCTTTTCCGTCCGCCAGGTGGCTTACCGTCCAGATGTATGGAACCCCGCGTCGCCGATCCTTACCCATCCACCTGCCGGCAAGAGCTTCAAATAGCTCGCGTTGTTGTCGACTTTCCCGACGCGCCTCGTCGGTCAGCGACCATATCTCCTTGTTTTGTATCGGTGTTTTGCCGATTACGTCCTTGTATATGGTGCGTAAAAGTTCGCCTTGTCCATTAGGGGCATTACATAGCAATTGCCAGAGCAGACCGTGCAGATCGTGTGGCTGCCAGGTAAGTTCCGCCTTGGTTGCCAATAGTTTGGAAGCGTCGGGAAAATCGGTGACGGTGCGCGAAAATTGGTCTTCTCGCAAAAACACCTTGGCGTGGATGTGTGGGTAGGATTTCATCCACAACGCCACTTTGAGAAGATCTCGAACGATGGTGTCCATAGTTTGCCAATCGTTGCTCGAGCGGTCGAGAGCATCGAACAGTATCAACCCCTTTACATTTTGGGATAAAAGGAAGTTGTTGGCGTTTTGCGAAAGTCTTGCCAGTAGTTCAGGGTTGGACTTTACCCAGGTTGCGGTCGCCGACCAGGTCTCCGTGGGGATAGTATCCTTCGTGATAGTGGCCAGCCAGCGCACGATAACCGCCCGCCAGATTTCGTAAGGTGTAAAACCTTTGCGAATAAGCTCGGCAATGACTTCCGGCGTTGGGTAAGCATCAATATTTTCATTGCCGGCAAAACCGATGCGAATAACCCGAGTGTTTTCTAAATCTCGAACGGAAACGCCAAGCATTGCTCTTAAATACGGAGTATTGAGAGCGGCAGTCCAGAATGATTTGCCGACTCCCCGCGATCCGATGACCACGTTCGATTCAAGTCGCAATGCTTTCAGGTGTGCCGGGGGAACATAGACAAATCTCGGATCGGGAGATTCACCATAGTTTGATGTCCTGTAGGGGATGGCGTCGATGATTGCCTGCCGAATTGCGCCGACTTCGGTCATGATGGTTCCTCAGTCTCGCTGATTGTTTGTAATCCGTGAACCAAGGGGCCAAAAATCGTATTGACCTCGTTGAGGTCTATATGCTGAACACGTGAATGAATGGATCGTACAGCAGCGAAACCGCGGTGCCATTTGATGGCCCAGGGATAGTGTGGGGCGTATTCGTCATGTTTGTCATAACTGAAACGATCGCCTGTATTTTCCCCGGCAGGTATTTCATCATAAATCTCTTCCGTAAAGAGATTCCAGGCATGTTCGCACAATTCATCCCTATAATTTAATCCTTCAATTTCCGGGATCATTGCGCCGACGAATTGCAAGCGTTCACGGATGTCAAGGACTACGCCGGTTCGACGCCAATGTTGGAACAGGATGCGATAGCCTTCCCAGGTCTGTTCACTGTCCAGTGCAAACAAGAGGATTGATTTAGCGCCAAGATCGGTGATGCAGGCAGAAGCCACCTCGTCGATGCCCGCACGGCAGTCGATCATAATCACATTGGGTTGCCAGCGTTCCTGGAGCTGATCGAGTAAACGGTTCAGCCGGCAGGACCAGCGTTCGTATGATCCGTCTTCTTTTACCTTGGGCATCCATACCCTGCCAAGTTTGGCAACGTATTCTCCCGGGTTGTTTCCGTGCGCGGGAACAACCAGGATCTCGCCGTCATGGGATAGGTTGCTGATGGCAACCATGTCCTCGAATATGGATGCGGTGTTATCCAGCAGATCCTCAACAAGCCAGTCTGTTATACCGTAGGCGGGGCGGATCTCTCCGGGGAGCAGGGAACTGGACAGGCCGGGTGATTCCAGATCGAGATCCAGGACCATCACTCTTTTCCCAGCTTGTGCCAGGGACCAGGCTGCCACGGCAAGTGCTGTGGAACGGCCGACACCACCTTTGATCGAGAAGAAAACGATTCGAGGGCCAAGAGTACTGGCGGGAGAGATGTTGGACCAATCGGTTTCGGTTGCCAAGCGGTCGACCACGGTGACGTCGGGGAGATCCTCGAGGATGTATCTTGGAGCGTTTTGCAGCACCGCTTCGAATGAAGGCTCGAACAACACCATGTTCTCAGGGGGGAAACAATGCAGTCCAAGACGGCTTGAGAGTGCCTGTACAAGCGTCGCTATCGCCGATTTCGTTTCAGCATTATCGGGTAGTGTGTTACTGAGAACCAGTCTGATACGGCCATTGAGGTCGCGATTGATTATCACGGAACCCAACTTTGCCAGCTGGTGAATATGTTCATTGAGTACTTCTCTGACGGTCGGCAGGACTTGATCGAAGGTGCTCATGGGATAAGACCCTCAAAAATGGCTTTTTTGATCAATGACAGAACTACGTGTGCGCCTTGACGATGGGCTTCAGCGCGAGCTTGGTCAAAACTACTTCGGTGCGCATAACGATCGGAGATATCCCAATCCGCAAAAGGATTATTCGTTGAAAGTTGATACGCCGCCCCCTGCCTATGACCGGACCGATACGCTTCATAACGAGACCAGGCCTGTCGGGCATGGATTCGGTCCTCTCTCTGCATGGGCGCACTGGAGGTCGAATCTAGAGGCATACCAAAAGCCATCATCAATCGCTTCAAACCACACTCAGCGGAAATACCGTAAAGGTGATCGGCATTGGCCCATCGGCAGTTATCGAAAAGATACCCCGCGTCTTCCCAGTGATGGAGGTGTGCATCGAGAAAATCGGCCTGCATGAATAGTCCCGTCTCCCTACTTCCAAAATCCTGCAATACGTTTTCATGCGGGATTAATGTGCGATTTTTACTGTATAGTAGACTAGTATTTACTGACAAGGGGAAAGTACCGATAAAATTAGCGTCGATTTTCACGCCCACCTTCATCGCGACCTGCCCCCGCTGTCATCTCGACCTACCCCGCTGTCATCTCGACCTGCCCCCGCTGTCATCTCGACCTCCCCCGCTGTCATCTCGACCTGCCCCCGCTGTCATCTCGACCTGCCCCCGCTGTCATCTCGACCTGCCCCCGCTGTCATCGCGACCTTCCCCCGCTGTCATCTCGACCGCAGGGAGAGATCTCAACAGGATCAGATCTCAGCGGAAACACAAGATTTCTCGCTTCGCTTCGAAATGACAGCGGGGGAAGCATCTCGGCCTTCACCCTGGCGGGAACAACGAGTACTGCCGCCTCGACCTGCCCCCGCTGTCATCTCGACCTCCCCCGCTGTCATCTCGACCTGCCCCCGCTGTCATCTCGACCTGCCCCCGCTGTCATCTCGACCGCAGGGAGAGATCGCTGCAGGATCAGATCTCAGCGGAAACACAAGATTTCTCGCTTCGCTTCGAAATGACAGCGGGGGAAGCATCTCGGCCTTCACCCTGGCGGGAACAACGAGTACTGCCGCCTCGACCTGCCCCCGCTGTCATCGCGACCTACCCCCGCTGTCATCTCGACCTGCCCCCGCTGTCATCTCGACCGTAGGGAGAGATCGCTGCAGGATCAGATCTCAGCGGAAAGACAAGATTTCTCGCTGCGCTTCGAAATGACAGCGGGGGAGGCATCCCGGCCTTCGCCCTGGCGGAAACAATGAGATTTCTCGCTATCGCTCGAAATGACAAGGATAAAAGGAAATGACAAAGGATAAGACAATACGCCGGCAACAAAATCAGTACGAAACCCCATCCCGCAAGATCACCTTCAAAGCAGTGCGCCCAATGATTTTCAGATCCAGCAACATCGACCGGTTCAGCAGATAATACTGATCAAACTCCACCTTCACCGGGATAGGCAGTTCATCCCGGCCGTTGATCTGCGCCCACCCCGTCAGGCCCGGTTCGAGGCTGACCACGGTATGCCAGACGACTGCAGGCAGATCCACCCCGCAGGTCGCTTCCCGGGGTCCGAAGACAATCACACCACCTTCCCCTGCCGATCGAAAATGATTGCGGCCAAACGCCCGCGCACCCCGACGAACCCTTCCTGCTTCGGCGGCGTCAGATGCCGATGCGGCCGGATGTACGATCCCGGCTCCATGGCGTTCAGCAGCCGCTGGCAGGGATCGTCGAGACTGGAATGCAGATTGTAGTTCTGCCGCAAGCGCGGATTGGTGCGGGCCTGCGCCGAAAGATCGGCCAATAGTCGATTATCGAGAATCTTCATATCATCCCTGCAACTGTACGACGCAACCCTACCCCCTACTTTTCTTTAGCGATCTTCTTTTTCTCCTTGCTTACATTGGTTGGTTTTACCAATTCTTCGCTTTCAGCTGGAGACGGTAGGAAAGAAATTGTTGGCAGGAAAAATGGAGCCCAGGGACCACGAGAAGTGATCGTTATGAGAAATTCCCTGGCAGCGCTATACAGAATCGATGCCCCGGCAACTTTGAGCAATTGAACAGGATCCTCTATTTTATCGCTTACAGTGAATAAACCTACCACGACAAGGTGTATCGCGTACGGAGTCTTTTTCTTTTCATTCTCCGGCAGTGCTGTAATTTCCAGGATAACCTGGTAGAGGCCGTTTTCAGGATTATGATCTACGCCAACCTTCGTTTCGAAATCGATCTGTTCGGCTGGATCCCCCGGGGTAAATTCCGGATCGGCAGAAACCTGAACAAAAGGGAAAAAATATTCTTTTACTGTTAACGGCGGTTTCATGATGCAAGTTGCTCCATCAATATCCCTTGGTAATTTTGAGAATAGCTATTTTCGTAATCATCAGGCCGCCACCACCGAGGAACTACTTTCTTCTTTCCCTCTATTGCTCGATACCATCGAGGATTCTTCTCTTCTTCACTGGTAACATGAATATTCACACGACCGCCGATTGCCTTAGACAGCTTTGTCATTGTGGCGATGGTAAAGTTGGCCTTTCCTTTGAAAACTTTTGTTATATAGGCCTGTGATGTACCGATTGCCTCGGCAAGATCCTTTTTCGAAATGCCCTTTCGCTCCATGAGCTGTTGGAGTTGAAGCGTAAATTCAAGAATGTTCTTTTCGACAAGGAATAATTCATCATTTTCCAGGTCACTCCAAAGTTCGGAAAAAGAAGTATATTCAGTCATATTTTTTCACCCTCCTCGTCAAAATATCCAATTTGCCCCGCTTCGTATGCTTTCGCGAAGTCCTTTTTTATTTTGATGATACGAGAAACCTCTTGTTTATTTGCCTTCTTGCCTTTCTTTATGTGCTGGCAACTGCAAATTATGATTTTGTTCTGAAATTGGGAATAAAACCAAAAAAGTCGGAGGTCGCCAGCGATGAACTCGTAAATGCTGTCGTTCTTGTTGACCTCGTGTGAAATCTCATCAGAAAGTCGGGTAGGCCCATGAGGGGTTTCGGCAACCTGACGAATGATTGCAAAAAGTCTTCTGATTGAGCCGCTATATTTCTTATTCAGCTCATTGTGCCATGCAAGCAGCGGGGATTTTCCGTCATCGTTGCAGACCTCATAAACGGTCCACACTCCCTTTCTGACAGATCGTAAGTTCATTCCTGATTAACCTAGAGGTTAAGTGAGAACTGGGGTAATGTCAATATAGATATTATAGCGGTCGGCTTACACATTGGTCATTTCTTATACAGCCAACCCCATAACCTCCCCAACCACCTCAATCGTCCGCCCAATCTCCCCCTCGCCAATCCCCGGATGCACCAGAAACATCAAACTCGTCTCCCCCAGTTCCCGGGCCACCGTCAATCGCTCCTGCGGCCGCCAACTCGTGCCGTCGAAGGCCTTCTCCAGATACACCTCGGAACACGAGCCGGAACAGCAGGGAACACCCCGAACAACGATTTCGCCCATGACCCGGTCGCGGTCCCAGCCGGCTTCAGCGCCGCCGGTTCGACAAAGACATAGCACTTGTAGGCGGCGCGCTCGACCTCCGGCGGGATCACCGGCACCCGCAGGCCCGGCAGTTCCCGGCAGGCATTCCAAATCGCCTCGGCATCCCCGACCCGCTGCGCATGCCACTCCGCCATCCGCCGCAGTTGGATGCGGCCGATGGCCGACTGCATCCCGGTCAGCCGCCAGTTGGTACCGAAGCCCTCATGCAGCCAGCGGAAACCCGGCGGGTGCGGCCGCTCATACACCGCCTCCCAGCTCTTGCCGTGATCCTTGAGCGACCACATCCGCGCCCACAGGTCCCGGTCATCGGTGGTGACCATCCCGCCCTCGCCGCCGGTGGTCATGATCTTGTCCTGGCAGAACGACCAGGCCCGGAACGGCTCATTTTCCTGCCGATCCGCATCTGGGAATAAAACACCGGTCCCGGCGAATCAATCTTGATCTGCAGCGCCAGTACGGGAAACAGCGGCAAGGGCACAGGCAGAAAGACACAGGCGACCACGATATCGGCCAGCCGTTTCATGAACCAGAAGCAGCGTTTATTGAACGGCGACAATTCTGATTTGTGGATAAGAAACTAGAAGAAAAATGATGAGATATGGGATATATCAGAAAAAAAGAAAGAGCCGAGAGGTAATCTTGGGCATTTCTACCACTTACAGATCACGTCGGGCTCTTATTTTCGATTTGAAGTGTACTTCTAAAAAAGATTTTACAGCATTTTACCTGAAAGTAAATGATTAATTCTTAAGAAGGTCAACAAAGCCATGAAACGCCCTACCAAGGATTTTTTCATTGATGCTGGCATAACTGATCCCGCCCCACCAGTTCTTTGTTTTACGTTGGTATGAAATATTCGATGAATTCACCTTTGATTCTTGGCAAGTGCGTTCTTCTAACATCAAGACTATTTTAGGCGAAATTTTAGTTTCCAAATACTTCAGCACATCCGGTTACACCATCCAAATATTACATTGTTGATTGCAGATGCTTCAAAAGCAGTTCAAAATGATCTTATCATTCAGCGATATTATCCATTTATTATTGCATATATAGAAGAACTTTCAAAAAAATTTGGCGAAAGGGTAAAAGAGAATAATGATATAATAGAATGTTTATTTCATATATCTCTACCAAAAGACTTCGACAAATTCACCAATTTACCTGGATACGAAATTGCTTTGATGAAAAACAGATCAAGCATTTCCTACAGTTCTCACGAGGAAGCAGAATTCTATTCGAAAGTAAAAACGTCCTTGATTCAAAGAGTACGCACTTATATCCCTCCAACCAATGCGCTTGATTATGTCTCACAAATTATTAAGTTTTTTGCAGTTTCCTTAAAAGACCTATGGAGAAGAAATGACACCGATAATATTCGCTCTTTTTTCCAAAGATCTACTCGACACATGATAGATCCTAAAGATATTTTGACACTTTTTTTATCTAACAAGGACAGCCCGATGGTCAAAGATTTTTGTGACTTAATCTCAGAAGATCCGCTACATCTTTTTAGGGGCCGTTACGAAATAACCGTTACATTTTTCACCATTTCGTTACGGCCCCTTATGCCGGAAAGGTATTTCTGTGTAACGGTTATTGTTTGACGACGGCTTACCCCAATTTCCCCTGCTGTCATCTCGACCTCCCCGCTGTCATTTCCTTTTCCCCCCCTGTCATTTCCTTTTTCCCCCTGTCATTTCCTTTTTCCCCCTGTCATTTCCTTTTTCCCCCTGTCATTTCGAAGCGCAGCGAGAAATGTCGTGTTGCCGAGGACGCCTTTCCTGGGGCGGATGATGACTGCATAAGATCTCTCCCGCTGGTCGAGATGACAGCGGGGGCTGGTCGAGATGACAGCGGGGGCTGGTCGAGATGACAGCGGGGGCTGGTCGAGATGACAAACCAGGGGCGGCGCTATCCTGAATGTTGATTCACAATTGCCAACTATAGCACCAGGTGTTATATTGGAAGAATGAAGAGATTGATGACAAAGAAATTCTCTCAATGGGCTGCCCATCAGGGCGTATCCATTGGCGATTTAGCCAACGCCCTTGAAGAAGTTGAACAGGGCGCTTTTGAAGCCAGTCTTGGAGGCTAGATAATCAAGAAACGAATCCGGTTTGCGGGGCAAGGTAAAAGCAAAAGCGGCAGAACTATCATTTGTTTTCAGAAAGACAAAATGGCCGTTTTTATCCATGGTTTCGCAAAAAACGAAAAATCAAACCTCTCATCCAAAGAACTCGATGCTCTCAAGGCGTTCGCCAGAATACTGTTTGCCTATTCTGCGGCCGACATTCAAAAATGTATAGAAACAGGAATATTGATTGAGGTTAAGTTATGCGGGAATCAATAAAAAATTCGATTATGGATACCATGGCCGATCTTCACAAGATAGGCCTTGTCGATGAAATCACAATGAGGAACATTGCGGCTCTATGTCTGCCAGATGTGAAGGAGTATTCTCCCGCCCAAATAGTTGGGTTGAGAAAAAAAAATAAACTAAGTCAATCTGCCCTTGCGGTTGCGATGAATGTCAGCACCTCCACGGTGCAGCAATGGGAACGAGGCGCCAAGAAACCTGCCGGTGCCTCGAAAAGGTTGCTTGATCTAATAGAAAGGAAAGGAATCCAGGTAATTATCTGATTATCCGGATAGAGAAAAGGAAAGAGACATCCTCGACAGTAAATATCATGAATGTCCCCTTTTTTCTGGCGGCGTTTTTTCTCTCCAACCTTAATGGGTGACGCTTTCTTTTTTCACAACCTTAAGCGCCGTCTGGGCGATGATTTTCAGATCAAGAACAAAGGAACTGTGCTTGAGGTAGTATTCATCAAACTCCACCTTAACCGGGATAGGCAGTTCATCCCGGCCATTGATCTGCGCCCACCCCGTCAGGCCCGGCGTCAGGCCCGGCGTCAGCCGATGGATTCCCTTGTCGGTCCGCAGCTCGATCAGATCGTCCTGATTGAACAGCGCGGGCCGGGGGCCGACAAAGCTCAGATCCCCCTTGACGATGCTTATCAACTGCGGCAATTCATCCAGACTGGTCTTGCGCAGCATCCCCCCGATACTCGTCACGTATCGGTCGGGATCACCCAGCTTTTCGAGCGGTAGCTAAAGACAACGGCGGGGGGAAAGCCTCGCGACCTTCCCCCGCTGTCATCTCGACCTACTCCCGCTGTCATCTCGACCTACTCCCGCTGTCATCTCGACCTACCCCCTCTGTCATCTCGACCTTCCCCCGCTGTCATCTCGACCGCAGGGAGAGATCTCAAACAGGGCTTGGAATGGACTCCGGCAATGGAATGGAACAACGAGATTTCTCGCTTCGCTTCGAAATGACAGCGGGTGCGGCATCACGGCCTTCTGCCCTATCGGGAACAACGAGCACTGTCATCGCGACCTCTGCACTGGCTAATGCCCTTTCCGGCACTGCCATTACGACCAACCTTTTGAATGACGCCCCCTCCATATTCTGTCATCTCGACTTTGTCCCTCTGTCATCTCGACTTTGTCCCTCTGTCTCATCGACTTTGTCCCTCTGTCTCATCGACCTTGTCCCTCTGTCTCATCGACCTTGTCCCTCTGTCTCATCGACCTGCCCCCGCTGTCATCTCGAACCGCAGGGAGAGATCTCACGCAGCCATTATCCGCCTTAAGAAAGGCATCCTCGGCATCATGAGATTTCTCGCTCCGCTTCGAAATGACAAAGGGGAAAAACGAAATGACAAAGGGGAAAAACGAAATGACAAAGGGGAAAAACGAAACGACAAAGGGGAAAAACGAAACGACAGAGGGGAAAAACGAAACGACAGGTTAAAAAAATCGCAATGACAAGAGTGGACTATAGAGCAAAGCATCGAGTTACAATTCAATCAGGTGCCATGATAAGCAACATCGAAAATTTCCTTTGCGTAGAAAATCTTCGGCCTTTGCTCCGACCTGGCAAGTGGTTTAAGGATTTGAAGAGAAATCAATCGTTCAATGTCGTTCTTCGCTGTTGGATAGGTGGTGTTCAATAACTCACGCACATCCGGAATCGTGATAAAAGGGACATTAAAGAGTGATTCGACAATCGTGCTGAGTCGTGCGCTTCCACCGCTTGAGGCTATTATCTTCTGATATTTCCGTTGAATATCGACTAAAGAATCAAACCGGACAATAGCTTCTCTTGCCTGCTGAACGGTCGCTCTCAGGCAAAACTCCAGATAACTTTTCCAATCTGCGTTAACGCTGACATTGAACAAATTGTTCACATATTCATCTTTGTACCGGTCGAAATACTCACTCAGGTACAACCAGGGCAAGACAAGGTTACAGCGCTTAAAAATCATCAGCGAGAGAAGCAACCTGCCAACCCTGCCATTGCCATCCGAAAAAGGATGGATTGTTTCAAATTGGTAATGCACCATGAACGAATATAACAGGGGATCTATGGTGACGTCGGAATTCATTTGTATTTCCAGCTGCTGCAAGCACTCAACCGCGATACCGGCAGGGGGAGGAACAAATCTTCGATCAGAGCCGATATGAACCTGGTTTATCCTGAAATTTCCCGGGTTCCTGTTCGCCCCTCGAACACCAGTCAACAACTCCTTGTGCATCTCCCGAATCAGACGAATGGACAGCGGCAGCCGTAGCAGCAGATCCTGGCCAACTTGCAAAGCTCTGCTGTAATTTCGAACCTCCATCCAGGAATTGACCTTGTCATGCTCAGAAGTCGGCTCCCTTGGTGATTTCTCAAAAAGTAACAACTCTTCAGCTGTCGCATACGCCCCCTCGAGACTGGATGACTTCAGGGCCTCACGTTTCTGGAGAGGCGTGAGCAAAAGGTTGCTGGAATCACCGGGCATATGCCTGCCAACTCCATCCAGTCGGGCCAATTCTTCTTTGGCCAGGGAGAGCAACGGCCATAATTGGATAGGCATATCCCACTTGTCCGGCAAAGGGTCCGGAATAAATGCCCAGTCGTGCCCATCATCGATCCTTATCCTTTGCAGGGTACCTAAGGATTTGGAAGAAAAGAGAGATTTGTCCATAAAGCCTCGTCTGAAGAATTAAAGCCTGCTTTAATCCACAGGATGCCAATTAAAATATATGCCATATAATTTTAATTGGCCATCATCGAGTTAAAATTTTGCACTATCGGTTTGCCCACCCATTTAGCAGCTTCACAGTCACTGGCACCATGACTCGCCCCCCCTGCCATCGCGACTCGCCCCCGCTGTCATCGCGACCGCAGGGAGAGATCTCTCCAGGATTAGATCTCATCGGAAAGACAAGATTTCTCGCTTCGCTTCGAAATGACAGCGGGGGTATCATCCAGTCCTTCGCCTTATCGGGAACAACGAGATTTCTCGCTCCGCTTCGAAATGACAGCGGGGGTATCATCCAGTCCTTCACCCTGGCGGGGACAATGAGATTTCTCGCTTCGCTTCGAAATGACAGCGGGGGTATCATCCAGTCCTTCACCCTATCGGGGACAACGAGATTTCTCGCTGGAGTGCGCTTCTCTCACTACAAGAAGGCATCCATTCTCCTGGAAAAATCGATAACGATAGAGATCCCTCTGGATCGAAGTTCTGAAAAATCGCAACCTCGCAGTTCACACCTATGACTTGGGTTTGCGGCCAGTAGGCAGAAAGCCGGCCGGTTTTACTCCTGGGATAAACCGTGGATCATGTAAAATCAGCTGCTTGAATTTTTTTGTTGTTAGGGTCCGGTTGTTTTATGTAGGCACACGAATTGATAATCAGGCAGACCCTCGCTCTTGGACGCCCAATGGTCATTGAGGCACTTTGGGAGAGACTGGGATTGAAAAAGGCCCTGCAGGCCATTGAGAAAACCGCCGGGTCCAAGTCCCGTACGAGCGCGCCCTGCTGGCCATGGTCGCCAACCGGCTGTGCGATCCGGAATCGAAACTCGGCGTCTGGGACCACTGGCTGTCCACCGTCCACCTGCCTTCCTGCCAGAACCTGAAACTCAGGCATATGTATGAGGCGATGGACCTGCTCCATGCCAACATCGATGAAGTTGAGAAGACGGTGTTTTTCAATACCGCCAATCTGTTCAACCTGGAAGTCGATCTGATCTTCTATGACACGACGACCGCTTCCTTCCATGTCGACGCCGAAGATGATTCGGATGCCGACGCCAATGCCACCCTGCGCAAATTCGGGCATGGCAAGGAAGGGGGCTGGGCGCCCCAGGTCGTGGTGGCTCTGGCCGTTACCCGCGAAGGCGTGCCGGTGCGCAGCTGGGTGTTGCCCGGCAATACCGCCGATGTCGGCACCGTCGCGCGGGTCCGTGCCGATCTGCGAGGCTGGGACCTCGGCCGGGCGATGTTCGTTGCCGACTCGGGCATGAACTCCGAGGACAATCGAGCCGAGTTGGCCAAAGCCTGCGGCAAGTATCTCCTCGCCTGCCGCATGGCAAGCGTCTCCGAGGTCAAGCGGCAGATAGTTGCGGCAGCCAAATACGACGGCAAATGGGTGATCGAGACCAATGACGACACCATCGGCCTGGAAGATGCCGCCTGCGGCTATAAAGGCTTGATGGTCATCGAACGGTGCTTCCGATCGCTCAAGCGCACCCAGATCAAGCTGACACCGATGTACCACTGGGCATCCCGGCGGATTGAGAGCCATGTGAAGATCTGTGTGCTGGCATTGCTCATCGAGAGGATCGCCGAGCCGGCATGTGGCCGGTCCTGGCATCATATTCAAAGGGCTCCGGACATGCTCCGGATCACAGAATTTTTTGATTTAAAATACCGTGTGCTCATGCGCAACGAGTTGACCCAAGATGCGATAAAAATCTTGAAATCACTAAAGATTAAAGTGCCACCGCAGGTCATTCAGCTGACAGAGACAGCCTGATCTTGTAGACACACGCCGAATTTGCATGTTCCGCCAAAGGCCCCACCACGCCTTGGTTTCAGCAGATGTGTCAACTTACCGGGCGCAAACCCAAGTATGAGGAAAAATCGCGCAGGCGATGGAACAGAGAATCAGGGAAGGTTACTTCTCCAGCCCTTTCAAGCTTGTTTCAAGCATTGCAAAAGAAAATCGACCGATGGATTTGGATTAAGCCGTCGTCAAACAATAACCGTTACACAGAAATACCTTTCCGGCATAACGGGCCGTAACGAAATGGTGAAAAATGTAACGGTTATTTCGTAACGGCCCCTAATCTTCCGGATCGCCACCGGGTAGTCGAATTGTCAACTTATCTACTTCTAAGCCTGCCCCCGTTGTGACTCTACAGATCTAACATCATTAATGATTTTTGCAACGGTCGCGGCAAGTGGTTTCATCTTTTTCTCACATACCCAAAATATCTCTTCCGCATCAATATCAAAATAATGGTGCGAAATAATATCCCGCATCCCTTTTGCACCTTTCCAGTCAATTTCAGGATAGTGGGATAAAAGTTTTTTATTGGTAATCTTGTCAATATTTTTCAGGCTTTCACCTATGGCGATGATGACCATACAAATGGCATCAAGTTTTTCCTTGCCTTCCGGCGACCCAGTAAAAAACTCCACTGAATCTACTGATTCAAATCTTTTGTTAACCCGCTCTATAGCGTCAAGCGTCTGCTGCAATACCTCCAGAAGCATATCCTTATCATACATAGACTGCCTCTTTTTCAATTCTCCTCTTTAAAAACGGATTCATTGTCTCACGGAACCGCACGATATCGACAGGAATTCTCAGTTGTTCCTCCAGGCTCTCTTTTATATGGACCATGGTGAAAGGGTCTGGTGTCTTTGTTTTTACGACAATATCGGCATCACTCAATCTTGAAGCCTGATTCCTCGCAAAGGAACCAAAAATGCCGATTGCCAGAATGCCATACTTTTCGCCATTGTTTTTTTTAAACTCCGACAGTTTGTTCAATAGCTCTGCTCTGTTCATCTTCTGATTCTCTGCTCTTGAGAGTTCCATTCACTGCCGATTTTCGCGGCGCTGAGAGCAATGTCTGCAAGCAAAGGCACGACCTGCCCCTGGTGAATGTCCATGGCCTCCCTCAGGCTACGCGGGATCACAATCTGGAACTCGGGTGAAACTGTTACCTCGCTCATGGCAGCCTCCATCGATAGGGGTTCTTTTTTACTATAGCGCACCCGATCCGACCGGACAAGGGAAGCGGCCAGACGACGCATGCCTCCCGCCCCCGCCCCCGCCTCCTGGTGGATACCTGCAACCTTGTGCCGGGTTGAATGCCCCTGGCCTCCCTCAGCTCAACCCCTGGCGGATCCAGGCCCAACCGAATATGGGTGAATTCCATCATTTTTCACCCATATTCCGTTGACAAGTCCACTTGCCGCCCATATCAGGCAGACAGGATCCTGAGCCGGGCGGTGTTCAGGCGATACATTTCCCGCCCCCCTTGATTGGCACCATCATGCCGATCCGGGCCAGTTCCGGCAGGTCGATCCTGCCCCGCTCGACCTTCCCCCGCTGTCATCTCGACCGAAGGGAGAGATCTCAAGCAGGGCTTGGAATGGGCTCCGGCAAAGCAAAGACAAGATTTCTCGCTTCGCTTCGAAATGACAGCGGGGGTATCATCCAGTCCTTCGCCCTATCGGGAACATCAAGATTTCTCGCTTCGCTTCGAAATGACAGCGGGGGTATCATCCAGTCCTTCGCCCTATCGGGAACATCAAGATTTCTCGCTGGCGTTCGAAATGACAGGGGAAAAAGCGAAATGACAAGGGTGAGTGTCGCCTCGACCGCCCCCTGCCATCGCGACGCCCTCACCCCTTCACCCTTCCTTGCTCTGTCATCGCGACCTGCCCCGCTGTCATCGCGTCCTACCCCTGCTGTCATCGCGTCCTGCCCCCGCTGTCATCGCGACCTGCCCCCGCTGTCATCTCGACCTGCCCCCGCCGTCATCGCGACCTGCCCCCGCCGTCATCTCGACCTGCCCCCGCCGTCATCGCGTCCCACCCCCGCCGTCATCGCGTCCTGCCCCCGCCGTCATCGCGACCTACCCCCGCCGTCATCTCGACCTACCCCCGCCGTCATCGCGACCTGCCCCCGCTGACATCGCGACCTGCCCCCGCTGTCATCGCGACCTGCCCCCGCCGTCATCGCGACCTGCCCCCGCCGTCATCTCGACCGAAGGGAGAGATCTAGGCAGCACATTCTCTCCAGCCTTAATGGGTGACACCTTCTTTTTTCACAACCTTAAGCGCCGTCTGGACAATGATTTTCAGATCAAGAACAAAGGAACTGTGCTTGAGGTAGTATTCATCAATCAGATCAAGAACCACCCCCCGATTATTGATAGAGTAGAAATCGTACATCAGCTTCTGTCGCGTATCTTCGATCGAGTTGTTTCTTTATCTGCAAGACTTGGTCAGACAAAAACCACCTTGCCTGCCAAATCCTGAAAATATGACAACGACCAGATATCCAAAGCCTCGGGCGACCGGACAAATGGCTGCACATCTCTTTTGGCCACGCTCACATCCAGCGATTGAATGCGCTCTCCCAGCAGCTGGAAAAAATCATCCCGCGTCAACTCACCGGCCTGCCAGTCACCACTTTGCCGGGCTCGCTCCTCGAGATGCCTGAGATTCAGCGGCGTAGAGTTTTGCACATACCATTCAAAATCGAACCAGTCGCGTCCCTTCACCCGGTTTTTCCAGCGACGAAAGAGCAGTGCGTGCATTTTGCCCCCATACAAGTCCGGCAGTGCATAGCACTTGACATAAAATGAATAGGGCTGAACCAGCAGCTTTTCTTCCGTCGCAAACTTGCCGGGAGGGTCAGTATCCACCTCAAACTTGATTTTCAGCGTGCGTTGCCCGGTCACTTTGACGTCGTATATGCTGGTGCCTTTTTTGAGAAAAGCAGACACCACTGCCGATTTTACCGACTTGAGTCGCTGAGAAATCTCGACCTCGATGCCAAAGGCGGAAAACTCCTCTTCCAGCGCTTTGAAGTAAGGCTCCAGAGAGAAATCGACATCCGTGGTCAACAGCGAAAAATCCAGATCCTCGGAAAAGCGGGGCAATCCGTAGAAAATTCGCAAACAGGTGCCGCCATACAACGCGGCCTTGTCAAAAAATCCCGCCCGTTGCAAGCCGGCCAGAGCAATCTCCTGCATCACTTCCCGCAGGGCATGGTGGCCCTCCTCCCTGGCATAACGCGACAGCATCTGTTCAATCACCTTCATCGGGCTTCCTCCAGCACCTGCATCAGGGCCTGCAACTGGCGCGCCTTGTGACCGGATTCGGCATATTGCGCCACCACCGACAAATCCAGTCCGGCCAACGCCTGTTCATCCACGCGCAGGTCTTCAAACAAAAATGCCTGCATGGCGTCACGGCTTCGGGCTCGCAGGTTTCGGGTAAGCAAGACCTTGTCGCACAGGGCCTTTTCAGGGCCGGCAATCAGAAAAGCCACACGTTCCGACGCCTGTTCCTGTCGCATACCCACGGGAAACAGGCTTTGCGGCACCGTCACATAGGAAAACCGACCCAATGCGTTGTCAAATACCCGGCTGCGACGCATGCACACCGATGTCACCTCGTACACCCGCTCGGGGATCAGGCCATGCCAGAACAGAGCGTAATCCAGCGACACGCAGGACGGACCGTACAGCCGGTTGGCCACCAGCGACAAGACCAACTCGCCCTTGCGCCAGGTCGGCCCGGACACATAAAGCCCTCGCTTGAGCGGTACCAGGTCGCCGCGCCTCATCCATTCGGCAATCTTGTCATTTGGACGCTGGTAACCCTTCAGCAGAAGCATCAAAGTCCCATGACTGAACGGTACGGCACCAAACTGTTCCAGCTTATACTCCCGCATCATGTCATTTGTCTTTTTTTGCATAGATAATCGAAAAATATCCGATTATCTATGCAAAATCCACAAAAAACAGCTGCAGCAATGACAGTTTCTCCCAACCCCTTCAGTGCGAAACCCCATCCCGCAATATCACCTTCAAAACAGTGCGCCCGATGATTTTCAAATCCAGCAACAACGACCGGTTCAGCAGATAATACTGGTCAAACTCCACCTTCACCGGGATAGGCAGCTCATCCCGGCCGTTGATCTACGCCCACCCCGTCAGGCCCGGCGTCAGCCGATGGATTCCCTTGTCGGCCCGCAGCTCGATCAGATCATCCTGATTGAACAGCGTGGCCGGTGGCCGACAAAGCTCATATCCCCCTTGACGATGCTGATCAGCCGCGGCAGTTCATCCAGGCTGGTGTTGCGCAACACCCTGCCAATCCTCGTCACATATCTGTCAGGATCGTCGAGCTTTTCGAGCGGTAGCGAAAGACAACGGCGGGGGAAGCGTCGTGACCTTCCCCCGCTGTCATTTCGAAGCGCAGCGAGAAATCTTGTCTTTCCGCTGAAATCCGGCCCTGCAAAGATCTCTCCCTACGGTCGAGATGACAGCGGGGGCAGGTTGCGATGACAGCGGGGGTAGGTCGAGATGACACAGCATGAAAGGGCGACAAGCCAGAGGGCAGGTCGAGATGACAGCGGGGGCAGGTTGCGATGACAGCGGGGGCAGGTTGCGATGACAGCGGGGGCAGGTTGCGATGACAGCGGGGGCAGGTTGCGATGACAGCGGGGGCAGGTTGCGATGACAGCGGGGGCAGGTTGCGATGACAGCGGGGGCAGGTTGCGATGACAGCGGGGGTAGGTCGAGGCGACAGAGGTTGTTAGGGCGCAAAGTGTTCCCGATAGGGAGAAGGACTTGATGATACCCCGCTGTCATTTTGAACGCCAGCGAGAAATATTGAAGTTCCCGATAGGGCGAAGGGCGGGATGCTTCCCCCGCTGTCATTTCGAAGCGCAGCGAGAAATCTTGTCTTTCCGCTGAAATCCGGCCCTGCAAAGATCTCTCCCTACGGTCGAGATGACAGCGGGGGCAGGTCGCGATGACAGCGGGGGTAGGTCGAGATGACAGCGGGGGCAGGTCGCGATGACAGCGGGGGCAGGTCGAGATGACAGCGGGGGTAGGTCGAGATGACAGCGGGGGCAAGTCGAGATGACAGCGGGGGCAATTCGCGATGACACGGCATGAAAGGGCGACAAGCCAGAGGGCAAGTCGAGATGACAGCGGGGGCAGGCCGAGATGACAGCGGGGGCAGGCCAAGGCAGGAACGACCGCCATCTTCCGCAGGTCTGGTCGAGCGGCTTGTCGGCAGCTTCCCCCTTTTTTCTTTCGTCGGCATAGTGTATCTTTACATGTGACACAAATTGCTCATCAATGACTACAACAAACCGATTTAATACATTTTCAATGTTACATTTCATGCTTCACAAAAGGTGTCGACCATGAGAGAGTTCTTAACTTTTAAATCCGGGAAATTTTATTTTAGCGAACAATATGATTCCACCCAAATTGACAACCTGCTGACGAAAGCCACCGTGCTGAGCGAAACAATAGTGGATTTGCCTATTCTTCCCGAGATAGCATCACAGATTCAGCCGGACATCATGTACAGCTCTATCGCCGGGACCGCCGCAATCGAGGGGAACCCAATACCAAGTGAAGATGTAAAAAAAATCGCGCACGGAGAAGAAGTTAGCGGTTACACCAGGAAGGCTCAGCAGGAAATCAAAAATCTGATCAACGCCTACAATCTTCTTTCCGGCATCGAGCCAAGCGATGCACCATTTGTTGTCACCGAATCGTTATTATGTGAAATTCATAAAATTATCACCTCTGACATCCAAGATGAAAACAATATCCCGGGGAAATATCGAAATGGAATCGTTCATGTCGGCGACACGGCCCACGGCGGCGTCTACATACCACCAAAAATTATTGATGACATAAAAAATTTGATGAAAGAATTTGTGGAGTGGATAAACAGCGAGGAAGTTACACACCTCAATCCATTTATTCGGGCCGCACTTGCACATTACTATTTTTGCGTTATCCATCCGTTCTGGGATGGAAACGGTAGAACTTCCAGGTTACTGGAAGCAATTATTCTTCAGTCGTCAAATATAAAATATGTTCCAAGGGAACTGTCAAACTATTATTATAGAAATGTAGACGATTACTACAATTCATTTTCAAAGAGTATAAAGTTAAAAAAAGACGTTACTCCATTTCTAAAATTCTGCATCAATGGGTCTGTTGAAAGTTTATATAAGATAAAAGAGATCATTATATATTTTATTAGAAAGTTTTCATTAAGGGATTTTTACAGATTTGAACATATAAATAAAAGAATAACCAGAAGACAGCTGGAATTACTTTATCTCTTATTAGACAAACCATCCCGGTTTACCCTGAAAGATTTGTTAGAGAACAGGCCGTTTTCAATCCTATACAATAACGTAACGACGCAAACAGCAAGACGTGATTTAAAAAAATTGGTTTCTAATAAATTTCTCATCGTTGATGAAAAAAACAAGTACTCCCTTAACCTCAGAGTGCTTGGATAATTTTGCCAAGCATGGCCTCGAGGCCTCGTTGCGCGGCGGCCGCCTCCAGCAATAAACGATCACCCAGGCGACACCCGCGAATCAAGCATCTTCAGTTTACCCCGCGCGGTCAGGGGAATGTCGTCGACCAACTGCACGACGAACCGCACCTCCTCGCCGACCTTGACCCGGTATGCGGCCTCGATCGCCTGCCGGTCGCCCTCGGTAAACCCCGGGGCAGCCATCACCCTGAGGATGCAGGTGCCGGGAGTTTCCTGGTAATACTGGAATCGGCGCACCTTCTCGAACAGCGGGCCGTGCATGTTCAAGGCGGCGAGCGAAATTCGCGCCCCTTTCTGCCGAACACCATATCCTGCTTCCATCGCCCCTCCACCTCCGTGAAACGGTCCCAAGCCCGGCCGCATGGGCAGCGCGGCGCCAAGCGGGTGGCGTAATCGCCCGTCCGGTAGCGGATCAGCGGCATGCATCGGTTGTACAGCCCGGTGCCGACGATCTCGCCCCGCTCGCCCTCCCGGTTGCATGGGTTGCCCTGGTCATCGACAATCTCCAGGATGCCGTAATCGGGAAAATGGTGATAGGCCCCGGTCTGCTCACATTCGCCGGCCAGCACCACCCGTTCGCTGTGGCCGTACCAGGAGTAGGCCCGGGTCTGGAACGCCCGTTCGATGCGCTGCCGCTGCCCTTGCGTTACCCCCTCGGACCCCAGCAGGGCGGCCCGCAGTCGCGGCAGCCGGGCGGTCAGGCCATGGCGCAGCACGTACTCGGCCAGCACGTCGAGCGCCGAGGGGTAACCGTGCAGGTACGAAGGCCGGAAACGGATCAGCTGCTCGACATAGGCCCCGAGGTTGGCCTCGGTCATGTGGAACGGCGAAAACTGCAGTTCGTTGTAGATCGGGTTGTGCTGCCAGAACACCCCCGGCCGGAGATCGGGAAACGCCACGCCGCGGAAGGTCGCCTTGCGATGACGCGGCGTATAGCCGACCCGCGCCCACTGGCGATGCAGACCCGCGCCCACTGGCGATGCATGAAGGCGGTTTCCACCGCCTGGAAACAGTCATCGACGTATATCTTGAGCTGGTTGCCGCTGGTGCCGCCGGTGGTCGTCTCGTAATGGGGAATGCGTTGGAAATCGCGCGGCAGGTAACGGGACTGGTCCGCCTGCACGGTGTCCTTGTCGAGCAGGGGAAAAAATTGGAGCGCCTCGAAGGGCGGCTGCTGTTCCACCCTGGCGCGCAGGTGCTGGTAGGCCGGCACTTGGTCCACGGCAAAGCGCAGCACCTGGCCCAGTTCCCGTTCCTGCCAGGCCCGCAGTTCGGCATGGTCGGCGCGGTCGAACCAGAGGCGGCGCTGATACACCGTGCGATAGGCCCTGCCGGCCAGCCAGGGAAAGGGCACCAGACAGACGCTGCGCTTGACCGCGACCGGCAGAGATTCGTAGAGGCGACGTTTGAGATTGAAGGCCATGAGTCAGGCGGCCACGCTTTGGCTTGTTGTTTTCATTGACACCAAAACTACAAATGATATAGTAATTTTGTCAACCTGAAAATACATTGGAGGCGACAAATGGACACGCACAAACACATTTCTTTCAAAAAAGAGTGGGAGTTAGACAATGAATGCTCATACATGATGGGTGAGTGCAATGCATATATAAAAGCGTTAACCGATATCCCGCTAAAACCCGAGTCACGAGACAAATTACTCCGCGTTTCCTTGATTAAAGGCGCACAGGCAACCACGGCCATAGAAGGGAACACCCTGAGCCAGGAAGAGATCGAAAAATTGGACGAGGGGTGGAAGCTCCCACCAAGCAAAGAGTACCTGGAGATCGAGGTTAAAAATATTCTCGCGGCATTCAACAAGCTGCTGCGAGAAGTCGTTGTCGACGACACGGCCAGGATGATTACCCCGGAACTGATAAAAGATTTTCATCGTATGATAGGGCAGAATCTTGGTGATCACTTTGATGCTATTCCTGGAAGATTCAGAGACGACAACCGTGTGGTCGGCAGGTATTTGGCTCCGGATTACAGATTTGTCCCCGAGTTGATTGATACATTATGCGATTGGTTGCAGAGAGAGTTCCATTATCGGGATGGTCAGAGTTTTTCCACTTTGGTCGTTCAAGCGATCATCACGCATGTGTACATTGAATGGATACATCCTTTTGGAGACGGCAACGGAAGAACGGGAAGGCTGCTTGAATTTTACATTCTGTTGAGAACAGGTCTTCCAAGTATAGTTTCCCATATTTTATCCAATTTTTACAACGAGACCAGGCCTGAATATTATCGGCAACTCGATATGGCCAGAAAAAACAGAAATCTTTCCGCTTTTATAAAATATGCTGTTCAAGGTTTCAGGGACGGTTTGAATGAAAATCTGAACCTTATACAGCAAAGCCAATTCGTCATATTTTGGCATAATTACATCTATGAAGCTTTTTCAGATCTCAAATATACGAAAAGAGATGCTTTTAAGCGAAAAAGGGAACTAGCCCTCAGCATTCCCATCGACAAGGAGCTTGATGTTGACCAATTGATAGAACTTAATCCAAGCATTGCCAAAAGATACGCTACCGTGAACAGAGCCACGGTTCTCAGAGATATCAAAGAATTGCAAGATCTCCATCTGGTGGTGAAGACAGGCAGAAAATACACGGCAAACACTCAAATACTCAAGGCCATGATGCCTGGCAAAAAGGCCTGATGTTGAAGTTGAGCAGCCGCAGAACGTCCGTTCGGCTGCCAAGTTGAGCGGCGGACTCTAGTGCCCAAGCAAGGTCTGAATTCTTGACTGCAATGCTTGCGTAAGCGAGGCGCGCCCCTCAGCATTATTGAGATATTTCACATAACGAAGATGCCGAAGGTCAAATGGAATGTCATGCTCGCTTTGTGTAATCAGGATTGCATCACGCCCGAGAGTGTGCGCAATGCCAGCTTCATAAAACACGTTCGGATTTCTCCCGGTGCAATCGCAAATAACAATGCGCGAGCGGTCGATAAGAGAAGGTGAAACCACGTCCTGGATGATCTCATTATTCTCCCAAATATCGTCGGCTCGCAGGCACCGAAGTCCCACGTTGTCGGCAGCCTCACGAACACTGGCATAGACCACGTTAAAGGCAGCATCGAAAGGCATCATTGCCGAGGCAAGTGTCGTTTCAATGCTCTCGTGTTCGGTGATCTCAAACACAGACGGACGTTGGCGACGAGGACGAACATTTCGGAGCAGGAAGCGGTAGAGATCCACGTCTTCCACGGCCCAATGATTTCTCGAGAACTCGAAATCATGTGGCATGCCCAATTCAGCTCGGTTCGTATAGAGTATCCTATCAATGTCATTAACTTAACGCCCTAAATATTCGATTAAACATTGTCAAAACAACATGTTAATGCTATATTTCGGTAGTTTCTTCCATCTTAATCACTTCATTTGCAGCAGGAGGTCGGTATGTCCGATTTTTTTAAAAATTTTGAGCAAACTGGCACGGAGGATGCTTTCCAAGACTTGTGCAAATCTGATTGAATTCGTACAGAAAATCATCTTCTCTCAAGAGATCTCAAACAGGGCTTGGAATGGGCTCCGGCAAAGCAAAGACAAGATTTCTCGCTTCGCTTCGAAATGACAGCGGGGGAGGCATCGCAACCTTCGCCCTATCGGGAACAATGAGATTTCTCGCTTCGCTTCGAAATGACAGCGGGGGAAGCATCGCAACCTTCGCCCTATCGGGAACAACGAGATTTCTCGCTCCGCTTCGAAATGACAGCGGGGGAGGCATCGCGACCTTCGCCCTGGCGGGAACAACGAGATTTCTCGCTTCGCTTCGAAATGACAGCGGGGTATCATCAAGTCCTTCTCCCTATCGGGAACACTTTGCGCCCTAACAACCTCTGTCGCCTCGACCTGCCCCCGCTGTCATCGAGACCTGCCCCCGCTGTCCTCTCGACCTACCCCCGCTGTCATCTCGACCTGCCCCCGCTGTCGCCTCGACCTGCCCCCGCTGTCATCTCGACCGCAGGGAGAGATCTCAAACAGGGCTTGGAATGGGCTCCGGCAAAGCAAAGACAAGATTTCTCGCTTCGCTTCGAAATGACAGCGGGGGAAGCATCGCAACCTTCGCCCTATCGGGAACAACGAGATTTCTCGCTGGCGCTCAAAATGACAGAGGGGAAGGCATCTCAACCTTCCCCCCACCTTTTCGCCTTTTCTTCCGCTGTCATCGCGACCTACCCCCGCTGTCACCTCGACCTGCCCCCGCTGTCATCTCGACCGCAGGGAGAGATCTCTGCAGGATCAGATCTCAGCGGAAAAACAAGATTTCTCGCTTCGCTTCGAAATGACTGCGGGGGAGGCAACTCGGCCTTCAGCTTGCTCGGCCGCTTACCCGGCAGCCAGCCCCATAACCTCGCCAACCACCTCAACCGTCCGCCCAACCTCCCCCTCGCCAATCCCCGGATGCACCAGAAACATCAAACTCGTCTCTCCCAATTCCCGGGCCACCGGCAGCCGTTCTTCCGGCCGCCAGCCGGTGCCGTCGAAGGCCTTTTCGAGATACACCTCGGAGCACGAGCCGGAATAGCAAGGCACACCCCGACCAACGATCTCACCCATAACCCGGTCCCGGTCCCAGCCGGGCTTCAGTGCCGCCGGTTCGACAAAGACATAGCACTTGTAACCCTACAACGCAACATGTCAATATAGACACAATATGCAGTATTCGTACTCCGAAGCGACCTACAGCATGTGGCACACATGTTCATAAGTGCCGTTGTAGGGGTAAGCGGCATGCCCCACCTCCGGCGGGATCACCGGCACCCGCAGGCCCGGCACCCCCCGGCAGGCCCGCCAGATCGCCTCGGCATTGCCGAGCCGCCGCGCGTGCCACTCGTCCATCCGCCGCAGCTGGATGCGGCCGATGGCCGCCTGCATCCCGGTCAGCCGCCAGTTGGTGCCGAAGCCCTCGTGCAGCCAGCGGAAACCCGACGGGTGCTGCCGCTCATACACCGCCTCCCAGCTCTTGCCGTGATCCTTGAGCGACCACATCCGCGCCCACAGCTCCCGGTCATCGGTGGTGACCATTCCGCCCTCGCCGCCGGTGGTCATGATCTTGTCCTGGCAGAACGACCAGGCCCCGACATGGCCGATCGCGCCGACCGGCCGCCCCCGCCAGCGCGCGCCGTGCGCCTGGGCGCAATCCTCGATCACCAGCAGGCCGCGTTCCGCCGCCAGGGCCATGATCGCGTCCATGTCGCAGGGCCAGCCGGCCAGATGGACGCAGATCACCGCCCGGGTGCGCGGGATGAGCACCCCCCGAAACCCTTTCCTCTGGGATTCCCGGCACAACAGCAAAAATTCTCGCATCCTCTCCCGGGCGGCATAGCGATCGGAAGCCTGGCGGCACAACGATATTTCGTTAAAATAGAGCTCGATGGCGGTCAGATGAGCTTTCCGAGCAGATTGCTCCATTCGTCCAGCAATCCGTCCGGGTAATTGCTCAATTCCCCATGCCGGTCAATGAAAATTTCGGTAACCCGGGTCATCTGTTCCGTGGTACGCAAATCCCTGGTGAAATAGTACACGCCAACCCCCTCGGGAGAGATCCCCCCCTCTTTGACCGCCACCCGGACACCGTTGATGATATGATCGCTGTGGGATTCGCAGAAAATCTGGACACCGTTTGCCGCGGATGCGGCCAGCAATCTGCCGATGGCCGATTGCCCCTGCGGGTGCAGATGCGATTCCGGGTTTTCGAGAAGGACGAGGTCGCCCGGTCGCGCCCGCAGCAGGTTCACGATTACCGGCAGCACATACAGAATGCCGAACCCGACATTCAACGGGGAAAATTCATTGGTGAAGCCGTCCGGAGTTTCAAACTGAACCCCCAGTTTCAGGAGATCTGCGCTCTTGATGTCCTCGATCACCAGGCGGACGCCGGGCGAGATATCGTTGAGCCAGCCGATGGTCTGGTGGAGCAGACTGTCGCTCTTGGCCTTGGGATGTTTCAGATTATCACGGGTCAGTTTCTCGCTCATGCCGAAGCGGGACAGGTAGTGCACGGCAAATTCGCCACGGATGCCGATACTCCGGTTCCGGCTGATCTCAAAATCAGACTTGGGGTAGACCTTCGCAGGACCGAGGCGATCGGCGCTCAGGTAGGAAAACCCTGCGCCAAAAAGTCCACATCGCTCCACCCCTTCAGCATGGCCAGGGTTTTCCCGAGTCGAGGAGTCGATGGGCAGGATATCCGACTCGGGGTCAAGCGAGAACGTCCAACCGCAGGCGCCACCGCCGCTGGTCCGCAGGTTGCACACCACCCGTTCATCCTTGCCGGCGAACTGGTAAAAAACATCCCTGCCGGTTCCGAGGGCGATCATATCCCCACCCTGCAGCAGCAGTCCCTTGCTCTCCAGTACCCCCCGCTCATGGGACTGACGCAACAACAACATGATCTGCAGCAGTGTCGACTTTCCCACGCCATTCATGCCGAAGCACAGATTGAGCGAAGCCGGCTTGAACTGCAGCCGCTTGAGGGACTTGAAGTTCTCGACCAAGAGATAATCAATCATTGAGCGTTGCCTCGATAAGCTTCCTGATTTCCTCGAAACGAAGGGTCACCTTGCTCTTTTCACCAGTCCCGGTACTGATGGATTTTTCAAAATCATTTTTGCTGCTCAGTAGGGCCATGGCCGCATCGTTCAGGAATTGTTTTCGATTGATCAACAGCTTGCGCTGCGCATCGGTCAGTTTCGCCAAAGAGACGGACCACGATTCGAACAGGGCCTTGTTGACAGGCTTGCGGCGATTCTGACCTCCATAGCGCTTGCGAAACGCATGGACACCGAACACCTGCCGGGCGGTTTTCATGGCGGCCAGAAAGTCACTCTTGATTTCTGCCAGCTTCTCCGGCTGCAGATTTCGCAACGCGGCCATGGTCGTGTTCAGGAATTCCTCGAGATTGCCTTTGTATGTAGCCGGATCGTGCAGATAAAAGGCGAGGAATCGGGTAACGAAATCCCTGTCCTGCATCCGCTCCACGGGGATGGAATGGTCCGTGGCCCGCTTGAATTCCGCCGAGTTTGCCAGATCCGCCACAAAATCCGCCGGCACTCCCTGGTTCAGAGCGTGACGGATTTCCGCCGGTTCGAGCACAATGCCGCCGGTATTGATCCGTCGAAAGATGTTGTATTTCACTTCCGGAGGGGTGCCGGGGTTGATGATGTAGACCGTTATCTCATGCTCTTCAATCCGCCGCTGCAGGTCCCTGGGCAGGGTATCGAACGTTCTGCCGTTGAACTGTGTCAAATATTCCAGCCCCTGAAGCAGCATGGACCTTTTAATGACAAAATTTTTGAAGGTGCTCAGGCGCTGCAGCCCATCCACCACCAGCCATTTATCGTCATCGGAGCCGTCGAAATAAAAGGCTGGTAAAGGAAAGCGGATGAGAATCGATTCGATCAGGCGGCTCTGTTTGGTTGGATCCCAGAGGTCCGAGCGCCGCTGGAAGCCGGTTTGCATGTCGATCTCGCCGTTTTTCAACCGCCTGAAAATCGCCTCCAGGATCATCTGCTTGGTCTGAATATCGATTTTCTTCGGATCAAACGGCTCGGTGATGACCGCCCCGGCTTCAGCGTATACAACCTCATCCTCAACGGACCGATTGCCGCTCGTTTTGTTCACTCTATCCATTGCACTCACGTCAAAAGTGGCCCATCAGTTTGGGCAAGAACACGGCGTAAACCGCCTCCGCCTCTTCGGCGCTGAAGTTCGGACATTGGGAAATGGTGTGTTCAGCACTGCCTTTTCCTCATCATCGGGGGACCGCTTTCAGGTATCTGTACCTTGCCCATCGGCTTCACAATGAAACCAGCCCTCACTCCACCACCTCCGCCAACCGGTGGTTCACGATCTGATGCTCCACAACAAAGGGTGAAACCCCCATATCGCCGGCAAGGTCATCGATGTCTTCCTGGGAGACTTCCCCTGCGGTCAGTCTTTTTCTGATAGCATCGGCCGGGGCTAAAAATTCTGCGGCAAAGGCCCGGTTGCGTTTCTGGCGTTCCGTATTCACACCGGTGACCAGACGTGGCGCACCGGGTGAGAGCAGATACTCACAAAGCCCCCGGCAAAACGTAAACATCCTGTTTTGCGGTCTATTCTTTCGTTTGAGAACAAAAGCCGGACTGCCGGTTTCGTTCTCAGCCACCAGGGCTTCCATCCCGGGAGCCTGATATGTTCCTTCATGGACGGAATTTTCGAATTCCTCCACTGAAAGATCCAGCCAGCCAGCAAGGTTTTCGTCCGTGAACGGTGAACTCTCCTCGCGGACACCAAGCGCCTGTCGCACCTGGGCGGCAAGGGCATACCCCTGTTGCCAGGGCAAGGCCTGAGGAAGAACGGGCGCCGACGAGGCCCTGACCCGCTTCAGTCGCCCCCAGTCCACCTGCCCGTGCCGCGCCCAATCGAGATCCTGACGAAGCAGGTCGGCCTGATCCGAAATGCCTTGCCAGTCGCTTACCAGCAGAAAATCATCCTGAATCGATGGGGGCAGCATTTCGGAAAGACGGATAATCACTTCCGCATCATCAGGCACGAGCGCATACGGATCTTTGCCGAGCAAGGCAGCGGCTTTGCAAAAGGCCTCCTCTTCGGGATCATCGAGACTTTTGCGGACCATTTCCCACCCCTGCTGCAGCCAGGTTTCGGTCACATTCTCCCGTTCAAGGCGAAGACACACGCTTTGCACGAAATCAAAGAACGTCTGTGCCAGTTCACTCCTGAACAGCAGACGTGTCCCATGCCCCAGGAATTCAATGTGCTGATAAGGATGCCCCCAGGAAGACCATGTCACTTCGACATGCTCTCCAAGCGGAAGTAAAGCCATATCCGGCATGCCGACACCGTCCCCGGCAAACCTGAGATTGTGTCGCGACGAAAACGATTGCCGATCGCCCCTGTGACGAACTTCCGTTTCATACAGCAGAGCCCACCAGTTCCAGACGATCCATTCCGCCAGAGGGTACAGGGGGACATAAATTTCGTCGCGGACCGATTTGGAGCGGCGATCAAAAACCCGACTGACACACTCGTCGCCTACCCTGATCCGGAGTGAGGCCCACGTAGCGGCAAGCTCCAGGCCTCGGACTCCATCGGGCCGCTGCCAGTCAAAATGCAAGTTGAGCGTCTCCATCAGCAGACCAACCCTTGAGGCCATTCATCATTGTTGAGGGGATACCCCTTGTACTCGCCACGTTGCTGATTCACCAAGCGGCCCTCGTACACGACATCACCGTCACGATACCACACATACCGCGGGAAGCGGCCGTCGCGCAACTCGCCGACCCAGCCGTTCACCACGGCGGTCTCCAACCACTGCTGGACCATATCTCTGTTTTCTCCCAAGGCACGATCACATATGGAGGCATCGGCTCTCGGCTTGGGCATGCCGACGAAGGACGGAGCATCCTTGTGCTCGGGACTGCCGACATACTTGACGACCTCGGACAATGCCACCAATTCCAGAGGCGAAAGTTTCGTCCCAACGGCTCGTCGGCGTGGGTGCGTTCCTCTTGGTGCTCGCATATATGAATTTTCTCCGCTTAAACGTTACCGGTTTATGAAAGCAACGCCGACATGCGCTTCCATCCATCAGGTAACGGCTTGCCATTATGGAATTTATCAATAAAAAATCCATGCTCCCAGGCAACAACCCTTCTCGCACCAAGATTGCGGAAATAATCTTTCGTGTGGAAGTAGATCAGCTTATCGACATCATGGTTGCTGTTTTTGTACTCATATGTCGCCAGGATAATTTCACCACTGATTTTCTTGCGTTTCGTGTGGCCGTGATAGGTCAGGTGCGCCCTATTTGAAGTAATACTCGAAGTAACCGCTCCATTCTTAAAGTGAATACATTCATAGCCATCAGGAATGGTGATAAAAATTTCGATGCCAGCCGCTAACTCCTTTAAGCAGAATGCCAACACCGGCTTTGCACCATGTAGAGCTTTGATCCGATTGATAGTCCCGTCGCAGCTAAGCCGTCGTCAAACAATAACCGTTACACAGAAATACCTTTCCGGCATAAGGGGCCGTAACGAAATGGTGAAAAATGTAACGGTTATTTCGTAACGGCCCCTAAAATAATACGTACAGCAACTGAATTGCGTCAAATATGGTTGGCCTATAATGTTATGTGGGGTGCCGTTGTTCATTGATGACTATGTGACGATTGGAAACTTGCCGCAGCTTTTACTACTCTGCGGACACGAAAATGTCCTTGAGTACCTGCTATCTCCCATTTCCCCCCCTGTGCCTTCCCGTCTTTCACGAATCGTTTCGGAGAACCGCTTTCTGAAATGACTACCGCGGATGGACCAAGAACATCGGACTTGTTTCCTCCAGTAACCGGCCCAGGCGGCGAACTCCTTCTCGAACTCCCGGCCTTCCTTCCCGGTCCAGTAATTGACCCGGTTCGACAGCAGCACCGAGGCGACGGCCTCCGCCTCCGCGGCGGTGAAGTTCGGCCACGGGGAAAAGGCGTGTTCAGCATCGCTTGCCCCTCCCCAGCGGCCGGGCCGGATTGCCGACCACCACCATCCCCGGCGGCACGTCCTTCGTCACCACCGCCCCCATGCCGATCACCGCCCCACGGCCGATCACCAGCGGCTGCCCTGGTCTCCCCTGTTTGATCACCGCCCCCGTCCCGATATAGACATGATCTTCCACCACGATTTTGCCGTTGCACTTCACCCCCGGGCGAAGGTGACATAGTCGCCGATAAGGCAATCGTGCTCGACATAACTGTACAGATTCGCATGAAAACTGCAGCCGAGGCGGATATTCGAGGTCAGGGTGACGAAGGGGCAGAGAATCCCGCCCTCCCCCATGTCGACATCGTCCAGCACCACCACGTTGGCCGCCCGCACCGTCCATGGCCGGACCCCGTCGAGGGCACACCGCGCCGCGAGCCGTGCGCGTACTCCGCCGTCGGCGATCGCCAGCACCGCATACCGCTCACCGGCGGCGGCCGCCAGGAACTCACCGTAGCGCAGGACCTTCCGGCCGTTGACCACCGGCGCCACGGGATTGTCATCGATGAAGACGAGACGGTCGGCCGGAATGCCGGCCCCGGCCAGTTGTTCGCGCGCCAGCGGCATCACTTCCCGTCCGCAGCCGCTTGCGCCATAGACCGCATACAGCGGCTGCATCATCGCCCCTCCACCGAAGAGCCGGTGAAGCGCGGCATGGTCGCCTCGCCCTCGGCGCTGATGCCATCGCGCCGGAACACCTTCCAGACCGTCAGAAAAATGATCTTCATATCAAGCCACAACGACTGATTGTCGACATACCACACATCGAGTTTGAATGTCTCCTCCCAGCTCAGGGCGTTGCGGCCGGTAATCCGCGGCTTCCCTCTCCTACCCCACGGGCAATACTTCCCGAGGCAAAACATGATGATTGACAAGGGTGGTAAAGACAAGTCGTGGGGACACGGTAAAATGAGCCGCGGCATCTTCTATATCGTCGTCACTGGGGACAGCCTTGCCGATAAATTCCATCAACGCCTCGAAGGGGCACAGGAGCCCCTGCGCAAAAGCACGCTGAAACTTCTGCCGGCTCGTGCCCGCATCCGTGGCAGCAGACAGATGGCCGTCATGCGAGCCAAAAATTCCGTCGCCAAGCAGACGGCACATCGCAAAACGACGGCTGGTAACCGGTTTACGGTTCAGTATGAGCCGCCTGTCGACATTCCCCCTGTGCCAACCGCTCGCACTGTAAGGTGCATTCAGCACACTGCCCGCCCCCTGATCGTCCTCCAGAACATTTCGTTGCACACCAAACAACTCGGCCAATCGGCTGTTGGAGATCGGTTTTTCGTCCAGATTCCAAATCTGGCGGACCTTTTGGGCCGCGGCATAGGCTCGTTGCCATGGCTGGCTGGTAGGATTTCCAAGCTGCACTTCGGAAATCAGCCGCTCGAAATCGGCAATCCGGAACGTAACCCCCTGGCTCCGCAAAGACTCTTGCAGCATTCGCAGATCCTTCAAGGCACGGCTTTGCGATGCCGCCGCCAACTCCTGAATTGCAGGCAAGCCCACTTCCGCTTCCGTATCGAGGAGATCCCGAACAAAGGCCTCAGGGGCCTCATCCGGGTCATACCCCGCCAAAGCCTCGATACGACGCAGACAGGCAGCGGCGGGGTCATCATTTTCCGCCCGGACCTCGGCCCATACCCCCGCAAGCTCGGAATTGGTGATGCCGAACGCCTCCAACCGCGCCAACACACCCTCGATGCACCGGCCTACAACCCCTTCAAACGATGCTGCCGGCACCCACCCGGTAAAATCGGCAATATAGCGAACCGGGGATGTCCTGGATTTTTCGGTGCTGCGGACCGCAACGAGCATCATCTCGCCATCACTGGCAAACGTAAGGTCCGGCCAGACATACCCTTCACCGATTGCCGGCAGACAATGGCGCATCCTCCACGCCGGGTCTTCCTGCACTGGCTTCGGCTCCCAGCGCAAACGCCACCAATTGGTCGCGAGAAACAATGCCAGGGGATAGGCGGAAACGTACATCCCCCGGCGCAACGTCCGGGACCTGTCGTCCTCCAATTCAGTAACCGCTTTTTCTCCGAGACATATTCGCATATCGGCGAAAGTAATCGCTTCAAGCGACTCCGGCTCGAAAGGAGGAAGCCATTCCCATTTGAATTCGAGATGTTCACTCATGATTATCGCTCCCGCCACTGCTTGATGATCATATCGGTCATGGGATCGTTTCGCTCCAGGGGGTAGCCGTGATAGGTGCCGTTGTTCGGATCGTCGCATCGGGCTTCGAGAACTTCCAGGTCGTTGATGACCATCCAGATGTACCGCGGAAACCCCTGATCGGCATCGTTGCTCACCAAACCGCCCTCGACACCCTGACGCAGAAGCCGGGTGGCTTCTTTGATGGCAAAGATACCGACACCGTCACAGAGGGTTTTACCCGGCCTGGGTGAAGCTGGAGGCGTCAGGCCAAAATCTCCCGGCGATCTTTTATGCAGAGGACTGCCTTTGTATCTGACGGAACGTGCAAGGGACTCAGCCCTGTCCCCGGCCAATCCTTTGTGCAATTTTCTTTTCGGATTATACCTTCCCCGCCCGCTGCCCGCCGTCGAAATATCCATGAGCCACTCCGCCATTAAATTTGTGCGGATCTTCCCCGCAACCACTCTCTCCTCATTCGCCGGCTGCCGATGCGGCCGAATCCGCCGGCCCCATACCCGGCAAACAACGGCGGCTTCATGACTCGTGCCTCGCTGAGCCGGTGAAGCGCGGCATGGTCGCCTCGCCCTCGGCGCTGATGCCATCGCGCCGGAACACCTTCCAGACCGTCAGAAAAATGATCTTCATATCAAGCCACAACGACTGATTGTCGACATACCACACATCGAGTTTGAATTTCTCCTCCCAGCTCAGGGCGTTGCGGCCATTGATCTGGGCCCAGCCGGTAATCCCCGGCCGCACCTCGTGGCGGCGGGCCTGGTCGGGACTGTAGAGCGGCAGATATTCCATCAGCAGGGGTCGCGGCCCGACCAGGCTCATCTCGCCCCTGAGAACGTTGATCAACTCCGGCAGTTCGTCCAGGCTGGTGCTGCGCAGGAAACGCCCGAAGCCGGTCAGCCGCCGGGCATCCGGCAGCAGATTGCCCGCTGCATTCCGTGCATCGGTCATCGTGCGGAACTTGTACAGGGTGAACGGCCGGCCGTGCCGACCGGGGCGGATTTGGCGGAAAAGAACCGGTGCCCCCAGTTTCACCCGCACGAGCACGGTCAGACAGAGCAAGACCGGCCACAACAGGACCAGGGCCGTGAGAGCTACCCCCAGATCAGTCAACCGTTGGCCGAAACGAACATACCAGGAAAATTTCATCGCGATCGATACCGTTTCTTGGCGCCGTTGGGCCGAACGAATATGGGTACATTTCATCATTTTTTACCCACGTTCAACTGATGTGTCCACGCGTCGCCCACATGTAGGCAGATAAACTGAGGATGCAACCGGCAAGCTCAAAACCACTCTCGCAAATCCGGCATTTTTTTACTCGGTTCCGAGTGCAGTAACGCACTGACTCGTATTTTATGCCGGTTCTCAAGACGTTCAATTTCAGGTTTGGGCAACATGCCGTTCGTCACGATAAATGATTTTTCAATCAGCGCTCCCGGCCCGGCCTGGTCCAGCTGGTTTTTCAGGTGCGCATACTCCGGCCGGTGCCTTTTCGTGTAGGCAAGCTGCTCAAAGGCATGTGGTATATGCTGCAATCTTGCGATGGTGACTTTTGAACAGATACAAGGCATCGCACTTCGTGTTGTTGTCAGTAATCACGCAGCCGTCCAGTACCAGAACTTTCGCTTCCTCACCCCCGCGAATAGTCAGACAGACTTTTTTGCCTTGTTCTTCAAGCGTTAATTCGGACTGGCACAAAGTGTGGGTATTGCCCATGCGCTTGCATTCGCAATGGCTGAACGGGGTCGTGTCAATCATTGCGCCGATCCCATTCGATATCGCGCATTCGGTCGTACAGGACATTGATCTGGTTGAAATACGCCAGCAGGGTATCATCGATCAACCCGCTGTCACGGTCGATCAACGGTCGCTGGGTGCTGTCCTCCATCAAGTAGACACGAACCTGCTCGGGGGGCAACGGCAGCAGCTTGTCGATTTCATCAACATCTGTCAACCAGTCGCCCAACCGGTGCCGTTTCAGGTGATTGTTCAATGCTTCAACGACAAAGGGGCTATGGGTCGTCAGGATGAATTGTGTCCGGGGGAAGGTGCGCAGCAAGTCGGCCATCACCCGCTGTTGCCAGGAGGGATGGAGGTGGAGATCCACTTCGTCGACCATCACGATGGCTTCGGCGCTCAACGGGTCTGCCAGATGCGGATTGGCCAACCCCATGCGCATACTCAGGTCGATGACCAGGCCCAGGAGTGTCTTGTAGCCATCGCTGAGTTGCATCAGGTCCAGGGTTTCACCGTTGATGGTGACGGCAAATCGCAGCGGGCTCAATTCGATGCGAGGATTGCTGATATCCGGAAAGATTATGCCGATGGCGAGGCGTACGGCATCCAATTCCGGTAGTGTCACTTCAAAGCTGCGCTGCTCTTTCTGCAGCCGGTGCTCTTCGTTTTCCTTGTTGTAGAACCAGATGAATGCCGACTTGAAGCTGCTTTGTGCTGCCAATGCCTGGCTGAGTGCTTCGAACCGTGTATGCGTTTTCGGAAAGTTTTTCCGGCGCAGCGGTACCTCGAGCACTGCCCGGCTGACCCCGTAATAGGCCATCATCGGTAACTGGAACTTCTGCCCCGCGATCAGGGGATCGAGCACGGTTTCGTCCAGATAGGATTCCAGTGCTTTCAACCCTGTTGCCGGCGGTATGGCCTTGGCCGTAGCCTGGCTTTTGTCCCGCCGCTGGATACGATCCCACCGCAGACCGGAGGACATTTCAAGGCCGACGCGGGTGTAGGGCGCCAGCAGGTTGTGCTGCTGACGAATATCACCTTGTTTCCTGAAGGTTATGCCGGACACGGATGGAAGGTGGGTCAATACCGCCCCCAGGCCGATGGCGATGCCGTCCAGCACGGAGGTTTTGCCGCTGCCGTTGTTTCCCAGCAAAACCGTGAGTCGGCTGCCCAGTTCGAGGTCCAGCTGCTCGCAGGCGCGGAAGTTTTCCAGGGTCAGGAGTTTGAGTTTCATGGGGTATTCCTCTTCAGGCGTTGCTCATGCCGGCACTTCACTCACGTCGGGTCAATCGGCTTGACCGGCAACGCACACTGCAGAAACCAATGGTTTGGTCTGTTCATAGTGCGGAACCCGAAGTGCACGATCAACGGGCCGTCTGTTTTCACTTTCCGCTATCATATCGAAATCCGGTGCCCCCGTAAACCGGCAGATCCGTAATCGGAAAATCTTTACGATATAAGCCTTTTTCAAAATGAATGTCTGCCTACCCCGTCACCTCAACTTTCCCCTACCGGTGCCTCGACCTTCCCCCGCAGTCATCTCGACCTGCCCCCGCTGTCATCTCGGCCTGCCCCCGCCGTCACCGCGCCCTACCCCCGCTGTCATCTCGACCGCAGGGAGAGATCTCAAACAGGGCTTGGAATGGACTCCGGCAAAGCAAAAACAAGATTTCTCGCTTCGCTTCGAAATGACAGCGGGGGTATCATCAAGTCCTTCTCCCTATCGGGAACACTTTGCGCCCTAACAACCTCTGTCGCCTCGCCCTACCCCCGCCGTCACCGCTACCTGCCCCCGCCGTCATCTCGACCTGCCCCCGCTGTCATCGCTACCTACCCCCGCTGCCGTCGCGGCCTACCCCCGCCGTCATCGCTACCTGCCCCCGCTGTCATCTCGCCCTGCCCCCGCTGTCACCGCGACCTGCCCCCGCTGTCATCGCGACCTGCCCCCGCTGTCATCTCGACCGCAGGGAGAGATCTTAAACAGGGCTTGGAATAGGCTCCGGCAAAGCAAAAACAAGATTTCTCGCTCCGCTTCGAAATGACAGCGGGGGTATCATCAAGTCCTTCTCCCTATCGGGAACACTTTGCGCCCTAACAACCTCTGTCGCCTCGCCCTACCCCCGCCGTCACCGCTACCTGCCCCCGCCGTCATCTCGACCTGCCCCCGCCGTCATCGCGACCTGCCCCCGCTGTCATCGCGGCCTACCCCCGCTATCATCGCTACCTGCCCCCGCTGTCATCTCGCCCTACCCCCGCTGTCATCGCGCCCTGCCCCCGCTGTCATCTCGACCGCAGGGAGAGATCTTAAACAGGGCTTGCAATGGACTCCTGCAAAGCAAAAACAAGATTTCTCGCTCCGCTTCGAAATGACAGGGGCGGGTGTCGCCTCGACCTCCTCCTGCCACGCGGAATGACATTGAAAGGCTGGGTGATTGGTTCAGTCCCGCAATTGCTCCGCCCCCATTCCCAAGGCTAACGCAATTTTTTTAATAGTGGTTGCCCGGAGCCGTGCATCGGGGCGTTCGTACTTGGCGACAGCGGCCTGAGAAACTCCAAGTCGGCTGGCCAATTCTTCCTGAGTAATGGCGAAATGCTCCCGCCATGCCTTGATAAGTGGTTCATTGCGCAGAACGTGCGCTTCAACGACATCCTGGGGGATACCACCGGCACGAGCTCTCTCAGCTTCCAGCAGGGGCTTGATGCGCTTCCATTCTTCCCATGGAACAAGGACAAAAGCAGGATGACCATGATGGTCAATGGTTTGATACTCAGTATGTTCGCTCATCACGTTTTTTTACCTCTTCGATACTGACGATACTGACTTCTTCGAAGGCGTTGAACAAGATTCGCCAATTGCCGACCCGTAACCTGTGAGTATAATCATGGTTCACCAGTGGTTTGACATTGGGACAGTCAGGGAAGGCTTCCAAGCCCCGAGTTGCATGAAGAATTCGTTCCCGCACAGAGCTGTCACCGATTTTCTTCAACTGTTTCAGCGCTTTGTATTGCCATATTATGTTCATACTCGAAATATTATAACCTTTTATAAGTGTATTACAAATATAATAGTTGTATTTTCACCAAGGCTCTATCCAGGTTGGATAGTATAATACTTCTTTATTCTCACAAAACCGGATACATGCAGAGATAAAAAGGAAATTGCGGAGCACAAGATAAGGGGACAGATTTATTCTTGGAACAAAAATCTGTCCCCTTTTTCTGTCCACTTTTTCACTCGAGAATGACCAGGTCGTGGCATCCAGCCGATTTCCCGCACCAATGGTGCGAGTTTTTCGAGGCCGACGTACTTTTCAAAAAAGGATTTCATGTGTCAGAAGTTGGAGGACGAGAAACCGCCCACACCGGGAAATCTCGCCCTTCCCCCGCTGCCATCTCGACCTACCCCCGCTGTCATCTCGACCTTCCCCCGCTGTCATCTCGACCGCAGGGAGAGATCTCAACAGGATCAGATCTAAACAAAAACACAAGATTTCTCGCTTCGCTTCGAAATGACAGCGGGGGTATCATCCAGTCCTTCGCCCTAACGGGGACAATGAGATTTCTCACTCCGCTTCGAAATGACAGGAGGGGAGACTGCCATCTCGACCTGCCCCCGCTGTCATCTCGACCGCAGGGAGAGATCTTAAACAGGGCTTGGAATAGACTCCGGCAAAGCAAAAACCAGATTTCTCGCTCCGCTTCGAAATGACAGCGGGGGAAGCATCCCGGCCTTTGCCCTGGCGGGAACTTCAATATTTCTCGCTGGCGTTCAAAATGACAGGGGAAGAAGCGAAATGACAACGGAGGAGGCATCTCGCCCTGCCGCTTACACGATAGATTACAAGGCGGCCAGCCCCATAACCTCGCCAACCACCTCAACCGTCCGCCCTATCTCCGCCTCTCCAATCCCCGGATGCACCAGAAACATCAAACTCGTCTCCCCCAGTTCCCGGGCCACCGGCAGCCGTTCTTCCGGCCGCCAGCCGGTGCCGTCGAAGGCCTTTTCCAGATACACCTCGGAACACGAGCCGGAATAGCAGGGAACACCCCGGGCAAAGATTTCACCCATAACCCGGTCGCGGTCCCAGCCGGGCTTCAGCGCCGCCGGTTCGACAAAGACATAGCACTTTTAGGCGGCATGCTCCACCTCCGGCGGGATCACCGGCACCCGCAGGCCCGGCGATGCCCCGGCAGGCCTGCCAGGATTTTTCCCGACGTTTCCCCGACGCTTTCCCGACACGACAGGTGTCGCCTGCATCGGGATTCCGACTGGTCGACCCGCCAATTCCAGCTCTTCCACCGGTTTTCGGTGAACAGGCACCCGTCCCGGTCGTCGACGAAGTCGATCCGTGACCACTCTGTCAAGGCGCGTTTGATTCCGGAGCCCAACCTTGACCACCCCCTTCGTCCTGGCGATCGCGATCAGGTCATCGATGCGCCCGAGACGCTTTAGAAATCGAGCTGTTCGACAGTCAGCCCCATGGCCTTGGCTATCTTTTTCAGGCTGGCGCGGCGCGGTTTGGGGCTGTTTTCCATCCGGGCGTAGGCTCCCTGGATCATGTTCGCCCTCGCCGCAACCTCGGCCTGGGTGAGTCCGAGGTGTTCACGCCAGGCGCGCATCGGTGACCAGTCGTGATCGAAGCCAAGGTTGACGACTTCGTTGGGGACAAGGTTTTCCTGGCGGTCGCGACTGGCCAACCAATCGGCATAAGGCAGCACCACGAAGGCGGGGGCACCGTTGCTGTCGTGGATGATCTGGAAATCAGTATGTACGTTCATCGCCTTTCTTTACCTCCTGGATTTCGACGATGCGCACCTCGCCGTCATAGCCGAACACGACCCGGTAACGACCGACCCGTAAGCGATAGCGGTATCGGTGATTGACTTTTACTACGTTCTTTGGATCGGCTGTACACGATCGATCCTTGCTCTACGTTTCGGGGAGTGCATTGCATTCCATATATCGTTTCTTTTCTGCAGGTTGAGCCAGAAATCTGCGGTATTCCCGAAAACCTTTGCCAGAATCAACGCCGTATCAACCGTGATCGTCCGTTTGTTGTTGCACAATTCGTTCACCGTCTTGCGACTTACCATCATGGCTTTCGCCAGACCATCCTGGCTAAGCCCCAAGGGCTCCAGAAATTCTGTTACAATCATTTCTCCAACCGACACCGGTTGCTGTTTTGTCGTAATCATCCCTGACTCCTCATCATCTGCAACTATGGTTATCGAGACACACGCCTTCAGCTTCCCCCCTGTCGTTGTCCCATTGGAAAATCAGCCGCCATTGGTCATTGATTCTGATTGAATGACTATTGTCGAGATTTCCGATCAATTTTTCAAAATGATTGCCCGGCGGAGATCGTAGATCCGCTTCACAGGTGGAGTCGTCAAGAATTTGCAATTTTCTGAAAAGCCTTTCGTTGATTGCTGCAGGGATCTTCTTGCTTTTTCTGCCCTCAACAAAAAAATTTTCCAGCCATTTATCCCGAAAGTTTTTTATCATGGCCACAATGTAACGCACATCGTTACATCTTACAAGCCCCGCTGTCATCGCGACCTACCCCCGCTGTCATCGCGCCCTGCCCCCGCCGTCATCGCTACCTACCCCCGCCGTCATCGCGGCCTACCCCCGCCGTCATCTCGACCTGCCCCCGCTGTCATCTCGACCGCAGGGAGAGATCTCAACAGGATCAGATCTCAGCGAAAACACAAGATTTCTCGCTTCGCTTCGAAATGACAGCGGGGAGGCTGTCATCTCGACCTACCCCCGCTGTCATCTCGACCGAAGGGAGAGATCTTAAACAGGGCTTGGAATCGGCTCCGGCAAAGCAGACACAAGATTTCTCGCTTCGCTCGGAATGACAGCGGGGGCGGCATCGCCGGCTTCGCCCTATCGGGAACAGCAATATTTCTCGCTTCGCTCGAAATCCCCCCACCCCTACACCGCCTCCAACCCCTGGAAATTCTCGACCTTCACGCTCCCTTCAGGGAATTTAGCGACTATTTCCAGTTCTCCCCCCATGGCTTCCACATACCTGCGGAGGGTGGAAATATACATATCGGTCTGACTTTCCATCTTGGATACCGATGCCTGTTTGATATTCAACGTTTCCGCAATCTGCTGTTGGGTGAATTTGCGAGCCTGCCGAAGCTCGGCCAGCGGCATTTCCTCCAATGCAGCTTCCACCCGCTTTTCAATGCTTACCCGGGTTGCCTCAGACAACTTGCTTTTCAGGGTATTGAATGACTTTGCCATTTCTCAGCCCTCCTCTTCTTCCAGCTCTTTCAGGTGTTGCTCATACAACTTGTCAGCCAGAGGGACATACTTCTGATACCATCCATCATCGCCGGTCTTGTTTCCCCCGATGAGAAGAATGGCCGTCATCCCGGGATCAAAGGCATACAATGTTCGATAAGGTCTGCCTGCATGCTGGGTGCGCAATTCTTTCATATTCTTGAAACGGGAACCTTTGACGGAATCAGAATGCGGTCGAGGCAGATTTGGCCCCAAGATCTCGAGAAGACCTACCGAGCCCCGATAAACGGGATAAGTCACTTCACGAAAAATTCTTTGCAAAAACCAGACAAAGAATTTTTCTAAGTGACTAAACCGCAACAGATTCCTGCTCGGCTTCGGAAAGAGTATTCCACCATCGTTCAAATTCGTCGGTGTATTCAATTTCCCATTTCATGTCTCAACATAACCATCATGTTATATAGCTGTCAAGCTATGATCAGCCTGCCATCGCGACCTACCTCTTTGCCATCGCGACCTGCCCCCGCTGTCATCTCGACCTGCCCACGCTGTCATCTCGACCTGCCCACGCTGTCATCTCGACCGCAGGGAGAGATCTCAAACAGTGCTTGGAATGGACTCCGGCAATGGAACAACAAGATTTCTCGCTTCGCTTCGAAATGACAGCCGGGGTGGCGTCTCGACCTTCGCCCTATCGGGAACAACGAGTACTGCCGCCTCGCCCTGCCCCCGCTGTCATCTCGACCTGCCCCCGCTGTCATCTCGACCTACCCCCGCTGTCATCTCGACCGCAGGGAGAGATCTCAAACAGGGCTTGGAATGGGCTCCGGCAAAGCAAACACAAGATTTCTCGCTTCGCTTCGAAATGACAACGGGGGAAGCATCTCGCCCTACCCCCTCTGTCATCGCGATCTACCCCCGCTGTCATCTCGCCCTGCCCCCACTGTCACCGCGACCTACCCCCGCTGTCATCGCGACCGCAGGGAGATCTCAAACAGGGCTTGGAATCGGCTCCGGCAAAGCAAAAACGAGATTTCTCGCTTCGCTTCGAAATGACAGCGGGGGAAGCATCGCGCCCTTCGCCCTGGCGGGAACAACGAGCTCTGTCGCCTCGCCCCTACCCCCGCTGTCATCTCGACCTACCCCCGCTGTCATCGCGACCTGCCCCCGCTGTCATCGCGACCTACCCCCGCTGTCATCGCGACCTACCCCCGCTGTCATCTCGACCTACCCCCGCTGTCATCTCGACCGCAGGGAGAGATCTCAAACAGGGCTTGGAATGGACTCCGGCAAAGCAAACAACAAGATTTCTCGCTTCGCTTCGAAATGACAGCGGGGGAAGCATCTCGGCCTTCAGCTTACTCAGCAGCTTGCTCGGTAGCTTGATCGATAGATTACTCGGCAGCTTACCCGGCAGCCAATCCCATAACCTCCCCAACCACCTCAACCGTCCGCCCAATCTCCCCCTCGCCAATCCCCGGATGCACCAGAAACATCAAACTCGTCTCTCCCAATTCCCGAGCCACCGGCAGCCGTTCTTCCGGCCGCCAGCCGGTGCCGTCGAAAGCCTTTTCCAGGTACACCTCCGAACACGAGCCGGAATAGCAGGGCACACCCCGGGCAACGATTTCCCCCATAACCCGGTCCCGATCCCAGCCAACCCTCAGCACCGCCGGTTCGACAAAAACATAGCACTTGTAAGCGGCATGCTCCGCCTCCAACGGGATCACCGGCACCCGCAGGCCCGGCAGCCCCCGGCAGGCCCGCCAGATCGCCTCGGCATTCCCGAGCCGCTGCGCATGCCACTCTTCCATCCGCCGCAGCTGGATGCGGCCGATGGCCGCCTGCATTTCGGTCAGCCGCCAGTTGGTGCCGAAGCCCTCGTGCAGCCAGCGGAACCCCGTTGGGTGCTGCCGCTCATACACCGCCTCCCAGCTCTTGCCGTGATCCTTGAGCGACCACATCCGCGCCCACAGCTCCCGGTCGTCGGTGGTGACCATCCCGCCCTCGCCGCCGGTGGTCATGATCTTGTCCTGGCAGAACGACCAGGCCCCGACATGGCCGATCGAGCCGACCGGCCGCCCCCGCCAGCGCGCGCCGTGCGCCTGGGCGCAATCCTCGATCACCATCAGGCCGCGTTCCTCCGCCAGGGCCATGATCGCGTCCATGTCGCAGGGCCAGCCGGCCAGATGGACGCAGATCACCGCCCGGGTGCGCGGGGTGAGCACCGCCCGGATGGTCGCGGCGGTGATATTCTGCGAATCACGATCGACGTCGGCGAAGACCGGCACCGCCCCGGCGTTCGCAATGCACGAGGCCGAGGCGAGAAAGGTGCGCGGGGTGACGACGACCTCGTCGCCCCGGCCGATCCCCAGCGCCTGCAGCGCCGCATCCAGCGCCACCGTGCCGTTGGCCAGGGCGATCGCATACCGCGTCCCGGCCCAGGCGGCGAACTCCTTCTCGAACTCCCGGCCTTCCTTCCCGGTCCAGTAATTGACCCGGTTCGACAGCAGCACCGAGGCGACGGCCTCCGCCTCCTCGGCGCTGAAGTTCGGCCACGGGGGAAATGGCGTGTTCAACATCGCTTGCCCCTCTCCAGCGGTCGGGCCGGATTGCCGATCTTAACCGCGCCAAGAGCTACAACTTTGATCAATATGAATCGCCTGGAGCAATCCTTAATTTCAATTAGCCCTACAACGGCACTTATGAACATGTGTACCACATGCTGTAGGTCGCTTCGGAGTACGAATACTTCATATTGTGTCTATATTGACATGTTGCGTTGTAGGGTTAGACGATCACCAGAATCTTTGACGTTCTTGGCATCGATGCCAGCAAACAATTCAGAATGCATTTGCTATAATTAGCTATTCAAAAAATTTTATTAAGAATTTAATCTTGAACCGAGTTAAGCCGTTTATTCGATTAAACCCAGCGGATCAATGTAGCAGCCCAAGAGTAACCAACCCCAAAACCTACGATCATCACCAAATCACCAGAGTTAATCTTCCCTTCCAACTGAGCATCCTTGAGCGCCAAAGGAATAGTTGACGAAACGGTATTTCCGTAATTTTTAAAAGACATGTAAAATTTTTCTTTTTGAATTTTCATTTTTTTACGCAGATGATCTAACATGAATTTATTGGCTTGATGAAAAACAAATAGATCAATTTCAGCTATATCTCTACCGGTTACTTCCAAAAGTTGTTTTATTGTTTTGGGTACTGCGTCAAGGGTAAAAGTAAATATTTCTGAGCCGTTCATATACAGATTGTCTTGGGAGCGTATGTTCCCATGTTCATCCTCGGCCACATGCGCAGATTGGGCAGTACGAGGGGCTCGCATACCACCTGTTGGAACAATCAAGTTTTTTCCGCCACTTCCATCGGTACCGTAAATAAAGGGACCAATGAATGTATTTAATTCCTCCGTGGTTCCTTTATGCTGTAACAAGGTAGCCGTCGCGGCATCCCCGAACAATGTGCGTACACTTTTGTCGCCGGGATGTATATGTTTACTATAAGTCTCCGATGTAATAAGCAATACATTGTGGGCCTGCTCTGTTTCAATCAGTCCCTTGGCGAGGCCAAGACCATAGACATAACCTGAACACCCCAAATTAAAATCAAGTGCTCCGCAAGTTTTTGGTAAACCAAGGCGATCCTGCATTATGCAGGACGTGGATGGAAGGAAATAGTCAGGACTTTGAGTACAGAATAAAAGGTAATCGATCGATTCTCGATTACAGACCCCACTGCTAAAGATTTTTTCTGCCGCACGGACACCCAGGTCAGAAGCACATTCATTTTTCTCCGTAATTCGTCTGACGCTGATCCCTGTTTTTTCTTCGATTTTTTCAACAGACCATTCAGGAAATTCGGCAGCAAACATCTCATTAGTCAACAAGCCGGCAGGTAGCTCATACTCGATTGCCTTGATGAACGCCGTCATTTTACTCCCACACGATTTTTAAACTCTTTTAAAATCCAGAAATTTGTTTTGCCGGGACCCCTATAACCGTCGTTCCGGCTTTAACCTTTTTCAACACCACGCTCCCTGCGCCAATGATTGCATAATCTCCGACTTTTGCTTGAGGCAGGATTACCGCATGACTTCCCAGGAAGACTCCCTCACCAAGTGATGCAAACCCGGTTATATCGACATGTCCACTCAGGGTACTTCCTCTACCGACAACTGCATCATGCCCAATGGTTGCATGAGCGTTTATGGTGACAAAGTCTCCGACCTTGACATCCGTCGTTATGATACTGCCAGGACAGAATATGCATCCTTTGCCTATGGAACACCTCATCCCAATAACTGCTGTGGGATGGACAAGAGTAATGAACTCTGCCCTCTTTTCGGAAAGGCTATTGCAAACCTGGAGTTTCGTTGCAGGATGGCCTATCGCACAAATAAAGCAATCCCCTTGGCTGGGGAGATAAGACATAGGGTCTGCCAAAATTGGGAGGTTACAGTCATAGCCTTCTAGTGCTTTCTGATTGGCATCAAGAAATCCACCCACTTCCCAGTCCCGATTTTCCGAAGGAACATCCATTGCCCAACTCAGAACTTCACGTCCAAAACCGCCAGCACCAATAATGAGTAATCGTTTCATTTTTCCCTCAGTGTGAAGTGTATCCGCCGTCCACAATCATCGTGGTGCCGGTAATCCATCGACCAGTGTCGGCGAGTAGGAAAGCGATGGCATAGGCTACATCGCGCGGTCTCCCGATTCCGAGTGGATGCATTTTTTTAATATTTTCGAACTGTTCAGTGGTCAATGTTTGAGTCAACTTCTCCGCCATTTCAGTATCAACATGTGCTGGAGCAACACAATTTATCCTGATGTTTTCCTTGGCCAATTCCAGAGCTGAAGACTTAGCAAGTGCAACAAGTGCCCCCTTACTCGCTGAATATGCGGATACTCCAGGTTGTCCAACCAAGCCCATCACAGACGAAATCAGAACTATACTGCCAGGTTTGGCACAGACTCCTTTTTGACGAAAGCCCTTAAGCAAACCGAATGATGCGTTAACATTGATCCTCATTACCCCATCAATATCTGAACTCGTCAATATGCGTAAAGGCTTTGTTAGTTGAACCCCGGCACTGTGTACCAGTCCACTCAATGGCCCAGTGTTGCCGGCGATTTCTTTCATCCAGGGTGGAATGGCATCAGTATCAGAAAGATCAAATGCCTGAACCTGATGTGCAGTTCCCTCCAGCAAGACACGGGTTTTCTCCAATTGCTCTGAATTTCTCCCAACAAGAATCAAGCGCGCCCCAAGTTGACTGAGTAAAATTGAGACTTCTCGTCCGATACCCGAGGAGGCCCCGGTTACAAGAATTACACGATTTTCCAATTCCATCGGGTTTATCATCTAGACATCCTCCCGAGAGTGCTTTACCGCATTTTCTGATACCTTTACAAGATCAGGCATGACCATTGGGCCACAGGACAAGGTTACAGCCCCCCAAGAGTAACCTACGCCAAACCCTGCCAAGAGAAGCCTCAGCGAAGCATCCCTGAGTTTCCCGGAAAGGGCGACAGAGAGGGCAAGCGGGATGGATGCAGAGCTTGTATTTCCGAAGTTCTCAAGGGTCAAAATGAGTTTTTCTTTCGGCAGTTTCAATCGTTTTGCAAGATAATCCAACATGAATTTATTTGCCTGGTGCATAACAACAGCGTCGATTGCATCATAGTCTGTCACCAGAGACTTGATCATCGGCGGTACTTCCTTCAGGGTAAAAGTAAATATTTCTGCGCCATTCATATAGAGATTTTCGTCACTCCTGATGTTCCCTCCCTCCCGTTCGGTTGGTAGACAAGTTTTTTCAGAGTGTGGTGTACGAAAACCTCCTGCAGGAACAATAAGATTTTGTTGGCCGCTTCCATCTGTTCCCAAGACAAAAGACATTGGCAGGCCATCATCATCTCGCTCTAAGATGGTTGCCGTCCCGGCATCGCCAAAAAGAAGAGCAACAGATCTATCCCTGGGAGAAGAAATGCGGCTAATAGTGTCACCTGCAAGGAGCAGAACACGTTTTGCGCTGCCACATGAGATCAGATTCGAGGCAAGCCAGAGACCGTAGATATAGCCTGAGCAACCTAGATTCACATCAAAAGATGCACAGTGTTTTTCAAGACCCAATCGACCATGCAGAGAACAGCTTGTGGCAGGAAGTAAATAGTCTGGGGTCTGAGAAACAAAGATTAATGTGTCAATTGAGCTTTTTCCCACGCTGGTTGATTCCAAAAGACGCTCAGCTGCGGCAAAACAGAGGTCCGACGTGCACAGATCTCCCATTACCACGTGTCTTTTGCGTACCCCCGTGCTTTCGCTGATTTTTGTCATATCGGAATCAGGAAAATTTTTTGCATCTTCCTCAATTGCTCGGATACACTCCGGAACAGCACTGGCTATACCTCTAAGGCGAACCCCGTTAATCTTCATGACGGTCACGATGTCCCTCACTAATTGCTATGACGATTTATTCTGTAATTTTATCACCGAGCAAATCAATCAAATCTCCAACGGTTTTTGAATCTGCTATCTTGGAAGGAGCCAGGTTCGTATCGAATTTTTCATCTACCATGGCAATAAAAGCCATAACTGCCAAAGAGTCCCACCCTTCCAGGTCGGATAGAACTTCATTCCCAATAATAGAACCTGAATCTGCCTCCAAAACTTCTTCAAGCTCCGCTAAAAATTCTTTCCTTGTCATTTTATCCTCCAAATTTTAAATATTACCTTTCTCATTCAACTCTTTCATCACAGTTTCTCCTTCAAACTCTGAACGGAATAAAAACAATTATTCAAAGTAGCCAAATATATTTTGCCAACTAATCAGATAATCCAGAGGAGATTGCTGACTATAAAGACAATGCATTCTGTGGGACTTTAGATCCTAGCCAGTGTCTGTCCATAAATCGTGAATTTCGAGTAAGCGTCGCCACACCCTGACTTACTATATGCGCATCAATTCACCATCGACTATGCCGATAGTTTTTCCCTGTTGTCGGGCGCATATTTGTCGGCCCCAATGGCCTGCTCAAGACGCACTTCTCCCAAACAAGTCGAGATCGGGCAGTGCGCCTGCGTCTTCAGGCCAATTGTTTGCGGGCCAATGTCAATAAATTTGCCGAAACGATCGAGGCCCGGACATAGCTCTTGAAAGACCTGAAACCTTTCCAGGTGCATCCGTCCAAGCCGAGGCTGCGCTTCAACCAGGATATTCCCGACTCAATCCCCGCTCGAAATTTCCGCAAACCTTTATACACTTGCCTGCTGCGACACATATCCTCTTCTTCAAGACCACGCCCTTTGGAGAAACAAACATCCTTAACACCGTTGGATTTTGCTTTTTCCAGGTTTGTATGAGAGGCGAACCCACCATCAAACGCCGCCTTCAAGGGGTAGCGACCATAAATGGCCTCTTGCCTGTCCAGCATCATCTCTGTTAATTCCGAATCGGCCGGGTTGCCTTCAAGAACCACACAATCAAGAATCAGATTCGAAGAGCCGCCCGTAACACAGATCTTGTGACCATAATAGGTGTCACGGCGGTCTTTTCGTATAATATCGGTATGTTCTTCGAATATCGAGACAATCTTTTCCTGGGCGGGGACCGACTCGCCCGCAAGTACCCTACGCCGGGTTTGACACACAACCTGGCGAACAAGGGGCATATGATGTTGCAGTTGTTGCGTAATATCTGATATCAACGCCTGTTCTTTCAAGCTTGCGGCGACATAACAATTCAATGCCCTCAAGCCCTTCTCGCCATAACCAATTGTCTTTTCGGTGACTTCGATGAGATCCTTGTATGGCTTTTCCCTATCCTCAGCCTTTTTGGCATTCATAATTTCGAGGTTTCTGTGTTTGGCCCGGCGCAGATGGTCGGTAAAGGAGAAAACGATACCGGGCAATTCTGCCTTTGCAGTAGCCAGAACCCTGGCCAAGACTCGATTGGCATCAACAAGCAGTTCCGAATCATACGGATCATGAATATTTGATTCGACAACCGTACAGTCTACTCGTATCTTGCGCCCCTTCTCGATGTCCTGATTGTCGGCATAGTCTACCACGGTCTTATTGATCTGCTCCCATGTCTCTTCCGAGAGGGCCTTGATCCCTTTTTGTAAAGCGGACTTCTTGAAGGCTCTACCAATGCCAATCTTGCAAAAATGGCTATAGACTCGGGAATCTGACAGATGGAACGCCAGTTCCCGGTATGTGTAACCACCAATCTGTTTTATAATCGCAGCGCGAATAACCTGCTCGGCCGTCATCCCATTTGCCCCAACATTGTTGTCGGATACACCAAGGTCTTGTCGTGCCAGAGAGTATATGCTATCGTTGCTGTCGAGTATTGTACCGATCTGTGCAAACTCTTTCGCCTTGGGGTGGTCAGTGGTTACCTCGGCCAGAGGAAGCTGCTGATTGCGTGTTTTTCGCATCTTTTCGTGACTCCATGAAGTAGTTAATTGCGTAATTTTGATAGGTTACACAATTCTACTTACCATAAATCACCAAAAAAGGCACCCCAAAAAGGCGATTATTCTCAATTAATTCTCGATGTTATCTCCACATGGACAGACACTAGCCAACTTTTCCCGCTCCAGCGGCATCACTTCGCGGCCGAATCCGCTTGCGCCATAGACCGCATACAGGGGCTGCATCATCGTCCCTCCACCGAAGAGCCGGTGAAGCGCGGCATGGTCGCCTCGCCCTCGGCGCTGATGCCATCGCGGCGGAATACCTTCCAGAACGTCAGAAAGATGATCTTCATATCAAGCCACAACGATTGATTGTCGACATACCACACGTCGAGTTTGAATTTCTCCTCCCAGCTCAAGGCGTTGCGGCCATTGATCTGAGCCCAGCCGGTAATCCCGGGCCGCACCTCGTGGCGGCGTGCCTGTTCCGGACTGTAAAGCGGCAGGTATTCCATCAGCAGGGGCCGCGGCCCGACCAGGCTCATTTCACCCCTGAGGACGTTGATCAACTCCGGCAGTTCGTCCAGGCTGGTGCTGCGCAGGAAGCGCCCGAACCCGGTCAGCCGCTGGGCATCCGGCAACAGATTGCCCGATGCATCCCGCGCATCGGTCATGGTGCGGAACTTGTACAGGGTGAACGGCCTGCCGTGCAGACCGGGACGGATTTGACTGAAAAAAACAGGCGTGCCAAATTTGAATCGTGCAAGTATGAACAACAAGCCAAGGAAAGGTGAAAGCAATAAGACGGCAGGGATTGTGAGGCAATAATCAAAAATTCTTTTAAAAAGCTGCCTGCGATCCTTTTTTATCCTCTCAATATCAAATGAATTAAAAATTTGATCAAATCCTTCCAAACCCTTGGCAAAGGACAATCTCTGTTCATAGAAAGCCTTGCCGTTATGACCAATCCTTACACGCTCTTCTTTGGGCATTACGGATAATCTTTCGATACAATCAGCCATCGCCGCAGGATCTTCGGGGGGGCAGCAAAGTCCTGCGTCGGCTTCTCCGATAAGATCTGCGGCATTGCCTTCCACTGCCATCACGATAGGACGCCCAGCAGCAAGATAGGCCTGAGTTTTGGACGGTATCGTGATTCTGAAAATATCCTGTTTTATCAGATGAACAAGCAAGGCATCGGCTATCGCATAGTACTTGCCCATCTCATTCATCGGTTGGCGTGGAACAAAAATCACGTTTTTCAACCCAAGATCGGCACAGCGCTGCAGCAATCGATCCTTTTCAATCCCATCGCCAATAAAAACAAACCTGATGTTCTTTGCTCGTTGAGCACAAAGAGATGCGGCATCAATAACAGTATCGAGGCCCTGCATCACGCCCATCGTTCCTGCAAAAACAACATTGAACGTACTGTCGATTCCCAATTGCGTTGCTATCTCACTTCCGACGTTATCTGCCGGAATATCTGCTTCAGGAGACCAATTATAGATCACATCGATTTTATGGGATGGTATTCCTCGATCTTGAAGATTCTGCTTGAACCCCGGCGAGAGCACGACTATCCGGTCGGCGGAGTTATACGCCCAAAATGCCAATCGATTTAAAATTTTATGCAGAAATGAGCCGCTCATCATGCCTGAAGATGCGACGGATTCCGGCCATAGATCCTGGACATCATACACAATCCTAGTCCCATACAACCAACGCAGGAGACAGGCAACGGGAGCAAGGGTAATGAGATTGTAGACATAGACCACGTCTGGTTTCTGCACCAGCCATGGCCCAAAAAGAAGGGATGTTATCGTGAAGCTGAGGTAATTGATTATTCGCCTGAACCCTGATGAATCATGGCTCGGATACAGCGCCACCCGATTCACCCTGATTCCATTCATGTTATCAAATTGCCAGGGCTTGATTCGATAGCCGCTATAGACCTTGCCGCCGGGATAGTTGGGAAAACCAGTCAGCACCTCTATATCGTGTCCTTTTTGCCTAAGCCCCTCCGCAAATGCCAAACCCTTGAACATCGGCTCCGGATTAAACCATTGTGTCAGCAATAAAATCTTCATGGCCAATCTTATTGTTTTCTTCCAGACCGTCCTATTCACATAATCGGTATAACTCATTATAATCCTTGCGACCTTCTCGGATACGTTGGGCATGTTGTAATCGCCAACCTGCCGCAGCAACCGTTTCTCACCCCGCGGCTGCTCCTTCAAAATTTCCAGGCCCTGCAGGACTCGGTCCAATTCCAGCCCGGTCATCATCACCGCCGCCTCCTCCATCCCTTCCGGCCGCTCATGGGCCTCGCGGAGATTGAGGGCCGGGAAATTGAGGATGGACGATTCCTCGTTGATCGTGCCGCTGTCGGAGAGGACGGCGGCGGCATTCTGCTGCAGGCAGACATAGTCGCAGAAGCCGAGGGGTTTCATCAGCTCGACCCCGGCGTGAAAGGTGGCCCCGCTCTTCTCAACCCGGTTGCGCGTCCGCGGGTGGGTGGAGACGATCACCCGTTTGCCGTATCGTTCGGCCAGATTATTCAGAATGACCACCAGCTTGTTGAAATTCCGATCCGATTCGATATTCTCCTCACGGTGGGCGCTGACCACGAAATAGTCGAACGCCGCAAGCCCCAGCCTGCCCAGGACGTCCGAGGCGTTGATCTTCGCCGCGTAGTAGTGCAGCACCTCGCACATCGGGCTGCCGGTCTTGATCACCCGGTCGGGCGGCAGGCCTTCCCGCAGCAGATATTCCCTGGCGATATCGCTGTAGGTCAGGTTGATATCGGCGGTGTGATCGACAATCTTGCGGTTGGTCTCCTCCGGCACCCGCTGGTCGAAACAGCGGTTCCCCGCCTCCATGTGGAAGATCGGGATCTGGCGCCGCTTGGCCGGGATGACGGCCAGGCAGCTGTTGGTATCGCCCAGCACCAGCAGGGCCTCGGGCCGTTCCCGCTCCAGGATCGGGTCCAGCCGGATGATGGTGTTGCCGATCGTCTCGGCGGCATTGGCCCCCGCCGCCTCCAAGAAATGATCGGGCCGACCGATTTCCAGGTCCTGGAAGAAGACCTCGTTGAGCTCGAAATCATAGTTCTGGCCGGTATGGACCAGCACATGGTCGAAATAGCGGTCGAGCGCCGCCAGGACCCTGGACAGGCGAATGATCTCGGGCCGGGTCCCGACCACGGTCATGACCTTCATCTTTTTCAACTCTTCACCTTCTCCCAATACGTATCGGGCTGTTGCGGAGAAAAAATCCGGTTGGCCCAGAACAGGCAAGATCATCTCTTCCCCGGCCGACATTCTCGATCGAGTGGCGTATTCTAGCCGGGCGGGATAGTCGGAACGACCTTGATAGCTCGCTGCCGCTCACCGGGAATTCAAGAATCTCCCGCGAGTGGATATGGCGGAAGCGGATCACCGCCTCGCCCTGGCATCACGCAGGAACTTTTCTCCAGCTTGCTGTCGTGGTAGTGTTGATCGCCCCTGGTGATCTCCCGGCACGGGTTTTCGGACACGAAGACTTTCTGAGCCGAATTATGCTCCGACTTGAGCAGTTCGAACAGCCAGCCGCGGGTAGTCGCTGTTTTTTCAGCTTGACCGGGTAGGCGAATGAATCTTCGGGCAGAAAGGACAGATAGGTGGCATGGAGGCACTGCATCAGCTCATCGGCCAGATCCGGGACCACCAGCGACGGGCGGATCTGGTGCAGCCGGCGGATCCGGTCGGCCAGGTCGCCCAGGGTGACGCGAAAGGTGCGCGCCACGGTATAGCGCTGCCGCTCAGGTTCATCCCCGGCATCGAGATGGCGCAGAAACTCGGCCACGACGTCATCGATGTACACCAGTTCCAGTTCCCGGTCGGGATCGGAGATGGTGATCTCGAGATCGCGGGCGATGTTGTGGCAGAAGGTGGCGACCACCGTGTTGTAATTGGGCCGCGACCACTTGCCGAAGACGTTGGGCAGGCGGTAGATCGCCACCGCCGCGCCGGTGCGCCGGGCATAGGCGAGCAGCGCCTCTTCGGCCATCTTCTTGCTCCGGCCATAGGGGTTGTCCAGTTCCGCCTGGATCGAGGACGGGATAACGATTTTCGGACTCCGGCCCAGGTCCTCGAGGCAGCCGACTATCCGCCGGGTCAGTTCGCTGTTGCCGAGGGCAAATTCTTCCTCGGTCTGCGGGCGGTTGACCCCGGCCAGATGATAGACCACATCCGCCTGGTGCAGGGCCGCAGCCAGCACCGGCCAGCCATCGCCACTGGTGACGGTGGTCAGGACGACATCCTCACGCCGCCGGAGGGCGGTCTACCAGGTTCCTGCCGATAAACCCGGCCCGCGCCGGTCACGAGCACATTCTTCATGTGCATTCCCAGGCCTTTATTCTTTTTTTTAAGCGCCTGATCCTTTTCCAAAATGACAATTTCACACAGAACATCCCACTCTTCATTTCGAGCAACTGTCCCTGTCATTTCGAGGCCCCAAAGCTTCGACGAAATCTCGGTACGCCTCCCCGATTCAGGGCGATCAGTAAGTCACGCGTCTCCCGCCCTCTCTGTCATTTGCCGTTTTTCCCCCTTTGTCATTTCGAGCGATAGCGAGAAATCTCATAGTGCCGAGGATGCCTTTCTTGGGGCGGATAATGACTAGAGCATGAGATCTCTCCCTGCGGTTCGAGATGACAGCGAGGGGTTCAGTTTTCGGCGACAGGAGTGCTCGTCATTCCCACCAGCACAAAGGCCATGCTCCCGCCCCCCGCTGTCATTTCGTTTTTCCCCGCTGTCATTTCGAAGCGCAGCGAGAAATCTCGTCGTTCCGCCGCGATCTGGTCTCGCAGCAAAGCCGGCGGAAGCCCCCACCTGCATCAACACCCCATTCTCTCCCGCACCATATCGACAAACCGTTTCGCCCAGGCTGAGGCAGCAGTCACCTTCTCCGGCGCAATCAGCCGCAACAGCTTGAACGAGTGCTCTCCCTTGCCGTATTGGGCCTTGGTCGTGCAGTTTCTGGTGGCATCGGCCAGTGCTCGGTAGACCCGGTCCTTGGCAATCGTTTCGAGCGGATTTCCCTCCGCCGGCAAGGCATTCAAGTTCAAGCCCGGACCAAAAAATGCCCGAAGCGTCTCCCGGTCGGCCAGGAACCAGGCCTCCATGCACTGGACCATCAGATGACAGTCCTGCTCGGCGGCCCCCGCCGGTTTTTGCCATTGATCGCCCTGCCGATCGCGCAGATGTCGCCATGGCAGCCATTCTTCATCCCCTCCCTGTTGCCACTCCGCAGCCACGGCTGATTCACTGTCCACGAGCAACAGGGCCTCTTCCCCGGCAGCGACGGCCGTGCAGAACGAATCGTAGGCATTCTGCCTGCTGCCACAAGCCACGATCCTCGGCATGCATCCCCGCAGACCGGCCTTGCGTAAAAACTCGGAAAACCCGGCACGGCAAGCTGTTTTGAGCGCGACGGCATCACCGCCTCCTTCAACGTACAGTTTCACCAGCGTGTACCTCCTATCTCGCCGCGCGTCCACAATTGCCCCAGGCGGTACTTTTCCAGCCATGGTTTGAGCTTGTCAGCGTCCAATCTGGTCAGGGTTGTCCCGGCCTCGTGTTTCTCCGCCACCAGGACCGCTTCCGGCCGGTCGGTCATGGCGTCGACCAGGACATCCGAATGGGTGGTGACGATCAACTGGCAGCGGTCCGACGCCTCTTTCATCAGATCAGCCAGGGTTGGCAGGACATCCGGGTGCAGGCCAAGTTCCGGCTCCTCGATGCAGACCACAGGGGGCGGCGCGGGATGGCACAGAATGGCGAGCAGACACAGGTAACGCAGGGTGCCGTCGGAAAGACGGGTAGCGGGCACGGTAAAGCGCCCCTCCTGGAAAAAGACCTGGACGGTGCCGCCTTCAATATGGACGTCGTAGTCGTCAATCCCCTCGTACAACCCCTGCAACGCCTCCAGGAGACGCTTTTTCACCGCCGGTTCCCGCCGGAGACGGTTCAGCACCAGGCCCAGATTGCTGCCGTCAGGCTCCAGCACATCATTGGGCAGGTCGGCCTTCTGCGGCAGACGGGGGATGGTATAGCGGCCAAAACTCCATTCCCGGTACAGTTTAATTTTGCCCAGGGTATTGGCGAGATAGGTGATTTCCGGATACTGGTCCGGATCTCGGCGCTGGGACAGAATCGACTGGGAAGAGTCTATGTCCTCGTGTTGCAGGCGGCGCTGTTCCCCTTTGACATTCAAGACACTATGGCCGTTCTGAAATCGATAGTAAAAATATGGTTGATCGTACCCTGGATCGGGAAACTCCTTCTCTATTTTTTCATCGAAAATCTCGAACCGCTGCGACACTTCCCCAAAGCACAACAGGTAACGGAGATGTTCTGCCCCTTTCGGGTTGTCGAGCACAACATCGATACAAGCGGCAGGTATTCCGGCAGCTCCCTTCCACAGCCAGTCACGGACTCCGCCGCCATCACGAATCGGCGTGAGCAGGTCCCTCGGCGCCGATTTCAACAGGTCGACAGCCTCGATCAGGTTTGACTTGCCCGAGCCGTTCGGCCCGATGACGACATTCAACCGCTGCAAAGGTATCGCCTCGCTTTTCCCGCCAAAACTCAAGAAATTGCTCAGTGTGATGCTGTGTATAAACATGGGAAATCTCCTTGTTGTGCAACCGTGGGGCAGGCCATGGCCCCTGTCCAGAAAAAAATCGATGCCGTTGGACAACCCTTCAGGGGGCGAGATCGACCTGCCACCCCAGGCCAGCCGGCAGGAGCCCCCGGTCGACAACCCGCGGGTGCGGGTCTACACCTTTGAGGAGTGTCCGCAGTTTAAGCTGCACGTTGGCAGGATCGAACGGTCTGGGGAAAAGTCTGGAGGCGGGGGCGGGCTGCTCTAGATGCAACACAACCCGGAAACGCCTTCTCCTGCAACATTTCCGGGCAAATTGTTTTTCCTCGTCCACAGAGGCGTTTACGCTGGCGGCAAGCAATCCGGCCAAGGTATCCCGCACCTTCTGGGCCATTTCATCAAAAATCGATATTTCCTTCTGCCGACGGCTATGACGGTAATCCTTGACCTCGATAAGCCACAAGGTGCCATCCGATTCCGGCGGCAAGGCGAGGATATCGACCGCCTTGGAGTCGCAAAGATTCTGAAAATGCTTCCGGTAGCAGGTCCATGCATCATATTTGCTCGCCACCCACCCGTCCGGAAACAGGAAAACCAGGCCGCCTTCTTCGATGCTGGTCATGTCTGCTGCAGAAAACGGTCGGATTGTCCCAATTCCTCATCCAGGGAAGCGATGATGGCGAGGTCGTCCAGCCTGTCCCCCTGTTCGACGCTGGTCGTGTCGTTTTGGAGGGAAAGGCTGAAGAATCGGGTCTTGAGTTTTCTTCTATCCGGATCCTGAAGCAGAATATCGAGTTCACGCAGCAGAAAAAGGCTGTGCGTAGCAATGAATACCTGGATGCCGTTAGAGCAGAGCTCCAGAATCGAGGCGGCAACCTTTCTGATTAACCTGGGGTTGAGGTTGGCATCCGGTTCATCCCAGAACAGGTAGCCGGAATCGAGCAGTGAGCCCGTGGCCACCAGCCGGCTGAGCATGGCGAGTTTCCGCAACCCCTCGGCGACAAGAGGCATTTCCATGGTTCCCCTGCCCGTCATGGCAAGGTAAAAATGACCGTTCTGGTCGAGCACTACCCTGCCGCCCATGGCCTGTTCGAGCGGCCCGAGCACTGCCCGCACCCGGCTTTCCCGAGGACCCTTGATGGCGAGCGCCCCCAGCAGGGAACACGTGTCGCGATAAGTTTCCTCGAATTCCAGATAGTAGTTATCGTACACCGAGAGAAAATTGGGGTACAGGGTCAACAGTTCCCGGGTGGGGAGAAACACCGGCATTTTTGCGAGCGTCTCCCGAGGAGGCTGTTCGATGACCACCTCGGTTTTGCTCTGCGAAGAAAACGAAAACGCGATATCGAACCGGTTATCGGCAAATTCCGCCCCAACTTCGCATTTTTCCCGTCCCTGTCGGCGTCGCACCAGCCGACCGAGAGCATCGGGTCGAAACACCCGTACCAGTTTTCCGGCGATCTCCGTCTGCAACGTAGTTTTGGAAGACGAAACACCCGTTTTCCCGGCCTCGCCGCTCACGGCCAGCAGACTGTAGGCCAGTTTAAGCAGGTGCGATTTGCCTGTGCCGTTCTCTCCCACCACCACATTCAAACGCGGGGCAAAATCAAGACGTTCGTCCTGAAAGACGGTGAAATTTTTTATTTTCAGGGCCGACAGGGACTTATTCATGTCTGGGTCTGGTCTCCTGGCTGCTCCGGCAGGCGAACCCACCTGGAGATAAAGGGGGTGATCGATACGAGAGTTTTGTTTTGATACACACCATGTGGAAATGATTACCTTATCGATACCCGCGAATCAAGCAACTTCATATTGCCTCGCACGGTTGGAGGGATGTGGTTGATCAAGACATCCGAATGCGTGGAGACGGGGCTTTCGATCTCCGAAGAAAGCTCGGCCTCCTGCAGGCCGATGCTCGGGATGGGCTAGTATATAGTACAGTTTAAAGTTTCGGATATAACCGTTTCAGTTTGATGCGAGCGTCAACAGTTTTGAAATGCCAGTCCACCTTTGTTTGCCGGTTGTTTCGGTCATTATTCCAGGCCGTCACCTTTGCTCGCATTTTTTCAATACAATCGATTCGAACTGCAAGACACTGTCGCTTTAACACACTGAGTTCAATCTCAGCGATATTGAGCCAGCTTCCATGCTTCGGTGTGTAATGTATTTCCAATCGATTCGCTAAATCCCTGGCCTCTTCAGGAGGAAAAGCGCAGTACAATGAGGATATTGCATGAGTATTGAGATTGTCCATGATGAGGACCACCTTTTCAGCGTCCCGATACCGCTCTTCAAGCATTTCCCTGATGAAGTATGCCCAGTCAACTTGGGTCCGACGCTCGGTAATTTTTACATTTCGCTTCCCTCCGAGCGGTTCAACCTCCATAAATATGTTGGCAACTCCATTGCGAACATATTCGTCGTCCATAAGAACAGGATGACCTGGCGCTGCAGGAATCGGTTGCTGCACTTCCCCGATCAGTTGCATGCTCGATTCGTCCATACACACCACCGGAAATCTGGGATCATACGAGCGCGCATAAACTTCAAGAACATCTTCCATCGCTGCTATAAAGCTTGCGTTTTGGTCCGGCGGGATTTTCCAATACTTGCTTTGGTGAGGTTTAAGTTCATTTTTTTTAAAGTGTTACATACGGTCATCGGAGAAACACTCGGTACAATATTTAGCTCGACCATCTTTTCAGCCAAAAGCCGAACTGTCCACCGACTTCTACCTTCAGGTGCCTGTGAACAGGCCAAGGCCAAAAGTTTTGCTTCAAAATCACCGCCAAATTGGATCTCGCGTGGAGGAGTCTGCCGTTCTTTACGCTCAATGGCAGCAGAAAGACCTTGTTCGACGAACCGTTTTTTTAAATGTTCGAGGCTCCGAGAGGTAATCCCCAGAGCTTCTGCAACCCTTTCGACTAACCACTTGGGACCGTATTCTCCTGCGTCAAGTAACAGTAATGCCCGAGAATATAATACTGTGCGAGCAGCTCTTTTGCCCTTAGTTGATATGGCCTCTAACTCATGCCGCTCTTCTTTGGTCAAGGTTACCCTGTATCGTGGTGCCATGTCGTCCTCCTTGTATGGGATATATGAACGACAATAACACATATTGCATTACATGCGAATGTTTATGATGTACATTGTACTAGACCTGCTCCGGGTTCAGCGAACCCACCCCTCAGTTCCTGAGGCTGTCATTCCACTCGGCCAGTTCGTCGCGCACCAGCTGGAGGGATAACAGCTTGTCCTTGATCTGCGGGATGGTGAGCCGTTCGGTATTGTGCGAGTGATAATCCTGGGCCGCCGACACCTCCTCCTGGCCATCGACGAAGTACTTGTTGTAATTGAGGTTGCGGTTGTCGGCCGGAATGCGGTAGTAGCCGCCGAGATCCTCGGCGCGGGCCATCTCCTCGCGGGTCAGCAGGGCCTCGTAGAGCTTTTCGCCGTGGCGGGTGCCGATGATCTTGATCTCGTTGTCGGCCCCGAACAATTCGCGCACCGCCAGGGCCAGATCGCCGATGGTCGAGGCCGGCGACTTCTGGACGAAGGTGTCGCCCTGCCGGCCATGGCTATAGGCGTAGAGGACCAGATCGACCGCATCGTCGATCGACATCAGGAACCGGGTCATGTTCGGGTCGGTGACCGTCAGCGGCTTCCCTTCCTTGATCAGCTTGATGAACAGCGGGATGACCGAACCGCGCGAGGCCATGACGTTGCCGTAGCGGGTGCAGCACAACGTGGTCCTGGCCGGATCGATGAAGCGAGACTTGGCAACCATCAGCTTCTCCATCATCGCCTTCGAGATCCCCATGGCGTTGATGGGATAGACCGCCTTGTCGGTGCTGAGGCAGATCACCTTCTCGACCCCGCAGGCCACCGCCGCGTTGAGGACGTTTTCCGTCCCCAGCACATTGGTCTTCACCGCCTCCAGCGGGTAGAACTCGCAGGACGGGACCTGCTTCAACGCCGCAGCCTGGAAGACATAATCGACTCCATCCATGGCCGCCATGATGCTGGCCGGATCGCGCACATCGCCGATGTAAAATTTCAGCTTGGCATTAGCGAGGCTGATGCGCATATCCTCCTGCTTCTTCTCGTCACGGCTGAAGACCCGGATTTCTTTGATATTTGTTTTCAGAAAGCGGTTGAGGACGGCGTTGCCGAAGGTGCCAGTGCCGCCGGTGATGAGAAGGGTTTTGCCGCTGAACATTTATTTATCTCCGTTAAGAAAATTTTGGCCAAGCCTGAAATTCAGCAACCGTGATTGTCTTGAGAATTCAGCATGGACTCATACAAGGTGATATATTCGGCAAACCGTTCGTTTTTATCAAAAAAATCACGCGCCCGTTTTTGACAATGCACAGTATACGATTCCTTGCCGTTTTTTCGTACCATGGCTATTGCATCAATCAATCCCTGCAAATCTCCCCGATTCACCACCACGCCACAACTATCATCGAGACACTCCGGACTGCCTCCAGAATTGAAGGTGATAACAGGTGTTCCACAAGCCAGAGCTTCCAGGTTTGTGGTGGGGAAATTATCTTCAAGAGTTGGGTTGATAAAAAGATCGGCTCCACTGTAAATTTCCGCCAGTTCTGCAGTACTGTTGGTCTTGGCAATGCCGATTATCCCTGGCGGCAACTGTTTGAGTTGCTTTTGATTGACCCCAACCAGCACGATACTTTCATCTTGGCCTAGTTGCTTAGCGAGATCGATAATATACTGATATCCTTTGCGCTCACCCCAGATGGAGGCAACCCCCAAAATTAGGAATTGATCCTCTAATCTGTGGCGTCTACGAAAATCACCTGGTGTCGATTTGAACAATTCAAGATCAATACCATTATGAATGGGCGTTACCGGGTATTCCTGTAGAAATGACTCTTTCACAAGTTTCTCCAACCATTGAGATGGAGTCACTATCGTCAACTCTGGAACTCCGGCAAACAACTTTTTTTTCTGCTGATAGTTTCGGCGCGAGCGATCAAAGACAAGACTTTTAGGATATTCAGATTTCAAGGGACAATCATGACAACCATTCTTCCATCTGTCGCAGCCGACAAAGTCAAAGTGGGCGCAATGTCCGGTAAAAGCCCAGCAATCGTGTAGTGTCCAAGCCACGGGTTTTCTTGCATGCTTGAGGTAGTCAAATAACAGACCGATATGGAGATAATACCCATGCAGGTTATGCAAATGAATAATATCTGGATCTAAAAGGTTAATCTCGGCGATGAGTTTTTTAGTAGCCGAAACAGATCGTAATCCGTGTTTATCAAATAATCTTGTATGAGCAACATGAATATAGTTAGCCCATTTGCTCCCAATACGAATTGTCCGTGTACAGTTTGTTGCAAAATCACGGCCATAAGCAATAGTGCTTTTATAACCTTTCGACACAAGAATGGAATGTAAATCGGTCGCGATACGCCCAGTGCTGCCAATACCACAGACTGAATTGATTTGCAGGATATTCATGGAATAAATTTTCTACAAAATCCAACGTACAATTTCTTCGAACAACTTTATCAGTGAGATTGACTTGATTGGAAAGTTGTAATAATGGTCGTATTTCTTCTCCACCTACAAGTCCATTGCTGTACGTTAATTTCGAAATATTATGTTATTAATTATTATACAATCTCGTTGTAATCATTTCTGAAACTATCTGGAGTAGTTGCTCCATACGTGATTTAACATCATGACCAGACTCATATACTTTCTCATATCCAGCTAATGCGACTTGGTTTCTTAAACTCTCATTACCCAAATACTTTTCGAGTTTTTCTAATAATTCTTCAGTAGTCCGGAAATAAACCGCCTCTTTTTCTTCCTCGAATAATCCAGCTAGATCGGAAGAAAATTCTGACATCAATAATGTACCCGCAGCCGGAATTTCAAAACAACGACGAGTATAAGTATCGCGATTTAGCTTTGAAAAAAAACATAACCCAACTTTTGCACCACAAAGGGCTTTATTGTAATCTACATCCCATACTGTACTGAGTGGATAAAAAGATTTTAGAATATCTGATCGAAGTATATGTTTATGCCATCCGTAGCTGTGACCAAATAACTTTAACTTCCAACCTCGACGAACGATTTCTTCAAGGCAATCTATTCGACCGTCATTTTCAAAATGCCCAACAAATACCACATCACACTCATATTTCTCACGATCTACCCTCTCCAAGTTAATGGGGTGGTTTGCCTCAGGGATAAACCAAGACCTCAACAGTTCAACACGTTTTGCTCCAAATTTCTTGAATTCCTCAATATTGTGCAACCTGTATGCCAACATCAGGTCATACTCGGGTATACTTGCTAAGAAATGCCGCCATTTCCAGCCTGGGTAGTTTGGAGAGAAAGGATCGTCATTGTTGTAACCAACAAGAATGGCATTAGGTAAGCTTCGACTGAGCTCACGCAAGGTGCTTGGAAAGATATGACTCCCGCGATAGATGAGAACCATATCCGGTTGCTCACTTGCTGCGATATTGACCAAATCTCGGTTCAGACGATTAACAACTGGGCCAACCATGTACTTGTTCTGGGCCTTTAATAAAGGCACAGCCAAGCGACCAAGTTTCTTTTGGTGTTTGAAAAACTGGTGCCATGAAAAACGTATCGGCTCATGGCCAAGTTGCTGAAAAGCTTGATAGACCGATTCTTCGTGAATTTCGGAATGCCAATCTCCAGCAATAAGAATTTTCATCGTGCCGCGCCCTTATAGACCTTTCCGAGAGTGGGTGTGCGGCCAAACCATCGTTTGATCCAGACAATTAATGCATCCATACGCGGTACTCCCACCAACAGAATCGCCAGCCAATAGCCCCAAAACATGGGGTAACGAGCAAAGCCCATACGCGCCAGTCCCCAGCAATAGCTGAGAAAAACCGACAGGCTCTGCTTAGCCTGAATGGAAAGTATCGGATATGAATAGTTGGCGATGTCTCTCAGTATCGGTTGGAAGATCTGCAGACCGCGCTCTTGCTCAACATAACGGGCAATATTTAGCATGCCTTTAATGAAGTGTAGCGACGAGGCAGGTGTCTGGGCCTTCGGTTCGAATTTACCCTGTTCCGCCGCGCTGTTGCCAAAATCCGGAGTGCCGCCATTGCGGTATAAAACGATAACATCAGGTAAATAAACAGCATTTTTTTCAGCTAGTATCTCCGCCACCAGATAGAGCTGGTATAGCAGCGTGCCGTCAAAACGGTTAGTCGCATGGCTCAACGCAGACTCCCGGTGTATGACCATACCAGGGATAACTACCGAACGGCGATAGATTGTGCCAATGGTTGCGGCCCCTGCGGGGAAAAATAGCTCGCGGTCAAAATATCGAAAGGTCTGGACCACATTGTCGGGCGTAACATCAAATGCCGCGTAACTTCTCAGGAGCACACCAATGTCTGGATGTCGATTGAGAGCGGCGACGACCTTTACTAATGCCCCTAAACACATGAGATCGTCGTTACCCATGAACAGTACATAATCACCCTGCGCTAATTCAAAAAGATGACGTAAATTGCCATCATATCCTAAATTGACTGGATTCTCGACATAGGTCAGTTTGCCAGGGTACTTAGCTGAATATTCATAAGCGACATTTCTAATTGACACACGTTCTGGTGAGTTATCCTCAGCAATAACCACCTCAAAATTTGAATATTCTTGAGCAAAGATGGAATCCAGTAAAGCTGGCAAAAGTGCAGCTCGGTTATATGAAGGTATGCAGATAGAAATTAGGTATTTTTTCAAATCAGATTGCTCCTTAAATGTCGTCAGCATCTATGCGGGCATTATACTTGCCGCGTGCTTGGCGAATTCCACAATTCAACGAATTCACCAGGCCGGTATTGGGTTTGTTTATAACAACGATCCGTGGGTCAGTCTGCTGGAATCGTTTGATGATCGAAAAAGATTGATCATTACTTCCATCATCGACGATTATGAATTTAAAATCCGTTAATGTTTGCTCCAGTACACTGGTGATCGCTTCATTAAGCAAACGCTCACCGTTGTAAACAGACATCAATACCGCCACGGCAGGGTTTTCAAGTAACTGTTCGTTCACAATTTCACCCAATTTTTTGGCAGTAATCCCCTAAACCCCCAGGACATCGTCCCTTCCCGCATTACAAAACTGGGCGCAATTACAGATTTATCAGGCTGTTTTGCCAGCCACGCACCCCACCAGCTGAAGGTGCTGTTGGCGATGATAAAGTGGTTGCATTGAGTCATCAGCCACAGGTCGGCGTAAGCCAAGGCATCACCCTTGTTGTGGCCGACCGTCGTCATGCGGGGCTCAGTCAGTGGAATGCGAGCGCGGGCAGCATCGGGACGGTCGGAGAACAGATAATAATGGACGTTGGGCACACGGCGCTCCATTTCGGCAATGGCGCGGCTGTAGTAATCGGAGGGAGCATTGTTGATTCCTATCGCCTGGGGTTCATCGAAAAAGCGCACATGCACCGCTACTGCGGTGTGGCTGCGAATGCGCTCGGCCATGGCAATATTGGCGGGATCGGTTGGCGGTTTTATCTGCAATTCCTGACGTATGGTAGTTTCTACATCCTTGAAGTACCCTTCACTCTGCCAGTAGCCTTCCAGATATAGTATGCCTTGGGGCTTTATCAGCAACAGGCGTGAGTCGAAATCAATTCTCTCCTGCTTGATGTAAGCACGTTCCTCAAATGGTCGGCTTTGGTTAATGCGGCGTTTCAGATATCGTCGCACCCGCGAAAACGGTTCCAATCGCTCTGCGGATGTGGCCTTACGACAGGGAATATGGAAGTGGTCCAGTTGATAGTGCCGCTGGTAGTCTTGGTCGTACATAAAGCCGCTAATATCATCTAGGACTAACTCGGCGTTGTTTATAAGCGCAAGTCGACGTGCTGCTGCATAGCAGAAAAGTTGGTTGCCGATGCCACCGAAGATGCGTGTTATGATTTTGGGTTGCATGAAAAGCTTTCGATGTATCAGATGAATTTATAGCCCATGTAAAACAGGGCGCCACAAGCCAGTAGTCCGAACCAGACCATGGCGCAGAGCTTAACCTCCCTGCGACTGCATCGGGTGTAACCCCACCACATGCAGGTAAAGAGTATTAAGGTGAGCATCAGACGGTAACGCTCATGAATAATAATATTGCCGCCCGCCACGGCTATAAAGGTGCACCAAAAAGTGACGGGTAGTACTAGAGATGCAGGAGACCTGAGTCGATATCGCCACGCCTGCACTGTAGCCGCAAGTACATAGTGGAACCCAAGCAACATCATGATCGAGGTAGGCAGGGTCATCAGCCGCTGCCATGCGCTCCAACTTCCGTCAAGAAGCTCGGCAATAGAGACGGTAACATTCGGCAACGGCGTAGCCAGATACAATACCATGCGAGGCGGCAAATAAAGCAAGGCCTGCCACGCGTTGTTGGGTGCCAAGTACAGGCCGATGGAGCGATCGCTCCATTCTTGGCCTTCAGAAGGTTCAAACGACCGGACACTTTCTAATTTCTCGAGGTAATCAATGTCATAACCGCCTGTAACTTGCTGGATAAACGGGCCGACCAATATTGCCCCGAGGCCAAGGACAATTAACAACACCTTGAACACAGGTCCCATTTGGCGACGCGATCGAAGCATATATGCCATAATGGCGATATTGACAACTACCGGAATAGCCATGGAAGTTCGCACGGCTAAAATAGCCAAGAGTGTTATGCCACAAAGCAGCAGTGTTATGGTGAGGCGGGTCTTACCAACCCCCACCAGATAGCGGCCAACCGATAAGGTCGCGACAATGATCAACACCGCCATGAGTGTTTCGCGGCTGGTCATCACATCGTACCACAGCACTTCTGGAATCAGTAACAACCCGACTAGCAACCAATCTTTGGTCGTACGCTCCGGAGCAAAACTGTAAGCACATCGGATAAGGAAAAGCGTGCCAAGCAGGGTTACATAGGCATTTATCAGGGCTGGGATAACTGGGTTATATCCAAAGAGGTAGAAAATTCCCGCGTAATAATAAAGGATACCTTGATAGTTTTGGCTAACGGCAGGCTTCCAGCCGTTTTTGATCAACTCCATTGCATTTTGAAAATAACGTTGCGGATCGTAGCCCCATGCTGGTGACGTTGCTGGATCAAGATATGGTATCCATCCAGCATAGAGCAAAAACAAGGTCATACCCACCTTCACCAACCAGAAAGTGCCCAATATCTTGAGATTAGGGTCAGCCAAAATCTCCTTCGTGCGATGACAGAGCCACAATCCTGATCCTGTGAGAAATACAAAGATCAGTAAGGTGTTTACCATCGCCGTATTGACAGTTAGCCCAATCCACAACACCCCCAACACAAGTAGTAAATGCAGAAGAGCTGCCTGTGTCCACGGCAAAGAGATACCACGGTCTCTGCTTTGTGAAATTATCGATATACCGGGATGGAATGCTAAATCTGGCTTTTGGAATTTCATATTTTTATAAAAACAAAAATCCCGAGGGCATACTGCTGGCATGCCAGTTCAGAAAGATGAATATCATCAATTACAAATTCCTCTATACTACCTCCTTGCCGGATAACCATAAGAGCAGAAAGTTTGAGCGAGTTTTGCAATGCCAATTCAATAATAATCCGCGGATCAAAAATACGGTTGGCATTAAATTCGACACGATCAATTCCGATTGGAACTGATAAGTAAAACCTGCCATTTTCTTTCAATAGAGACGCCATATTCTTAAGGCCGTGCTCAAAGCCTTTCGTATCGATCGGATCTCCATAGCGCCCCAACCCAAAATGTTCGAGGGCATGGAGACACGACAACGAGTCACAGTATCCTCCTTTCCCCGCAAATTTTGACACAGACGTCCCTTGCATCAAATCTGCCTGTTGAAAGACGACGCCGGGAATGACAGCAGTGATAGGGCGCACATCGAAGACCTCGATCTCCCGAAAACTAGCGACGTGAGCCACAAAGCCATCCACGCGGGAACCCACATCCACATGTTTTTCGGGCCGGGCAGTGCAGATCCATCGCGCTACCAGTAGATCTTGCCAGAAGTACTCGCTCTTAGTTGAGCCGCCTTCTTTAAAGCGATCATGTAGGCAGGGCTTCCAAGTCAGCCGGCCGGTGTAGCCGCGTCGAAACATTCGCCAGTCGCTGAAAAATTGAGGCAGACCGCACAACGACCGTAGAAACCGCTGGGGATCAATGCCGAATTGGCTGGAAAGCAGCCAATGAAGGTTGATTAGAAATTTTTTATGGTTCATCCGGTTTAAGCGTACTTTTCAAATAAGAATGTGGACATATTCCTTTCTTAAAGTGATCACATAGCTATGGAAAAATAATTACCAATCACTGCAAATTACGGGAGGTCAAGGCCGAACCGACTAAAGAGCAATCAGTGGAGTTTGATCGGCACCTTTTTAATTCTCCCCATGTCCTCCTGCCTGAGCTATTTCGCGATACTTGCCGACGACATGTGCCATGTAATTTCTCAATGTCATTATGGGCGGAAATTTGATCGTTCCCGAACGAATATCAACTTTCATGGCGATGGCACGTCTGATGGCATCGGAAAGTGAATCGACAGACATATACTCTGCTAAAAATCCATTGACGCCATCGGTTATCAATTCCTCTATTGGTGGAACCCGTGTTGCAATAACCGGCACGCGATAGGCAAAAGCCTCAATCAGCGAGAGAGGGGTATTGTCAATCCATATGGACGGGATAATGGTTACATCGGTGCTGGTATACAGAGGTTCAACCGCTGACCAATCCAACCATGTCACATCATGAATACCAACTCGATGCGGATATTTTGTCCTGAGCGCCGAACAGTAAACAGTATCGTTGGCACCCGCTATGCTCAATTGAAGCGGCTCAACATTTTTCACGTTTTCGAGTGCATCGAATATCAGATGTACACCCTTCTCAGGCGAAACGCGGCCAATATAAGTGATCGTGAACGGTTGATCGGCTGTAACCGTTTTGTTGATATCAAGAGGGTTGTGATACCAGGGTAATACGGTAATCCTTTCCGGCTTTACTCCCAATCGCGAAAAAAACTGTTTCCCAAATTGCGAAGGTGTGAAGCAGTGGCTTAACTGAGACACAACCCGGGTCGCACGATCGAGGTTTGTGGTCGCCCGTTTTAGAGCCGACTGCCGAACTATTCCGCGTTTTCTTAATATTTCCTTAAAAGGAGTTCTGTCCAATAATTCAACCAATACTTCTCCGGCACTAAACTCAACCAAGGCCTCGTTCATCATGCCGACAAAACCGCGACCTTTTTTAACACATTGAGCACATTTATTCGGTGCAACCATCCCATTGCACAAGGTGCCATCACCCATGACCAATATTGTCCGCAGGCAGGCCAAACCCCAATCGTGATTGCTGTAAACCGTATGAATACCAAGACGTTGAGCAGATTCCAAAAGCCACCACAGGCCATGGCGATGTTGAAGATGGACGATATCCGGCTGCAACCTGCGAAGCAATTCCATTCCATAGTCCACCGCTGCCTGCCACTCAGCATTTGAGATGACATTACCGCCAGCCACTGCATCCCAATCAGGTGGAGCGGTGAATACATGATACACCAAACCTTCTCGAATCACTTTCAATGCAGAAACGATCGCCGTATCCTTTGGCATTGGTCCTGACCAATGCTCATTGGCTGGCCAAGTAAGTATTTCAACATCTATCCCGAAATCATCTTTAAGTGATTTTGCCTGAAGATAGACATTCTTATTCCCTCCCACGAGAAATGGATCAACATAGCGGCTGGCAAATACTATTTTCATAGAATTAGCTACTCTCCTTAAGAGCGGATTTAACTATTATTATCTGCCAACTCAAATGTATAACAGCCCCTATAAGCATAGAAGTTATAAGACCTTGAAAACCCCATTTAGATGTCGAGTATAAATTAATCAAGGCTATTAATAAATTTCCAATAATATCTCTCTTTAAAAATAACTTGGTTTTGTTTTTCGCAGATACCGTTACTCCAAAGAAATGAGAAACTACCAATAATCCAGCAGAAAGCACTACCAAAGGCATGTAGCATGAAATATCGCCATATTCAGAAGAAACAAATATACGGAATATTGTTTTATGTAAAAAATATATTAAAACAGACATCATTGCTGTAGCTAGCAAACCAATTACAGCGATCCGCGATACCACTTTATGTGTACTTATTAGACGATAATTGTTTTCTGGATCACCGACCCTGGCAAACAGTATTGGCACCATCAGCGACATTAACATTGCACCGGCCAAGATGATAGGGGTATAGGCAATCTGTGTCAGGGCATAGAACTTACCAACCTCCTCAGTCGTAGCAAAAAGCTCCAAAGCCCAGCGTTGTGATGCATAGTACCCCCAGTTGAAAAGGCCGCCAGCCATCATCGGCCAAGAAAACATCCACATCTGCCTTACCCAGTTTTCACTGCCTGGGTTTGAGTGTTTTCTGTCACGGTTTTGTAATAGCCGCCTCAGAAAAAACAATTGCGAAGCAGTGACAAGCAGAGCGGAAAGCACATAGCCAATCACCACTGCCGTGCTGGAAGTCCCCAACCAGAGCATCACGCCTACTGCCAGACCGATTTTCAGCCAGGCATCCATGCCGCTGTGCAGGGCGACGATGGAACGTTGGCGGGCGGCATTTTGAACGCCGCTCAACGAAGAGTTTAGGCCAGTCAATACCGAAAACACCAGCACCGCTGCCGTCAGACTGAGCCATTGAGTTTGATTTGTCCAAATCAAGCCGGCCATCAGCGCCAGTGCGATGACGCCAATCGCCAGGATGGCAAAGCCCATCAACTTACGGGAGGCCTGCAAATAGCCGGACAAATCGCCCTTCTCAGCGGCAATTGAATAGAACCGACCAATCCCGGCGGTCACTCCACCTGTCACCACCTGATTCACCAACCCCGCAATGGTCAAGCCCAGGGCCAGTTCGCCATACGCGGCGGGATCAAGATACTCGGTGAGTACCCGCACCAGCACCAGTGCCCCCAAAACCGAGACTATCTGTCCAAAAAGTATCCAACCACCTTCTTTAGTCAACCGCTGAAATCGGTGGAGATCCAGAGATAGCCAGCGAATTTTTAATCCTATCTTACTCATAGAGTAACAAAAGAATTAGGCTTCAAAGCTGGAGAACTCACCACATTCCATCCACATTTTTCTGCACTGCGTAATTAAGCTCCGTTTCAATTGATTAACTTCCTTCACCTTCTTCCAGACAACTTCCAAGGCCATTACGACATAATCGTTAATAAACACATCTTTGAGCATCTCAACTTTAAATCAGGATTAAGGCTTCCCAGCGTTTTCACTGAATCTATGTCAGTTTTCTTTACCATCAATTACGCAAAGCCTCCGCTTTGGCAGAGATCACCCGGGGATTGCCTGCCGACCCCGAATACGGTGTATACTCCGGAATGATCTGCTTCAAAATTCCCTTGATCCCGTCCCCATCACACGTCCCGGCATAACGTAACAGTTCGTCGAACATCCG
>NZ_JBSHXH010000005.1:0-129071 GCF_053613775.1 Desulfoprunum sp.
GGATGGGCTAGACCTGCTCCGGGTTCAGCGAACCCACCCCTCAATTCCTGATGCTGTCATTCCACTCCGCCAGTTCGTCTCGTACCAGCTGCAGCGATAACAGCTTGTCCTTGATCTGCGGGATGGTGAGCCGTTCGGTATTGTGCGAGTGATAATCCCGGGCCGCCGACACCTCCTCCTGGCCATCGACGAAGTACTTGTTGTAATTGAGGTTGCGGTTGTCGGCGGGAATGCGGTAGTAGCCGCCGAGATCCTCGGCGCGGGCCATCTCCTCGCGGGTCAGCAGGGCCTCGTAGAGCTTTTCGCCGTGCCGGGTGCCGATGATCTTGATCTCGTTGTCGGCCCCGAACAGTTCGCGCACCGCCAGGGCGAGATCGCCGATGGTCGAGGCCGGCGACTTCTGGACGAAGGTGTCGCCCTGCCGGCCATGGCTATAGGCGTAGAGGACCAGATCGACCGCATCGTCGATCGACATCAGGAACCGGGTCATGTTGGGGTCGGTGACCGTCAGCGGCTTCCCTTCCTTGATCAGCTTGATGAACAGCGGGATGACCGAACCGCGCGAGGCCATGACGTTGCCGTAGCGGGTGCAGCACAGGGTGGTCCTGGCCGGATCGATGAAGCGGGACTTGGCCACCATCAGCTTCTCCATCATCGCCTTCGAGATCCCCATGGCGTTGATGGGATAGACCGCCTTGTCGGTGCTGAGGCAGATCACCTTCTCGACCCCGCAGGCCACCGCCGCGTTGAGGACGTTTTCCGTCCCCAGCACATTGGTCTTCACGGCCTCCAGCGGGTAGAATTCGCAAGACGGGACCTGCTTCAACGCCGCCGCCTGGAAGACATAATCGACGCCATCCATGGCCGCCATGATGCTGGCCGGGTCGCGCACATCGCCAATATAGAATTTGAGTTTGGCATTGGCGAGACTGATGCGCATATCTTCTTGCTTCTTCTCATCGCGGCTGAAGACTCTGATTTCTTTGATACCCGTATCAAGAAACCGGTTGAGAACTGCGTTGCCGAAAGTGCCGGTACCGCCGGTTATGAGTAATGTTTTATAGTTAAACATGAGTACTCTCAGTTGAAAAAATTAATCTAACTTAGCCCGTTATTTAAATCTAAGCGCATCAGTCCACTAAAACTTTTCTGCAATACTCAATAAACCGCTTTGCCTGTTTTTCCATTGAGAATTCTTGAACATATTCAAGGGAATTTTCACGTAATGCATGGTAAAGTTTATCGTCTTTAGACAATCGAATCATGGCATCAAATAGGCTTTTTGAGTTACGTGGTTCTACAAGGAGCCCCGTCCTCTCATGAATTACTATTTCTGGTAAGGCCAACCATTGCGTCGCAATTACAGGCAAACCTGAAGCATAGGCTTCAAAAATAACCCCAGAATAGCCTTCTGCTTTGAGATATGATGGTAAAATTAAAGCATCATATTCTAATAATTTAGCTGATACTTCCCCAGGCTCTAGAACGCCCATCATTTTGACACGATTGAATCTATCAAAAAAATCTTCTGATAAGCCTGTCCATGGTCCCCATACATGAACTTCTAATCCTTCTGGTAACTTTTCAGCCGCCTCAGCCAATTCTTTCAAACCCTTTTCAGATCGCAATTGTCCAACAAATACAAATCGGCGACATGGCTTTTTTATTATTGACGGGCGCACAGATACAGGACGCGACGTTGGAAACCATTCGCAATTTGTAAAACCTTCATTTTTTGCAGATTGAATCAACAACTTTGTTTGTGCTAGGTATATATCGACATTTTTTGCAAATAGACGCGTCAATAATTTACTAGTTCCATTCAAACCGTTGTGGTCCATTCCACCAAACATTCTGAAAATCAGTGGTCGATTCAGAAGCCTACATATAGCTAATATTAATAATCCGATATATGGAATTGCTGTAACACTGACCTGAAGAGAAACAATGTTATGTTTTCGTGTCAAAAATGCTACTGAACTGATTAAATTTAGGAATCTTGGGATAGATCGCCAACCACCGCCTCTTATCCCCTTTACTGACAAAACGGTAATAATAACATCATCCATTTTTCTCAGTTCATTAATTAAATATTTAAAGGAAACAGTGGTGCCTCCGATCTCATCAATAAGAGGGCCTATCAATAACACCCTTATTTCAGAATAGAATTTATTAGTGTTGGGAGGGCACACAATTAGGTTAGTTGATACCATTGTTACCATTTGAGTGTATTATTCGAGCAGGATTGCCGGCAACAATCTGACCATCAGCCACATTTTCAATCACTACTGAGCCCGCGCCAATCGTTGTATCATTTCCAATGTGTATTTCTCCAATAATTACTGAATTACAACCGATATTGACTCTATCACCTATTTGTGGCCCCTTACCACCTGAGCACTTATTTCCCAGTGTTGTACAATGTCGTAAAGTTACATCATTACCTATGACGCTAGAAGGATGAATTACCAAAGCATAACCATGAAATATCCTAAGCCGTCGACCAATATTAAGGTTAGGAAGTAATTCAATATTAAAAAAATATATTACTAACAAACGATATAATATAAAATATGGAATACTTAAACTTCTAACCAATCTTCCTTTTTTCCACATAAATTGTGATAGCCTAAATAAAACAAGAACAATACGTATTTTTAAATCATGCTTATTAAATACCCAGTCTTCAAAAATAAACATTTTAATTTACCTATTTTCATAACATTAACTTCGAAAGAAAAGATTTTAGATTCATCGAATAGATTCTAAAATCAAAAGATCGTTCAGCTTCTTTACGAGCCGCATTGCGCATTTCCTTTCTTTCAATATAAGGAAGGTGCATTGCACGCTGGAGTGTTTCAGCAAAAGCATTTACGGAATGGTCACTACAAATCAGGCCATTAATACCATCATGTAAATATGCTCCAAGATCACTAGTCAGATTTGCAATTACAGGGACACCGCTAGCCATACTTTCAACAAATTTTGTTGGGAATCCTGCTTGAGCATAGCGCTGAGGTTCCCGAAGCAATACGCTGAAATCGGCTTCTTTTAAAACTTCAGCAACATCATTTTGAGGGATTCGACCTAGTATCTTTACAAAAGGAGGTGGATTGGAATCATTAAGGAGAAACTTCACTTGTTCCAACGACGGACCTATCACTAATAGACGTATATATTGACCATTAGGGTCAATTTTGCTGATACCTTGAATGATGTTGCCAAGTAAATCTTTTCTTGCTGGTGTACCAGAATATATCAATGATAGATGGTGTTCTTTATCTCTTGTGTTATGAGGAGTTAATCCAACTCTGCTGGCATCAATGGTTGGTGGGACCAAAATAACTTTACAGCCCAATTTGATGTAGTATTCTTTCAAAAAAGAACTAATTGCAATTATGCCATCACATTTTGAGTATTGATATTTAAGCGCAATCTTGGCGCTGATATGAAATGGCCCAAAATATCCCCCAGTCAATTGATGTGGGGCATACCATTCGACAATGTCTGCAATTAGTGGAATATTGTTTTGCCGACACCAGGGAAGAAGGCGAAACATGTACTGAGCGCTGCCTCCGTAAACGATCACGTACGATGGTTTGACCGGTTGTGCATCAAGCCACGCGACAGTCTTTTTGCCCCAGTGAATGAATATCTGCATAGATTTAGCTAAGATCGATGATCCAGGCGGTGGCAATTCACCCAGGCCAACATAGGTTATCGATCCCGGGATTTCACCTTCATCAAGGTTTATAGGAGCAATTGGCGTGGCACTACCACTACCAACGACTACATCGTAACCGACTTCCGCAAGCGAACGGGCCATACCGCAAACCCTGCGAGATCCTGGGTGCCCCCAAGGGAAAAGAAACGGTCCAACGTAGGCTACTTGCAAAATATCCTCATTACATGATAAAGACGTAAAAATCATTTCCACTGATGGGAAACATACCTTGCAGGTTTATGTAGAATTCTTAAAGTTATTGAAAAAATTATTAAAACTAAAACTCCATTTATGATTTCGTTTGGCCTGAATACATTCCCCTTGAAATTAGCCAAAAATAAATAGACCAAAACTGATATATTGACCGTTCTTTCGATTAAATTTCCCTTGCAATATGTCATAAGCAAAACAATATATGGAATATATATCAATATTGATAAAATAACCCCACCATAATACAAATTGATAACATAACCAATATCAGATGACTTCGCTATACCTCCAAATACATCCACTCCTGTACCAAATAATAATTCTATCCCTTCTGGATAGAACCACATTGTTTTGGTAAGAGCATATAGATTTCCTGCTATTTCTCCAGATTTAAAATCAATAATCTCCTCAATCCCTGAATTAAGCCAGCTCCAAGTACTGTATAACGAACTGTTATCAGCTTTATAACTAATAAACTGAGGTACAAAATAAATCGAAACAAGTAAAATTATTAATCCGAAAATTTTCTTCCCTGGATTTTTCTTAATACCTATAAATAAAATCACAAAAGGAACAATCAATATACTAATTAGTGCAATTCTTGCATTAATTGCTATAGAAAATATATAGATCGGGATTAACAAAAAATACTTTGATGTCTTAAAAAATCCAAGCGCAGTAGCAATAACTATGCACAATCCTTGAAAAAGAGGCATCGTAAATGTATACCCTCTTGCTAAACCATATATTCGAAACTCGTTTACTCTAGTAAAAACATCCTCAAGGCCTTCGCTTCCTGAGTTATCGATAATAAACTTTCGAAATTCAGGAAAAATTATAGTTAATGTAATACAAAAAACTTGAAGCATACCCATAGTCAGAATAATGTCATAAAATTTATTCATATCAATTTTCCTATAGTAGGATACTATAGATATGAATATTGCACAGGGCAACACTTCAATAATAGTAGAAACAGCATAGTATATGACGTCAATATGCTCTGGGTGTAATACAAACAGAGCCAGACTGTATATAATTATGCAAAAATGAAAAAATAAAAAGACAAATAGACCTTTATCGCGCAATATGAGAAAAAATTCCTGTTTATGTTTAGTTAACAGGAAAAAAAGAGAAACAATAGCAAGAATATGTATAATATTAAATGGCAACACAAAAAGCGGAGTAAATATGAACAAAAAAAGGAACCCTAACATCATAAAGTTTGTGATGCTTGAACAATTATATTTTAATATTTTCATTTCCAAAACAATATCAACTTGACGATAGATTTCAAATACATAGATTCGTAAAAATAGCGAACAGAATTTATCATACCTTTGAAAGCTAGCAATTTATGTTTTCTGTAAGCTGAGTACATAGTAAAGTTCCTAAAATGCCACCTCCTGATGGCTTCGGGATAAATTTCTGATTCTTTATAGCCTTTGATGCATTCTAAATGAGAGATAGATGTTTTTAAAGTAGGTGGCTTTATTTTGTCATTCTGTATTTCACGATAACAAATTAAGTAATCATCAATATAGCCAATTTTATATTTATTCGATATACATAAATTCATATAAAGATCTTCAGTAAAAATATTTTCTTTGTAATACCCTAATTCATCAAAGATTTTTCGCCTGAAAAGATAATTTACAGGAGGATGGAAATTGATTAATAATAGATCTTTGAAAATATAACCACCTTTCAATTTTCTGTTCTTTAAAATTGTTGATTTTTGCATAACATTACTATCCTCATCTACCACATATGCCTTACCAAAACACATTGGAATATCAGGATATTGCTCCATGAAAAAAACCTGCTTTTCAAGTTTACCTGGCAACCAATAATCATCTGATGCACAAAAAGTAATAAATGTACCTCTAGCAAATTCTTGAATACCTTTGTTTAAAGTCCTGGGAAGTCCCATATTTTCTTGTAAAACAAGAGTAAAACCGTACTTCTTTTGAAGATCATTGAGAATAAAACGGCTATTATCAGATGAACCATCATCTATAACAATAAGTTCATAATTTTTATAGCTTTGATTTAAAATACTATCAATACATTGTTCAATGAATTGTTCATGGTTATATGAAGGAACAATAACTGAAACTAATGGTGAATGGTTTTTCATACTTAAATGCATCCTTAAGTTTATTTAGCAATGAGGATTTTTTAAACTTTCTTTATATTATTGAATCTACTAAGAAGTTTATTCATGTCAATGCTGGTTTTTTGTGTAATTTGTTTCAAACAAAACCAAGTTATAATGACAAGAATGGCAAAATTAATTATCCACATAATAATTAGATTATTATTAAAAGTGCAGTTTACCATCAACACTACCATAGCAATAATCGCAAAGGACATAAGTTTAAGCGTTTGGTTATCCCAGATAACGCCAAACATACTGTGCATTACAAACAGCATCAAACCTGTGTAAAAGATATAAAGCACCATGAAGGCAATGCCCGCACCTTCGAGTCCCCATATTCGGATTAAAAAGAATACCCCCGCCAAATGTATAACACCGGCAAGGAATTCAGTGATAAAAAATAATTTTCCTCTCCCTTTGGCAAGAATGACAAAACCTAGTGGCCATGAGAAAACCCTCCCAAGAATCCCCAGAATGCACCAGCGCAAGATTGGCACAGCTGTAACGAATGATGAGGCATAAAGGAGATTGATAATGACCGGTGCAAAAATCATCATCGCCATCAGTCCCGGCAGCGAAAGTAAAATTGATATCTGCGACTGCTCGTTGACCATCCGATGGATGCTAGTGTTATCGCTAGCAACAGCGGTCAACCGTGGGTAGTAATCTGCCCCCATGGCCCCAAGCACAAACCCTACAAGGACACCTGATAGGTTGAAAGCTGCCTGGTATATGCCAACATCGGCAAGGCCAAACTGCCGTATCATGACTATTTGAATCAGATACCCAGACAGAGTTGTTACCAACCCGGCCCCCATGAAACTGACCCCGAGTAAGAGCAACTGTCTCGCCTCTACGTAAGTATCGCGCATGGGCAATGTGATCGCCTTCACTGGTATTTTTCGGGCAAACCACCATGATGTGACAAGAACGGCGAACGCTGAGAGAACCAAACTCGGTATGATTCCTTCATTCCCCAGAAGGTAGAAACAGGGAATACTTATCAGCGTCCCGTTGATTGCCCCAATGACGCTAATTTTGGCCAGATCGCCAATCCTGCGGGTCCCGTTGATAATGCATCCCTGACCACTGGCAATTGCCCCACTAAGAAGGGTGATACCAAGTATCGCGATGGACCAAGCATAGTCGTTGGTACCAAAAGTCATTCTCGAGAGCGGCACACAGAAAACAACCATAAATAGCATGCCAAACCCACCGGTCAGCCATGCTGTCCGGCGCAGAGTGATAACAGTGCGGGCAATCCGCTCATCATCATTGCTGCCAACAGATTCTGCAACTTGGCGTACACCGCTTTTACCTATCCCCATGCTGGTAATTGCAGAGATCAAAGTGGTAATTTGGCCGTACATACCAAGCAGACCGACACCTGAAGGACCGAGCAAAACTGCGGCGAATTTGATCCGCACGATGTTGATCAGGATATTGAGAACCGAGGCACCACCGATGATTGAGGACGAGCGCAGAATTTGCCGATAGGAATTCTTCATTTTATTCAATTGATCTGATGATTTTTGATGGGTTCCCTCCAGCAATAACTTTATTTGGAATATCTGAAGCTACCATAGCGCCATTTGCGATTAGAGATCCGTCCCCAATATTTACCGCTTTCAATATTTTCACATTAGAACCAATGAACACATGGTTTCCGATGCATTTAGGTTTAGCCAACTCCGCCAGCGAATTCCTCGATCTTCGACCTTGATTCCATGGAAATCGTTATCCAACGATCTCAACATTAACACCTATCAAACAATGTTTTCCGATCGTTATGGATGCATGCTCCGCAATCGCGCAGAAATTATTAATGATCCAAGTTCCCTCTCCAATTGATATCGATGCTGAAGTCTTTCGTGCAGCGATATAATCATAAGTCGAAAGAAATAGCGGTGAAAGGAAAAACCAATGCTGACGTTTTTCTCTCACGCTAACCTTTCCGTCTCCAACACAATGGCCAGGCTGAAAATGGCGCAATGTTCCGCTTATCGAATTATTTGAAATAGCTCGATAGAGAAACTGGCGTGGCAACTGGATAGCTCGGCAGAGCAAATTGATGATACGTTTGCAAAATTTTTCAAGCACTTGATGAAACCAGTGAAATAATGTGCGTAACTTCTTTCATACTCAAATGCGGACCCATCGGTAAGCTCAGAACCTCATTCGCCAACCTTGAAGCTAGCGGTAAAGCATTGGCCAGAAAATTGCCTCCAGCATAGGCCTGTTGCTTATGTGGCGGAATAGGGTAATGGATCAAAGTGCTTATACCAGCTTCTGTCAGGCGCTGTTTCAGTGTCTCACGCTGCGGATGACGAATAACGAAAAGATGCCATACCGGGTCGGCCCATTCAAACACTTGCGGCAAGATCAGGTCGGTGCCGACCAAACCTTCCAGATACAACATGGCGAGAGTATAGCGACGGGAGTTCCAATTATCCAAGCACTTTAGTTTCACCCGAAGAACGGCTGCCTGTAGTGGATCGAGCCGACTGTTGAAGCCCTGCACTTCGTTCACATATTTTGCGCGGGATCCATAATTACGCAGCACACGGATACGGTCGGCGATTTCGGGGTCGTTGGTTGTAACCGCACCGCCGTCGCCCAACGCGCCAAGATTTTTGCCGGGGTAAAAGCTCCATGCCACCGCATCGCCATGAGCGCCCAGGCGCTTGCCCTTGTAACGCGCGCCGTGCGCCTGTGCACCGTCTTCCAGCACGAGCAGGCCGTGTTTGCGGGCGATGGTGAGGATCGGGTCGAGATCAGCGGGCTGGCCGTACAAATGCACCGGTAGGATGACCTTGGTGCGCGAGGTTATCGCGGCTTCGATACGCGTCGGATCGAGATTGTAGGTAGACTCGACCGGCTCCACCGGTACCGGCGTCGCACCACAATGGCTCACCGCCAGCCAGGTGGCGATGTAGGTGTTGGAGGGGACAATGACCTCATCGCCAGGACCGACATCCATGGCCAGCATAGCAAGATGCAGGGCATCGAGACCGTTGGCGACACCCACGGCATGCGTCGTTTCGCAATATTGAGCGTATTCGGCTTCGAACTGTTCGACCTCATGGCCGCCGATGTACCAACCCGAACCGACGACGCGGGCAATAGCTTCGTCGATCTCGGCCTTCAATTCCTGGTAGGCCGCGTGGAGGTCGAGGAATGGGATACTCACGCCTGCCACCTCGCCCGCATGAATTCCGCGTAGTCGCGATAATAGTCCCCCTCGTCGTACCGGTTGGAGGCCAGCACCATGCACACCGAGCCAGACGAAAAATTGTCCAGTTCGCGCCAGATCATGGGGCAGACGTAAAGACCGTTATAGGAACGATTGAGGTGAATGCGCCTTTTTTCCTTGCCGTCATCGAGCAGCACGTCGAAACTGCCTGACATGGCGATGATGAGTTGATGCAGACCTTTGTGTGCATGCCCGCCACGCTCCGCGCCGCCTGGGACGTCGTAGAGGTAGTAGACACGCTGAATGTCAAAAGGGACGTGTTGACCACCTTCGACGAAGGTAAGGTTACCGCGAGGGTCTGATATTTTGGGGAGGTCGAGAATCTTACAATCACTCAGTGACATTTTTCACCGCTCCTGAAATTGTCGCTGGGTTGCCGAGTACAAGCATCCCTACGGGAACATCTTTTGTGACGACAGCACCGGCCGCAACCATGGCGCCTGCTCCGATTCTTATTCCGGGGAGAATGACTGCGCCGGCACCGATTGACGCCCCGGGTTCGACAATTGTTTGCAAAAGTTCGAAACTCTTGTTGCCACTTTTGGGAAAATTATCGTTGGTGAAGGTTACGTTGGGGCCAATAAAAACGTCATCGCCAACACGAAGACCATTCCACAGCTGAACCCCATTCTTGACCGTGACGCGGTTCCCGATGACCACATCGTTTTCTATAAAACATTGAGCACAGATATTACAATCTTCGCCGATCACCGCGCCGCCAAGCACTACGCAAAATTGCCAAATGCGAGTTCTATTTCCGATATGATCTGATTGGACATCAGACATCGGATGGATGAAGACATCGTTCATATGTTATAAATTTTAAGTTTTTTTTGTTCAAACCGTTTTAGGTGGTTAGAAACCTACGGAGCAAATCAATCTTCCCATTCCCTACAAAACGTTAAAAATATCGACCTCTTAACACCACAACCCTATTTCAATCGAAACGTCTTCTAGGCTGAATCGGATTGTCGAGTTCCTTTCTTTCCCTTCAATTTCTCAATGTTTCCTCGTTGGCATCTTTATCCATGCTTGTGACCGCTGTTTCTCGATACGGTGTATACTCCGGAATGATCTGCTTCAAAATTCCCTTGATCCCGTCCCCATCACACGTCCCGGCATAACGTAACAGTTCGTCGAACATCCGTTCCCGGTCGGTAAAGCATATCCCGTCACTGCCCAGCACCATGATCTTCTGATGGCCGGTGGGGACGATCCCCTCGCCCTCGGTGATCAGTTCCTCGAACAGCTTTTCGCCGGGGCGCAGGCCGGAGTAGCGGATCTCGATATCGACATCCGGTTCCTTGCCCGCCAGGCGGATCATGTCCCGGGCCATCTGGTCGATTCTGACCGGCTCGCCCATCTTGAGGAGGAAGATCTCGCCGTCGCCGCCCATCGACCCGGCCTGGAGGATGAGCTGGGCCGCCTCCTCGATCGACATGAAATAGCGGGTGATCTCGGGGTGGGTGACGGTGACCGGGCCGCCGAGCTCGATCTGGCGCTTGAACAGCGGCAGCACCGAGCCGGACGAGCCGAGGACGTTGCCGAAGCGCACCGCCATGAACCTGGTGTCGTGGTGCGGCGCTTCGGCCCGGTAGGTTGCCGGTTCCGCCGTCTCCGGCACCCGCCGCCAGGCCGGGCTGAAGCCGCCGTCCCAGCTGTTGCGGGCATAGGCCAGCATCAGCAGTTCGGTCAGCCGTTTCGAGGCCCCCATGACGTTGGTCGGCCGCACCGCCTTGTCGGTGGAGACCAGGACGAAGCGTTCGACCCGGTGGCGGATGACCGCCTCGATCAGCAGCTGGCTGGCGAAGATATTGTTGTACACCGCCTCCCAGGGGTTGTTCTCGACCAGGGGCACATGCTTGTAGGCGGCGGCATGGAAGACGACCTGCGGCCGGTGGCGGTTGAAGACCATGTCGAGCAGGCGCACGTCCTGGACCTTGCCGAGCACCGGCACGGCATCGGCGACCTGGTATTCATGGAGCAGTTCCATCTGGATGGCGTAGAGGTTTTCCTCGCTGCTGTCGAACAGGATCAGCCGGGACGGGGCGAAGCGGATGATCTGGCGGCACAGTTCGGAGCCGATCGAGCCGCCGGCGCCGGTGACGAGGATGATCTTGCCCCGCAGGGTGTCGCCGATTCGGGCCTGGTCGAGGGTCACCTCCTCCCGGCCGAGCAGATCCTTGTACGAGATGTCGCGGATCGACGACACCGACACCCGGCCGTTGATCAACTCGCCGAGGCCGGGCAGCACCTTGTACGGCAGGCCGGTCTGCTGGCACAGGGCGACGATCCGCTGCATCTCCGGCCCGGTGAGGGTGACGATGGCGATCAGCAGTTCGTCGGCCTGCGTCTGGGCGGCGAATTCCGGCAGGTCGTCGACCCCGCCGAGCACCGGGATGCGGTGGATCCGCAGTCCGGCCTTGTCCGGATCGTCATCGACGAAGCCGACCACCTCGTAGGGGAGGGTGGGGTTGTCGTCGATCTCCCGCGTCGCCTTCTCGGCCGCGTCGCCCGCGCCGATCACCAGCAGCCGCTTGAGGCGGACGACCCGGTCCTCCCGCCGCAAGGCGCTGTGGTGCAGGGCCATGCGGATCGAGGCCCGGCTGCCGCTGATGAACAGGATGGTGAACACCGCGTCCATGATGAACACCCCCCGCGAATAGCCGTGGAAGCGATCGACCAGGGTCATGATCGTGATGATGACCGACGACGACACCAGGGCGGCGCCGACGATCCGCTGCAGGTCGCGGAAGCCGGTATAGCGCCACATGCCGTTATAGAGGCCGAACAGGTAGAAGATCGGCAGCTTGACTGCGAGGATGACGAGGATGACTGCGATGTAGTGGTTGGTGGGTTTGGTGAGATGAAAGGCGTCGAAGCGGAGGTAGCGGGAGAGGAAATAGGCGGTTATGAGCAGGGCGACGTCGGTTGTCAGGACCAGCCAGAAGTTGAGGCTGAGGCAGCGGCGCCGTAAACGGCGGAGGTGCTCGTTGAGCTGGGATAGCAAGAGCGGTTTGAAATTCAGGGAGTTCCTGGCAGTCATGAGATTGTATCCTGTTTGGGTTGGGGGTAGGATAATTGAATCTCTTGATGGGGGATTGGGGGGGGTATATTTTTCGGGGAGAAGGCTCGCGTGGAGAAACGAGATTTCTCGCTTCGCTTCGAAATGACAAAGGAAAAACTCGAAATGACAGCGGGGGGTGGTTGCACGGTTTTCGCCCTATCGGGAATAACGAGCATTGTCATCTCGACCTTTCTCTGTTGCCGTCGCGACCTTCCTCTGTTGTCGCCTCGACCTTCACCACAGTCGTCGCGACTTTCACCACTGCCGCCTCGACCTTCCCCCGCTGTCATCTCGACCGCAGGGAGAGATCTTCTCGCTGTAAGAGAGGCTTTCTCGGCAACACAAGATTTCTCGCTTCGCTTCGAAATGACAGCGGGGGGAGGTTGCACGGTTTTTGCCCTAGCGGGGATAATGAGCATTGTCATCTTCGACCTTTCTCTGTTGCCGTCGCGACCTTCCTCTGTTGTCTTCTCGACCTTCAGCACAGAAGTCTCGACCTTCCCCCGCTGTCATCTCGACCGTAGGGAGAGATCTTCTCGCCGTAAGAGAGGCATCCTCGGCAACACAAGATTTCTCGCTTCGCTTCGAAATGACAGCGGGGGGTGGATTTACGGTTTTTGCCCTTGCGGGGATAAGGAGATTTCTCGCTTCGCTTCGAAATGACATGGGGGGCAGGATCTCGGCCTTTGCCCTAGCGGGGAGAACGAGTGCTGTCATCGCGACCTTCCTATGTTGTCTTCTCCGACCTTCACCTCTGCCGTCGCGACCTTCCCCCGCTGTCATCTCGACCGCAGGGAGAGATCTCGTCTTTTCTGTCTGTATGGAAAAGCGAGATTTCTCGCTGGCGCTCGAAATGACATCAAACACGCTCGAAATGACATCAAACACGCTCGAAATGACACGATGAGTCGCGGACTCTATGCAAACTGAATGTGTCATCATCATTGATCAAAACTGTAGGTCATTTTTTGTACCTTCAGCGAGGTGTCGTCGTAGGCCAGTTGGAAGTCGATCTTTCCCGCGCCGTGTACGGCATCGGCATCCCGGTAATCGAGATCGATCTCGAATCGGCCATTCAGGGCGATCCGGCCGGCTGCAGGCTGATGCCATTTCAGGGTCGAGATCCGCAGGGAAAGTCCCTTCGTCGACGCGAACAGTTTGCTGTAGGTCGGCATCAAGTCGGAGACCGGGGTGCCGTTCTCGGTCGCCTTGGGGGTGAAGAATTGTTGGAATTTGGTCAGGTTTCTTGCTCCGTAGGCCTGGCAGTAGGCGGTTAGGAAGCGGTTTAGTTGCTGCTGCAGCTGCGCCTCGGTATGCGGGGGCTGGGCTGGGGTGGGTGGCGGTGGCGGTTTGGTCGCGGTGAGGATCGGGGTGGTATTGGTGGCCGGGACTGGTTTGATGACTGGGGTTGCCTTGGTGGCTTGAGATTTCTCCATGGCAGGTTTAAGATCTCTCCCTGCGGTCGAGATGACAGCGGGGGTAGGTCGCGATGACTGAGTTGGGGAAGGTTGTGATGAGGCCCCTTCCCTGTCATTTCGATGCGAAGCGAGAAATCTCGCTTTTCCCTGCGGGGGTTGCTCCGAGGCTGGTTTGAGATCTCTCCCTGCGGTCGAGATGACAGCGGGGGTAGGTCGCGATGACTGAGTTGGGAAAGGTTGTGACGCGGCAGCGGGGGTAGGTTGTGTTGAGGTGGCGGGGGTAGGTTGTGCCGGGGCAACGGGGGCAGGTTGTGTCGAGGCAACGGGGGTAGGTTGCGCCGAGGCGGCGGCAACGATTGTTTTCCCACGTTCGTCTTTCTTCGCCGCCACAGCCTCCGCCTCACGCTCCCGGCGCAGTTTCTCGGCGAAGGTAAGCGCCGCCGGTTCTTCCCGCACCGTTTTTTGCGCCTTCGGTGGGACGAAGGCCACCCCGCCGTCGTGCAGGGTTTTGAGCATCACCCGGCGCGAATAGACCTCCGAGACCACCAGGCAGGCGGCCACCACGATGCCGGCGAGCAGCGCCAGGCCGACCACGGCCCGCAGCGGCACGCGCGGGCCGAACAGCCGCCGCCGCTGCCCCCCCTTGCGGATCGGCGGAGATGAAGCCGCCGGGGAGAAAGGGATGGCCGGGGGAGCTGGCTCCTCGCCGGCGATGATCGCGTGGTAGGCCCGGGTGATCCGGATGAACCGGTCGGTGCCCGCCGCGCCGGCCGTCGGGGCGGTATCGGGATGGTAGCGGCGGCTCAGTTGGCGATAGCTGCGCTTGACCTCGTCTTCGGTGGCGTCGGGGCTCAGCCCGAGCACGGCGTAGTAGTCGCCATCGCCGGTATCGGCCTGGAACAGCTGGACAATCTTGCGCGCCTCGTGGAGCAGCTGGCCAGGCGCGATTTCCCGGGCGGCGCAGGCGGTGTGCAGCCAGGCTTTCGCCTCGTCGTCCCCGTCGCGGTCGAGCGTCAGCACGGCACGGCAGGTCTGGAGCATGCCGCTGGTGTCGGCGACGAAGACGATCAGCCCTTCCGTCGAGGCGTCGCGGGCCAGCTGCTGCAACAGCCGGGTGACATTATCGCGGTCGACGGCCCGCATCACTGCACCACCACCGGGGCGGCGTGGATCTCGCCGGTCTTTTCGATCGCCATCTCCTTCAGCCACAGGTCGCCGGCCAGCAGGTTGTCGAGGTGGGTGCTCGGGTCGCGCCGCACCCGGACCACGACGGCCCGGCAATCGGCCGGGACCTCGAACGGCAGCGACAGGGCGGTCCACGGCTGGCTCGCGGCCACGCCGGCGGAGCGCACCGGCGCCATCGGGCACTGGAAACCAATCACCTCGAGGTAGGGGCGCTGGTCGGTGGTCAGCTTGTCGGTTTTGTACTTGCCGATCAGTCGGTATTTCCGTCCGGGAGCCAGCGGCACGATCTGCGTCAGGTGCTGGTAGCCGAGGTTGTCGGTGCCGGAGAAGTGCAGGCGCATGGCCCGGCCCTTGCCGTCATCCGCGGCCTCGATCCGCCAGCTGCTGCCCTTGGGGGCGCTGATCCGCCAGTCGAAGGCGGTGTTGGTCGGTTCCTTGTCGAAATCGCCGTTGGCGAGCAGGGATTCGCCGTTGAAGTACGTCCGCCAGATCGCCGCCGCCTCGGCCAGCCGGTCGTGCTGGATCAGGCTGTTGAGGAAGACGAGGACCTCGGGACGGTAATTGTCCACCCCCAGCTTCTCGACCTCCGGCCAGAAGGCCAGCGCCGCCTCGACCTTGCCGGTCCGCGCCGCATGGTGGAACAGGTGGATGATATTGTCCCGGCCGATATGGTCGTGGAGCGCGGCCGGGTCGGGCCACAGCGAGAAGGCCATCTTCAGGGCGTCCTGGCGCTGCGCCGGGATTTCGGCGATGATCCAGGCGAGATCGCGGGCCAGGATGTCGTAGCGGCCCAGCTGGTAGGTCAGCAGCGCCTTGTCCCAGCGCCAGCGGTTGATCCCGGCGCTGAGCCCATCGACATGATCGAGGATCGCCGCCGCCTCGGCCTTTTTCCCCCGGTCGTTGCGCAGCTCGGCCAGGCCGAGCCAGGCCGGGATGTAGAGGGAGTTGTGGACCAGGGCCCGGCGGTACAGCGCCTCGGCCTGCGCCACCTCCCCTTCGAGCAGGTGCAGGCGCTTGCCGTGCCAGATGAGCAGGAACGGGCTGCGCAGCATGGCGATCATCGCCGCCGAGGCCCCGGCGTCGCTGTATTCGGCCTGCTCCTGCAGGGCGATGCGCAGCTGCACGGCCGCCAGGGCCGCCAGGGCGAGGAAGGCGGCGATCCGCACGGACCGGTGCTTCCTATGTGACGGGACGTCGGCCACGGTCAGCTCGCGCTCTCCTCGCCGTACTTGTAGTCGTAGGTGTAGTACTTGTAGCCGCCGTAGGAGCCGAAGCCCTTCTTGCGCCCGCTCTTGTTGATGATCGTGCCGAGGATCCGGCCGCCGACATTGATCACCGCCTTGCGGAAATGCCTGACGCCCTCGCGCGGGGTCACCCCTTCGACGACGATGAGGATAACCCCGTCGACCATGTGCGACAGCACCAGGATCTCGGCGAAGCCCTGGTACGGCGGGCCGTCGAGGATGATCCGGTCGTAGTGTTCGGAGACGGTCGCCAGCAGTTCGCGCATCCGCTTCGAACTGAGCAGTTCGGCCGGGTTGGGCGGCAGCGGGCCGCTGGTGATGATGTCGAGGCCGGGGTACTCGGTCTTGGTGACGACCTCCTCCAGCTTGGCCATCCCGCTCAGGACGCTGCTCAGCCCCTTCTTCTTGCGCGAGGTCTGGAAGATCTTGTGCAGGCTGGGCTTGCGCAGGTCGACATCGATGATCAGACAGGTCTCCTCGTCGGCCAGGTAGGAGAAGGCGGCGTTGACCGCCATCGAGCTCTTGCCGGCATCGGGCAGGATGCTGGTCAGCAGGATCGTCTTCGGCGGGCTGTCGGCGGCCGACAGCCGCACCGAGGTCATCGTCGTCCGCAGGGCCTCGGCCACCGGGGAGCGCGGATCGTTGTAGAAGCGAAACGCCATCTTGCGGCCGTCCTCCGCCACCTCCTTGTCGTAGGGCACCAGCCCGAGGACCGGGATATGGAAGCGGTTGGCCATCTCGTCCGGGTTCTTGATCGTGTTGTCGAAGAACTCGAGGGTGAAGGCCGCGCCGATGCCGAGGAACAGGCCGAGGATCAGCCCGAGCAGCAGGTTCTTGGCGACCTGCGGCTTGTACGGGTAGAGCGGCGTCGTCGCCCGGTCGATGATCTGGATGTTGGTGACGGCGGCGCCGACCGTCGCCTCGATCTCCTTCGACCGCTGCAGCAGGCTCTGGTAGATCGACTTGTTGGTCTCGACCTCGCGTTCGAGGATCTTGTACTGGGTCGCCTTCTCCTCCAGCTCGAGGGCCTTCTTCTTCTGTTCCTCGGCGCTGGCCTGGAGGTATTGCTCGGTCTTCAGCGCCGTCTCGTAGTTGTTGCGGATCGAATCGATGATCTGCTGTTTTTCCTTGTCGATGCGGCCGGCGATCTCGTCCATCTTGGCCTTCAGCTGCTGCATCTTGGGGTAGCCCGGCTTGAAGGTGACGCCGAGGTCGCGGTACTCCGCCTCCAGGGTCGAATACTGGTTCTTGAGGTTCTGGATCAGCTCGTTGTTGACGATCTGCTCCAGCGACTTCTCGTCGAGCTGCATGTTCTGCTTGAACATCGCCTCCTTGGCGATCCGGTCGGACGAGGCCTTGGCCAGCGAGTTGTTGACCTCCTCGAGCTGCTTGATCACCAGGTTGTGGGCCGGGTTGAGGGAGACGATGCCGAGTTTCTTGCCGAACTCGTTGAGCTCCAGCTCCGATTCCTCCAGCTTGATCTGGGCGGCGCGGATCTGCTTGTCGAGGAACTGGCCGGCGGTGCGCGAGGCCTCCAGGCCGGTGTCCATGTGCATCTGGATGAACTCGTCCATCGCCGAGTTGGTGATGGCGGCGGTCAGCGCCGGGTCGGGGGTGGTGAACGACACCTCGATCAGCTCGCTGTTGCGGACCGGGGTGACGGACAGGTTGCCCTTGAAGGAGCGGAGGAGCTGATCGGCCAGCACCTGGGCCCGGCCGTCCTCTTCGAGGACGCTGAGCTCCTCCTCCTTCTGGTCGGCGCGGACGAAACCGGTGAGGCCGGCCAGCAGCGATTTCGACTTGCCCTTGCCGTCTTTGTCGGCGGCGGCGGGGTTGAACACCGGGTTGTGGGCGAGATCGAGCTTTTCGATCACCCGGGTGGCGAGCTGGTTGCTCTGCAGCAGGTTGACCTGGGTCTGCTGGAACTCGAGGGTCCGCAGGTCGCTTTTGTCGAGGTTTTCGAATTTGGTGACCGTCGAGTTCTGGTTGGAGGCCCGGATGACCCCCTTGGCCTTGAACTGGGGGGTGGCGAGGAAGGTGTTGAGGGCGACGAGGAGGAAGACGACGGCCAGCACCGACAGCACCGCGGTCTTGCGCCGCACCAGCATGTCGAGGTAGTCGCGCAGGTCGATCTCGTCGTTGAAGCCGGGGACTACCTCCCGCACCTCGGTGCTGGGGAGATAGGTGTTGGCCTCGCCTCGGACCATGAGGCTGCGCTCGGCTTCGGGGTAGTTCCGGTTTCTGTCGGCTGTCATAGTGTCTCTATATTTGTTACGCTATTGCTCTGTGTTGGTATTGCACTTTCGGGTTTATGCACTTTCGGGTTTATGCACTTTCGGTTTATGTACTTTCGGGTTTATGCACTTTTGGTTTATGCACTGTCATCGCGGTTGATACACTGTTATCGCAACTATTCACCACTGTCGCCTCGACCTGCCCCCGCTGTCGCCTCGACCTGTCCCCGCTGTCGCCTCGACCTGCCCCCGCTGTCGCCTCGACCTGTCCCCGCTGTCATCTCGACCTACCCCCGCTGTCATCTCGACCTGCCCCCGCTGTCGCCTCGACCTGCCCCCGCTGTCATCTCGACCTGCCCCCGCTGTCGCCTCGACCTGTCCCCGCTGTCATCTCGACCGCAGGGAGAGATCTTAAACCTGCCTCGGAACATCCCCCGCAGGGAACAACAAGATTTCTCGCTTCGCTTCGAAATGACAGCGGGGGTGACATTACACCCTTCGCCCTAGCGGGAACACTTTTCGCCCTTACATCCTCTGTTGCCTGGACCTACCCCCGCTGTCGCCTCGACCTGCCCCCGCTGTCATCTCGACCGCAGGGAGAGATCTTAAACCTGCCTCGAAACATCCCCCGCAGGGAACAACAAGATTTCTCGCTCCGCTTCGAAATGACAGCGGGGGTGACATCTCGCCCTACCCCCGCTGTCATCGCGCCCTGCCCCCGCTGTCATCGCGCCCTACCCCCGCTGTCATCTCGACCGCAGGGAGAGATCTTAAACCTGCCTCGAACATCCCCCGCAGGGAACAACAAGATTTCTCGCTTCGCTTCGAAATGACAGCGGGGGCGGCATTACACCCTTCACCCTACCGGGAACACTTTTCGCCCTTACATCCTCTGTTGCCTCGACCTACCCCCGCTGTCATCTCGACCTGCCCCCGCTGTCATCTCGACCGCAGGGAGAGATCTTAAACCTGCCTCGAACCATCCCCCGCAGGGAACAACAAGATTTCTCGCTCCGCTTCGAAATGACAGCGGGGGTGACATCTCGACCTTTGCCCTATCGGGAATAACGAGATTTCTCGCTCCGCTTCGAAATGACAGCGGGGGCAGCATTACACCCTTCGCCCTACCGGGAACAACGAACACTGTCATAGCGACCAATGCCTAGGCTTTTACCCTTTCTTCCTCTGTCGCCTCGACCTGCCCCCGCTGTCATCTCGACCTGCCCCCGCTGTCATCTCGACCGCAGGGAGAGATCTTAAACCTGCCACGAAGAACTCACCACCCATCACTCAAATCCTTCCAATCAGGATTGGAACCGGCAACCAGAGCATTCTTCTTCTCCCGCCGCCATTTCTTGATCTCTTTTTCCCGTTCCAACGCGGCGACGATATCCTGGGTTTCCTCGAAGTACACCAGTTTATTCACGTTGTACTTTCCGGTAAAGCCCGGAACCAGTTTCATCCTGTGCTCGTGTAGCCGCCGCTCGAGATTGTTGGTTACGCCGACATACAAGACTTTGTTGTTCCAGTTCGTTAGCATGTAAACGTAATAATTATGCATTATCAGATTAAGATTTCTCGCTTCGCTTCGAAATGACAGCGGGGGAGGCATCTCGGCCTTCGCCCTGCCGGGAAAAGCAAGATTTCTCGCTTCGCTTCGAAATGACAGCGGGGGGAGGCTTCATGGCCTTCACCCTACCGGGAACAACAAAATTTCTCGCTTCGCTTCGAAATGACAGCGGGGGGAGGCTTCATGGCCTTTGCCCTGCCGGGAAAAGCAAGATTTCTCGCTTCGCTTCGAAATGACAGCGGGGGGCGGCTTCTCGGCCTTCGCCCTGCCGGGAAAAGCAAGATTTCTCGCTCCGCTTCGAAATGACAGCGGATGGAGGCATCATTGCCCTACCGGGAACGACGAACCCTGTCATCGCGACCAACCCCTGGCTGGCGTCCCTCACATCCTCTGTCGCCTCGCCCTACCCCCGCTGTCATCGTGACTTTTCTTGCCGTCACTGCGCCCTACCCCCGCTGTCATCTCGAACCGCAGGGAGAGATCTTAAACAAGCCTTGGAGCAATCCCCAGTCCTCTCACTCCCCGCTCACCAACCCCGCCGGGTTGCTGCAGCACCACTGCCGCAGCCGGTCGCTGCCCGCGATCCGCTCCAGTTCCAGCCACTCCCCCGCATCGGGCGGGCGGCGGGCCTCGGCGCCGTGGGCGTCCGACCCCAGGTACTGGACGCAGCCCCGGTCGATGAACCGCAGCGCCGTGCGCCGGCTGTCGCTGCCGAACCTGCCCAGCAGGCTGCCGGCGTTGAGCTGGATCTCCACCCCGTGCTTCAGCACGAACCCGGCCACGGCCTCGGCCATCTCCTGGATCGCCGGGATCCGCTCGGGATGGGCGAGGATGATGCCGTAGCCCCGGCCGGTGAGGATCTCGAGCGTTTCCAGCAGTTCGTCGACACCATCGTTGAACGACGGCTCGACCAGGAAGCGGCTGCTTCCCGCCAGGGGCAGGAGCTGCCCGTGCTCCAGGCGCTCGACCAGCTTGCGGTGGAAGGCGATCTCCATCCCCGGCAGCAGGGTCACGTCGACGGCGTTGCTGTCGAAGCAGTCCTGCACCGCGGCCATCTTCTCCAGCACGATCTCCCGCGACGCCGCCCAGGCGGTGCCGGGGATGAAGTGCGAGGTGCAGATCACCCTGGCGATGCCGAGGCGGGCGTAGTACCGCCCCAGGGCCAGGCTCTGTTCCAGCGCCGCCGGACCGTCATCGATCCCCGGCAGGATGTGGGCGTGGATATCGATGACCTCGCGGCAGGAGAAGGCCATGGCCGTCAGCCCTCGACCGCCGCGGTCTTTTGTTCATCCCGGCGCCGACCGCCGTTGTGCAGCTCCGCCACGGCCCAGGAGATCAGCGCCAGCAGGGTCACGGCATAGACGGCGTTGGCCGGCAGCCGCCAGCCGAAATCGACCAGTCCGTGCACCAGAAAACCGAGCAGGGCGCAGAAGGCGGCGGTGCCGACGATCCGGGCCTTTTCCGCCGCGGCATCGGCCGCAACCGGCGCGCGCAGCCGCCGGCCGATGCTCCAGACCCCGGCGATCAGCCAGCCGACAAACAGCGCCGCCATCGGCAGGCCGAGCTCGATCGCCGTTTCCAGATACTCGTTATGGACCCGGTCGAACAGCACATTCTCCGGAAACCCCTTGAGATAGACCCCGGACAGGAGCTTGTAGGCATCGACGCCGATCCCGGTCAGCCAGTGGTCGAACAGCAGCGGCAGGCTGGCCTGATAGATATGGAGACGGGTCGCCCCCGAGTCGCCGATGGTGCCGAACCGGGCGACAATCCCGTCCATCCCCAGCATCGAGCCGTAGACGCCGACAAACGCGACGATGGCGAGCGTCGCCACCAGCCGGGTGCGGCCGGACAGGGGCAGCAGGACGTTGAGCAGCACGCTGACCGTCAGCATCGCCAGGATGCCGCCGCGCGACAGCGAGAACAGCACGGCGAGGATCATCACCCCGGCGGCGCACAGCAGGACCGGCACCTGCGGCTGCAGCCGCGACAGGGAGCGGGCCAGGCGCTGCGGCAAGGCGCTGATCCCCGGCGGTGCGGCGGCGGAGCGGCCGGCCGACGGCGTAAGGTGGAGCAGCGCCCCGGCGATCGCCAGCGGCCAGCAGATGTTGAGCAGGGCGGCATACTGGTTGCGGTAGATGATCGTGCCGTGGGCCTCGGGGCCGTTGACCCCCAGCCACAGCATCCCGATCCCCGGGTTCATCACCTGCAGCAGGCCGTAGAGGCCTTCCGCCAGGCCGACGGCGGCGATGCCGTAGAGCAGCAGGACCGGGAACCGCTGATCGCGGCGCAGCAGCGCGGTCAGGGCGAGGAACAGGACCATCAGGGCGAGAAGGAAGATCGCGGTCTGCAGGCCGATGATCCCGTTGTCCCCCAGCGGCGCCAGGGTCAGCCCGGCCCCAGCCAGGTCATTGACCGCCGCCACCCGCTCGGCCCTGGCCGGCGACAGCAGCGCGATCAGCCCCAGCGGCAGCGGCAGCGACTGCAGGGCGGCGTAGAGCATCAGGACGATCGGCACCGCCAGCCGCCGCCACGACAGGCCCTCGGCCGCCGGCGACGGCAGGGTGTACAGCAGCCAGCCGCCGAGGCCGAGTAGGATGACGGCGACATAGGTCCCCTGGACGATCGGGTGGACCGCCCCGAACAACAGGGGAACGGTGACGACGATCAGCAGCGCCAGAAAGTTCGGGGCCTGCCGCAGCGCCGGCAGCCCGCTGATGCCGTGTCGTACCTTCTGTGCGACGGTCATTGCTTCGGGTTGCGGTAGCTGACGCCGGTGCCGAGGAAGCCGAGGGTGAAGCCCGAGCCGGAGAACAGCATGCCGCTGGAACTGGATTCGGCGAAGATGATATCCTGGTCCTTGATCAGCAGGCTGTCGCCGACCCCGGCCTGGAGATCGTTGTAGCTCAGGCTCAGCACCTGGCGGTCCAGGCCGGGGCCCATGTGGCGGATGAGCTTGATCTTGTCGGTGTCGGCATAGCCGGCCAGGCCGCCGGCGAGGGTGACGACCTCGGTGATGGTCATCCCGCTCTTGATCGGGTAGGTCCCCGGCTTGCGGACCGCCCCGTCGACGAAGCACTGGCCGGTCTCGGGGATGAAGATGACATCGCCGCCCAGCACCATGATATTCTGGGCCATGTTGCCCTTCTTGATCAGCTGGTCGAGGTCGACGAAGTAGTTGATATTCTTTTTGCTCTTGTCGTCGAAGCGGGTGATGTAGGCGGCGGTGCCGGCGCTTTCGGTCAGCCCCTCGGCGATGGCGATGACATCGAGGAGGTTGCGCTTCGACACGTAATCGTAGGTCCCCGGCTTCTTGAACGAGCCGACAAGGGTGATCTGGCGGCTGACATGCTCCTTGATGAAGATCGAGACGTGCGGGTCCTGGAGATATTTGGCGGCGAGGAGCTGCTCGATCTTCTCCTCGGCCTCGGCCGCGGTCAAGTTGCGGACATCGACCGTGCCGATCAGCGGCAGGCTGACCTGGCCGCGTGACGACACCCGGACCTCGGTGTTCAGGTCCTTTGTCTCAAAGACCGTGAGCTGGATCAGGTCGCCGGGCCCGAGGACGTAATCGCCGATGTCATCGGACGCCATGGCGGCGGCCGCCGGCTGGGCCTCGACCTTGTCGGTGGCCGGCTCCTGTTGCTCGATCGCCTGGCTGGCCTGCTGGAACTGCTCGAGGTCGGTGTTGGCCTCGAACTGTTCCTTGGCGCAGCCGGACACCACAAGGCAGAGCGCGGCAATGAGGAAACAGACAACTCTTCTCATTAACGATCCTTTCAACATCGGGGGAATTCCAACGGAAAACGTCAATCATTTAACCCGAAAAAGGACCGGCTGAATGGGATTTTCAGCGGTCCTCTTTCATGTCAAGCTCTTATCCGATCAGGTACCTGGGATCAGGTGCTGGGACTGGCGGGGGGTGTCGGTCTCGGCCCCGGCGATGGTTGCGGACTCGGGGCTGGTCCTGCGCCGAGGCCGGGGGTACCGTTGCCGTCATCATCGTCAAGCAGGGCAATCACCAGCGCCCCGGCGGCGACAGTGCCGGCGAACCAGTAGGCACCGTTTCTTTTGTCAATGCCCTCGTTTTGCGGCGGGGCGGCCGGCGGCGGGGTGGAAATGGCGAGGACGATCTTCTCGTTGGCGTTGACGGTCTTCATCCCGTCGGCGGTGGCGAACACCAGCCGGCCCTCGGTGACGCCGACCTCGGTCTTGCCGTCCTTGGTGACGACGACGGTGCCCCGGACGACCGGATCGCTGGCGGCGTTGAAGATGATCTCGGCGACGCTGTACACGCCCTCCGGGGTGTGGAAGGCGATCTTGCGGGCCTTCTCGGTGATGACGTAGTCGACGCTGCCGGACTGCAGAAAGAGCCGGAAGGTATCGGCCTCGTTCTTGATCGCGAATTTGGCCTGATCGGCCGCCACCAGTGAGATGCCGGCAGATTTGATCATGCACTTGCCGTCGCAGACCAGCATCGAGCTCTCATCGATCGGGTTCTGCCCCTTGAGGGTGTCGACTACCTGACCGTCCTTGAGAACGGAGATATTGCCCTGGCCGATGCTGCCGCCCCGGGCCGCGAACGAAACGGTCGAACTCAAACTGAATGCAATCACGAGACAGAGTGCAATGCTTCTTAGACTCTTACGCATACAACCCCCTTTTGATAACTATGTATCCCATTTTATAAATGGCTTTTCATTATTCCCTGGCATGAATCCAAGTTCTTTTTAGCATGAGGAGGACATCCATGCAACTCCAAATTGGAATAAATAATGCGACATGATACATTGTATCACTCGATTTTTCCGACAAAAGGGGGCAATTCGCGACGTTGACCAGACAACAGGAGATCTCTCCCTGCGGTCGAGATGACAGCCTTACTCCTGTCATTTCGAAGCGAAGCGAGAAATCCCGGTGTCCCCGATAGGGCGAAGGCCGAGATCCCGCCCCCGCTGTCATTTCGAAGCGAAGCGAGAAATCCCGGTGTCCCCGGCAGGGCGAAGGCCGAGATCCCGCCCCCGCTGTCATTTCGAAGCGAAGCGAGAAATCTTGTTTTTCCCTGCGGGGGATGTTCCGAGGCCTGTTTGAGATCTCTCCCTGCGGTCGAGATGACAGCGGGGGTAGGTCGAGATGACAGCCTTACTCCTGTCATTTCGAAGCGAAGCGAGAAATCCCGATGTCCCCGGCAGGGCGAAGGCCGAGATCCCGCCCCCGCTGTCATTTCGAAGCGAAGCGAGAAATCTTGTTTTTCCCTGCGGGGGATGTTCCGAGGCCTGTTTGAGATCTCTCCCTGCGGTCGAGATGACAGCGGGGGTAGGTCGAGATGACAGCCTTACTCCTGTCATTTCGAAGCGAAGCGAGAAATCCCGATGTCCCCGGCAGGGCGAAGGCCGAGATCCCGCCCCCGCTGTCATTTCGAAGCGAAGCGAGAAATCTTGTTTTTCCCTGCGGGGGATGTTCCGAGGCCTGTTTGAGATCTCTCCCTGCGGTCGAGATGACAGCCTTACTCCTGTCATTTCGAAGCGAAGCGAGAAATCCCGATGTCCCCGGTGGGGCGAAGGCCGAGATCCCGCCCCCGCAGTCATTTCGAAGCGAAGCGAGAAATCTTGTTTTTCCCTGCGGGGGATGTTCCGAGGCCTGTTTGAGATCTCTCCCTGCGGTCGAGATGACAGCGGCGGAAGGTCGAGATGACAGCCTTACTCCTGTCATTTCGAAGCGAAGCGAGAAATCCCGATGTCCCCGGCAGGGCGAAGGCCGAGATCCCGCCCCCGCTGTCATTTCGAAGCGAAGCGAGAAATCTTGTTTTTCCCTGCGGGGGATGTTCCGAGGCCTGTTTGAGATCTCTCCCTGCGGTCGAGATGACAGCGGCGGAAGGTCGAGATGACAGCCTTACTCCTGTCATTTCGAAGCGAAGCGAGAAATCTTGTTTTTCCCGGCAGGAGATCTCCCTTTTCACCACCCCCCGCCCAGGGCGAGATACAGCTGCACCGCCGCCGTCCGGCGCCCCAGTTCCGACTGCGCCCGGTCGGTCTCGGCGGCATAGAGCTGGCGCTGCGCATCGAGGACCTCGAGATAACTGACCACCCCGGCCCGGTAGCGCATCTCCGCCAGCCGCAGCCCTTCCCTCGCCGCGGTCTCACGCCGCCGCTGGGCGGCGATCTCGTCGGCGCTGCGGCCGTAGCGGCTCAGGGCATCGGCCACCTCGCGCAGGGCGTTGAGCCCGGTCTGGCGGTAGCTCAGCCCGGCCTGCTGAAGCCGGGCCAGGGCCGCCCGGTAATTGGCGGTCAGGCTGCCGCCGGCGTAGAGCGGCTGCAGCAGGTCGACGCCCGGCGAGGCGACGGTGGCCCCTTCGCCGTTGACCAGGTCGCCGAGTTCGGTGCTCACCGCGCCGAAGGTCCCGGTCAGCGTGATGGCCGGGAAGAACAGCGCCTTGGCCTCGCCGACCCGGGCATTGGCGGCGATCAGCTGCTGTTCGGCCTGGCGCAGGTCGGGGTAGCGCTCGAGCAGCGCCGACGGCAGCCCCGCCCAGCTCTCGTACATCGCGGCGAGGAACAGGAAGACGATCGCCAGGGCGAAGACGATCGGCGCCCGGCCACCTCGTCCATCGCCTGCACAGCGTCGCCTCCCGCGGCCCGAGACCGCCGTGGTGCATGTGGTACTCGACCGCCTCGACCACGACGATGGCGTCGTCGACGACGAAGACCGTGTTGTCGACGACGAAATCGCAGGCGATGTCGGCGGGAAAGCGCCGGGCCAGCTGCGGGATCGCCGCGCCCGCCCGCCCCTCCGGATAACCGCTGCCGTCGAACTTTTCATGATGCGAGCCCACCACCGAGGCGGCGTCGGTGAGCCACATCGCTCCCTTGACGATGTCGAGGCCGTACCGGACGTGGTCCTTCATCTCGTTGAATTCCTGTTCGTCCAGTCCGCCGGGCTTGAGCAGGATGTTGTCGCGGACACCGATCTTGCCGACATCGTGCAGAAACGCCCCCCTTGATCAGGCTCTGGATGTCGCTCACCGGCCGGCCGAGCTGTTCCGCCAGGCGGACGGCGTAGAGGGTGACCCGGAAGTTGTGGCTGTCGGTATCGCCGTCGCGCTTGGCGATGGCGCCGGCCAGGATCGTCAGCGATTCGAGGTTGGCGTCGAGCAGATGGCGCGAGAAGGCCGGAGGAAGGCGGATGCGATCAGGGGCACCGGGGCTCACGGCCGGGTTGACGTTGTCCCCGGTCATGCCCGCGAGACCGGATCGCCGGCCCGATTGGACATCCGTACTCTGAATGTTATTATATATGAGAGCTTGTTGCAAAACGATCGAGATTGTCAGTGATCAGCGGGCGGCGGGCGGCGGGCGGCGGACAGCGGGCGGCGGACAGCGGGCGGCGGGCAGCGGGCGGCGGGCGGCGGACAGCGGGCGGCGGGCAGCGGGCAGCGGGCAGCGGGCGGCGGGCAGCGGTGGTAACGAGGGGCATCCTCGGCATCATGAGATTTCTCGCTCCGCTTCGAAATGACAGCGGGGGCGGCATCACGTCCTTCACCCTACCGGGAACAATGAACACTGCCACCTCGACCGTCCCCCGCTGTCATCTCGACCTTCCCCCGCTGTCACCTCGACCTTCCCCCGCTGTCATCTCGACCTTCCCCCGCTGTCATCTCGACCGTAGGGAGAGATCTCAAACAGGACTTGGAATGGGCTCCGGCAAAGGAACAACGAGATTTCTCGCTCCGCTTCGAAATGACAGCGGGGGCGGCATCGCGACCTTCGCCCTATCGGGAATGACGAGATTTCTCGCTGGCGCTCGAAATGACAGAGCAAAAAACGAAATGACAGAAACAACAAAGACCTCCCGCTACCCCCCGGTGGACCGCCATGCCAGAAAAAAGACTGCAGCATATCTCCAACACGATCTCCTTCCGGATCGCCCTGCCGGCGTTTCTGACCATTCTCCTCTTCGTCATCGCCATCTTCTACGTGGTCCTGCCGCAGCTGGAACAAAGCCTGATGAACCGGAAGCAGGAGATGATCATGGAGTTGACGGAAACAGCCTGGAGCCTGATCGGCGATTACCATGAACGGGAACTGAGCGGAGAACTGAGCCCCGACGAGGCCAGGCGGCGGGCCGTCCTGCGGATCGGCAACCTGCGCTACGGCCCGGAAAAAAAGGATTATTTCTGGATCAACGACATGACCCCACGGATGATCATGCATCCGTACCGTACCGATCTCGACGGCAAGGATATCACCGACTTCAAGGACCCCAAGGGCAAGCGGCTGTTCGTCGAATTCGTGCAGATCGTGAAAAAACAGGGTGCCGGCTATGTCGATTACATGTGGCAGTGGAAGGACGAATCGCAAAGGATCGCGCCCAAGATCTCGTACGTCAAGGGCTACACGCCCTGGGGCTGGATCGTCGGCACCGGGATGTACATCGATGACGTCAAGGCCGAGATCGCCACGATCCGCAATCACCTGGCCGCCGTCTCCGCCGGCATCCTGGTGATCATCTCCCTGCTCGCCCTCTACTCCATCCGCCAGAGCCTGCTGGCCGACCGGGAACGGCAGCGGATCTTCGCCGAGCGGGGGGTGTTGATGAAGTCGCTGGAGCAGAGCACCGAGCGGTTCCGCAACCTGATCGAGACCACCAGCGACTGGATCTGGGAGATCGACCGCGAGGGGCGGTATACCTATTCCAGCCCCCGGGTGGAGAACCTGCTCGGCTTCGAGCCGGAAGAGATCCTGCACACCACGCTGACCACCTTCTCGGCGCCCGACCAGGCCGCCGCGGTCAACGCCGCCTTCGCCAAGCTGCTCGCCGCCGGTAAGCCCTTCAGCGGCTTCGAGATCACCTCGCTGGGCAAGGACGGCCAGGTCGTGGTCCTCGAGTGCAACGCCGTGCCGATCTTCGACGACCAGGGCAGCCTGGCCGGCTACCGCGGCGTCGCCCGTGATATCACCGAACGCAAGATCGCCATGGAGACCCTGAAGAAGAGCCGCGACGATCTCCACGCCAGCCTCGAGGAGACGGTGGCCTCGCTGGCCTCGACCGCCGAGAAGCGCGACCCCTATACCGCCGGGCACCAGCAGCGGGTCGACCGCCTGGCCTGCGCCATCGCCCGGGAGATCGGCTTTCCCGAGGACAAGATCGAAGGACTCCACATCGCGGCGCTGCTGCACGATATCGGCAAGATTACCCTGCCGTCGGAGTACCTCGCCAAGCCGACCCGGCTATCGACGGAGGAAAAGGCCCTGTTCAAGCTCCACCCCGAGGTCGGCTACGAGATCCTGAAACGGATCCACTTCCCGTGGCCGGTGGCGGACATCGTCCTCCAGCACCACGAACACCTCGACGGGACGGGCTACCCGCAGGGGCTGAAGGATGACGAGATCCTGCTCGAGGCCAAGATCCTCGCCGTCGCCGACGTGGTCGAGGCGATGTCGTCGCACCGTCCCTACCGGCCGTCGCTCGGGATCGACATCGCCCTCGACGAGATCCGTTCGGGGCGGGGCAGCCGCTATCATGGCGAAAGCGTCGACGCCTGCCTCAAGTTGATTCTGGAGAAGAAATTCGACCTGAGCTACACCATGGACGAGGGCGGCGGCGGGGTCGGGTGACGGATGGTTGCGGTTGTCGCCCTTCCCGGCTGTGTCATCGCGACCTGCCCTCGGCTTTTGCCCTTTCCTGCTCCGTCATCTCGACCTGCCCCCCGGCTTGTCGCCCTTTCATGCTCCGTCATCTCGACCTGCCCCCGCTGTCATCTCGACCTGCCCCCGCTGTCATCTCGAACCGCCCCCGCTGTCATCTCGACCTGCCCCCGCTGTCATCTCGACCGCAGGGAGAGATCTCCTCCAGCGGCCAGCGGTTGTAACAAGGGGCATCCTCGGCATCACAAGATTTCTCGCTTCGCTTCGAAATGACAGCGGGGGAGGCTTCATGGCCTTTGCCCTACCGGGAACAATGAGCACTGTCATCTCGACCTGCCCCCCGGCTTGTCGCCCTTTCATGCTCCGTCATCTCGACCTGCCCCCGCTGTCATCTCGACCTGCCACCGCTGTCATCTCGACCTGCCACCGCTGTCATCTCGACCTGCCCCCGCTGTCATCTCGAACCGCAGGGAGAGATCTCATGCCACCAAGGGCGGGTTACCGGCGGCTCAGGCCCCCTTTTCCTGCGCCTCGAACTGCTCCAGTGCCTCCAGCGCCTCGCAGCCGTACATCACCGCCGGGCCGCCGCCCATGAAGATGGCGACGCCGATGGTCTCCAGGATCTCCTCCGTCGAGGCGCCGGCGCGGAGGGCGTCATGGACGTGATAGGCGATGCAGCCGTCGCAGCGGACCGTGATCCCGATCCCCAGGGCGATCAGCTGCTTGGTCTTGGCGTCGAGAGCGCCGTCCGCCGTCGCCGCGGCGCTGAGCTGGGCGAAGGCCGTCATCGGCCCGCGCAGATTTCGGGCCAGTCGGCCGTACACCTGCTTCAACCGATGGTGGTACTCGGGGTAATCGTCATGCACCGTTTGTCTCCTTGTCGAGGCGATTGCGCCGGTTGGCGATTGCGCCGGTTGGCGATTGAACCTCTTCCTGTCGGGTTGACTGTCCTTCCTGTCATCGCGACCTTCCACTCTGCAAAGGAACAACGAGATTTCTCGCTTCGCTTCGAAATGACAGCGGGGGAGGCTTCATGGCCTTTGCCCTACCGGGAACAATGAGCACTGTCATCTCGACCTGCCCCCGCTGTCATCTCGAACCGCAGGGAGAGATCTCCTCCAGCGGCCAGCGGTTGTAACAAGGGGCATCCCTGCCAACACAAGATTTCTCGCTCCGCTTCGAAATGACAGCGGGGGAGGCATCACGCCCTCCGCCCTACCGGGAACATCGAGTTTTCTCGCTCCGCGTCGAAATCCACCCTCACCCCACCCGTGCCGCCAGGTACCGCACGATCTCCGCCAGGGTGTTCAACTGCCCGTAGTCGGCCTCGGGAACGCTGACCCCCAGTTCCTCGTCGAGACGGATGAAGAAATTGAGGGCGTCGAAGGAGTCGATATCGAGCGTCCGGCGGATGTTGTCGTCCGGGCCGAGGGTGGCCGGATCCGATTCCGGGGCGATTCGCCGGAGAATCCCGAACACCACCTCTTTGATCCGTTCTTCGTTCATAGTTTCTCAGGCTCCTGGAGATAGCGGTTGAGGGCGTCGAGGAACTGGGCGCCGCGATGGCCGTCGGTGGCGCGGTGGTCGGCGGCGAGGGTGGCCGTCAACACCGGCCGCACCGCCAGCATGCCGTTTTCGGCCCACGGCTGCTCCTGCGTCCGGCCGAAGCCGACCAGGGCCACCTGGGGCGGGTAGATGACCCCGTACACCGTTTCTACCCCGAGGTCGCCGAGGCTGGTGACGGTGACGGTGGCCTCCGTCATCTCCGAACTGCGCAGGCCGCCGGAGCGGGCCCGGGTGATGAGATCGCGCAGCGCCGCCATCAGCTCATCGAGGTTCTGCAGATCGGCGTTGAGGAGCGCCGGCGTGATCAGACCGCCCTGGCGCAGGGCGATGGCGAAGCCGATATTGATCGCCTCCCGGGGCTGGAGCCGATCCTCGAGCCAGTAGCCGTTGAGCTCCGGCACCTCGTTCAGGGCCAGGGCGACGGCCTTGATCAGCGGCACGACCGGCAGGATCCGCTCCCGGATCGGCCGTTGCAGGTTCTCCGCCTCCAGCCGGCGCAAGGTGCGGCTCATATCGATCCGCAGCTGCAGGTAATAGTGGGGAATTTCGCGGTTGGAACGAGCCATGGCGGCGGCGATGGCCCGGCGCATGCCGGCCTGGAAATCGCGGGCCGGAGGCGATTCCGCAGTCGGTGGCGCGGGCGCCTGTTCCGCCACGGCCGGAGGCGGTTGGTCCGGCGCCGCCGGCGGGACCTGGGGGGCAACGCCGCCCTCGACGTCGGCCGCCCGGATGGCCCCGCCCGGCCCGGTTCCCTGCAGCCGCTCCAGAGCGAGGCCGCGTTCGGCCGCCAGCCGGCGGGCGTAGGGCGAGGCCTTGATCCGCCCCGCTGGCTCGGGGACCGACGGAACCGAGACGGCAGGCTCGTGCTGTTCAGGCGGCGCCGCGGCTGCGGCTGCTTCACTCCGAGCCGGTGCCGGGGCCGCCATTTCGCCGGCAGCCGCCGCCTCCTCTTTCGGGGCGGCGGCCGGCTCGCCGTCCGTCCGGATGACCGCCAGGACGGTGCCCACCGGCACCTTCTGCCCCGGCTCGACCACCAGCCGCTCGATGACGCCGTCCTCGTACACCTCGATCTCGATCGCCGCCTTGTCGGTCTCGACGACGGCGACGACGTCGCGGCGCTTGACCCGGTCGCCGGGCTTCACCAGCCACTCGACCAGCGTCCCCTCCTGCATATCCGCGCCCAGGCTGGGCATGGGAAAATCAGCCATGGCCACCCACCATTGTCCGCACCAGATCGACGATCTTATCCACCTGCGGCAGGGCCGCATCCTCGAGGTGCTTGGCGTACGGCAGCGGCACTTCCGCACTGCACAGGCGCTCCACCGGCGCATCGAGCTCGTAGAAGGCGCCCTCCATGATCCGGGCGCTGATCTCGGCGGCGAGGCTGCCGCTGCGCCACCCCTCGTCGACGATGAGCGCCCGGTGGGTCCGGGCCACCGAATCGAGCAAGGTCGTGTCATCGAGCGGCCGCAGGGTCCGCAGGTCGATGACCTCGGCCTCGATCCCTTCCCGGGCCAGGATCTCCGCCGCCTCCAGCGCCTTGAACAGGCTGGCCGCATAGCTGATGATGGTGATGTCGCGGCCCGGCCGCCGCATCCGGGCCCGGTCGATATCGACCGCTCCGGCCTCGACCGGCAGCGTCCCCTCCATGTTGTAGAGGCCGCTGTTTTCGAAGATCAGCACCGGGTCCGGATCCTCCAGGGCGGTCCACAGCATGCCGCGCGCGTCCTCGACGGTGGCCGGGGTCAGCACCTTGAGCCCGGGGATGTGGGCGTACCAGCCCTCGAGCGAACGGGAATGCTGCGCCGCCACCTGGCGGCCGCCGCCGGTCGCCAGCCGGATGACGATCGGCACGTTGAACAGGCCGCCGGACATGTGGAGGAGGACGGCGGCGTTGTTGATGATCTGGTCGGCCGCCAGCAGGCTGAAGTTGACCGTCATGATCTCGACGATCGGCCGCATCCCGCCCAGCGCCGCGCCGATCCCCGCCCCGACGAACCCCGATTCCGACAGCGGGGTGTCGCGGATCCGCTCGGGCCCGAATTCGTCGAACAGGCCCTTGCTGACCGCGAAACAGCCGCCGTAGCGGCCGACATCCTCGCCCATCAGGAAGACCCGCTCGTCCTTGTGCATCGCCTCGCGGATCGCCTCGCGCACCGCCTCGCGGTAAGTGAGCCGGCGCATGGTCTCGGCAGTGGTGGTCATGGCATCCTCCGTTCCGAATAGACGAAGCGGGTCAGGTCCTCGAGAGGCTCCTGGCTGCCGGCCTCGGCAAAGGCGACGGCGGCGCTGATCTCCCGGGCGACCTCGGCCTCGATCTGCGCCAGGTCGTCGTCGCTCACCTGCCCGGCGTCCCGCAGCCGCTCGGTGAACGTCGCGATCGGACAGCGCTTTTTCCACTCCTCGACCTCGGCCCGGTTCCGATAGAGTTCGGCGTCGTACATCGAGTGGGCGCGAAAGCGGTAGGTGCGGCATTCGAGGAACTGCGGCCCCTCGCCGGCGCGGATCGCCTCGGCCGCCAGGTGCGCCGCCGCCTCCACCGCCAGCACGTCCATCCCGTCGACGGCGGCGGCCGGCATGCCGTAGCTTGCGGCCTTGGCGGCGATGTCGGTGACCGACTGGGTGTAGCGCAGCGCCGTCCCCATGGCGTAGAGGTTGTTCTCGCAGACGAACAGCACCGGCAGCCGCCACAGGGCCGCCAGGTTCAGGCTTTCGTGGAACTCGCCCTCGGCGACGGCGCCGTCGCCGAAGAAGCAGCAGCTGACGCGACTCTTCTCCTGCATCTTGTCGGCCAGGGCCAGGCCGACCGCAATCGGCAGGCCGGCGCCGACGATGGCATTGCCGCCGTAAAACCGGGTCCGGTCGTCGAACAGGTGCATCGACCCGCCCCGGCCGCGGCTGCAGCCCTCCTGCCGGCCGTACATCTCCGCCAGGATGCAGCCGGCGGAGACGCCGCGGATCAGGGCGTGGCCGTGCTCGCGGTAGGTGGCGACGATGGCGTCGTCGAGGGTCAGGGCCTCCAGCACCCCCACCGCCACCGCCTCCTCGCCGTCGTAGAGGTGGAGGAAGCCCCGGATCTTCGTGGTGGTATACAGTTCGGCGCACTTGTCCTCGAGCCGGCGGATGCGGATCATCGAGCGCAGCAGGTGCAGGCCATGCTCGCGTTCCACCGGTTCCGCCCTGGTTGTCGCGTTTTTCCTGGTTTTCATTCGCTCTTCTCCAATGTCGACAGGTCACCTTCGGGCAACCCCAGTTCCCGGGCCTTGAGCAGCCGCCGCATGATCTTGCCGGCCTTGTTCTTGGGGAGGTTGGCCTGGAATTCGATCTCCTTCGGCGCTACCGCCGCCCCCAGCCGCTTGCGGGCGAAGCCGATGAGCTCGAGGCGCAGTTCGTCGGTCGGTTCGATGCCGGGCCTGATCGTGACGAAGGCCTTGACGAGTTCGCCGATCAGCGGGTCGGGCTTGCCGATGACCCCCGCCTCGACCACCGCCGGGTGCTCCATCAGGGTGCTCTCGACCTCGAAGGGGCCGACCATGTGGCCGGAGGTCTTGATAATGTCGTCGGCCCGGCCGACAAACCAGAAGTAGCCGTCGCCATCGCGCCGGGCCAGGTCGCCGGTCAGGTACCAGCCGCCGACGAAACACTGGCGGTAGCGCTCCTCGTCGTGCAGGTAGCCGCGGAACATCGACGGCCAGCCCGGCCGCAGCGCCAGGTCGCCGTGGGCATCGGGGTCGGTGATCACCTCGACCGCGGCGGCGCCGGTGCGGCGGACGATTGCGGCCTCGATCCCGGGCAGGGGGCGGCCCATCGACCCGGGCCGGACCTCCAGGGCCGGGAAGTTGGCGATCATGATGCCGCCGGTCTCGGTCTGCCACCAGTTGTCGTGGATCGGCAGGCCCAGGGCCTTCTGGCCCCACACCACCGCCTCGGGGTTGAGCGGCTCGCCGACGCTGTGGACGACCCGCAGGCGACTGAGATCGTAGCTGCGGACCGGTTCGACCCCCAGCCGCATGAAGCGGCGGATGGCGGTGGGCGCGGTATACCAGACGCTGACCCGCTGGGTCTCGAGGATCCGGCACCAGCGGGTCGCATCGAAATCGGCCTCGTCGACGATGTTGGTGATCCCATGGAGCAGCGGGGCGATGATCCCGTACGACGTCCCGGTGACCCAGCCCGGGTCGGCGGTGCACCAGAAGACGTCATCGGGGTGGAAATCCAGGACGTACCGGCCGGTAATGAAGTGGATCAGCGCCGCCTGGTGGACGTGGAGCGCCCCCTTCGGCATCCCGGTGGTGCCGCTGGTGAAGTGGAGGACGGCCACATCCTCGGGGTCGGTGGCGGGGATGGAGAAGGCGTCGGCCGCCGCCGTCATCAACCGCGACCACGCCAGCAGGCCGTCGCCCGGATGGTCCTCGGCATCGACCAGCAGGACGTGTTTGAGGTTGGGCAGCGTCGCCCGGAACGGGGCGACCTTCTGCCGGTACTGGCGCTCGGTGGTGACCAGGACCCTGGCATCGCCGCGGCGCAGCCGCTGGCAGACCGGTTCCGGGCCGAAGGCCGAAAACAGGGGGCAGAAGACGCTGGTGTTCTTGAGGGCGCCGAGGGCGGCGATGTACAGTTCGGGGATGCGGTCGGCAAGCACCGCGACGGTGTCGCCCTTGCCGATCCCGAGGCCGGTGAGGATATTGGCGAAGCGGTTGGTCTGGGCCGCAAGCTCGCCGTAGGTGAAGTCGCGGACCGTGCCGTCGCTGCCGAGCCAGCGCAGGGCCACCCGCTCGCGGCGGGGACCGGCGGCGTGGCGATCGATCGCCTCGTGGGCGATGTTGAGCCCCTTGCCGCCGGGCAGGCCCTCGAACTCACGGCGGACGTGGTCCCAGGAAAAGGAGGCACAGGTGGCGGCATAGTCCAGCAGATTCGGACGTACCGCCCAGGATCGCGGCTGTTTCTGTATCGGCGCCCAGTGCACTGTCACACCTCACATCACCCTGCGGTGAACGAAGAAGATTGCAGCCCCGCCGTGATCGCACAGGAGAAGTTGCCTGTCAGGACTGCCCGGAGACAACCGCCCAACCGTTGCGGCATCTCTCTATGGTAAGACTATCAAAATTGCGCCGGCGAATCAAATTTTTCGCTTTGTTGATCGGGGTGATCGTTCCTCCCTGACAATTAAAATCGTGTTTTCATCCATTTGGAGCGCCAGCGTGAAATCTCGAAGTTCCCGGTAGGGTGAAGGCCGTGATGCCTACCCCGCTGTCATTTCGAAGCGAAGCGTGAAATCTTCATGTTCCCGGCAGGGCAAAGGCCATGATCCCGCCCCCGCTGTCATTTCGAAGCAAAGCGAGAAATCTTCATGTTCCCGGCAAAAGATCTCTCCCTCGCGGTCGAGATGACAGCGGGGGTTGGTCGCGATGACAGAACATGAAAGGGCATAAGCGAGGGGATTGATCGAAGCGACATTGCACATGAAAGCGCAAAACGCAAGGAGGCAGGCCAAAAAAAAGGCCTGCAGTGGGAAAGGAATGGGTGGCAAGCCAGGGGCAAGGTCGCGATGCCGCCTCCTTTGTCATTTCGAGCCTCCCCTGTTGTCATTTCGAGCGCCAGCGAGAAATCTCGTCTTGCCGAAGCTGCCCCACCTCGCGGTTGCTGATAGCTGACAGCTGATCGCTGCAGGAGCTTTCTCCCCTGCCGGCAGTGGCCAGGGGAGAAGGTGAGGGTTGATAATTACTGCTACGCCGTTACCGGGCGACCGCCACCGACCGTCTGGCGGCGGAGACCTTGTTCACCGCCGTTTTCCGGGACAAACCGGTGTTGTCCGGAACCGGACCCAACGATCGCAGACACTTCCGAAGTATCAACTGGTAAGTGTCCCAATCCCTTGTGGTCAGTGCATTCTGCCGTGCAAAACTCAGTTCTGAATTGGCCATAAACTGCCTCCCTGGAAAATGTGCCGGCCCAGGACGAAAAAAGCCCCCGGACCAATAAAAATTGATCTGGGGGCCCTGATTTCTCCACAGATACGCCACGACCATCCCTGATCCTCGGGGACAAGTCTTCCAATTCAGGCAGGTCTTCTGACTTCCGGCTCTTCCTACTCGTTGCGTCTTCCCGATCGGATGGATCAGTGACGTACGTGCAACATTCGTCCCCGGTTACAGCGGCGGGCCCGTCTCCGATTCGCACGGAGTTCCCTTTTCTTCCTTTACGGAACCTGAACGATGACAGTTGACCAGATAGCGGCCGGGAAAGCAAGAGGTAACGGAAGTCAATTGTCAACTGCCCACGATGGTCGCTTGCGGTCGAGATGAGACCGGGGGAAGGTCGAGGCGACAGAGCATGAAAGGGCGAAAAGGCAAGGGGAAAGCTGAGAAACAGGGAAGAAATGGGCAAATGCCTGTGGTAATAATCCTTGGTGCCGTCTCTGATACTCTTTTCACCCTCAAGTCAGTTGTGTCTACCAATTAAAGCCTCCAGGTAGCCTCTTCTCATATAATTCATTTTTTCCCATGATTTTTCTTTATCAGACAAGAGTGCTTGAACCAGCTCATTGAGACATATGACATCAGACTGTCTGTATTTCAACGCTAGTTGTCTGGCTTTTTCTTTGTTAATCATAGCTATAGAATTCAAGGAATCACATCGAAAATAATCAATCTCTTGATGATCATTCAAAATAGAAACCAGGATAGAAATTGCATTCTCATCGCCAATATTACCTATCGCACCAATGGCATAGCGACGATGTATCATATTTTTATTTAGAATTTCTTTTGAGAGTCGAGGAATCATCTCACTTCCCATTAAGATCAATGGATCCATTATCTGATCTTCTGCTCTGTTTTCATGATAAAATTCTTGCAATGCGATTTCTGGACTATCCGGAATCTTGTTTTTGGCGAAATTGAATACCAGAAAAACAACCCCAACAATAATCACAACGAATATTGTGAATATTTTCATAGAAAATTATATTTTTTCTTTATTTGACTACTAATGGAATGCCGGTGCATTGAGTGTCTGAACGATATTGCCGATCAAGTCGTACTCCAAGGTCTCGTGGACCTCGCACGGAAGCGTCACCTTGTTGACAACCAGCCGCAGCCGGCCACGAAATGATCGAACTGGAACAGTTACTGATAAATTCCATTAACAGGTAAGATATCCCCATGTTCCTCCCGTTAGTGAATCACCTTATGTTTATTATTCTTCTCATGTCGACGCATTTCATAAACCTTAATAGTGGCTAATAAAAAAAATGGCCCCCAGAGCAATAATAATAAGATTAAAGATCTGATTGAGCCGAATCCGAAAAATGTAATAACAATTAAGTGCTTATCCGTAAATAATGCCTACCTTTCGGAAGGCAATGATCGCCGCGGCCATATGCAGCAAGGCCGTATAGGTGTCCGCTCGCTTCTCGTAGCGGACCAAGATCTTTCGGAAGCGGTTGAACCATGAATGGCTCACCTCAACCACCCACCGCCTGGCTTTCCAAGCGGGATTGTTGCTTTTCTCTTGTATCTCCTCCCCGCGTGCTTTCACGTGAGGGATGTACTCATGGGATACAATTATTTGCTTGGCCGGATTGCCATCGTAGGCTTTATCGGCACACAGGTGCTGCTCAATATCTTTGGGACGCTCGATGACGATCTCCACCAACACAAGTTCCAATTGGGTCACATCATGCCGGTTGGCTCCGGTCACGACGAGCGATAACGGGACACCACGGCCGTCCACTAACAGGTGTCGTTTGGTTCCTTTTTTTTCCCCTGTCGGTCGGGTTCCGACCAACCGCTTCCTGCGCCAGGGGAGCCTTGACCATGGCTCCGTCAATGCTTTGCCAACTCCAGGCGATACCCTCCATTTCATCATATTCGGCAAGTCCGGCTCGCCAGAGTGCGAGAAAAAACCCAGCTTCCATCCATCGCATGAAATGAGCATGGATCGCACTGGGGCTGCCGTAAATCTCTTTGGGCAATGCCTTCCATTGGCAGCCAGTTCGCAACACATACACGATCGCTTCAAAGATACGACGCGGGAGCATCGGCTTTCTGCCCCCGCCCGGCTTGCGCTTGTAGGTCAGGTTCGGATCGCGTTGCGGCTTTGGAATAAGCGGCTCAACTCTTTCCCAAAACGAATCGGATACTTCCCACGACTTGATTTTTGCCATATTGTCTCCGTGATAGGGGTTCGTTATGGCTACCAGCATAGCAAAAATTATGAGGAAAGTATATTTCATTTACGGATAAGCACTAAATTTACAGGAAAATTGACAACTAACTCAACAAAATTTCCGAATAAGGTATTATCACAGAAAATTGATGGAAAAGGTGCAGGATCAAGAACTTCGCAAGTTGTATTCAAAATTTCAATTGTACTATTATTTAATGATAATAGTAACTTTGAATTGAATACAAGGAAAAGAAAAATGATTACATAGCCAATGCATATTTTTTTTGTAGTTAATATTATTCTTCTCATTACTTGCTTCCCTCTTGTTGTGCACAATATCATTGTAACCTTCAGCAATATTTTGTGCATCATGAGGGTTGTCTTTAGGAATACAAAATTTTAGCATCCTTGTTTGCCGGTAAGGTATTGATCAAAATCTGCAATAACTTGTAAGGTACCATATGAATAACCGTTTTTTGCACCAGCATATCCATAATTATAATTTCCTGCATCTGTCATTTCTTGTCGACTTAGACCAAAGCCAGCATTATCGGGATTGTTTAACAAAGAAGTGGTCCCAATCTTTAAACCACTGCACCATCAGGGGCCTTATGCGACATTGCACTTGGCTACGAACTACATCATTCGGTAGCGCAACCTCCTGCCCTTGGTTTGTCACTTCGCGAAATGATCGGACTGGAAAAGTTACTGATTGCCTGCATTAATAGGTAATGTCTCTCCTTATTTATCTCCATACTTTGGCCCTTACAAGGAAATGATGCCTTTTCCCCTTAACGGGAGACATTATTCCTTGACAAGGGGCCTTTTAATGGGTGACTAGTGCCCGGCCACGACATCACACCTCGGCTACGGCCCGGCTTGGTCGTTGGTGCACAAAGTAACTATCGAAACAACTGTTATAACATTAGAATACGAAACAACTGTGTACAGAGGAACGAGATGAATAGCTCGCTTTTTATACAACAATTAAACAACGTTCTCTTACTCCCTCATTCGTGCCATTCTGTACTCTTCAGAAATTCGTTTTTCTTACTTGTATGGTGTTGACCTGTCGAAATTAATTTTCACTAAATAGGTTTTATTGGCATCAAAATAAAAAATGTCAGGTTGCCTGCACCCTGCCTTCTTCATAATCCCTAAAGTATTCATTATCAGCGAAATACTGACATCTTCATGAACTTTTAACAATGATTTTGCAGAAGGATTCCCTTCCATTCTTTCTTTGCATGGGAGCTCTAATAGGAGTTTTTTTGATTTTGCTATATCATCAATAATATAAACGAAATCTGAGTTCTCTTTTTCTATATTAAGAGTTAATACATAGTTGTTTAACTGCTCTGCATTTGTAAAAGTAGAAAATAAAAAAACGAATACAACATTTAGATTAAATATTAATATATTATTCACCTATGTATCTCCTATATAGAGTTCCAGGCAGATCGCTATATGGATCAATGGAGACACCATCAGAATGTGCCTCCACTGATTGCCCATTATTTGAGATAATACCAGTATGACCAGTATAGATCTCACCAGGCTGAGGGGTTAGTTTGTACGCAAAGATATCTCCCGGCTCTGGGGATTCACCTGGCTCAAGTTGCCTCCAGTTATTTGGATCCCAGTTTTGGTTAGCAAGTTCACCTGCTGTGGCATATCTCCCATTATTTGATCCTGCAGGAATAACAGAAATCGGTGCTCCAGCCTCCTGAACAACAACGCCAACAAATCCGCTACACTTGTATGAATCCTTGGGATATTGACTGTTGTAGCTAGTATTATAGTCAAAAGCATGGCTACCATTATACCCTCTAGATATAGCGTCTATTAACTGCCTTCTTGCAAGATTAGCCTCGCTTCCTTCTATCAGACCACTAGGATCATTAAAATTCACCGGATCATTTTGGACATACCCATACAGATTACTATCCCCACCGGCAAAATCAATCGGATCCTTGGCCGTCCACTTGCCGATCTCCGGCAGATAGTCGCGATAGCCGAAGCGGATCAGCCCGGTATCCCGGTCATGGAGGCCGCCGGCAAAGCCGAAAGAAATGATGACCGACGGGTTGCTGTCGCTCAGGATATTGCCGAAGGAATCGTATTCGATCCGTTTGACGATACTGCCGCCGCTGTCGACCACCAGGCGCAATGAGCCGACCTGAGAAGTGGTCTTAATCCTGGTATCGTCTCTGGGCAAGTCCGCATGGGTCTGCGGTTGTTTAAAACTTCTATTGACGGCAATCAAAGAACAACAGGGCGGCAATACACCCCCGCCACCATGACGATGACAAGATCGTGAAACTCCAAAATTCAGTTTGCATCTGTGCTATGCCATATTGTTGAGATTATTATTCACATTATTTAATATAATCGACATGATTTATTTTATCTTTTTTAAATTGAAAAACAATATCTCCAATTTGAATTTCTGTTGGTTGTTCTTTTACAATCATTCCCCTATTCATAAGATTTAAAACAATTCCTCGGAAATTATCTTTTGGAAAACCAATACATAATTCATTTAATACTGCAAGATTATCTAATGAGCGTTTTATTAAAAATTCCTGTTCTTTTTTTGCATAATCCAATGATATTGATTTATCAATTAGTTTAAGAAAAAGAGTCATATTTACAGAGATCGATACAAGAAAAATAATAGTATAAATGCTAGTTTTAGTAGACTCAACGCCCTGCATTAATTGCCTCCCTTGCAAATGTCTTGCAATGGTTTTGTTTAGCTAATGGGCTCCAGTTGTAAGGATCTCGCTTCGGATTATTCATCATTACTGCAACAAAATTGACTATCTTTTGATAATCAGCGTCTGAGTAGTATTCAGCACTTACAGGAAACCCTTTGCCAATTACTTTAGACAAGTATTCATACAGTTTTTTTAAAGACTCAGGGGTTGGTTTTTTATCCGGCCCTATTTTTAAATCTGGAATTGACCTTCTCTTTATTTGCCCAAAATCACTTTCATATCGTCCATACTCATAGTATCTGGTCGTCCCAGTTTTTGGATCAACAGCAACAGCACCAGCGTGGCCAAGTGGTAAATTGAAACCTAGTCCTGTGTTAACCGAATATCCATCATAATGGACAAAAATGCCATCTAATCCTTCAGGATCCACCCCATTCACCGGATCATTCGCCACATACCCATACAGATTACTATCCCCGCCGGCAAAATCAATCGGATCCTTGGCCGTCCACTTGCCGATCTCCGGCAGGTAGTCGCGATAGCCGAAGCGGATCAGCCCGGTTTCCCGGTCATGGAGGCCGCCGGCAAAGCCGAAGGGAATGGTGATCGACGGGTTGCTGTCGCTGAGGATATTGCCGAAGGAATCGTATTCGATCCGTTTGACGGTATTGCCGCCGCTGTCGACCACCAGGCGCAATGAACCGACCTGGTCGTAGGCCAGATAGTAGGTGGCGCTCCCCATCGTCATGGCGAAGGGCATCCGGTCATCGGCATATTGAAATCGCTGACGGAGATTGTCACTGCCGTCGTAGACGGCCAGCAGGGTTGTCCGTCCCGACCACAGATATTTCTCCACCGTGGTGCCGTTTACTTTTTTGGCGATCCTTCGGCCCAGCGGATCGTGGACATACGAGATGACGGTTGCATCCGGCAGAGTGACCTGCAGCAATTCTCCGGCGGTGGAATACGCATATTTCGTCGTCACCCCTCCCTCGAGCCGCGCCGCCAGATTGTCGTCGGCGTCGAACTCGTAGGTGATCGGCCCGGCGGTCAGGGTATGGTCCTCCAGGGAGTGGGTGAAGGTCCGACCGGTGATGCCCAGCTGAGCGTTCATCTGGTAGGTGCGATTGCCGTTGTTGTCATACCGGTACTCCTCGACCAGGCTGCCGTCCCTGGTGACGGTGAGCAGCCGGCCCAGCGGATCATAGCCGTATTTGAACAGGCTGCCCGACCCGGCAACGGTTTCGGTCCTGCTCACGATCCTGCCGCCGTCGTCCCGGGTGAGATCGTAGCTGTAGACGGCGCCCGCGACTTCAACGCCGAGGCCGTCCACTTCGCCGTGATCGTTGAACGTTCGACTGAGAGCGAATGCCCCATCGGTGACTTTCTCCGGCAGGCCGTTGTCGCTCTTCCTGCCGATCGTGAAACCACTGGAACCGATCAACAGGCCATCCCTGTCGTATTCCATTTCTTCGGTGGCGCCGGCGTAGATCAGGGCGGCGAGTTGAAAATCGTTGTTGTACGTCAATCCGAGCGCCCCGGCAAGGGTCCCGGTCTGGGCGATGCCGGTCACCAGACTGCCGTCATAGCTGAAATCGATGACCTCCGAGCCTCTGGTGATCGTGTCGACATTATCACCGCAGGCATACGTATAGGCGTTGACCCACTCGGGGGTTGCCGTCTCCATCAACCGACCCGAGGCATAGGTGTTGATGATCGTCCTGGCCGAGGGCAGGGTCACTTTGGCGAGCTGCCGTTCTTCGTTGTAGGCATAGCTGGTGGTGCTGCCCAAGGGGGTTATGAAGGATGAGCGGTTGTTGACGCGGTTATAACCTAAACCGTTATCGGCCGGATACGGGGTCCGGTACAGGGTCATATTGCCGTTTTTGTCATAGTCAAACTGCAGGACGGAGGTGTCGGGCCGCACCACCTTTTTCACCCGGCCGACACCGTCGTATTCGGTGAATCTGGTCACTCGCTTGAGAGGATCGGTGATGGTGGCAATGTTGCCGCTGGAATCATAGCTATACGTCGTTTTGCGGGCGCCGCTGGTGACCGCGACCAGCCTGCCGTCGGTACGGTACTCGTAGGTGGCGGCCAGCAGGCCGGGCACGGAGACGCTGACGGGCTGCAGCGTATTGGGATCATAACGGGTGGTTATGGTTCGGCCTTCCGGCGACGTGATCGTCTCGGCGGCATTGGCCACATCATGTCTGCCCGTGGTCGTGTTGCCGTTGACCGTCGTCGTTGCGGTCACCGATTCGAGCTGCCCGTCGGCATTGTCGTCTGCATAGGTCTTATCTGTGGAGATCACCCGGCTCAGCCCGGCCGGTGTGGTGGTCTTGGAGGAGTGGACAGAGGTATGGTCGAACCAGTAGTCCAGATCGCTTGAGCTTTCGACCTTCGAACCGCAACTCGAGGTGCTGGACGAGTCGAGGCCGTCAGCCGAAATGGCGGTGGTGACGACTTCGCCGGAGACAGCGGTGCTCGTGCTGTCGACCGCCCCGGTCGATCTGGTCAGTCTCTTGACCATGGAACTGGTGTTGGGGGTGGAGGTGGTGCTGGTGACCAGGCCTTCCGCAATCGCCTCCCTGGCAAATTGCCAGATACCGCCCTCCTGGTTCGTCGTCCTGTAGACCCTGCCGGCATCATCGAACAAGTGCGCGAAGCGGTTGCCATTGGGTTCATTTTTCGCCGTCAGCAGGCCATCGTTGTTGAGGTATTCAAAAGTATAGCTGTTGCCGTCGGGATAGGTCAACTCCTTGAGCTGGTTATGGTCGTCGATGGCAAGTCTGGTCCGCAGGCCATCGGCAGAGACAATCGCCGTCGGAACCCCAAACGTTCGTTCGATGGTCACCACATTCCCGAACTGATCGGTGATGGTGTCGAGCAGGCCATCGCCGTCATAACCGAATTCGAGCAGCGACACCCCGGTCTCCAGGTCATAGGTGAGACGATGCCGGCCTTCTGCCGTGATCAGGTGCCCCTGGCCATTGTTTTCGGTAAAATGGATATCCTCCTGGCTGTAGCTCTTGACGGCGACCTTGCGGACAAGGCGGTTGCCCCGATCGGGGATGACGATAAACCCGCGGGCATCGAGGCTGAGCCGATGCGGCTGCATCAGCAGGGCCCGGGTGGCGGCGCCGTCGTCGCCCGCCAGGCCCGGCTCACCCTTGCCGGCGACGGTCGAGATGTAGCCGTCGCTGCTCACCTTGCGGATGACATCGCCGTTGCCGTAGTACTGGGAAAAATAGAAATTGCCCTGGTGGTCGAAGGTGATGCCGGCGGCCTGGGTGATCCGGGCCAGGGTTGCCGGACCGCCGTCGCCGGAATAGCCGGAGATGCCGTTCCCCGCCACGGTGGTGATGGTACCGCTGGGGTTGACCTTTCGGATCCTGGTGCCGTCGGCGATATAGAGGTTGCCGTCATGGTCGACGCTGACCGAGGTCGGCCCGCTCAGATACGCCTGGCCGGCCGGTCCGCCGTCGCCATTGGAACCGTGCTCCTGCGGCTCATACTGTTCGCCGGTGCCGGCAACCGTCCTGACTGTGCCGTCGGTGGCGATCCGGCGCACCCGGTAACTGCTCTCGACGATATCGCCGCCGGTGCACACGCCGGTGACCGGGTCGACCTCGCCGCCGACACAGGACGAGGCCTCGGCAAAGTAGATGCTGCCCGAATCGTCGACGGCGATGCTCGACGGCATGATGCCGGCGGCAAGGGCCGGCCCGCCGTCACCGCTCGATTCCTGGCGGCCGTTGCCGGCGATGGTGGTGATGATGCCGTTGGTATCGATTCTGCGGATCCGGTTGATCCCCATATCGGCGACATACAGATTGCCGCGGCTATCGAAGGCGATGTCGTTGGGGATGTGCATGCGGGCATCTTTGGCGGCGATGCCATCCTCGTCGAGAGTGCCGTCGGGGCCGCCGGCGACGATCTCGATGATCCCCGTTCTGTCGATCTTGAGGATGGCGGGATGGACCTGGTTGGCCACATAGATGTTGCCCGCCGGATCGACGGCGGTGCTGACCGGGGTGCTGATCGGCGTTTCCCGTGCCGCCGCGCCGTCGGTCGCCCACCCCTCTTCCCCGGTGCCGGCGACGGTGGCGATCACCGGGGTGTCGTTTCTGATCACCGAACCGTCGCCCTTGTGCAGCGTGGTCGGGTCGGTCGGACTGAGTTTGTGATGGGCCGAGATCGACCAGCCCTGGGCCAGGCCATGTCCCTTTTCCGCCGGATTGATCGCAAGTTGGCTGCGCCGCCAGTTGATGACCTCGTCTCGGGTCGGCACCGTCGTCGGGGTGGTGCCGAACCAACCGAAGGCCATCTCCATATAACCGGAGTCCATATAGTACGAATCGTAGACATAGCCGATGCTGACCTGGGCGGTGACCCTGTGCAGGACCCTGTTGTTCAGCAGGTCCCGGCCATCCCAGACAAATTCAGCCACCTGTTTGGGGGACGGCTCCAGGGTCCTGGTAAATTTACGTCCGGCAATATCCAGTTCCACTTCGATCCGTTTGACGCTGTCCGGCACCTCTTCGCCACTCACCGGCACCGAGATCACATTGTGGTAGCCTTCGGCCCGGTCACTGGCATAGGCGAGGCTCAGACCGGTGCCGGGAATGGCGATATTCTCGTAAAATATCTGACTTGCATCGCCGACCGATGAGCCCGTAGCCGACTGCGGACAATCAGGGCAGAGTTGCTCCTGCAGACTGGCGATATTGAACCCGAGCATATTCATCAGGCTGATGAACGAGCACCAGTTGAAATCCCATGGCGAAAAATGGTCCACCTCGATTCGCCAGAATGTCGCCCCGGGCTGATAGAATTGGGGGTCGGCAAGGCCGAGGGCCTCATCGTGGAGGTTGCCGTTGCCGTTGAGATCATCGGGTGCACCATCGCCGTCGCGGTCGATCCCGTCGACCGCCCCATCGCCGTCGGTATCGAGAAGGGTCACGACCACGCCGTTGCGGGAGGCGACCCAGAGGCCCTTGTCGCGATCATAAGCGCCGACCGGTACCGCCGCCCCGACCTTGAAACCGAGAAAGTTGTCGACCCAGGTGACCACCGGCTTGTCAAATCGGACCCGGTCGACCCCGTCGATCTGCAATTCGGCGCAGTAGGTGTAAGCCGAGGTCTTCGGCAGCTCGGCCGGCATCGAGGCCGCGGTGGCATACTCGGTGGCGCGGACGTTGAAACTCCTGAGCTCGCGCACCTGCCTGCCGTCCTCATCGACGGCAAAGGCGCGGTTGTCCCCCTGGAACACCATGGTGAGGGCGCGCGGCCCCGAGCCATCGGTTACCGGAGAACTGCGATGGGTGATGATCGTGGCGGCATCGCCATCGAGTCGGACCTCGGTCACCCGGGAATCCTGCTGCAGTAGGTGGACGGTCTCGGCAATGGCGATATCGTTGACCGGTACGTAGACCTGGCGCTGGACCGGGAGGAACCCGTCACCGCTATAGACCAGGGTCAGAGTGGTTCCCCCATGAACGGGCAGCACGAATTTACCGGTGTCGTCGGTGACGGCGGTGCCGTATTCAGGATGGTCGAGGATGGTCACCGCCACGCCGCCAAGGGGAGCACCGGCGAGACGCCTCACCTCGCCGGTGGCCAGGCCGAACCGTTCCGGATCATAGCCCGCCACCGTGGCGTCGGCGGGGATCTGGTTGTTGTACAGAGCCCCGAACGAACCGGCCGGCTGGGGCTCAGGTTCGCCGGTGACCAGGACCCTGACCCGGGCATTGGCCACCCCTCCCGGACTGACGGCGGTCAGGGTATAGGTGGTCGAATATTCCGGGGCGACCAGCACCGAACCGTTCAGGGCCACTTCCCCTATCCCGTTATCGATATGGACACGCTGGGCATCGAGCGTCGTCCAGGACAGCGTTGTCGATCCGCCTTGGGGGATGGTCACCGGCGAGGCGGTAAATTCCATCGTCGGCGGCACGGCGAAATCACTGACATGCACCGTGACGCCGGCCGTCGCGGTGCCCCCTCTCCCCGTTACCGTGATGGTATAGGTGGTCGTTTCCACCGGGGCCACGGCAACCGAGCCGTTGGCCGGCAGATAGCCGATACCGTTGTCGATTGCGGCGTATTGGGCGTCGGTGGCGGTCCATACCAGCCTGGTGGTCTGTCCCGGCTGGATCGCCTGATCCCGGCTTGCGAACTCCACCGTGGGGGGATGATCGACAAACATCCCCACCTCGAAGTCCTGCTTGATATTGGCTCCCGCCATCAGTATCTGCCGGTTCAGGGTTCGGCCGTCGGGCAGGCTGACCTGGATGGTATGGTCGCCATCGGCCAGGGGCAGTGAGTAGCCGCCGGCCGACGCCGAATAGGCCTTGGCGTCACTGGTGAGATCACGGACCAGGGCATGGGCTATACCCTCGCCGGCATCATAGTTCCGATCGGCATCGGCATCGGCATAGACCACCCCCAGGAGGAAATGTCCGCCATCATTTTTCTTGCCGAAATTACAGGTGATCACCCCGCCATAGGGTGCATCTGCCTGAATGCTCCGGTGCAGATAGCCGATACCGATCTCCGTCCACTCGGCGCCGAGGATGTTGATGCGGTGACCGCGTCCCGGATAGTCAACGTCGAGAAAAAGATCATCGTGCAGTTTGAGCGAGGTCCGGAAGGGGTCCAGGGGACTGCTCGACATGGCGGCGGCGATATTTTCGCCGGTGTCCCCCACAAATCCGGCGGCCAGGCAGCGATCGGCCGGGGTGCTGCCGTCACTGCCTTCGTGGGCAAAATAGTGGTTGTCCACCATATCCTGGCTGTGGCTGCGTGCCGCCCGGGTCAACCTGTCGTTGAATGTCAGCGGCGGCAACGGCGCATCGCCGATCATTTCTTCAGGCGGCCCCTCGTTCAGATCGATGCTCAGCCGTGCCGCTTCCGATGAAGGGTTGGCCCGTGCCCGATTGATTGCCTCAAGGTGGGCCTGTTCTTCCGGGGTGGGGTCACCGTAGAGATCGTCGACGACGATGACGACACTTGCCCTGGCGGTTTTTTCCCCGCTGCCCCTGGCGCTGATGATGTATTCCGTGGTGTCGGCGGGGGATACTTGAGTTGCTCCATTGCAGGCAACCGCATCGAGACCCGGTTCGATGGCGGCGTCGCTGCAGTTTTCGCTGGTCCAGGTGAGGGTGACGGTGTCACCGGCGGCGATACGGCGTTTGTCGGCATCGATGGATACTGTCGGGATGGCAATATAGAGAATGGACGCCGTGGCGGATTTCCGCTGGCCGTACGTATCTTCGGCCTCGACGGCAAGGCTGTGTTCCCCCTCTGCCCCCAGCACAACCTCCGAGGAGAAGGAATTGCCGGTAACCGTTGCCGGCGCGCCATTGACGGTGACGGTGGCGCCCTCGGTGACCCGCCCGCTCACCTGGATCGTCGGGGTGGCGGTAACAGTGCCGGTAGCCGGGGCGGCGATCTGCAGGACCAGTTCGGGGTAAACCGTAACCGCGACACTCTCCTTCACGGTCCCACCCGGTCCTGTCGCGGTCAGGGTATAGGTGGTATCTGCAACAGGGTTGACAGCCATGTTGCCGCTGGTTGCCACCGTACCGATGTCCGGACTGATGGAGACGGTGTCGGCATTGGCGGTGGTCCAGCTCAATTGGGTCGCCTGCCCCGCCAGCACCGCCGCTGGTGCGGCCGACAAGGTTGCCGTCGGCGTGGGAGAATCGACTGTGACCGTGACATTTTTCGATACCGTGCCGCCAGGTCCCTTCGCCGTCGCGATATAGGTTGTGGTCTGAGCGGGGCTGACGGCCAGCGATCCCTGGAGCCCCACCGCCCCGATGCCCTGGTTGAAGACCACCTGGTCGGCGTTGCTGCTCGACCAGGCGAGTTGGGCCGAATCACCATTGGCGATGGCGGCGGGTTCGGCCTGGAGGGTCAGGGTCGGCGCCGGTTGCAGCACGGTGATGATCCGGCTGGCGGTGGCCGTCCCGCCGGGACCGGTGGCCGTCGCGGTGTAGGTCGTGGTGACCTCCGGGGCGACAACGGTCGAGCCGGAAGTGGCCACCGGTCCGATCCCGGGGGCGATGGTCAGGGACTCGGCAGAGCTGCTGTCCCAGCTGAGTGTTGTCGAATTGCCGCGGATGATGATGTTTTCCCCGGTCGTCAGCGTCACCGCCGGCGGCGGGTTCGCGGGAATGACGGTGATGGTGACGCTGTCCCTGGCGACCCCGCCGGGCCCGGTCGAGGTCATGGTGTAGGTGGTGGTAACCGCCGGGGTCACCGTGGTCTCGCCGCCCAGCTCCACCGCCCCGATGCCCTGATCGATGACGCAACTGGTGGCGTTGGCATAGACCCAGGTCAGCCGGACGCTTTCCCCGGCGTTTATCGTCGTGGCCGAGGCCTTGAGATCGGCCACCGGGGCGACGAACGTCACCGCGACTTTACGATAGGCAGTCCCGCCCGCCCCCACCATCATGAGGCTATAGGTCGTCGGTTTGACAGGGGTGACCGTCAGCGTCCCGTTGCAGTCGACCTCGCCCACATCCGGGGAGAGGGAGCAGGAGGTGGCCCGGGTGCTGGTCCAGGTGAGCGTAGTGCTGTCGCCGACCTTCAAGATGGCCGGGTCGGCACTCATGGTTCCGGCCGGGCCGATCGGGGAGATCGTGACGCTGCGGCTCACCGGGCCCCGCTCGTTGGTAGCGGTGACGGTATAGGTGATCGGCAGGCTTGCCGGGGTCACGGTCAGCGTGCCCTGGCCCGCCGCCGCGCCGATCCCCTGGTTGATGACCACCGTGTCGGCGCAGCCCGCACTCCAGTGCAGAGTGACGCTGCCCCCAAGATCGATCGAATAGGTCGAGGCCGAGAACGAAACGCTGGGATAATCGGGAAAAGTCACCGTTCGGGTTCTGACCCCGCCGTCCCCTGTCGCCTCCAGCGTATAGCTGCCGGCTATCGAAGGAGATACCTGCCTGGTACCGGCCAGGGGAACCTCGCCGATATCGGGACTGATGGAGGCGCTGGTCGCGCCGCTGGTCGACCACGTCAGGGTGAGGGGCTCCCCGGGAGTCATGTTGCAGGTGGGAGAAACCGAAAAATTGATGCTCGGCGGGGAGGGCGGTGGCGGCGGAGGCGGCTCGACGACATACACCGTTGCCGAATAATTCCTGCTCCCGGCGGCGTTGCTCACCTTCATGCCGTATGTCGTTGTTTCTATCGGGGTCACTACCAGTGAACCGGCTGCCGTCACCGGCCCTACCTCGTGGTCGATGACCGCTTCATTCGCGCAGTACGGGGTCCAGCGCAACGTCGTGCTCTGTCCCTTATAAATCCGGTTTGGCGAAAAATAGAACGATGCCGATGGCCCGCCGGGGACCGTTCGTTTGGTCAAGGCGGCGTCGTTGAAGGCGGTGAGGGTATAGATCGTTGGATCCGCCGGTGACGGGATGGTCAATGAGCCATTTTTCTCGACCACGCCGATGCCCGGCTCGATCAGGACGGTCGCGGCCAGGGTTGTGCTCCAACTCAGGGTTATGTCTCCGTCCGGATTCGTCCCGGAGCAGGGATCGACGGAGAACTGGGCGGTTGGCTGAGAATAGACGTAGATGCTGAAACTCTGCGTTACTTCCCCGCAACGGTCATCGGTGACCTTGACGGTGACATAATACCTCCCGCTCTGGGCCCCCGACGGCCGCCATTGGACCAGTCCGGTTGCGGAGTCGATGGTCATCCCGGCCGGCGCCTTGTCGAGGGCATAGACCAGCGGGTCGTTATCCGGATCGGTGGCCTTCACCTGATAGGCATAGGGGGTGTCCCAGTAAGCACGGTCGCCGGGGGTGGAGACGATGACCGGATAATCGATCTTGCCCGGCTCGGACTGATTCGACATCGAATGAACCGGGACTATTTCTCCCGTTTCGCCATTGAGATCGAAGACGTGCCATACATTGCCGTAGCCGGGCGGGACGGTGAAGACGAGCGGTTCATGGTTGCCGGCATACACCTTGACCTGGGCGCCGGAAAGCGACAGCCAGCGGCTGTTGGTGGTGCGGTTGGTGAAGTCGTGGACGTAGTAGCGGTAGGTCCCCGAAACCTTGTCGGTGATGGTTATGGTCTCGGGACCGAAACCGTTGCGGTCATCGAGATCGAGATTGGCGGTCGGAATCGTTTTGTTGAAATAATAACAGTGGTACCTGCAGCCGACGTCATTCGGCTGGGTGAGATGGGCCTCGAGATCGGCCGGACTCTGGTTCCAGGTGAGGACGATGCGGATCTCGTTGTCGGCAAGGACCGGTGACAGCACCAGGTCCTGATCCGCCAGCTCGACATGCTCCCCGAGGACCACCGTTTTGCTGTTGTCGATATAGCCCTGGTGCGCGGCCGCGATGTGATACGTTCCAGCGGCCAGCCCGGTAAAGAGAAAGGTCCCGTCCGCATCCGCTCGGGCAGTGGCCACGGCGGTACCGGGGGTTCCGTCCTGATCCGGACGAAGAACAACTTGAACATCGCTGAGACCGGCACCACTGACGGCATCGATGACCTTGCCGGCAATCGAGCCTTGTCCGGCCGGCGTCTCCTGACAGAGGGTGAGCTCGGCCGAGACCAGGTTGTTGAGTTCATCCACTTCTGCATACTGACCGACACCGGAGCCGTCATCGTCGACCCTGGCAAAAATTGACACCTCTCCGGTCGGGGGATTGCTCCAGCGATAGGTGACCGTCTCAGTCCCCGTCGGCGGCAGGATCTCCCGGCTGTCTCCCGTCCCTATGAGTTGTCCCCCGGCTTCCGGATCGCCGTTGTACAACGCCACATGGACCCCGGCCGGGATTTCGGCCTCCCCCTGGTTGGTGATCTCAACAGATAGATCGATATATTCCGGGCAGTTGGAGATATCAGCGGCGATATCGGCAACCAGCAGATCGTGCAGCGGATCGGCGATGGTCTGGAGGATTTCAATCGAAATATACGAGCCGGGTTTGCTTTCGAGTTCCACCCGAATTTCATTTTCGGCACTCAAGGCAACGGGCGCTTCGAGGATAGAGGTCTGGTGCTTGAAATCATCATGGGTAAAGAGGACGGCGCCGTTGAGGCTGACCACGGCGGAGGTGACGCGATCGTCGGCATTTGATTTCTGCCCTTCAAGGCCATTGCGGATGATGATCCACGCCTCGCCCGGTTCGGCGGCAAAGGTGTCCTGGTAGACATTGGGCGCCCCGGTGGTCCGGACATATTTTTTCGGGCCAAAGGCGCTGATCTCGCTCGAGTTTGCGGCGGTTCCGGCCAGGATACCACCCACCAGCGCCACCAGGACGCCGAGATAACGGAAAAGACCTGTTCTTGTCACCGCTTCCTCCCTTCCAGTCCTTCTTAAAGAGTATCCGTAACGTCTCGTATATCCGTCATTATCCGGACAGGTACCGATCTTCGGCTACCTTTTCCTGCCGCCGTTGACGGCTGGCGGCCCGGGCGGCGCAGCCGGGACCGGCAGCACATTCCGCGAACAGCCCGCCTATCATACCCTGGGAGGATGACATTCTCCTGACAGGTCCCCGCTCAGCCATCCCGACATATAATGGTATAATTGGGGTCATCCATGATAAGTATTGTCAATGGGAAAACGGAGGTTTCCCGTCTCGCCCAGGAATGAGTCTGCTCCCGTCTTGCCGCTGCCCCGATCTTGGCTACACCTCGGTGGGAGCGGAAGTGGGAGGGCCGTTCCGAGAATGGGCCAAAGTGTAGCTCGTCGGAGGAATGGCCCTCCCACTGGAGCGGGTTGCGAGCTCAACTCAATGCCTTGCGCATTTTCAAACACCCTGCCGCAACTCGATCTTTTTCTTCTTGTCCAATGAGTCAGCGTAAACACGCGACCAGACATCCATTTGCTGCATTCGAGACCGGATACGGTTCATATTACCCTGTATCCTCATCGACCTCGGCAGAAGATTGAGTGTGGGTCAACCCACCGGCCTCGAAACAGAGTATAAGCTGCATTGCATCCTTTGCATGCAGAGACCCCAATTCGGCGAGGACCGGCGGGAAGATCGTGGTTTTTGGTAGAGCGTATGCTACATTTTTCCTAAGCCGCTTTTTGTTCCTCGCGGAAGACGAAGTTGGTTTCGCCTTTGTCAACCGCCATCATGTAGGCGACCAGTCGTCTGGCCACCGCAAGTGTGGCTCGGTTCCGGTTGCCTCTGTTCAATTCCCGCTGATGGATGTCAGCCAGTTGTGGGTTCCAGCGCGGGGCTAATTTTGCCGCCTCGACCAGAATGCTCTGGAGATGTTTGTTGCGCTTTTTGGAGATCGGACCCCGCTGTTGCTTGCCGGCGGATTCCCGTTGCGCACTGCACAGCCCGCAGTAACTGATGGCCTGGCGAATTGAGCCAAATCGAGAAACAGGCCCGATTTCCAAAACCCAGGTCAGCGCCGTAACCTCGCCGACCCCGGCAATGGTTATCAAGCGGGTAACCCTTTCCTGGATTAGTGGATTAGTCCGCAAGGCTTGGATCAGCCGTTTCTGGAACGTCTGGAACATCTCAATCCCGGCACGACTCAAAATCAGGAGTTCCTTGACCGAAGGCGGTATCTCGTCAAGCCGGTGCAGCAGTTCATGGAAATATTTCTTGCCACGCAGGCGGTTCTTGCTGTAGCCGGCCCCAACTTCCATCAACAGGCCGGACATTTTGTTGTGCATGTTGACTGCGGTCCGCACCAGGTGATTGCGATACCGTAGAATCCGCCGCAACTCCCTGATTTCTTGCGGGAGCATGGCACATTCCGGCAACAAGTCGACCCGCAGAAGATCGGCGATCTTCTCCGCATCGGCCTGGTCATTTTTCTTCTTGGCCGCAGTGATGGCTTTGAGCATCTCGGGGTGGGCCACCTTCAGCGCCAGAGCATGGGGCGCGAGAAAATCATACACCCAGCCAGTGAAGATGGTGGCCTCCATCGCTCCGATCCATGGACCGGGTAGGCGCTGCGCCCATGCACTCAACGATACCCTGTCTGCGGAAACCATCCCTTGATCGACCAGGCGACCGTCAATAGTTTTGATGCAGTAGGCAATCATCTTCTTGTGGATATCCAACCCGATAAAGTAACATGCGCTCATAGAAACCTCCCTGTGGTGTATTTTGGGCGAGCTGGTTCTCGACCCAACAGTTGTTAAACATTATATACCCACATGGAGGTTTCTTCCGTTCTTGGGGCTTATGCATTCAAACAGAGTAAATTTATAATTGGGGTCAGAGTAAATTTAAACGTTGCGCCACAGCCACGACAGGTTAGGTTGATCCTATCAAACAACAGCACCCCTTTGACAAAGCAATACCCATGGTCCGTTTACCAAGAATCTCACCGGTCGATGTTCCGGTTCATATCATTCAGCGCGGCAATAATCGCCAGGTTTGATTCGCTGCGGAAGAAGACTATGGGGCATATATCGGCTGGCTCACTGAATACGCAAAAAAATATATGGTGGATGTGTCCACGCCTGGGTGATGATGTCCAACCATGTTCATCTGTTATGCACTCCTCGGCGGAGAGGTGCACTGAGCCTAATGATGCAGTCGCTGGGGCGTCGATATGTGCGCTACTTCAATCATGAATACCAGCGAAGCGGGACACTGTGGGAAGGCCGCTACAAATCCTGCCTGATTCAGGAGGATCTCTACTTGCTGGAAGTCTACAGATATATGGAGCTCAATCCGGTCAGGGCAGAGATGGTTGCAGCCCCCGGCGATTATCGTTGGTCAAGTTATCAAGTCAATGCTTTGGGGTGCAGATCCGGCCTCTGCACCCCACATTCGGTTTACCTTGCTTTGGGGGGGTGGACACTGTAGAGAGAAGAAAGAATTATCGTGCCCTGTTTAAGCGGAACGTTGAAGGCGAGGTGCTGACGGAAATACGGGCGAATACGAATAAGGGGCTGGCGCTTGGCAACGATCGCTTCAAAGAAGAAATCGAGACGTTAACCGGCAGGAGGGTAAAGGCGAAGAAACGGGGCCGCCCTGTGGGGTGGCGGAAAATAGATTAAAGGGGGTAGTCGGTTAGCTCCTCTCCCCTTGACTTCGGCTCCAATTATAGCCGAAAGTCACGTCAGCTTCAGTCACCGGCGGGGTGACCACGGTTTGCTCCATAAGCCGACGAAATACAAGCCCCCGGCTGCGGGATGTACGGCGGTTGAAGCGAAATGTAAATTCTTCCAAGTAGGCCTGGAGATGACCGGGTACAAAAGATCCCTGATGAGTTCCCAAAATCCAGCGTTTGAGGAGGCTTGCTACACGATGCACACCTGGCATCGAAACATGCGCAGGGTCATCCGATGAGGAAAGCACAGTCCTTTCATGTACGTACTCGTGCTTGAACAATCCATTGTATCCTTTCCAGCCGTCTGTGCGAACAGTTGCCTTCTCGGCTACAACGTCACTGATGAAAGGCTGGAGATAAGCAAAAGAGGCTTCTGGAATATGACGCATTCTAATTCGCCCAAAACCTTTAGGTTTCTTGATCTCGACAGCTATCACAACAATAGACTTAGTGGCTCCGCGGCCGCGCTTGCCGCCCTGCACGACGCCACCAAGGAGTGCCTCGTCAACTTCGACAATACCCGACAACTGCCCCCGCTCACTACGCACCATCGATACCCGGTATCGTTGGAGAATCGCCCAAGCCGTCCGGTAACTGGTACCCAGGCTAAAAGGGGTCAGAGTAAAATTAATCCTTCTCCTTCCGCCACCCCACAGGGCGGCCCCGTTTCTTCGCTTTTACCCTTCTGCCGGTTAACGCCTCGATTTCTTCTTTGAATCGATCGTTGCCAAGTGCCAGCCCTTTATTCGTATTCCCCCGTATTTGTGTCAGCAACTCGCCTTCAACGTGCCGCTCAAAAAGGGTGCGATAATTCTTCCTTCTCTCTACGGCGTTTACACCCAAAGCAAGGAAAGCCGAATGTGGAGTGCATAATTCGGATCTGTGCCCCAGGGCATTGACTTGGTAACTTGACCAACGATAGTCGCCGGGGTCCGCAACCATTTCGGCCCTGACCGGATTGAGCTCCATATATCTGTAGACTTCCAGCAAGTAGAGATCCTCCTGAATCAGGCAGGATTTGTAGCGGCCTTCCCACAGTGTCCCGCTTCGCTGGTACTGATGGTTGAAGTAGCGAACATAACGACGACCCAGCGACTGCATCATCAGGCTTACCGAACCTTCTCGCCGGGGGGTGCATAACAGATGCACATGATTGGACATCATAACCCATGCATGGACCTCGACCATATATTTCTTGGCGTATTCAGTGAGCCAGACGATATATGCGCCATAGTCCTCTCCGGCGGCAAAGCAGACCTGACGATTATTGCCACGCTGGATGATATGGATCGGAACGTCTGCTGGAGCGATTCTTGGTAGTCTGGCCATGGCTTCTGTACATCGTATAGGATACTTTCGTTTGATAGGCGCAATCTAATTTGTCGTGTGAGGTAATGCAACATTTAAATATACTCTGACCCCAATTATTTAAATATACTCTGACCCCAATTACGCCTTACGCTTTTTTCGAGGGTCCCGGATGTGTTGGATTGAGACAGCTTTTTTTAATGATGATGGCTGAAACGACGTATCGGGAGGGCTCCATCAAAATAATAACTTGCCTTCAGGTGCGATCCTCCGATATATTTCATGCACTTCCCGTGGGCGATTAACTCAGTGGGAGAGTGCCACCTTCACACGGTGGAAGTCACAGGTTCAAATCCTGCATCGCCCACCAAATGAATTGCCCGGGGGTTCCTGATTCTTCAGGAACCCCTTTTTTATTGAGTGAGGATATATCAAGTCAGATAGAAGGAATGCAGATTCGGAATAGCATATTCAAGAGACCACCGAATGGCGGTCAGTCAACCTTGTTCCTATCGGTTCTGGTGGAGAAGACCAGCGACTTCCTGCAGAAACCCTTCAATCTGTATACTGCCGATCAATTCCGGTATTTCCTTTAACGGGCGAGTGTCGGCTTTATGCAGCATTTTTTCACGGCATTTCTGCTGAGCACTATATTTCGCCTGCCAGAATGGGTGGTCCTGACAAAACTCTGCCGGTAATACCTTGTTGAGGATAAAACCCTGCACTTCAATCCCGAAATCATCAAAGGAGTCTGCTATATTAGAGGCCTGCTGAATTGCCAGGTGTTCCGGGTTGGCAACCACCCACGCACAGGTATCGGTTCGCAGAAGCTCGATTATCCGTTCCGTCAACGAACGCCACCTGTTGATCAGCGCCAGCGGATCGACGTTGTTGAATACCTTTTTCACCTTGAAGTAGAGCTTATGGGCCTGGGTCAGGTGAGAGTAAAACATCTGCTGGATAAACAGCAGGTTCAACGTGGTGACGGTGGGAGCAGTATCCCAGACTATCGTCGGATAATCCCCGGACTCGGCCATCGTCAGGAGATAGTCGAGCATGAACTCATCCTCGATTCCCGGAGCCCCTTCGAGGTAGTCGATAATCTCCCGTCCCACCGGCAGAAAAGAGGATAAAACCGTGTAGATATCATCAGCAAATTTCTCCCGCCACAGATCCAGGACCAGCTTTCGGCTCAACTCCACCGCATCGAGATTGGGAGCCACGGTATGGACCTTGCTGTTGAGGGGGCGGGAGAAGATTTCACTCAACGAGCCGGAAGGGTCGGTTGAAATGAGCAGGGTTTTCCCGACGCCGGCGTGGTGGAGAGCTGTCGCCACCGACATGGTTGTCTTGCCGACTCCGCCCTTACCGGTAAACATTATAATTTTGGTCACTGTTGAAATCCGAAAGCAGAGTTATGAATCCGTAAGATGCCGATCGTCCACAAAATCTGGAATCAGAAAATATTTTGCTTTATTTACTGATCCTTACCATTCTACCATGGGAGGTCGCTCGCGACAAGATGACGTCAAATCGGCGATGGACAATGGGACCTGAGGTTCTGGTAGAAGGATTACGACAAAATCTTGACGCCGATAGAGATAGCCCTCTTTGCGGACCTGCGGGGAGCCTCCTAGGGATTTCCGGTCATATTCCCGGTTTCACGGGGATGACTGGAGATATAGTCCCGGCGCCTTGTGCCAAACTCCCGAAGGTGCTGCTCGATCGTTTCGCCGGATAAATCGACGCCGAAGTCATCCCTCTCATCCTGCCGACCCTCGCGAAACAATCGCTCAAGTATCATCTGCCCGACTTCACTGCGATAATGCGACTGCTCCCAGTAGTACTGCATGTTCTCCTGACCGGTGGCCTGCGGGATCTCTTCGGTGGTTATCCGATTGAAACCGGAAAAATCGACCGGGCGAATATCGCATCCCTCTCGCCTGCGGGCATCGATCACCGTCGTCAGCGATCTTTTCCAGTCGTCGACTTCCTGCCGGCGTTTTGCCCAATACGACAGTTCGGCCAGGGCATGGACGGGTTGAACAAAGAAGCGGAACACGGTACCCCTCCGGCAGTAATCGTCCGTGACCTGATCCAGGAGCTGGATAGCAGCTGGAACGTCGGGCGGGCGTCCAAGCGGCGACGTTTTCTTGAGCACTTTCTCAAACGCCTTGGCCGTTCCCCCTGCATCGTGCATGATATACTCCATACATTGCGAGGGCTTCTGCCCGTAGGTGGCGAGCAGTGACGGGCATTTCCGTTCCGAGTCACCGGAGAGGATCTGCACCGCATCTCCAGCCATTGCCAGGGAAATCGAGCGTCTGAGGTTCAGCAGCGTCCGCCGCAGGGGATACGACGGCACCGTCGCCACCAGCGCCGGGATGAAATCGCTATTGCCGTTTTTTTCTCTGAACTGCCAGCCGTAATCGAGCCCCCAGACGACGATTTCCGGCCGGTAAAACACGCTGGTATGGCGCAGCATGTTGATGGCGTCACCGAACGACGCCCCGGCCAGCGCCAGGTTGAAAACCCGTTTGCCGGCAAAGATCGGGGAATCGGGCGGCAAGCCGATTTCCGTCCGGGAACTGCCGAGGTACACCACCTCGGGACGATAACGGAACGCCGCATAGGTTTTGCCCCAGGGCACGATCTTCTGCTACGTCGGGCTCAGTCGATGAATCGGCTGGGTGTCCCATTGATGGATGAGGTACGGATCGACCACGTAGTTGAGCGTTACAACGGCGCTCAGCACGGCCAGCGCCGTCAGCCCCATCGCCCGGAAATAGCGCTTCAGTCCGGCGGATACGGGCGGGTTCATCTTCTCGTCAGAATTGGGCATAAATGAAGTCGTCGGCCTTGTCGATGCTCAAGAGGCAAAGCGTCAGCAGGAGGCCGATCGCGACCCCCCAGCGAAGATTGGGGGACCAGTCGGCCCGAACCAGTGAAAATGCAGCCGGCGCCCTGGCCTCGCCATTGTCGGCGGCGAGAAAAAGCTCGTTGGTATTCGGCATCCACCAGGCGATGACCGCGGCGGCGATCAGAAGACCATAGGCCGGCCAGGCAAGCTCGGTGACCGGGGACATGCCGTGCAGGCCTGCCAGGCCGGCCAGCACCGTCAAGGCCGAGGCCAGATCCGGGGCGCGGAAAAAGACCCAGGCGACCATAACGGCGACAAAGGTCAGAACCCGGCTTACTGCCGCCGCCACCGCCGAGGGCTGGGACGCCCGGTTGCGCCGCAGATGTTTCCAGCCATGCTGAATGCAGAGATACAGACCATGAAGCCCGCCCCAGATCACGAACGTCCAGTTGGCCCCATGCCACAGGCCGCCCAGGAGCATGGTGAGCATGAGATTGCGGTAACGGACCAGCTGCCCCCGACGGTTGCCGCCAAGCGAGATATAAAGGTAATTCTTGAGAAATTGTGACAGGGACATATGCCATCGCTGCCAGAAATCACTGACGCTGACGGCCTTGTAGGGCGAATTGAAATTGATGGGGATTTTGAAACCGAGCAGTCGCGAGGCCCCGATGGCCATATCCGAGTAGCCGGAAAAATCGAAGTACAGCTGCAGGGTGTAGGCCAGCGCCCCCAGCCAGGCCTGGAGCAATTGCGGGTCGGCTACGGCCACAACCGGGTTCATCGCCGTTCCGAGGTTGTCGGCAAGCAGGAGTTTCTTGCCCAGGCCGAAGATGACGATGGAAATTCCAATGGCAAAATTGTCACCGTTGATCCGGAATCCTCGGGTGTCGGTGAATTGCGGCAGCAGTTCCTGGTGCCGCAGGATCGGACCGGCGATGATATAGGGGAAGTATGACGCAAAGAGACAGTAATGGGTGAACTTCATCGGCTGAACCTTGCCGTGATAGGCATCGACCAGCACTGCAATCTGGGTGAACGTGAAAAACGATATCCCGACGGGGAGGAGGATGTTGAGCAGGAAGATACATATGAAGGAAAGAGAATGAAAAACCATACACGCCCTGGATCATATAAAAAGGGGACAGTAAGCATACATTGTACAGCCAAAGGCACGCTTGAGCTCGATGAGATTCCCCGGATAATAGGTGTAGCCAGCATCGGCGACAAACACTGACTGACGATTATGTCCGCGCTGCACTATAAGATGCGGGGTGTATGGAAGGCCTCTCCCGACTGTTCGCGGCATAGAGATTTTAGAGTCAATTGCCTGTCAGCCGGCAAAAAAAAATGGATCTGTCCACTTTTCCGGTCGTGGTCCACCGCAACTACCACCTCCAACCGCTGTTGAACTGAGTCTACAAAGCAGGGCTTACGTTGAAAGTCGGCGAGACTCTCGCTTCTTTTTGCATCACGACGACACTTCGAACAAAAATCAAGATCCAAACGCAGCCACTTTTTATAATGGATTCGAAGCGTTTCTTAAATACTTTGTGCAGCAAGGCACATCTCGAAACGTGTCAGCCCTGCACCAGGGACTCGTATCATATGAAGTTCTTCCAGAATTGCATACCCCTTCATTTTGGACAATACGCAGAAAATGGATGTCAGGCGCCTAGCAAATTTTCCGAGATTATCTGACAATATTTTGGTACATTACGTAAATTTCTCAGACCGGCAAGGCAACGAGCCTGGGTTTGTCGGTACAGGAAAGCATCCAACACTCCGTACAAGTCGGGATGGTATACAGATCAGCAGAATTACTTGTCCCGTCGGCTTGCACCGGGACAAGGCACTTCGCCAGTCGGTTGTTTCGTCAAGCTTTCAGCTTGCCGTCCGCCCCGCTGGTGAGCGCCGAGATGAACTCTCTTGATGAATGCCTGACTGCACGAAATTAAAATGCCCTTGAAATAAACCGCATGATTGATAAAGACAAAAACGCATCAATACTACTGTTTTTGCCGCCTTTGTTTATAGCTATTGCCGGTGGTATATATTTTGGCCTATTTTCATGTGGTGGTTTCCTTTGGAAGCAGCAGTTTTTCACAATTTTATTTACGGCATCTTTGTTGCTTTTCTTCGTTTTTCCATTTTCAACCATAAAAGCTTTTGCAATTCGGCTTGTCGTCGGAGATATCGTAATTTCAATCTTTATTGTAACAAGGGCCGGCGCTTCTGTTTTTTACCCAGGTACGCCAAATTCATGGACCGAATTTGTAATTAGTTTCCTGAATGGTTTAATGCATGGTCCATGCTAATACCATTTAAACCAATGAATGAATTTCCATCGAAATATCGCATCAAAAGATAAACGAAATTATTTGAGTTAACCAATCGTTTCAAGGAATACCGCAATGAGCGTGGTTCCACCTGACCTCAATGTCGGGCACTCCATTTTATTACACAAGGAAGGAGGATTAAATGAATTTCGCATCCAGGTTCGCACAGTCTGCAATGTGTCTTTGCAGCATTTATTTTCTACTTGTTTCGGGCTCCTTTGCAGCCGAACCAACTTTCGAGCAAGGCAAAAATATTTTTATTGAAACAGGAGTGGAAGCACCAGATCGTAATCCAACCTGGTATGCCTCCATGGTAGCCAAACCGTATGCCCCCGTCTTCGAGATATTAGCCACCAAAGGTACTCAAGGGCGCTATTATCCTTACACATATCCCGTAACGCTCAAAGACATTGTGCGGTTTCACGGCCATGACTGCGAAGGCATCACAACCGCTGCAAATTGCGCATGGGTTGCCTTCAAAATTCTCTTCCCGGATGGAATCATCGATCGTAGCGTGCTTCGGGGAATAAGCGGCGAATCTCCCTGCTGGTCTGACGCTGTTGCATTCCTGACCGGAGCAAGACTGCAATATGGCAACCTCGCATTTTTTAAAGATAAACGATACAGCCATGCCATCATCCTCTATCGAGATGATACTCAGGTAGCCGTTCTCGCAACATGGAAACATGGAATAAATAACATCCCAGGCGAACCTGTCATGCTGCCAGGAAAAATCACATGGAAGCCAAAGGTGACCTTGAAAGATGTGGAAGACCTGAAGGCCATTGTGAAAAAGGCTGGCGGAAACCCAACCCCTTACCAGGTTGACCTCATGCGTCATCAACAATGGCTCCATATCAATGATATATTGGACCGTCCTCTTGAGGAGAGTTATCAGACGCAGGTAATCGAGAACTTTAAATGGGAGGATTGGATGGACCCTGAAAAAGCGATCACGAAAACCCATGTGCGCAGCGATACTCGACTCAAAAACTATCCATATCGCAGCCAACCGATTGAATGATTCTCTTTGGGAAACCGATCTCTAACTGGTAGCGATTTTCTCTTCGTTTGAATTGAGGAAAACATTCGCCCAAATGCTCAACGGGATTGTGTTGAAAGCCCAGCATATCACTAAAGCCGACCTGCGGAAGGAGCGTTGTTGTTGCAATCGGCAAGCTCTCTGCCGCAGGCAGCTTCCCTCTACATTATCCTGACATCCCCCAGGAGTTTTCGTGAATGGGTCCCTGTTGACCCCTGGTAAAATGGGCAGGCGCCATGGCGAAGATATTTCGGCAGATATTCAATTGGCGGAAGTAACGGCAGACCTCGGCGGAGATTGACTGGTGTCGCGATAGACTGTCTTCGAGTGGACAGGCGGAAAAGTGCGCACCGGTTTTAATCTCGATCAATTCTCGAAGGGACAGGACGGACAGATCGTCGATCACAGCCCTGCCCAAAAGGTCGGCGAGTTGATGGTCAATGCGCAGGGGCGATGAGCCTTAAAAAAATCACCTGCAGGTTGAAAGTGTCTCGGATCCTCTTCAAGGCAGAGGAAAAATCTTTTTGACTTATGCACCTGGTCAACCAGTAGAAGTCTGCCGCCTTCCTGGCACCGGATTTGCGCCGGATAATAGAGGCCGATGTCCACAATCGCCGGATGATCACAGGCGACATATAGAATTTTCTCTCGAGGAATCACACCGGCCTTGGCGCATTGCAACATCGGCGTGGTATCCCTGGATTGCGGTGATCAAACGACCAGCCCTTGATGTCCAGCGTTATGTCCTCTCGGCCGACACCTTGTGCGCATGCCGGATCTATCGGCCATTTTCAACGAAACCACTTCCCTCTGCCCAATACAGATCCCCTCATTTTTCGGGCAAATCCGTTCTGCCTCAACCGGCAAAGTTCTCGTCTCGATTTACCAGAGGAAGCAATTATCGTCACGTTCGGACGATCAGGCAATAATCCCGCAGGATCAATCTACCGCTTCCTCCTTCATCGCCTGTATAGTCGGGCATCAATGAAGGAGCGCTCAAGAGTTGAAAATGGCTTGATGACGAGCATCGGAGAAGAAGTTTATCTGCAAGCTCGCGCTGCGGCCTGAACCGATCGGTCATCGAGCCTCACCCGCACTAACAGACAACCATATTGTCGCCCGACTGCGATTTTTCGGTACGACACCAAAGGAGGACATGATGCAGAAACGAAAACTGGGAAACAGCGGCCTGGAGATCTCGGCCATCGGCCTTGGATGCATGGGCATGAGCTTCGGGTACGGCCCGCCGGCCGATCGGCAGGAGATGACAGCGCTGATTCGGGCAGCGGTCGATCGGGGTGTGACCTTCTTCGACACTGCCGAATTGTACGGCCCGTTCACCAACGAACAGCTGGTCGGCGAGGCTCTGGCACCATTCAAAGGCCGGGTGGCGATCGCGACCAAGTTCGGCATCCGGATCAAGGACGGCAAACAGCGCCTTGACAGCAGGCCGGAACAGATCCGACTCGCGGTTGAAGGCTCGCTCAAGCGGCTGGGGGTCGACAGTATCGACCTCTACTACCAGCATCGCGTCGATCCCGACGTGCCGATCGAGGAAGTCGCCGGAACGGTGAAGGAACTGATCGGGCAGGGCAAGGTCAGGCACTGGGGACTTTCCGAGGCCGGGGTGCAGACGATCCGCCGCGCCCATGCGGTCCTGCCGCTGGCGGCGATCCAGAGCGAGTACTCGATGATGTGGCGACAACCGGAGGAAGAACTGCTGCCGACTCTCGAGGAACTCGGCATCGGCTTCGTCCCCTTCAGTCCGCTGGGCAAGGGCTTTCTGACGGGCAGATTCGATCGCAATTCAACCTTCGACTCGACCGATTTCCGCAGCATCGTGCCCCGCTTCACTCCGGAAAACCTTCATGCCAACCAAGTGCTGGTGCAATTGGTCAAGGAGATCGCGACTGTCAAACGCGCGACGCCGGCGCAGATCGCCCTCGCCTGGGTGCTGGCCCGGAAACCGTGGATAGTGCCGATCCCCGGAACGACGAAAATGGTCCGTCTTGAGGAAAATCTGGGCGCGGCGGCTGTCGTGCTGACGACCGCGGAGATGGACGACCTGAACGTAGCGCTCGCACGAGTTGAAATCGCCGGCGACCGGTATCCGGCGGAGTATGCAAAGAGAGTAGGCAAATAGCATGCGGAAAATGATCATCACCGTTTTCCGCACTGACCAGCGAACTTGATGTGGGCCAGCTCGATGGCCCTGGCCGGCTTCCAGCTCATGCTGGGCAAGCCCGGGTTCGCCTTTCCGCTGCACGGCCTGGGCCACGAGCTCTCCAGCAGGTACGACATGACCCACGGCGTCACCCTGGCCCTGCTTACCCCGTCCTGGATGCGCCACACCATGCGCACCGCCTCCGGGTATCTGCCGCTCTTTGCGGGTTTCGCCCGCAGTGTCATGGGGTTGGCGAACAGGACGATGTCAGGGCGGCAGAGGAAACAAGAGCTTGAATGCCGTTAGCGGCGACGAGCCATCAGCGCCGGCAACCACCCAGGGCGTTCCCCTTCCGCCAATCGCGAAGGGGTGCGCCCCTCTTTTGCCGCTCTTTGCGCCTGGCTGACATCGGCCGACCTGAGCGAAGATGCGTTACATGGTCTCAACGGCTGACATCTGCCGCAGATTTTTGATGTCGCGCAGGGGAGGCGAACCGAATAAGCGGCTGTATTCACGGTTGAATTGCGAGGTGCTTTCATAGCCGACCTGAAAGGCCACAGTCGTCGCATCCAGCGGCTGCACCAGCATCAGGCGCCGGGCCTCGTTCAACCGCAGCCGTTTTTGATACTGCAACGGACTCATGGCGGTCAGTGCCCGGAAGTGATGATGAAAGGTCGAAGTGCTCATGTTGACCTGCCTGGCAAGATCGTCAATTCGTAGTGGTTCGGTATAGTTGCCCTTCAGCCAATCAATGGCGCGGGCAATCTGGTGGCTCTGGCTCCCTGCCGAGGCTATCTGGCGCAGGCGCGCTCCCTGGTCGCCGGTCAGGAGGCGATAGACAATCTCCTTCTGCATGATCGGCGCCAGAATCGGGATGTCCTGCGGATCACCGAGCAGGTCGATCAGCCGGTTGAAGGCGGTGACGAGCGGCTGGGTGACCTCGCCGGTGGCCATGCCGCGATTCGACGGCAGACGGTGCGGCGGCGGAAGCTTGCTGTCAACCATCATCTGCGAAACCTCACCCAGGTCAAGGGTCAACCTGAGGCCGAGGTAGGGTTTGTCGCGGCTGGCGCTGATGATCTGTACGACCGTGGGGAGATGCACGGAGGTGATCAGATAGTGCTGCGCATCATACACATAGGTGTCTTCACCGAGCAGGACGCGCTTGGCCCCTTGGGCGACAAGGCAGATGCTCGGTTCGTAGATGCCGCTGCTCGGCTCGGTGGGCTCTTCCCTCCGGAACAGGGCCAGACCGGGGATGGCGGTTGTGAGCAATTCGCCATGTTCGGTCCATCGGGCAATGCGTTTGCCTAAATCCTCAACTGCGTTTTCCATGGCGTTGTCCTCGGTTGTCCCGTCGATTCAATGCTGTGGGAGTAATTCTCCACTTATAATTACGCCACATAAAAAATCAAATTGCGACATGAATCGTTGCTTCGGGAGGATCGGGCAAAAAATGAGCAGGATTTGTCTATCGTCCTTCACATGTTCCGGGCTATTGTACCCGGGAATGGGGGCAACAAGAAGGAAGGGGCTGGGGCGATGAGCAGGCCATGAGCAATATACCTCTTCCCGGGCAGGCCATCGCCCGGCTCGGATCCGCACGTTCAGCCGTTCCCGACAGCTCGCCGCACCCCGGAGTTGTTGTGGAACTCAACTCACTCTTGAAGAATAAAATTTGTCATGAAATTTCGATTCATCCTTGCAATCGTCGCAACAGGGCTCTTCATCTTCAGCAACGTCAGTATTGCCGCCGAAAAGGGCCAATCCCTGGTGCTCTATTTTTCCCATTCCGGCAACACCCTGGCCCTGGCTGAGCGGATACACGAGCAGGTCGGCGGAGATCTGGCGGAACTGAAAACCGCCAATCCCTACCCGCCGGAGTATGACACAGTCGTTGAACAGGCCAAACGAGAGCAGAATGACAAGTACCGGCCGCTGCTTGTGACTGCATTTGACAATATCGATTCATATTCCGTCATTTTTATCGGTTATCCCAATTGGTGGGGGACCATGCCGATGGCGCTGTTCACCTTTTTCGAGCACTATGACCTTGCCGGCAAGGTACTCGTTCCTTTCTGCACCCACGAGGGGAGCTATCTGGGGCGCAGTGTCACAGATATGCAGGCGCTTGCTCCCCGGGCTACCATTCTCGATGGTCTCGCCGTTCGCGGCAAAGCGGTCGAAAGCAGATCCGCAGGCAACGATGTTGCGGACTGGTTGGCTGACCTGAACCTGCCGAAAAACTGAGAACAGCAATGAATCGCACAACACGCGTCAAACTGGCGGTCGATGCGCTCATGCTTGCCGGGATCCTGCTGGCAATGGCCAACAAGCTGACCGAGAACCGGATCCATGAGCTGATTGGAGCTGTGATGGTTGGTCTGTTCATAGTCCATAACGCCTTGAACCGGCAATGGCATGCGTCGCTCCGGCAACGATGGCAGAGCAATCGCGGCCGTTTCGATATCGTGGTCAATATCCTGCTGACTCTCGCCATCGGAATCTTGATCGGGAGCAGCATCATGCTCTCACGCTCCATTTTTGCGGTCGTTGCGGGCGAGGGCAACCTGACCCTTCGCCAGATCCATTCCACGGCCGCGCAGTGGTTCCTGATCCTGATGGCCGTCCATCTGGGAGTGCAGCTGGCAAGAATGGCGGCCTTGCTGAGAAAAATGATTCCGCTGCCACATCGATATCGAGTCCCTGGGCCGGTCCGGATGCTGGTGCCGGCAGCGATCCTCGGCTACGGCATCAAGGCCTCGTTCGACAGGGATATCTGTTCAAAATTATTCATGATCTACTCATTTGATTTCTGGGATTTCGAGCAGTCTTCCGCCGGCTTCTTCGTCAATTACCTGGCGATCATCGGTGTCTATGCGGTGATCACCAGCACAGCTCTCAAGGCCTTGTCCAGCGGCACAACAGTGCGGCAGGAACAACGCGCTGGAACATCCGGCACTGGGGGCCGTCGCCCCTGGCATCTCGTGACGACCGGCCTCCGCACCTCGAACAAGCCCCCTTCCCCGGAAGGAAATGATAGAGAGAGAACACCATGCGCCTGCCACTCCCCTCACTGATTCCGTGTTGCCAGGTCATTGCAAGTCTGCTCGGCTTTCTGCCCTGCCGCCCAGCGGTCAAAGCGGCAGCGGCCATCGTCCTGCTCGCGGTCAGTCGGAAATACCTTTTCGACGAATCGATCGGCGGTTGAGTCTCCACCGACATCGCCAAAGCATCCCTTAACCGACAACTATCCGAAGGAGGATTTCCAAATGAAGAAGAAGGTGATCATTATCTCATCCAGTCCGAGAAGGCATGAAAACTCGGATATATTGTGCGATCAATTTGCCAGTGGCGCCCTCGATGCCGGGCATCAAGTGGAAAAGATCTTCCTTGGCGATCAGGTCGTCAGCTACTGCACAGGTTGCGGAGTTTGTTTCTCTGATGGCAAAGTCTGTTCACAGGAGGATGATATGGCGGAAATTCTGGAGAAGACGATAGCGGCTGACGTGATCGTGATGGCGACACCGGTCTATTCTTACATGATGGCGGCCCAGATGAAGACGTTGATTGACAGGACCTGTTCTCGGTACCAGGAAATCAGCAACAAAGAATTCTTCCCGGAGCGCGGCAATGAATTTATCGGCCTCGGCGATGGCGCTCTCCATGTCACGGATCAATTTGTCCACATTCGTCTGCACGCTGATCACTTCGTCACTCAGCCCGGCGATCGCCCTGGCGTTGAGGTTGTGCTTCATGAACAGGACCTGGTCGCGCAGGGGCACCAGAGCCGGCTCGAGTTTGGACTCGGCCCTCTTCATTGCCTTGATCAGTTCCTCGTATTTCCTCTCCGTGACGTCGTACTTCCTCTGGCTCTCCCGGCGCAGGCTGTCGCTGGAGTACTGCTTGATTTCGGCGCGCCATTCGCTGAACAGGGCCTCGGAGACATCCTCGACCGCATCGATGCGGTCACGGACATTGGTGTGCCTCAGCCTCGGTCTTCTTCAGCGTCGTATTGAGTTTGTCGTATTCCTCCTCCAACTCGCCGCCCCGGAAGTTGACAACGCTCTTGAACTGTTCCATGGCGGCGAGGAACTGCTGTTTCGCCTCATTCCGGGAATCACGCGCCTCCTCGACGCGATCGACCATGATATCGCGCTTGTGAACGCCCATCTTCTCCATGGTGCCGTAGTACACGCTGCTGCAGCCGGCAAGTCCGAGAACGATGACTGCGAGTAAGGGCAGTGTCAGTTTCATGGGTATCTCCTTCGTTATGCCTGCGCTGTGGTACGGCGAAAAGGACTTTGGCTACCTTTTGCCCATCGAGGGCATCAGGTATCGGCGGGATCATGTGAGGGTACACGTTCTCTGTGTGCTCCCCGGATACAGTTGAAAAAATAAAGCATGGATACTCATTGAAGACAAGGGGACCCTCAGCGAGGGGCGACCGGGGGTATCCGGGGGTGAATGCAGGGGAACCATTCCGGAAGGGGTTCGCCATGTTGCATTTGAAGGACCTCAAGGTCTTTTATCGGGCACTGATGCCTGCCCGGACTCCATGCCGTCATGATCCTCTGCGACCAGAGAAGCAAAATCATATAGGCGGGACAGGGGCGGGACAAATCCATCGAAACAAAAAGCGCCTAGAGTCTTGAAACTCTAAGCGCTTGTATCTGCTGGTGCCGGGACCAGGAATTGAACCAGGGACACACGGATTTTCAATCCGTTCTAAGCACTTTCCCGTTAGTTCACTTAAATTCACTATCCCTTGACTATCAAGGACTTATTCTGCAACATATTTCATAGAACATCATCCGATTTACCGAAAAAGGTTGTACAGGAGTTGTACAAACTCATAAGCGGAGGACACACGGATCATGGCAGAATGGGTCTCGGTCGGGAAATACGGTTTACGATATCGCGAAGACAACACGCGGTCGGTTGGGGTCGGAAGGAGTAAGCGGCCGACCCGGTATTATGTGGCGGTTTACAAATGGCAGGGCCGGACCACCACCGACACATACGGGTGGGAGGGGGACGATTTCAAGAATGAGGACGACATCGTTTCCACCGCGCTTGAACTCCGACAAAACCGCCGGAACATGACCCCACCCTTCACCCTGGCCGAACTCAAGGCGCTGAGAAAAGCCGATCTTGACGAGGTCGAGCGGCAACGCCAGGAGGAAGAGCGCCGGCAGGCCCGGGAGAACCGGATCATCTTCGACAACGTCTTCCTGCGGTATTGCGAATCGAACGAGCACAAGAAGAGCCTGAAAGACGAGGCCAACTATTACAAGAACTGGATAGCGCCTGTCATCGGCAGGAAGCGCCTCGATCAGATCCTACTGTTCGACCTGGAGAAGATCCGGGCGAAGATGACCAAGGCGGGAAAGGCGCCTCGGTCGATAGGCTACGTCAAGAGCATCGTTCGGCAGGTCTATCACTTCGCCATGAAACATAAGCTCTATGCCGGCGATGTACCCACCACCCATTTCCTCGAGCGCCAGAGGATCGACAACAAGAGGCAGCGGTATCTGTCGCCGGCGGAGGCGGCGGTACTCCTGGCCGATGTCAAAGCGTACTCCCTGACGACCTGGCGCGTCTCCCTCCTGTCCCTGAATACGGGGATGCGTTTCTCCGAGATCGCCAATCTCCGCTGGCAGCACGTCAACATTCAGAACAGGGAAATACTGGTGCTCGATCCCAAGAACGGGGAGACCAGAGCGGTCTACCTGACCGATACCGTTCTCGGGATGTTCGATGAGATTCAACCGGGGCGGCCTGACGACCTCGTTTTCGTTGACTCCAACGGGCGAAAGATGGCGCGGGTATCCAACACCTTCATGGACAGCGTGAACCGGCTGAGGCTGAATGACGGCATCGACGACCGGCGCCTGAAGGTGGTCTTCCACTCCCTGCGGCATTCATGCGCCTCGACCCTCGTCAACGCCGGTGTTGAGATCCCTGTCATAGCCAAGATCCTGGGGCACAAGACGCTGACAATGACGATGCGATACAGCCATATCAACGACGACAGCATCAAATCTGCGATGGCGGTTCTCGACCGGCAGCAGGGCGGAAAGATCACACGGATGAGGCGACAGAGCAACGGACAATGACCTTCACCGAAAAGCCGTTTTCCTGGCAGCCATTGACCTATCACCAGCAAGTGTATACTATACACAATATGAGCAGCAGGGAATTGATTCGACGGCTTGAGGATGCCGGGTGGACCGTGCAGCGGGTGAAAGGTTCGCACCATATTCTCACACATCCGAACAGGCCAGGGCATATCACCATTCCTCATCCCAAGAAAGACCTTGGCTCGGGGCTGGTTACGAAGATCCTGAAACAAGCAGGAATTCACGAGGTGACACCATGAAGTATCCAATCGCTATTGAGGAAGGTTCCGAGACCACGGCATTCGGCGTTGTCGTGCCGGATCTTCCCGGATGTTTTTCCGCCGGCGATACGATGGACGAGGCGGTCGAAAACAGCCGGGAGGCAATCGCCCTGTGGATCGAGACGGCCCTTGATGCCGGAGAGACCATACCCGCACCGGGAAGGATTGCCGATCACGTCCACAATCCCGAGTATGCCGGGATGATCTGGGCGATTGTCGATATCGACAGCGCCCTGCTTGACGACAAGACTGAACGGATCAACATCAGCGTCCCGCGCCGGGTCCTCTCCCGGATCGACAGGTATGTCTCGGCCAGGGGAGAAACCCGCAGCGGTTTCCTGGTCAATGCCGCGCTTGAGCGGATCGCCCATGGATGTCGATAGCTGAGAATGTCTATATGTAAGTCTTTTTTCACCGGGATAGATTGATCCATGAAAAGCCGTGAACCCTGACGGCCTGCCCGGTGATTTTCTTCAGAGGATTCTTTGTGAGGGTGCAATGTGCAATGATGATAAATATTGTTATTCTCTTGCTGAACTTGCTGAAAAATGGCGCAAAACTGAAAACGACATATTGCAACTGGCTGCCAAAAAAAAATTATGGCTTTCTGTTAACCTAACTGATTTTCAACCAGATAATATAAATGGGATTAAGATAAATCTCTGTCTCTCGCCTTATGAAAAACCCTATTTTGATGGAAAAGAAATAAAGGCTTGGCTTCCTCCTGTGCCAATTGAAGGGTGGTGGCAATTGTTAATTCCAAGCGAGATAACTGGCTTCCTTCCTGATCGAGAAGAATCATATTTTATAATGATGCATACAAACGGATGGATGGGCGGGGGAATGGCTGGATGGTTCGGCGGCGGGATGTGGATCTGGACGCTGATCGGCGTGGTGGTGATAGTCCTGCTGGTCGTCCTGATCAATAGGATATCCCGTAAATAGTCAGGCCTCTGGCATCGCTGAGAAGTGATCTCTGTCCCCGGGTGCAGAAATTATTTCACGGGAGTAGATCCGACCTGGCATCGGCCTGTCTCATGACCGCTTCTCATTGAGGCAGGCAAGTCCGACGACCACCAATAATCCACCCGGAGTATCCACTACAGATGAGGGAAATACCATGGCCGAAAACAAAACCATCAACCGCAGGATCGTCCTGAACTCACGTCCCGTCGGCGCACCGATTGCCGACAACTTCCGTCTCGAGGAGGGCCTCGTACCGGAGCCCGGACCCGGGCAGGTCCTGCTGCGCACCCTGTACCTGTCGCTCGACCCGTATATGCGCGGCCGCATGAGCGATGCACGGTCCTACGCCGCGTCGATGGCGATCGGTGAGGTAATGGTCGGCGGCACCGTGTCGCAGGTGGCAGTCTCCCGGCACCCGGACTACCAGCCGGGCGATCTGGTCCTGGGTTCCAGCGGCTGGCAGGAATATGCCCTCTCCGACGGCACCGACCTCGTCAGGATCGATGCCCGGATGTCCCGCCCCTCGACCGCACTCGGCGTTCTCGGCATGCCGGGTTTTACGGCTTACATGGGCCTGCTCGACATCGGTCAGCCGCAGGCCGGGGAGACGGTGGTGGTCGCCGCCGCCAGCGGGGCGGTCGGTTCCGTGGTGGGTCAGATCGCCAGGATCAAAGGCTGCCGGGCGGTCGGTATCGCCGGCGGCGCCGAGAAGTGCCGTTTCGTGGTCGATGAACTGGGGTTCGATGCCTGCGTCGATCACCGCAGCAGCGATTTCCAGCAGCAGCTGGCCGCCGCCTGCCCGAAAGGCATCGACGTCTATTTCGAGAGCGTCGGCGGCCGGGTCTTCGCCGCAGTCCTGCCCCTGCTCAATGTCAAGGCCCGCGTCCCGTTGTGCGGCCTGATCGCCCACTACAACGAGACCGGCCTGCCGGAAGGTCCGGACCGCCTGGGGCTGCTGGCCCGCCACATGCTTGTCAAGCGCATCAAGATGCAGGGCTTCATTATCTTCGAAGATTACGGCCCTCGCTACGGCGAGTTCCAGAGCCAAATGAGCACCTGGCTGAAGGAGGGCAGGGTCAAGTTCCGCGAAGACATCGTCGACGGACTCGAGAACGCCCCCGAGGCCTTCATCGGCCTGCTCGAAGGCCGGAACTTCGGCAAACTGGTCATTCGCGTCGCGGGCGACTGAAACTGTTGCAAGCAGGAGATATACCATGAAAATACTTATGGTTCTGACCTCGCACGACAAACTCGGCAATACCGGCGCAAAGACCGGTTTCTGGCTGGAGGAATTCGCGGCCCCCTACTACGTTTTCAAGGATGCAGGCGCGGAAATCACCCTGGCCTCGCCGCGTGGCGGCCAGCCGCCGCTCGATCCCAAGAGCGACGATCCGGCCTCCCAGACCGAAGCCACCCGCCGCTTCAAGGAAGATCCCGCGGCACGGGCCGATCTGGCCGGCACGCGCAGGCTGGCCGAGGTTTCCGCCGGCGATTTCGACGCGGTGTTTTACCCCGGCGGTCACGGTCCGCTGTGGGATCTGGCCGAAGACGCCTCGTCCATCGCCCTGATCGAGACGATGCTGGCGGCTGGCAAACCGGTGGCCGCCGTCTGCCATGCCCCTGGCGTGCTGCGGCACCCAAAAACAGCCGACGGCTCTCCCGTGGTCCGGGGCAAGGCGGTAACCGGCTTCGCCAACTCCGAGGAGCAGGCGGTCGGGCTGACCGAGGTCGTGCCCTTTCTGGTTGAGGACATGCTCAGGGACAACGGGGCCAGATATTCGAAAGCGGCGAACTGGCAGGCCCATGTGGTGACCGACGGCCTGCTGATCACCGGGCAGAACCCTGCCTCCTCCGAGCCGGCGGCCAGGGCGCTGCTGGCAAAACTGACCTGAAAACCGCCAGCCGCATGGGCCGATCGGTGACGGATGCGCTGCAAAGCCTGCAGCACCTTCTTGCCGATGATGCCCGGCCCCGTGGCGACTCGAGTCATGGCAGAATCTGAAAACCTTTCCAGGCAGGTGAGAGTATGACGAAGGCAAACGAAAGGCCGCACCGCTCGATCCTCCAGAACATAGCCCATCAGGCGATGCTGGATCGAGGGCTTGCACCGGAATTTACGGCCCGGGCACTCGCCGAGCTCGACCGAATCCACGGGCCGGCGACGCCGGTTGCGAAATCCACGCGCGATCTCAGGAACCTTTCCTGGTGCTCCATCGACAACGATGATTCGCGTGACCTGGACCAGCTTACGGTTGCCGAAGCCATGCCCGACGGTCGCGCAAAGATCCTGGTCGCCATTGCCGATGTTGACGCGCTCGTCAAAAAGCAATCGGCGCTTGACGACCATGCCCGGCAGAACACCACCTCGGTCTACACGGCTGCCGGGATTTTTCCGATGCTGCCCGAGAAGCTCTCCACAGATTTTACCTCCCTCAACTTTGCATCGGACCGCATGGCCATCGTTGTTGAGATGGTCGTCGCCGGGGACGGATCGATTCAGGACTCGGATGTCTATGGCGCGACAGTCCGCAATCGGGCCAAACTCGCCTACAACGGCGTAGCCTCCTGGCTTGAGGGTAACGGCCCGATGCCGCAAGGGATCGACACGGTCAAAGGTCTCGACGAGAACCTGCGACTCCAGGACCGCTTGGCCCAGAAACTCAAGACCCTCCGGCACCTGCACGGCGCCCTTGATCTCGAAACCATAGAGGCACGTCCAGTATTCGACGGAGATAACCTCAAGGACCTGAAAGCCGAAAAAAAGAACAGGGCCAAGGAGATTATTGAGGATTTCATGATCGCCGCCAACGGCGTCACCGCACGATACCTCGAGACCAAAAAATTTCCGTCGCTGCGGCGGGTGGTCCGCAGCCCCGACCGCTGGGAGCGGATTGTCGAGCTTGCCGCGGCACGGGGCGGAGCCCTGCCCGGGCAACCTGATGCAGTGGCCCTTGAGGAATTCCTGAAATCGGCGAAGGCCGCTGATCCTCTCCGTTTTGCCGATCTCTCGTTGAGCGTCATCAAGCTGATGGGTGCGGGCGAATACGCCGTCGAAGTTCCGGGAGGCGATGTCTCCGGGCACTTCGGCCTGGCGGTCAAGGATTACACCCACTCCACCGCCCCGAACCGCCGTTTCCCCGACCTGATTACCCAGCGGTTGCTGAAAGCCGCTATGGCTGGAGATCCCCTGCCTTACCAGATCGACGAATTGGCGGCGCTGGCCAGGCACTGCACCGAAGAGGAAGACTCGGTAAGAAAGGTTGAACGGCAGGTCATAAAATCCGCTGCGGCCATGCTGCTGGAATCGAGGATCGGAGAGCAGTTCGATGCCATTGTCACCGGAGCGTCAGGCAAAGGCACCTGGGTCCGTCTTCTCAAACCACCCATCGAAGGAAGATTGGAGAGCGGATTTGAAGGCATGGATGTCGGTGACGAGCTCCAGGTGCAGCTGGTCAGGACGAATGTGGAGCGCGGATTTATCGACTTTAAGAAAGTGGGGTAAGGATGGCTATCGCAGAATCCGATGCCAGGGGGTGTGCTTCGTCTAAAAAACGTCACTCTCGTGCAGGACGTGGTCGAAATCCCTAATATTTCACCCGCCCCTTTCACAGCGACCGTCCCTTGTCTAGCGACTGTCCCCTGTCATTTCGACCGCAGATACCGTCTTGGAAGTCAACCGTTTTTTGCATAATCCGCTTGATAGTGCACGCGGGTTTTAAGGACGCCAAACTAAGATGAACGAGTTTGCGCATAGCGGCGCCAAGCGCGGCCATTTTGGCTTTGCCTCTGGCCACAAGTCGATCATAGACCGTTTTGACATGCGGGTTGTATTTGGTCGCTACAACAGCCGGCATGTACAATATGGCCCGGATTCTGGGTGGACCGGCTTTCGAGAGTCTGGTTCTCCCCAGAACGGGCGATCCGGATTGCTTTTCAACCGGAACCAGGCCCAGATAGGCGGCAAGTTGTTCGGCCGAATCGAAACGATGGCCTTGGACGATTGCCAGCAGATTGGTTCCAGTCTGCCGGCCGACGGCGGGAATACTGGTCAAAAGTTCCATGTCGCGGCGCAGATCGGGATGGCGATCAACATGGTTGTCGATATCCTGCTGCAACTTGGCAAGTTGTTTGCGCAAAAAGTCGATGGAGTCATCGATCGATTGCCGGATAAGGGTGCAGGTTTCGGTTGCATCCGCTTTTTCCAGGCGCTTAAGCTCTCGTTGCAAGTCTTGGGCAATGGCTTCCCGACGAGCCAGAAGCGCCCGCAATACACGAATCTCCGGAGAGGGGGGTTGCCAGGCGACCGGTTTGAGCAGGGCGCCATAACGAGCAATAACAAAACTATCGACGCCGTCAGTCTTGGTCCGCACGCCCAGCCCACGGCTGAAGTCCTTGATCTGGGCGGGATTAATGATTGAAACCGTCACTCCGGCACCGACCAGGCCACCATCACCCAGGGCGCCGAACAGGGTGCTGGCAATGGATCGGACAACAACCTGGCGCGGCGCCGGCGGGGGAATCGTAAAGGTATCCTGAACAGTTGGAAGAAGAAGCTCCTGGCGGTGAGTTGTTAAGGAATCCTTTACAACTGAAACCTGAAAAATCATCTAAAATCAACCAACAGTCAATCAATATTAATCTGTGAAAACAAGAAGATACGCAAGATCTTCAGCTAGATTCTTCTGCTAAGCCGTCGTCCAACAATAACCGTTACACAGAAATACCTTTCCGGCATAAGGGGCCGTAACGAAATGGTGAAAAATGTAACGGTTATTTCGTAACGGCCCCTAAGTCGTCTAAATCAAATGAGGTTAGCAATAAACCAGCCGCCCCCTTTGCTGACAATACAGTCTTCATCACGGCAACCAGGAACACCGCAACGGCAGAAATACGACCATTGCACAGTATTCGGAAGCTAAAGCGGCGCCGGTTCTCTCCATGCTTGCTCTGATTCAGCTTGGGTTTGCGGCCAGTAAGTTTGCAGATCGGCTAAAACCCTTGCTGGTATTGGGTTTGCGCCGAGTGGCGATTTTCGTCGTGTGTCTACAGATTCCTGCTGTCTTCGGTCAGCTGAATGACCAGGGGCGGAGGCTTTATCTTCAATGATTTTAAAATGTTTTCTGCTTCGGGAGTCACCTCGTTGCGCATGAGCACACGATATTTTAAATCAAAAAATTCTGTGATCTGGAGCGTCTCCAGCGCCCGCTTGATATGATGCCACGGCAGGCCACAGGAGATCTCGGCGACCCGTTCGATCCGCAGTGCCAGCACGCAGATCTTGACATGGGTTTCAATCCGCCGGGAAGCCCAATGGTACATCGGAGTCATCTTGATCCGGGTCCGCTTCAGCGACCGGAAACACCGTTCGATGACCATCAGGCTCTTGTAGCCACAAGCGGCGTCCTCCAGACTGATGCTGTCGTCGTTGGTCTCGATCACCCATTTGCCGTCATATTTGGCGGCCTCGACGACTGCGGCACGATCGATACGCACCTGGCCGTTTTTGGTGTTCCGCAGATAGCGTTTGAAGCGCCGGGAAGCCTGCAGCTCGATCGCCCATTGGGCGCTGGCCGATTGATCTTTATGGCTGGCCAGTTCGCTTTCCAGCAGCTCGACCAGCATCTGCCGGTGCTGACCCTGCCTCTCGGCCTCTGCGGGATTGTAACAGAGGATATAACGACGCCTTCTCTCTCCGTCGCCGACGATCACCTCCTTGGCATGAAGGTTGTCGTTGAACCGGGTGTATCGCCCCCTTTTGGTCAGCACCTCGCGCTGAATCTCGGCAACGCTCGCCATCCGGCAGGCAAGCAGGTATCTGCCACAGGCCTTGGCCAGCTCCGTCCGGTTGTTTTCGGAGTTCATCCCCGAATCGGCGACAAACATCGCCCGGTTGAGGTTCCAGCCGCGAAGATCGGCCCGAACCTTGGCGACGGTGCTGACATCGGCGGTGTTGCCGGGCAGTACCCAGCTGCGCACCGGGATGCCATCACGGGTGACCGCCAGGGCAACCACCACCTGCGGCGCCCAGTTGCCCTCCTTGGCGTGACCGAACTTCCGCAGGGTGGTGTTGGTCTCGGTGTCGTCGTCTTCGTAATCGACATGGAAAGAGGCAGTGGTGGTGTCGTAGAAGATCAGGTCGACCTCCAGGTTGAAGAGGTTGGCGGTATTGAAAAACACGGCCTTCTCGACCTCTTCGATATTGGCATGGAGGAGATCCATGGCCTCGTACATCTGCCGCAGCTTGAGCCCGTCGCAGGATGGCAGGTAAACCTTGGACAACCAGCGATCCCAGACCCCGAGCTTGGATTCCGGCTCGCAGAGCCGGTTGGCGACCATGGCCAGCAGTGCCCGTTCGTAAGGCGCTCGGGTGCCAGCAGTTTGCTCGATGGCTTTGAGGACCTTTTTCAGGCCGAGCCTTTCCCAGAGTGTCTCGATGACCAATGGACAGCCGAGTGCCATGGTCTGTCTGATTTTCAGATCGGTCGGCAGACCGATCGCATCGGTCGAGACCGGGTTGGAACCCAGCGGATCGTTGATCTGCAGGCCGCAGACGCGACCGATGGATTGGCAGAGACGCACCAGGTCCTGGCGATCGAGCTGGTCGACCCGTCCAAAGTTGTGGATGATTTTAGCGACGGGTTTGCGGGTGTCTGGATGCCGCTCGTTATGGGCGAGCTGGAAGTATTCGACGACCGAGCCGTCCTTGTTGGTGCGCTTGGTTGATCGCAGATACATGCTTACTTGTTTAGCGTGTATCTTGTGAAAATGCAAGACGAGAAATTCAATTCGTGTGCCTACATCTTTTTCGCTCTAACAAATGCAGTCAAATCAGCAACTCTATGAAATTACAAGGTCTCGGGTGAGACGAGGTGGCGATTTTGGCCAGTTTTGTGCCTACTGGCCGTAAACCCAAGTTCAGTCGAGGACGGAAAAATACCTTTCAATCCTTTCCCCATCTGGCGGGTTGTACGTCTCGAACTTTCGTTCGATGGCGGCGGCTGGGTCTTCCAAGTCCATCACCTCATAAATCGAGTAGTCGCCATAGAGCTCATGGGCGGCATCGATCAATTCTTCAAGTTCGTCCATCATAATCTCCCCCTCTTGGACAGAAGCAGGAAAAATACCCGGCGATTCCGACAAATTGATTATGGCACGGAATCACGGCAGCGGACCTGCTACCCTGGCGCCGGGTACGTTCAGCTCTTACCACAATCCATTCATCCATGCCGTCACTACATCGACCAGAATCGTCGCCACATACCGACTGTCTCCCCGTGCCATGGCCGGTTCGACCATAAATGCCAACGATAACCAGGCTGGTGAATCGTATTGAAAATCTGGCGACACTGAGGCTATATGACGCGCGAGAACCCGGCATTCGGAAAAAAGGTTGTACAGGGGTTGTACAAACAGACCTAAAACAAAAAAGCGCCTAGAGTCTTGAAACTCTAAGCGCTTGTATCTGCTGGTGCCGGGACCAGGAATTGAACCAGGGACACACGGATTTTCAGTCCGTTGCTCTACCGACTGAGCTATCCCGGCACCTTGTAGGTGGGCTTTTTACACGAATCGCAAAACCATGTCAACCATTTTCTCCCCCGACCAGACCTCCTGCGGGTTCAATCCTTGTCCAGGGTGAGTCCACCGAGATCGAGGTCAAAATCCAGGTCCGAATCCAAATCGGAGTCATCGGCGACAGGCTTCCGTCCCGAGCCCTTCGTTTTTCCAATAGAGGGTGAATCTAATCCGCCGAAGTCGATGTCGCCGGCTGGAGGTGTCTCCCTGTTCGCCGGGGCGGGGCGGTCATCGAGGTCGTCCATCCATAGATCGAGGCTGAAATCGAGCTCGTCATCCGCATTCTCTGCTGCCGGTTGCGCGACCTTCGATGTACTTACTGCCGGAGAGGGACCGCCCCCGAGATTATCCATCCCCAGATCGAGGCTGAAGTCAAAATCGTCATCCGCTTCCACCGTTGCCGGTGATCGAGTTTCCCTGGGCGGCGGAGCCAGGTCGGAAATATCCGAAAGTTCATCCGGCAATTCCCGGTTGATCTTTCCTGCACTTCCAAGAGCCGCAACTGTTCCGCCAAGAACCGGCCCCTCGAGATCGTTCTGGAATTGCGAAAGATCGATTGAAATCTCTCCCTCTTCTTCGTCCTTGCCGAACTCAAGCGAAGACTCTATCTCCTCCTTCAACGCGGTATCATCAACGGCATCCATCTGCAAGGCAGACGGCTCGGCTCCGGTTTCACCTTCTTCATTCTCGAACAGAATTTCAAGATCGGGATCCTGTACCTCGAACTCCTCGGCCATCTCGTCGCTTATCTTGATATCATCGCCGAATGCCTTCGTCTCCGTCACTTCCTGGATCTTGAGGAAGAGCGGCGCCGAAACGCTGAAAGCCGTCCCGTGTACCAGGTCGGCTATATTACTGAAACTTTTACCGCATTTGACACATTTCGGCAGTTGATCAAACGAAATGAATCCACACTTTGGGCAGCGCATGAGTGTTCCTCTATTGAGATATTCCCTGGTCCATGGTCACAGATCCTGGCGACCGGAGCCGCACCCGACATATATTGTGCCGCATTATCACACGTTTTATTACGAATAATCAAGAATTTTTCCATCGCCGCAAACACTTACACGGACCAGTCCATGCCGATGTCGCAGGCGGGAGCGGAATGGGTCAGCGCGCCGATGGAGATGATATCGACCCCGGTGGCGGCAATCGCCGCCACCGTTGCGAGATTGACTCCGCCCGAGGCCTCCACCAGGGCCCGGCCGTCGATACAGGCCACCGCCTCCTGCATCGCCTTTATCCCCATGTTGTCGAGCATGATGATATCGACCCGGCAGGCCAGGCACTCCCTGACCTGATCGATATCCTCGGTCTCCACCTCGATGCGGATGGTGTGCGGCACCTTGGCCCTGACCCGGGCCACGGCCTCGGTGATACTGCCGCAGGCGGCGATATGGTTGTCCTTGATCAGCACGCCGTCGGCGAGGTTGAAGCGGTGGTTGCTGCCGCCGCCGGCCATAACGGCGTATTTCTCCAGCAGCCGCAGGCCCGGCGTGGTCTTTCTGGTATCGGTGATCCGCGCCCGCTGCCCCTTGACCAGCTCGACAAAGCGGGCCGTCAACGTGGCGATGCCGGAGAGGCGCTGCAGCAGGTTGAGCGCCACCCGCTCGGCCTTGAGCAGGTCGACCACCGGCCCGCGCACGGTCAGCAGGACAGCGCCGGGATGCACCACCGTGCCGTCGGCCACCGGGTCGATGGTCTCGAGGGCCGGGTTCTGGACCCGGAAGACCTCGGCCGCCACCGCCCCGACCCCGGCGACCACGCACTCCTGCCGAGATACCAGCCGGGCGCTGCCGGTATCGGTGTCGCTGAAAATCGATTCACTGGTCAGATCGCCCCGGCCGATATCCTCGGCGAGGAAGGACCTGATCATCCCCTGCAGCAGATTCCTGTCCATGATTTCGTCTCAGGCAATGTTCTTCAACCGTCCCTCGGCCTCGGCGATAGCCGTCAAACGGGCCTCGAGGGCCGCCTTTTTCTCCTGTTCCCCGGCCACGACATCGGCCGGGGCGTTGGCCAGAAATTTCTCGTTGCCGAGCTTGCCATTGACCTGGCGCAGCTTGGCCTCGGTCTTTTCCCGCTCCCGCCCCAGTTTCTGCAGTTCGGCCGCCACGTCGACCAGGCCCTTGAGCGGGACGTAGATCTCGATATCGTTGTAGATGTAGGTGGCGGCATCGGCCGGCTTGTCGCCCAGGACCTGGACGGCGAGGCCGCTGAGCCGGGTCATGTCGGAGAGCGCGGCGGTGTAGCAATCGATCAGCCGTTTGGTTTCGGCGTCGGCGCAGACCACGCAGGCCTCGATGCGGGCGGAGGGGTGGATGTCGGCCTCGGATCGGATGTTGCGGATGCCGGTGATGATCCCCATCAGCGTCGCCATCTCCCCTTCCGCCGCCGGATCGGCCCACTGCTTCCGCCGCTCCGGAAACGCCTCCAGCATCAGGGTGGGACGGTCGCCGGGCAGCACGCTCCAGATCTCCTCGGTGACGAAGGGGGTGATCGGGTGCATCAGCTTCAGCACGATCTCGAGCACCGTCAGGAGGACGCCGCGGGCATCGCTTTTGGCCCGGTCGTCGTCGCTGAACAGGTCGGCCTTGATCCACTCCAGGTACCAGTCGCAGAACTCGTGCCAGATGAACTGGTAGTTGACCGAGGCCACATCGTTGAATTGGTAGCCGTCAAGCCCGTCCCGCACCGCCGCAATGGTCGCCGCGGTCCGGCTGAGGATCCAGCGGTGGACCAGCGCCAGTCCCTGCGGCCGGCGGCAGACCTCTTTCACCTCCGGGCCGCAGTCGCCGACGTGCATCAGGGCGAAGCGGGCGGCGTTCCAGATCTTGTTGATGAAAAAGCGGTAGCCCTCGATCCGGTCCTCGTCGAGCCGGATCTCGCGGCCCTGGGCGGCGAAGGCGGTGAGGGTGAAGCGCATCGCGTCGGTGCCGTAGCGGTCCATGACCTCGAGCGGATCGATGACGTTGCCGGTCGATTTCGACATCTTCTTGCCATGCTTGTCCCGCACCAGGGCATGGAGGTAGACGTCGTGGAACGGAACCTCGTCCATGAAGTGCAGGCCCATCATCATCATCCGCGCCACCCAGAAGAAGAGGATGTCGAAACTGGTGATCAAGACCGAGGTCGGATAAAAGGTCGCCAGTTCCCGGGTCCGCTCCGGCCAGCCCAGGGTCGAAAAGGGCCACAGGGCCGAGGAGAACCAGGTATCGAGGACGTCATGCTCCTGTTCCAGGCGGGAAGAGGCGCACTTCGGGCAGCGCTCGGGGTCGATCGATTCGACGATCAGCTCGCCGCAGTCGCGGCAGGTCCAGGCCGGGATGCGGTGCCCCCACCAGATCTGGCGGGAGATGCACCAGTCGCGGATGTTGTCCATCCAGCTGTAGAAGGTGTTGTACCAGGTCCTGGGGTAGATCCTCATCCGTCCGTCGCGCACCGCCGCCACCGCCTTGTCGGCCAGCGGCCGGACCGAGACGAACCACTGCATCGAGGTCGTCGGCTCGATGACCGTCTTGCAGCGGTAGCAGAGGCCGATGGCATGGTCGTAATCCTCGACCTTGTCGAGCAGACCCAGTTCCTCCAGATCGGCCACCACCTGCTGGCGGCAGGCGAATCGGTCGAGTCCCTGATATTTGCCGGCCGCCTCGTTCATGACTCCCATGTCGTCCATGACCTTGAGCAGGTCGAGGCCGTGGCGGCGGCCGATCTCGTAGTCGTCGCGATCGTGGGACGGGGTGACCTTGAGGGCGCCGGTGCCGAAATCCATCTGCACGTGGTGATCGTAGACCACCGGGATGATCCGGCCGGTGAGCGGCAGGCGGATGCCGACCCCGGCCAGGTGGCGGTAGCGCTCGTCGTCGGGATGGACCGCGACGCCGGTGTCGCCGAGCATGGTCTCGGGCCGGGTGGTGGCCACCACGACGGAGCCGGAACCGTCGGCATAGGGGTAGCGGATATGGTAGAGCTTGCCCTTTCTGTCCTCGTGCTCGACCTCGTCATCGGCGAGGGCGGTGTGGCAGCGCGGGCACCAGTTGACGATATAGTCGCCCTTGTAGATCAGGCCATCCTTGTACAGGCGGACGAAGACCTCGCGCACCGCTCTCGACAGCCCCTCGTCCATCGTGAACCGCTCGCGCTGCCAGTCGCAGGACGAACCGAGCCGTTTCAGCTGGTTGATGATGGTCCCGCCCTTGTCCTCGCGCCAGCCCCAGACCCTGTCGATGAAGGCCTCGCGGCCGAGGTCGTGCCGGCTCTTGCCCTCCTTCGCCAGCTGCCGCTCGACGACGTTCTGGGTGGCGATGCCGGCATGATCGGTGCCGGGCAGCCACAGGGTGTTGTCGCCGCACATGCGATGATAGCGGGTGAGGATGTCCTGCAGGGTATTGTTGAGGGCGTGGCCGACATGGAGGACACCGGTGACGTTGGGCGGCGGGATGACGATCGAGAACGAGGGCCGTCCGTCCTCCATCTTCGCCGCGAAACAGTCGTGCTCCAGCCAGTGCCGCAGCCATTTTTCTTCGACCAGGGAAAAATCGTACCCCTTGCTCAACAGATTTTCTTCTTTGCTTGCCATGACCAGTTTGATGAAAGTTGGAGTAAGTCGGCCCGTCCCGCTGAATTCACTGCCGTAATATCGGCGGGCAGGCGCCGGCGATGGAAAAGGCCGGTGGGGGAGATGCAGGGGGGATCCGGGAACATCGAATCTGCCCAGACACTACCGAGGAAGGATCTTTAATTCAACAGTTTTTGCGTAAAAGAGAGGGAAAATGCGGCCATTTCGGGCCAATGGGTCAACGATCGGATCGGCGGCGGCAACCGGCGCCTACCTGGCGCTCCATGGTTTGGGCAGGAAGATCTGCTCGTAGAGATTGAGGGCGTAGCGGTCGGTCATGCCGGCGATATAGTCGCAGACCTGGCGGTGGGCGATTTTCTCGTTCGGCCAGTCGCTCTCCTCCTCGCCCGGCTCCCAGCCCTCGCCGATCCGCCCCGAGAGGCCATACTCGAAGAAATAGCCGTAGAGTTCGCGGATGATCTTCTGGGCCTTCTCGAACTCGTTATGGACCTTGTAATAGCGATAGACATTGTCGTACAGAAAGGCGCGGAGGTCGGTGATCGCCTCGAGCATCGCCTCGCTGACGTGGAGCCGGCCGTCATCCGCCCGCAGGGTCTCGACAATCAGGTCCCGGACCATGGCCCCGATCCGTTTCGAATGCCGCTCACCGACGACGTCCTTGATCTTCTGCGGCAGGTCCTTGCCCTTCAGCACCCCCGAGCGCAGGGCATCGTCCATGTCGTGGTTGACATAGGCGATGATATCGGAAAGCCGGACCAGCTGGCCCTCGAGGGTCGCCGGGATCTCGGCCGAATCTTTCGGCAGGATGTCGCCGTTGCCCTTCGAATGCTTGACGATGCCGTTGCGGACCTCGAAGGTCAGGTTGAGGCCCTGGCCGTTGTTCTCCAGGGTGTCGACCACCCGCAGGCTGTGGATGTAGTGACGGAAACCGCCGGGGTGGAGTTCGTTGAGGGTGGCCTCGCCGGCATGGCCGAAGGGGGTGTGGCCGAGATCGTGGCCGAGGGCGATGGCCTCGGTCAGGCATTCGTTGAGGCACAGGGCGGTGGCCATGCTGCGGGCAATCTGCGAGACCTCGAGGACGTGGGTCAACCGCGTCCGGTAGTGGTCGCCGGTCGGGGCCAGGAAGACCTGGGTCTTGTGCTTGAGGCGGCGGAAGGTCTTGGAGTGGGTGATGCGGTCGCGGTCGCGCTGGAAGGGCAGGCGGATGTCGCGGAGATCGTCATCCTCCGGCCTGGTCCTCCCTCTGGACCGCCTGTTCAGGGTGGCGTAGGGGGAGAGGATCTGTTCCTCCCGTTCTTCGAGTTGTCTTCTGATCGAGGTACCGACCACAGGAATGAATGCCATGCCGCTTCTCTGCCTGTCCAGGAGTAGAGATTCTTGACCTCACCGGCTTTTCTTACACACCAGGGGAGACAAACGCAAGCGGGAATGGCGCACCGGACGGAATGAAGGGCTGTTCCTCGAATTTATTCATAACGCGCCACCGGCAGACCGTCCTCGAACGACAGGACGATCGTCGAGATTTCGGTGAGGTTCACCTCCGGCCAGTCGATCGCATCGCCTTCGCCGTCGACGACCCGGATATTCCAGTAATCGGCCTCTTCGTCCGGGGCGAAATCGATTTCGATTTCCTGCCCATCCGGCAGAGTATCCACCGACAGCACATCCTCCTGCCAGTCATCGGCTCCAGTCGGTCGGATATACAGCTCATAGATCTCGACCCCTGTCCGGTTGACCAGGATGAAATCCTGCTCGCCCGCCGTCACAGGGCCGGCGGCAAGCAGAACCAGCAGCACGGTCGGCACCACAATGTTCATGGCTCATGTCCCTCGTTGGAATTGGCCCCGCCCCACCGGCACCAGCGGCCTCAAACCGTGACATTGTCGACGGAATGACATCATATGTCAAGCTATGGCCGTCATTTTCCGGGGTGAAAAAATTCATTGCCGGCCGGCGGCGATGGATTCGGCCGCTCCCGCTCTCCCGGCTGCCGCGTTCTGACCGGGGTAGCGGTCGATCCCGCCGCGGGCCAATGCCAGCCGCTCCAGGGAGAACGACCGGGCGCCAAGATCGCATTCGCCGCCTTCCGCGCTCAGCGTTTCCGCGGCGAACAGCGGGGCCGCCGCCCGGTCGCGCTGGATGCGGAAGTCCCGCAGGGCGCTGGTGATCTTCCGCAGCACGGTCCCGCCGGTATCGGCACCGGCGGCCAGCTCTGCCTGCAGATGGAGATCAACCCCGGCGATCGTCGCCCTGATCGGGGTCTTGCGGCTCCGGTCGTCGAGATCGACGGCGATATTGTTGACATCGACGGCGTCGATCCTGATCTTGAAGGGAGGTGCTGCTGTAGCGGGCGGTGGAGGGACGGCAGGGGCCGGGGTCTTTTTCCCCGGGGATTTTTCAGGCAGCGTCGGCCGGACGACCTGCTGCAGGTTCAGGCCGCCGCCATCGTCGAGGCGCACATCGACGGCCCCATCCGCCAGCAGCAGCCGCGCCACGTGCAACTCCCCGGCCGCCAGGTCGAAGCGGGGGGCCTCCAGGTCCAGTTTTTTCGCCTGGAAAAAGGCCCGGTCGGTTTTCGGCAGTTTGAGCGCCAGGTCGGCGGAGGAGACGTGCAGCCCTTCGAGGATCAACTGCAGCGTTGAGTTTTCGGCGTTCAGGCGATAATCGCCGGTGACATTGATCCGACCGGCAGGCTGCTCCAGGTTGACCCGGTCCCGAAAAAACTGCCACAGGCTGGCCGCCTGGATGGCATCGAGGGTGAGCCTGCCCTTCGAGCGAAGCGGCGAGAGGGAGATCTCCCCCTGCCACGGGACCGACTCGCCGTCTTTGGTTGCGGCGGCAAGGCGACAGGTCCCGTTACAATGGAACAGGCTGCTCACCTCCAGATCGACGAAAAGCCTGGCAAATGCCAGCATCGGCGACCCGTCCGCCTGCTGCAGGCTGAACTGGTCGGCTTCGATACTCAACAGGAACGGATTGATCCGGATGCGCTCGACGGCGGCCCGGCAATCGAGGTTCTGTGCGGCGTATCTCGGCACGTACCAGCGCATGATTCTCGGCGCGGCGACAAAACCGGCAAGGGTGTAAAGCAGTACGGCGGCCACCGGGATGTAAAAATATCTGCCGGTCAACAGCTTCCGTATTCTGTCATTCATATACCAATCCGATCGAAGACGGCGGGATAACCGCCCCAGCGGCCGTCATCGATGATATGTATCTAAAATAGTGGAACACTATCTTCCCAGGCCCATCACCCACGGCCGTCAGGTCTTCCGTTTCTTGAGGATGTGCTGATCGGACCGGCAGGGCTCGTCAGCAGCGGCGGCCTCGAAGGGTTTATCCTGACGGAAATCGGGGATCAGCAGGTCCTGGCTGGCCAGTTCCTGGATGAAGGCGTTGTCGAGGCCGAGGTCGAGGGCATGGCCCATGATCTCGTCATACTCGTCCTCGGTCAGGGTCCGGTCGATACCGGGATACCGGCAGGCCTGGTACTGGGGCGAATACTGCGACATGATGCTGACGCAGATCTCCGGCGACAGCTCGGCCAGGAACCTGAGGCACTGCCGGCTGTTGTCGAGATGGCCGGGCAGCACGAGGTGGCGCACCAGCAGGCCCCGGGTCGCCACACCCTCACCATCCACCTGCAGGTGGCCGACCTGGTGAAGCATCTCCCGCAGGACACCGGGCACGACATCGGCGTAATCGCCTGCCGCCGACAGTTTTTTGGCCAGGCCGTTGTCGAGGTACTTGAGGTCCGGCAGGTAGATGTCGACCAGCCCCCGGATCAGCTCCAGGGACGCGACCTCGTCATAGCCGTTCGAGTTGTACACCACCGGGATGGTCAACCCCTTTCCCTTGGCCAGGACGATGGCGTCGGCCATCTGCAGGACCATGTGCGAGGGGGAGACGAAGTTGATGTTGTGGGCGCCTTCGTCCTGCAGCTGGAGCATGAGCGCGGCCAGCTCATCGACGGTCAGCAGCCGGGTCGGATTGTTCTCGAATTCCTGGCTGATCTGGTAGTTCTGACAGAAGACGCAGCGGAGGTTGCAGCCGGCAAAGAAGACCGTCCCCGACCCGCGTGTGCCCGACAGCGGCGGTTCCTCGCCGAAATGGAGGCCGGCATGGGAGATCAGGATGCCGGGGGGCACCCGGCAGAACCCGGCCTCGCCGGCCAGACGGTTGACCCCGCAGTGCCGCGGGCAGCATTCACAGTGACTGAGTCGCGCCGAAAAGGACATTTCTTCCTCTCTTCCTGCCGGTCCTCACCGCCCGCCCCAGGTCCGCCGGCTCCGGGCAGCCTTCTTGGCGACGGTCTGCCAGGTGTCGGTCATCAGGAAGGACTCGCGATAGCGCTCGAGCATCGAGACGAACATGCCGCAGGGCACGGTGAACGACACCTCGTCGGGCCGGAAAAATTTCCGCGCCGACGGGTCCCAGCCGCCAAGTACCGCCTTCATCGCCCCACGGCTGAGGTAATGGAAGGGCCAGGCGGCGATCGACCCGCAGGCGGCGGCCCAGGGCGACATCACCACCTCCGGGTCGTTGGTGACGAAGGTCGCCAGCTGGTGCAGGCCGCACAGCGGTTCCGGGCGGGTGAAGAAGATCACCAGGGCCGGTTCCTCTTCGCCCTTGAACTGGCGGATCGGCTTGACAATGCAATATTTTTTGAGGGCCGGGCACGGATCCAGCCGGGCGAAGATGGCCCGCAGGGCCTCAGGCGACTCGCAGTAGTGCTCGCCCTCCGACCAGCCGGGGATCCCCGTGGTGACATAGCGGAGGATGGTCTCGGTCTGCGGCTTGTGAAAGCCGAGGAAAAAGGACCCTCCCGGACAGCCGGGCTGGTCGGCGGCGAACGCGGCCACCGCCTGCTGCTGCCTCACCCGCCAGATCAGCCCCATCACGCAGGCGAAGGAGGCGAAGACCGCCTGCCAGTCGACCTCGCCCCGCTGTTCCCGTTCCGGGGTCGGCGGCTCCATGGCCGGCGGCGTCATCGCCCCCTCGGGCATCTCGTCACTGTACACCAGGCCCAGCGGCTCCTCGGCCAGGCCGAGCCGGTCGATAAACGACGCCAGTTCCCGTTCGATCACTGCCTGCATGGTACGACTCCTCTCGTTGCTGTTGCTGTCGTTGCATCCTATGCCCGCTCGAAGGCGATCTGGCCAACGGCCGTGTCCTGCCGCAGGGTTTCCAGCAGCGAGGCGGCCATATCCCAGCGATAGGCGGGATACAACGCTTGTGCCTCGTCGATCTTGCGGTCGAAGATCTCCAGCAGGCCGTTGCAGACCGCGCGGGCGTGGGGACCAATGCCCTCGTGGTCGATGAACAGGATGGCGTCGATCAGGTCCGCCAGTTTGATGACCGCCAGGTGTTCCGGATTGCGCCGGCGGATGTCCTCCCGCATGTCCTCGAGCCACGGCGCGATCTGCCTCTCGATCTCGCGGACCGGGTTGTCGGCGCCGCTGATCGCCTCGATATGCCGCTTCAGCGGGCTCGGCAGGTCGCCCATCAGCAGCTCCGGGGCATCGTGCAGCGAGGCGTATTCCATGATCCGCAGCAGGGCGGCAGCGTCGATGTCGGGCCCGAACATGTCCCCGGCCAGATGGCTGGCGATCCGGGTCACCATGAAGAGGTGCTCGGCCAGGGTCTGGTCCCTGGAGGTGCGGACACTGTGCCAGCGGGTCACATGACCGGCGCGGGCGAGATCGGCGAGTTCGAGTCTGGGCAGGGTCATCGGCTCTTGCAGCACGGATTTGCAGGAGAACGCCGGTGCATGATCCGTCGTTCACGAACGGTAGCCGCCGGACGGTCCTTGTCCGGCACCGATACCCCACTATCCTACCATCTTTTGCCGGACCTGTCCAAGGACCTCTGCGCCCTGTGGGTTTCTGGCCGGAGCGGCGGAATTTTCCTTTGCATCGGCAGCCGGGCCAATTACACTCCGGCAGACAAAATCGGATGACGGCCAACCGACAAAATCAGCTGATGACTACAGATCATGACCACTCTCCACCACTACAACGACCAGATCGTGCTCACCGAGGTCGATTTCCCCGACTACCTGGTCCGGGGCGCCGTCCTCTTCGGCCGGGAGGCGGTGGTCGTCTGGGACACCCTGACCCACCCGGACGACATGCAGTCCCTGCTGCCGCTGCTGAACGACCGCCGCCTCATCGTCGTCTACAGCCATGCCGACTGGGATCATGTCTGGGGGACGGCCGCCCTGCAGCGCCCCGGTCTCGCCGTGGTCGGCCACCGGCTCTGCCGCCGCCGCTTCGATGCCGACGTCCCCGCCACCCTGCGCCAGCGCCGGCACGACGAACCGGGGAGATGGGACGCCGTCCGCCTCGTACCGCCGGATCAGGTTTTCGACGCGCCTACTACGGTCCTCGACCTGGGCGGGCTGACCCTGGAACTGAGCCCCCTGCCCGGCCATACCCCGGATTCGATCGTCGGCCTGATCCCCGAGCACCGCCTGCTGCTGATGGGCGACACGGTCGAGACGCCCCTGCCCTGCGTCCCGGCGGAATGCCGGCTCAACCGGTGGCAGGATGAACTCCAACGGTGGCTGATTGACCCGCGGGTCGCAACCGTCATCCCCGCCCACGGCCCCTGGGGCGGCAAGGAGATCATCCGCCGGACGCTCGACTATCTCGAGGACCTGCAGGCCGGACGGTCGGGGCCGGATCTCAACGATCTCAACCCGTTCTACCGCCGGACCCACGCCGACAACCTGAATAACTGCACCCCGGCGCAGAACCCCGCCTCAACGCCACACCCGTCGCCGGCCCCATGAATCCACCGACTGCCGCCGCACCATCCGGCCAATTCCCCCACAACGGACAACCCATGAGAAGCATCTTTTCCGAATCGATCACCGCCCTGCCCCTGGCCAATATCCCGCTGGACGGCGCCACCGCCTACCTCTCCCAGGCCGACTCCCACCAGATCCTGTTCATGGAGTTCGCCGAAGACGTCGATCTCCCTGAGCACGCCCACGGCGCCCAGACCGGCTTCGTCCTCGAGGGGCGCATCGATCTGGTCATCGATGGCCAGGAATACACCTTCGACAAAGGCGACCGCTACCACATCCCGGCGGGAGTCCGCCATTCAGGCAGGATTCATGCCGGTTACGCCGATATCGCCTTCTTCGATGAACCCAGCCGCTACACCGTCAGAAAGGCTTCAGATCCACGGGAATTGCGATCGACCCGCTATTGATCCCGCCGCTTCGTCCCGGGGAGCGGCCACCGCCGATTTTTCCAGCGATCGGCGGCGCCATCGCGTACTCGACCGGATACCCCCTCTTGACAGAAGGCCACGGGATACGAATAGTTGTTGTGGACACTTACTGTTATCGGGTTGTACCCCGATGCGGCGGGAGATTGTTCCCGTTGCCCTGAACCTTCACCCAGGAGAACTCTGATGGCGACAATCACACTGAAAGGGAATCCGATCGAGACCGCAGGCAACCTGCCGGCCATCGGCAGCCAGGCCCCAGCCTTCACCCTGACCCGGACCGATCTCTCCAACTGCAGCCAGGACGATTTTGCCGGCAAGACCATCGTCCTCAACATCTTTCCCAGTATCGACACGTCGGTCTGCGCCGCCTCGGTGCGCCGTTTCAATGCCGAGGCCATTCTCCAGAAGGACACGGTCGTCCTCTGCATCTCCGCCGACCTGCCCTTCGCCCACAAGCGATTCTGCGAGGCGGACGGCCTGGACAACGTCATCCCGCTGTCGGTCTTTCGCGCCCCCGCCTTCGGCACCGACTACGGCGTGACCATCACCACCGGGCCGCTGGCGGGATTGCTGGCCAGGGCGGTGGTGATCATCAATCCCGACGGCAAGGTGGTCTATACCGAACTGGTACCGGAAATCGGCCAGGAACCCGACTACCACAAGGCCATCAGCATGCTGTCATAACCCCCCGCTTTCGCCTCGACCCGGACCGCTCCCGCGAGCGGACCGGGTGGAGACCGCCCGGCCCTGCACCTCCCCCCGGCCGTCACCCCGGACAATCCATCCTCCGCCACCACCGGTTTCACCCGCCGCTGACTGGTCGGCAAACTCCGGAATGAAAAAGTCAGGATCAAGCTCTTTTCCCGTCCCTGACCCCTCGCCGAGGGGCAGAAGAACCCCGGCGGCATTGCAATATTCTCCCGAACTCGTTGCCCTGTACAATAAAATGCGGCCATCCCAACGCAGCGGCGGTAACAGGGCGACAGCTTTTCGCCGGGCCGGGCGCCGCCCTCCCTGCCCGTCCTCAAGACCAGCCGGGAAAAGCCTTGACAGGAGCAATGCCATTGGCTATGAGATTGACCACTGCGTCCAACACCAATCACCCGTTCCGGTACAACCGGCCCAAGTTGCCCCGGCAGAGCGGGTCATCGCCGGCTGACACGAATTCACCCAGGCCCGAACACTTCATGCCCCCGATTTCACCCCCAGACGGCACCGTCGTCGCCGTTGACAGCCATGTCCACTTCCATGACCTGAGCGACCCTGCCGCCCTGCTCGATTCAGCCCTTGCGGCCATTCGCCGCAACCTCGGCGATCGGCCCCCGACCTCCGTCCTGCTGTTGACCGAACCGGCCGCCCGGCCGACCTTTGCAACCCTTCGGGAGCTGACGGCGCAACCGCTGCCGACAGCCGCTGCCGCCGCCTGGCGGCTCGAGGCGACGAGGGAAACCATTTCGCTGCGGGCCCGGAACCGCACCGGCGACACGATCTACCTCATCGCCGGGCAGCAGCTCGTCACCGCCGAGCACCTCGAGCTCCTCGCGCTCTGCACCCTGCCCGAGATCCCCGACGGTCTCGATCTCCAGGCGACGGTGCGGCGGATCCGCGAGGCCGGCGGCCTGCCGCTGCTGCCCTGGGGCGTCGGCAAGTGGCTGGGCCGGCGGAGCAGGGTCGTCAGCGATTTCCTCGCCGCCCCCCAAGAGGGCCCGATCCTGGTCGGCGACAACGGCGGCCGCCCCGCGTTCTGGCCCTTCGTGCCGCAGTTCCGGCAGGCAACGGCCGCGGGGATCAGGATCCTCCGCGGTTCCGATCCGCTGCGCTGCAGTTTCAGCAGGCGGGGTGCCGGCAGTTTCGGCGATCGCATCGACTGCCGCCTCGACCCGGCCCGGCCCGGCCACTCCCTTGCACAGGCCCTGACGGCCGCCGATACCCGAATCCAGCCCTTCGGCCGCCTCGAATCGTCCTGGAGTTTCTGCTATGACCAGATCGCCCTGCGGCTCGGCTGAACCATAACCACAACGCGTACCCCCCGATCATGAAACGAAATATCTCCCTGCTCCGCGACCATACCTTCGACGCCGTCGTCATCGGCGGCGGCATCCATGGCGCCGCCATCTTCCGCCAACTCGCCGCCGCCGGCCTGAAGATCGCCCTCGTCGAACAGAACGATTTCGGCAGCGGCACCTCGGCCAACAGCCTGAAGATACTGCACAGCGGCCTGCGCTACCTGCAGCACCTGAACTTTAAGCGCATCCGCGAATCGATCCGGTCGCGCAAGTATTTCATGCAGATGGCCCCGCACCTCGTCAAGCCGATGCCCTGCATCATGCCGACCTACGGCCATGGCCTCGAAGGCCGACCGGTGATGGCCGTTGCCCTCGCGTTGTTCGACCTCATCGGCTGCGACCGCAACCAGGGGGCCCCGCCGGCCAACCGGGCCGAGCGCGGCAGGATCCTGTCACGGCGGGAATGCCTGGCGATCGGCCCGGGGATCAAGGCCGAGGGGCTGACCGGCGCCGCCCTGTGGTACGACGACCTGATCGTCAACACCGAGCGGATGACCCTGGCCTTCATCAAGGAGGCGATGCGCCACGATGCCGTCTGCGCCAACTATCTCCAGGCCGACCGGATCATCATCGCCGACCGGGAGGTCAGGGGGGTGGAGGTCAGCGACCGGCTCGGCGGGACCGCCTTCGCCATCCACGCCCCGCTCGTCATCAATGCCGCCGGGCCCTGGCTGGGCGAGATCCAGCGCCGCTCGCGGCAGCTCCCGACCACCGAGGACCTGGCCAAGGCGGTCAATATCGTCGTCGACCGCGCCCTCTTCCCCGGCTACGGGGTGGGGCTCGCCGGTTCCCCCGACTATGTCGACCAGGACGCCGCCTTCAAACGCGGCAAGCGCCTGTTCTTCTTCGCCCCCTGGCAGAACCGGACGATCATCGGCACCACCTACCGCTACACCGCCGGTCAGGAGCCGGCGACGACCGTCACCGACGACGACATCATCGAGATCCTGCGGGAGGTCAACACCATCTACCCGATGGCCCGGCTGACCATGGACGACGTGGTCTTCAGCCACGCCGGGCTGGTCCCCGCCTACCGCCCCACCACCAGCGTGCGCCACAGCGCCGCGCCGCAGCTGGTCAAGCACTCGAAGGTGATCGACCATACCCGGGCCGACGGCCTCAAGGGCCTGCTGACCATCGAGGGGGTGAAGTACACCACCGCCCCGGCCATCGCCAGAGAGGTCGAACTGCTGCTGGCAACCGACGGGAAAGGCGGCGGAAACGCCCCGCTCGGTCCCCGGTCCCACGATTTCGCCGACCGGCGACTGATCGATGCCTATGGCCGACGCTTTGGCCATATCGAGCAGGTCTACGGCCCCGACTGTGTCGATGTCTTCCGGATCATCGCGGCTGACGAACGGTCGGCCTCGTACCTGCGACTCGACCCGCCGCTGCTGGCGGCCGAGGTGATCCACGCCGTCCGCGAGGAGATGGCGGTCAAGCTGACCGATGTCGTCCTGCGGCGGACCGACAGCGGCACGACCGGTTGCCCGGACCGTCACGACCTGCGGGCGATCGCCGGCGTCATGGCCGGCGAACTGGGGTGGGATGAGCCAAGGATCGAGCGGGAGATCGCCGAGGTGCTGGGCCATTACGCCGGCAACCTCGGTCTCCAGGGGAAGGACGAAAGGGCGGAGAACCGCTGACCGGGCGCCGGCCGCCTCCAGCCGGCAGGCCCTGTCCGGGTCATCCGCCCTGAGCGATCACCGGATCGAGACCACCGGACATTCGGCCTTGAGGATGACATACTGGGCGGTCGAACCGAAGATGAGCTTGCCGACCTTCGACCGGCTCTTGACGGCGAGAATGATCTCGTCGCACGCGTTCTCCCTGGCGTACTGGACGAGATCCTCGCCGGGGGTGCGGCCGCGGATGAGCAGATGGGTCTCGTTCTTCACCCCCTGCTCGTGAAGAAACTGTCCGGCCTTGACGAGATTCTCCTCGGCCTCCCTGATCTTTTCCCCTTCCGTCGTCCCCCCTCCGAACATCGAGGTGACGACATGAACCTCGCCATTGCTGGTCCGGGCCCTCTTGACCGCCTCTTTGAGCAGGTCCTTTCCGACATTCACTCCCCGATAGCCGACAAGAATCTTCATGCAGTATGTCTCCTTCCCAAATTGTTGATCAGCAGCAGGTAGATAGCAATACAGCAGGACAATACCTGCGTCGATGCCTGCCTGTCAAGGACAAGACGCCGCAGTCGTTGCGGCCGTTCCTCCAGGCTGATGGTATCGAAACCGGGATAGCCCGGATGCAATGGGACTTGACCTGAGGCATGGCGGAGACATACAATAATTCAGACTTCTTTCGACACAACGCACGGCGCTGCAGCCCCCACCCGCTGCACCATGGAGGAACCGCTCATGACAGCAAAGATTACGGCAGTGAAGGCGATGGAGATTCTCGATTCCCGCGGCAACCCGACGGTACGGGTCTTTGTCGGGCTGAACGATGGGACGACCGTGTCCGCTTCCGTCCCTTCCGGGGCCAGCACCGGCGAGAACGAGGCCATCGAGCTGCGCGACGGCGACGCCGGGCGCTATCTCGGCAAGGGGGTGCTGAAGGCGGTGGCCAACGTCAACGAGATCATCGCCCCCCGGCTGATCGGGATGGCCGCCGGCGACCAGACGACGATCGACCGGCTGATGATCGACCTCGACGGCACCCCCAACAAGTCGACCCTCGGCGCCAACGCCATCCTCGGCGTGTCGATGGCGGTCGCCCGGGCCGCCGCCGCCTCGCTCGGCCTGCCCCTCTACCGCTACCTCGGCGGCACCGCCTGCCGCCGCATCCCGGTGCCGGCGATGAACATCATCAACGGCGGGGCCCATGCCGACAACAGCGTCGACATCCAGGAATTCATGGCCGTGCCGTTCGGGGCGCCGACGTTCGGCGAGGGGCTGCGTTCTATCGCCGAGACCTTCCACACCCTGAAGAAGATCCTCAAGTCGCGCGGCCTGGCGACCGGGGTCGGCGACGAGGGCGGATTCGCCCCGAACCTGGCGAGCAACGAAGAGGCGATCGAGGCCATCATCGAGGCCATCGAACAGGCCGGCTACCGCCCCGGGGTCGATATCGGCATCTCGCTCGACAGCGCCGCCAGCTCCTTCTCCCCCGATCTCAGCACCACCTACGAATTGAGCCGCTCCGGCGGCGGCCGGATGTCCTCGGCCGAGATGATCGCCCTCGGCGAACGCTGGGTCAACAGCTATCCGATCCTCACCTGGGAGGACCCGCTGGCCGAAAACGACTGGGAGGGATTTCGCCTGTTCACCGAAAAACTCGGCCATCGCATCGATATTGTCGGCGACGATATCTTCGTCACCAACACCCGTTATATCGAGCGCGGCATCCGGGAAAAGACCGCCAACTCGGTGTTGATCAAGCTCAACCAGATCGGCACCGTCACCGAGAGCATCGACGCGGTGCGGATGTGCCGCGACGCCGGCTGGCGCTACTTCATCTCGCACCGCTCCGGCGAGACCGAGGACACCTTCCTCGCCGACTTTGCGGTGGCGATGGACGGCGGCCAGATCAAGACCGGTTCGGCCAGCCGCAGCGAGCGCATCGCCAAGTACAACCGCCTGCTCGAGATCGAGCAGGAGCTCGGCAGCACGGCGCTGTACTACTGGAAATAACGCCACGCCGCCACCGCCCCCCTCTCATCACGTGGGGGCCGGCACCACCGCAGAGGATATCCGCCATGCAACCTATCGGCATCATTCACAGCCCGTTCAAGAACCTCAGGGACATGCCCATCCAGCCGAAGGGGGCGGCCGTCCGGGAAGGAGCGATCGAGGTCTTCGACCAGTTCGCCGAGGGACTGCGTGACCTCGACGGCTTCAGCCACATCTACATGCTCTACACGTTCCACCAGGCGCAGCGGACCGAACTGAGCGTCGTCCCGTTCATGGACACGGTCGCCCGCGGTGTCTTCGCCACCCGCTCGCCGCTCAGACCCAACCATATCGGCCTCTCCATCGTCGAGATGGTGAAGGTGACGGCAAACATCGTCATTATCCGCGGCGTCGATGTCCTGGACGGCACCCCGCTGCTCGACATCAAGCCGTATGTGGCCGCCTTCGACGAGGTCAAGGTCAGCCGGTCGGGCTGGATGCAGGCCAGCCGGGAGGAGGTCTCGGCGATGCGCTCCGACGGCCGGTTCGTCGGCTGAATCGTGGCAGAACCGGGTGATCGGTCAATATGGTGAAAACGACAGCGCCGCATTGACTTACCCGGGGAGAAGCACAACCAGTAAACGTATACGGCAGGACATCGTTGCCGCCCAACCGCGGCAACATCTGCCGGAACCGGATAACAAGTCGCTACAAATGGGCTATACGAGCCAGGAGGAGATTATGACCGCCCCAGAAGAGAAAAAAGAAAAACCTGACCCCGAGCGGGTCGCCGTGCTGCGCTCCCTGCCGCTCGAGGTCAAGGAAAAGATCACCGGCGAGGAGGCGGCCGCCTTCATGTACAACCGGCCGCTGCCCGAGTCGCTGCTGGAGAAACTGAAGGATTACATCGTTATCGACAAGGAGGAGTAATCACGGCAGGCCGTAGGCGGTCTTCGTGCCCATCATTCTTTTACCAGGAGGAGTTCACCATGCCAGAGACAAACAGACGGCCCTGCCCCACCTGCCAGGGAAATAAAATCATCGAAGGAATCTGCGAGGCCAGTTCGGAATGGAGGGGGACCAGCGAAGACGAGAAGAATGACACCCAGTGCACCCCGGACCAGGAATGCCCGACCTGCCACGGCACAGGGTATGTTGAAGAAAGCTGCGGTCCGGGCAGGAAATGACCTGACACCGCAAGGGCGACACAGTACCCGATCCGCCCATGTTAAGCCCTCCATCGCTTTTCCCCGCTGCAGTCCCTGCTGCGGCGGGAAAGGGGTGAGTCCACCTCCGGGAGATACCGCATGACCGAACAACCGGCGCTCTTCGTCTCGCACGGCGCCCCCAACCTGATCCTCAAAAACGATGCCAACTGCCGCTTCTTCCGGGACCTGGGGCGTACCCTGGCCCGGCCGGCGGCCATCGTCTGCGTCTCCGCCCACTGGGACACCGACGAGCCGTTGACCAGTGGCGCCGACCTGCCGCCGACGATCCACGATTTCTCCGGTTTCGAGGCCGAACTGTACTCGATGCGTTATCCCTGCCCGGGAGACCCGGCCCTCGCCGCCAGGATCGCCGACAGCCTGTCGGCGGCAGAAATCCCCTGCTTCGTCTCGGAGCACCGCGGCATCGATCACGGGGCCTGGGTGCCGCTCAAGCTGATGTTCCCCTCAGCCGACATCCCGGTCGTCCAGGTCTCGATCCAGACCGATCGCGACACCCGCCGTCACTACGATCTCGGCCGGGTCCTGGCGCCGCTGCGGCGGGAAAACGTGCTGATCGTCGGCAGCGGCGGCGCCACCCACAACCTGCGGGAATTCGGGCGCTACGCGGTCGATGCCCCGCCGGTCGGCTATGCCGCGGCCTTCGACGAGTGGCTGGCGGAACGCATCGAAGACAACGCCATCGCCGACCTGCTCGCCTATCGGGACCTCGGTCCGGAGGCCCGGCGCAACCATCCCGGCGAAGATCACATCCTGCCGCTGTTCGCCCCCTTAGGCGCCGCCGCCGGGCAAGACTGGGGCAGAAGGATTCATCACCGGATCGAGTATGGCATCCTGTCGATGGCCGCCTTCGCCTGGGGGCTCTGACAGTTCGGCCGCCGCAGCACCCGGAGCGGCGTTCTCCCCGTTCATCCCGCAACGACACCGGGATTCAGGAATTGCCGCCCTGTCCGGACCTGGAGGGAAGCATCTTCCGCCCCGCGATCATATACACGAGGACCGAGGCCAGGATCAGATAGCCGAACAGTTGCACGCTCTTGGTCTTGATGATGAAGGCGATGGTGATGATCATCGACGCGCTGACCAGGAAGAACAGCGGCTTGGGGATCTGCTTGAGGATCACCCGGCCGAAATGGGCAAAGCGCACATGGCTGACCATCATCCCGACCGAGGCAGCGGCAATGGCCCACAGAACGAGGGGCGGGGCGACCAGGGCGGCGCCGAGGACGATCAGCGCCCCGGCCGGACTGGGCAGACCGTTGAACACCCCCTCGGGCAGGTCGGTCCGCTTCTTGTCGACGGCGACGAACCGGACCAGACGGTAGGCGACGCCGACGAAGAACAGCGTTCCGAACAACCAGGCCCAGTCGCCGCCGGACTTGAAGATGATATAGGCGGGAGAGAGGCCGAAGCTGGTAAAGTCGGCGATATCGTCGAGATACGGTCCGTACTTGGTGCCGCCGTGCTTCACCGCCATCCGGCCGTCGAAGAGATCGAACAGCTGGCCGAGGACGATGGCGAAGATCGCCCAGGCGAATCGCCGGTCATAGGTCAGGATCAGACTGGCGATGCCGCAGAAAAAGTTGAGCGTCGACAGGATGTCGGCGTAGAGCCGGTTGGGGATGAATTTAAAGACGATCGACGCCGCCGACAGGGTGATGCAGGCGATCAGCACCTCGTTGCCGATATTGACGAAGCCGGGATTGGCGTCAAGCAGGGCGCAGTAGATGACGAGGGCGAAGCAGATGATGGCCTTGATCTTGCCGAAGTTGTTGGCCGCCACCGAAAAACTGAGGTAGGACAACAGCTTCCGGGCGAAGAACTGGCCGAACAGCTCGACTGCGACCAGCATCCAGATCAGCTCCGGGGCCATGATCCCGAGGTAGGCGAACCCTACCAGCGGCGGCAGATAGGTCAACTTGTCGCACATCGGGTCGAGGGATTCACCCCACTTGGTGACAAGGTTCATCCCCCGCGCCACCACCCCGTCGACCCCGTCGAGGATCGCGGCGAAGGTGAAGATGATGATCGCCGTCGCCTGGTAGGAGGTGTGGAAGTAGAGGACATAGCCCACCAGGGCCATCGCCGTCCGCCAGTAGCAGATCGAATTCGGGTGCAGCAGCCAGAAATGGGATCGGATGTAATCCTGCATCGACGGCCTCTTGATCATCGATGCGAACCAGTAATAGAAGCCGGTGCCGATGGCGGCGGCAAAAATGATCACTCCAAGTCTTTCCATTTCTACTCCCGAAGGTGGCGCAGCGATGCGAGAACAGGTACAGTTATTCAGGTGATGGGAATTCCCACACGCGTATTTAGCACTTCCGTCCGGAAAAGTCCATGCCCGTGCATCACCGATCGGATATCATTTATCTGATATCTCATGAAAAAATCATGGTTATGGGATCTGCTCGCGGCAGCTGCCGCCCCATCCTCACTGAAACCGGGAAGCCGTCCTCAATGTCCACACCCTTCGCCGACCTCATCCGCACCAGACAGAGTGTCAGGGAATACCAGCCTCAGCCGGTCGCCGACGATGATCTGCAGCGGCTGATCGAGGCGGTGCGGCTGGCGCCGTCGGCCAGCAACTCGCAGCCGTGGCGGCTGATCATCGTCAACGATCCGGAGTTGAAGGACCGGGTCGCCGGCGCCGCCTACTCCCCCCTCATCACCTTCAACCGCTTCGCCCTCCAGGCCCCGGTCATCGCCGTGCTCACCATCGAACGGCCGGGGCTGGTGACCCAGATCGGCGCCCGTTTGAAGAACCGGGAATTCCCGTTAATCGACATCGGCATCGCCGCCACGCACTTCTGCCTCCAGGCGGCCGAGCTCGGCCTCGGGACGTGCATGATCGGCTGGTTCGACGAAGACGAGGTCAAACGGGTCCTCAGTATCCCCGCCAGGACCAGGGTCGGGCTGCTGATCAGTCTCGGTTACGCCCCGGAGGGATATCCGCTGCGCCGCAAGATCCGCAAGACGACCGCCGAGATGAGCCGGTTCAACACCTATTGACGCCCCCGCTCCACCCGCACCAGCCGCGCAGGCAGCCTCAGTCGACAGATTTTTTGCCGGAACGATATGGACATGTACCGGAGGAAGGACTATCATTGAGCCAGGCAGCCACCGTCGGACCGGAACCCGCCCGCGAAAAACGGCGGGGCCTCACCCGGATATTCATCTCCCAGGAGGGTCTCATGACACGTTTTGCCCGTCTTACCGCCATCATCCTTTCCCTCTTTGCCCTCAGCGGCTGCGGCTACAATGCGCTGCAGATGAAGGAGGAAACCGTCTTCAAGGCCTGGTCCGACATCGAGTCCACCCTGCAGCGGCGCGCCGATCTGATCCCGAATCTGGTCGAGACCGTCAAGGGCTACGCCCAGCACGAGAAGGAGACCCTCGAGGCAGTGATCACGGCCCGGGCCAAGGCCACCTCGGTGCAGCTGCCGCCGCAGGCCCTCAGCGATCCGGCCGCGATGCAACAGTTCCAGGCCGCCCAGGGCGGGCTAACCTCAGCTTTGGCCCGGCTGATGGTCGTCGTCGAACAGTATCCCGATCTCAAGGCCAACCAGAATTTCCTCGACCTCCAGACCCAGCTCGAAGGGACCGAGAACCGGATCAACGTCGCCCGCCAGCGCTACAACCAGACCGTCGAGGATTTCAACGGGGCGATCCGCCGGTTCCCCGAGAGTCTGACCAACAAGATCCTGCTCCACCTGGAGCGCAAGGAGTACTTCAAGGCCGACGAAGCGGCGAAGGCCGCGCCGCAGGTCAAGTTCAACTGAGCGCGTCACGCATCATGACCGCCATCCGCCGCCTGCTCCCGGGCAGTCTCCTTCTGACCGTGCTGCTGGTCTGCCTGCACCTGCAGGCTCTGCCGGGCCTCGCCCTCGAGGTCCCGCCGCTCGAGGGGCGGGTCAACGACTACGCGGCGATGCTGGCGCCGGCCACGGTCGACCAGCTTGAAAGGTCCCTTGCCGCGTTCGAACAGGAGCAATCGACCCAGATTGTCGTCCTGACCGTGGCGTCGCTTTCCGGCGACAGCCTCGAGGACTTCTCGCTGCGGGTCGCCGAGTCCTGGAAGATCGGCAGGAAGGGCCTGGACAACGGCGCCCTGCTGCTCATCGCCCGGGACGACCGCAAGATCCGGATCGAAGTCGGCTACGGTCTCGAGGGCAGGCTCACCGATCTGGCCGCCGGGCGGATCATCCGCGACGTCATCACCCCGCAGTTCCGCAACGGCAGCTTCGACCAGGGGGTCATCAACGGGGTGACGGTGATGATGGCGGCGGTCAAGGGTGAATTCTCGGACGAACAGATCGCGGCGCACCGGGGCGACGACCAGGTCGGCTTCGAAGGTCTCTTCGTACCTTTGCTGGTCGGACTGTTCTTCATCAGCCGGATTATCGGCCGCAACAGGATGGTGACCGCCTCCCTTGGCGGCATCGCCGCCCCTGTCCTCGGTTTTCTCGCCTTCGGCGCCCGCTGGCTGATGCTCGCCGCCCTGATCCCGATCGGCTTCGTCGCCGGCCTGCTGATCGCCGCTGTCGCCGGTTCGGCCGCTTCAGGCCGGACGGGCCGAGGAACCTGGAGCGGCGGCGGCTTCGGCGGGTCCTCGGGCGGCTTCGGCGGTGGCGGCTTCAGTGGCGGAGGCGGTGGTTTCGGCGGCGGCGGTGCCTCGGGAGGATGGTAGAATGGTGACTCTGGCACAGCGGTTTCTGACGGAGGCCGAACGGCAGCGGATCGGCGAGGCCACCCGGCAGGCCGAGTCGCTGACCTCGGGCGAGATCGTGCCGATGGTGGTCTCGGCCAGCCATGACTACCCGCTGGCGGCGATCGTCGGGGCGGTGGTCGTCGCCCTGCCGCCGGCCCTGATCCTCACCCCCTTCATCGCCGCCCCGCTCTGGCTCGGCCACCACGAGATGTGGATCTTCCTCGCTCTGTTCTGCCTCCTCGCCCTGCCGGCCCAGGTCCTGGTCAAACGCACGCCGGCGCTGAAGCGATGGTTCCTCAGCGCCGACCAGGTCGACGAAGAGGTGCGGGAAGCGGCGGTGACCGCCTTCTTCGACGAGAAACTGTACCGGACCAGACAGGAAAACGGCATCCTGATCTTTATCTCGGTCCTCGAGCACCGCGTCTGGGTCCTTGCCGACAGCGCCATCAGCAGCCGGATCGGACAGGACCAGTGGCAGGAGATCGTCGACCACATCACCGCCGGAATCAAGCAGAATCGCCAGGGCGAGGCGATCGGCGAGGCGATCGGCCGAGTCGGGGCAATCCTCCAGGAACATTTTCCAATCACCACCGACGACCCCAACGAACTGCACGACCTGATCATCCGCTGATCTCGCCGGGACCGATCTCCCGGAGGTTATTTGCCCTTGGCCGCCTTTTCCATGACCTGCTGCGCCCAGGACATCGCCGCCATGACCTGCGGGAAACCGATGGTCGAGATCAGCAGCAGCAGGGTATGGGAGATCTCCTCCGGGGTGGCCCCCACCTGCAGGGCCCGGCGGGTGTGGGAGCATACCGAGCCCTCCGAATGACCGGCGGCGGCGGCCGCCAGCTGGATCAGGTGCGAGGTCTTCTCATCGAGCGGACCGGCGGACCGGATGGTGGTGCCGAGGTTTTCGGCGGCGGTGAAGATCTCCGGATACTGCTTGTTCATCTTCTTGTAGAACGACGGTTTTCCCTTCTCAGACATAGTGCCTCCTGGTTGTGGTAGCGATCATGATGATCGATTTCATTGACCGTTGAGTGTTTTACATGATGAAAGTCTGCCTGCCCTTTCAATTACGACTTTTTATCCCCTGTCATTTCGAGCGCCAGCGAGAAATCTCGTTTTCCCGCAGAGATCAGATCCTGCAGAGATCTCTCCCTGCGGTCGAGATGACAGCGGAGGAAGGTCGAGATGACAGCGGAGGAAGGTCGTGATGACAGCGGAGCAAGGTCGTGATGAAAGGGAGAGGTGGTCGCCTCGACCTGTCCCCCGCTGGCGGGCCCAAAATTCAAGGCGCCGCCGGCATTCCCCGGTCCGGCACCATTTCCCACAGCAGCGCCAGGCGGACGTTGAAGACGTCGCTGCGCCGCGGTTTGACGGCGAAGGTCTCGATCGCATAGCTCTCCGGGTTGAACGCATCGGCCAGGGCCAGGGCCTTCGCCTCGAGTTCGGCGGCCAGACCGTTGAGTTCCTGCTGCAATGCCTGTACCTCGACCTCGGCCCGCTGCACGTCGCCCTTCTCCCTGACCACCCGTCCGGCGCTGCGCATCCCGGTCGCCGCCTTCGACACCGTTGTTGCCGACATGGCCTTGCGCCCGAGAAAGGCCCCGAGCACCGCCGCCCCAAAGGAGATGACGGTGTCGGCGGTCTTGGCGGCGACATCGGCCTTTTCCCTCTCGACCCGATCCATGGCCGCGCCGATCCTGTCCTCGAGCCGTTGCTGCCGCGTCCCATAGCTCTGGCGCAGTTTCTCAACCTCGGCATCCTTGCGTTCCCGCAGGAGATCGGCCAACCGGACCTTGAAATCGCCCAGGTGCTCGCCCGGCTGCGACTCCAGTTTCAGCGCCGCCACCCGGAACAACTCCAGCCTGCTGTTGTGGTAGAGATGGTCGGTGAAGGATCTGGCCAGGTCGCCCAGATCCTTGAGCCGGACCAGGGCCTCCGGCAGGGTGTAGTAGCAGCTGTTGGTCGGCGCCTGCCCGGCGCACTGGCCGAGTGGGCAGGGACAGTCCTCGGCTGCGGCCCAGTCCGGGGTCGAGAAGGTCTCGTCGAGGTAGAGACGAACGATCTTTTCTTCGACGATATCGATGTTCCGCGCGCCGTTGTAGAAGCGGATCGAGGCGGCGGCCGCCAGCCAGGGTTCGAACACCGGCTGCTCGGTCGCCATGTTGTGGAGCAGGTAGAGCTGTTCGATCCCCTGCGCCACCAGCGGCGGATGATCGCTCAGTCCGGCGGACGCGCCCGCCGGACCCGGTACAGGTCCCGGAGCCGCCATCACCGCCGGGATTACCGCGGCTGCGCCCTCGCCGGCTCCAACCGTCTTTCCCTGCGTCAGCCGCTTGATGTCGGCCGCCGACAGCGGACCACGGAGATAGCTGAGGACCCAGCGCGTTTCGAACAGGAGCGGGGTGTCGAGGTGCGCTGAGGTCAGAACGAACTGCCGGCCCTTCATCGCCGACAGCATTCCCTTGACCTGCTGCCGGTCGAGCTTGCCCTCGCTCGCGCCGACGATCCCGTCGAGCACCCGTTCCTGGTCCTGGCTGGTCTGCAGCCGGCCGACAAACCAGGTACCGATGTTGGCCAACCCCTTGTAGTCGAGGTCGACCGGATTCTGAGTCGACAGCACCACCCCGAGACCGAAGGCCCGGGCCTGCTTGAGCAGCAGCAGCATCGGCCGCTTCGACGGCGGGTTGGCGGTCGGCGGGAAGTAGCCGAAGATCTCGTCCATGTAGAGCAGGGCCTTGAGCGACGAGGTGCCCGACTGCCGCCGCATCCAGCCGATGATCTGGTTCAGCAGGGTGGTGACGAAGAACATCCGCTCGCTGTCGCTGAGGTGGGAGATCGAAAAAATCGCCGTCCGCGGCCGCCCGTCGTCGCCGTAGAGGATCCTCTGGATGTCGAGCGGCGCCCCCTGGAGCCAGGCGGCGAAGGTCGGGCTGGCGAGCAGCCCGTTGAGGTTCATCGCCAGGGTCATCCGCTGGGTCTGGGGATAGAAGGTGTCGAGGGGGAAGACCCCGACCTTGGCGAAGGGGGGGTTGACGATGTTGCCGATCAGGCCCTCGAGGGTCAGGTCTTCCCCCAGACGCCAGAAATGGATGAGGATCGAGCTGACGAGGATATGCTCCCGGCTCTGCAGCGGATCGCCCGCCACCCCGATCAGGGCGAGCAGGCTGGTGGTGGTCGAATTGACCAGACCGTTGAAGGTATCGGTGTCGTTCACCACCTCGGCGGCCGGGGCCTGGAAACTGCTGAGCACCGACACCGGCATGCCGTTGCCGCTGCCCGGGGTGTAGATGGTCATCGTCGTCGCCGCCAGCATGCCGCTGATCCGCTCCCGGCCCTGGCCCCAGCCCTGCAGTCCCTCCTGCCATTCCCTGGCGGTCTTGTCGGCATAGGCCTCGACGGTCATCTCCTTGCGCGCCGCGTCGGCGGGGTCGATCCAGGGCAGGAAATCCTCCGGCCGCAGTTCCGGGAAGGCCAGGAGGAGATTGCCCATGTCTCCCTTGGGGTCGATGATGATCGAGGGGATGTTGTCGATGATCGCCTCCTCGATCAGACCGATGCCGAGGCCGGTCTTGCCGCTGCCGGTCATGCCGATGATCGCGGCATGGGTGGTGAAATCCTTGCTCTTGAACAGCAGCGGCAACTGGGCGGGGGCCTGGCCGGCGACATCGAGCTGACGCCCGAGATAGAACAGTCCAAGTTTTTCGTAGAGCTGGGAATCCACGGCGTTTCTCCTTTGTATCCGGCCGGTCGACGGGCATCCTGGATGAGGTCAGGACCCTCATCCAGGATGCATCGGACAAGCCGGGTCTTCATTCCATTTGCCCTGAGCGGTATTCATGAATATAATAGCAGCAATCTGATGTGAAAACTATGATATACGATTTACCACCCTATTCTCAAGCAGGCTTTCAGGAATAACTGCACCTCGCCGTTTTTTCGAAGTGCGGGATAACCGACAGGAATACAGCCGCATATGAATCATATCCGCATCCAGAAGGGGTTGGATATCCCGATATCCGGGGGACCGGTGCAGGAAGTCAGGCCGGGACGGGATGTCGGCCGCGTCGCCCTGCTCGGGGACGACAGCATCGGCGTCCGACCGACCCTGGCCGTCGGCGAGGGCGATCGGGTCAAGGTCGGCCAGGTGCTGTTCGCCGACAAGAACAATCCCGATGTCGTCTACACCTCGCCCGGCTGCGGCACCGTCGTCGAGATCAACCGCGGCGCCAAGCGGCGCTTTCTGTCGCTGGTGATCGCCGTTGACGGGGAGGAGGACATCGTCTTCATCGACCATCCGGGGGACGATCCACAGACCCTGGCAGCGGCGGACGTGCGCGCGGCCCTGATCGCCTCCGGCCTCTGGACCAGCCTGCGGACCCGCCCCTTCGGCCGGATCCCGGCCGTTGCCGCCGCCCCGGCGTCGCTGTTCGTCACCGCCATCGACACCGAACCGCTGGCGGCCGACCCGCTGGTGATCATCGGCCGGGCCGCCGCTGATTTCCGGCGCGGCCTGCAGGTCCTGCGCCGCCTGGTCGCCTGCCCGATCCATCTCTGCAGCGCGATGGCGCTCGACGGGATCGACGATATCGACGACCTTCACCTGTGGCTCTTTTCCGGGCCCCACCCGGCCGGCCTGGCCTCCACCCACATCCATTTCATCGATCCGGTGCACGAGAGGAAGACCGTGTGGCAGATCGGCTACCAGGATGTCATCGCCATCGGCCACCTGTTCCGGACCGGCCGCCTCCAGACCGAGCGGGTCATCGCCGTCGCCGGCCCGGCGATCGGCAATCCCGGTCTCGTCACCACCCGGATCGGCGCCTCGGTCTCCGAACTCTGCCGGGACGAGACCAGCGACGCCCCCTGCCGCCTGATCTCGGGGTCGGTTTTAAGCGGGCGGGCGATGATCGCCCCCACCGATTTCCTCGGCCGCTACCACAACCAGGTCTCGGCGGTGCGGGAGGACAGCGGCCGCAGCCTGTTCAACTGGCTGATGCCCGGCCGCGACCGTTTTTCGATCAAGCCGGCCTTCCTCTCCGCCTTCCTGGGCCGGAGATCGTTTCCCATGATCACCGCCACCTGGGGCGGCCAACGGGCGATCTTTCCGATCGGCAGCTACGAACAGGTCATGCCGCTCGATATCATCGCCACCTCGCTGCTCAAGAGCATCGCCGTCCAGGACAGCGAAAAGGCCCAGGAACTCGGCTGTCTCGAACTGATCGAGGAGGATCTGGCCCTCTGCAGCTTCGTCTGCCCCGGCAAGAACGATTTCGGGCCGCTGCTGCGGCAATTGCTGACAACCATCGAGAGCGGGGGCTGATTCCCGGCAATCGAGCGACTATCACCCGCTGGACCACATATGAAAAAATTCAGCACCTTCATGGAAGAGCTCGGCCGCCATTTTGAACAGGGCGGCCGTTTCGAACGCTGGTACTCGCTCTACGAGGCCGTCGACACCTTCCTCTTCGGCAGCAACACCCGGACGGCCGGGGCGCCGCATGTCCGGGACGGTCTCGACCTCAAGCGGATCATGAGCACGGTCCTGATCGCCCTCAGCCCCTGTGTCGTGATGGCCCTGTGGAATACCGGCCATCTGGCCAATACCGCCCTCGCCACCCTCGGTCTGCCCGGCCCCGAGGGCTGGCGCGGCCCGGTCATGGCCCTGATCGGCTGCGATCCGGCCAGCCACCTGTCGAACCTGGTCCACGGCGCCCTGTACTTCCTGCCGATCTACATCGTCACGATGGTCGTCGGCAGCTTCTGGGAGGCCGTCTTCACCCTGGTCCGCGGCCATGAGTTTTCCGAGGCCTTCCTCGTCACCGGCCTGCTCTTCGCCCTCACCCTGCCGCCGACCATCCCCCTGTGGCAGGTGGCGCTCGGCATCAGCTTCGGCGTAATCTTCGCCAAGGAGGTGTTCGGCGGGGTCGGCCGCAATTTCATGAACCCGGCCCTGGCCTCCCGGGCCTTTCTCTTTTTCGCCTACCCGGCCCAGATCACCGGGGACCTGGTATGGTCGACCGTCGACGGCGTCAGCGGCGCCACGCCGCTGGCCCGGCTGGCCGCCGCCCAGCCGGGCCAGGTCATGCAGTCGCTCGACTGGAGCTGGTCCCAGGCCTTTCTCGGCACCATCCCCGGGTCGATGGGCGAGACCTCGACCCTGGCCTGCCTGCTCGGTGCCGCCATCCTGCTGGCCACCGGCATCGCCTCCTGGCGGGTGATGGCGGCGATGACCCTCGGGGCCCTGGCCTGCGCCGTCTGGTTCTGGCTGACCGCCGACGGCATCAACCCGCTGCGGGAGATCCCGCCCCACTGGCATCTCGTCCTCGGCGGCTTCGCCTTCGGCCTGGTTTTCATGGCCACCGACCCGGTCTCCTCGGCCCACACCGCCACCGGCCAATGGCTCTACGGCCTGCTGATCGGGGCCCTGGCGATCCTGATCCGGGTGGCCAACCCGGCCTTCCCGGAAGGAGTGATGCTGGCGATTCTGCTGGGCAATGTTTTCGCTCCCCTCCTTGATTTTTTCGTGATCGAGGCCAATGTCAAGAGGAGGAGACTGCGCCATGGCTGATGCATCCCCGCTCAAACCCTTCTACTCGGTGCTGGTCCTGGCCTTCGTCTGTTCGGCCCTGGTCGCCGGGGCGGTGGTCGGGCTCCAGCCCTTACAGGAGGCCAACCGCCAGCTCGACCGCAAAAAGAACATCCTTTCGGCCGCCGGCCTGTACCGGGAGGACCAGCCGATCGATCGCCTCTTCGCCGGCATCGAGACCCGCATCGTCGAACTGGCGACCGGCCGCTATGTCCCGGAGGACCGGCTTGCCCCCGAGTCCTACAATCAGCTCAAGGCCGCGCTCAGCACCGAGCTGGGCCGCAGCATCGATGCCGCCGCAGATCTGGCCCGCCTCCGCCGCCTGGAAAAATATTCCCTCGTCTATCTGGTGAAGCAAGGCGAAACGGTGCAACAGTACATCCTGCCGGTCCGCGGCAAGGGCCTGTGGTCGACGATGTTCGCCTACGTGGCGGTCGATGCCGATCTCAACCGCATCCGCGGGGTGGCCTTTTACGAGCACGGCGAGACGCCGGGGCTCGGCGGCGAGGTCGAAAACAGCCACTGGCAGCGGCTGTGGCAGGGGAAACGGATCTATGCCGATTCGGGCGAGGTCGGGATCAGGGTCGTCAAAGGGAAGGCCGCCGAGGATGGGGCCCAGGCCGCCTACGAGATCGACGGCCTGTCCGGGGCCAGCCTGACGACCCAGGGGGTCGACCGGCTGCTCCACTTCTGGTTCGGCGACGACGGGTTCAAACCATTTTTCAAACAATTGCGGCAGGAGGATACATCCAATGGCTGAGAGCACCAGGGAACTGCTGACCAGGTCGATCTTCAGGCGCAACCCGATCGCCCTTCTCATCCTCGGTATCTGTTCGGCACTGGCGGTTACCGGCCAGATGGCGACGGCAGTCGTGATGGCGATCTGCGTCACCCTGGTGACCGCCTTCTCCAGTCTGACGATCAGCATCGTCCGTTTCCAGATTCCGAGCACGGTGCGGATCGGTATCCAGATTACGGTCATCGCCACCCTGGTCATCCTGGTCGACCAGATCCTCAAGGCCTTTTACTTCGACCTGGCCAAACAGCTGTCGATCTACGTCGGCCTGATCATCACCAACTGTATCGTCATGGGCCGGGCCGAGGGTTTCGCGATGAGCAACCCGCCGGTGGCCAGCTTCATGGATGGCATCGGCAACGGTCTCGGCTACGGTTTCATCCTGATCGTTGTCTCGTTCATCCGCGAACTGTTCGGTTCCGGCAGCGTCTTCGGCATCGAGATCCTGCCGCTGACCACGAGCGGCGGCTGGTACGTCCGCAATGGCCTGCTCATCCTGCCGGCGAGCGCCTTTTTCCTCATCGCCCTGATCATCTGGGTGCTGCGAACGGTCGACCCGAGCCAACAGGAGAAAGACTGATGCATTACCTCGACATCATTTTCCGCTCGATCTTTCTCGAGAACCTGCCGCTCAGCTTCTTTCTCGGGATGTGCACCTTTCTTGCCATCTCCAAGAAGGTCAAGACCGCCTTCGGCCTCGGCATGGCGGTGCTGGCGATCCTCGCCATCGCCACCCCGGTCAACAACCTGATCCTCAACCACCTGCTCAAGCCGGGGGCCATGGCCTGGGCCGGCCAGCCGGATCTCGACCTGACCTTCCTCGGCCTGCTGATCTATATCGCCATCATCGCCGCCATCGTCCAGGTCATGGAGATGGCGATCGACCGCTACCTGCCGGCGCTCTACAACAGCCTGGGCATCTACCTGCCGCTGCTGACCGTCAACTGCGCCATCTTCGGCGGGGTGCTGTTCATGGTCGAACGCGATTACAGCCTGGGCGAGAGCGCCGCCTACGGCATCGGCGCCGGGGCCGGCTTCTTCCTCGCGGTGGTGGCCCTGGCCGGCATCCGCGAGAAGCTCGAGTACGCCAACCCGCCCCCCGGCCTGCGCGGCCTCGGCCAGACCTTCATCGTTGCCGGCCTGATGGCGATGGCCTTCATGGGCCTGGCCGGCATGGAACTGTAAAGGAGGACACGGCGATGCATCTCATCCTGTTCGGCGTGGCCACCTTCGTCCTGCTCCAGCTGCTCCTCGTCTCCATCATCGTTCTGGCCAAACGGACCCTGCTGCCGGGGGGCGATATCACCATCGACGTCAACGGCCTGCGCCGGATCCAGACCCGGCCCGGCGGCAAGCTGCTGACCACCCTCGCCGACCACGGCATCATCCTGTCCTCGGCCTGCGGCGGCGGCGGCAGCTGCGGCCAGTGCCGCTGCATCGTCAGGGAAGGGGGCGGCCAGATCCTGCCGACCGAGCGGTCGAAGATCAACATCCGCGAGGCGAAGAAGGGCATGCGCCTCTCCTGCCAGGTCGGGGTCAAGCGGGACATGGCCATCGAAGTGCCGCCGGACGCGCTGGAGTCGAAGAAATGGCGCTGCACCGTCGCCTCGAACAACAACGTCGCCACCTTCATCAAGGAACTGGTCCTGACCCTGCCGCCGGGCGAGGAGGTCGATTTCAAGGCCGGCGGTTTCGTCCAGATCGAGGTGCCGCCGCACACGCTGTCCTACGCCAATTTCGATATCGACGAGCGCTTTCTCGCCGACTGGACCAAGTTCAAGATGTTCCAGTACAAATCCCATGTCCATACCCCGGTGTCGCGGGCCTATTCGATGGCCAACTACCCCGGCGAAAAGGGGGTCATCAAGCTCAACGTCCGCATCGCCAGCCCACCGCCGGGCGGCGACCCGGGCATCCCGCCGGGCCAGGTCTCGTCCTATATCTTCAACCTCCAGCCGGGCGACGAGGTCACCATCGCCGGGCCCTTCGGCGAGTTCCTGATGCAGGACAGCGATGCCGAGATCGTCTTCATCGGCGGCGGCGCCGGCATGGCCCCGCTGCGCAGCCATATCTTCGATCTCTTCCTGGCGAAAAAGACCAGGCGCAAGGTTTCCTTCTGGTACGGCGGCCGCAGCCTCAAGGAGGTGTTCTACGACAAGGAGTTCGAGCAGCTGGCTGCCGAGCATGACAACTTCACCTTCCACCTCGCCCTCTCCAACCCGATGCCCGAGGACAACTGGCAGGGGCCGACCGGCTTCATCCACCTCATCCTCTACGACCAGTATCTCAAGGACCATCCGGCCCCGGAGGACATCCACTACTATCTGTGCGGCCCGCCACCGATGCTCAAGGCGATCCGGGAGATGCTCGACGGCCTCGGGGTCGGCCAGGAGAACATTCACTTCGACGACTTTGGCGATTGAAGCGGGAGTGCTTATATTCGAGACATGAAAACCTTTCTCCTCTTCCTGATGTTCACCTTCCCGCTGCTGCTGATCATGGCCTTCATGATCAACTTCTCCCGCCGCCGTCTGCGCCGCACCCGGCACGGCCTCACCGGCATGTGCCACAAAGACGGCGGGGCCATGTGCTGCAGCTGTTCGGCCCTGGCGAGCAAGCCCGACCCCGCCGCCGGCCCGTCCACCCACCCCCGTGATTAGCCGCCGTCAGCCATAAACCGTACCCCCGGGGCGAGGGCCTTTGCCGCAGCCGCAGGCGCCGACCGGTTTCGCGCCGACAAAATCTTTGACATTTTCAGAATGTAAACCTATTTTGGGAACGGTTGAAGCGGTGCTGGTTCCCGACTGCGGGACCGGTGGCAGATCGCCCCGGCCGTCATCGATCTTCATCCGGTGATACGTCAATCGAAGATGATCGATACGGCAGTATGTCCAGCTCGACATCGATCGCCGCCACAATGAGCGCGAACCCCTGCCGACGACCTGACGGCAGATCACCCACCCCCAATCATCCAGGGCAAGGAACAGGACGATGAACATCGGAATCCTCAAGGAAATCAAAACAGCCGAAAACCGCGTGTGCATGACTCCGGCCGGGGTGGAAATCATGACCCAGCACCAGCACCAGGTCCTGGTCGAAACGGGCGCCGGGATCGGCAGCGGTTTCGCCGACAGCGAGTACCGCCAGGCCGGGGCGACGCTGGTCGAAACAGCGGCCGAGATCTATGCCGCGGCCGATATGGTCATGCACGTCAAGGAGCCCCAGCCCGGGGAATACCCGCTGATCAAAAAGGACCAGATCATCTTCACCTATCTCCACCTGGCGGCCGACGAGCAGCTGACCAGGGCCCTGATCGCCGCCGGCTCGGTCAACATCGCCTACGAGACCATCCAGAAGAAGGACCGCAGCCTGCCGCTGCTGACGCCGATGAGCGAGGTCGCCGGCCGCATGGCGGCCCAGGAAGGCGCCAATTACCTGCAGATGAGCGAGGGCGGCCGCGGCATCCTGCTCGGCGGGGTCCCCGGGGTCGAACCGGGGAATGTCGTGGTGATCGGCTGCGGCGTCGTCGGCCTCAATGCCGCCCGCATCGCCTGCGGTCTCGGCGCCAGGGTCTATATGCTCGACACCAATCTCGACCGCCTCCGCTATCTCAGCGAAATCATGCCGAGCAACTGCTCCACGGTGATGAGCACCCGGCCGAAGCTGCGCGAATTGCTGCGGGAGGCCGATCTGGTCATCGGCTCGGTCCTGATCCCCGGCGCCAAGGCCCCGAAGGTCATTACCCGGGAAATGTTGAGGGAGATGAAACCGGGATCGGTCATGGTCGATGTCGCGATCGATCAGGGCGGTTGTTTCGAGACTTCACGACCGACCACCCACACCGAGCCGACCTTCATCGTCGACGGCATCATCCATTACTGCGTCGCCAACATGCCGGGCGCGGTGGCCTTGACCTCGACCCTGGCCCTGACCAACGCCACTCTCCCCTACGCCCTGCAGATCGCCAACAAGGGCTGGAAACGGGCCTGCCGGGACAACGAGGAAATCCGCCTCGGGGTCAACGTGATCGGAGGCCGGGTCACCTTCAAGGGCGTGGCCGAGGCATTCGGCATGGACCATACACCGATCGAGTCCTTCCTCAACTGAGGACGGCGCGGCAGGGCTCAGGCGATGAGCCCTGCCTCAACGACAAGGGCGCTCTCCCCGGATGGGGGCAGCGCCCTTGTCATTGCCCGTCCGCGGCTTTTTTTCAAGTACCGCAATACCGGCGGCCGGCCACCTTCCACATGATCTCCCGCAGTGATTCGGCCCTGATCGGCTTGGTCAGGTAGTCGTCCATGCCGGCGGCCAGGAAGCGCTCCCGGTCGCCCTGGATCGCATGCGCCGTCAGGGCGATGATCGGGATGTCGAGGCGGTTGCAGCCGGCCCGCTGCCTGATCGCCGCCGAAGTCTCGAGACCGTCCATTTCCGGCATCTGGATGTCCATGAAGATGCAGTCGAACACCTCGTTTTCGAGGGTCTCGAGGGCCAGCCGGCCATTCGGCGCCACCACCACCCCATGGCCCTGGTTGCGGAGCATCGCCGACACCACCTGGGCATTGATCGCCTCATCCTCGACCACCAGGACGTGGAGGGAGAGGTCGCCGGGATCGTCGGCCTCGATCGCGTCGCCCATCGCCGTCTCCTGATCGCCGCAGATCTGCACCGGGATCGAAAAGCGCACGACGGTCCCCTCGCCTTCGATACTCGACAGCCTGACTTCGCCTCCGAGCATGCCGACCAGGCGTTTGACGATGCTCAGCCCCAGCCCGGTGCCGCGGTACCGGCGACGGAAGGAACCGTTGGCCTGGACGAAGGGCTCGAACAGACGGTCGGTAAGATTGGCGGGGATGCCGACCCCGGTATCCCGGACCTCGAACAGCAGGTCCGCGGTCTTGCCGTCATCATGGTATCTCGCCTCAAGGGTCAGCGTGATATCGCCCTCCTCGGTGAACTTGATTGCGTTGCCGAGGAGGTTGAAGAGGATCTGGCGCAGCCGGGAACCATCGGCCACCACCCATTCCGGCGGACTGCCGCCGACGAGGTAGCGGATGTCGACCCGGTCCCTGTCGACCATGCTGTCAAAGGAGCGGAGCACCGATTCGACCAGGGCCACGGGAGGGAAGGGTTCGCTGACCAGGTCGATCTTGCCGGCCTCGATCTTCGAAAAATCGAGGATATCGCTGATCAGGCGGAGCAGGCTTTCTCCCGCCACCAGGGTAGTGTCGACAAAGCCCCGCTGTTCCCGATTGAGCGGCGTCTCCCGCAGCAGCTGCATCATGCCGAGAATCGCATTCATCGGTGTGCGGATCTCATGGCTCATGTTGGCGAGAAACTCGGACTTGGCCCGGTTGGCGGCCAGGGCGATCTCCTTGGCCTGCCTGAGGTCGCGGAGCACCCGCATATGGCTGGTCGTATCGCGGCTCACCCCGATCAGCCCCCTGAACGAACCGTCGTCATTTCTGAGGATCGAGATCAAGGTTTCGACCCAGATCACCGAACCGTCCTTGCATTCCCACTCGAATTTCCACAGTCGCGGGGATTCATCGCGGATGCCCCGGGCCTCTCGGGCCAGCCCCTTGCGTACCGCATTCTCGTACATCAAGCGGGATTGCGGTGCCATATTGCTGTAGGGCGACAGGTTGAGAAATTCTTCCGGGCTGTAACCGGTCAGGGCGGTCACCGACGGGGTGACGAAGGTGAACTTGAAGCGGTCGTCCATGACCCAGATCACATCCCGGATATTCTTCAGCAGCAGGCGGTAGCGCTCCTCGCTTTCACCCAGGGCCTGCCTGGTCCTGTGGTCCCGGGTGACGTCGCGACCGACACCGACCGTGCCGATCAACCGGTCGGCTTCGTCGAACAAGGGGGTCTTGTAGACATCGAGGACCAGATTTTCCCCGCGGACCAGCCCCGACTCGAGAAAACGCCCGGCCTCCCCCGTCTCTCTGACCACCGCATCGGAATCGATGCAGCCATCGCCGAAGGTGAAGTCGAATCCCCGCAGTTTCTCCCGGTCGGCAAAGTAGCGGAAATCCCTGCCGATCGGCTCTTCGGCGGTCTCGCTCATCAGCAGCCGCAGGCAGAGGGCCTTGTTGGCGAAGAGATAACAGTCATGAAGGTCCTTGACCCAGATGAAATCGGGGACCGTATCGGACATCAGCCGCATCAGGTTGTAGATGTCGAGGACCCTCGTCTCGCTCTCGAGCAGGGCCTCCTCCGTTTTCTTGCGTTCGGTGATGTCGGCGAAGAGGGTGAGCATCGCCGCCTCTCCGGCGAAGGCGACGGTATGGGCCGAGAGGAGGGCATGGAGAATCCGTCCATCCCGCGACTGGAAACTGGCCTTGAAATCCTTCACCTGCTCCTGGCGGCTGATCTCGGTCAGGAACCGGGCCCGCTCGTCGGAGACCATCCAGAAATCGAGGACGTTCAGGCCAATGGCCTCCTCCACCCTCACGCCGAGGTAGCGCGAGGCATACCCATTGAGATAGAGTATCCGCCGCTCAGCCATCGAGCTGATGACGACAGGGGCCATGAAATCGTCCATCAGCCGCTGCAGGAGCCGGTCATCGCCGCCAAGCCGCCGCCGGTCGTCGAGCTGCGCCGCTGCTGCGCCAAGCCGCTGTCGCAAGACAACCAGTTCGGCGAGGAGTTCTTCTCTGGTCTTGAGGTCGTCCGCAACCATCACCGTCTCCATCCAGCCATTCGATCATTCAATGATTTCGGTGACTGCCTCCCCCCGGACGGACAGCCCCATGCCACCAGTATATACGTTTTATGAGGATGAAATGAAGGAAAATCAGGCGGGGCCGGAGATGCCGGCCGATCAGTCGGCCAATCGCAGCGGATCGATACCCCGCAGGGCGAAGGCGAGGTACAGATGGGAGGCGGTCGACAGGGAGGCGGCCGGAGTCAGGATGATGTCATCCCACATCGGTTGGCCCGCGGCCACCGTCCCGTCGGGGAAAACGGCATGGGCGGCGATCGGCTCACCGTCCCGGACGGTGATGTAGCCGGCCAACGACCGGAGCACCTCTTCGGCTCGGGCGTGCCAGATTCCGGCTTCGACCTGGTCCCGGTCCCGTTCGTGTTCACGGGCCAGGCGACGGCAGAGCAGGACGTACTGCGCCGACCACTCCAGCGAGATGACCGCCTGCCGCCGCGACAGCGGCGAGTAGCTGATCCCCCGCAGCGCCCCCTCCTGCCGGACGCCGCAGCGCTCGACCATGGCATCGGCCATCCTCTTGATTTCGGCGAGCCGCGCCTGCCGGTCGGCGCCGAAGCGGCGATCGCCGAGGATCCGGGCGAGCGGCAGCCAGTTGATCGTATCGGCGGCCAGGTCCTCAAGACTATCCCGGCGCCACCCTCCCGCCTCCTCGACCTCGCCCCGGCGGAGAAGATGGTGGTCGCGGTCATACATCTTCTCCGCCAGCCAGGCGTAGGCCCGGTCGGCGGCCGCGCGGTAGCGCCCCTCGCCGGTTGCCGCGGCCAGCATGTCGAGGAAGGCGACGGCGCTCTCGTTGTTCTCGGTCGACTTGCGGCGCCACCAGAAGTCCTCGGCCAACCGGCGCGGCCCGATGCGGAAGCCGCCGTCATCGTCCTGGAGGGCGAGGATGAACTGCGCCCGGTCGATGGCAAGCTGCAGGGCCTGCCGCTCGCCGGTCCTGTTGAACCGGTGGAGGGCGCCCAGGCCGAGCCAGGCGTTCTCCCCGGTCTTGACCGACCATTCCCAGTCGTTCCACCACCAGGGCTCGGTAAAACCGCCGATGCGGATCCAGCTGTAGATCCCGGTCGACGGCGCAAAGCCGGCGGCCAGGGTCTGGGGCAGCCCGGGCCGGCCTTCGCCGGCGTTGGCAGCGGCAAAGGTCCTGATGATTTCCGCCCCATGGCGGCTGTCGGCCAGCAGCCGCAGGCCGGTATCGTAGAGCTGGGCGCCATGGCGGCCGATGGCGCTGGCGTCGCCGCCATAGCTGAGGACCAGGCCGGTGCGGGAATCGGCCCGCTCCTCGACCGCTTCAACGAGCCGGGCGGCCAGGGCCTGCCGGTCCGCCGGTGAATCCGGCAGGGCCGGTTCGGCGCGGGCCGGGACGATGGAGGTGAGCACGGTTAGGAGGAGCACGGTAAACAGGATGACCGAACGTGCCGCCGGATAGAAGGTGGTCGTCACGCCCCGTCCACCGTGCCGACAGCGGCGATCAGGCGCAGCAGTTCAGCCAGGTGCATGACCTTCACCGGCGAACCGGCGGCGGTCAGGGCCGTCTTCCACTGCATCAGACAGCCCGAGCAGGTGCTGGTGACGATGTCCGGCTGCAGGGCCAGCACCTTTGCCGCCAGGTCGTCGCGGATCAGCGCCGCCAGTTCGGGGGCGCCGATATGGAACAGTCCGCCCTGGCCGCAGCACTGGGGCCCGCCGGGCAGTTCCACCAGGTCGACGCCGGCTGCCCGCTGCAGGAGCCGGCGCGGCTCCCGGGCGATGGCGACCTCATGGCGGAGGTGGCAGGGATCGTGATAGAAGACCCGCAAGGGGCGTTTCGCCGCCGCCCCGATATGTTCCGGGGCTGCCGTTGCGGCAAGGCCGTCGAGGAACTGCATCATCTCCTCCAGCCGGTCGCCGACCGCCGCCGCCCGCTCCTGCCACAGAGGATCGTCGGCCAGCAGGTCGCGATAGTGGCGGAGATGGGCGAAACAGGAGGCGCAGGAGATGAGGATCGGGCCGGGACGACGTTCCAGAATCTCGATATTGCGACGGGCCAATGCCAGCGCCGTCGCCCCATCACCGGCGGCATGGTGGGCCAGGCCGCAGCAACCGAGGCCCTCCGGGACGACCAGGTCGAAGCCATGGCCGGCCAGCAGGTCGCGGCAGGCCGAAGCGATCTCGGGGAAGAGGTATTCGGCGGCACAACCGGGAAACCAGGTCAGCGCCGCGGCCTGCGGTATCGGCCGGGACACCGGTGCCGGCGCTGCCGGAACCTCCGCCGCCGGCGGTTCGAACATCGCCAGCCGCAGCCGCAGGCCGCTGTCGGGCGGCAACCGCCGGGTCAGGCGGCCGGCGGTCCGTCCCAGTCGCCCGGCCGCTCCCAGGATCTCCGGATGGCGCAGCGCCTGGCGGGCCAGGTACTTCTGAAAGCCGTGCCGGCCGTAGAAGCGGGAGAAACCGGAGCGGGCACGGATGGTCTCGCGGTTGACATCGATCCCCCGGGGACAGGCCCTGGTGCAGGCCCCGCACAGCAGGCACTTGGAGAAGATGTCCTCATAGGCCGGGGTCGGCCGGGCGAACTCCGGGACCGTGGCCAGATGGTTGCGGCCCCGGGCGGAATAGGACTCCAGGCCGCCGCTGGCCTTGTAGACCGGGCAGACCACGGTACAGGCCCCGCACTTGGCGCATCGGATGCTGTTGGTCACGGTGATGGGCCCTTGCCGGGTCGGGACCTCATTTCTGCCACAGCAGAAAGGCCTTGATAAAGGAATCGAGATAGCCGTCGAGCACCGCGTCGACGTTGCCCATCTCGTGATCCGTCCGGTGATCCTTGATCAGCCGGTACGGCTGCAGGACATAGGACCGGATCTGGCTGCCCCAGGCGATCTCCTTCTTGTCGCCGCCCAGGCCTTCCTGCTCGACCCGCTTGCGTTCCTCCTCCAGTTCGTAGAGCCGGGACATCAGCATCTTCATCGCCATGTCCTTGTTGCGGTGCTGCGACCGCTCGTTCTGACACTGGACGACGATGCCGGACGGCAGGTGGGTGATGCGGATGGCCGAGTCGGTCTTGTTGACATGCTGGCCGCCGGCGCCGCTGGCGCGGAAGGTGTCGATACGGATATCCTTCTCGTCGAGGTCGACAGTGACGCTGTCGTCGAGTTCCGGCATCACCATCACCGAGGCGAACGAGGTGTGGCGGCGGCCGCTCGCGTCGAACGGCGAGATCCGCACCAGCCGGTGGATGCCGAGTTCGGACCGCATGTAGCCGTAGGCGTAGCGGCCCTGGATGAGGATGGTGACACTCTTCGTTCCGGCCTCGTCGCCGGGCAGGATATCGAGGATATCGGTCCGAAAGCCCATCCGTTCCGCCCAGCGCAGGTACATCCGCAGCAGGATGCCGACCCAGTCCTGGGCCTCGGTGCCGCCGGCCCCGGCGTGGATGGTGATGATGGCGTTGCTGTTGTCGAGCTCGCCGCTGAACATGCACTCCACCTCGGACACGGCGACCAGATCCTGAAGGTCGGTGAGACGGAGGGCGACCTCATGGAAGGTGTCGTTGTCGTTCTCCTCCATCCCCATCTCGAGGAGCAGGTCGACTTCCTCCAGCTCGTTCCACTTGTTTTCCCAACCGTTGATGATCTCCTGCAGCTGGCCGTGCGCCTTCTGAATCTTCTGGGCGATCTCGGCGTCGTTCCAGAAGTTGGGGGCGAGGGTCTGCTGTTCCAGCCGCTCCAACTCGTCTTTCTTCTGAGCCAGGTCAAAGATGCTCCTTCAGGGCCAGCAGGCGATCCTTCAATTCAGTTATCCTCTGTTTCGAAACAGCTGCACCGGTATCAAGCGTCATGATTGTGTCCTACACGATAAAATTGATCAAAGCCGCCGCCCGGCCGACAGGGGCCGGGCGGCATGTTGTTACAGGTAGTGTCGGCGGCGCCGGCGCCCGGAAACGCTCCAGCCGATGGCGGCCAGCGCCGCTCCGGCGCACAGCGGGGCGAAGAGATGGCCGCCGCGCACCCAGGGGCTTTCTCCTGCCATCAGGATCACATCCTCAGCCGCCGCCCACGGTTCGAACAGCCCGGATTGGCGGACGACCCGGCCAAGCGGGTCGATAAAGCCGGAAATCCCGGTATTGGCGGAGCGGACCAGGCTGCGCCGGGTCTCCACCGAACGGAAGACCGTCATCGCCAGACTGTGGTGGGGGGCACTCGATTTACCATACCAGGCGTCATTGGTCAAATTGACAAGCACGTTGGCCCCGTTTCGCACCCACTGGCCGGCGATCGCGGGAAAGATGCTCTCGAAGCAGACCAGCACCCCGATCCGCCCCTGCCGCCAGGCCGGCGGCCGGCCGATGACCCCGGGCGAAAAATCGCCCACCGCCTCGACCAGCGGCGCCAGAAACGGCAGCAGCGGCTTGAGCGGGACATATTCGCCGAACGGGACGAGGTGGCTCTTCGAGTAGCGGTCGATGAACTCGCCGGTCGGGGCGATCAGCACGGCGCTGTTGAAATAATCATACTCCTTCCTGTCCCGGTCGACGACCTCGTACCACGGCGCCCCGGTCAGCAGGGCCATATCGAAGCGGGTGTTCATCCGCTGCAGGTCCTCGACGAACATGCTGCCCTCGGGATAAAAAGGCAGGGCCGTCTCCGGCCACACCACCAGGGTCGGCCGCCGCGGCCCATCGCCGCCGGCAAACAGCGAGGCGGTTCGGTCGATATAGGTGGCCACCGTCTTTCCCTGGTTCTCGGGCGACCATTTGAGGTCCTGGTCGATATTGCCCTGGACGATGCCGATCGGCATCCGCTCGGCCCCGGCCATCTGCTGCCCGACCTGGTGCCAGCGCACCGCCGAGTAGACCGCCACACCGGCGATCACGAGGACGACAGGCGCGGCCAGCCTCAGCCGCCCCGCCCCGGGTCCGGATCCGGCGCTGAGCAGCAGGGCCAGCAGGGTGTTGACCAGGACCAGGAGAAAGGTGACGCCGTGGTGGCCGAGAAGGTCGGCCACCTGGATCAGCATCGGCTGCCCCCACAGGGCATAACCGAGGTCCATCCACGGGAAGCCGCTGAACAGCCAGCCGCGCAGCCAGTCCAGACCGACCCAGAGGGCCGGCACCAGCCACAGGGCGGCCGGAGCGGGCAGCGTCTCGCCCAGCATTCGGGCGCCGAGGGCGAAGAACCCGACATACAGGGCCATGTACAGGGCGAGCAGGCCCAGCGCCGGCACCGAGAAATACCATGGCAGGCCGCCGTAATGGCCGAGCACGGTGACAATCCAGTAGAGCAGGACGAGAAAGTGGACCATCCCGGCGACCAGCCCGGTCCGGAAGGCCCGGCCCCGGATCCCGCCCCGAAGAGTCAGCAGCAGCGGCACCAGGGCGACCGCCAGCAACGGCCACAATCCCGGCCCGCCGGGAAAAGCGAGGGCCAGCAGCAGCCCCGACAACACGGCCGCCGGCAGCGGTGAACGGACGGTCAGCAGCATCAAACCGACTCCGTGGCTGCCAGGCGCGTGATTTCGATCATCTTGATGTGGCGCTTGGCGGCGCTTCTGACCACCAGCCGCAGGCCGTTGACCTCCACCGTATCGCCGACCAGGCCGAGACGGCCGAGGATGTGGATGACCAGCCCGCCGATCGACACGTACGGGCCTTCCGGCAGTTTCAGGTCGAAATGCTCCTCCACCTTCTCGAGATCGACCCGGGCATGGACCATGATCGTGTTGTCGTTGACGATCTCGAGATTGTCCTGGTCGTCGTCGTACTCGTCGTCGATCTCACCGACGATCTCCTCGACGATGTCCTCCATCGTGATCAGGCCGCGGATGGCCCCGAATTCGTCGGTCACCATCGCCATATGCACCTTGTTCTTCTGAAACTCCCGGAACAGTTCGCCGATCGGTTTGTTCTCGGGGACGAAGTGGACCGGGCGGAGGAAGCTGTCGAGGGTTATCGGACCGGCCTGCGGCCGGGCGCAGATCTTCAGCAGGTCCTTGGCGTGGATGATGCCGATGACCCGATCGGCGTTGCCGCGGTAGACCGGGATGCGGGTGAAACCGTTCTCGATCACCAGGTCGACCAGTTCCGACAGCGAGGAGGATTCATCAAAATCGACGATCTCGGCGGCCGGGGTCATGATCTCGGCCGCCACCGTCTCCCGGAAATCGAAGATGGAGTTGATCATCTTCTCTTCCATGCTGGTGATCAAGCCCTGCTCCTCGCCCTCCTCCAGCAGATCCTGGATCTCCTGTTCGAGATCGGCGGTCGTCTCCGGCCGCCCGAAGGAGACCAGCGCCAGCAGACGTTTCAGAATACCTTTGCGTTCAGCAGCATCCTGCTGATCAGCGACACTGTCCGTTTCCATGTATCGTTCGGGAACAGGGGTTCGAGATGGAGGGCCGGGATCTTCAGGCAGCGCTGCCTATCCCTGCTCGTGGCGGGAAGGTGTCCTCCGGTAATGCCAAGACATTTATCATCGACGGGGGAAAAAGCAATATCGGCGCGACTCCTCCCTGCATTTTTCCAAGGCCCAGCCCTTACCCGCCATCGCTCCACGGATCGCCTCCGTTGTTCGCGAAGCCGCGCTGCTCCTGGCCTGGCGGCGACGATGCATCTTTTTCTTTGCTATTTGGAGAGGCGAGACTATAGTAGGCTCGAATTATTGACTGTCCACTTCCGGTTCATTTCCGCAACATCATTGCCCTGGACAGCAGTGCGACACTTCTTCATTATACCATACGAGGAACAGTTTGGAAGGAAAGGTTCTTATCGCCAACCGGGGAGAAATCGCCATCCGGATCATGAATGCCTGCAAGGATCTCGGTCTCGATTACGCCGTGGTCTACACCGAGGCCGACAAGGATTCCGAGCATGTCCAGCGCAATATCACCTTTGGCCCCGGCCAGAACGCCTGGCGGATAACCAGCTACACCGAACCCAACGATATCCTGGCGGTGGCCGATCACACCGGCTGCACCGCCATCCATCCGGGCTACGGCTTCTTTTCCGAGGATTACCGTTTCGCCCGCCGGGCCTCGAACCGCGACCGGGCCCTGACCTTCATCGGCCCGAGCTGGGAAGTCATCAAGAGTCTCGGCGACAAGATCAACACCAAACGCACCGCCAACCAACTCGGCATCCCGACCATCCCCGGCACCGACGCCCCGATCTACAACGAGATGGAGGCCGAGGAGATCGCCCTGCGGCTGCTCGAGGGCCAGGAGGCCGACGGCATCGACAACCCGTCGATTCTCGTCAAGGCGGCGGCCGGCGGCGGCGGCATGGGGATCGAGGAGGTCACCGAGATCGAGCATTTCCGCCGGATCTACCGCCAGCTGCAGAACTATGCCAAACGCCAGTTCGGCGACGGCGGGGTCCTGATCGAGCAGTGCCTGCGGGACTACAACCACCTCGAGGTCCAGCTGGTCTGCTCCAAGCACGGCGAACGGATCCACTTCGGCACCCGCAACTGCACCATCCAGTCGACCGGCCGGCAGAAACGGGTCGAGGCCTCCCCCGGTTTCCACCCTTCCTGCTTCGCCTACGACTTCGACGAACAGAAGGTCCTCGACCAGATCGTCGAGTACTCGCTGAAACTCGCCGCCCACGTCAACTACGACAACGTCGGCACCTGGGAGTGGATCGTGTCCCGCAGCGGCCAGCCCTACCTGCTCGAAGTCAACACCCGGATCCAGGTGGAGAACGACATCTCGGCCCGCATCAGCTACATCAACGGCCGGCAGCCGAATCTGCTGCGCGAGCAGATCCGCCTCGGCCTCGGCGACAGGATCGGCTATCGCCAGGCCGATGTCGACTTCCGCGGCGCCGCCATCGAGCTGCGCATCGTCGCCGAGGATACCCGACGGGGGTTCGCCCCGTGGATCGGCACCATCACCGACTTCACCTTCCCGCAGCACGAGTGGTCGGCGGTGTACACCCATGTCCCCTTCGACCGGCCCTACCCCATCCCCAGTGATTTCGACCCCAATCTCGCCCTGGCCCTGGTCTGGGGCGACTCGATGGACGAGGCCAAGGCCCGGGCCGCCAGCTTCATCGACGAGGTGGTGATCCGCGGTAAGGATTCCAGCGACAACCCGATCGTCACCAATCTGGCATACCTCAAAAACAATCTGGATCGCCTGCTCGCCTTCTAAGACCAGCACCGGACGAAACACTGCCCCTATGAACGAACAGTTAAAACAACTGCATAAAATCGAAGAGCGGATCAACTATCTGCTGCAGGTCAAGGATTTCACCACCTGGGGCAACCTGGACGGCTTCAAGTCCACCTGCGACCGCCTCAAGCAGACCGTCTACGATCATACCGTCGAGGAACTGTCCGGCGAGATCCGCAAGCTCGACGAGTCGATCAGCTTTCTCGAGGAACGGGCCGAGGAACAACTGACCCCGATGGAGCGGGTGCGGATCGTCCGCAGCGCCCAGCGTTTCAGTCTCAAGGACATCCTCGAAAATGTCTATGAGGACTATACCGAGCTCGGCGGCGAGGGCGACGCCAATATCGACCCGGCGATGATCTGCGCCAAGGCCACCATCGTCCGCCGCATCAAGAACAAGCCCTACACCGCCTCGGTGATGGTCATCGGCCAGGAGACCGGCCACGGCGAGGAGTTCCGCAACGGCGGCTCCTGCCGGCCCGAAGGCAACGCCAAGGCCAAGCGGTTCATGAAGGTCGCCGAGACCGAAGGCATCCCGATCCATTTCTACATCTTCACCCCCGGCTCCTACCCGGTCGAGGAATACCCCGGCGCCGCCCAGCAGATCGCCCGCAACATCTTCGCCATGACCAAGCTGCGGGTGCCGATGATCTCGCTGATCTCGGAAGGCGGTTCCGGCGGGGCCGAGGCAATCGGCCTCTCCGACTACCGCCTGATGGTCACCCACGGCTACTACTCGGTCATCTCGCCGGAGGGAGCGGCGGCCATCGAAGGCCAGATCAGGGAAGGATCGAAGGTGCCGAAGGAGCTGATCGAGGTCTGCGCCGACCGGCTGCGCCTCACCGCCTACGACAACCTGAAAAACGGCACAATCGACCGGATCATCCATGAACCGCTGCTCGGTGCCCGGCGCGACGACTTCAACTTCTTCGCCACCCTGCGCTCGGAGATGCTGCGGGCGACCGACCAGGTGGTCCTGGCGACCAAGAGCTTCCGCGCCTTCCGGACCTGGGAGATCGGCCGCAAGAAGAACACCTCGGAGGCGCAGGAACTGCAGGTCGAGGTCCCGTGGGATCTCAATCGCGACGAGGTCAGGCGGCTGCTGGCCCAGCGATCGAAAAAATACCTGAGCATGGCCCGGCACGGATTCACCGGCACCCCCGGCACCGGCGCCCACCTCGCGCACCAGACCTGGGCCGGGGTGGAAAAGGTCTATTACACCCTGCGCTACGATATCCTGAAGAACCACAAGCGGCAGGTGCACAAGGTGATCAAGGATGTCTCCGGCGAAGGCTCGGTGATGCTCAAGCGGATCACCGAACCGTTCCACGCCGTGGTCAATTTCTGGTCCGACAAGAAGAAGGGCAGGAAGCCGGCGCCGCGCCTTGCCGTCCCGCCGAGTCCCGGCCAGGAGAACGGTCGGATAGTCGATCCCCTCGAGCTGACCGACACCTACACCAGCCCGCTGGCCAACGAGGACCGGACCGTCACCTGCCCGAATGCCGCCAGATACGGCTGCAAGGACCTGTGGATACCCGATCTCTACGGCGAATTCGCCGGGGTCTGCGAGACCTGCGGCCACCACTTTCCGCTCGAGCACCAGTGGTACCTGAAGAACATCTTCGACCCCCGTTCCCTCAAGTTCTTCAACAATGACATCACCTCCGGCAATCCCCTGGAGTACACCGGCTTTACCGAGCGGCTGGGGGTGTCGAAGAAGAAGACCGGCAGGAATTCCGGCAACATGACCTTCCATGCCCAGGTCAACGGCATCAAGATCATCGTCGCCATGCTCTACTCCGATTTCCGCAACGGCACGGTCGGTTCGGCCGAGGGCGAGAAATTCGTCCAGGCCTGCCAGCTGGCGAAACGGAAGAAGCGGCCGTTCCTCGCCTACATCCATACCACCGGCGGCATCCGCATCCAGGAGGGAACGCTGGGCGTGATCCAGATGCCGAAATGCACGATGGCGGTCAGGGAGTACATCGATGCCGGCGGCCTCTACATCGTCGTCTACGACAACAACTCCTACGCCGGTCCGGTGGCCTCCTTCCTCGGCTGCTCGCCGTATCAGTTCGCCATCCGCTCCAGCCGGGTGGGTTTCGCCGGGCCGCGCGTCATCCGCGAGACCACCGGAGTCGATATCCCACCGGATTATCACTCCGCCCGCAATGCCTTGAAACGCGGGCATATCCAGGGTATCTGGGACCGGCGGGAATTCCGCCGCAATCTCCACAAGGCCCTGCTGACCATGGGCAGTCCGAGCCTGTATTACCGGTAGCAAGGGCAAGGACATAGAGGCGGGAAGCACATCATTGATTTTTCCGGATCGGGCGGGATTCGGTCTTGACGTCACTACCCGCCTGTGATACATACATGGCACCAATGCCACAGGTGAGGGCCGTTAGCTCAATTGGTAGAGCATCTGACTCTTAATCAGCAGGTCCCCGGTTCGACTCCGGGACGGCC
>NZ_JBSHXH010000006.1:0-295697 GCF_053613775.1 Desulfoprunum sp.
ACCGACAATCTGGATCATCAGGATCGCGCATCGCAAGGAATGACAGCGGGGGTGGGATTATGGCATTGGCCCTACCGGGAACAACGGGATTTCTCGCTTCGCTTCGAAATGACAGCGGGGGCGGGAGCATGGACTTGGCCCTGCCGGGGACAGTAAGATTTCTCGCTTCGCTTCGAAATAACAGGAAAAAAAACGAAATGACAGAGGGGGCGGGAGCATGGCCTTGGCCCTATCGGGAACAGCAAGATTTCTCGCTTCGCTTCGAAATGACAGCGGGGGCAGGAACATGGCCTTGGCCCTACCGGGAATTATCTCTCAATTTTCCAAACGGAACATCATCGGCGATCAGGTGGCGGGGCTGCAAGGGGAATTTCTTGACAGTCTGTTTCCAGATGGATACATCAAGATCATCAAATACGAACTGCAGAGCACGGAATACTTTGACAAGTTGCTGGCGAAAGTAAGGGACGCCACCGCCAAAAAAAGGTTGCTGGCGGCGACAAGTCGAGCCAGACACAAGATATTGCCAAGGCCAGAGTGATACTGCACGATTTGGAGGAATAAGACATGGCTTTGAAGACACGACCATTTGATGTTGCCGAACACCTGAAAACAGATGAAGACATATGCGATTTTTTGGCCGCGGTAATTGAGGAAGGGGATGAATCCGATTACATCCACGCTCTCAACACCGCCGCCCGTGCCAAAGGCATGACCGAGATTGCCAAAAAGGCCGGTCTGACCAGGGCCAGCCTCTACAAATCGCTGGCTGAAGGCGGCAACCCTCGTTTTGAAACCATCAGCAAAGTTTCCAAGGCCCTTGGCGTGCGCCTGGTCGCCAGACCGCTGCGCGGAGAAGGGTGATGACTCATGGTCAAAGTAAAGACCAGCCCATACAATCCCTTTGATTATCTTGAGAGTGAAGAAGAGATAAATGAATATCTGTCTGCGGCTTTCAACGATGAAGACCCGCACGTTTTCCTGATAGCCCTCGGTTACCTGGCGAAAAAGAGAGGTATGGGCACGAAAGCGCCGGCGGCATCCTGAATGCTCGTATAATGTCCATGGCGTTGTCCCCTCCCCACAATCCCGCTTCCCGGCGATTCTGTTTGCTGCGGACTCGATGATCTCGGGGATGATCCCTATGTCGATGACGTCGGGGTTGCCGATCAGGCGACGGGGCTGCATGGGAATATTGACGCCTGTGCTTGTTGTTACTACAATAAACACATGGATATCGAATTCGACCAGATCAAACGCGACAAAACGTTGCAGCAGCGGGGTCTCGATTTCGCGGAAGCGACCGAGGTCTTTGCCGGACCGGTCTTGACGGAGCAGGACGACAGGTCTGATTATGGCGAGAGTCGCTTTATCACTCTGGGAGTTCTCAATACCCGGGTGGTTGTTCTGGTTTGGACGCCACGTGGCGCTTTCCGCCGCATTATTTCGATGAGGTACGCCAATGAACGCGAAAAAAGCAGATACAAAAAGTTCCTGGGTTGATCCGGACGACGCGCCCGAATTGACCGACGATTTCTTTACCAAGGCAAAGATGCAGATCGGCGATAAGCTCGTCTCCAAGGAAGAATTCCGCAAAGCGGCGAAAAAAGCCCTGCGCGGTCGGCCGGCCGGAACGGCAACGAAATCATCAACCACCGTCCGTTTCGACAACGACGTGCTGGAAGCCTTCAAGGCCAGCGGCAAAGGCTGGCAGAGCCGCATGAACGCCGCTCTCCGCGACTGGTTGAAGGAACATCGGCCATGAAGAGCCGGCAGCGCCTCTTTTGCCATCGCAATTCTTGCTCCCGACTTTGTCCCGATATGCAAAGTTTCCAAGGCCCTTGGCGTGCGCCTGGTAGTCAAACCGCTGTGCGGCGAAGAGTGCCATCGTCGTCTCAGCGGACATTGCCTTTATAGTACCGTTTGACAATATTATCGGCACGCGATATTATATTCCCATGATCAAGACATTCCACGACGACGCGGCGGAGTCGATCTGGCAAGGATCTTTCACCAGGAAGTTGCCAAACCAGATTCAAGCAATTGCCCGCCGCAAGTTGAGAATGTTGAACAACGCCCGCACTCTTGACGACCTTCGCATCCCTCCGGCCAATCGCCTGGAAAAACTCTCCGGGGATCGCGAAGGGCAATGGAGTATCCGTATCAACGACCAGTGGCGGATTTGCTTCGTCTGGTGCGACGGAACGGCAGAACGGGTTGAAATTTGCGATTATCACTGACTGGAGGCCACTATGGACAGACTGCCGAATATTCATCCCGGCGAGATCCTGCTGCACGAGTTCCTTGAACCGATGGGGATCAGCAAATACCGGCTGGCCAAGACTATCGGTGTTCCGGCTGCCCGGATCGGCGAGATCTGCGCCGGCACCAGATCCATCTCGGCCGACACCGCCCTGCGCCTTTCCCGTGCATTCGGCACCACCGCAGGTTTCTGGCTCGGCCTGCAGGCCGATTACGACACTGAAGAGGCGGAGAAATTGGCAGGTGATTTTCTGAATCAGATCATGCCATTGGTTGTTTGACCGGACAACCATTCGAATCCCGTTGATGTGCAATATGTCCATGGCGTTGTCCCCTCCCCTCAATCCCGCCTCCCGGCGAATCTGTTTGCTGCGGACTTGATTATCCTTGGGATTATCTCTTTGTCGATGACTTGGGGTGCCGATCAGATGCCGTGGCTGCAAGGAAAAAAACTTGGCATTGTTGTTGACAGTGCTTACATATTTCGATAGCACAATAGGCATGAACAGCAAGAATCGAAAAACCCTCAAGGCCATCTTCACCGATCCTATCAACGGAAACGTGGAATGGCGTGACATCGAAGCCTTGCTGGTTTCTGTCGGCTGCAGAACCGTCGAAGGGAAGGGTTCATCGATAACTTTTGAAAAAGATGGGGTTCGCGCCACCTTCCATCGCCCGCACCCGGACAGAGTTGCCCTGCGGTATAGGGTCAAAGGCGCGAGAGATTTTTTGACACAGTTGAGGATACAGCCATGAACGCAATGACCCACAAAGGCTATGCCGCCCGCGTTGAATTTGATGCCGAAGATCGCATTTTTGTTGGCCGCGTTATCGGTATCAGGGATGTTGTCAGTTTCCACGGAGAGACGGTTTCCGAGTTGGAAAACTCGTTTCGTGAAGCTGTCGACGACTATCTCGATGCCTGTGCGTCACTGGGCCAACTACCGAACAAACCATATTCCGGCAAACTCCTGATCCGGGTAAACGCTGAAGTCCACGCTGCCGTGGCGGCTGCCGCCGAATCTGCCGGCAAGAGCCTGAACCAGTGGGTGGCAGAAGTCCTGAACAATGCTGCTCATGCGTAAATCATTTCCAGTGATGCACGTGCTATGTTTCACCCCTGTGCCTGGTGAGGTTCGGATCATCAGCTTTCGCAAAGCAAACGGCAGGGAGGCAAAACGCCATGGCAAAGCGCTTCCCACTGACTGACAATCTTAACCGGAAATCACTGATTCTTTTTACTGTTTCTAAAGTTGGCGATAATTTTTTCGTGCAGGCAATCACGTAAAAAACGGTTCATCTTTGTCATATCATTTGATGAATAAAACTCCAGCATCAGTGTGTTGAACTCCAGCTGTTTTCTTACCGGGACATTGATGATGGGGTACCCTTCATCGAGCAGAATGCCATTCATCATAAAACGTCCCATCCGTTTATTGACATCCCAGAAGAATTGCACTCTGGCCATTTGCAGGAATGCAGCGATCGCCTTGTCGTATACATCTTCCATCTGGTTGATTTGAGATTCGGTTTCCAACCAGAGCGCATCCAGCTTGTCGGGAGCAGGCGGTTCATACTCCGATCCTCCGATGGCAACGTTGCCGGAACGAAATACTCCCCACTCAAACGCCTCTTCTTTGCCGGCGATGCCGTGCAGTTCAAGGGCGATTGCTTTTGAAAATTCGAACCTGTTCGCATCGATTAATTTGAAAAGGTGCGCCCATGTATCTGCCTGATGAATAACGATATTTTGATCACTGATCTTGTGGCCGCCAACAGTTACCCCATCTAAAATCGTTTGTACCTCAGGGAGGGTGATTGCTATACCTTCAAGATTTACAGCTTCATACACCAACGAAGGAACGTCACGCATGGCGAGGTGTTTTGCCAACTTCCTGTTTGGAATCATGTTCCAGTATGTATCCGCTACAGCCATGACTTCTTTTTACCGAATTGATGAAATTCTTAACCGGACATCACCGGCATTTTTTACAGGCGCGCGTCAATTTTTTGTTGGAGCGGCACCCAGGAGAGGATTTTCTCATCCGCCGTGACAAGCGTGGCTCCATTTTCAATGGCCGTAGCTACAATGATGCGGTCTGCTGGATCACCGTGAAACATCTGCAGTTGACCTGCACGTAGAGCCGTTGTTCCTTGCAAAGGAAATTCAACCAATCCGGCTTGCAGAAGGTCGGATCGCCACACATCCAGTGCTGTTTGCATCGTCAACCGATTTTTTTCGATCAGCATGGCAATCTCCAAAAAGCTGATGGTCGCCACTCCGAGTTGACCTGCCGGCAACGATTCGATAATTGCCTGTAAGGCATTGGCTCCCAGTCGATGGCTTCCTTCATCCAGCCAAACGAGAACGTGGGTATCGAGAAGCAGCATTATTCCGCACTCCAGACAATGTCCAAGGGGGCAATCAAGTCATCCCTGCTCTGTATTTTTCCCTTATGCAGGCCGAAGATCGTGGCTGGAGCTGTTCGATATGGTTTGAGGATGGAGACAGGTTTTCCGTTTTTTGTAATCACGATTTCTTCCCCTGTGCGGTTCACTTCATCCATGATATGTAAACATTTTGCCTTGAATTCTGACGCCTTGATGGTTTGCATGGTATGTTCCTCCATTTTTTATCACCTTTTATAACCATAGTCAGTACCATGGTCATTTTCAAGTCTTTATCGGGAACGACGAGATTTCTCGCTTCGCTTCGAAATGACAGCGGGGGCGAGATCATGACTTTCGCCCTACCGGGAACAATGAGATTTCTCGCTAAAGCTCGAAATGACGGTTGAGATGCCACGCCCGACTATCACAATTTCTTGTATATGTCCTTGCGATGCGCGATCCTGATGCTCCAGATTGTCAATTCCCGGTCTTGCATTGAATAAACGATCCTGAATATTCCCTGCCGAATGCGATAGAGTTCCTGGCCGGTGAGTTTTTCGCTTCCTTGTGGCCGGGGATTGGTCTTCATGGTCTCTATTCTTTGGAGAATTTTCGCCAAAGAGGTCTTTGGGATGCCAACGAGATCCTTCTCAACGGATTTTTTGAAGAAGATGCTATATTCTTCCATCTTTCCTCAATTTTTTTACCATTTGATCATAACTGATCAGAGGTTCGTTTTTCCGCTCTTCATAGGTGAAAATATCTTCCACATCTTCCGCCAGAGCCTCCTTTACAGCTTGATTCACCAGATCGGTAATCGATCGAGAAGTCTCCAGTGCTTTCAATTTCAGAGCCCTGTGTATCTCCGGGTCAAAATAGATCGTCGCTCTCTTTGTTTGTGTAGACATACAACCACCTCCTGTTTTCAATATTTTAATGTCACAACGTCATGACGTCAAATCGTTTTGTATTTTGCTTCAGTTGGAAATGGAATTTCCGGCCGAAGCAAAACAAAAGGTCGCGATGCCCCTCCCCCATGGTCGTATCGGGCCAAGCGACAAATCTCGTCGTACTGGCAGGAGATCTCTCCCTGGCGGTCGAGATGACAGCGGGGGGCGGTCGAGATGACAGCGGGGGGGCGGTCGAGATGACAGCGGGGGGCGGTCGAGATGACAGCGGGGATTGGCCGAGATGACAACAGGAAATGGTCGAAAGTTGGCGCCCCTTACCCTCCGGAACAGACCTGGCAATTTTAAACAAAGACTTTGAATTTACAAAGAATGGAGAGCGACCATCACACCTTACTCCTGGAACTGCTGACATTATTCCCCTGCGTGGCTGTAGTCGGAATGATATCCGGGTCATATCCGAACCCTGAACGCACAAAGGCCGGACCCGACAACCGGATCCGGCCTTCGACGTTCATGCCGCGAGGAGGAGATTACTTCCCGCCCTTCTCGATGTGCATGTTCTTGGTGACGGCAAACCACTTCTGGGCGTTGCCCGGATCATCTTTCTTGCCGTACGGCTGATACCATACCTCGACATCGACGGTGAAGTCGTTGGCGATGATGGTCCGTACCAGTTTGTCATCCTTGGTTGCCTCGGTGTAGACGGGGATGGTGAATTTCTCCCTGGTCGTCTTCAGCGGCGGCAGGCTGGTGTCGCGCAGGATGCCGCTCTTCTCGTACGGTCCACGGCCCATCTTGTCGCCCCGGCCCATCTGCTGCGGGACCGGCATGTAGATTTTTTCGTTCTTGTAGAATACCTTGCCATCAGCTGTTTTCGCGGTCACATACAGGACCACCCGGTTTGGAGTCGGTCAGCCGTCCGGAATGGGGTGCCCGGCCTTGTTCTTCAGCTCGACGATGACATCGGCCAGCGGCGTCATGGTCGAACCGTCACGCCACTGGTAGGCCTCGGACTCGACTTCGACCTCCAGCGCCATCTTGGCCATCACGGGAGAACGATAGCTCTGCATGTCATGACCGAGCCCGCTCTTCTCCATATGGCATTCCTGGCAGGTTGCAACCCCGCCTTCGGCCTTATAGGTATAGAGATGGGCGCCATAGAGCGTTGCGCACTGGGTCGGATTCTCCAGGTCGAAATTCGGTCCCAGGCCATGACACTGGCCGCAGAGGATCGATTCCTTCATGATCTTGCTTTCTTTCATCACCGGATGGTTTTCGTCCTCGTGCTCGCCATCCTTGGTACCATAGACCGCATCTTTCTGCGGGGTCCCATCTTTCCACTTGTGAACGATGGCGTTGCGGCCGTGACAGACGGTGCAACCGATGTTCAGAGACTGCAGGGCCTTAGCCGCATCCTCGTCACCGTCCTCGGCAAAGGCGTAGATGTTCTTGACGATTTCCTTGGCGACGCTGTCCTCGGCCTCCTCCAGCTGCGGCAGATGGCACTTGGCGCAGATCATCAGATGCTTGACGCCGACATCTTCCGGCGCTTTCACTCCGGAATGTTCCCACTCCATCAAGCCATTCTCGATGGTCGTCCTGAACGTAGCCGCGGTTCTGCCGGTTTTTTCCGGACCGAAAATCGATCGGGCGTGGAGTGATTTCTGCCACTGCTCATGAGCTTCAGTATGACAGTCCACACATCCACTCGAATCATACATTGCCGCAAGTTCGGCAATGGTCTTGGCTTTCTTCTCCTCAGCCGCCTGGGCACCGGTGAACATCAGCGGTACGGCGAGTCCGAGCAGAACGGTCATGCCCTTGAAAAATCTCATACCTCCTCCTGACTAAAGGTTTTCGTGATCATGAATGCAGCGATACTGCCGGCACGTCTTCCCCATCACCCCCTTCATCCATATCGCGCTTCCGTTGGATGGAGGAAAGAAAATCTATTCTTTCAACCAATTAGAAAAACTCAACGTGTTTACCTTTCCATTGTACGATACTCAAATTTTTTGTCAATAATGAGCTTCCTGAACAATAACCCTCTGCACGCCCGTCGCTTCGCCCTGCTCCCTCCCCTGCCATCTCGACTGCCCTCCCTGTCGTCTCGACCTGCCCCCGCTGTCATCTCGACCTGCCTCCCCTGCCATCTCGACCTGCCTCCCCTGCCATCTCGACTGCCCTCCCTGTCGTCTCGACCTGCCCCCGCTGTCGTCTCGACTGAAGGGAGAGATCTCAAACAGGGCTCGGAATACGCTCCAGCAAAGGAAACATCGAGATTTCTCGCTTCGCTTCGAAATGACAGCGGGGGTGGGTCCATGACCTCCGCCCTACCGGGAATGAAGAGATTTCTCGCTTCGCTTCCAAATGACAGCGGGGGGTGAGACCATGACCTCCGCCCACCCGGGAATGAAGAGATTTCTCGCTATCGCTTCGAAATGACAGAGATGGGAGTGTGTCTTCTCGACCGCCAGGGAGAGACCTCCGGCGGCAATACGGGGTCAGTCCTTGTCCTCGTCTATCCTCTGCAGTCCTTCCATGATCAGACCGATGAACCCGCCGATGGGCGGCAGAGCCCCGAGTCCGGGGGCGATTCCCTTGGTATAGGTGAAACGCCCGCTTTTGACGCCGAGCATGGCATAGATGGCGTCCTTGTCGCGGTGGTTCTTGAATCGGGCCTGAACAATTTCTCCCTCCTTGAAACAGACGACGGCCTTCCCCTCTTCAAGGATCAGATCTATCGTTCCGGTCTTCTGGGCGGAGTTGATCAACTGCAGGAGATCGACAATCGAAATCTCGGCCAGTTCCCCGCTCATGCCCGAAGTGATATTTCCTGAGCGGAGGGTCATCGTCTGGGCTCGATCGACCAGCAATTTAAAGAGGAATATCTGCAATACCGGATATTTTTTAAGGACATGGCGCAGATTTTTCAGACTCAGCATCGCCACCTGGGTATCGGCGATGGTATAGACGGCATTGGTCACCGGTTCGTCGGAGAGCAGGCTCATTTCGCCGAAGATCGCCCCCTGACCGAATTCGGTAATCCTCGACCCATCCTCATCGATCACCGCCACGCGGCCATCGAGGATGATGAACAGATGGCTGCCGGGTTCGTCTTTCTTGAGAATGACCCGGTCGATCGGGACATTCTTCATCTCGAGCAGCATGATCAGATCGATCAAGGCGTCATCATCGAGGGCTTCGAAGACATCAAGATTCCGTAATATGGAAAAAAATCTGTCCAGATGCTGCTTTCGCCGCCGAAGCTCGGATTCGATCAGCAATTTCATCTGCAGCGTGGCGAAATCCTTTTCTTTCTTAAATTCAAAATAGATCATCCCCTGGCAGCCGCCGCAATCGAATCTCGTCTTGGGACCGGTACGTCTGGACAGCCCGCTGAACGTCGCCCGTGTTGTAATCACGTTCATGATCGACTGTGACAGGTAGAGGCATTGCGGTTTGAAAGCCGGGACCGACAGGCAGAAGTTTTCCACCTTCAGTTCCTCGCCGACATTGTAAATGGGACAGGAATGTTCCTCGGTGACGAGGAATATTGCGTTGTTCAACTTATCGACTTGCTTTTTCACGGGTTACCTCTTGTTTCAGGTCTGTTGGCAGCGACAGATGCGGATCGGAATACGACCTGTACCTGCTTCCCGTCCCAGCCCCGGATCCACTGCGGGAGCCAAGAGTACGGGAACGATACCGGCGGGCCAAACATACCGATTTTTCTATGTTTCCGGGACGAACATGGGGAAAACGGGCCGGCGTTGTTGCCGATCTCGAGCCATCGGCCATCGGCAGCACCTCCCATATTACGGCTAACATCCTTATTCAGCAACATTTTTTGCTCACAAACGGGCAGCGTACGGTAACCGGCGGCAAACGGCCGACAGCCCGGCAACAACGATGATCAGCGCCGGCAAGGCCTCTGTCTCGTCCAGCCATGCAATCCCCACCACAGCGACAACAGGCCGCAACCGGTCAATCCCGCCGCACTCCAGGCGACGGCGTGGATCCCGCCCAGCTGCCACAGCCAGCCGCCGACCAGGACCCCGATCATCCGCCCTACCCCGGAGGTGGCATAGAAGCCGGCCATCATCGTCGCCCTCGACTCCGCCATCAGTTCGGTGCTGAGCGAAAAGCTGGTGACGATCGTGAACTCGAAGGTCAGGAAGACAATAAACATCCCGGCCATCGCCAGGGACAGCGAACTGCCGGTAAGAGGCAGGAGGAGGTAGGCGGCCATCGCCAGACCCAGCCCCAGGGTAATCGCCCGCTTCAGCCCGATGCGGTCGGCGAACACTGCCGTCAGCGACTCGCCGCACAGCTCCGCCGCCCCGATGGCGATGGTGCTGAAGCCGAGGGCGGCGACGCTGACCTGGAAATCCTGCTCAAACCAGGCGCCGTAGACGACGAACAGGCTGTCGTTGGCGATGCTGATCCAGAAACCGAACGCCAGCATGCCGGCAGCGGGCCGGACCTTGAACAGTTGCGGCAGGGCGGCGAAGATATGGACCCGGTTGTTCCCCGACCCGGCGGCCCCACCGTCGGCCGGGATGACCCGGCTGATGGTCAGCCAGCCGACCGCGCCCAGTAGCGCCAGCAGGTAAAAGGCGCCGGTCAGGCCGATATCGGCGATGATCAGGCCGATGGCCGGAATGCCGATCAGGGTCGATCCGGCCCAGGCGGTCTCGATGATCCCGATCACCCGGCCGCGGCGTTCAAACGGGACACTGTGGCCGATGAAGGCCTGGATCGAGGGGTCGAAGATCGTCTTGCCGAAACTGGCGACCACCAGACCGACAAACACCGGCCAGTACTCCGGGGCCAGGCCGCAGAGCAGCATCCCGACCGCCAGCATCGCCAGCCCGGCCCGCATCATCACCCGGTAGCCGAAGCGATCGGCCAGCGGGCCGCTGAACAAACCGAGCAGCGACGTCAGTTGGCCGGCGGCGATGATCGAGGTGATCGCCGACAGCGGCACGGCCAGTTCCCGGCTCATGGCCGGGGCGAAGGGGTAGACGAAGCGCCGCCCGGTGTTGAGCAGGAGCCGGAAAAACAGCGCCGCGACGATCTGTCCGGCCAGGGGGTGTCTCATCAATTGGTCACCGGGGAAAATTTGCCCTGCCGTTGTTTGCAAGGAACAGCGGGATTTCTCGCTGCGCTCGAAATGACAGAGGGGGGGCATCGCAACCTTCCTCCTGCCTTTTCGCCCTTGCACACTCTGTCATCTCGACCTTCTCCCGCTGTCATCTCGACCTTCTCCCGCTGTCATCTCGACCTTCCCCCGCTGTCATCTCGACCTTCCCCCGCTGTCATCTCGACCTTCCCCCGCTGTCATCTCGACCTTCCCCCTCTGTCATCTCGACCAACGGGAGAGATCTCCTGCAGCGATCATCCACCACAGGGTGGAGCATCCTCGGGAAAGACGAGATTTCTCGCTTCGCTCGAAATGACAGAAATAATGCTCGAAATGACAGAAATAATTCTCGATATGCCAGAAATAGCGCCCCAAGTGATAGAAATAGTGCCCGAAGTGGCAGAAGCGCCAGAAGTGGCAGAAGTGGCAGAAATAGTACCCCAAGTGACAGAAATAGTACCCCAAGTGATAGAAATAGCGCCAGAAGTGGCAGAAATAGCGCCCCAAGTGACAGAAATAGCGCCCGAGACGTCAATCCTATCCCTTCAAGCAACAATATAATACTGTAATTCAAAGCAATTTTACAACAATAAAGGAGACACCCCATGGACATCGGGAGGCATTGAACTTAAATTGGAAGATGTGTGGTGACGGTCGCTTCATCGACCATGTTCGAAACAATCAACTTACGGAGACAGAAAATGAGCCAAGGACTTTTGTTCGAACCGACGACCCTGGGCGATTACCGCTTGAAAAATCGTCTTGTCATGGCCCCGATGACCAGGGGACGGGCCGGCAGCGAGCGCGTGCCCAACGACATCATGGCCGAGCATTATTTTCAGAGGGCCAGCGCGGGACTGCTGATCACCGAGGCCACCGTCGTCTCGGCCCAGGGAATCGGTTGGATCGGATCGCCGGGGATCTACACCGACGAGATGGTCGAAGGCTGGCGCAAGGTGACCGACCGGCTCAAACCAACCGGCACCCCGATCTTCCTCCAGTTATGGCATTGCGGTCGGGCCTCGCACAGCGATTTCCACAACGGCGCCCTCCCGGTGTCGGCCTCGGCGGTGCGACTCAACGGCGATACGATCCGCACCCCTCTGGGCAAAAAACCCTACGAAACGCCCCGGCCGCTGACGGTCGACGAGATCAAGGCCGTCGTCGACGATTATCGCAAGGCGGCGGCGAACGCCAAGGCCGCGGGATTCTCCGGGGTCGAGGTCCATGGCGCCAACGGCTACCTGATCAACCAGTTCCTCGACTCGACATCAAATCGGCGCCAGGACCAATACGGCGGCAGCCTGGAGAACAGGTTCCGCTTTTTCAGGGAGGTGCTGGAGGCAGTGCTCGATGTCTGGCCGGCGAAACATGTCGGAGCCCGCATCTCCCCCAACGGAGTGCACAACGATATGGGCTGCGACGATTACCGGGACCTGTTCCCGTACGTCGCGGCTGAGATCGACAAACTGCATCTCGGCTACCTCCATATCATGGACGGGCTGGCCTTCGGTTTTCACGGCAAGGGCGAACCGATGACCCTGGCCGAGTTCCGGCCGCTGTTCAAGGGTCTGATCATCGGCAACTGCGGCTATACCGAAGAGGCGGCCGAGGCGAGGATTGCCGCGGGCGATGCCGACCTGATCGCCTTCGGCCGCCCCTACATCACCAATCCCGACCTGCCCGAGCGGTTCCGGAACGGATGGCCGCTGAATCCGGCGGAAGACATGTCCCTCTGGTATACGCCGGGACCGGAGGGGTATACGGACTACGCCCCCTTCAGGCCGTGATCGGGGGCAGTCGACCTGTCGCGGTGCCGCCCCCTGCCCTGCCGTTCCGCCGGCGGATGTTCGCTGGAGGAGATCTCTCCCGTTGGTCGAGATGACAGCGGGGGAAGGTCGCGATGACAGCGGGGAACGTCGCGATGACAGCGGGGAACGTCGCGATGACAGCGGGGAACGTCGCGATGACATTTTTCCTCTGTCGTTTCGTTTTTTTTGTCTGTCATTTCGAGCGCCAGCGAGAAATCTCGTCCTTCCCGAGGATATCTCTCATTGCGGCGGATGATCGCTGCAGGAGATCTCTCCCGTTGGTCGAGATGACAGCGGGGGAAGGTCGCGATGACAGCCCCCCTGTCATTTCGAGCGCCAGCGAGAAATCTCGTCTTTGCCGAAGATGCCCTTCATTGCGGCGGATGATCGCTGGAGGAGATCTCTCCCGTTGGTCGCGATGACAAAGGGGAAGGCCGGGTCGACCAGGGGAAATCGGCCGGAGATGCATTTTGCGCTCGACTCTGGTAGAATGGCGGAGTCGGGTCACGCGGACGCCGCCTCCGGCAGCATCCGCCTCCGCCCCGCCCTTCTTTCCTACAACCGTTCACAAACGCTATGGAAATCGAACTTCCCGCAATCGAGCAGGTCCATTCCGCTCAGTTCATCGATATGGCCTCCCGGACAAACCGCTTGAAAATGGTCCAACACCCTGACGGCTATGGCAAACGGGTCAGCAACTGCGGTGACAGCATCGAGCTGTATCTGTCCGTCCGCGACGACCGGATCCGGACCGTTTCCTTTTTGATCCAGGGGTGCCTGAACACCAACGCCTGTGCCAACACCCTGGCCGCTCTGGTGGAAGGCAGCAGCGTGGCCGACGGCTGGCGGATCACTCCGGCCCACGTAATGGAGTATCTGGAGACGCTGCCGGCTGAACATACCCATTGCGCCGAACTGGTGGTGGAGGCCTTTCACCACGCGTTGAAAGATTACAGCGCCACCCGCCATGAACCCTGGAAGAAGGCCTACCTGAAAAGATGACGGCAACCAGGCGGCAACAGATTGCCAGGCTGCCGCCATCTGTCACAACGGAGTTCCCCCTCGGCAACGACCAAGGCGGAGCTCCGTCGCCTTCACGCCTCCGCCATTTTGGCGAACGCGGCCTTGGCGCCCTCTTCAATTTCCGCCATCGTCAAGTCCCTGGTGTGGCTGGCGAGGCTCCAGCTGTAACCGAACGGGTCCCGTACGGTGCCCATGCGATCTCCCCAGAACATGTCGTCGACCGGCATCTCGACCTCGACCTCGGCCGCAACCGCGGTCCGGAACGCCTCATCGACGTTGTCGACATAGACGTAAAAACTGATCGGCGAACCGCCCTTGGTCTCCGCGCTCCTGCAGGAACACTGCGGATTCTCCTCGCCCAGCATCATCGGCGAGGAACCGATCCGGATCTCGGCATGCATGATGCCCTTGCCGGCCGGCCCCGGCATCACGAACCGCTCTTCTGCGCCGAAGGCCTTTTTATAGAATTCGATGGCCTTGCGGGCATCCTTGAATACGAACGCAGGCGTGAGGGGGACTGATACCCCTCCGGGATTGCCTGTATCATGGCATGCCTCCCTATTGACGGGGGAAATAACTCCGCCCCTTGTGGATGAGTGCTGCTGAAAAATCCAGCCTCGCCGGGCGATTTTTCCCGGCCTGTTTTTTAATGTAGGTTGAAAACGAGGGAAAGCAACGCCACGGGCGCGGGAAAAGAGAGCGCCGCGAGCACGGCGGCGGGATCAGCGGCGAGACGGCAACGGCGAAGTCGGGGAAGAGCAGGCGGGGCTATTCATCCCGACGCGGGTACATGGCGCAGACGTTCTTCAGCATGGCGCCATTCTCGTCCAGTCGCCGATACGCCTTGATGAGCTCTTCGTTTGATTCCAGATGTTGCTCGACAGATTGAGCCAGCATCTCATGGATATGGTACGGCGGCCGTTCCGAGAAATAGAAGTCGACGATGGCATGCGCCAGCTCGTGGGCGACCACCCCCGCCTTCGTATCCGTTGCCGAGATGTAGATCGTATTTTCCGAAAGGGAATAGTAGGCGATCTTCTTCTCCCGCACGCCATATTTCTTGGCGAACACCGCCGAACAATCCCTGGCGGTTGGCAGGATCACTACCTTGACGTGAAGGTTCTTGGGGTACATATTGAGCACGACCTTCGCCTGTTCGATAATGGCATTGAATTTGGCCGTCAATTCATCTTCAACCGTCACGTAGTTCTTCTGCTCGACCAGAGTGCAGAGTCGTGGGCCAAGTTCGAGCTTTTTATTGAATTCATTGAGGACCTGCTCGCTGTCACAGTGCAGCGTCACATGTTCTCTGGTGTGATGGGCGTACAGCTGCGCCGGCAGGACCAGGCTGGCAAGCAGCCACAGGCTGTACAGGATTACGGGGTATTTCTTCATCGAATCACCTGCGAAGGAACTAGCGGAGTTGGCGGGCACCGCCGGGGCGATGTTTTTCCCGCCGGCGGCCGGACTCAAGGCCGGTTGGCCAGGGTGGCAGCCTCGGTGAATGCCTTTTCCATATCCGGCAGATGCGTCGTGTCGGGCACCACCTGGATATACCGCACCACTCCCTGCGTATCGACCAGTATAACAGATCGCGCCAGCAGCCGCGAGCTCTCGATGAGAAGGCCGAGAGACCGGCCGAAAGCCCCTTCCTTGTAATCGGAGAGGTACTGCACATCCTCCAGCTTTGCTTCCTTCGCGAAACGGGCCTGGGCGAAAGGTGTGTCACGACTCACGGTAATCCGCTTGACGGTCGCCGGGAGTTTATCGCCCTGCTCTCCCAGATAGTGGGTCTGGGTCTCACAGACCTTGGTATCGATCGACGGAACGATACTGAGGAACAGAACAGCCCCCTGGCTCTCGGCCAGGTTGACCGGTTTCATGGTCGTCGCATCGACGAGTTCGGTGGCCGGGAGTTTCTGCCCGATCGCGATGCCGGCCCCCGTCAGCTTCAGCACCTCGCCGCCTCTGGCCACCTGGGTTCCCGGATCTCTGCTGCCTGAGTCTATAACGATAGGATCTTGTTGGGTGGTGCAGCCGGCCAGCAGCAGCGCCACTGCCAAGCCAGCTGCATAACGTCGAATAGGTATGAACATGACTTCCTCCCTTTCATCGACAAATGACCTGTTGAGCGTCGCCGGCGGCAGTCTCCTCCTCGCTGGTGATCTGCGGCAGAAAACGGCCATGCCGGGGGCGATGTGCAACCGTCGAAAGGAGCGGTTGATCGATACGCCTCATGGATAACGTAATGCTGAATTTGCTCCGGTCAACGATGAAGAGGGACGGAAAGGCCGCCCTGAACATCAGGGAGCAGGCGGCCTTTCCTCGATGATCGCGGCCGCTTAGGGGCCGTAACGAAATGGTGAAAAATGTAACGGTTATTTCGTAACGGCCCCTAAAGTGGTAGCGGCGACCATACTGATGATCTCAGTCGCCGGCTGCGCCGGCATGAGCCCGACCGAACAGCGGATGTTGAGCGGTGGGGCCATCGGCGCCGGCGCCGGCGCCGCGGTAGGAGCGATGTCCGGCGGTAGTGCGGCCACCGGGGCGGTAATCGGTGGCGCGGCAGGCGTGGTTGGTGGAATTATCGTTGATGAGGCCGAGAAACGACATGGCCACTAAACCCGAACCATCTGCTATGCTGATACCCGGTTTATGACCAACTGCCGCTTTACTCAAGCAGATCAGCTCTCTCATCCCGTGAAAGCGGGAACCTTCCATTCGATCCGTCAGTATCTGATAACTGGCGAACCTGAACTCCACATCGGGGTTGAAAATAACAGCTTTACCGTGTGAAACGCGTCAGCCACGGCGCCCTCGCGTGTCAAATAGCAAAAATCCGGGGAGCGCGGCCGGCATGTGTGCCGCCCTCCGGCTCAGGTGTCCTGCAACCGGCGCATCAACCGCATACCGTTCAGGATAACCAGAAGCGATGCCCCCATATCGGCGAAGACGGCGAGCCACAGATTGGCCATGCCGGCGACCAGCAAGGCCAGGAAAGTGAATTTGATCAGGACGGAGAAGACGATATTCTGCTTGATGATCGCCACCGTCTTGTGACTGAGCCGGATGAGATAGGCGAGTTTGCCCAGGTCATCGGTCATCAGGGCCACATCCGCCGTCTCCAGCGCCACATCCGATCCCGCCACCCCCATGGCCACCCCGACGGTGGACACTGCCAGGGCGGGGGCGTCGTTCACCCCGTCGCCGACCATGACCACGTTGCCGTGCTCGGAGGCAATTTTCCTGACCGTGGCGACTTTGTCTTCCGGCAACAGTTCGCTGTACACCGCATCGAGGCTGAGATGGCGGGCTATGGCGGCGGCCACTCGCCGATTGTCGCCCGTCAGCATGCTGATATGCCGCACCCCCAGCCGATGCAGGGCCAGCAACGCCTCGTTGCTGTCCTGGCGGATCGTATCGGCCACCGCAATCATCCCATGGAGTGTTTCCCGATCGCCCACCAGGATGACGGTCTTTCCCTGCTGTTCCAGATCGGCCAGGACGGGCTCATTCGGCCCCAGATCGCAACCGAGTTCCTCGAACAGGCGGAGGTTGCCGACATACATCGTCTGCCCGTTTATCCGGGCCTGCGCCCCCCGCCCGACCAACGCCTTGAAATGGGTCGCCGATTTCAGGACAACCCCCTTGGCCCGTTCGACAACGGCCTGGGCCAGGGGATGCTCGGACCATTTCTCGATACCGGCGGCGATGGCCAGCAACTCACCTTCGGAAATACCATGTACCGCGATGATATCGGTAACCGCCGGACGCCCCTGGGTCAAGGTTCCGGTTTTATCGAAGGCCACAGCGGTTACCGATCCCATCTGCTCCAGATAGGCGCCGCCCTTGATGAGCACTCCGCGCCGGGAGGCGTTGCCGATGGCACAGACGATGGATACCGGCGTGGAAATGATCAGCGCGCAGGGACAGGATATGACCAGCAGCACCAGTCCGTTATAAAACCACGGAGCAAAGGGCTGGTGAAAGATCAGCCACGGCAGGACCATGACCGCGGCCGCCGCTGCCAGTACGAGCGGGGTATAGTATCTGGCGAAGACATCGACAAACTGCTGCGATGGCGCCTTTTGCCGCTGGGCTTCCTCAACCAGGTGCGCGATTCTCGCCAGGGTGGAATGGTCGGCAGTTTTCGTGACGGTGACTTCCAGGGCGCCGTGTTCGTTGACAGTCCCGGCATACACCGGATCGTCGACCGCCTTTTCAACCGGGATCGATTCACCGGTGATGGCCGCCTGGTTGACCGCCGAGACCCCGCTGCGAACGATCCCATCCATGGCGATCCGCTCGCCGGGTTTGACGATCACCACATCGCCGACCACTATAGCCTCGACGGGCAGGCGGACGTCCCCTTCCTGCCTGTGCACCGTGGCCTCCAGCGGCGCCAGTTCCATCAATGACTGGATGGACCTGCGGGTTTTGTCGAGGGTGTAGGCCTGGAGCGTATTGCCCAGCGAGAACAGAAAGGCCACCGTAGCCCCTTCGCTCCATTCGCCGATGATCGCGGCACCGACTACGGCGGCGGTCATCAGAAAATTCATATCGAATGACAGGGCGCGAAGACTGTAGAACCCGCTCCTGGCGGCCTGGTACCCGCCGGTGATGGCGGTCACAACATACAGCGGGATGACAACACCGGTCGGCAACCCAAGCCGATCGCATACGGCCGCCACCCCCAGCAATACCCCCGAGGCAACGGTCGCGACAGTCCGCATATCCTTCCACCAGCTGGGCCCGGCCAATGGTGGACGATGGATATTGTCCACCCTTTCAGCCTGGTAGCCGGCATTCCTGACCGCCTCCATGATGACGGCATCATCGAGATCGTGTTCGACCGACAGCTTGCCGGCACCGAAATTGATCGTCGCCGATCTCACCCCGACCATCGCCGCGATCTTTCGTTCCAGTTTGGCGGCGCAATCACCGCAATCCATCCCCGAGACGCGAAACAGCGCCGCCTGCAGCACCGGTCCGGACCGATCAGGTTGCACCCTGGCCGCCGGTTGCCCGGCTTGCAGGGATGGAGGCAACCGCATGGCGGGATCGCTGCCGGCCCCCGCCTCGCCTCCGTCGTCGTCCCTCCGGTTGTAAGGAGCAATCGCCGTGGCGGGAAACAGCCTGCCTCCAGTACCGCCGCGGTCACCGTCGTTCAGCACCGCTTCCCTGTCCTTGTCGGAACAGCGTCTATCCCGACCGGAAGACCTCACTTTGCCGTCTTCAACCCACTCCCTGCAATCCGGCAGCATCATCTCCACCTTTGTAGTTCGTCCTTGCCCCCGGCCCCCGCAGCAGGGGGCACATGGACCGTCGGAGCGAACCACACCCATTGTGTATATTTTATTTTTCGCCCAACCATACCCCCTGCAGCGACCGGATTTGACGCCGGATCACCGCTGTTCCGCGAGCAGTTCCGGCAGATTTTGTCCTCATGCGAGGTTTCTTGCCGGAATGTCTGGTGAAATCTTCACCCATCCCGAGTCCCCTGGATATGGAACAGATCGGACAATTTTCCGGGTAACCACCTCGACATATCCCGCGGCTCTTGTCCGACGAACACGCCTGTACGGTTCGCGCAGACTTCCACTGCCCTCACTGTCAAAGTGGAGCTGCACCAGGTGTTCTCCTGGTACCCGAAGAGTGAGTCTATATATGAACAGATACTCACATAATACACCATGTCAATGCCGCTTTCCAACCGCAGGCGAGTTGAAATCAGCCGAGCGGGTGTTCCTCGCCATAGACGGCAAATCCGTACGCCTCGGGCCCGCAGTTGCAGGCGAGTGTCGGCCACATTCGACTTTTTGACACGTTAAAGTGCCGATCACCATTCTTGCCGATATGTTGTGAGAAACTTTGAAAAACACGACCGACCTGCTGATGATTCTCATCAAAGCCCCAGGTCATGCAAATTTTCCTGTTGTGCGGTCGTTTTTCCAAAAAGCTCAGGGCATTTTCTGCAATTCGTTCAACCACCCGATTACCGCCTCGCTCCGTCGTCAAGGTGGTAAGATACCCATCGCTGTCGAGACCGAGAATCGGCCTCACCTTGAGCATCGCCCCTAACAAGCCTTGCACCCGACCAATCCTTTTATTCTTGACCGGATATTTCAAAGTCGACAAGGAGATTTGCATGTAGGATGATTTGCGAATTTCAGGAAGCAGGGAAATTACGTCATTCGTCGGCATGCCGATGTCGATCAGCTCGATCACCCTTTCGGCGATCAGATTGGCGCCAACCGAGAGATTTTGGCTGTCGATCAGCTCGATGTCCACGCCACTGACCATGTCCCCCGCATTCTCACAGGTCTCAATAAGCTTTGACATTTTCGAAGAGACATGGATGGAGATGATCGACGAATATCCTTTTTTCTTCAGGTCCTCGCAGGTTTTCTTGATATCCCGGACAAGAGGCGGTGTGGCACTGAAGTCCTTGACCTTATCGATCTGGCCGTAAAAGTGTTCAAGGTCAAGATCCTCGCCATCTGTATAGTGTTGATCGTCGAGTTTGATCTTCATCCCCAGTTGAAAAACCTGAGATTTGCTCAACAGTTCGGGCGAGGGGGCACACGCGCTGTCAATAAGGATAGCTTGAGATGCCATGGCGATTTCTCCATTTACGGGTAGCTCAATGCACCTGTCAGGGGCAATGCAGTGTTTCGGATCAGAACAACGCAATTGATTGGCGACACCGGAAGATAGTGTCGTCGAAGACAATCAGCGCGACGGTTTGCCGGTCCAAGGCCGCATGGGTGTCTCACCTCATCGGCAATACCAGTGATCCGGACACAACGGGGATCGAAAACCTATTGCGATGGCTAACGATACTTTTACGTGAACGTCAATACAAACCAGCATCCGTTCACTGAAAATATTCCATCGGCTTTCTGAATACATCCTCCTGTTAATAAAGAATAAACCGAGATATACGGACGAACACGGGAATCACACAGGCAAGGACCGGCTTGAGGGCTGAAGCAAGATTACATCACATGGGGCATCAGCGGATTTTTCGGATAGCTGCCCGACAGATTCGCGGCAGTGCGGCGGAGCAAAGCGACAAAAGGTTCATCCGGTTACTACGCATCCGGTTGCCACAGCGGCAACCGGATGCCAAATACCTGGTGATGACGTATCAAGAGTTGCCTGCCGCTTGTCAGGGCGTACACGGTGGCAACGCATGAAAATTGGACGAGGAATATCGCAACCTCGACATGACCGTGTCGGAAGGACGAAGGAGATTTTTATATGGAGTTGGCGGCATACTCACAACAGTCAGCGGCCTCCGACGAGCTCACTTGAGCCCATTTTCGGCCGCTGACTTCACTTCGTGGTCACTGCATGCCCAAAGGAATTATCACAAGCATCCAGGCTGATCGAAATTTCTATTCATATCGATTTGAACCATTCGGAACTCTGAAAATTTCTCCCCCAACCTGTATAAGACACGGTTTGGGAAATGCACCTCCTGAACGGGAAAAGCGGTACGTAGCCCTATCCGGGTTCGATTTGTAAACGAATCTCCCTTTCTCGATTAAGTTTTTGTTTGCATCCAGAACGTTTACCGTAGGAACTCCATACGACGACTTCAGCAGAACAGCCAGTTTTTTATCTGAATCCGAAACCGGTTTCCAGAGAATTCCATGGCCGGCGACATTGGGGTAGGAGGCAGTGGGGTCCGTACTGGTCTTCGTTCCAGTAGTTGGAGTGGTAGTAGTCGGAGTGGTAGTAGTCGGAGTGGTAGTAGTCGGAGTGACATCTTTGCGAGGATTTTCGTTCGACGCAGCGGACTCATCATCGGATCCCGAAACTGAATCGACCAGATCGTCTACCTCTCCGCAACTATTAAGCAGAAAAATAATAAAGATGACAACAAAAGCACTTAATAGTCTGTTCATATGTTTTATCTCCAGAACCGGTTAGTGAGTTTGTGGTGTAACGGATGTCACCACGCTCGCTGATCAGAAACAACACAAAAAGAGTATATGACAGGATAAAAAATACAACAATATTTCAGATTCATCTGGTTAATGCGTACTATCCTTTATCAAGTTTGTGTCCGAAAAATTGTCTTTGCGTCAACCGGGCTCGTAAGAACCGGCTGAATGCTTTTCACTTAACATCCTTATGTTATTTATTTGAAGTTTTCTGGATTAAATATAACCGAAGCAAGCTTTTCAAGAATTATTAACAAAGCAGTGTGTTTTAGCAACAATTATATTAGGCCTCTTGCAAAATGAACGTCTGAATATATTGTCATTTGGACCTTTGCCGCCCTGTCATTTTGGCTGCAGGGAGAAATCTCCCGTGCAAAGCACGGGTCCAGCGGCAAAGTACGGGATTTCTCGCTATCTCCCGAAATAACGACATTCACCTCCAGGCAGGTGCGCCCTGCCGCGTGCGCAATAAAAAAAGGGTTTCAGCCGTAATGACTGAAACCCTTGATTATGCTGGCGGGGCCGACCGGGCTCGAACCGGCGACATCCGGCGTGACAGGCCGGCATTCTAACCAACTGAACTACGACCCCGAATAAGGTCTGATTGTGGTGGGCGGAACAGGGATCGAACCTGTGACCCTCGGCTTGTAAGGCCGATGCTCTCCCAGCTGAGCTACCCGCCCTCGCAACCAAAGCGTGAGGGAGTTTTTACCAGCTTCGCCTACCCCCGTCAAGCAAAAAACGCGGTGGGAACTATTATAAAACCGCCGCTGTTTTCCTGGAAATCTCAATGTTCTGAGGACGTTTGAACAGACTCTCGCCCTCCTTCATCACGATCGCATGGCGCAGGACCTCGTCCATGTGTTCAACCAGATCGATCGTCAACTTCTTTCGTATCTTGAGCGGGACGTCGTTGAGATCGCGTTCGTTGTCTCTCGGGATCAGCACATGGGTTATATTTCCCCGCTTCGCGGCCAGCAGCTTTTCGGTCAGCCCGCCGATGGGGAGCACCCTGCCCCTGAGTGTGATCTCACCGGTCATCGCCAGTTTATGCCGGACCGGAGCCTTGACCAGCGCCGACACCAGGGTCGTGGCGATGGTGATGCCGGCGGACGGCCCATCCTTCGGGATCGCACCCTCCGGGACGTGGATATGGATATCGAGCTTCTGGTAGAAATCCGGCTCCAACCCGAGCAGACCGGCCCGCGAACGCACGTAACTGAGCGCGGCCTGGGCCGACTCCTGCATGACATCGCCCAGCTTGCCGGTGATGATCAGCTTGCCGGCCCCGGGCATCAGGGTCGTCTCGATCTGCAGCAGTTCACCGCCGACCTCGGTCCAGGCCAGCCCGGTCGTCAACCCGATCTCATCCTGCTCCTCGGCCAGCCCGTACCGGTACTTCGGGGTGCCGAGATAGCCGAGAACGGCCTGGGCGTTGATCCGGTATTTCTTGGTCTTCAGGTTCTTCTTGAGACGATCGCGCGCCACCTTGCGACACAGGCTGGCGATGCTGCGCTCGAGGTTCCGGACACCGGCCTCACGGGTGTAGCGGCGGATGATCTCGAGGATCGCCCCGTCGGTGAGCTGAATGTCGCCGGGCTTGAAACCGTTCTCCTCCAACTGTTTCGGTATCAGGAAGCCTTCGGCGATCTTCAGCTTTTCTTCCTCGGTATAACCGCTGAGCTGGATGATCTCCATCCGGTCCTGGAGCGGCAGCGGGATGCCGTGCAGGTTGTTGGCGGTGGTGATGAAGAAGACCTCGGACAGATCATAGTCGATGTCGAGATAGTGGTCGTTGAAGGCGACGTTCTGCTCGGGATCGAGGACCTCGAGCAGGGCCGAAGAGGGGTCGCCGCGGAAATCCATCGACATCTTGTCCACCTCGTCGAGACAGAAGACGGGATTGGCGACGTTGACCTTCTGCATCGACTGGATGATCTTGCCCGGCATCGCCCCGATATAGGTGCGGCGATGCCCCCGTATCTCGGCCTCGTCGCGCACCCCGCCCAGGGACAGGCGGGCGAACTGCCGCCCCATCGCCCGGGCGATCGACCGGCAGATCGAGGTCTTGCCGACACCGGGCGGCCCGACCAGACAGAGGATCGGTCCCTTGATCTTCTTGACCTGGGCCTGCACCGCCAGGTACTCGAGGATCCGCACCTTCGGCTTGTCGAGGCCGTAATGATCCTCGTCGAGGATCTGCTCGGCCTTGTTGATATCGATGTGCGACTTGGTCTTCTTCTGCCAGGGGAGGTTGACGATGCAGTCGATATAGTTGCGCACGACGGTCGTCTCCGCCGACATCGGCGGCATGTTCTTCAGCTTCTTCAGTTCCTTGAGGGCCTTCTCCCGGGCCTGGAGCGGCATCTTCTTCTTGTTGATCAACTCCTCCAGCTCGGCCAGCTCGTCAAGGCCGTTCTCATTCTGGCCCATCTCGGTCTGGATCTCGCGCACCTTCTCGCCGAGGTAATAGTTGCGCTGGGTCTTGCCCATCCGCATCTTGACCTTGGCATTGATGGCCTTCTCCAGTTCGCCGAGCTCGATCTCCCGGTAGATGATCTCGAGCACCTTCTCGATCCGCGCGATCAGGGTCTCGCTCTCGAGGATCTCCTGTTTCTCCTCGGCCCGCAGCGGCAGGTGGGCGCAGATCACGTCGACCAGCTTGGATGAATCCTCGATGCTGTTGACCGACTTCACCACTTCCTTGGCGATCTTCTTGTTGGTATTGGCAAATTCGTCGAAGAACCGCCGCAGTTCCCGCTCGTAGGCCAGCAGTTCGCTGGTTTTTTCGACGACATCGGGGATCTCCTCGACCTCTGCCTGGAGGAAGAGGTCATGGGGGACGAAGGAGACGATCCGGGCCTTGGTCTTGCCTTCGACCAGGGCCTTGATCGTCCCGTCGGGCAGGCGCAGCAGCTGCATCACCGAGGCCAGGGTGCCGTAGGAGTAGATTTCCTTCTCGCTCGGTTCATCGATCGTCGAATCCTTCTGGGCGACCAGCAGGATCTCGGTCCGTTTTTCCATTGCATCCTCGAGGGCCTGGATGGAGCGTTTCCTTCCGACGACCAGCGGCGCCACCATATGCGGGAAAATGACAATATCGCGAAGGGGCATGAGTGGATAAAGCTTTGTCACAAAATCTCCTTTTTTTCCTGAATGCTCGTGTGGCAAAAGACCTCTCAGGCGGTCTTCAACTTTTCGTCCGGCCCGTAGAGGATGACCGGATAATCGCCGTTGGTGATCACTTGTTCGCTGATGACGCACTCCTGGACATTGCTCTTCGAGGGCAGATCGTACATCACGTCGAGCATCGCCGCCTCCATCACCGAACGCAACCCGCGGGCCCCCGATTTGCGCTCCAACGCCTTTTTGGCAATGGCCGACAGGGCCCCTTCAGTGAAGCGCAGCCTGATGCCCTCCAGGTCGAAGAGCTTCTGGTACTGCTTGGTCAGCGCGTTCTTCGGTTCGCGGAGAATGCGGACAAGATCCTCCTCGACGAGTTCCTCCATCGTCGCGATCACCGGCAGCCGTCCGACCAGTTCGGGGATCAGGCCGAATTTCAGCAGATCCTCGGGCCGGACCGTGGCCAGCAGCTCACCGATCTTTTTCTTCGGCTCGGCAATCACCTTGGCGCCGAAACCGATCGATTTCGTGCCCTGCCGCCGCTTGATCACGTTCTCCAGACCGACGAACGCCCCGCCGCAGATAAAGAGGATATTGGTGGTATCGATTTTCACCAGGTCCTGCTGCGGATGCTTGCGTCCCCCCTTGGGCGGGATCGAGGCGACGGTCCCCTCGACGATCTTCAACAGGGCCTGCTGCACCCCTTCGCCCGAGACATCGCGGGTGAGCGACGGACTGTCGGATTTGCGCGCGATCTTGTCGATCTCATCGATATAGATGATGCCCCGCTGCGCCCTTTCGATATCGAAATCGGCAGCCTGCAGCAGGTTGACGAGGATGTTCTCGACATCTTCGCCGACATAGCCGGCCTCGGTCAGGGTCGTCGCATCGGCCATGCAGAACGGGACATTGAGGATCCGGGCCAGGGTCTGGGCCACCAGCGTCTTTCCCGACCCGGTAGGGCCGATCAGGATGATGTTCGATTTCTGCAGTTCGACCTGCTCGTTGTCCGGCGGGGCGTCGATCCGTTTGTAGTGGTTGTGCACGGCGACGGAGAGCACCTTTTTCGCGTATTCCTGACCGATGACGTAGGAGTCGAGATGGGCCTTGATCTCCATCGGCTTGAGCGATGCGGGCCGCACCTCCTCTGCCTGGCCGTGCCCTCCGCCCTCCTCGCGAACGATCTCGTTGCAGAGCTCGATGCACTCGTCACATATGTATACATTCGGGCCGGCAATGAGCTTCTGCACTTCGCTCTGGTGCTTGCCGCAGAACGAACAGTTGCATTGCGGCTCATTGATCTTGTTGTCAGCCATATTATTTTTCCTCAGCTACATCTTCACGTTTTACAAGTACCTTGTCAATAATACCATATTCCTTGGCATCGCCGGCACTCATAAAGTTGTCGCGCTCGGTGTCGGCCTTGATCCGCTTCATCGTCTGTCCGGTGTGATGGGCGAGTATCCGGTTCAGGTCCTCGCGCATCCGCAGGATCTCACGGGCATGGATGTCGACATCCGTCGCCTGCCCCTGGAAACCGCCCATCGGCTGATGGATCATGATCCGGGAATTGGGCAGGGAATAGCGTTTGCCGTGGGTGCCGGCGGCGAGGAGCAGCGCCCCCATCGATGCCGCCTGTCCCATGCAGAGCGTGGCGATATCGCACTTGACGTATTGCATGGTGTCATAGATCGCCATCCCGGCCGTGACCGAACCACCGGGGGAGTTGATATAAAAGGTGATATCCTTCTCCGGATCCTCGGCCTCCAGGAACAGGAGCTGGGCGATGACGACATTGGCGACGTCATCGTTGACCCCGGACCCGAGAAAGATGATCCGTTCCTTGAGCAGCCGGGAGTAGATGTCATAGGCACGCTCTCCCCGGGGACTCTGTTCCACCACCATCGGTACTAAATTCATGGCAACACTCCTGAAACGGTACGACTGCAAGAGGCAGGGGCCCATTGCAGTCGTCCAGATTGAAATTCACAGTGCGGTGCCCTGGGCGGCGTCCGCTTGTTTCTTTCGCTAATCCCTCTTTTCGGGATACGATCAGGCTTCCTGGGCAAGCGGCTCCGCCGGGGCGACGACAACAGCCTCGTCCCTGAGGAAGTGCAGGATCTTCTCGTTCAAGAGTTCATTCATGAAGGGAAGAAGATCGTCCCGACTCTGGAAGAACTCCTTCACCTTGTCCACCGTCATGTTGTACTGGTCGCCGATCCGCTTGAATCCCCGCTCGAGATCCTCGTCGTTGACCTTGATCCCCTCGACCTCGGCGATCTTCTTGAGGATGAAATCACCCCGGACCCGCTTGGTCGCCATTTCGACATGCTGCTTGGCCAGATCCTCGCGGTTGAGACCGGCGACCTCGAGGCTGATGCCGCTCTTCATCAGGGTCTGCTCGGTCTGCTTGATCATCTGGTCGATCTCGAAGGCGACCAGCCGGTGGGGGACCTCGAACTCGTGCCCCTCGAGAATCTTCTCCATGATCTTATCGGTGAATGCCCCTTCCGCAGCGTGCTCCTTGTCGCGGAGACAACGCTCACGGATCGAATTCTTCAGTTCTTCCAAGGTGTTGAATGACTTATTGACATCCTTGGCAAAATCGTCATCAAGCTCGGCCAGGACCCGCTCCTTGATATCCTTGACCTTGATCCTGAACTCCACTTCCTTGCCGGCCAACAGCGGATTGGGATGTTTTTCCGGGAAATTGACGGTGTGCGAGCCTTCCTCGTCCTTGTGCATGCCGACCAGTTTTTCCTCGAATTCCCTGCCCATACGGCCCGCCCCGACATCGACCGAATAATCTTCGTTCTTCACCTGCTTGATGGGGTTGCCCTTGTGGAAACCCTGGAAATCGATGACCACGACATCGCCTTCGGCAATCACCCGGTCATCGACGGTCTGCAGCACCGCCATGTTCTTCTGCATCGCCTTGAGCTCGGCCTCGATTTCCTCCTCGGTAACTATCACCGGCGCCTTCTCGACCTCGATACCCTTGTAGCCGCCAAGTTCGAACCGGGGTTTGGTATCGACATTGGCCACGTACGTGAAGGTCCCGTCGTCGTTGTATTTGACGCTGGAGATCTCCGGATGCACGACCGGGTCGACACCTTCCTTTTCAATGGCGTCGAAATACGTATCCTGGACAAGCTTTTCACCCACTTCGGCCTCGACCTGAGGTTTGTAGGTCTTCACAATGATCGTGCGCGGCACCTTACCTTTTCTGAATCCTTTGATTTTAATGTCCTTCCGCAGCTTCTCATAGGCCTCGTCGAGCTTCGGTTGGACTACATCTTCGGGCAGGGTGACAGTGATTTTTTTCGTCAAGGTGCTTATGTCTTCGACACGTACTTCCATGAAATTTCATCCTTTCAGTTTAGTTATATGGTTGTGACACCAACATATCGTTTTTACCAACATTTTTCCGCCGGCATCGCAGCCGACGGGCCCAACCGCGGAAAATCCGACGTTATCCGGAATATCAATCACATGGTGCGAGAGGGGGGAGTCGAACCCCCACGCCAAGGCGCCAGATCCTAAGTCTGGTGCGTCTACCAGTTCCGCCACCCTCGCTCGGGAATTCATGTCTGTCAGTATTACAATTCTCCCGTTGTCAACGGAGAATTTCGAACATCTGCCGTGCGGTCACGCCTGGCGATCCGTCCGGTGCGACATGGTTGCCGGCATCTGGCGAGCACCGAACCGGGCACGAATCGAATTTTTTCCAGATGTCATGAGTAATTCACATCACTCACCCCGTCAAGGCGGTACACACGGCCCGGGAATGGATTTCCGGACAGGTAAACTTGTAATAACTACCATCTCGATCCCGCTCTTTCCAGTTCTTTTTCGACGATACCGGCATCAATTCAGGAAAAAGTCAGTATTCACCGATAAAAAGCGTTGCAATCTTCACAAAAAGAATAACAATGGCAGATGCTGTTGGCAATAACCCTGTTTTTTTTCGTTTTTACCCAGCCTTTTCATTTTTTTCCTGAATTCTGCTGCCCATCGAGAGGATTTTTCCATGCGATACTCCACTTTTTTACCGACAACTGTTCTTTCACTGCTCATTGCCGTCGGCCCCCAGGCCTCGGCCGCAACCTATACCGGCAAGGACGACAAACTGGAATGGATCCAGCAGGAAACCTGGGCCACTTCCGGCAAACCCCTGCATCTGGTTCGCTCGCTCGACGGCAAGTACACCTTCATCCTCAACGATCAGCAGCAGATCGTGGTCCATGACCAGGCGGGGGCGATTCAGGGCAGGATACCCGTTGCCAAGGGAGTCAAGGCGATCGATATCTCGCCCCAGGGGGAATTTCTCTACCTCATCGACCAGGATGCCTCCTCCTTCACCGCCATCGCCCTGGATTTCGTTATCACCATCGACACCGCCGGCTCCCCGGTCAAGGGTGACGCCGCGGCCCCGGTGAGCATCATCGTGTTCACCGATTTTCAATGCCCATACTGTATCAAGCTCAATCCAGTGCTCGAGCAGGTCTACGAGAAGAACAAGGGCAAGGTCAAGCTCATCTTCAAAAACATGCCGCTGCAGTTTCACCAGATGGCCGAACCGGCAGCGATTGCCGCCCTGGCCGCAGGCGAGCAGGGCAAGTTCTGGGAATTCCACGACAGGCTCTTTGCCGCCCCCCAGCTCAGCCCCGAGGTCATCACCAAGATTGCCCAGGACCTGGGCCTGGATATGACCCGATTCGAAAGCGACCGGAATTCGCCGCTGCTCCGCCAGAAACTCGGCAAGGACATGTCCGACGCCCAGAAAGCAGGGGTCACCGGCACCCCCACCCTCTATATCAATGGCCGGAAGCTGAAGCAGCGATCGCCCGAGGGATTCCAGGCGATGATCGATGAAGAGCTGGCCAAGGCGGGCAAGTAACGGGACCATGCCTCCACAGCAGATCAGCCAGGACCTGAATTTCCTCGACAACGCCAGCGCCAGCGTTCTGTACGGCGACCTGAACCGGAACCTGCACATCGTCGAAGAGAGCGTCAACGTCAAGATCAACGTGCGCGGCAACGATGTGCAGGTCACCGGCTTTCGCCATGATGTCGAAATCGCCGTCGAACTGCTGACCCAGCTCTACGACCTGATCGGCCGGGGCCACCCGGTGTTCAGCTCCGACTTCGCCTTCGGCCTGAAGATCCTCGGCTCCTCGGCCAAGGCGCGGCTCGACAAGATCTTTCTCGACAAGGTCTACGTCACCACCAACAATCGGATCATCTCGCCGAAGACCCCGAACCAGAAGATCTATATCGACGCCATCCGCAGCAACGACATCGTCTTCGGCATCGGCCCGGCCGGCACCGGCAAGACCTACCTGGCGGTGGCGATGGCCGTTTCGGCGCTGGTCAGCGGCCAGGTCCGGTCGATCATCCTGACCCGTCCGGCGGTCGAGGCCGGCGAGAAGCTCGGCTTCCTGCCCGGCGATCTGGCCCAGAAGGTCAACCCCTATCTGCGCCCGCTGTATGACGCCCTGCACGACATGCTCGGGCCGGAGAAGAGCTTCGACATGATCGAGCAGGGAATCATCGAGGTCGCCCCCCTCGCCTTCATGCGCGGCCGGACCCTGAGCAACGCCTTCATCATCCTCGACGAGGCCCAGAATACCACGCGCGAGCAGATGAAGATGTTTCTCACCCGCATCGGCTTCGATTCCCGCGCCGTCATCACCGGCGACAGCACCCAGGTCGACCTGCCGATCAAGAAGCACTCCGGCCTGCTCGAGGCCCGTCATATCCTCAAGCAGGTCGAGGGCATCGCCTTCTGCAGTTTCTCGAAGATCGACGTCGTCCGCCACCCGCTGGTCCAGAAGATCATCCAGGCCTATGAAACGCTTTCCAGCTGAGACGCCGGTCGCAGCGCCGCCGCCAGGGGCCCTCGTCGTCCATTTCAGGCCGAACTCCCCGCCAATCCCGCTCCACCGAACCACCCTGCCGCCGTGCCGATAGCCCTGTCGACCAATCATCCCCGCGCCGCCACCCTCGTCAACCGGCGGCGGCTGCTACGCCAGGCGGAACAGCTGCTGCGGCACTGCGACGCCGGTGACCGCACCGTCAGCCTGCACCTCGTCGCCGACGCCGAGATTCAGGAGCTGAACCGACGCTACCGCCACAAGGACCAGCCGACCAACGTGCTGTCCTTTCCCTTTGCCGACGGCATCGATCCCGCCCTTGCCGGACTGCCGATCGAGGAACTCGGCGACATCGTCATTTCCCTTGACACTGCCGGTCGCGAGGCGAAAGAATTCAGTCAGAGCTTCGGACACCGGTTGATCTGGCTCGTGACCCACGGCCTGCTGCACCTGCTCGGCTACGATCACGAGCGATCGGAAGAGGAAGAACAGCGGATGCAGGCGAGAGAAGAACAACTGCTTGCACGCCTTACCAACCACAGGAGATTCCCCATGCCTTCCCTTGCCATCAACGTCGACCATGTCGCCACCATCCGCCAGGCCCGTGGCACCATCGAACCCGATCCCGTCGCCGCCGCCGCCATCTGTGAACTGGCCGGGGCCTCCGGCATCGTCGTCCACCTGCGGGAAGACCGGCGCCATATCCAGGACCGCGACGTCCTGCTCCTGCGCCGGACGATCAAGACCCGGCTCAACCTCGAGATGGGCGCCAACAGGGAGATCATCGACTTCGCCCTCGAACTCAAGCCGGACCTGGTCACCCTGGTGCCGGAAAAGCGCCAGGAACTGACCACCGAGGGCGGACTCAACGTCATCGCCCAGAAACGCAAGCTGGCCCAGACGGTGAAGAGCATGGCCGCCCGCGACATCCCGGTGTCGATCTTCATCGACCCCGACCCCGCCCAGATCGAGGCCGCCAACGACATCGGCGCGACCTTCGTCGAGATCCATACCGGCCGGTACTGCGATGCCGCCACCGAACTGGCCCGCGACCAGGAATTCCAACTGGTGGCCGCCGCCGTCGAGGAGGCCTGCCGCATCGGCCTGCGGGTCAACGCCGGGCATGGGCTCGACTACCGCAACACCGCCCCGATCGCGGCGCTGGAAGGGATCGACGAACTGTCCATCGGCCACGCCATTATTTCCCGAGCGGTCTATACCGGCCTGGACCAGGCGGTGCGGGAGATGCTGGCCATCATCCGCGAGGCCAGGTATTGAAAACGGCGCCAGCGCGGCGGGCTGATCGGTGCGCCTCCTGACGAGGGGAACCGGAGGCCGGCGCGGCCGGCAACGGCCATCGGCTGGTGCCCGCCGTCAGGAGATCGACAGCCGGCGATAGAAATCCGCCACTTTCTTCTTGAACACGGGGAGGGAGTATTCGTCCCGCACCCGGTCTCTCGCCCTCGCGCCCAACCGGCTTCGCAGTTCGGCATTGCCGGCCAACGTCAGTATCCCTTGGGCCATCGCCCCGGTTACCGGTTCGACGAGATACGAGATGGTGTCATCCAGCACCTGGGTATGGGTCGCCAGTTTCGTCGCCAGAACCGGCCGACCGGAATCGAGGTAGGAATAGATCTTCATCGGGGTGTTGTTCCCCTGGGTGCGGGGGGACACGAGGATATCCGCCTGGCGGAGATAGGAGCCGAGCATCTCGACCGGCCGTGGGCCGCAGAAAAAGACCCGGTCGGCAATCCCTGCCCGTTGTGCCTGTTGCCGGTAGGCCTCGATATCGCCCTGGCTGCCGCCGATGATCACCAGGTTGAGGTTGTCCTGCTGCCCCGAGGCCTGCCGAAAACCCTCGAGCAACAGGTCGATGCCTTGATATTTCTCCAGATTGCCGACATACATCAGCATGAGCCCGGCAATCCCCAGTCGTTGCCGCAGATCTTCGGCCTCCCCCGCCTCACCTTCGACCAGGGAGATGTCTTCCAGCCGGACGATAAGCTTGTCCGGGGCATATCGCCGGGCGGTATCCTCGAGGGCCCGGCATACGGCGACAACCCCATTGCTGGAGAGTACGGCCTTCTTCTCCACCCACTCCATCGAACAACGCAGCGGCCGCAGCGACGGAAATTTTTCGATGATCTGCAGGGACATCAGCGAATCCATATCGTACACGTAGGGGATCGCGAATAATTTGTTGACCATCATGGCGATGAAAACGCCCTCTTCCACGGCATGGAGGCAATCGAACCTATGGGCCCTGGCCAGTCGGATGGCCTTGACGGCGACAAAAACATCACAGACCAGCTTTTTCAGGGTGAGGCCCGACTTGATGTCTTTGATTCCGAAAACCGCGGCACTCCGGTGGATCGTGACATTCGGGATGGCGATATCCTCTCCCTCATGAAACACCAGCAGGTGGACGGCATGGCCCTGTTCGCCGAGTGTCCGGGCGAGGAGCCTCACGGCGATCGGGGTGCCTCGGTCCTGGTAGAAAGGCTGCGGGGCGATGAGCAGGATCTTCAAGGTGAATGTATCCTCATCCGTTGATCGGCTTCAGGTCGTGGTCTTCGGTTCGGCACAGAGAGCCCGGGCGGTCGGCAGGGAGGTCACCGGTGCCGATCGCTGCGCAGAATGATTGGAGATCCGAAGATTTTCGTGACACCGACAGCGCGAAAAACCGCCTCGACGGTTCGCGACACCAGCGGATTGTTCAATTTGCGATGAATCACCATGGGCAGGAAAAATTCTGGTTTGAATAGTGGTGTTTTGAAGTGATTTGCCTGCAGTACGTCACTCAACTGCTTTCTGGTAAAAAGGATATAGTCCCTGGTATTTCCTTCCATGCTCTTCTTGATTTCGAAGAGGAGATCGTAGAGGATATTGGCACTTCTTCTGTCTGCGTAATCGAGGATAACAACCTTGCCGGCCACACGGCACATCTCTTGTAAAAATCGTTGCCACTGATTGATGTGCGGCAAAAGACGAAAGGCCATGACAACATCGAATTCCCTGTCTCTGAAAGGAAGATTCAGGCTGTCACAGGTTATATACTGGAAACTGAGCGGTTCACAACTGCGATCTACTCGTACCCGGCAGATGTCGGCACTGCCGGTGACCGTCACTTTATAGCCGTTGTCTATCAATGGTCTGGTGAGTTGAGCATGACCGCCGCCGACGTCCAGGACCGAGGCGCCGGGCAGATCCTTCAGCAGATCGAGAGTCAGCCGGGTCTGGGTCTGGAGAAAATAATCACCGACGGGACCGGAAAATCGAGTGGCATAATCATCCGATGCAGATGCGATATCCGCCGTTTCTTCAAAGGTGGAAGGTGATGGGGAGATGGTGTCAGTCAAGCGCAGGCCTCGGTTATGAATATGAAAGACAAGAAAAAGATGTTGGAAATTGAACCCTCCATCCGCCCTTGCCGAAATTATGGTTTATATATTATCGCTCTTTCTATGAGATGTGAGGAAAGGAGATTCAACCAACAAAAAACAACCCTCCGCGTACCATGTGGCCAACAACGGGATTTAAGGATTCTGCGGTTGCGAATGAAAAATAACGCATCGATCAATCATATTCCATCGAGTATGTCGGAGACCAGTCTGACACTATTCCGCGCCTTGTTCTTTTCCACATTTACAAGAGGTAACATATTTTCTCTGGTTTGACCTCTTTGCTCCCACGCTTTCAACATTATCTGTGAAAGATTTTCGACGGAAAGATCCTCAAAATTTATCGTCCAATCGCCCTGTCCAATCGTTCGCATAAACCCGGCACTTTTGGGATAGGCGTTGATATTCACCATTGGGGTATTGACCGCTGCACAAAAGATGAGTGTGTGGGTGCGCAATCCGGCATGGATATCCAATCTCTGCAGTAATCCGGCTATCTCTTGATAGGTAAACTCGCTATTGGTTACAATGCGCACCTTATCTTTGTTCTTCATCTGCTGCACGCATTCATCAGTAATCTTCAGGTCCATGACCTGAGTAACGGTAAAAAGAACATCGACATCCAGTTTTTCGATGAGGTTGTCAACCGTACAGCCGATAATCCTGACAAAATCCTTCCTCGTCAATGCGCCAGGCTTGCTCCAGTTGTCGATATACGCGTTGACATTCATTCCTATCGTTCCGTTTGCACCCTTAAAGAGATCTTTTTGTCGTATAATTGCAGCCATACGCTCCTCTGAAGGCACTGGCGTGTTGAGCGCACAATCCGCATTTATAACAATTTCGGGATGGGAAATATTCAATTTTTCGATCAGATTCCTGGTATTGCAATCTCTGGCGATCACCAACCTGCTGGCATTCATCACTTTTTGCAGGGCCTCCCGCCCTGCGGGATGATCGATAGGACCTATGCTGGCATTGTAGAAGACAATCGGTATCCCACGCTTGAAACAGCCATCAGAAAACAGGGATATTGATTTGAGATAATTCACAAAGGGATTATGCAGCTTTCGATCAAACAGGATATTGTCCGTTATCAAAACCATCTCGGTTCGAGTCATCGCCAGATAGAGTGGCAGGCCGAAATTTTTCAAGGCCAGATTCCACGGCATGAGCCCCATCGGCTCCACGGAATGACGGCCGAAATGTTTTTTTATGAAAGCGGGGTCGAGAGAGGGTATTCGAAAATGAATATCCTGACGGAAAAGGGCAAAATCATCGAGCAGATTGCCCAATATCGCGTTATCACCAGCGTTTCTTCCTGAATTATTACCAAGGACCGTTATGGTTCTCATTGAACAGTACCGTCTGATAGTAGAATTACGGCCTAAGCCACCCCTGATCTGCATACCACCGAGCCGTATCTATAATACCTTCCTTATTCTTATGCCGGGGAAGATAATCAAGTACATTTTTCATCTTGCTGACATCAAAACTCCTGTCCTTTGAGTAGAACGCGGCCCTTCTCCGATATATAGGCGGTTCTATGTGAAATGGCTTGCAAATCATCTCACACAGATCACCAAGAAGATAAAACGGTCCAATCGGAAGACGCACCACCGTACTTTTTTTCCCGAAATAGCCTGCTACGATGGCGGCAATATCGGCAATACCGATAGATTCCTCCGCCCCACAGATAAAGGCCTCTCCTACCGCTTTCGGATGCGTGGCCGCTACCAGCATGGCATTCGTCAAGTCATCCACATGAACGAGATGGTACAGACATTTTCCGTTTCCCAACAATGGAAATAATGGCTTGAGCGCCATTTTGAACAGCTTCAACAGACGCCTGTCTCCAGGACCATAAATAGCCGCCGGCCTGATGATGGTGTACGGTACTGTATTCTTTTGTGCAAAATCTTTCAGCCAGAGTTCGGCTTCGAGTTTTGTCGATTGATAATCATCTCCAGGGCTGAACGGATATTCTTCCGTTGCCGGAGGAGTGGAGATATGGCCGTGAACACCGACCGTCGAAGTATGAATATAGCGCTTGAACGATGGTTGTTTGAGTGCTTCTCCCACAAGCAGCTGGGTACTTTTCACATGGACGTTCCAATAATCCTGTCGAGTGCTCTTTGCCTCCCTGAAGGCCGCTGCGAGATGAAATATGTATTCCTGGCCGGCCACGGCTTCGACAATTGTCCTCTCATCGAAAACTTCTCCTCTAACCCATCGGATATCGAGATTGTTCAATGGAGTTACGTCAGAGCTTTTTCTTGCAACAGCGCTGACCCTCGATCCGGCGGAGACGAGCTTTTTCGTTAAATTAATCCCGGTAAAACCGGTTGCTCCAGTAACTAGCACCGGGGTTCCGGGTGGGATCCTACAAAGATTTTCATCAACCATATATCTAATCTCCTTCATTCAGACTATAGGCCTTCATTTATCCTCACCGGATGAAGTGTATTGCACGTACGAGCCACTTGCAAAATACACGTCCCTCTACCCTGTCATATCGGCCGCAGGGAGAAACCTCCGGTGGTAAAATACGAGATGTATCGGGCGCTCCAGCTGCGCAGCCGCTGAAGCGCGTCAGGCCTCGGCAAACAAGCCTGGCCGCCTGTGCCGGCATTGCACCGATCTGCAGATCGATGAATGTCGGCGGTGACTGTTCGAAATCTCCAAGCCCCGGAATGAGCTAGATAAACCCTGCTATAAACCATGCCGATTGCGAACTTGCAATGGGAAACATTCCTAACTTATACGCTACTTAACGATAGCGTCTGGTCTCAACGTCAGTTGCCGTCTTTTGCTGTTTGATGCGTTGTTCTCCAACGGTCCCTATCGCCTTGAACCAGCTTTTGTCGGCAGCCAAGCCAGAATCCGCCGTATCATCATACGTTTGTACCTCGAAAATAAATATTTCAGATGGAAATGTATGTAAATTTGCATGAAAATTATGCTATTGACATCGAATAAGATGATATGAACACATAGTACTGATTGGCAATGATTAAAAATTAGTATATTTTGCCGTAGTCGCCTGGGTGGTGGAACTGGTAGACACCCGGGACTTAAAATCCCGTTGCCGCAAGGCAGTGCGGGTCCGACTCCCGCCCCAGGCACCAGATTGTCAGGAGGTCAAGGATTCTTCCTTGCCTCCTTTTCTTTTTCTGACCAGCAGACCAGACAACAGAAAAGATCAGGGCGGCTGGCCGGCAGGGATTCCCCCGGTCGCAAATTTCTGCGTTGACCCGCCCAGCGCCAACTCCGAATACCTAAGCTTTGCATCGTGACCCCTTTTCTTCTTTCCCAGCTCCTTGTCGCCATCGCCATCTTCTTCGATCTGCTCTCCTTCCAGTTCAAGGAGAGGGGGAAAATCATCGCCTGCCTGGTCATCTCCTGCACCTTGATTTCCTGCCATTTCGCCATCCTGGGCTACTGGACGGCCTCCGGCCTGGGGCTGCTGGCAACCCTGCGGTTCCTCGCCAGCCTGCTGACCACCTCCAGGAAGGTGATGGCGATCTTTATGGCCGCCTCCACCATCATCACAATCGTCACCTTCAGCGGCATCCTCAGCGTCCTCAGCGGTCTGGGATCGCTGTTCGGCACCGCCGCCACCTTCTGCCGGGACGACAAACGGCTGCGCCAGATCATGCTGATCGGCACCAGTCTGTGGCTGGTCCACAATATCCTCGCCAAAACCCCGACCGCTGTGCTGATGGAGGCCCTGTTCATCACCAGCAACCTTGTCGGCTATTACCGTTTCTATCTGAAACGACTGTAGCATGGACCTGCATGACGGATTCCGCCGCAACCGGGGATACGGCGATGCAGACCGGGTCCCGGGCTTGATCTTTGAGTTTGCCGCCCCTATCATGAAGGCATGCCTGCGATGCAGACTTCGGAAATACACACGTACCGTTTCCCACCCCCCTTTACCGTGGAGAATGACATGAGTCTTCAACCCGACCGGAACAACCCGCTCATCCCGATCATCGGCCTCGGCACCTGGAAATCGAAACCGGGGCAGGTCTATGCCGCCGTCAAAGAGGCGATCACCGCGGGGTACCGCCACATCGACTGCGCCCCGGCCTACGACAACGAATCCGAGGTGGGCGCCGCCATAGGCGAGATGATCAAGACCGGCACCGTCACCAGGGAAGACCTGTGGGTGACTTCCAAACTGTGGAACAACGCCCATCAACCCGACCAGGTCCTCCCCGCCCTCCTCAAGACCCTGCATGATCTCAGGCTCGATTACCTCGACCTGTTCCTGATCCACTGGCCGGTCGCCTTCAAGGCCGAGGTCGGTTATCCCCGCAGCCGCGAGGACTGGCTGTCGCTTGCGGAAATGCCGCTCATCGACACCTGGCGGGCGATGGAGGAATGTGTCGGCAAAGGGGTCGCAAGGCACATCGGGGTCAGCAACTTCTCGATCCCAAAGCTCGACGACCTCCACCGCCAGGCGACCATCCCGCCGCTCATGAACCAGGTCGAGATCCACCCCTATCTCCAGCAGCAGGCGATGCTCGACTACTGCCGCGACCGGGGCATCATGCTGACCGCCTATTCCCCGCTGGGTTCCGGTGATCGGCCGAAGGCCCTGAAATCGGCCGGCGAGCCGGTCCTGCTGCAGGATCCGGTGCTCCAGGGGATCGCCGACCGGCATCGGTGCGCCGTCAGCCAGATCCTCCTCGCCTGGGCGATGGCCCGCGGCGTCATCGTCATCCCCAAATCGGTGGAGCCCAAGCGGATCCGCCAGAATCTCGATGCCGTCAAGGTGGAGCTCGATGCCGAGGACATGGCCGCCATCGCCGGACTCGACCGCGGCCACCGCTATGTCGACGGCAGCTTCTGGCAGACCGACGGTTCCCCGTATACCGTGGCCGGAATCTGGGATGAATGATCCGGGGCCACGCCTGCCCCGGCCGATGCGTCCCTCGATGCCGGCCGGGATGAATCCGCTCCTCCGGCAATACGCCTGCCACCAGCGGCAGAAAAACCTCCAACCCTCAACGATCCGATACAACCGATGCACTCACGTATTCACTGCCCGACCCTTCGCGACAAGGTCACCGACGCCAGGACCGCCGCCGCGCATATCCAGGACGGGACCAACCTCTTCATCTCCGGCTTCACCTCCGGCTACCCGAAACTGGTGCCCAAGGAGCTGGTCAGACGGGCACGGGGAGGAGAACAGTTCAAGATCAACCTCTTTGCCGGGGCCTCGACCGGCGAGTCGGTGGACGGCATCCTCGCCGAGGCCGGGGTGGTGGCCATGCGTCGACCGTATATGAGTGACAAGACCATGCGCCGCCGGATCAACGACAACCTCATCCGCTTCAAGGACGATCACCTGTCGATGCTCGCCGGCCAGGTCCGGGCCGGCAACTGGGGCGCTGTCGATGTGGCGATCGTCGAGGCCGTGGCCATCACCGAGGACGGCAACCTCATCCCCACCATGTCGGTCGGCAACACCCCGACCTATGTCAAGAAGGCGAGCAAGGTCATCATCGAGATCACCCGCGAACCGGAGGATCTCTTCGGCCTTCACGACATCTTCATCCCCGAGGATCCGCCCTACCGCATGCCGATCCCGATCTACCGGGCCGGCGACCGGATCGGCAAGCCGTTCATCGATATGGACCCGGGCCGGGTCGTGGCGATCCTGTTCAGCGAGGAGGAGGACTGCTGCACCGTTTTCACCGAACCGGACCAGGCCGCCCGCCGCATCGCCGAGCACATCCTTCATTTCGTCCGGCACGAGATCAAGAGGAAGCGGCTGCCCGCCTCACTGCCCTGGCAATCGGGGGTCGGCGATGTCGCCAACGCCGTCCTGGGCGGCTTTCTCGAGGACGATTTCTACCATGACCTCGATATCTACTCCGAGGTGCTGCAGGATTCGGTCCTCGACCTGATCGACATGGGGACGGTACGGGTCGCCTCCGGCTCGGCGATGACCCTGTCGTACAAGGGACGGCAGCGCTTTTTCAACGAACTCTATCGCTACCGGGACAAGATCGTCCTCCGCCCGGTGGAGATCTCCAACTCGCCCGAGGTGATCCGCCGCCTGGGGGTCATCGCCATCAACACCGCCATCGAGGTCGATATCTACGGCCATGTCAACTCGACCCACGTCATGGGCTCGCAGCTGATGAACGGGATCGGCGGCTCCGGCGATTTTCTCCGCAACGGTGCCCTCACCTTCATCGTCACCCCGAGCACCGCCAAGGACGGCAAGATCTCGGCGATCGTGCCGATGGTCTCCCATGTCGATCACAACGAGCACTCGGTCGACATCATCGTCACCGAATACGGCCTGGTCGACACCCGGCCGCTCACGCCCCGCCAGGTTGCCGAACAGGTCATCACCAGGTGCGCCCATCCCGATTACCGCGATATACTGTGGGACTACTACCAGCGGGCCGTCCATACAAACGGCGGCCATGAGCCGCACGACCTGCACGAGGTCTTCGCGATGCACGAGCGCTTCCTGCGCACCGGCAGCATGCGGAAGGATTCCTGACACCGGGGCGGCGGTGATCATCTTCTTGTTCCTCACCAACCAACGGACCGGCAGACCGGGCGCTGCCGCCTGCCCTTGCCTTTTCAGGCGGCAGACGGTACAACTGGCGACAAGAACATCACCGTCCGGAAGGGCACCGGATCGATCTTGAAACGGAGAAGCATATGGACAAGGCCTATTCAGCGGAGTATGTCGTCACCATCGGCGACATCAATTACGGCGGCCATCTCGGCAACGAGCGGTCGCTGCTTATCTTCCACGACGCCAGGTATCGTTTTCTGAAGAGTCTCGGTTTTTCCGAAGGCGACATCGGTGAGGGCCGGGGCGTGGTCATCGTCGAGGCCACCGTCCATTTCCTCAAGGAGGTCTTCGTCCACGACGTGCTGGAGACCCGGGTATGGCTCTCCGAATGCAATGAACGCCGGCTGCCGATGCAGTACGAGGTCAAACGGAAGACCGACGGCAAGGTGGTGCTGTCCGGCTCCACCCTGCTCCTCGCCTTCGACTTCCAGACCCGCAAGGTCACCCGCGTCCCTGCCGCCTTCCTCGACGCCTACCGTCAGGTCTACGGCGAGCCGGAAATTTAGCATTTCCTTCCCGCCTGCAGGAAACGGTGGCAAAACCCCGCATCGTATGCTATTGAAGCCGGTTCCGGCATATCCGGCGGTCGATACGGCTGCCACACCAATGAAGCGGGGAGTCCATCGGGATGCGAAGACTACAGCGGCAGGAGCGGCCGCCGGTGCGTGTTGACGAACCGGCGACCTGGCTCCGATATACCGGGAGAATGTGCCGGGGCTGCACCGCCGCCTGCTGCAGCCTGCCGGTCGAGGTCCGGGCCGCCGATCTGGTCCGCATGGAGCTGATCGATGCCGGCGAGGCGGAGGACGATCTCAGGATGGTCGCCAGGCGTCTGATGAAGATGGGGGTGGTCGAGCATTATCATCATCGCACCGGGGTCCCGACCCTCGCCCGGATGGCCAACGGCTACTGCTTGTTTCTCGACCCCGGCAGCAGGCGCTGCACGATCTACCCCAGACGCCCCGACACCTGCCGCAACCATCCGCAGGTCGGTCCCCGATCCGGCTATTGCGCCTTTACCCCGAAACCGGCGGCCGGCATCGCAGCGTGATGAAAAGAGCCGGCCCCGCCCCGGCGACCAGGTGCCGCTTCGGCGCTGCCACAGCCCCAATCGTCGAAATGCGGCCCCGGTCTTCGGCATCAACTTCCAACCAGCGAGCCTCCGAGCCGGAACCGCAATGGCAAACGACAGACTTCTCTACCTCGACTTCATTCGCGTTGTCGCCAACCTGGCAATCATCCTGTTTCACTACAACGTGTGGACGGAACGGCTGGTCGCCGCCGATTTCCTGCTGGTCCGGAACTACACCATGCTGGGCGAGATCGGCGTCAGCCTCTTTCTTGTCCTCTCCGGCGCCTCCCTGTCCCAGAGCACGAAAGGCGATTTTGACGCGCCCTCGTTCTACCGAAAGCGCATAAGGGCCATATTCCCCATGTTTTATCTGGTCTATGCCTGCTTCATGGGCCTGGCCCTGGTATTTCCACCAGTATCAGTTTTCGGCCGAACGAAGCCCCTTCGCCTTCGCCCTGACGCTCATCGGTCTCGACGGCCTCCTGTCCACCGTCATCCCGACCTACTACCTCGTCGGCGAGTGGTTTCTCGGCTGCATCATCGTCCTCTACCTGCTCTATCCCGCCCTTCGCTACTGCTTCGTCAGAAGCGACATCCTGACCCTGGCCCTGTGCTGCACCGTCGTCCTCCTGCTCCAGAACCATTACTCCTTCACCTTCCCGCTGCAGCGCCTGCCGCTGTTCCGGATCGCGGAATTCGTCTTCGGCATGTTCTTTCTTACCCGCTTCACCAGCAACCGGCCGGCCGATCATCTCCTGATCGCCCTGGCGACGATCGTCCTGATGGTTGCCTCGACCCTCGATTTTCCAAGCCTCGGGGCCATCACCATGAACATGTACGGCATGGTGGCGTTCGTCTGCCTCGCCTATGCCGCCCGGTTCGCGCCCTGGAAACCGCTCGAACCGGCGATTACCTTTCTCAGCCGCTACGCCTACCCGGCGTTCCTGGTCCATCATATCATCCTCAAGCAGACCCTGGTTGCCAGCAGTCGGCTGATCCATTCGACGGTCGCCAATCTATTTGTTTTTGTCCTGGTGGTCATCGTAGTATATTCGACTGCGTATGCCTTCGATACCGTGCTGGCCCATCTCCGGCAGCCGGGTCGGATCGTCGGGTACATCAAGGCCACCGCCGGCCGGCGTTCGTAGGGAACCGGCCCCCCGGCCGGGGCTTGTTTCCGGTCCGCGATATTCACTCAATTCTTCTTCCAGGAGGGTACCATGTACGCACAATTGTCCAGCATCTGCCTGTTGGCGACGATTGCCCTGCTGTCCGGCTGCGCCACCGGCAACCAGGAACGGATGCTGCAGGAAGGTAAAACCCAGCTGACAGCCGAACAGATCTTCCAGTCAGTGTCCGGCAATACCCTGCACCTGAAAGCCATCGATTTCAACGCCCGGGTGCACTTTCTCGACAGCGGCCGGATGGCCGGCCGGAGCAGCGGCAACAGCCACGACACCGGCACCTGGGACGTCAACAGCGACAACCAGCTGTGCCTGAAATTCGACACCTGGTATTACGGTGACGAGCGCTGCTACAGCATGGTCGAGACCGGCGCCGACATCTACGCCCTCTTCACCTCGAACGGCGCCCGCGCCTATACCGCCACCGCGGCCGAGGGCGATCCGGAAAAACTGGCGACGGCCGGCAGGAAGAAGGACAAGGCCTACCTGCGGGCCAAAATGGCCGACGGCCGGCCGAAGGCCGGCGGCGGTTCGGCCGCTGCAGAGACGGAACCGGCGCCGGCCCAGCCGCCCCGGGTGATCCCCTCGCCCCCGCCGTCGCCGGAGGAGGTCCGCCACACCCTCGCCTACATGGCCAAGAACTGCCCCAACTGCAACCTGGCCGGGGCCGACCTCAAGGGGGTCGACCTGATCACCGCCAACCTCGCCGGCGCCAATCTCGCCGGGGCCGACCTCAGCCGCGCCAACCTGCGCCGGGCCAACCTCGCCGGCGCCAACCTGGCCGGGGCGATATTGGTCAACGCCAACCTGCTGGAGGCCAATCTCGCCAACTGCAACATGAGCAACGCCGACCTGAGCGGCGCCAGCCTGATCAAGGCCAACCTCACCGGGGCGATGACCGAGGGCGTGCGGCTCGAGGGGGCCCAGCTCGATGGGGTCGTCGGCCTGGGGCGGCAACGATGAGCGCCGGTTTCGTCCACCTCCACGTCCATACCCAGCACAGCCTGCTCGACGGCGCCATCCGGGTCTCCGACCTGCTGGCCAAGTGCCGGGAATACGGGATGGAAAGTGTCGCCATCACCGACCACGGGGCGATGTTCGGGGCCCTGGAGTTCTACAGCAAGGCGAAGAAGGCCGGGATCAAGCCGATCATCGGCTGCGAATTCTATATCGCCCCGGTCGACCGCCGCGAGAAGAAGGTCGTCGACGGCACCACCGCCTTCCACCTGATCCTGCTGGCGATGAACATCGAGGGCTACCAGAACCTGATGAAGCTGGCCTCGATCGCCCAGTTCGAGGGCTTCTACTACAAGCCGCGGATCGACATGGAGGTGCTGCGGCAGTACAGCGGCGGCCTGATCGCGATGTCCGCCTGCCTGCACGGCTGGGTGCCGTGGCTGATCCTGCAGCAGGACATGGACCGGGCGCGACGCAAGGCCCTGGAGTTCAAGGAGATCTTCGGCGACCGCTACTATTTCGAGATCCAGGAAAACGGCATGTCGGAGCAGCAGGTCGTCAACGACGCCCTGATCGCCCTCGGCCGCGAGCTGGGGATCAAGGTGGTGGCCACCAACGACTGCCATTATCTCAACCGCGACGAGGCCTACGCCCACGAGGTCCTGCTGTGCATCCAGACCAACCGCACCATCAACGACCCGAAGCGCTTCCGCTTCTCCACCGACGAGCTCTACTTCAAATCGCCCGAGACGATGAAGAAGAGCTTCGCCTACTGCCCCGAGTCGATCGCCACCACCGTTGAAGTGGCGGCGCGCTGCAATCTCGAGATCGCCTTCGGCGAGTACCACTTCCCCAACTTCCCGGTGCCCGAGGGCGAGACCATCGAAACCCTGTTCGCCCGCATCTGCCGCAACGGCCTGAAGGACCGGTTCGAGACCATGCGCCGGATGGGGACCTTCAGCAAGGAGGTGGAGAAGCGCTACAGCGAACGCCTCGAGTACGAGATCGACGTCATCACCACGATGGGCTTTCCCGGCTACTTCCTGATCGTCGCCGATTTCATCAACTGGGCCAAGGACCACGGCATCCCGGTCGGGCCCGGCCGCGGTTCGGGGGCGGGCAGCCTCGCCGCCTACTGCATGCGCATCACCAACATCGACCCGCTGCCCTACGGCCTGCTGTTCGAGCGCTTTCTCAACATCGAACGCAAGTCGATGCCCGACTTCGACGTCGATTTCTGCCAGGACCGGCGCGGCGAGGTCATCGACTATGTCCGCGACAAGTACGGCGGCGACTCCCACGTCGCCCAGATCGTGACCTACGGGACGATGAAGGCCCGCGGCGTCATCCGCGACGTCGGCCGGGCGCTGGACATCCCGCTGGCCGAGGTCGACCGGATCGCCAAGCTGGTGCCGGAACAGCTGAAGATGACGATCAAAAAGGCGATGGAAGAGGAGCCGAAACTGCGGGAGCTGGCCGCCGCCAACCCCCGGATCCAGGAACTGCTCAACATCTCGATGACCCTGGAGGGCCTGGCCCGCCACACCTCGACCCACGCCGCCGGGGTCGTCGTCTCGCCCGGACCGATGGTCCACTACCTGCCGGTGTGCCGGGGAAGCAACAACGAGACCCTGACCCAGTACGACATGAAGCACACCGAGATGACCGGACTGATCAAGTTCGACTTTCTCGGCCTGAAGACCCTGACCGTCATCGACAAGGCCTTGAAGCACATCAAGGCCGATATCGGCAAGGACCTCGACATCGACACCCTGCCGATGGACGACCTCAAGACCTTCAACCTGCTCTGCGCCGGCGACACCCTCGGCATCTTCCAACTGGAGAGTGCCGGGATGCGCGAGCTGCTGGTGAAGATGGCCCCGACCCAGTTCTCCGACCTGATCGCCCTGGTGGCCCTCTACCGCCCCGGTCCGCTCGATTCCGGCATGGTCTTCGACTTCGTCGAGACCAAGCACGGCCGGGCCACCGCCAACTACCCGCTGCCGCAGCTGAAACCGGTGCTCGAGGAGACCTACGGGGTCATCGTCTACCAGGAGCAGGTCATGCAGATCGCCAATGTCCTGGCGAGCTACACCTTGGGCGACGCCGACAACCTGCGCCGGGCGATGGGCAAGAAGATCGCCGAGGTCATGGAGGCGGAGAAGAGCAAGTTCATGGCCGGGGCGAAGGCCAACAGGATCCCCGAGGACAAGGCCGCCTACGTCTTCGACCTGATGGCCAAGTTCGCCGGCTACGGCTTCAACAAGTCGCACTCCGCCGCCTACGCCCTGATCCTCTACCAGACCGCCTACCTCAAGGCCCACTACCCGGCCCAGTTCATGGCCGCCCTGCTGTCCTGCGACATGAACAACACCGACAAGGTGGTGCTCTATATCAACGACTGCAAGGAACACAACATCGAGGTCCTGCCGCCGGACATCAACGAAAGCGGCATCGGCTTCACGGTCATCGACGACCGCATCCGCTTCGGTATGGCGGCAGTCAAGAACGTCGGCGAGTCGGCGCTGGAATCGATCATCGAGGAGCGGGAGAAGAACGGCCGCTACACCTCGCTGTCCAACTTCTGCAACCGGATCGACAGCCGGCGGGTCAACTCGCGGGTGATCGAGAGCCTGATCAAGTCCGGTTCCTTCGACTCGCTCGGCCACCGCCGCGCCCAATTGATGGCGGCCCTCGACAAGGCGATGGAACAGGCCAAGGCAGTGCAGCGCGATCAGCAGAGCGGGCAGCTGTCGCTGTTCGGCGGAGCGGCGGCGGCGACCGACCGAACGCGGGAGATCAACGAGGTGCCGATGCCCGACATCCCGGAGTGGAACGAGCAGAAACGGCTGACCTTCGAGAAGGAGACGGTCGGCTTCTACATCACCGGCCACCCGCTCGACGACTCGCTGGCCGAGATCCGCACCGTCATCGACAGCGATATCCACGGCCTGGGCGAACTGGGGGATGGCCAGATCGTGCGGATCGGCGGCCTGATCCGCACCTTCAAGCGCCACAAGAGCAAGAAGGGCGACCCGATGGCCTTTCTCACCGTCGAGGACATCTTCGAGGCCGTCGAAGTCGTCGTCTTTCCCGAGGTCTACAGCCGCTGCGCCGAGATCCTCGAGACCACCGAGCCGGTGGTCATCCAGGGCACGATCCAGAAGGAGGAGCGGGGGATCAAGATCATCGCCGACGCCGTCGACCTGCTGCCGGCCGCACGGGAGAAATACACCGACACCATGCGGCTCCGCCTCGAGCCGGACAGGATCAACCGGCCGAAACTGGAGGCGATAAAGAAGATCCTCCTCCAGTTCCACGGCCCCTGCCCGGTCATGCTCACCCTCCATTTCCCCCACAAGGGGGAGGTCGATATCGAGGTGGAGAAGGATATGACGATTCGGCCGTGCCGGGAACTGACCGACAGGATCGATGAGGCGCTCGGCTACCGGGCCTGTTCGTTCACCAGGAAGGATATCGTCCCGCCGCCGCCGCGGCGGAAATGGGGCAACGGCGGCGGCAACGGCTCGGCCAAGGCGGCCTGAGATCGGGGATGGATGATCGCGACAGCGGTTGACGCCTGCATGCCGCAACGGCAAAGGCCCCGGGATTGACGCGGGGCCTTTGCCGTTGGATCGAAGGGTACAACCTTTGGGTCATCTCTTGGGCAGGCGGGCGATCGTCGTTACCGGCGGCGATTTCTTCTTCTCGACGAAGCGGAAGAAGACCGGGAAGGCGACGAAGAAGGCGACGCAGATGATATATTCTATGCCCTTGATATGGGTATAGAAATCAACCAGGGTGTGGATCGGCTGGATCATCCCCGTGGCGGTCAGGTATTGCCGGGCCAGCTCCGTCACCTGCCAGTCGGCCTGGCGCAGACCACCGCCCAGCATCGCCGCCGCCCAGAAACAGAAGACCCCACCCACTCCAATCAACAGTTTCTCGACAGCTCTCGTTCCTCTTTGTTCCATGACACCCTCCCCTTAACGACCGGTGACCGCGCTGATATAGCCGCGAACCAACTCCATGGGACCGACATCCACCGCGCCGGCGATCAGACAGGTGAAGGCCCAGACTCCGATCAGGGCACAGGCGACGACTCCAACCTTGAGCGTGAAGCGCATGATCTCGTCGGCATAATTGATTTCAATTTTATCTTTGGTGATAATTGAACTTTCCATGGCATCCTCCATTTCTTGTGGTGTTGTCGTGATGCTCTTCCCAAGCCTTTACCCAGGTAATTGCATTCGATATGCCAGAAAAACCTTTTATCCGATGATCAATCTTCCGAGCGAGAGTTGTCGCGGCAACGATCCATGTTGTTGTGATCCATATATTTTTTGCACATAGAGGGACTTGCAGCCCATCGCCTGCAATCGCCTCCGCCCATATCTGTCGCAGGCAGCCTGACGCCATGCCACAGTACTGCATTTATGTTGTATAATCTTTGAGATAGGCTCATCGTCAGGATCAGCCTTGAGTTGGCAGGAACGCCGTGAGGGGCAGAAACCGGTCAGTGTTCCTGCCCCTCACGGCGCAACGGAGCTTCCGTAATCAAGACCCTGTATATCAAGTCTGAGATGCAGCCGTTTCCTTCCAGTCGAAAACGATCGGCAGGCGATAGACGATCCAGCGATAGACCACAAAATACATGGCGTAGAGGGTGATGGTCAGCCAGATTTCCTTCCAGTGCGGGATCTCCGAATACATCTGGTAGTTAAAGCAGACAATCGCGGTGTTGAGACGGTTCCAGACAATACCGACCACCGTCAGGAAGGCGGCAAGCCTGACCTTCCCGACCTCGCCGTTGCGGACGCCGGCGGCAAAAAGCAGCATCGGCACCACCACGCCGATACCGATCTCGAGGAGATAGTACAATCCCCAGCCGCCAAGCAGCTGCTCCCATTCGTTATCATGGGCGATCGCCACCAGTTTGATCACCAGATAGGTGACCATCGCATAGGAGGCGCCCTTGCCCAGCCCCAGGGTCATCCGCTGAAGATTGGCCCGGAAGGCATGGCCGCAGCGCCAGGGAATTGCCCGATCGATCAGGGTGGAACTGACGATCACCATCGCCAGGCCGCCGAAAATCGCCGAACAGAAGAAATGGATCCATTGGAATTCGGTGGACAGCCAGAGAGGGTGCACCTTGGTCGGGGCATAGGTGAACAGGGCTCCCAATGCCCCCTGGTGCAGGGTTGACAGGATGATGCCGGCGATCGTCAGTCCCAGGGTGATCCGTTTGATATGGATCCTCCAGGCCGGCCTGCCGATCCACTCGAAAAATGAGGGCAGGACCTCGGCGACCTGCACCGAAAGGTATACGGCGACATGCCAGGCGACAAGAAAGAGCACCGCCGCCGGGCCGAAGGAGATGACCATCGGATAGGTCAACCGCCAGGGCATGCCGAGATCGACCAGCAGGTAGACGACGGCAAAAAAATACCCCAGCAGGCCATTGAGCAGGGCCAGGCGTTCGATGGGATGGAAATCCTTCCGGCCGAAGAGGGAAACCGTGGTGCCGAGGAGAAAACCGGAGGCCGAGAGCGGCACCATGCCGAACAGGCCGAACCCGAGAAACAGACCCCAGGGGTAATCGTTGGAGGCATGGGTGACCGAACCCAGACCGACCAGATAGCGCTGCAGCAGCAGCGGCAGTCCGACCGCGAAGAGCACCAGCAGCAGCCAGTTGACGGGGTTGCGCAGCAGCTGCCGCAGATACTGGCGGGCGCTCAGGCCGAGCAGGATTTTTTCCTTCACCGTCCACGGGCGGCCGTCCACTCGACAGGTGCTGCCGAGTGGCAGATAATCGATTTCCGCGACCAGTTTTTTCATCTCTTCTCCTCCTCCGGATGATCCGCCGCTCCCCCCGCCGCTGTCTCCTTGCGGGTGGCGAGGAGATGGAACCCGGCGAAAAGGGCCGGCCAGATCGTCAGCACCATCGGCACGATGCCGAGGAAATTCTTCACCGAATCCAGGATCGGGGCATGGGGCAGTTCGGTATTGAAGCCGATCGCGGCAAACGGCACCGGCGACAGATAGAGCCAGGACGTCCCCCCCGCCTCGTATTCGCCATAGATATGATCGACGTAGCGATCGGGGTGCTCCTCGATCCGACGCCGGCCGACCTTGATCAGATCCCGGCGCCGGCCGAAGACCAGGGCCTCCTGGGGGCAGGCCTCGACACAGGCCGGCGGTTTGCCGTATTTGAGCCGGGTGTCGTAACAGAAGACGCATTTCTGGATCCGCGGCGCAAAGGCGCTGGAGTACTTGAATGCCGGAATATAAAAGGGGCAGGCGATCATGCAGGTGCGGCAGCCGACGCAGACGTCCTGATTGTAGATCACCGCCCCTTCCGGAGTCTTGGTGTAGGCGTTGACGAAACAGGACGTCAGGCAGGCCGGCTCCTGACAATGGTTGCACTGGATCTTGCGGAACAACGGATGTTCCCGTCCCGGCACCGCATAGCGGTTGACCACGGTATAACGGGTTTCATCGGTCCGCCGCTGCCGCCCATGTGCCACTTCGTCAAAGACCGTCATGTCGTTGAACGGCTTTTCCGGTTCGGGCAGCCCCTGCTCGGCGTTGCAGGCCGCCTCGCAGCTGCGGCAGCCGACACAGCGCCCGAGATCGACCAGGACCCCCATCGAATCCGGATACTCCTTCACCTGATGGCCGCTGCTCTGCCGCGGTGACGACAGCAGTGCCGCGATGGCCGCCGCCACCCCGCTCTTCAGCATGGTTCTGCGTGTTGTTGTCTCCACCATGAGTATTTCCTCCTTCCCTCCAGGTTCACTATTCGTCCCGATGACCTCGACCCGGCAACGGCCCCACCGGCCGGATTCAGCGTTGCGCCGCAAACCGCTCGACTCCTGCCCGAGACAGCCGGTGACAGTCTTCGCATCCCACTGCGGCGCCCTCGGTGCGATGACACCCCAGACACTGCAGGTGCAGGGCGCCAAGTAAACCGGGGGTGTCGATATGATAACGATTTTCTGGTTTTTCCCCTTCCCTGCCGATCACCGGCCCCTCGGCCGGATGGCAGGCGGAGCAGGCCACTTCCGCCGCCTCGGGCGAGTCGGCATGACACTTGACGCAGACCGGCTGCCGGGTCCCGCCACCGGTGGAGTGGTGGTGGCAGGAGGCACATTCGAATCCGTCGGCATGCATCCGGTGGTCGAATTCCACCGTCTCGTAATGACGCTGGAGTACGTCGAGACTGACCGTCTCCGGCGCATCCTCCGCATCCATCGCCATGGCCGGCAGAGTCACTGCAGTCACCAGAACACCGCCACAGATCGCTCGAACCCTATGTGCCCACTTCATACCGGATTCCCCCTCGCAGGTTGGACAGCTGCGACCGACGGGACAGCACCGGCCTGTTCCGTTCGATCGGATTGCATACCGCTTACCGAACTCATATAGCACTGCATGACGATATTGATTTCCTCGGCATCGATGGTTTCGTTGATCAGCAACACCTCGGCCAGCTCATGGATGAGACGGTTATGGCTGCGCAGCAGCTTCTCGGTTTCTTCGCTGCAGTCGGTGATGATACGCCGGACCTCGAGATCGATCTCCCGCGCCGTCGCCTCGCTGAAATCGCCTTTGGAGGCGATGTCGCCCAGGAACTGGTGCTGTTTCTGGCGGTAGACGATGGAACCGAGGGAGGCGCTCATCCCCCATTCACAGACCAGCCGGGTGGCGATATCGGTGGCCGCGGCGATGTCGTTGGCGGCCCCGGTGGAGAGGTGATTGAAAACGATCTTCTCGGCGACTCGTCCCCCCAGCAGCACCTTGATCCGGTTGAGCAGATACACCAGGGAATAGGTATAGCGCTCCTCGAAGGGGATCTGCTGGGTCAGGCCCATGGCCATTCCCCGCGGGATGATGGTGATCTTGTGGAGTTTGTCGGTCTCCGGCAGCAGTTGGGCGACGATGGCGTGACCGGCCTCGTGATAGGCGATGACCCGTCGCTCCCGTTCGTTGATGGCGGCATTGCGGCGTTCGAGGCCGAGCATGATCTTGTCCTTGGCGTCTTCGAAATCGTCCATCTCCACCGCCTGCTTCTGCCGCCGGGCGGCGATCAGGGCCGCCTCGTTGACCAGGTTGGCGATGTCGGCGCCGCTGAATCCGGGGATGCCCTGGGCGATGAGGGTCAGGTTGAGGGCGGGGGTCACGGCCACCCGGCGGGTGTGGACCTCGAGGATCCGGACCCGGCCGAGCAGGTTCGGCAGCGATACGGTGAGCTGCCGGTCAAAGCGCCCCGGCCGGAGCAGGGCCGGATCGAGGACGTCGGGCCGATTGGTGGCGCCGATCAGGATGACGGTCTCGGTGCTGGAGAAACCGTCCATCTCCACCAGCAGGGCATTGAGGGTCTGCTCCCGCTCCTCGTTGGCGCCGCCGCCGCTGGTCCGCCGGCTGCCGATGGCGTCGATCTCGTCGATGAAGACGATGCAGGGGGCGGTCTTCTTGGCCAGGCCGAACAGTTCCCTGACCCGGGAGGCGCCGACGCCGGCGAACATCTCGACAAAATCCGAGCCGCCGATGGAGTGGAAGGGAACCGAGGCCTCGCCGGCTATCGCCCGGGCCAGCAGGGTCTTGCCGGTGCCCGGCGGTCCCTGCAGCAGCACCCCCTTGGGGATCCGGCCGCCAAGGAGGTTGTATTTCCGATGGTTTTTAAGGAAATCGACGATCTCCTTCAGTTCCTCCTGAACCTCATCGATGCCGGCGACATCGGCAAAGGTCTTGGTCTCACCCGGCCCGGTCCGGATCTGAAAGCGTTTGTCCTTCCAGAGCGTCTTTTCACCGTAGTTCGAACGTCGGCTGAACATCAGCCGGATTCCGCCCCCAATCATCGCCAACAGCACCAGGCCCATAATCCGGCCATAGAGACTTGGCGGCGGGCCGGCATGGATCTCGACCTCTCTTGCCTCCAGCAGCGGCAGGACCGCGGCAATATCCGGCGCATAGGTGATGAAATCCGTACCCCTCCGGTCCTGTCCCCGGATTTCGCCCCCTCGGATATCCACCGCCACGATCCGGTCGGCGTTGAGCTCGTCGACAAAGGCGGAATAATTCCGTTCCGGCGGGGTCGTCTCCAGCAGCCAGGCATTGTATCCCAGGACCCCGAGAACGGTCAGGAGGATCAAGGACAAGCCGATCTGGACATTGTTCCGCATGGTTGTCACCTTGTCCCGACGCCATAGGGGTGGATCCCGCCGTCGGCAGAAAGCAGTGCGGTCACGAGATGATCGAGCACCGCCTGGCGATCGGGCCAGAACGCGGTGTTGCAGTGAAAGCTGAACTCGTCGAGATAGGTCTGGAGGTGGGCCGTATCGACGGCCCTGCGAAACACCCGCTGCAGCCAGGTTTCCGCCTGCCGCAGCACGGCCTGCCCCTTCTGCCGCTGCTCCGCCGCAGCCTCGCCGCAATGGAAGGCGCCGGCAAGACCGTCATCGTCCGCCCAGTGTCCGTCCCCCAATTGCAGGCTGGCATTCTTCATGACCAGACGCTGGATGGCGGCCGTCAGTTCCGACGGGTTGCGGGATGGAAGGAGCTGAAATCTGACCCGCGCCGAATCGGCCTTGCGGGCGTTGAGCTCCAGCGCCATGGCGATCTCCGGGGCTGGCAGCCGACCCCCGGCCGCTGCCGCCAGACCGACGACATCGAAGAGCACCTGACCGCGGCAGGGGGCGGATTCGGCCAGCGCCGCCGCCAGCCTGACCTTCTGCAGCCAGCTCCAGGCAGTCTGATAGCAGCTCAAGCCCATCAAGCGCTGCAGTTCGCGGGCGCTCAGCCCCTGGCTGCGGGAGCAGAACAGCCAGGCCACCTGCAGCCAGGCGACGAGGTCCATCTTGCTGCCATGCATGATCGTCTGGGCGGTGATCGACGTCTGTTTACGGCAGTAGCGGCAGACCACGGTGTAGGCCGGGGCCGTCTCCTTCTGCACCGCACCGCAGAACGGGCACCTGAAACCGAGCGGCCAGCGGCGGCGAAACAGATAGGTAACGCAGGCGTGTTCATTGGCAAAACGGCTGTTGAGCCCCAGTCTGCTCGTCCCGGTCATATCGTTGACGCCTCCTGTCATTGCCGTGCAGGCGGAGCACCATCTCCTGCTGCATCATGCAATAGCATAGGCAATGCCAATATGACGGCCGCGGCGATTATCGGTGATTATTTTCTACCGGAACCCGCAAAGGCGCGTGTAATCAGGGGATCGCGATGGCACCAGGCAGGCGGCGGATTACGGTGGACGGAAAGTGGGAGGAAGACGGACGGCGAATGCCACACAAGTGTGGCCACAGTTCCGTGGCCACACTTGTGTGGGACGGCGGCGTGGATTCAGATATCCAACTCTATATGCAGCTCACGGATTTTTCGATAGAGGGTCGAGCGGTCGACACCGAGCAGGCGGGCGGCCTTGGCCTTGTTGCCGCCGGCCTTGCGGAGGGCGGCGACGATCCGCTGCCCGACCTGGTCGTCCTGAGCACCACAGGGCGTGAGGGCGGCGGCCGACCGATCGCCGGTCGCCACGTTCAATGCCGGAGACCGGAGCCCCTCGCCGGAACCGTCCAGGATCTCGTCCGGCAGGTGCTCGGTCGAAATGGTCGTTCCCTGGCAGAGGATGCAGGCCCGCTCAATGGCATGTTCGAGTTGGCGGACGTTTCCCGGCCAGCGGTAACGGCAGAGGAGTTCCATCGCCTGCTGGGAGATCCCGCTTATGCCCTTGTCCATCCTGGCGGCATATCTGTCCAGGAAATGATTGGCCAGCAGCATGACATCGCCTTCCCGCTCCCTGAGCGGCGGCAGATGGATATCGATGATCAGCAGGCGGTAATAGAGATCCTCCCGGAAACCGCCGTTGCCCACCTTCTCCTTCAGGTCGGCATTGGTGGCGGCGACGACCCGGACATCGACCCGGACCTCCCGGTCACTGCCGACCGGATAAAAGGTCTTTTCCTGGAGAAAGCGGAGCAGACGCAGCTGCATCGCCGTCGAGATGTCGCCGATCTCGTCGAGAAACAGGGTACCGCCGTCGGCCTGCGGGATCCGGCCGGTGCGGTTCTCTTCCGCACCGGTGAAGGCGCCCCTGCGATGCCCGAACAGCTCGCTCTCCAGCAGGTTCTCCGGCATCGCCGCGCAGTCGACCATCACCAGCGGCCGGTTGCGGCGGCTGCTCTCCTGATGCAGGGCGTGGGCCACCAGTTCCTTGCCGGTGCCGCTCTCGCCGGTGATCAGCACGGTGGTGTCGACGCGGCCGATGTTCTCGATCATCAGGAAGACCTGCTGCATCGCCGGGCTGGCACCGATCAGCCGATGGAGACGGACCCGCTTCCCCTTGTCGCCCTGATTCTGCCGGCTCATGTCCCTGAATACCAGGACCGCCCCGGCGGGCACGCCGGTCCCGTCGTCGAGCGGCGACACGCATACGCTCATCACCCGGCAGGTTCCGTCCGGAAAACATTCAAGGCGATGATCACTCAGTTCCGTGCCGTTGTCGATCACATCCCTGACACTCTCCGTCAGCCGGCAGAAGTCCTTGTTGAAACAGAGGACATCGAGCCTGCCCCCTTCCTGCAGGGCCGGTTGTACTGTCTGGAAGAACTGACCGGCAGCCTGGTTCATCTTCAGAATGGTCAGATCCTGGTTCACCGAGACGACGCTGTCGGACACGCTCCGGAAGATGGTTTCGAGAAACCGCCGGTAGCGCTCGCAGGCAGAGTCGGCAGCCTGCTTCTCCTGGACCAGACGATGCTGCTGGATCGCCAGGCGGGCGGTCTTGAGCAGGACCTCCTTCTCCACCGGCTTGGGCAGGTAGTCGAAGGCCCCGAGCCGCACGGCCTCGACCGCCGTCTCGACATGGGGGTAGCCGGTGATCATGACCACCGGGCAGGTTATGCCGAGACTGCGGAACTCCTTCAACAGATCGATGCCGGAATGGCTTTCGAGTACGATATCGCAGATAATGAGGTCAAAGTCGCGGGACGTCACCGCCTCGATCGCCTCGCCGAACGAGGGCACGGCCTCGACCCGTTCATATCCGGCCCGCTTCAGGAACGTGCGAAAGGTATTGCGGAGACTTGGCTCGTCATCGACAACCAGGATCGCGGCAGGTATCATCTCGTTCTGTATCATGACCTTGGACCGACCGGCCGCAGCCGGCACAGCCCTTACTTGAAGGTGTTCATGTCGCGGAAAACCACGACCGCCCCGGTGAGCAGGCCGCGATCCCTGATCGGGGTACTGACGTATTCGACCGGGAAACTGCTGCCGTTCTTGCACCAGAACACGTCATCACTCCGGTAGTGCACCAGACCGTCCTTGTAGGCCATATAGATCGGACACTCCTCCATCGGATGCGGCGTCCCGTCCCGCCGGGTATGGTGGATCAACTGGTGATGACCGTGGCCGATCAGTTCTTCGGGGTCCCGGCCCAGCATCAGCGTGGCGGCCCGGTTGATGAACATCACCCGGCCCTGGTTGTCGAGCCCGAGGATTCCTTCACCGGCGGAATCGAGGATCAGCTCCAACCGCTTCTGCAGCTGCCGGACCTCCTCCTCGGCCTGGGTCCGCTCGGCGATCTCGCGGTTGAGGGCGCCGTTGACGACCTGGAGTTCGTACACCCGCTTCTCGACCAGTTCCTCGAACTGGCTCTGCATCTGCTGCGACCGGTACCGTTCCGCCTCCGCTTCCGCGCGCAGACCGGCCAACGTCGTCTCCTGTCGGCCCATGGTGCGATGGACGACGGACAGGACCAGCGCCAGCAGCACGGCCAGCAGGCCGAATTCGATGACCATGGCGGTGCTGCCGGCCACGCTCCCGATGCTCTCCAGCACCAGCACCAGGCCGCCATACACCACAAATCCGGCGGCCGCAATGCTCGTGATCCACACCTGGCCCCTCATGTCGTTTCTCCGTCGGGGTGAACCGGCAGATCGATCTGGAACTGGGTCCACTCCCCCACCTTGCTGCGCACCCGGATGAAACCGCCATGATCACGGACCAGTCCGTGACTGATGCTCAGCCCCAGCCCCGTCCCTTCCCCCTTGGGTTTGGTCGAGAAGAAGGGATCGAAAATCCGTTCCTGTATCCCCGGCGCGATGCCGATGCCGTAGTCGGTGAACGACAGTCGGAGGAACTGCCTGCCGCCCTGCGCGTTGACCTCGCCACCGATGATCAGCCTTTTTTCCGGGCAGGGCTGGGGATAGCGCATATTCAGGGCGTAACGGGCGTTGCTGATCAGATTCAGTACCACCTGCTGCAGCTGCTGCTCGTTGCACATCAGGGGCGGCAGGGGATCGGCGATATTCACCGCGCAGACGATGCCGTCCTTTTTCAGCAGGTGGGCGACGAGATGGAGGCTGTTGGCGATGATGGTCTCGATGCGGGACAGGGCCAACGCCTCCTCGCGATGACGGGCGAAGGCCAGCAGGTTCGAGACGATGCCGGCGATCCGCTTGCCCTCACTGATGATGTTGTACAGATTGTCGGTGGTTTCCGGATCGCCGGGATCGTCGAGGATCAGTTGGGCATAGTTGATGATGCCGTTGATCGGGTTGTTGATCTCGTGCGCCACGCCGGAGGCCAGTTCACCGATCGCCGCCAGTTGGGCCGCCCGGATCGCCTCGGCCCGGACCACCTCCTCTTCGGTCAGGTTGCGGGCCAGCAGCAGTGTCGCGTTGATATCGCCGTTCTCCTCGACCAGAGGGCTGACGGTCAGCATATAGGTGCCGTGCAGACCATGCAGCTCCGTTTCCGTGATCTGCGTCCGGCGGCAACCGATGAACTGCTCCAGCGGGCACTGGGTCCCTTCCCCATGTCCCAGATGAAGAATATCGCAGACCTTTTTCCCGATCACCTCTTCGCGGCGTTTTTTGGCGGCGGCGCAGGTGGCCGGGTTGGCCTCGATGATGGTGCTGTCGTTGGACACCACCAGGGCCGGATCCTGGATGGCGATGAAGATCTTCTCCCAGCGGGCGGTCAGCATGTTGAGCTGTTGATCGGCGGCCAGCGACTCGGTCTCGTCGATGCCGAGCATCACCAGGCCCACCGTTCCCTGCTCGATGTTGTGACGGATGGAACCGTGCCAGTTGATCGCTCGTACCGTCCCGGCCCTGGTGAGCAGCGGCGCCTGAAAGTTGATGCTGGGCTGGGTCCCCTTCAGGGTGTCGGAGAAGACCTGCTGGCATTCGAGCCGCCGGTCCGGACTGATCAGGACATCGACCCAGTATTTGCCCTGTATTTCTCTTTCGCTGTAGCCGCTGACCTGCTCTGCCCGACGGTTGAAGGACAGGATCGTCCCGCAGGGACTGATGGTCACCATCAGGGCCTGGATGGTATCGACGATCTCCTTGTTGAAATCCCGCTCGATCTTCAACTTCTGGGCGGTGTCGAGGGCAAAGATGGCCAGGGCGATATCGTCGATGATGTGGCCGATGCACTCTTTTTTCTGTTGATTCAGGACAAGGCCCCCCTGCTGGTGCAAGGTGACGAAGCCGTAGAACCGGCCCTGATATCCCACCGGCCAGACCAGAGAGTTGCCGGCAGATATGTCCCTGATCGACCCGGGTTCACCCGGGCTGAGGGAAACCGGCGCGGTAAACGCAACCGGATCAAGACCGAAGCGGGCATTGATGGTCTCGGTAATCGATTTCTGGATGATGGCATCGATGGAGGTCACAGGCGGGAAGGAGGCAAAGGGGACATAATGATGCCGTTCTCTGTCAATCCCCCCGGCCCAGACGGAATCGCAGCCGACGACGTCTTTCAGCACGGCGCAGCATTGCTGGAAGATGAACAGCCGGCTCTGTTCTTCCGGTTCACAGAGACTGTGTTCCCTGATCGCCGTCAACAACCTGTTGCGATGATGGAAGAACCTGAGTTGGTCGGCCTCACCTGCCGACAACGACCTCGTCATATCCGCTCCCTGGTACCACATCGGTCATGCAGCGGAACACCAGACAATCCCCTCGACTGCCGGTCCGGAAATATCTCCCCTCGGCGAGGGCCACATGGAGGACCGTGGCCCGGATGTCCTCTGGAAACTCAGGGCCACGGATCATTTCAGCTCCGGGATGAGCGCCGCTTTGGCCTCACTTCTGCGCTTCCTGCCCGGAGGCCTTGCCGTCGAGCCGGTCATAAAGCTTGAGGTATCCGTGGAGGCGATACAGCTGTTCGGTGGTCTGGTAGCGGCCGTCGGCAAACACCCCGTAGTCGCCGCCGCCGGCCATCGCCGAGGCAAACCTCGTGGTGTTGGCGTTGAACAGCCAGATCGAGGTCCACATCCGCTCCGCTTCCTCGTCAAAGATGTTGTCCTTCTGCGGCAGGCCGCGGGCATGGCCTCTCTCCCAGATATCCATGATGATCTTGGTGGCCTCATGGGTATTGGCGTTGGTCCGGGCGATGGTGTTGTCGAGGCGCTGGAAGTGTTCATCCACCCAGCCCGTGGCGTGACAGGACAGACAGATCGTTTTCATCCTGGTGTTCCGCGCCTCCTGCTCCTCCTTGGCGATGACATGGGCGGCAACCGCGGTGCCGTCCATCTCCACCGCCAGGGGCAGGCCGATCGAGTTGCGCACCTCCTTGAGGTCGGCATGGACCGGATGGGGATGGGCATAGGGAACGCCGAACAGCCGCCAGGCCAGGCGGTCGTTGAACTGATGGGTCCGCTCGGCGACCACCTTCTGATCGGGCGACACCAGCAGGCTGGCGTGGCAGGCGGCACAGGTCGGGGCGGTGAAATCCTGGCCGACCACCCAGGGGACGTTGTCGAAGTTGAAATTTTTGCCCGAGGAACTGAAGATGTTGCCGTGCTTGCTCACTTCATAGACCTTGTAGGCCGGCACATCCGGTCCCTTGTGGCATTCCGAGCAGGTGTACGGCTTGCGGGCCATCTCGATCGAAAACTCATGACGGCCGTGACAGGCGGTGCAGGCGCCTTTGCTGCCGTCGGGATTGATCCGGCCGACCCCCTGGTTGGGCCAGCCTTCCAGCACCGGGAACTCCAGCTCGCCGTAGTCCGATTCCCGGGTGGCCAGCCCCTTGACCTCGACCTTGGTGCCGTGACAGTACAGGCATGATTCGTATTCAGTGCGATCGTCGATATCCCCCTTCACCAGTTTGTTGTCCTGCCGTTGATAGGTGGTGTTGACCGCGGTGAAGAAATCGCGGTACAGGCTGTTGTCGACGAGATTGCCGTAGGCATGGGCCATGATGTTCTTGCCATACTGAGCCGCTTCGGTGCTGTGACAGGTGGCGCAGTCATCCGGGCTGACGATCACATTGATCTTGTAGCCGTTGTGCTCGAAGGAATCGGCATGGCGGTCGGGGCGCAGCGAATGACACTCGTAGCACCCGACAACGACCTGGCGCAGCGGTTCGGCGACCTCAGCCGCCGACATCCGCCTGCCGGACGCCTCCTTCTGCAGCGCGGCGGCCGGCGTCGTCCGGCTGTGCCGGCTCTTCTCCCAGGAAGCCACCAGCCCGGGGTGCAATTCGCGGTGGCAGCCGAGACACTCCTCGGTTTCCGTGCTGATTCCGGCATCCCGCCCATGGGCATTGACAGCCGCAGCCAGTATAACGGCAGCGGATAGCATCAATCGAGATAACAAGATCTTCATGTGGTTTTCCCCCATCGGTGATAATGGCGTGTGATCACGGTCGCCGGCCTTTGCCCTTGCGGTCTTCACTGCAACCGGATTGAGAGACATTGCATATCGATTACGGCAGTGCTCCATACAATCGGCTTTCGATCCTTCCGGATCCCGGCAGCCACATCACAAAGAGATATATCGCGTTTCGTCAACCCGGCCGGTCAACCTGTCCATATTGCATTCATTTCTGATTTGATCACAATAACATGGCAGTTGGCAAGCCCTTCTCCGCATTTTACCGGTCAGGCGGAGAAAATCCGGCCGACCCCACCCGCTCCGGGTCGTCCCTCATTTCGACAGCATTTATTGACAATCAGCATTTACAATATATCATGCCAATTCGTATTGACAGCATAATGACAATGTCAGAATATAACATATACACATAATTTACCACAACCATCACGGACCATTGCTGTCCGTTTCTTTGAAAGGAGCAAGCAGAGAATGTGAAAGCGGATAAAATTTTCATTTGGGGAGGGATCTTATGGCGGAACAAGCTGAAGTTGGCTGTGCCCGGCCCACCGGTGGACCGGTAGGTGGAACGACCGAGAAAGACACGAACAGTGGAACGTCAACAGCACGGGAGGAACGGAACATGATCATGGTCGGACAGAAGGCACCTGATCTTACGGCCCCCGGTTATCAAAAGGGACAGTTCGTGAATGTGAAGCTTTCGGATTATCTCGGCCAATGGGTGCTCCTCTGTTTCTATCCGGGCGATTTCACCTTTGTGTGAGCTACCGAGATTTCAGCGGTCGCTGAAAAGTACCCGGAACTGCAGAAACTCGGTGTCGAGGTCCTGTCGATGTCCATCGATTCGATGTTTGTCCATAAATACTGACCCCGCCGGTCGGCCGCAATGTCAATGAAACAATCAGGCAGATCCAGGCCTTCCAACTGGTCCGCGAAAGCAAGGGAAAAGAGGCGACGCCGTCGGGCTGGCGGCCGGGCAAGAAGACCCTGAAACCCGGAATCGATCTGGTGGGGAAAGTCTGGCAGGAATGGCAGACGAAAATGGCATTCGATTGAAGGGATGGATCGACCGCTTCCCCTCATGCTGGACAAAGAGATGAGTGATGTGGTCCGGGAATATCTCGAGGGCAAAGGTCTGCGTATCCGGACAGGAGTGAAGGTGGAAAAACTGACAGGACGGGAGGGGAAAGTCGCCGGGGTTGAGCTGTCTTCCGGTGAAACCGTTGCCGCCGACATGGTGTTCATGAATGTCGGCGTGCGCCCCAACACGCAACTCGCCACCGATATCGGCCTGGAGATGGGGCGGTTCGGCATCAAGGTCAACGCCTATCAGGAGACATCCGATCCGCATATCCTGGCAGGCGGGGACTGTGTTGAAAAAATCAATTTCATCACCGGCAAACCGACGCCGGGACAACTCAGGGGACCTGCGGTGGTCCAGGGCCGGTTGGCCGCCAAACGGCTGGCCGGTCATGAGATCGCCTTTCCAGGGGTACTCGATGCCGGCGGTTGCAAGATGTTTGACATGACGATTGCCGCCACTGGTCTTACCGAAGAAAACGCGACCAGAGAGGGGTTTACTCCCGTGAGTGCCGTTGTAGACTCCCGCAGCAAGCATGGCATGATCCCGGGGATGAAGCCGTGGAAGTTGAAATTGGTGTTTGACAAAAACACCCGGAAACTGATCGGCGGCCAGATCGTCAGCCAGGACATCGCCCCAGCCAGAGAAATCGATGCGGTCACCGCATTCATCCTCGGGGGAAAAACCATTTCCGACCTGACGACGTTCACCTCCGCCTGCAATCCGGATATCTCCTCCGAGCCGAGCGCGGAACCGATAACGATTGCAGCGGAACAAGCCCTGCAGAAGGTGAAGAACGGCTGAGAGCGCCGGCATCCCTCTCCTGCCCACCTGCGGTCCCATTTTTCTCCCGCCGCATCGGAGAAAATTTGGGATCGCAGACCATTGACGGTCCTTCCTGCATTTTCCAGGATACTGGTGAACATGGCATAAAATGCCCGAACCAACCTCAGACGGGGGCGAGCCACGGCGATGGGTACGAAAAAAACAGCGAACACCACACCCGCCTCGACCGAAGCGATCCTCGAGAGCATCTCGGATGGAGTCTTTACGGTCGATATCGATTGGAACGTGGCATCGTTCAACCGGGCCGCCGAGGAAATTACCGGCATCCCCCGCCGGGAAGCGATCGGCCGCCCGTGCTCGGAGGTCCTCCGTTCGAACATGTGCGGCGATCACTGCCCTCTCCAGCAGACCCTCAAGAGCGGCCGCCCGATTATCGGCAAATCCGGCTATTTCATCGATGCCGACGGCAACCGCATCCCCATCAGTATCTCTACCGCCGTATTGCGGGATGAACACGGGACGGTGATCGGGGGGGCCGAGACATTTCGTGATCTTTCCGAGATCGAGGCGCTGCGCCAGGAACTCAACGGCAAAGTCCACGTCGGCGACCTGACCAGCAGGAGCCCGGTGATGCAGAAGCTGTTCGCCTTCCTGCCGGCCATCGCCGCCAGTCCGAGCACGGTCCTCATCCTTGGCGAAACCGGTACCGGCAAGGAACTGGTGGCCCATACCCTCCACGACCTCAGCCCCCGCAGCCGCGGACCGTTCATCGCCGTCAACTGCGGTGCCCTCCCCGACACCCTGCTCGAATCGGAGCTCTTCGGCTACAAGGCGGGGGCCTTCACCGGAGCGGCCAGGGATAAGCCGGGCCGATTCGCCCTGGCCAAGGGCGGAACGATCTTTCTCGACGAAATCGGCGAGATCACCCCGGCCCTCCAGGTCAGGTTGCTCCGGGTGCTGCAGGAAAAATGCTACGAACCTCTCGGCGCCGTCCGGTCGGAGACGACCAATGCCAGGGTCATCGTGGCCACCAATAGAGATCTGACCGGACTGGTCAAAAAGAATCTGTTCCGGGAAGATCTCTACTATCGCATCAACATCGTCCGCATCGAGCTGCCCGCCCTGCGCCACCGCAAGGAAGACATCCCGCTGCTGGTCGACCGGTTCATCGACCGCTTCAACCGGCGGCAGCAAAAAGCCATCACCGGCATCAGCACGGAGGCCCTGTCCCTGCTGATGGCCCACAACTGGCCCGGCAACATCCGAGAGCTGGAAAATCTTGTGGAACGGGCCTTCATTCTCTGCGCGGAAGGGAATATCGATCTTTCCCACCTCCCCGGCGAACTGCTCCCCCATCACCCGGCAATTGCCGGGGAGTCCAACCTGCGCTCCGTCCGCACCATCGTCGACGCCCAGGCGATCCAGACGGCACTTGAGCGCAACGGTTTCAACCGCCTGGCGGCGGCCCGAGAGCTGGGTATTCATAAAACGACCCTCTTCCGCCGCCTCAAAAAACTCGGCATACCGCTGCCGGCCAAGGATGGACGCATCCGCCGCACGTCCTGACGGTAGCTTTTTCGCACCATAGCAATCGCTGAGACAGTAGCGCTGTTGCTTTCCGGCGGCACCCTCGACTCCATGTTTCTTCCATTTTTCATATGTAAAACAAACGAGTTACATAAATTTTAGCCGTTTCCGGATAAATCGGCACTGCTCTTGCAAATCATGACAGTATCACAACGGCGGGAGGATCTGATGAAAACGGCATTTCCATACTGGAGACAGCGCATCGCCCCGGTATTCGATACCACCCGGCAAATCCTGATTGTCGAGAAGGGAGAGGGGATGACTCTCAGCCGGACCCAAGAGCTTCTGCCCGATACCCATCCAGCCGGAAAGGTTCTGCGCCTGGTTGAATTGGAGATTGAAAGTCTGGTCTGCGGCGCCCTTTCCCGGCAGGTCCGTCAAATGGCCACATCCTGTGGAATCAGGGTAGTTCCCTTTATTGCCGGGGATCTTGACGAGATCGTGCGCTCGTGGGTGGCCGGGAAACTTGCCGGTGACGCCCATGCGATGCCGGGCTGCCGGAGACGCCGGAGAAGAGGATCGACGGATGCCTTTACCCAACTGGCAGCTCCGGATGGCCTCAACCCGCAAAACGAACCGGAAGATCGATACCGGAACGAACAGCACGGCAGACGATCAGCCTGCCAGGCCGCGATCAGGCGGCGGAAAATATAAATCTTACCCCAAGGAGGTAGAATCATGCCACGAGGAGACGGAACAGGACCAATGGGAGCCGGGGCTATGACAGGGCGGGCCGGCGGTTATTGTGCAGGCACTGGAGTTCCAGATTTTGCCAATACATTCGCCGGACGCGGCTTCGGCGCCGGATTCGGGCGCAACTGGCCGGCATGGGGCCAGGGCCTGGGATTCGGCGCCGGCCGATGGGGACGGCGGAGTATGCCGCAGGTCACCGCTGCACCCGGTCGCTTGCGCTTCGGCGGATATGGGGTTCCACCGACCCAACCGGGACCGGAACAGGAGAAAAATAGCCTGAAAAACCAGGCAGAGGCACTCAAGGCCGATCTGGAGATCATCACCAGACGCCTGCAGGCCCTTGAAACGGAAGAGGCCGGTGAATAGGTCATGATCCCGGAACCGGGTGCCGACCCGAGACACCGATGCTCGGATCGGCACGTCGGGTGTCGACGTCCACATATCGATGACTTTCGGTCGGCAGTCGGATACAGTCGTCCTCGGAATCGCGGAGAACATGATCGGCTTCATCTCCCCGCCGCGCGGCTACATCACGTGCAGATCGCCGACGGGAAAGGCACAAGGGCCGCCGGGGCAGGGGCCATCCCGGCCCGGTTCGATCCCGATCGCCCCGGAAATCGCCTCGGTCTGTCAGAGCGACAGGATGTTTGTCGATTTTCCGGGGACCTGCGGCACCGCCCGGCGCTCGTATCATGAGAGAGACACTGCAAAGATGACAACCGCTTCGACACGGATCACCATCCTGATCGACAATCAAGCCGTGGCCGGCTGTGAGGCCGAACACGGGTTCTCGCTCTGGCTTGAAACCGACGGCCGTCGCATCCTGTTCGACACGGGGCAGGGAGAGTCATTTATTCGCAACGCCGAAACCCTCGGGATCGATCCGGGCCTGACGGACACCATCGTCCCGAGCCACGGCCATTACGATCACAGCGGCGGGCTGCCGCAGCTCCTCAGACGGGCGAGAAAGGCCGATCTCTACTGCCACCCGGCCGCCGTTTCAGCGCGCTACAGTATCCGCAACGGCAGGCCGAGGAATCTCCGCATGCCGTCGACATCGCTGATAGCCCTCGACCGGCTGCCCCTGGAACAACTGCACTGGCTGCAACGGCCGCAACCCCTGACCGGGTGCATCGGGCTGAGCGGCCCGATCCCGCGGGTCTCCGGGTTCGAAGATACGGGCGGGCCCTTTTATCTCGATCGCCAAGGACTCCGGGCGGACCCGATCGATGACGACCTCGCCCTCTGGGTGCGCACTGGAGGCGGATTGATCGTGATTGTCGGCTGCGCCCACGCCGGCCTGGTGAAACACCCTGCACCACGTCCAGCGGTGCAATGACGGCATGCCGATCAGGGCCGTCATCGGCGGCTTCCATCTGCTCAATGCCTCATCCCGCCGCCTGCCACAGCAAAGGCCCGACCGGGGGAACAGGAGAGAATACCCATGGAAAAAGAATTACCGGCCGGACAGTTGCATTCGGAACACTTCATCGACATGGCCTCCAGGACCAGCCGTCTCGGAGCATTGGAACACCCGGACGGCTACGGCAAAAGGGTCGGCGACTGCGGTGACACCATCGAGGTGTATCTGTCCGTTCTCGGCGGTCAAATTCAGATGGTTTCATTCCGGATCCAGGGCTGCCTGAACACCAACGCCTGCGCCAATACGCTGGCCTTTCTGGTTGAGGGGAGAAGCGTTGCCGACAGCTGGCAGGTCACCCCGGACGACCTGGTCGACTATCTGGAAACCCTGCCGGCGGATCATATCCACTGTGCCGAGCTGGTGGTCGGGGCCTTTTATCTCGCGCTCAACGATTACAGCGCCAGACCGTATGATTCCTGGCAGAAATCCTATCTCAAGGGGTGAAGGGGAGCAATGGCAACCGACGGGTGGCGCTGACTGAAGAACCATGCCTGAGCCAGGGAGTCCTTCCTGATCACCGCGGATCCTTCGGGTATCTCGATCAGGACATCGGCTGCGGCCATCGCCTCAAACCTTCCCATGCGGCGTAACGGTGCGGCGACGACGGCCCCGTTGGCATAGTGCACCCGGCCGTAGACCAGCTGGGTCCAATCCTCCTGGCCGACCAGCTCTTCGGTGACAAGGACGTGCCGTTTTTCCGGCAGGTAATCGGTATACCCCATCAGGCGGCGGACGCCGGGCAGGGCCAGCAGGAGCAGGGCCACGTGGTTGGAGGGCGGTCCGCCCGGCAGGTTGAAGACGATGGTGTCGCCGATCCTTCCCATGCAGGCGCCCTTGCCCGGGCCGATCCGGACCCGGTGAAAGATCTTCTCCATCCCGATCCGCTCCATCGCCCGCATGGTCAGATCCTTATCGCCATCGAGCACCCCGCCGCAGGTGATCAACAGATCGACCTGGCAGACGATGCGGCGGAAATGGTCCTCCAGGTGCTCGAGGCGGTCACGCACAATGACGGTGGCGGCGGTTATTCCCAGGGTCTGCAGTTCGGCGGCCGCAATCACCATGTTGCTGGCTGCCACCTTGCCGGCGGTGACAGGTTCGCCGGGCCACACCAGTTCACTGCCGGTCGCCGCCACGGCCACCCGCGGCAACGGGTAGCAGACGACCCGATCCAGTCCGGCGGCCGCCAGCAGGCCGAGATGGGCCGGGGCGATCACGGTCCCCCGGGTCAGCACCACCTGCCCCTGCATGACATCGCTTCCCTGGCGCAGGACATTCTTCCCGCACCGGGCATCGGCGGTGATGGTCACCAGGTGACCGTCGACCTGCGCGAATTCCGACGCCAGCACCGCTGTCGCCCCCGGCGGCAGGGGCGCGCCGGTCATGATCCGCACCGCCGTACCCGCCGCGACCGCAAAGCCCTGGTGATCGTCGCCGGCCGTCAACACGCCGGTCACCGGCAGGGTCACCGGACTGCCCGGCGACGCCCCGGCGATATCGGTCGAAACGACCGCGAACCCGTCCTTCAACGACGAATCGATCGTCGGACAACTGACCGCGGCGCAGGCATCCTCGGCGCAGACCATCCCCAGGGCCCGGGCAAGCGGTACCGCAACCGGTGGCAGCGAGTGGAGCCTGGCGATATGGTGGTGGGCCTGATGCAGGGAAATCATGTCATGGTCCGAAGGGTGAAAGACGGAAGGCCGCCAGTACGGTCCTGAAGATGCAGCCACCGACAGGATAGCCTGTCAGGCGACCGTTGTCGAGAGCATCGGTATAATGATCGCCAACCGGCGCGATGCGGCGGAAGCGACAGCGGCCGGGCGTCAGCCGATGCAGAGCCCGCAGTCGGGGCAGGTGGTGGTGGTCGGGGCGACCTGGGCCCCGCAGGCCGGGCAGACAGTTTTCGTCGCCCGGGGATCGAAGGCGGCCTGGAGATGGCTGAGATCGTGATCGGCGAGCGCGGTGCTCTTCCGGAACTCCCGGGCCATGATCGTTGTCGCGTCCTGGATATCGGCCTCCCTGACCTGGAGGTGCACTTCCGGGCCGCCGCGTCAGCCGGTGCGGCAGGCAGACGCCTCCCCGCCGATGATCGCGGGGATGCCCTCGGCCGCGAGCAGTTTCCGGTAGTACTTGAGATCCTTGAGCTGGCCGCTGCGCAGGGTGACCAGGGGATCGGCGGCGGTGATCTCCTCCGAGCCGCGCTCCGCTCGGCGGTTGCCGCCGCGAAGCCGGGCCAGCCGCAGGGCGCCGCTGATCAGGTCGATATCGCAGGTCGCGCAGCGGACGAACCCGGCCCGGTATTCACCCCCGCACTGGGGACAGTACATCAGCCCGGGATCGATGATGCCGGCCCCGGCCGTCCCGCCGCCTGCCGCCGGCCCGGTCTTTCTCCTGAACAATGACAAGATTCCCATCGTGGCGCCTCGATGTCTTATTTGACGGACGCCCGGATCACAGGATGAACCGGCTCAGGTCCTGGTCCTCGATGATCTCCTGCAGCTGTTCGCGGACATAGGCCCCGGTCACCACGAACCGGGTCTCGCCCCGCTCCGAGGCATCGAACGACAGGGCGTCGAGGACCCGCTCCATGACCGTGTGCAGCCGCCGGGCCCCGATCTCTTCGGTCCGTTCGTTGACCTCGACGGCGATCCGGGCCATCTCGGCGACCGCCTCGTCCTCGAACACCAGCTCGATCCCCTCGGTCGCCATCAGGGCGACATACTGCTTGGTCAGGGCGTTTTCCGGCTCGGTCAGGATGCGGACGAACTCATCCCGGCCGAGCGAGTGGAGCTCGACCCGGATCGGGAACCGCCCCTGCAGCTCGGGGATCAGATCGGAGGGCTTGCTGACGTGGAAGGCGCCGCTGGCGATGAACAGGATGTGGTCGGTCTTGACCATGCCGTGCTTGGTGGTCACCGTCGACCCCTCGACGATCGGCAGCAGGTCGCGCTGCACCCCCTCGCGGGAGACCTCGGGCCCGTGGGCGCCGCCGCCGCGCGAGCAGATCTTGTCGATCTCGTCGAGAAAGATGATCCCCGACTCCTCGGTGCGGCGCAGGGCCTCCTTCATCACCTTGTCCATGTCGACCAGTTTTTCCGCCTCCTCCCGGGTCAGGGCGGCGAGGGCGTCGGGCACCTTCATCGTCTTTTTCTTCTTCTGCCGGGGAAACATCTTGCCGAGGGCGTCCTGGATGCTCGACTGGATGTCCTCCAGCCCCGAGGTCGTCATGATCTCGACCATCGGCGACGACTTCGGCTCGCGCAGGTCGACCTCCAGCTCGCGGTCATCGAGCCGGCCGTCGCGGAGCATCCGGCGGAATTTCTCGCGGGTGGCGCTCTCCTTCGGCACCGTCCCCGCCCCCACCGGCAGCTCGGGTTTCATCAGGGTGAACGAGTTGTCCCCGGTCGGGCCGGTGGTCGACAGCGACGAGGGCCCGGGCGGCAGCAGCAGGTCGAGGATCCGGTCCTCGGCGTTGGCCTCGGCCAGCCCCTCGATCCGTTTCTTTTCCTCCTCCTTCACCATGCTGATCGCCAGTTCCACCAGGTCGCGGACCATCGACTCGACATCGCGGCCGACGTAGCCGACCTCGGTGAACTTCGAGGCCTCGACCTTGATGAAGGGCGACTGGGCCAGCGTCGCCAGACGCCGGGCGATCTCGGTCTTGCCGACCCCGGTGGGGCCGATCATGATGATGTTCTTCGGCGCGATCTCCTCCCTGAGCGGTTCCGGCACCTGGCGGCGGCGCCAGCGGTTGCGCAGGGCGATGGCCACCGAGCGCTTGGCGGCGGCCTGGCCGACGATGTACTTGTCGAGTTCGGTGACGGTTTCCCGCGGGGTCAAGGCTTCTTTTTCGATCATATCGTTTCAACTACTATGGAATGGTTGGTAAAGACGCAGATGGAGGCGGCGATATCCATCGCCACCCGGCAGATCGCCTCGGCATCGAGGTCGCTGTGGTCGACGAGGGCGAGGGCGGCGGCCTGGGCGTACGGGCCGCCGGAACCGATCGCCAGCACCCCCCGGTCGGGTTCGATGACGTCGCCGGTGCCGGTAAGGAGCAGCGAATGGTCGCGGTCGACGGCGATCAGCATCGCCTCGAGCCGGCGCAGCATCTTGTCCGTCCGCCAGTCCTTGGCCAGCTCGACCGAGGCCCGCATCAGGTTGCCGTTGTACTGCTCCAGCTTCTGTTCCAGTTTGTCGAAGAGGGTAAAGGCGTCGGCGGTGGCCCCGGCGAAACCGGTGATGACCTTGTCGTGGTAGAGCCGCCGCACCTTGCGGGCCTGGTGCTTCATCACGGTGTTGCCCAGCGACACCTGGCCGTCGCCGGCGATGGCCACCTGGCCCTTGTGGCGTACCGCCAGAATGGTTGTCGATCGTATCTTCATCGTTCTCTCATGCAGTGGATAGTTGACTGCCCGTTCGGGAGAACAGGGCGCTTCATTCATCGCTCGACCGGGCCAGGGGATGGGCCTTGTCATAGACCTCGCTGAGGTGGTCCAGGGTCAGGTGGGTGTACCGCTGGGTGGTCGACAGACTGGCGTGGCCCAGCAGTTCCTGGACCGAACGCAGGTCCGCCCCCATTTCGAGGAGGTGGGTGGCGAAGGAGTGGCGCAGGGCGTGCGGGGTGACGATCTGGCTGATGCCGGCCCGTTCCCCGTAGGAGCGCACCATCCTCTCGATGCTGCGCGAGGTCAGGCGGCTGCCCCGGCCGTTGAGAAACAGCGGCGCCGCATCGACCGCCCGGTTGCGGCCGGCCCGCTCCGCCAGAAGCACATCCCGCTGCGGCAGCCAGTTCCCGACCGCCTCGATCGCCGGCCGGCCGACCGGCACCAGCCGCTCCTTGCTCCCCTTGCCGCGTACCCTAAGCACTTCCTCGGCAAAATCAAGATCGGCGACATCCCGCGACACCAGTTCCGACACCCGCATCCCGGTCGAATAGAGCAGCTCGAGGATCGCCCGGTCCCGGGTCGGAAAGGTGTCCCGCGAACCCGGCATGTCGAGGAGGAGGAAGGTCTCGTCGACGGTCAGAAAGACCGGTATAGAGCGAGGAACCTTGGGGCCGACGATCCCGGTCAGCGGATCGCCGGCCAGGATCTTCTCCCGCAGCAGAAAGCGGACGAAGGTCCGCAGGGCCGACAGCTTGCGGCAGACCGTGGCGGCGCCGTTGGTCCGGTGCAGGCTGACCACATAGGTTCGGATCGCCGCCGGGGTCAGCGACGACACGGACCTGTCGCCGAGGGTGGCGGCGAACTCGACCAGATCGTGGCGGTAGCCGCTGACGGTATGCGGCGAGTAGCCCTTCTCAGTCTCGAGCCAGCGGATGAAGAGGGGTATGCACTGTTGCATCGGTATCCTGCGTTGCGGTTGGTCGGTCCGGCGGGCCGCAGGCGATGATCGCGGCGGTGACTCTTACCCGTTTCCCGGCGCCAGTTCAATGAGGCCTTGCAGGTTCGCCAGGTTGTCGAATATACTGGGCCGATCCGGACGCCAGTAGTTCTAGCCGGAAAGAAGATGTGATTCAACGATCTTTTTCACAGCCCGGACCCCAGCGATATGGCCCAGAAAACATTTGAAGCTGCCATGGCCCGCCTCGAACAGCTCACCGAAGAACTCGAGAGCGGGGATATCAGTCTCGACAAGAGCCTGAAAAAATTTGACGAAGGCGTCAAGCTGGCCGAATTCTGCAACGCCCAGCTGACCGAGGCCCGGGCCCGGGTGGAGATGCTGCTCGAAAAGGACGGCCGCCTGCAGTCGGTTCCCTTCGAAGGATTGGAGCGTGGAGATACGGACCTATCTGAGTGAGCGGCGACTCGTCGTCGAAGAGGCCCTGCACCGTTACACCCTCGAGGCCGAAGGCCCCTTCGCCCGCCATATCGAGGCGATGCGCTACAGCCTCTTCGTCGGCGGCAAACGGCTGCGGCCGATCCTCTGCCTCGCTGCGGCCGAGGCGATAAACGACGGCCCCGCCACCGCCGCCGCTCTGCTGCCCGTCGCCTGCGCCCTCGAGTGCATCCACACCTATTCGCTGATCCATGACGACCTGCCGGCCATGGACGACGACGACCTGCGCCGGGGCAAGCCGACCAACCACATGCTCTACGGCGAGGCGGCGGCGATCCTCGCCGGCGACAGCCTCCTGACCTGGGCCTTCGATCTGCTGACCGACCCGATCGGTTCGGCGATCCCGGCCGAGTGGCGGCTGGCCATCGCCCACCGCATCGCCCGGGCCGCCGGCCCCTTAGGCATGGTCGGCGGCCAATCGTTGGACATCGCCTCCGAGAACAGCGAGATCTCCTTTGCCACCCTGCAGACCATCCACCGCAGCAAGACCGGGGCCCTGATCACCTGCGCCGTCGAGACCGGAGCGATCGGCGCCGGGGCTTCTGGCGACCAGCTCGCGGCCCTGGTCCGCTTCGGCAATCAGATCGGACTGGCCTTCCAGATCGTCGACGACCTGCTCAACGTCACCTCCACCACCGACCAGCTCGGCAAGGCGGCCGGTAGCGACGCCGCCCACGGCAAGGCCACCTACCCCGCCTATTTCGGGATCGACGGGACCCGGAGCAGGGCCGCCGTCGCCGTCGAGGCGGCACAGGACGCCCTGGCCGGTTTCAACGGCAAGGCCGAGCCGCTGCGGGCCCTCGCCGATTATATCTCTTCCCGGACCAGCTAGGGACTGCCGCCTGGCCTGACCATTTTGCTTGCTGCCGGTGATGGAAGAAAAGTCAGGCATTGCGCCGGCAATGTGATTATACTGCCTCGATGCCGAGAGATCATGCCATCCCCGTTGAGACCTACCCCACTGCCATGCTGAATACATTGACAGGCATCAGCCACCGCCCGCTGCTCAAGGATATCGACTCGCCGGCCGATATCCGCGGCCTCGCCATACCCGATCTCGTTGATCTGGCTCAGGAAATACGCGACCTGATCATAAGGACGGTGTCCCGGACCGGCGGCCACCTCGCCCCGAGCCTCGGCGTCGTCGAGCTGACCATCGCCCTGCATTACGTCTTCGATACCCCAGAGGACAAGCTGATCTGGGATGTCGGCCACCAGTCCTACGCCCACAAGATCCTCACCGGTCGCCGCGACCAGTTCGCCACCCTGCGCCAGTACAAGGGGATCAGCGGCTTTCCGAAGATCAAGGAGAGCCGCTACGACGTCTTCGAGACCGGCCACAGCTCGACCTCGATCTCGGCCGCCCTCGGCATGGCCCTGGCCCGCGACATCAAGAAAGAGTCGCACCGGGCCATCGCGGTGATCGGCGACGGCTCGATGACCGCCGGCCTCGCCTTCGAGGCCCTCAACAACGCCGGCCACCTCGACCGCAACCTGATCGTCATCCTCAACGACAACGAGATGTCGATCTCGCCGAACGTCGGCGCCCTCTCCAGCTTCCTCAGCCGCAAGCTGACCGGCAAGACGATGCGGCGGGTCAAGGCCCACATCGAGGAACGGCTGGGGCAACTGTCCAATGTCGGCGAGAACATCCTCAACATCCTGCGCAAGAGCGAGGAGAGCTTCAAGAGCTTCTTCACCCCCGGCATGCTGTTCGAGGCCCTCAAATTCGACTATATCGGCCCGATCCAGGGCCATGAACTGGAAGACCTGATCGAGACCTTCGAGGGGGTGCGCGACAACATCCACGGGCCGGTGCTGATCCACGTGCTGACCAAGAAGGGCAAGGGCTACCTGCCGGCGGAAACGAATCCCGGCCTGTATCACGGGGTCGGCCCCTTCGACATCGCCAGCGGCAAACCCCATTCGTCGAACGGCTCGATCAGCTACACCGAGGTCTTCGGCAGCACGATGGTCCAGATGGCGATGAGCGACCACCGGATCGCCGTCATCTCGGCCGCGATGATTGCCGGCACCGGTCTGAACAGTTTCGCCCAGCAATTTCCGGAGCGGTTTTTCGATGTCGGCATCGCCGAGCAGCACGCCGTCACCTTCGCCGCCGGCCTCGCCTCGCAGGGCCTGCGGCCGGTGGTGGCGATCTATTCGAGCTTCTTCCAGCGGGCGCTCGACCAGATCATCCACGATGTCTGCATCCCCAAGCTGCCGGTGACGCTGGCCATCGACCGGGCCGGGGTGGTCGGCGACGACGGTCCGACCCATCATGGGGTCTTCGACATCTCCTTCCTCCGCTTCATCCCCAACCTGGTGGTGATGGCGCCGAAGGACGAGGAGGAACTGCAGCACATGCTCTACACCGCCGTCACCCTCGGCGGCCCGGCCGCCGTCCGTTATCCCCGTGGCCCCGGCGAGCGGGTCGAACTGGCGACGACCTTGAAAAAACTCGAGATCGGCAAGGGCGAAGTGCTGGCCGAGGGCGACGACATCCTGCTGCTGCCGGTCGGCAACCGGGTCTATCCCGCCCTGGCCGCCGCCGATGGTCTGCGCAAGGTCGGGATCAGCGCCGCCGTCATCAATCCCCGCTTCATCAAACCCCTCGATGCCGAGCTGATCTGCACCTGGGCGAAGCGCTGCGGCCGGGTGATCACCATCGAGGACAATGCCCGCCAGGGCGGGTTCGGCAGCGCGATCCTCGAACTCCTCGGCAGCCGTCGGATCGCCTCGGTCAAGTCCTGCCTGCTCGCCCATCCCGACGAATTCGTCGAACACGGTCCGCAGGCGGTGCTGTGGAAGAACAGTCGTCTCGACACCCCGTCGATCATCAGCGCCGCCATCGACCTGATGCAGCAGAAAGACTGAGGGGCATCTCGCCGGGGGAGCGCGCAGTACCGGGATCCCAGCCCCCCTCAGCGCCCCTTGCACTCCCTGCCGGAAGCCGTGATGAAGATCCTCGCCGTCGCCGACCGTGTCACCGACGTCCTGCTCGATCCGGACCTGGGCACCACCACCCTCGCCGATATCGACCTGATCGTCTCCTGCGGCGACCTGCCGCCGGAGTTCCTCACCCGGCTCAAGGCCCGTTACGATGTCCCCCTGCTCTACGTCCTCGGCAACCATGACCTGCGCTACGGCACCTCGCCGCCGCAGGGCTGCCGCTGCATCGACCGGCGGATCGTCACCCATCGCGGCCTGCGCATCCTCGGCTTGTCCGGCAGCCGGTGGTACAATGGCAATGTCAACCAGTTTGCGGAAACTGAGATGGCCGCCTTCATCCGCCGCCTGCGGCTGTCGCTGTGGTGGTCACGCGGAATCGACCTGGTGGTCACCCACGCCCCGCCCCGCCATGTCCACGATGCCGAAGACCGCTGCCATCGAGGGTTCGCCAGTTTCAACGCCCTGATCGAACATTACCGCCCGGCCTGCCTCGTCCACGGCCATATCCACTCCCTGTTCGCCGACGAGGCGGCACGAGTGACCACCGTCAACACCACCAGGGTCATCAACAGCTATGGCTACTGCACCTTCGAAATATAATCCGTTGCGGCACCTGAAAAAGGTGTTCGGGATCGGCGGCTGCCCGCCCGGGGACACCTGTGTCCCCAGTTTCGACGAACGCCGGGAAGATGAGGAGGCCTACACCTCGATCAAGCGCGGCACCCGGATGGTGCCGATCGACAGGATTGTCGGCAGCGTCGGCCGCTACCATGACTTCGACAGCCATTTCATGCCCCGCACCCCGGACGGCAACGAACGGGAGGAGGCCATCCTCAAACTGCTGCAGCAGGGGCGGCAACTGCCGCCGATCTCGCTCTATCAGATCAAGGATGAATACTTCATCCTCGACGGCCACCACCGCTTCACCGCGGCGCGCAAACTCGGCCACAGAGAGATCAACGCCTGTATCCTCGAACTGCTGCCGTCCAAGGACACCCTGGAAAACCGGCTCTACCTCGAGAAGATCGATTTCCGTGACCGGGCCGGCCTCAACCAGACCATCGACCTGACTGAACCCGGCCAGTTTCGCCTGCTCGAGCAGCAGATCAGGGAGCACCGGGAATTTCTGGGCCGGGAAAGACAACAGGACGTCACCTACGAACAGGCCGCCGCCGACTGGTACCGCTCGATCTACCACCCGCTGGCGACCCTGATCAGAAACAGCGGCCTGGTCAAATCCTTCGCGGGCCGAACGGTTGATGACCTCTATCTCTACATCTCGGTCCAGCAGTGGATCAAGGGACGGTCACGCAAGTACGGGATCGAGGTCGACAAGCTGATTCCCAAGAACATGGAGGAGTTCCGCAGCAAAATGGCAGAGCACAAAGAGCAGGGCTACCCGGAGATGCGCCGGCCGATCACCGTTTTCATCCTTATCAACGTCGAGGGAATCCACGAGCAGAAGATTATCGACAAACTCCTCGAACTGCCCGAGGTCCGGGAACTGCACTGCGTCCACGGCTCGATCGACATCATTGTCAAGATCACCCTGATGCGTGACCTGCTGGCCTCCGACGCCGAGCTCATCTCGGAGTTCGTCGATTCAACGATCCGCAGCTGGAAGGGGGTGGTCTCGACCCAGACCCTGATGCCCGGTTTCTCCCGCGTCAAGGACGGCGACCGCTGTTATATCTGAAAAATCGCCTGGGAAACCTGACGGCCTGCGGCTAGACCCCGAAATATCGCCGGTACCACTCGACAAAACGGCCGATCCCGTACTCGAGGGTCGTCCCCGGCCGGTAATCGAAATCCCGGACCAGATCGTCGACGTCGGCGAAGGTGGCCGGCACATCACCGGGCTGCATCGGCAGGAAGTTCTTTTCGGCCTTCCGGCCCAGGCAGTTCTCCAGCACCTCGATATAGCGCAGCAGCTTCTCCTTGCTGTTGTTGCCGATATTGTAAACCCGCCAGGGGCAGTAGGAGGTCGCGGGATCGGGGCTGTTGCCGCTCCAGGCGGGATTGGCGGTCGGGACCCGGTGGATGACCCGGCAGACCCCCTCGACGATATCATCGATATAGGTGAAATCACGCTCCATCTCGCCGTTGTTGTAGACGTCGATCGGTTGGCCGGCGAGGATCGCCCTGGTGAACAGGAACAGGGCCATGTCGGGGCGGCCCCACGGTCCGTAGACCGTGAAGAAGCGCAGCCCGGTGGTCGGCAGGCCGAACAGATGGCTGTAGGTGTGGGCCATCAGTTCGTTGGCCTTCTTCGAGGCGGCGTAGAGCGAGACCGGGTGGTCGACGTTGTCGTGCACCGAGAACGGCATCCGGGTGTTGGCGCCGTAGACCGAACTCGACGAGGCATAGACCAGGTGGCCGACCCCGGAATGGCGGCAGCCTTCCAGCAGGTTGACGAACCCGACGAGGTTGGTGTCGACGTAGGAATGGGGATTGATCAACGAATACCTGACCCCGGCCTGGGCCGCCAGGTTCACCACCACATCGAAACGGTGCTCCTCGAACAGTCCGGCCACGGCCCCGCGGTCGGCGATATCCATCTCGATGTGGGTGAACCGCTCGCCCTCGGCCAGGGCTGCCATGCGCGCCCTCTTCAGCGCCGGATCGTAATAATCGTTGAGATTGTCGAGGCCGACCACCTCGGCGCCGCCGGCGATCAGCCGCTGTGAAAGGTGAGCGCCGATGAAGCCGGCCGCCCCGGTGACAAGTATCTTCTGCATCATTTTTTTCCTGATAAATATAAAAACCGGGATCCCAGTGCATGGGATCCCGGCAGTTCCGGTGCCACAGGCCGGGTCCGTTCCATTCCCGGCCCTGTCGTTTCAAGGATCGGTCAATCGTCGAAATGACCGGCCGGTCCCTTGTCGCCGGCCAGGGCCCTGGCCTTGTCGATGATCTTTTCCCGGGTCCATTCGGCCGGGCTCTCGATCCGCTCGGCCTTCGGCCCCAGATCGTAGGAACCGGCGGCGAGGATGATCTCCCGGGCGATCGAGGCGGTCCCCAGGGCATTGAAGACGTTGACGAGCATATTGTAGACGAACTCCTCCACCCGACGGCTCATCCGTTCGCGGATTCCACGTTCCTGGGCCAGCAGCTGGCGCTCGAAGGGAAGGTTGAGGTTCTTGTAGTTGCCGCCCTTCCACCCTTTCTCCTCGGCATAGGCCACCATCTTCTGCCAGTTTTCCTCCGACATCCCTTCGCCGGCGACCTTGCGGAAGTTGCCGTGGTCATCACGGATGGCGTTGCCGTAATCGTTGACCTCGAGCCCCCAGGACACCATCTGCAGGGCGGTGGCGACATTGGCCTTGGTCGTATGGGTCTGGGCGGCGATGGCCCGCAGCTTGTCCGAGTTATTACCGGAAGTGCCGTGCTGGGCCCCCGATACCTTGTAGGGCTCGAGATGGCGATGGATCTCGGCGGTCAGTTCGACCTGGATGCCCTGGCCGCTGGCCTCGAGCCCGTGGGTCGTACCGTTGTTGAGGGCAATCCAGTCGGCGGAGATGCCGTAGGCATTGAGCCCCTTGATCAGGAACGAGGCATCCTCGACGCTCGACAGCCCTTCCGCCCCCTTGATCTCCCCGACCTCGGTCTCAAGACCGGCCCAGGTGGGGATATAGCTGTTCAGCTCGATATTGGCCAGCAGATTCAGGTCGTCCGGCATATGCGAAGCATCGATGGCGATCGAGGTGATGCCGGCATCGAACATCGACGGGATCTCCGTCTTGGCGAAGGGCAGGTCGGCCTCGCTCTTGATGCCGTAATGATCGGCGTGAATCGCGACCGGGACGGTGATCCCGAGTTCATTGCAGACGGCATCGACCTGGCGGGCGATATTGTAGAAATTGACCGGACAGTAGGCGCATTCGGAGCGGGCGATCTCGATGATGATCGCCGCGTCGGCCCGCTGGGCCGCCATCAGGGCACCGCGGATGACGAAAAAATTGCGGCCGTTGGCCGCCATGGTCATCGCCTGTCCCTTCGCCTGCAGGGCCCGGTCGATAACCTTGCCGCTGACCAGCAGGGCCCTTGAATGTGGGAACAGGCGACCGATGTTCGGTGGCCGGCCGATCTTCAATACTCTCTCGAAATCCGTGTTGACACTCATCTATACCTCCCTTTTTTTCGGGTTTTCAGTATGTGTACCGCTACCCTTGCCATGTACGGATAGAATTCTGCTCCTGGATATACCCCGCACACATCTCTTTATAATACAAATAAGATGAAGAAATCCAGAAGTACAAATCCCGGGCGGCATGCTTTTCAGTACAGGCCTGCACCCCGGCATCGTTCAACTGTCGGTCTGAGCTTCTCTCATTCGGCCCTGAGACGGAGCAGCGGGACGGTCATCCAGCGGGATACATACCGCTCGGTCGGTCCCAGGCCACAAACGAAAATCCGGCATGCGAGGAACTGGTCCCCACATGCCGGATTCCCGAACACACTCTGATTGTCCACCTGGCAATCGATCCTGACGGATGGGATCGCCGGGGTGAACGAGGAGCGTCTCTACCGGAACTATACTGCCGCCGCTTCCTCTCCCAGCTTGAAGGTCGAGATCGATTCTTCCAGCCGCCTCGATGTCGAGATGATCTTCTCCATCGAAGATACCGTATCCCGGGTTGCGCCGGTCGTTTGCTCGGTGAGTACGCCGACCTCTTCCATCAGATCGGCGATTTGCTCAGAATCCTGGGATTTTTTCTTGGCGGTCGATGAAATGTCGTTGATGTTCGCCGCCAGTTGATTGGAAACCGCCTCGATCTCCTCGAGCTTGCTGTAGGCCTGGTCGGAGAGTTCGGTACCCGAGACGACATACTGGATACTCTTCTCCATACTGGCCGTGGCCTCGACAATCTCCTTCTGGATACCGGTGACGAGAGACTCGATCTGTTTGGTCGAACCGGCGGAACGTTCGGCCAGTCGCTGTATCTCCTCGGCAACGACGGCGAAACCCCGCCCGGCATCGCCGGCGGTGGCCGCCTGAATCGAGGCGTTGAGGGCCAGGACCGATGTCCGGTCGGCGATATCGTTAATAATCTGGGTAATGTTACCGATTTCCTGAGAACTCTCACCGAGTCTCTTGATAGTCCGCGCCGTACCGCGCATGTTTTCCTTGATGGCGCTCATGGCCTCATTGGTCTTCTTGACCGCGAGCGAACCTTCCTGGGCGCTGATCATCGCCTTGTTGGAGACCTCGGCCGAAACGCCGGCATGGTGAGAGATATTTCGAATAGCGGCGGCGAGATCCTTGATGGTGACAATGGCCGCCTTGATCTTCTCCGCCTGTTTTTCACTGTAGGCGGCGAGGTCCTTGGTCGACTGCTCGACCTCCTGTGACGACTGACCAACCTCGAGGGCCGATTGCTTGACGCCCTGGACGACCTCGCTGAGCTGAATGGCCATGGCGTTGAAGGAGTCGGCGATGGCGCCCGTTATCTCCTCGGTGACTTCGGCCCTGGCGGTGAGATCGCCATCGGCGAGATCACTGATTTCGTTGAGGAGACGCATGATCGAGGCCTGGATGGCGTCGCGCTCGTCCCGACTCTGCATCAGGACCAGGGTGTTGTCGAGCATGGCGTTCATCGTCTCCGCCATTTCGCCGATTTCATCCTGGGAAACGACTTCGGCACGAGCCGAAAAATCACCGATACCGATATCACTGAACATTTCCATGATCTTGTTGATCTGCAGCGTCAACCTGCTGGAGAAGAGGAACGCGGCCACGACGCAGATGACGATACTCAGCAGGATGAGGCCGGACAACCAGATCAGACTGACCTTGGCCTTTTCTTCGATAAGGCGAACCGAACCAAGAATCTCATCCTCGAAGGTGCTGGCAACAATAATCCAGTCCCATTTCTGGAAGTAGGTAAACTTATGGATCTTCGTCCTGGCCGGGTCCGAACCCTCGCCGGGCCACGTCGTCCGCACTTCCGCGACCTCGCCATCCTTCAGGGTTTTCGCCTTTTCGATCATGTTCTGGACATATGCCGTCCCCTTGGAGTCCTTGGCGTCCATGACGATCTTGCCGTCCTGACCTTTGGAGATGACGTAGGTGCCTTTGGAATCAAGGACATCGACGCCGCCGGTCTTGCCGACCACCAGATCCAGGATGGCCTTGCGCAGATACACCGTGCTCTCCTGCGGGATACCGACATAGATCATGCCGATGATCTGGTTGGCGGCATCGAGTATCGGCTTATAGGCCGTGATGTACCAGGCGTTGACAACGAAGGCCCGACCGACGAACGTCTCCCCTTTCATGACCGCCTTGACAACCGGGTTGGCCGATCCATCCGGGTTGACGCTCGGGATATAGGTTGCAATCGCGCGTTCGCCGTCAAGATTCATTACGTTGGTGGCCACACGCAGCATGTCACCGGCATCATTCATTTTCTGGAAAATGGTACACGTCGTGTCGACCAGGTTTTTGACATCGTCAACAACAGGCACCACCAGATCCTTGCTGTTGATCTTTCCCAACCAGTCGGTGCCGACCTGCATCATCGGCAGGGAAACAGCCATCTTCTCGTTTGAATACTGGTTGGTGGCGATCCAGTTGACCGGTTCCTCCCCCAGACTGAGTCCCCCTCTTTTCCTGGCCTGGTCTTCGACAACGTTCAGGGACGAGGCAAGGTTCTTCTCGATCAACTCCTGCTGGGTGGTCGCCAGGGTATACACGTTCTGGAGCAGATGGGTAAAGTCGGCATCAGCCAGGTTCATACTCTCGGTCCGGGCCGTCGCCGTATTCTGAGTGTTCTGAACGACAACCAGACCAAGGGCGAACAACAGCGGCAATGCCGTCAGGATAATACCAAAGAGCAGCAGGCGTGTTCTGATTCTCATCTTTTTAAACATCGACATGACCTCCAATCCTTGCTCGTGGTGAAAATATTATTGAGATTTCACTCTCTGTTCATCAGAGTCAATACGCCTGCACGCTGTTCTCTGAAATTTTGTCCATATCCGGCAACGAGGACAAGCCGCCCGATCGCTCCGGATATCCTGCAACAACCCATGGTTGGTCCCTGACTCTCTGGAGAATACTCTACTCGGCCATGAAGTGTAGCCCCTCAATTTCCCGGCACGGCAACAACCCTGTTGCTGGCAGACAGTCCCCGGACCCCGGCAACGAGGTTTTTCCAGGTCCGAGCGCAACCAACGTGCCAGCCGGAAAGTTTCCGGCATCGGCAATCACTGTCGGGGATTAATTTCCAGACACGTTTGCGATGCCGGGACGGTCCCATCGGACGATCCAAGCCGTTGTGTACAAATAACCGTAACAATGGAGCGCCGTCACCGGCATAACGGGCCGTAACGAAATGGGTGAATATGTCATGGTTATTTCGTAACGGCCCTTAAATATTTGCCTTGATCAGATCGAGCAATTCACCGTCCTGGAAAGGTTTGGTGAGGTAGCCGTCAGCCCCCTGTTTGATCCCCCAGAAGCGGTCGCTGTCCTGAGATTTGCTGGTGACCATGATGACTTTCGTCTGCTTGACCTCCGGCGTACTCTTGATCTGGCGACAAACCTGGAATCCGTTTTTCTTCGGCAGGATGACATCGAGCAGTATGAGATCCGGCCGGTGATCCAACGTCATCTGCATGGCTTCCTCGCCATCACAGGCAGTGATGACCTTGTAACCGGCCTTCTCGCACACCGAGACGGTTATCAGTCTTTCCGTAGGGCTGTCTTCAACTACCAGTATTCGTTTTCCACTCATTATCATCTGCCTTATTTCTTTATGAATTTGTCTATCCCTTCTTCTTTCCAGGCCTTCAGCGTCTTGACGTCATTATCCTTGATCTTGACCCCGATGGCATTGACCGGCACAGCGTGTTTTTTCTGAATCTCGATCCAGTTCTTCTTAATCGACTGATCAATTCCCATGTTCTACCTCCTTGTTGTTATTATTCACGCATCAAGCAACGATTTCTCCGTCGGCACAGGATGGCCCCACGATCGCCAGCGCCAGATGATCCCGCACCGAAGGAAAAGACTTTCTACAGATACCGACAAGCGATTCCTGGTCGATCCCCCGGAGATTGTCGACGATCTCCCCGGCCGGAATCACCCTGTCGAAATAGTACAGCTGGGTCAGCAATCTGCTCATCCGCATATACGGATCCTCCGAGTCGATGTGGTGCTGACCGACGGTTCGCAGCTGGGCCTGCCAGATCTCCTCGGAATGCGGCGGCCTGGCGAGCGAAAACATATCCATCGTCTCCTCGACGACCAGTCCAATCGTTTTTTCCAGGTGATCCGGGAGGGTGCTCCCGGACACCACGACCATGCCCGCGTCCAGGTAGGCGTGATATTCGGAATGAATATCGTAGACCAGTCCCTGTTCCTCACGGAGGTTGCGATACAGCCGCGATGACAGGCCTCCGCCCAGGATGGCCGACAGCAGATGGATCCCGTATCTGTCGGCATCGGTGTACGAGGGCGCGGGGACCCCCAGGGCGAAATATGCCTGCATGCTCATGCACTCCTCGACATAGGTGCCCGGGAGAAAGGGATCGGGGTGAACGATCGTCCGATCTGCATGGCCGAACAGTCGCCACAGGCAATCATGGACCTTGGCGACCACATCCTCGTGCTGGAGGTTGCCGGCCATGGCGAGGCTGATCCGGTTCGGCAGATAGTTGCCGTGGAGGAAGTAAATTACGTCCTCCCGGGTCAGCCCCTGGATTCCCTCCGCCTTGCCCTCGATATCCCGTCCCAGGGCATGTTCCGGCCAGACCGAGGATTTGAGCAGGGACATCACCCTCTCGTGCGGCAGATCGCGACCGGAGGCAAGTTCGGTCAGAATCACCTGTTTTTCGTACTCCAGCCTCTCCTCCGGAAATATCGAGTTGAGCAGCATATCCGAAAAAAGATCGAGGATATAGGTCAGATGATCATCCATCACGACCGCACTGTAGCAGGTATAATCGCGACCGGTGAATGCCGAGATCTTCCCTCCCACCGTATCGATGAGACGCGATATCTCCAGCTCACTCCGGCAACTGGTGCCATGAAACAGTGCGTGCTCGGTGAGATGGGCCAGTCCGGCCTTATCGTCCTGCTCGTCTCTCGGGCCGGCACTGACCAGGATGCCGACGGCGATCGAGCGGGAACCGGGCATCCTCTCGGTTGTGACCCGTATCCCATTCTCCAGCACGGTGGACTCGATCATCGCCTTGTCCCGTCCTGTCCTTCCTCCCGGCAACGGGAGGCAATCCGCCAGATATCCGGAACGACGGCGACGCCACCGCCCTCCAGGGCATATATGCCATGGATATCGGTGACATTTGCCCTCAGCGGCAAGGTTGAAATCGGTTTACCGTCAATGTCCAGCGCCCCCATCCGCATCTCCGTATAGATCGGCACAACGATCATCGCCAGCCGCACCTCGTCTGCTGTCCGCGCCGCCCCCTTGATGAAGAGATACCGCGTCGGCTGCTCCGCCGCTATCCCCGCCGTGCCGTAATAACCTTCAAGATTGACGAGCGGCAGGGGTTCGTCCTGCCAGTTGACCACCCCCTGGGTCAATGACGACTGTGCCGGAACCGATTCCGTCACGATATCGCGCAGCACCATCTCCAGTTGGTTCTTGCTGAACAGCCAGAACAGATGCTCATCGCCTGCACCGCTGCCAGCTGCTTTGACCAGGATTATCTCTCGTTTCTGTGCCATAACCGTCAGCCGCACCTCTCCCGCACCCGCGGAATCCTTATTCCTTCCTTCTGTCCCGTTTCCATTCGATTACCGACCTTCAGGCGCGACCGCTACTGCGGCCGCTCATATTGCCGTATGCCCGCCAGGGTCTGGAGGAAGAATTCTTCCTGGAAGGGCTTGGTCATGTAAAAATCCACTCCCAGTTCATCGGCCTTGGACCGATGTTTGGTAGAATCGCGCGATGTCAGCATGATGACCGGAATCGTCCGGAGGTTTTCCGTTTGCCGCAGAATCGCCATGAACTCATATCCGTTCATCCTCGGCATCTCGATGTCGAGAATAATCGCATCAGGCTGATATGTCTCAAGCTTCTCCAATGCATCGACGCCATCCACCGCCAGTTCCGCCTTCCATGACTGCTGCCGGATCAGTCTCGCGATACTCTGCCGGACACTGATCGAGTCGTCGACGATCAGGACCTGCAGCGGTTTCTCTCTCTTCGCCGGACGCGGCGCGACCATCGGCGCCTCGAGCATCGGCGCCTTGACCGTCGGCAGGGTCTCCTCGATGATCTCGCTGAGATTCAACACCGGGACAAGACTGCCGTCGCCCAGGATCGTCACGCCGCTGATTCCCTTGACATGCTCGAGATGACTGCCGAGATCCTTCATCACGATCTCGCGCTGGGCGATGACCGAATCGATCATGACGGCCACAAACCCCTTGCCGCCTCGGACGATAACCAGCTGGCAATGGTCGCGGGATGTCGATGGCCACTGGTTCCCTTCCCCAGTCCGCAGGAGGGTGGCGAGTTCCTTGACGGGTACGGATTCATTCCGCCACTCGAGCAGCCTGGTTTTTTCAATCTCAGCCCGAGGCACCCTCTGGACTTCGACGATATCCTGCAGAGGGACGGCGTATTGCCGCTCACCGGCGACGAGCAGAATCGCCCGGTTGACCGACAGGGTAATGGGGATCCGAATCTCGAATGCCGTCCCCTGCCCGGCCTTGGACTCGATCTGAACCGTTCCCCGCAATTCCTGGATATTTTTCTGAACGACATCCAGGCCGACACCGCGGCCGGAGACCTGGCTGATCGTGTCCCGGGTACTGAATCCGGTCTGAAACAGGAACGGCAGCAGGGTCTCGTCACTCCGCATCTCCTGTTGTCCCAGCCAACCGGCGGCGATCAATTTCTTGCGCAGACGGGTGAAATCGACGCCGCCGCCATCATCGGCAATCCGCAGCGAGACGAAACTGCCGAGCTGGTGCGCCTCGATCCTGATCGAGGCGACTTCCGGTTTCCCAGCCTGCCGGCGGACGGCGGACGACTCAATGCCATGATCGACGCAGTTGCGGAGGATATGCATGATCGGATCCGTCATCTTCGACCAGATGTAGCGGTCCATGAAGACGTCGTCGCCGGTGATGGTCAGTCGGACCTCCTTGCCCAGTTCGGCGGCGGTGTTCCTCACAGTCCGGAAGAATCCCCTCGACACCGCCGACATCGGCGTCATCCGGGTGCGCATGAGCTTGTCCTGCATTGCCCCCATGACCAGCTGCTGCTTGACGACCTGGCCGTTGAGCTCGCCTGAGGTCTCGGCGATGCCGGCGTGTATCGAGTTGACATCGACGGCCAGTTCGTTGAGCGACCGGATGATCAGATGCAGCCTGGAATAACGGTCGAGCTCGATCGGATCGAAATCGCTGCCGCCCCCGACGTATCCGCCCGTACCATCGTCGACGAAGGTTTCGGGGCCGAAACCGTAGAGTGACTGGACCTCGTACCCCGATTCGAGCTCCTGGGCAATCCGGCGCAGTTTTTCCTGGGCCGACTGGAGCTCATCGACCGACAGCTGCAGTTCATTCAGCAACCCTTCCATGGAACTTCGGGCAACAACCAGCTCTCCCTCGATCCGGATGATCTCATCGAGGTTCTCGACCTTGACCCGGATGTTGCCGCTATCGACTGTGGCGGAAATCCGTTCCACACGAGACGGATCAAGCACCGCATGTTCCCCGGATTCCCCGAATCCCGGCACGATATCCGATTCGTCGGCAAACACCATGTCTTCCAGGTCAAATCCGCCGTCCGCCCCCGCAGCGACAGCGCCTGCCCCCTGCGCATCGATCCGGGCCGCGATCCGGCGCTGCAGATCGGCCATCGCGTCGCTGCCGTCACCTTCCGGGTCTCGGGACAGCTCCTCCAGCAGGTCGAGCCCGCCAGCCATCATCCGGATATCATCGGGACCGACGGTGTCGGCCCGGTCATGCAGCCAGTCCAGCAGATCCTCCAGACCATGGGCGCAGGCGGCTATCTGACCAAAACCCACCATCGCCGCCGCCCCCTTCAGGGTATGCACCGCCCGCCGCATCCCGCCGAGCTGCTCCCGGAGCGCCGCCGACAGCTCCACCGGCTCGACCACCAACTCCTCCAGCGCATTCAGCGACCGGTTGACCGCCACCAGATGCTCCTCGCTCTCCTCCCGGAAGATCTCGTACAGCGTATCCGCCTCGTCCTCCGTCACCTCTGAGGCGAACAGTTCGTCATCGCCAAAGGCCCCGGCGGTGAAATCGTCCGCCTGCGGCTCCGCCCCACAGCCTTCATCCGCTTCCGGTTCCGCCGTCGCCGGACCCTCTCCGGTGCCGCCCGCAGTGCCGCCGGATCCCTCCAGCAGCCCGCGGCAGCGGTCGATCCGGGCCGCGATCCGCTGCGCCGAAGACTCGTCGATCAGACCGGGGCGGGATCGAACTCCTTCCAACGCCGCAATATACTGCAGCAGCAGACCCGGCAGATCCCCGTTGACCGTCGGCCCACCGCCATCGCCTTCCCCGCAGTTCGCCGCCAGGTCCCGCAGCAGCATCGACTCGGTCTGCATGCAGAGCATCGACAGCAACCGGCCGACAACCAGCGCCGGCTGCGCCGCAAACGCCTCCGTCGTTCCGGCCCGGCCCACCATGGTGCCCAGATCCTCAAAAAAGACCGTCTCTTCCGTCACCCCCCCTTCCCGGACGATCGAGGCGATCTGCTGCACCGCCGCCTCCATCTCCTCCAGGCAACGGCGGTATCCCGCTGCTTCGGCCGGCTGCGTCCTCATCCCCTCAACGAGCAATCCGATCCTGGCCACCATCGGCACCAGCGCCTTCCTCGTCCCTGATTCCCCGTGCCCGCCTGCCCCCTGCGCATCGATCCGGGCCGCGATCCGGCGCTGCAGATCGGCCATCGCGTCGCTGCCGTCACCTTCCGGGTCTCGGGACAGCTCCTCCAGCAGGTCGAGCCCGCCAGCCATCATCCGGATATCATCGGGACCGACGGTGTCGGCCCGGTCATGCAGCCAGTCCAGCAGATCCTCCAGACCATGGGCGCAGGCGGCTATCTGACCAAAACCCACCATCGCCGCCGCCCCCTTCAGGGTATGCACCGCCCGCCGCATCCCGCCGAGCTGCTCCCGGAGCGCCGCCGACAGCTCCACCGGCTCGACCACCAACTCCTCCAGCGCATTCAGCGACCGGTTGACCGCCACCAGATGCTCCTCGCTCTCCTCCCGGAAGATCTCGTACAGCGTATCCGCCTCGTCCTCCGTCACCTCTGAGGCGAACAGTTCGTCATCGCCAAAGGCCCCGGCGGTGAAATCGTCCGCCTGCGGCTCCGCCCCACAGCCTTCATCCGCTTCCGGTTCCGCCGTCGCCGGACCCTCTCCGGTGCCGCCCGCAGTGCCGCCGGATCCCTCCAGCAGCCCGCGGCAGCGGTCGATCCGGGCCGCGATCCGCTGCGCCGAAGACTCGTCGATCAGACCGGGGCGGGATCGAACTCCTTCCAACGCCGCAATATACTGCAGCAGCAGACCCGGCAGATCCCCGTTGACCGTCGGCCCACCGCCATCGCCTTCCCCGCAGTTCGCCGCCAGGTCCCGCAGCAGCATCGACTCGGTCTGCATGCAGAGCATCGACAGCAACCGGCCGACAACCAGCGCCGGCTGCGCCGCAAACGCCTCCGTCGTTCCGGCCCGGCCCACCATGGTGCCCAGATCCTCAAAAAAGACCGTCTCTTCCGTCACCCCCCCTTCCCGGACGATCGAGGCGATCTGCTGCACCGCCGCCTCCATCTCCTCCAGGCAACGGCGGTATCCCGCTGCTTCGGCCGGCTGCGTCCTCATCCCCTCAACGAGCAATCCGATCCTGGCCACCATCGGCACCAGCGCCTTCCTCGTCCCTGATTCCCCGCTCGGCTTCCGACCTCTGTGCATGGTGGCGATATTCCCTCCTGGACTGCCAGGATCCATCATCAGCAGATTGTGCATCTGCTCACTCAAAGAGACGGTCGCGGCATCGTTTCTCAGTTCTTCCAGATCTATAAACTGGTGATACCGTTCAAGCAGCAATGCCCGCTCATCAGTCTCATCCGGATGTGCGGCAGAACTATATTCTTTAATTTTATTTGTTGTATCCACAAGATATGAAATACTTGCCGCCGACAGATGATTTCCATTCCTCATCGCTCGGTTGAGCAGGTACTCGGCAAGCTCGGCGACAGCACTGAAATGCCGGAGATAAACCTGGGATGCAGCACCCTTGATGTTGTGAAACAGGCGGTGCATCTCCTCGATGCTCTCCATCGCATCCGCCCTTGTTTGCAGCACTGCGAGATCACTCTGTATCCTCGGTATATAGGTCTGCACCTCGTGGAAATAATACCCTCGCAGTTCCTTCCTTGACACCCCTACCATCGATGGTCTCCACCCACGGGCATAGTATGTATATATTTCGAATAATTATTTATCATAAGTACCCGTATTGCCGAACCATCGGCCCGGTCGACCATCGTTGATCACTGCCGGCAATCAAGAAACCGACGGCTCGACAGGATAGCCTCGACATCCAGAACATGGACAGGCTGATCCTCCGCCATGAATCCAGGCCGAACATAGACCTCCGTTCCCCGTTTGACAAAATTCAGCGACACCGGCAATTTCAATTCCGCGACAGTCTTGTCGACCGTGCCGTGCATCCGGTCAATCAGGACCATGGTTCCGACCTTCCCGGACCGGAGCAGCACAAAACGGCTGCCGATGCTCGTATATGCGGCATCGACCCCCAGGAAATCGGCAATATTGATGACGGACACTATCTCGCCCCTGAGATTGACGATGCCGAAAATCCACGATGGCAGACTGGGAAGGGGGGTTATGACGGGCAACGTTCCGATTTCCCCGATATGTTCCATCGGCAGGGCGATTTTCAGATCTCCGACACTGGTGAGCAGCAGCTTGTGCGGAATACTCGACGCATCGACAGGGGTCCGCATTGCAGACCTCGCGAAGCTGCCCGGGGCTGCCGCTATCAGCGCGTCGATTTCCTGTATTACCAGATCAAGGCTTCTGTATGCTTGGTGATGTTCCATTCACTCCGCCCGTAATGAACTTATAAATATTTATTTAATATTTCCACTAACTTCTGAGGATTAAACGGTTTTGTCAGGTATTCACTCGCCCCGGCGCGCATCCCCATCACCCTGTCCGTGGACCCTGTCCGGCCGGTCAGCATGATGACCGGGACATCCATCAGGTGCGACATCGCCTTGAGTTGCGGCAGTATCTCATAGCCGTTCATATCGGGCAGCATGACATCGAGCAGGACCAGGGAAGGGGTGCACTCGCCCCCCAGTTTGATGCCCTCCAGACCGGTGGACGCCTCGAGGATCTGAAACCCGGCGCGCGACAGGACCATGGAAATCACCTTGCGCGAGGTCTGGCTGTCCTCAATCACCAGGATCGATTTCCGATCACCTCCGGACGACGGAGGCTTCTTCACCGGATGGCTGATGGCGACCGACGGCTGGGCTGAAGGCGCCTGCCTCCCCACTTGCCGCGATTCGATATACTCAATCTCGGCCCGATACGTCTGGCCCCCCGGTGAGAGAAGACCGACCAGGCGAAGATACTTGAGGGCCTGGTCGAGGTTTTCAAGATTGAAGTACCCCAGTGCCAGACAATATGCGACCTGACCGTTTTTCTGGTCACGGCTGAAGATCCGCAGGTATCTGCCCACCGCCGCTTCGATGACGTCATGTTTGGCCGGTTCGGCAGAAGATACGGCCTGAATCCTCAAGCGGGAACAACAGTAACTGCAACGATACGGATCGTCGGTGAGAACGGTCCAGCAGAATGGACAGCGTTTGACGGTCTGGAGGTCGGTAACGAGCAGGGCCTTGTTTCTCCTGTTCTCGAGAATCACCTCCCTGTCGGCATTCCCCCATTTCTGGGCCTCGTTCAAGGTCCGGAGGATGCTCTCCGGCTTACCGACAATGCGCGAATACCACAGCCAGGCAATATAATTGAACCTGTTGTATTTCAATATTTCGCCAAGCTTCGCCCCCGCCTGTTTGTAGCGGAATTGGTAGATCAGCAGGATCGCCTGCTTCAGACCGGCGACCTCGTCACATTGCTCAACCGCCGCTGCGGACGATTGACGGGAAAGTTCGTTGCGGACTTCAGCAATCGACAACGAGGTATTCCTCCGCACCTCCTTCGCCGCCGGCACCTGCCGGATCCGCGGATGTTTCCAACCGGCCACGGTCATCAGGGCACCATTGCCGATCAACGGTCCATATTGCGCCGCGATCACCTCTTTGCGGTGCAGATGCAGCCGTGCCGACCGTCCATCCTTCGTGATCTCCAAGGCCCATGAGTCGGCAGGAGGTACTGCACGGATATATTCCAGCACATTCTCGGCATTTTTTTCATCCGAATGATTTCTGTTTTCGGTCATGCACATCCTCTTCTCTTCACTCGCATTTCCCAATCAGACAGTTGAGAGATGACTACAATTCAGCGCAAAATAACCGATATCAGAGAGAAACCAAGACATTTCCGAGCAGCTGCTTATTCCGTCATCCGACCCGATGAGCTAGTGATTTCATTGAGTTCAACCCCTTCCGCAATTGCTTACGTGCCCTATGCCGTTGTCGGCAAAATGGTATTGCGTAAGACCAACGGCAGAGTGGATGTATCATTGCAAGATCAGTGCCATAGATTATGCATATAAAATTACTGTTATTACATCTGATTACATCGTGTGTGGCTGGATTTCCAAACATTCCAATTACCATTTTGAAACTCATGTGCCTTTTTCTCCACTCCAGACATTGTAATCGGCGCCATTCGACCCTACCGAAAGGCCAGATCGCACCTGCCTCCGTGCGAGGGAACACCTTGAACCAACCCCACCCGGAGACCTTCAACCGGCAATTCCGTACGCCGATCCGTCGGTCGGCGAGGCCGGCAATGATCCCGTTATCACTGGCGGAAAATTTGAGGAAGCCGCTGCCGCTGGAAATCCTCACAAGGCTGATCAGGAAGATGGAGCTGCGATGCGTGCAAAGCAACTATTGATTATTTATCAGGATGATACGTGATCGGACTCATCTTCGTGGTCCGACTCAAAATCCCGGAAACTCCGGCGCCCGAACAGCCAGACGGCAAGAACGCTGATCTCGTAGAGGACCAGCAACGGGATTCCCATCATCATCTGGTTGACGACATCCGGGGTCGGGGTCAGGATGGCGGCGATGATGAAGTTGACCAGGATGGCATACTTGCGGTTGCGGTTGAGAAAGGCGACATCGACCACCCCGATCTTGGCCAGGAAGACCATCAGGACCGGCATCTCGAAAATCGCCCCGAAGGCGAGCAGCAGACGGGTGGCGAGCGTGAAGTACTCGCTTACCGCCGGCAATGAGGTCAGAAACTCGTTATTGTAGCCGACCAGAAAACGGAAGGCGGGGGGAAAGACGACGAGGTAGCCGAAGGCGGCCCCGCCGATGAAGCAAAACGTCGACAGCAGAGAAAACGGGATCAGGACCCTCTTTTCATGGCGGTACAGACCGGGGGCGATAAACCGCCACAGCTGCGAAAATATGACCGGGGAGGCGAGCAGGATGCCGACCACCAGGGCGAGCTTCAGATAAAAAAAAACCCTTCCTGGTACGAGGTGAAGATCAGCGAGGTGTCCTTTGGCAGAACCGCGGTGAGCGGCTTGAAGAACCAGGTGCCGATCGGACGGATCACGGTGTAGGCCAGACAGAAGCCGACAAACACGGCAGCAAAGGAGAAGATGAGGCAGGAACGGAGTTCCCGCAGATGTTCGGTCAGGGCCTGCTTCTCAAACGGCTCCGGCTGAGGGTTCTGTTCCATGATGCTCTGAGGCTGCGCCTTCTCAACGAAAAATTCGGACCCGTCAACCGCGCATCGGCGGAGATGGCCGCCGGCTACGGGCAGGGCTGAAAAACTCCGTGAGACTTACCATCTGGCCGATAAATTTGCAACGACTTGTCCTCATTGTGTAGGATTTCTCGCCATATCGACTATACTCGGCACGACTTCGCCTCATTTTTCCGGATCCAGAAGAGACAATGGAGCCTCCATGCAGCTGCGCCATGCACCATCCAAGACCGGATTCTGGTATACGTACATCGTCCTCTGCGGCGATGGCACCCTGTACACCGGTGTCACCACCGACCCAGTACGGCGGGTGGCCGAGCATAATTCGGCTCGGGGCGGAGCTCGCTACACCAGACCGCGGCAACCCGTCCGGCTTGTCTTCCTCGAACCACAGCCCTCCCGATCCGCCGCCTGCAGACGGGAACGCGCCATCAAGGACCTGTCGGCGACCGACAAGAAGCACCTGATTACATGGCAGCAAGACGCGGCCGACTGCACGCCGCCGAGATTGACAACTTGATTTTTCATCAAATATATTATAGTCTTACACCTAGGACATGACAACAGACTCCTCCACCCCCGCAGTCATCCGCACCCCCAGACCGATGACAACCAAAACAGCAGGCGACAGCGTATCCATCCTCGTCGTCGACGACGAGCGCAGCATGCGCGATTTTCTCAAAATCCTGCTGCAGAAGGAAGGGTATGCGGTAACGACGGCACACAACGGTGAAAATGCCCTGGACTGCCTGAAGGACCAGGAGTTCAGTCTCGTCATCACCGATATCCGCATGCCGGGGATGGGGGGGCTGGAACTGCTTGAAGCTGTCAAGGATCACAATTCCGAACTGCCGGTCATCATGATCACGGCCTTCGCCTCGCCGGACGACGCGGTTCTGGCGATGAAGAACGGGGCCTTCGACTATATCAGCAAACCGTTCAACGTCGACGAGATCAAATCGGTCATCGAATCGGCGACCAGAAAGAACAGACCGGCGACGACGACCGGGGGCGATCAACCCTTTCCCGGCATCATCGGCCAGAGCCGGGAGATGCTGAAGATCTTCGACATGATCCGCCGCATCGCTCCCACCCCGGCCAATGTCCTGATTTACGGGGAATCGGGAACCGGCAAGGAACTGGTGGCCCAGGCGATTCACGCCCACAGCAAGGTCGCCGCCAACCCCTTCGTGCCGATCACCTGCAGCGCCATCCCGGAAGAGCTGATGGAAAGCGAACTCTTCGGCCATGTCAAGGGGGCCTTCACCGGCGCGATCAGCGACAAGCCCGGACTGTTCAACGAGGCCGATACCGGCACCGCCTTTCTCGACGAGATCGGCGAACTGACGCCGATCATCCAGACCAAGCTTCTCAGGGTGCTGCAGGAGAGAGAGATCAAGCCGGTCGGCGGCACCCGCATCAAGCGCATCGATGTCCGGATCATCGCCGCCACCAACCGGGTGCTCGAGGAGGAGATCCTCGCCGGCAGGTTCCGGGAAGACTTGTTCTACCGGCTGGCCGTCGTGCCGATCCGCGTCCCGCCGCTGCGCGAGCGCAAAAGCGACGTGCCGCTGCTGGTCGACCATTTCCTCAAGAAATACTCCCGCCGGCTGAACAAGGAGGTGCAGGAGATTTCCTCCTACGCCCTGCAGGTCCTGATGAATTACAACTTCCCCGGCAATGTCCGGGAGTTGGAGAATATCATTGAACGCGGCGTCGCCCTCGAGTCCTCGAATATCATCCTGCCGGAAAGCCTGTCATTGACCTCCGGCATGACCCATGACAGACGGCGGACCGGCGACGATGTGGACATCCCCCTCTTTCAGGCCGTCGCCAGCGAAGAAGAACTCTACGACCTCGGCCTCGAGACGGTGGTCACAAACCTCGAGAAACGCCTGATCCAGCACGCCCTGACCAAGACCCAGAACTCGAAGATGCGGGCGGCCGACCTGCTGCAGATGAGCTTCCGTTCCTTCCGTTACAAAGTGAAGAAGTACGGACTCGACTGATCGATGAATTTCGAAGCGCTCGCCACCCGCTCCCGCCAGAACGGCAGCATCGAACAGACTCTGCGGCAGCAGCTCCTGTGGATGCTGCTCCTGCGCATCGTCCTCTATACGATCCTGATGGGACTCATTGATCTGTTCCAGAACACCCGGTTCGAGATCATCACCCCACCGCGGAACCTGCTCATCCTCTTTCTCCTCCTGGTCTACCTGACGACGATCATTTCCGCCATACTCCTGCTGCTGCTCCCCACCCAATTGCGGATCTTCGGTTTCCTGCAGAATCTGCTCGACACCTTTTTCGCCTCGCTCCTCGTCTACTACACCGGTTCCTCGCAATCGATCTTCACCTCCGTCTATTTCTTCCCGATCATCGCCGGCGGCCTGATCCTGCCGCGCAAGGGCGGACTCGTCGCCGCCGCCGCGGCATCGCTGCAGTATGCGGCCATCCTGTTTTTCGAGCTGCTGGGCGTTGTCCCGGAGTACCTTGCCGATTACGGCTTCAGGGCCGCCACCAACCCCCTCGTCAGCATCAACCATTTCGGGGTCCTCGGCCTGGTCTTCTTCCTGGCGGCGATGCTCAGCGCCATCTTCGGCCTGCGTCTGCAGACGACGGAGGACGCCCTGAGCGACTCGCTGCGCAACTTCGACCGGCTGGCCACCCTGTACAAACAGATCTTCGACAATATCTCGACCGGCATCCTCACCATCGACGGCGCCCAGGTCATCACCTCGGCCAACCCGGCCACCGCCGCGATAACCGGCTACCCACCGGAACACCTCATCGGTCGCAGGCTGAGTGAAAGTATCCCGAAAATGACGCTGACCGGGACCGACCTCCGCCTGGCGGCCGATTTCACCAGGCCGGACGGCACCACGATCAAGCTGGGCTACTCCTATGTTCCGATCCTCCCGCCGGACGAGACGGCCCCTGCCGCCACCGACATCCACAAGATCATAACCTTACGGGATATCAGTGAGATCGAACGGATGGAACAGCAGATGCGGCAGTCGGAGAAACTCGCCGCCATCGGCATGATGAGTGCCGGCATCGCCCATGATTTCAGGAATCCGCTCACCGCCATCTCCGGCTCGGCCCAGATCCTGGCCCAGGAGCTCTCCTCGGCTGACCCTTCAAGCCGGATGAACCTCGAACTGGCGGAGATCATCGTCCGCGAATCCAACCGGATGATCCACACGATCGGTGATTTTCTCAAGTTCTCCCGCCCGGAGACAGTCAACAGCGAGTGGTTTTCCCTCCATTCCTGTCTGGCCGAGGTGATCCAGGTCTGCAGGGCCGACCCGCAGTGGCCGGCAACCTGCTCCCTCCATCTCAATTTCGATCGCCACTTCGATCTCTGGGCCGACCAGAAACAGATGTTCACCGTCTTCAGCCATCTTATCCACAATGCCATCCTCTTCTGCCCGCCGGGCCACGAACTGATCGAAATCGACGCCGAGATTCCGACCGGGCAGGACGATCAGGAAATGGTCGTGATCTCGGTCCTCGACAATGGGCCCGGGGTGCCGGAAGACACCAGGGAAAAAATATTCGAACCCTTCTTCACCACCCGGGCGGACGGCACCGGACTGGGCCTGGCCATCGCCCGCCAGACCATCAAGGAACACAGGGGGACAATTTCGGTCAGCACCGGCAGGCTTGGCGGGGCCAGGTTTTCCATCCAGTTGCCGCTTCCCTCCTGAACCCTCTCCCCTTCGCCGCCCCGACCGGTCCCGCCGCCATTGCCGCCTTTTGATCGGCCGGCCGGTTTACCCGACCGGTCATCGATTCTCGCATATTCGTTTTTTGCAGAATATTATTCTTGACGATTATATATCTAGAGAATATTTTCACAAGCAGAGGAGATCAACACAAATGATTGATGACGTCAGTCTCGAGATCCTGCGCATCCTGCAGGAGAAGGCCCGGATTCCCAATATCGAGGTCTCCAGACAGATCGGCCTGGCCCCGTCGGCCGTGCTCGAACGCATCCGCAAGATGGAGAAGCAGGGGATCATCGACGGCTACGAGGTCCGCCTGAATCCGAAACGATTCGCCAGCGCCCAGATCGCCTTCGTCCGGGTCATGGTCCGGGAACAACCCGACCAGACCGAGATCGGCGAGCAGCTCGCCGCGGTCCCGGAAATCCAGGAGGTCCATTATATCGCCGGCGAGGATTGCTATCTCGTCAAGCTCAGGGCTGCCGACGCCGACGCCCTGGGCCGGCTGCTGCGCACCAGGGTGCATACGATCAACGGCGTCGTCGCCACCAACACTCTGCCGGTCCTCGCCACCTACAAGGAAACCGCCCGCATTCCCATCCCATAATCGAAGAGAGCAGATCATGCCCATGTCCCAAGCCTTCAAAGATCGCCTGCTGCCGGTACTGCCGCGGATAGTCGAGCATTTCGGCACGCCCTTCCATCTCTACGACGAGACCGGCATCAGGGAGACCGGGGCCCGGCTGCAGGCCGCCTTTGCCGGGCTCGACTCCTTTCGTGAATACTTTGCCGTCAAGGCCCTGCCCAACCCGAGGATCCTGGCGATCATGAAAAGCATGGGCTTCGGCCTCGACTGCAGTTCGGTCTCCGAATTGATGCTGAGCCGCGGGATCGGGGCGCGTGGCGAAGACATCATGTACACCTCCAACAACACCAGCCACGAAGACTTCATCGAGGCCGCCAGAGAGGGAGGATCGATCCTCAACCTCGACGACATCTCCCTCGTCGACAAGGTCCCGGTCATGCCGGAACTCGTCTGCTTCCGTTACAATCCGGGACCGAAGCGGGTCGGCAACGACATCATCGGCAACCCGGTCGAGGCCAAGTACGGCGTCGGCCACGACCAGATTGTCGAGGCCTACCGCCGGGCGCGGGACCGGGGCGCCAGGCGGTTCGGACTGCACACGATGCTCGCCTCGAACGAGCTGCATTATCAGTATATGGTGCAGACCGCCGGCATGCTTCTCGATCTTGCCGCAAACATCGGCCGTACCCTCGGCATCACTTTCGACTTCATCAACATCGGCGGCGGATTGGGTATTCCCTACCTGCCGGAGGCCAAGGAACTGCAGATCGAGGCCATGGGCCGGGAGATCACCGCCGAATTCAACCACTTCCGGCAGAGCAACGGCTACTGCCCGGCCCTGTTCATGGAGAGCGGCCGCTACATGACCGGCCCGCACGGCGTGCTCGCGGTCACCGCCATCAACCGCAAGGAGACCTACCGCACCTACATCGGCGTCGACGCCTGCATGAATGCCCTGATGCGGCCGGCCCTCTACGGGGCGTATCACCATATCGAGGTCATCGGCGGCGATCATGACAGGTCTCCGGAGGTGGTCGATGTGGTCGGCTCCCTCTGCGAGAACAACGACAAATTCGCCATCCAGCGGCAATTGCCGAAAATCGAGGACGGCGACCTCCTTCTCATCCACGATACCGGCGCCCACGGCCATGCCATGGGGTTCAACTACAACGGCACGCTGCGCCCCAAGGAGCTGCTGCTCCGTGCCGATGGCGGCGTCGACCTGATCCGCCGCGGCGAACGGTTGAGCGACTATTTCGCCACCCTCGACTTCGAACCGGACTCGCTCGCCCCCTCCGTCTGACCGGGACGCCGGGGGAATCCGGCCCTGAACGGATCACCTCCGGCCGACTGGTGCGAACCGACCCAAGTTGATAATTTCTCCCGGATTCCCCCTCTATCCTTTACAATTTACCCCATGAGATGGTACAAATGATTCTCTCGATTACATAATCTGATTTTCCACTACCTTTTCTTCCTGTCTCAGTGCCAATGCATCCAATCACAGTCATGCATGATCTCAATCCGAGACACGGATTGATCCGTCTGTCCGTTGTCTTCGCCCTGTTTCTGCTCCTTTGCGGCATGGCGGGACCCCGCCCCGCTGCCGCGGCGGCCGAGGTCTCGCTGCCGATCTCCCGGGAACTGCTCAGCCATATCAAATACACCCCGGAACAGCTGCAGACCCTTGAGCTGCCGCGACCGCTCATCGCTTCGCAGGACCACTGCATTTCCGCCGTGTATCCTACGGTGGGGAACCTGCCGATCTGGGTAGCCGATGACGGCCCCACCGAACGGGCGGCCATCGCCCTGCGCTTCCTCCAGTCCGCCGCCGAGGAAGGCCTTCGTCCCGAGGACTATGCCGTCGAGGAGATCATCCGCCTCTGGCCGCTGCGCAGCGCCGCCGACCTCGCTCTGCTCGACACCCTGCTCACCTATAATCTGCTGCTCTATGCCCATGACGTCAGCTACGGCCAGCTCGAATCCCGGTCCGCCAACCCGAAGATCTTTAACGATACCGGCAGACAGGATTTTGATCCCACCGCAGCGATGCGATCCATCATTGCCGCCCCGGATCTCGCCGTCCACCTGGCATCCCTGCCGCCGGTCCATCGCCACTACCGCGCCTTGAAAACGGCGCTGCAGAAATACCGCACCCTCGCCGCCGCCGGAGGATGGCAATCGGTCCCGTCCGGCGCCACGCTCCATCCGGGAGAGCTCGATCCCCGGGTCCCCGCCATCCGCATCCGCCTGCACATCACCGGCGATCTCGAAACCATCGACCACAGCGACACCCTCTACGACAATTCCCTGAAACAAGCCGTCATCACGTTCCAGAAACGTTACGGACTGGAACCGGACGGCGTCATCGGCAACCAGACCATCGCGGCGATGAACATCCCGGCCAAGCGCCTGGTCTCACAGATCATCGTCAACATGACCAGATGGCGCTGGCAGGCCCACGACCTGGGCGAGAAATACGTGCTGGTCAACATCGCCGGCTACAACCTCAAGGTTGTCGAGAAAGACGAGGTCGTCCTGGAAATGCCGGTTATCGTCGGCGAGTTGGAGAACCAGACCCCGATCTTCAGTGACCTGATCCAGTACATCGACTTCAACCCGTACTGGGTCATCACCCGCAGTATCGCCAGCAAGGAAGAGTTGCCGCGGCTGCGCCAGAACCCCCGCTACCTGGTCGACCGCAATGTCCGCCTGTTTTCCAGCTGGGATCCGGACGCCGTTGAGCTTGACAGCACCAGGGTCAACTGGAACGCCATCTCTCCCGAGCAGATGGCCCGTTATAAGTTGCGCCAGGAACCCGGACCGCTCAACGCCCTGGGCCGGATGAAATTCGTCTTCCCCAACCGTTTCGCGATCTACATGCATGACACCCCGAAGCGGGACCTGTTCAGCCAGTCGGCGCGAAATTTCAGCCACGGCTGCATCCGGGTCAGTGACCCGGTCTCCCTGGCCGCATACGCCCTGGCCGGGGAAAAGCGGGATTGGACGGTTGAAAGGATCAAGGCCACCATCGACAGCGGCAGGAGAAAGGTCGTGAACCTGCCGGCCCCCCTCACCGTTCATCTCACATATCAGACAACATGGGTTGACAAAGAGGGATCAATCCATTTTAATAGGGACATTTATGGCAGGGACACCGAACTTTCCCTTGCTTTATTGGAAAAAAACAGCAACTTGAATAACTAATACCAGGACAATAGATGAGAACCAACGAGACAATCAGGCGATTCTTCTTGAGCCGTCGCAAGTTCCTCGCCGCGTCGGCCCAACTGGCGCTCGGGCTGCTCCTCAGTTCCCCCCTCGATGCCCTCTCCACTCCCACCGATCCCCACATGCTCTCATTCGTTCATACCCACACCGGAGAGCAGCTGGAAATCACCTATATCCCCGGCAGATATCCTCAGACGGCCAAATCACAGCTCAAGACCTTCCTCCGTGATTACCGTACCGGCGACACCCATGTCATCGACCCGGCCCTGATGGAAATCCTCAGCCGAATCCAGCGGATCAGTGGCAGTAACGGGGTCTACGAGGTTATTTCCGGCTATCGTTCCCCCAGTACCAACGCCTACCTGCAGCGGAGAAGTCCCAAGGTGGCCAAGGACAGCCTTCACATGCAGGGGATGGCGATCGATATCCGTCTCACCGATGTGCGGACGAAGGAACTGCGGGATATTGCCCGGCAACTCCGCAGCGGCGGAGTCGGGTATTACGCGAAATCGGATTTCCTCCACCTCGACACCGGCCATTTCCGCTGCTGGTAGCACAGAATACCGGCTGCTCTCCGTCCCCGTCATGTCCCCCATGACGGGTTTATCCCCCACCCTGGCGGTCGCCATCCAATGCCCATCGATATCGACTTCTTCCTCGAGACAGTCGCCCGGGCTGTAGCCGAGACCCGGACCCCGGTGGTCGACCTGATCGCCGTGCAGACCCGTGATCCCTTCAGGATTCTGGTCGCCACCATCCTCTCCGCCCGCACCAAGGACGAAGTCACCGCCGTTGCGGCCGACAGGCTCTTCCGGATGGCGGATACCCGCGAAAAACTGGCCCGCCTGTCCGAGGAAGAGGTCGCGCACCTGATCTACCCGGTCGGATTCTACAGAAGCAAGGCCGGGTATCTCAAGCAATTGCCCGAGGCCCTGCAGACATTCGGCGGTAAGGTGCCCGAGACCATCGACGATCTGGTCACCCTGCCCGGTGTCGGCCGAAAGACCGCCAATCTCGTGCGCAGTGTGGCCTTCGGCAGACCTGCGATCTGTGTCGACACCCATGTCCACCGCATCATGAACATCTGGGGCTATGTCGATACCGATTCCCCGCTCAAGACCGAAATAGCCCTGCGCCGAACCCTGCCGGAACGGCACTGGCTCCGGGTCAATTCCCTGCTGGTCGCCTTCGGCCAGTCCATCTGCCGTCCCGTCAGCCCCCACTGCGATATCTGCCCGCTCCTGGGCCCCTGCCCGCAAAACGGCGTCACCCCGAGAAAGATCATGAAGAAATCCGCCAACGGCAACCGACAGACCCTCCGTTTCATCTCCTGGAACGTCAACGGCATCAGAGCCGTGGCCCAGAAGGGGTTCACCGAGGCCATGACCGGGTTCGACGCCGACATCATCGCCATCCAGGAGACCAAGGCCCATCCCGACCAGCTCCCGCCCGAGGTGAAGAACATCGACGGCTACACCTCCTACTGGCACAGCGCCGAACGCAAGGGCTATTCCGGGGTCGCCATCTACAGCCGCCTGCAGCCCGACCGGGTGATTACCGGCCTCGGCAACCCGGAATTCGACTGCGAAGGCCGGGTGCTGACCCTCGAATTTCCTTCATTCTACCTCATCAACATCTATTTCCCCAACAGCGGTGAAGGGTTGAAACGACTGGACTACAAGCTGCGCTTCAACCAGCAGCTGATTGATTTCGCCAGCCGCCTGAACCGGGACAGGATGGTGGTCCTGTGCGGCGATTTCAATGTCGCCCACAAGCCGATCGACCTGAAAAACCCGGCCGCCAATGTCAAGAACGCCGGCTTCACCCCGGAGGAGCGGGCCTGGATGGATTCCTTCATCGAGGCCGGATTCGTCGATACCTTCAGGATGTTCAACCAGGAAACGGAACAGTACACCTGGTGGAGCTACCGCTTCAACGCCCGAGCCAAGAATGTCGGGTGGCGCATCGACTACTTCTGCGTCGACCAGGCCAGCCGCGACAGGGTGCGGAACGCCGCCATCCTGCCGGAGATCATGGGATCGGACCACTGTCCGGTACAGATCGATCTCCTCCCCTGACCCACAGCCCCGTGGCCCCGCGACCTCGGTCCGAGAACCGCGATGGCCGGGTGCCAGCGGTCCGTGATCACGATAACCGGTCTCCACCGCCCGGCATCGAGGGGCTGGCCGTTCAGCGGCACGGGTCGACCAAGAACTCCGGCCGAGCCACGGCCAGATACTCCAGCAGTTTCCGATGCCCGGCCGGAAAACCATACTCCGACAACTGCCCGGCTGACACCCAACGGCAGTCCCGGGCCGCCTCGAGCCGGGCAACCGTGTCGCTGCCGACCAGTCGACAGGCGAAACAGTGCAGCACCACCTTGTAACGGGTATAAAAATGGGTGACGGTGGTGATGCGGCCGCAGATCTCCACCTCGAATCCAGTCTCCTCCCGGTACTCCCGGATTACCGCCTCTTCCGGCGTTTCCCCGTCCTCCAGCCGGCCGCCGGGAAATTCCCACAGGCTGCCCCAGATATCGTCCGCCAGGCGCTGCTGGATAAAAACGCGGCCTTCATTCGACAGGATGGCGGTCGCCATCTCGATCAGGACCGTCTCCCGGCGCCTGGCCGGTACCGGCCTGTCCGCCACCGTTCCGCGCAACCGGGCCAGGCAGGCCTCCGCCAGCGGGCAATGGTGACAGTCCGGGTTCTTCGGCGTACAGACCAGACCGCCAAGATCCATCAGGGCCTGATTGAAGGCTCGAGCCTTGCCGGGAGGCAGCAGGGCCGCGGCCAGGGCCTCGATCCGTTGCCGGCAGCCGGCGCTTTTGACCGGTTCCTCCAGATCGTAAAGACGGGCCAGGATCCGCGCGACATTGGCGTCGACCACCGGGACGTCCTGGCCGCAGGCGATGCTGGCGATGGCGGCGGCGGTATAGGGACCAACCCCCGGCAGAGACTGCAGCGTCCTGTAATCACATGGGATCTGTCCGCCATAGCGATCCCTCAGCAGCCGGGCGGCACGGTGCAGGTTCCGGGCCCTGGCGTAGTAGCCGAGCCCCTCCCAGCATTTGAGAATTTCCTGCTCGCTCGCCGCGGCAACGGCAGCCAGATCGGGGAAGCGGGAGATCCAGCGGTGGAAGTAGGCCACCCCCCTCTCCATCTGGGTCTGCTGCAGCATGATCTCGGAAATCCAGACGTGATAAGGGTCATACGTCTGCCGCCAGGGGAGGTCACGTTGCGTCCGTCGGAACCAGGCGAGCAGCCGTCTCCGGATCGTTTCGATCATCTCCTGCATCTCAGAGTCTCAATCCTTCCAACAGCACCAGGGCAACAGTATAGGTGATCAGCGACAGCAGCGTGGAGAGCATGATGATCGAGCCGGACAGGTTCGCGTCACCACGTAGCTGCTGGGCCATGATATAGGCGGCGGCGGCGGTCGGAGTCCCGGCGAAGATCACGCCGATGGCCAATTCCCGGCCGCCTATGCCGAGCACGATCAGGATCCCGGCGGTGCTCAATGGCAGCCAGACAAGCTTGATCGCGGTGGCGATCAAGGACTTCGAAATATCACCGCGCAGCCGCTGCAGGGAAAAGGAACCGCCGATGGACAACAGGGCCAGAGGCAGGGCCATGCCGGCAACGATATCAAGGCTGCGCTCGATCACCTGCGGCAGAGGAATGTTGAGAAAGCTCCACAGGATGCCGGCAAAGGAGGAGAGAATCAGAGGATTGCCGCCGACCTGCCGGATCCAGAACCAGGGGCCGAACTGCTGGCCCTGCTGCTGCCGGTGCGGCAGCAGCAGGGCAAGGATGCCGAAAAAATTGTAAACCGGAACCAGGAACCCGAGCAGTATCCCGGCTGCGGCCAAGCCATCGCCGCCATAGGCGTTGAAGACGATCGCCAGACCGATATAGGCGATATTGCCGCGGAAGGCACCCTGACAGAAACTGCCGCGGGCCTCCGGCGGATAGCCGCGCCAGGCGGCGAAACCATAGGCGAGGAAAAAGGTCAGCAGGATCGCAGCCAGCATCCCGGCGAGCAGCATACCGTTGAAAGTGGCGGAGAAATCGGCACGGGCGATCTCGTGAAAGAGGAGTGCCGGCAGCGCCAGGAAATAGACCAGCCGATTGAGTTGATAGAGGAAACTGCCATCCACCAGTCGCGCCATCTTCAGGCCGAACCCGAGACCGATGACAAGAAAGACCGGCAGGACGATGATCAGAATATCAAAAAACAGCGACATGAAGGATCCTGTTGCTCGCAAGGCCGACTGAAGCCCATGGGAACGTCCGGCAATGGCCACCGGGGATACGGAACAGCAAGAGGCCCCCGGCGGCAACAGCACCGGAGGCCTCTTGCGAATCAACGGAACAGTGGGGGTCCCGATTACTATTGTCTGGCTGGCACCTCATTGATCTGCGGCTGCGTTTCGAAGGGATCGTCCGGTTCGTTAGCCGGCGGCATCCCACCATCTTCCCGGGCCTGCCGGCCGGCCTCCCGACTGTCGGCCTCGGCGATGAGATTAGGGTCGATCGCGTTCATCTCCTGCTCCACCCGCTGGATATTGCCCAAAACCTTGTCGGTGATATCGGCACGCGGATATTTGACCAGTATCCCTTTGAGCAGGCGACGGGAATCAACCAGCAGGTTTTTCCTGACCTCGACATCCTGGGTCTTGGTGAACCGGATGAAGAGATCGGCCGCTTTCCGGCGGTCTTCCTTGGCCGCCATCGATGAGATCTCGACGATCTTGGCATCCGCCCTGGCCCCGAGTTCGGTTTCCATCATCCCGTCGAAGACCTTGATCGCCTCGTCGTAACGGCCGGAGCTGACCAGTTGCAGACCGTTGTTCCACCGTTGTTCCAGCTCCTGCTCTTTCGCCATCTTGGTGGTTTCCCGCTCGGCCGCTTCGGCCAGGGCCAGCTCATCGTTCCTGGCATTGAGCAGATCCCGCTGCTGGTCGTTGATCATATCGGCGCGCTGGGCCTTGATCATGGCCGCCGCCTCCTGGTACTTCCTTTCCTTTGCCAGGCGATCGATCTCGGCGACGATGCCGTTGAACCAGGCATCGGCCGCCTTGGTCGTCTCGTCGCGGATCGCCTTGACATTCGGGGCAACCGCCGATCGGGGATAATCGGCCAGATATTTCTCGGCCTCCCAGACGAACCGGTAGCCGTCCTTTTCCGGCATATACCCCAGATAATTCCGCACCAGACCGGAATACGCGGCAAGTTCGAGACTCGCCTGCCGGTCGCCGCCGAGGAGGGGGAGATGCATCTTGGCCCAGGCGTCGACACTGCCGATGGCGAGATAATCCTTGGAAATCCGGACATACTGGGTCTGGGCGTCCTGGTACCGGCCGATGGCAAGGGAGAGATCGGCCAGAATCTTCCGCAACGACAGGAGCTCGGCCGGAGAACGGCCTTCTGCCTCCATCCTGCCGACAATCCCCCGGTACAGGTCGGCGGCCTCTTCCTCCTTCTGCAGATACACCAGGGCATCGGCATACAGCATCTTCGCGTCGAGACTGGTCTGTTCCTGCTGATGCGGCGACAGCCCCTGCCAGGCCTGTTCGATCTCCCGATATTTCTTCTCTGCGGACATGGCGGCGATCTGGCCCTCGAACGACTGCCCGGCCTGATCCTGCTGCCCCCCGGAGGAGGTTGCCGACACCTGTCCGACCAGCCGGCCGCAGTCACTCTCGACATATTCCAGATCCCGCTGCTGCAGGACCTGCATCTTGCCGCTATAGACGCTGTTCGCCGCCACATCGCTGCGATCGCCGGCCTCGACCGCGGTGCGCATGGTGTTATAATCGGCAAGGATTCGTTGCATCTGCTGATAACAGTCGCCCATCATGGCCCGCTGTTCCCGGCTGAGCTGTTCATCCGCCCCGGTGTTGAGTTGATTCCAGCGCGTGAATTTCCTGCCGTATGCCTCGATGCGTGCGGTAATCGCATCAAGCGACGGTGGCTTCAAGGCCCCTGATGCCTCATCCTGAAGTGCTGCATCGAGATCCTGCGGCCCGGCCGGCTGATCGAGGGACGTCCCACCCGCCGGCTGAGCCGGTTGTTCATCGAGAGGTCCATTGATTGTCCGTTCCTGGATCGGACCACTGGCCGGCTCCATCGGCTGAGCCGTCTGCCTGCCGGGCTGGGCACATCCGCCGATTGCCAGCAGGGTGCACAGGGATGCAACCGTTATACGTATCTTCTTCATTACAATATCGATATGTTTGAGTGAATTTCGCCTTAAAACGGCAGGACAGAACCGGGTGGGAGCTGGATATCCCATCGATTGCCAGCCAGCCGATTCTCCGTCGCATCAACTTCTGTCAAAAAATCTACCACAGAATGTCTCAGGCCGCCAAGGCAAAGACCAACACATGGGCGAAAGGTCGGCCAGCGCCTGCCGGGTCAATTTCCGGCAAATCCGGCCTCGCCGTTGTTTTTCCAGAACGGCTGATAGTTCCGGCCGAGAACAATTCCGCCGCCTGCGCCTGGTTGCCCGAAGGTCAGGATCGACGGCTTATAGCGGTCGCTTTCGGCGATCACCCGCGGCGGTTCGCTCAACACCCCGCCCCGCTCGGCTTCCACCGAGAAGTTGGACTGCCCGAGGTTGTCGCGAGCCAGGGACATACCGGCCGATGTCCGATCCACTTCTCCAAGCCGGTCCGCATACCCTTTCTCACGGATCAGCATATTGACGATATCGATCCATGCCGGCAGAGCCCCGGCGGCCCCTGTTATCCTCGTGCTGCTGCGCCGCATGACACGGTTGTCATCGTAGCCGACATAGACGCCGACGGCGTACCCGTCCTTCAGGGTCAATGGTCCTTCCGTACCGGACAGGCCGGGAAGATAGCCGAAAAACGAGGCGTTGGTGTAGCGATTGGCGGTCCCTGTCTTGCCCAGGAGGGGAATCGGTTTCCCGGTGCCGCCGGCGCTCCCCTGCGGAACCCCGCCCACTCTGATATCCTTGTCCGCCTGTCTGCCGGTACCATACTTGACAACGTTCTCCAGGATATGACCAAGAGCGATGCTGGTCCGCGGATCAACGGCCTTCTTCACCCGCCGATGCGGCCGGTACAAAATCTCACCGCCGGTCGATTCAATCCGGTCCAGCACCGCCAGGACGTCCTTGTCTTCCTCGTTCTCATAGCCATAGGTACTGACCGACCCGGTTACCAGTCCCTCATACATTCTGACCGTTTCCAGCAGAGTGACGACATTGGCGCCGAGGGGGAAGGAGAGTACCGGTTCGAGCCTGCTGCCGACCCCAAGTTGCCGGGCAAATTCGATGAGATACTGCAGCCCGACCAGGGTTCGGAAATCACTCACGACCGACAGGACCTCGAAACTATAGGGCGGAAGTTGCTTCAGACGCTGCAGTTCCGCCTCGATCTGACGTTCTGCCAGATCATAGGCAGCAACGGACAGGACCCCGTTCAGTTTTACCCGGCTGAAGAAATTCATCCGGTCCTCATCACTCTGATTCGACAGAACCGCCTGCAATTCCGACCTGCCGACACGCTGCAGGGAAGGTGAGGCGGAGACGATGCCCTGAAAGTAATATTCGCCGGTAGACCGGTCAAAATACAGTTCAGCGGAGGATACACCGGAACCGAATGAATCCGGCTCGAAGGGGCCAAGAGGGGTTTCGGCCTGCAGGATATAGGCCCGGAATTTTCGGCGCAGGTCGCCAAGGGCCAGAAACGATTCGGAAAGGATCTTCTGACGCAGACTCAATTCCTGGCGTTCGTCGGTGAATCTTCCGGCTTGCCCGTTGGCAAACTCCCTGTACACGCGTTCACGGATCTTTTCGAAACCGAGGCCGTAATGGAGTTTCTTCAGCATCCTGTACTCGTCGACCATCCCCTCGAAGATGAAATCGGCTTCAAGACTGGTGATGGCGCTGTTATAAGCGGCCGAACGCAGCACCTCGTCGCTGATCTGGATGCCGTGCCTGTCACGAATCCTTCCCCGGTACGTCGTGTACGGCTCCTCCGCCGTTCCGGTCATGTATGGGGCGAGGCCCAACTTCTCGGCGACCTCCCGGAACTGCTGGGCATTGAGGTGATCGCAGAGATGGGCGGTGAGCCACACCGAAGCGAGGTTTTCCGAATGCACCCCGGCCCAGCTCATCGACACCGATTCGAACGGACTGATATGGTCAGGGCGGGGAAAATACGGCGTCCCTTGAAAGATAAAGATATCACGCTTGTTGTTGAGCAGGTCGGCGCTGTTCCACCCGAGCTGCAGCGCAGCGGCATAGACAAAAGGCTTGAACGAGGAGCCCATGGTCCTTCGGGCATATACCGCCCGGTTGAAGAACCGGTTCTCCGAGCCGCCGGCCATGGCCTGAATCCGGCCATCCTTCATGACCAGCGCCCCGCCCTGGATCTCGGGAAATTTTTCCAGATCAAGGCTCGCTGTGCCATCCTCTTCGACCTTCCGGATGCTGACCCATACCCTGTCGCCAGCCTTGATCTGCGCCAGCAGACGGTCCGCATCCCGGATCGACGGCTCCGACCACAGATCCTGGGCCCATTTGACCCTGCCCTCGACAATACGGGAAAGCCCCGGGTAATCGATGGTCCCGCGGCCAAGTCTGTTGTCGAGGGTGACATCCACCGCCACCCCTTTGCCCTTGCCGGCGATCCTGCCGATCACGCCAAAGACAAATGCTCCCTCCTTCAGCACGCCATCACCCTGATAATCGAGATCCTTCAGTCTGGCCTGGACCTCGGCCCGTTCATACCCGCTGAGGCGGACATCGAGCCTCGACAGTTCCCGCCGCAGGGCATGGAGGGTTTGATCCTGCAGATTCTTGTCCACCGTGGTGATGACCCGCACGCCGGAGGTGGCGATGTTGTCTATACCGTGGACCTCAAGCGCACCTTGGACCTCGGCTGAGGAAACCGCGTCCTTGACCATCTCCATGGCGTAGTCGAGGGAATAGCCTACCTTCCCCTGCCTGAACCGGATTTTGGCCTCATGTGCCTGATTGTAGGTCGGCTCGTTGATCATGCCCTGTTCGAGCATCTGGTCGAGCACATAGTTTTTCCGGAACTCCGCCTGACGCCGGGCCTCGGCCTCATCCTCATCCGTCTTCTTGATGAAAGGATTATAAAAATTTGGCCGTTTCACACTGCCGGCTATAAACGCACACTCCACCAGGGTCAGCTCTTCCGGCATTTTATCGAAATAGTAGCGGGCCGCCACCCCCAGGCCATGACCATTGCCGCTGACAAAGAACTGGTTGGCATAAAACTCGAAAATCTTCTCCTTCGGATAGTGGTATTCGAGCCGCAGCGCATACAGCAGTTCCTTGAGTTTCGCCTGCAGGGACCGGTCAGTCCTCTTGAACAGGTTCTTTGCCGTCTGCTGGGTGAGGCTGCTGCCTCCCTGAACAACCTTTCGCGCCTGGAGATTCTTGAGCGCGGCACGGATGATGCCGACCGCATCGAACCCGATATGGGAGAAAAACCTGGTATCCTCCGAGGCTACCATCGCATTGACGAAGGCCTGCGGCATCTGATCGAAATCGACATACTGGCGATGGGCGCTGTCGAAAAAAACTCCCAGTTTGGTGACGCCGTCATTGTAATAGACATCACTCTCCTTGCTGAGAATTTTTTTAATATTTTCAATTGTTATTTGATCACCTGGGTGCAGGACGACGAACCAGTAATAGGTCGCGCCAAGCCCGGCGATACCACAGCATAGAAGGATAAGGGCGAGGAGTACGAGCTTCTTCAACATAGGAGTTCCCCGGAAGATGATTCCCCCTGGTGTGTTATCAACGGCGGAATGACGTCAATAAACCATTTCCGGGCGGATAATGTCTTGCAATTCTTCATAACATCGGTTTTAACTACGTCAGCGTGTGCAGCGCCGGATCGGCAGATGTGCAATGTACATGGTAACTTAAGATATCTCAACAAGCTTTTGGAAGAGAGAAACGCCGCGGATCACACTTCCTCGAAAGGCTGTAGACACACGGGACAACGCATGTTCTACAAACACCTTGAACAGTTCCATCTCCTCCTTATCCTCCTCTTCGTCCTATCGCTCACCGGTTGTGCCAGTGAGAGCCGTTTAAACCCTTTCTCGAATTCATCACCCTCCGTTTCGTCCGGCAGCCAAAATGCAGACGGAAACGAGGATCCCGACCTCAGTCTCGAGGACGTCGAGGCCAAGGGAAGCCTCGACCAGGAACTGGCGGCCCTGCGCCAGACCGGCATGTGGGACAGCGAGACCTCTCCCGTCACCCAACGGGATCGGGAAAGATCAATCCAGACCTTCCCGCTTGTGATGAACAAGCAGGTCGAGATGTATCTGAACCTCTTTCAGACCCGACATCGCAAAATCTATGAAACATGGCTTTCCCGCTCCTCGATCTATGTCTCGCTGATGGAGAAGGAATTGAAGTACGCCGGGTTGCCACGGGAACTCATCTACCTCTCGATGATCGAAAGCGGGTACAATCAACGCGCCTGCTCCCCGGCCAACGCCGTCGGCCTCTGGCAGTTCATCGATGGGACCGCCAGACAATACAACCTCGACATCAATACCTATGTTGACGAACGGCGGGATGCCGAAAAATCGACCAAGGCCGCTGTGGCTTTCCTGTCTGAACTGTACCGGGAATTCGGCGACTGGCATCTGGCGGTTGCCGCCTACAACGCCGGTCCGGGAAAGATCGGCAAGGGACTCGAGAAATACAATGTTTCGAGTTTCTGGGAACTGGCCCGGGAAGATTATCTTGCCTTGGAGACAAAACGCTATGTCCCGAAACTGATCGCCGCCATCATCATCGCCAAGAATCCGGAAAAGTACGGCTTCACCAATGTGCAGAGAATTCGTCCTCTCGAATATGCCACGATGAAAGTGCCGCCGGGGATCAGCCTTGATGCCCTTGCCGTGGTCTGCAAGACCTCGGTGAAGGAAATAAAATTTCTCAACCAGGAACTGCGTCAGAGCAAGACCCCCCCGAACCGCCCTGATTACGAAGCAAAAATTCCCGTCGCTTCCCAGGAAATCGCCAGCCGGAACATCTCGCGACTGCACAGTGTTGTCACCACGGGCTTCAAATCCTACCGGATCAAGCGCGGCGATACCCTCTCTTCGATCTGCAGCACCTACGGCATCAACAGGACCACTCTCCTCAAGGTCAACAATCTCCGCAGCAAGAGACTCACCCGCGGACAGTACCTCCGCATCCCTTACAACACGGTGTCCTATCAAATCCTGCCTGAGGGCAGCAAGATGGCACTTGCCGCCAACAAGAGCAACCTGATCCTTCACCGCGTCAAGGCTGGAGAACACATATCCAAAATCGCCTCCAGGTATAACGTCACTCCTGAGATGATTGCCTCATGGAATGGTTTGCGAAGTGTCAACAACATCACCGTCGGTCAGCAACTGGCACTGTATCCCGCCGACAGAACGATAACGACCATCCCGGGTGAGTTGACGGCTGCAACGGCGGAAAATGACGGGGTTGAGACCGTCTCATCGCGTCGTTCCGGCAGCGGTACGGTCAAGATGCTGACAGCGAAAAAGAAAAAGATGTCGAATCAGACGGCCACGGCCTCCGCATCCAGCAGAAAGAGCGGCGCCATCGCCCGCACCCCGGGCAAGACAAGGGTCAGGATAGCAAGTCTCGGCACCACCAAGGCCATTTCCGCCAAGACTGTGCAGAAAAACAAAGCCTCCTTTCAAACATCAAACTCCCTCCTTTCAGGCAAGACTGTTCTGGCAAATTCGACCAAGAAGAGAATGAATGGCAACAGCGTCAAACTCAAAGACAATTACAGCTGGTATCAAGTGAAAGATGGGGATACCCTGTGGACCATCTCTAAGAAATTCAACGTCTCCTCCGTCCTTATCAAAGAGTGGAACAATCTGAAATCAAATGTCATCCACCCTGGAAGCCAACTGAAAGTCAAAGGGGTGTGAAGTAATCGTCGCCTTTTTTCACTCCGGTTCCATAATCAGGGTTTCCCGCCTTTCCGTTTCGTCGGACACGTCTTACATTCCTCTGAACGAACGTACTTCCGATCAACCGCTTGCGAGCAGAGGGTAGTGCTCAGCCATATAAGTATGCTCAATCATGATCGCAACTGCTGAAACCCACGAATACGGCCCCGATGTCCATGTCCTCAGGCATGAGGAGCGCGAGATCATTCTGGTCGGTACAGCCCATATTTCACAGGACTCCGTCAATCTCGTGCGTACGGTCATCGACCGGATGCAGCCGGACTGTGTCTGTCTCGAACTTGATGACAAGCGTTACCAGGCCCTGACCCAGAGAGAACGTTGGCAATCCCTTGACCTGAAAGCGGTGATTCGAAACAAGCAGCTTTCGACACTGGTGATCAGCCTGTTTATGGCCTCATACCAGAAAAAGCTCGGCGACAAACTGGGAGTAACCCCGGGGGCGGAGTTGCTTGCCGCCGATCAAGCTGCCAAAGATCGTCAGATTCCGGTTTCTCTCTGTGACCGGGATATCCGGATCACTCTTCGCCGCGCCTGGAAATCAACCTCCTTCTGGAAGAAAGGCTACCTGGCGACCTCGTTGCTCGCCAGTATTTTTGACGATACCGAGATCAGTGAGGAAAAACTGAGCGAGCTCAAGCGAAAGGATGTCCTCACCGAGCTGATGGATGAACTGGGGGAGGCCCTTCCCGATCTCAAACGCGTCCTGATTGATGAGCGCGACATCTATCTCGCCGAAAAGATCAAGAGCTCACCGGGCAAACGCCTGGTTGCCGTTGTCGGCGCCGGGCATATCGCCGGAATTCAAAGGGAGCTGGCCATTGATAATCGCCAGCGGATCGCCGACATCAGCACTATCCCTCAGGTGTCGACGGTCTGGAAACTGGCCGGTTGGGGCATCCCGGCCCTGATCATCGCCTCTCTCGTTGCTATCGGCATCGAGAAAGGGGCGTCGGTCGCCGGCGCCAACCTCCTTTTCTGGGTCCTGGCCCACGGCATACCGGCCGCCTTGGGGGCGATGATCGCCTTGGCCCATCCCTATACGACCATCGGCGCATTTTCCGCCGCCCCTTTCACCAGCCTCTCCCCACTGATCGGGGCAGGCTATGTCACCGCCTTCATCCAGGTCATGCAGCGTCCACCGGTCGTTCGGGAATTCGAGACCGCGGGGTCCGACATGACTACGTTCAAGGGCTGGTGGCGCAACAAGTTCCTGCGGGTTATTCTCGTTTTTTTTCTGACCACCATGGGTTCGGCCTTTGGCACATGGGTTGGCGGATATAGAATACTGAGCGATCTGATAGGCTGATATCACCCCTCATAATTGATCCTTATTCACACGTATGAACGAAACAACGGAACAATCGGCTCCCATCCTTACCGCTCGACAGAAAAGATTTCTCAAGGGACTCGGGCACGATCTCGCCCCGGTCATATTGATCGGCAAGGAAGGGATGAGTGACCGGCTCCTTGGGGCAACCGATCTCGAACTGGCCCGGCACGAACTGATCAAGATCAGGGTCGGCAACAACAGCGGCCTCGAGAAGAACGATACCGCCAGGTCCCTTTCTGCGGCGACACAGAGCACTCTCGTTCAACTGCTCGGCAAGACCATCCTCCTCTACAGGAGAAATCCGGAACTGCCGAAGGAAAAACAGCTGGTATTGCCGAAAGGTTGAAACTCGAACCTTTCCGACCACATCGTACCATTCCATCCTCGCATGTTTTTCTTGCCAGGCTGCTTATCCTGCTCCACCCCGGGCCAGTGCGATACCTCATTCCGCCCGGATTCGGTCGTTACGCGGCAGGAGGCGACTGCCCGGACGTCAAACGAGATCGATGAGTCGGGTGGCCCCGCCCTGAGTCGCGAGAAGCAGTTGCGGCCGCTGGTCATCGGTACAAACACTGGCGGCCGCAGCTATTGCCAACTGGGGGGTATTGTTCATCTCGCTGAGGTGGGCGAGCACCACCTGTTGCAGATGATCATGGAGAATCGTCTGGAGGAAGGCAGCGGCATCTTCATTGGCCAGATGCCCCTGCGATGAGCGGACCCTCTGCTGCAGAGCCGGCGGATAGGGTCCGTTTTTCAACAGCTGCAGGTTGTGATTGAATTCGAGGATGATGGCATTGCAGGTCGAAAGCCGCTGCCGCATGAGGTGACTGGTCCGGCCGGTATCGGTACAGTAGCCGATCGTTGTCCGGCCGTTGCTGACCACGTACCCGACAGGGTCAGCGGTATCGTGGGAAATCCGGAACGACCGGATCACCAGATCGTTGACGGCAAACTCATCCCCGGTGTCGAATTCCTGCCGTCTCCACAGTTTTTTGAGAGTGGCATCACCACCGGCAAAGGTTCCGGGATTGGCATGAACCGGCAGACTGCAGCGGCGCGACAGGACACCGACGCCGGCAATATGGTCGTTATGGTCATGGGTGAGGCAGATGGCGTCAAGATCGGCGGCCTCCCGGTCGATGCCCTTGAGCCGGCCGACAACCTCCTTGCCGGAAAATCCGCCGTCGATCAGGATGGCGGTCCCGCCACTCTCGATGTAGACACAGTTCCCCCTGCTGCCACTGCCGAGAACTGAAAACCGCATCTCAGATTCCGGTATGGCCGAAGCCGCCTGCGGCCCGGCCGGTGGCGTCAAGAGTTTCGACCACCCGCAGGTCCGCCCGGACGATCGGCGCCAGCACCAGTTGAGCGATACGGTCGCCGCGGCGGACCCGAAAGGGGGCCTCGCCAAGGTTGATCAGGGCAATCTTGACCTCGCCGCGATAATCGCTGTCGATCGTCCCCGGGCTGTTGATCAGGGTCAGGCCGTGACGCAGGGCCAGCCCGCTTCTCGGCCTGACCTGCATTTCATAGCCCGGCGGAATGGCGACGGCGAAGCCGGTCGGCACGAGGGCGATCCGCCCCGGATCGATCTCGACATCCTCCTCCACCGCCGCCCGGACATCCATCCCCGCCGCGAGCACGGAATGGTAACGGGGGAGAGCGAGATCCTGCGTCCTCTGCGGGTGCAGCCAGCGTAATCTGACGATGACCCCCTCTGTTCCACTCGACTTCCCTGCCCCCACCGGACACCTCCTTAAAAAAAATGCCGGCACTTGCGGGCCGGCATCTTCCAATCCATTACTACGAGATCCTGAACCTATTCCATCAGGGCCTTGCGGCTCAGCCGGATACGGCCGCGGTTGTCGACATCGAGGACCTTGACTTCGACTTCATCCCCTTCCTTGAGGACATCGGTCACCTTCGACACCCGTTTGACATCGAGCTCCGAGATGTGGATCAAGCCGTCAGTACCGGGCAGGATCTCGACGAAGGCACCGAAATCCTTGATCGTCTTGACCACTCCCTTGTAGACCGCGCCGATTTCGACCTCGGCGGTGATCTCACGTACCCGGTTGATGAGGGCCTCGGCCAGCGTGCCGTTGATGGTGAACATCTTCACCAGGCCGGAGTCGTCGACCTCGATCTTGGCATCGTATTCAGCCGACAGCTCCTTGATGACCTTGCCGCCCGGGCCGATCAGGTCGCGGATCTTATCCGGGTTGATCTTGTGGACGAAATATTTCGGGGCATGTTCGGCCACCTCTTCCCGGGCCTGGGAGATCCCCTTCTCCATTTCCCCGAGGATATGGATCCGGCCGGTCTTCGCCTGCTCCAGGGCCGCCGCCATGATCGCCTTGTCAACTCCGGCGATCTTGATGTCCATCTGCAGCGAGGTGACCCCATGGCGGGTGCCGACCACCTTGAAATCCATATCGCCGAGATGGTCTTCGTCACCGAGGATATCGGAGAGAATGACGACCTTGTCGCCTTCCTTGATCAACCCCATGGCAATACCCGACACCGGCGCCTTGACCGGGACACCGGCATCCATCAGGGCCATGCTGCCGCCGCAGACGGTGGCCATCGACGAAGAGCCGTTCGATTCCAGAACCTCGGAGACCACCCGGATCGAATAGGGGAAATCCTCGGCCGAAGGCAGGACGGCGGAAAGACCGCGCATTGCCAGGTTGCCGTGACCGATGTCGCGTCGGCTCGGTCCACGCAGCATCCTGGCCTCCCCGACGCAGTACGGTGGAAAATTGTAGTGCAGCATGAAACGGTTGCTCTCTTCGCCAGTCAAGGTCTCGACCCGCTGCTGATCCCGTTCGCTGCCGAGGGTGGCGGAAACCAGCGCCTGCGTCTCGCCGCGGGTGAACAATGCCGAGCCGTGGGTCATCGGCAGATAGCCCACCTCGCAGCTGATCGGCCGGATCTGGTCGAATTTCCGGCCATCGATCCGGACCTGCCGGTCGACGATCATCGACCGCATCAGGGCCTTCTTATAGGAGGAAACCATGTCGCCAATCACCCCCGCCCGTTCGCCGCTCTCGTCAAGCTGGGCGATCACCGTTGCCTTCAACTCGTCGTACAGCCGCCCCCGTTCCATCTTGTCGGCGGTGGAGATGACCGTCCCCATTCCGCCGGCGGCGGCTTCCCTGACCTTGGCCAGAAGGGCCTCGTCGACGACAATCTGCTCCACAGTCCTTTTGGCCTTACCGTTTGACTGCTGCAGATTCTCCTGCAGGTCGATCAACGGCTGCAACTGTTCGAAGGCATAGAAGATGGCCGAAAGGACAATATCCTCGCCCAGTTCATTGGTCCGCCCTTCGACCATCACCACCGCGTTGCGGGTGCAGGCGACGATCATGTCCATCGCCGATCCGGCCAGTTCCTTGGCGGTCGGATTGAGGATGAACTGTCCGTCGATATAGGCGACCCGGCCGCCGGCAACCGGCCCGTCGAAGGGAATGTCGGAAAGCGACAGGGCGCAGGATGCCCCTGTCAACGCCAGGACATCGGGGTCGTTCTGCTGATCGGCGGAGAGGACCGTGGCGATAACCTGGGTTTCGGCACAGAATCCGGCAGCGAAGAGCGGGCGCATGGGCCGGTCGATGATCCGGCAGGTCAGGACCTCGTGGTCGCTTGGCCGACCGATCTCGCGACGAAAATAATTGCCGGGAATCCGGCCTACCGAGGCCAGTTTCTCCTGGTATTCGATCGTCAGGGGCAGGAATCCGGCATCCGGCCGGTTTTCCTTGGCCGCCACCGCCGTCACCAGCACCATGGTGCCGCCGCATCGTACGACAACAGATCCTGACGCCTGCTTCGCCAATTTGCCGGTCTCGATGGAAATCACCTTCCCACAGATCTCGGCTTCAACTTTTGTATACATGTTTTCTCCAGATGTTCAGCATCAGGGAACGACCAAGCGCCATTTTCCTGGCTGGATTATCCACCAGCCCCGCATGCTCTTTTTTTATCCGATGGCCTTCAACAACAAAAAGCTCAGCCCGTCCCGGCGGTCCGGAACAGGCTGAGCGACACAATGGCACTGACGTACGACTCCACTCGATCCCTACACCAGGGACAGGGACTATTTTCTCAGACCTAGATCCTGAATCAGGGTGCGGTACTGCTGCAGGTCCTTTTTCTTCAGATAATCGAGGAGGCTGCGCCGCTGCCCAACCATCTTCAACAGACCCTGACGGGAATGATGATCCTTGGAATGCACCTTGAAGTGCTCGGTCAGATACTTGATCCGGTCGGTCAGCAGAGCGATCTGCACTACGGAAGAACCGGTGTCCGATGGATGGATTTTATATTTTTCGATAATTTCACATTTTTTAATTGCTGACTGAGCCACAGCAGATCCTCCTGAAGCAAGACGCTCGTTGATATATTGAAGTTGGTATTTTTCTGTTTGTTTCGGGATGAACCGGATGACCGGTTCGGCCGCCTCGTCCAATCATGCCGTCGAGTTCCCAAAGCAAGGTGGCGTCCCCTGGGGTACTCCTCAAGATCATGATCTTCTACTGCGGAGTGCAATATTATCGGACTTACCTGATTATTGCAAGAGATTACATGCCTCCTCGATGGACATGGCCGCATTCAGCACCTGCTGGCAGTCGTTTCCACTTCGCAGCACATCACCGGACAGACTCCCGTCGAGCGAAAAGCATCCGCTGCGCGTTCGGCGGAGTTCTTTGAGATAGGCGCCGCAACCAAGGCTCGAACCGATATCGGCGGCGAGGGAGCGGATATAGGTACCCTTGCTGCATACCACGCGCAGGCGGAGAAGACACTCATCGCCGATAATATCCTGATCGCCGTCGGTCCGCTCAAGCACCGAGATCTTCACCTCCCTCGGCTCCTTGACGATCGTGATCCCCCGTCGGGCGTAGTGATAGAGCGGTTTGCCCATATGTTTCAGGGCCGAGAAGGCCGGCGGGGTTTGCAGCATGCCGCCCCGGAATCGCGCCAGGACCCGTTCGATCTCGGCGGCATCTCTTCTACCCACCTCACACCGGTTGGTGACGGATCCCTCGGGATCAAGGGTGGTCGTTTCCACCCCAAGACAGAGCGTGGCGAGATATTCCTTGTCGCCGTCCATAAACCGAGGAATCAATCTGGTCGCCGACCTTCCGGCGCAGAGTATCAGCAGGCCGGAGGCGAACGGATCGAGAGTGCCGGCATGGCCGACCTTTTTGAGTCCGAGGACACGGCGAAGCCCCCGCACCATGGCAAAGGACGTCGGTCCGGCGGGCTTGTCGATCAAGAAAATCCTGCCGGTGTCCTGAGGCGGCAGTTCCCTGGAAACGGTATCCGGCAGTCCGACTGGGTCCATTGTCGATCAACCGTCGGTGCTGTCAGGCTGGACGCCGAGATCGTTGTTCAGGACGCGGAGCACTTGGGATCGAACTTCGGCAAGATCTTTGCCGCTGAAGCGGAAACCCGCAGCATTGCGGTGTCCCCCGCCATTGAACACCTTCGCGATCTCGGCCACATCACAACCACCTTTGGCCCTGAGGCTGACGGCGATTTGCCCCGGCTGGATCTCCTTGATGAAGACGGCCACCTTCACTGTCTGCAGCGATCGCGGATAATCGATGAATCCCTCAATATCCTGAACCGCGGCACCGCTCGCCGCGAACATGTCCGGCGTCACATGGATACAGGCGACCTGGTCGGCGGCGTAGAGCGTCAGCGTCGCCAGGACGAGCTGCAGCAGACTCAGCCGGGCGACGCTGTAATTGTCATAAATCTTACAGGAAATCTCGGCGGGATTGACCCCGGCCTCAAGCAGCCTGGCAGCAATCTGAAAGGTCCGGGGATGGGTCGAGTCAAAGCGGAATGATCCGGTGTCGGTACAAATCGCCACATAGAGATGAAAGGCGCAGGAATACGATATTTCCACGCCCAGGGCCATGGCCAGTTCGTACACCATCTCGCCGGTGGACGAACGGGTCGGCTCGACCCAGCGACACTCGCCATACTCCTTATGGGATTTGTGATGATCGATCACCACCAGAGGGGTGATGGCCAGCAGTTCATCCTTATATTTGCCGAGGCGGTTGTCGTCGCCGCTGTCAAGGGCGATCATCATCGCCTTGTCGTGCGCCTGGCGGACAAACTCATGCAGGGCGTCGAGATCGCAACTGGCCCTGCCGGCCCCGGGGAGGAAGGCGTACAACTGCGATACCGGCTCTTCGACAAAACAGAAGACCTCCTTGCCCATGCCTTCAAGGATATCGGCAAGACCGAACATCGAGCCGAGCGCATCGCCATCCGGATGGATATGGGTCAACAGAACGAAGCGCTGATTGTCGGAAATGCACTTCGTTATGGTCTCAGGAATTCCCCTCACCGTGATCCCTCTCATCTGCAATTTCCCGGAAAATATTCTCCAGGTGCTCGACCTTCTCCGCTACTTCGTCATACTTGAACTGCAGGGTCGGAGTGTAGCGCATGTTCATGGTCCTGGCGAGATGGGTTCGCATGAACCCCTTGGCGTGCTCAAGCCCTTCCTTCGCAGCCCGCACCGCCTTGCGATCACCGAGAATGGTGAAAAATATCTTGGCATTCTGCAGGTCATCACTGACCTCGACCCGCGAGATGCTGACGCCGGCCAGTTTCGGGTCGCGAACCTTGGTGAGGATCAGCATCGCCAGTTCCTTTTGAATGACATCTGCCACCCGTGCCGACCGTTTCTGGCCTGCACGGCCCAGCCCCAGTGCATCAAAGGTCTTTTTCGGGTCGAAACCGCCCGCCATGCCCTTCACCTTACTCAAGCGTTGCCTCGACCTCGAGCATGACGAAGGCCTCGAGGTTGTCGCCGATCTTCAGATCGTTGAAGTTTTCCACCCCGATGCCGCATTCGTACCCGGTCAGAACTTCCTTCACGTCATCCTTGAAGCGGCGCAGCGAGGCGATCTTTCCGGTGGAGATCACGACTCCCTCACGGAGCACCCGGACACTGGCATTGCGCTGAATCTTGCCATCCGTGACCGAGCAGCCGGCGATCGTGCCGATTTTCGGGACATGGAAAATTTCGCGGACCTCGGCATTGCCGATGACATCCTCCTTGAAGGTCGGCTCGAGCATGCCCACCATCGCCTTGCGGATATCGTCGAGGGCGTGGTAGATGACATCATAGGAGCGGACATCGACATTTTCCCGAACCGCAAGATCCTTGACCTTGGCGGTCGGCCGGACGTTAAAACCGATGATGATGGCCTCCGAGGCGGACGCCAGGAGGATATCGGACTCGGTGATGGTACCGGTCCCCTCGTGCAGGACCTTGACTTTGATATCCTTGGTGGACAGCTCTTCGGCGGCCTTGGCGAAGGCCTCGAGGGTCCCCTGAACATCGGCGCGAATAATCACGCGCAGTTCCTGCACCTCACCTTCGTTCATCTTCTCAAAGAGTTTGTCGAGGGAGATCTTGGAGGTGGCTCCAAGCTCCATCTCTCTCGCCTTCAGGGCCCTGGCGCTGCTGACGCTTTTTGCCATCTTCTCGTCGGTAACCACGAGAAATTCATCGCCGGCCGAGGGAACGCCGGAAAGGCCCTGGACCTCGACGGGAATCGAAGGACCGGCCTTTTTGATGGGCCTGCCCTTGTCGTCCAGCATCGCCCGGACCTTGCCGCTGTACTGACCGACGACGAAATAATCTCCCCGATTGAGCGTCCCTTCCTGGACCAGCACGGTCGCTACAGCCCCACGACCCTTGTCGAGCTGGGCTTCGATGACCCGCCCCTTGGCCTTTCTGGTCGGATCGGCCTTGAGTTCGAGCATCTCGGCGACCAACTGGATACTCTCCATCAGGTTGTCGATACCGATATTTTTCTTCGCCGAGGTCTCGCAGTAGACCGTCTGGCCGCCCCAGTCCTCGGGGGCAAGATTGAGATCGGACAGTTCCCTCTTCACCCGGTCGACATCGGCATTCGGTTTATCGATCTTATTGACGGCCACCAGGATCGGGACCCCGGCCGCCTGGGCGTGGTTGATGGCCTCACGGGTCTGATCCATGACGCCGTCATCGGCTGCCACGACGAGAATGACCAGGTCGGTTATCTGCGCTCCGCGCGATCGCATCTCGGTAAACGCGGCATGGCCCGGGGTATCGACAAAGGTGACGTCGCCGGCACTGGAACGGACATGATAGGCCCCGATATGCTGGGTAATGCCGCCGGCCTCCCCGACCGCCACATCGGTCTTGCGGATCGCATCGAGTATCGAGGTCTTGCCATGATCGACATGCCCCATGACCGTGACGACCGGAGAGCGCGGCTGCACCTCACCGCCCTCCTCGGCCTCTTCGAACATCTGGATGCCGATCTCTTCGGTGATGCCCTGCTCGACCTCGTAGCCGAAATCGGTGGCGATCAGCATGGCGGTATCGACATCCACCGCCTGGTTCATGGTCGCCATCACGCCGAGCCCCATCAGTTTGGCGATCACTTCGCTGGCTTTGACTTTCATCCTGCTGGCAAGTTCGGCGACGCTGATCGTCTCGAAGACCTTGATCCGTCTCTTACTGGCCTTCATCTCAGCCGCCGGCGGCAATGACTTGTCACGACCCTTGTCACGTCTCCCTTTCTTCCCTGAACCGCGTGGAACCTGATAATCGGCACCGAAATGGGTAAACTTGACCCCTTTTTTGCCCTTCTTCCCGACCCCTTTACCCTGCCGCCGATCTTCCTCTTCTTCGACAGCCCCGGGAGCCCGTTTTCCCTTTTTCTTGCCACGGGCGCTGTCCTCTGTCACCGGCGTGACCACGGCCGCGACCGGCTCCGCCCCAGCGATTTTCGCCGCAGGTCCCGTTCTGGCGACTTTCTTCTTGAACCGCTGGGACGACTGATCATCCTCTACCGGGATCGCGATCGTGCCGACGACTCGCGCCAGGCCTTTACTACGGGGCGGAACCTTCTTCTCGATTTCCTTTTCCTTCTCTTTCTTCGGCTTGCGTTCGGGAAAAAACTGTTTCGTTTCAAAGGCCGGTGATTCGGCAACGACCGTTACAGGGGTTTCGCCGGCGACCTCGGTCCGGACCGGGGCTTCAGCCTCGCGATCCTCCTCCCGCGCCGGTGCCGGTGTCGCCATCGCCTGCGGGGCCTGGGTCTCTTTCTCCTCCGCATGTGCAACGATCCGCTCGGGTTGCCTCTCCTGATCGGCCCCCGCCGGGGATGGCTCCGTCGCTTTCCGGATTGCCGATTTCCCCTCGATCTTTTCCGTCGGCGGAACAACTGCACCTGCAATCGGCTGTTCTTCTTCGCCGCCCGCTTGCAGCTGCTCGGCGGCAGCCTCTTCGTGAGCGGTTTTCGGCCGGCGGCGGATCACGGTGGTCCTTCTCTGAACAGGAGCCCGACCCCTGTCGGCAGAGATGGGCTTTTCCGCCAGTTCGACATTTGCCTGCCGGAGAACCGTCTTGCGGATCGTATCAGCGACGTCCTCATCAACTGTGGAACTCGGCCCCTTGATCGCAAAACCCTTTGCCATCAGCTTGTCTGCCAAGGCCTTGCTGTTCATCCCAGCCTCTTTGGCCAGTTCATAAATCCTCACCCTGCTCATTCGTTGCTCCCGTCTATCCTTCTCTACGGCATCCTTTCTCAGAGTTGGCAGTCCGCAGCGGCACAGCTTTCTCTCAAGTATTATAAAGATTATTTCCCTAAAGGCGAAACAGTCTTTTCCATTTTTTCTTCTGGCTCAGGAACCTTTCGAGACACGTTTCATCCCGGCAGCAATATGCTCCGCGACCCTTGCAGCGCCCATCATCATCACGTACCGGCCGTTCATCCTCCCAGACAAAGCGCTGCAGCTCCCCTTTGCCTCGCTTTGTCCCGCAGGCCGCACAGGTCCGGACAGGTTCCGTCATGGGTGGACATCACCCGACGTGCGGTTCATCATCCCCATTGCCTTCGTTTACCGTATCGGTATCCTGATCACCATCAGGCTGATTCTCTTCCGCAGGCTGCGCCTCGGCGACAGCGACCTGGGGCGCGCTCACAGGCGCGATGCCACTGATCTTGCCGGCGGAATGGATCAGGTAGGCGGCGAATTCCTCATCGATGGCGCGGATGACGGTGAGATCCTCGACCTGGGCCCGGGCCAGCATTTCAACCGACAGTATGCCCTTGGCGAGGATCTGGTCGGCCAGGGCCTCATCGACGCCTTCGATCTCCAGCAGACCACAATACCCCTGATCCTCGAGATTGGCATAGCGCTGCTCGCTCTTGACATCGATTCTCCACCCCAGCAGCTTCGAGGCCAGGCGCACATTCTGGCCCTGACGGCCGATCGCCAGCGACAGCTGGTCGTTGGGCACGACCACGAGCAGGGAATGGCTTTCCTCGTCAACCATGACCATGCTGACATGGGCCGGGGCCAAGGCGTTGTAGACATACTTGGCCGGGTCCGGGCTCCAGGTCACGATATCGATCCGCTCGCCCTGCAGTTCCTGGACGACATTCTGCACCCGGGAGCCCTTCATTCCGACGCAGGCGCCCACCGGATCGACGTCGCTTTCGGAGGAGCTGACGGCGATCTTGGCTCTAAAACCGGGCTCGCGGCTGACCCCCATGATCTTGACGATGCCCTCGGAGATCTCCGGCACCTCCATCTGGAAGAGTTTGGCCAGAAATTCGTCACAGGTCCTGGAGAGCACCAGCTGGGAATCGCGCGCCGTCTGGCGCACCTCCATCAGGTAGGCGCGGATGCGGTCACCCTGCTTGAACGAGCGTTTCGGGATCTGGTGGTCCTTCGGCAGGATCGCGTCGGTACGGCCGAGGTTGATGATCATGTTGCCGCGGTCGAAGCGCTGGACGATGCCGCTGACCACCTCGCCGAGACGATCCTTGAACATGTCGAAGATGACCTCGCGCTCGGCGTCCTTCATCTTGTGGATGATAACCTGTTTGGCCGACTGGGCGGCGATCCGGCCGAGATCGGTGATGTTTTCCATCTTTTCGCCCAGTTCGTCGCCAAGCTGGACGTCAGGGTCAAGGACCAGGGCATCGTCAAAGGATATCTCGGTCTGTTCATCTTCGGCCTTTTCGACGACGTTCCTGAATTGATAGACCTCGACCTCGCCGAATTCCTCGTTGTAGCGGACCTCGATCTCGCGGCGGCTTCCCAGCTTCTTGCGTGCGGCCGACTGAACCGCCTCTTCAATGGCCTCAATCAGCAGCCTCCTGTCGATGCCGCGATCCCTGCTGATCTGATCGATTATGCGCTTCAATTCCGATAACATGCTTTTACCCCATCCTTTTCCGTCTATATTTGGAGAATATAAATCTGTAATTCCCCGAATTTTCTCCAATTCGTATCAAAACACCAGCCTGGCCCTGCCGATCTGATCAAAGGCGACACGAACCTTGCCCCCCTCCTCCAGATCCAGCTGTATCGCCTCTTCCGTCGCTTCACCGATGATGCCGACAAACACCTTCTGACCGTCAAGATTTTCATGCATCCTGATCTTCGCCTTCTTGCCGACAAACCGCTGGAAATCGCGCATGCTTTTCAGCGGCCGCTCAAGGCCGGGGGACGACACTTCGAGGTGATAGGGATGACCTATCAGATCCTCGACATCAAGGAATTGTCCGATCTCACGGCTGACATCGGCACAGTGATCGACAGTGACGCCTTCTTCCCGATCGATGAATAGACGCAGGACCCAACCATGTCCTTCCCGGCGGAACTGGACATCGACCAGTTCCAGTCCCATCGTCGGCAGGAGGCCCTCAGCAAAGTCCCGCACCTTGTCTATTACGTGATCACTCATATTTTCATCGTGCTCAGCCAGCCAACCGGCAATTTCCGGACGAACGATTTAATCCTGTAATTTTTCAATATGATCAACAGGTGTTTCCACCTGACAGACTATCCCCCCCTCCGGTCAACAGGCATAAAAAAAAGCGGGCATTGCCCACTTTCCAAAGCCTGCCTGCAAAGATTCTGCAGGAGGTATACCGGAACAGAACGATTACCGACCAGATACACCGGTCCCGCTCTGGAAATGGAGCGGGCAACGAGGCTCGAACTCGCGACCCCAAGCTTGGGAAGCTTGTGCTCTACCAACTGAGCTACACCCGCACCAGTTACAACAGCGGGATTATATAACCATATCAGTGGTTCCATGTCAAGCGTGAAGCAAAAGCAAAATAATCGGCGGCGGGAATTCCGATTTCGACTGTGACAGGCCTCATGCAACTTGACAAAAAGTATAAATCTCCACATATTTTAATTACAAGTCCGGTGCGGGCATGCGTCTATTGATGCAAATTTTTCCACCCCATGAGGAAATCGCCAATGAAGAAAATATCCGCTTTCATCTGCCTGGTATCGCTACTGTTGATCTCTGCCCCGGCGTTCGCCCGCGGGGGATACGGGGGATACGGGGGATACTATGGGGGATACCGAGGACACGGGGGATATTATCGCTATTCTTCGCCTCGGGCTTACGGCTATCACCATGGCGGGCACAACGATGGAGAAATCATCGCCGGAGTCGCCTTCGGGTTGCTGACCGGAGCAATCATCGGCCAGGCTTTCGCCCCGCCGCCGGGCACGGTTTACACTCCTCGTTACTACTATGCCCCGCCGGTCGTGGTCGAACAGCGGAGGATCTGCGTCGAAGAACGGGTCGTCAGCGGTGAGTGGCAGCAGAACCCCTATGACGGGACCCGGTACTGGGCATCTTTTCCATACCCGATGAAACGGAGGTATGAAGTTCCCTGCTACTGACAAACTGCGCATCCCTATGCGGCACCGGCAGGCGCTTTTTGCGCCTGCCTTTTTTTTATCCCCACGACTGACAACACCGATTTGACAATTGCGTTGTGGCCGCTCCGGCAGACCACACCCCACCAGCCTGCCCTGCAGGCACAGGTCAAAAAACCAGACATGACAAAATTTACCCCCCGAGCCCTTCCCGTCCTGATCGGCAGCCTGCCGCTGCAGGAGCATGCCGCCGCCACTGAGCTCATTATGGCCCACACCCCTGAAATTCCCCTGTGGCCCCAGCTTCCCGTCTTTCGCGACGAGGGGATGCTGCGCCAGTTCCTGCCCGGCCTGCCCGGGATCTCGGAAACGGAGGGCAAACTGGTCATCAATACCGAAAAGGATGGTTTCGAGGCGGAGATCCTCGCCTTTTATGAAGAATACCTGGCGGTCGCCGAAAGCGGCGCTGATCTCGCCGACTCGCGATTTACCCTCTCCCGGAAAGAGGCGAAGGGGTTCTTCACGTTCCTGGAAATGGCCAACCGGAAAAAGGAGTCCCTGGTCGCCCTCAAAGGCCAGATCACCGGCCCGATCACCTTCTGCACCGGCCTGGTCGATCAACAGGGCAGGGCTATATTCTACAACGACCAGCTGCGGGATGCGGCCGTCAAGCTGCTGGCGCTCAAGGCCCGCTGGCAGACCCGGAGGATGAGGGAAATCACCGAAACGGTTCTGCTCTTCTTCGATGAACCGGCCCTGGCCGGCCTTGGTTCATCGGCCTTCATCACCATCACTGCCGACGAGATCATCGCCTGCCTGACCGAGACCTTCGACGCTGTTCGGGCCGAAGGCGGACTGGTCGGGGTTCACGTCTGCGCCAATACCGAGTGGCCGGTCATTTTCGATGCCGGTATCGACATCCTCAGTTATGATGCCTATTCCTTTTTCGACCGGCTGATCCTCTACCCCGAGCACCTGCGCGGTTTCCTTGAGCGCGGCGGCATCCTGGCGACAGGCATCGTGCCGACCGACGAGGAGCGGATCGACATGGAATCCGTCGATTCCCTGGTCGCCAGATGGGACCTGCAGACGACGCAACTCGAGCAGCTGGGATTTTCACGTGACAGGATCATCGCCCAGACCCTGATCACCCCCAGCTGCGGCACCGGATCAATCTCGCCGAACCATGCCCGGAAGGTTCTCGAGATGACCCGTGACGTCTCCGCCGCGATCCGCAGCAGACAATAGGAGACATCCCGCAACTCCCCCGACGGCCTGCCGTCTCAATCCCGTTACGAAGATGCAACGGCAAAGGCCGCCCGGCCGCACCCCGTGCGTCTTCGTGCGGAACCGCCGAGGGGAATGCGACCGATCTCCTGCGGAACCAGATTCCGTTGCCGGGAGGGATTGGCCTTTTCCCTGCTCCTCAGCCCTCCTCGACGGTGTCCGATTCGACCCGCCCGCAACAGGGTCATTGACAACACCGGAAAAACATGTTCCAACACTGCCCCCTGCCATTCAGGCATTCCCCACGTCCCATATGGACCACACACCAAAGCAAAATAAAATATTTTAAATTAATTTCATATTGTTAACTATTACAATCAATCCAATCCCATAGAAATTACATTTGACAAACACATATTCGACCTTTACAACAACTCTCTGTTCCGGTCCGGGTCCGAGCCTTAGAGAAATCCATCAATTTCAGCATCTCTTCCTCGAATCCAACCGAAAACGATATATCGTATATTCAAGCTCGATTTCATTCGGCCAACAACTGACGCGATAGCCGACAATCCGCAGCCAGCCCGATCCACAAGCCTGTTCATGACTGAAAAAATCCTCATCATCGCCGAAAAGCCCAGCGTCGCAGCAGACATCGTCAAGGTTCTGCCCGGCAAGTTCACCAAGGCCAAGACCCATTACGAAGGGGATCGGCATATCGTGTCCTTCGCCATCGGCCACCTGGTTTCGATCTGCTACCCCGAAGAAATCGATCCCGCCTATCAAAAATGGGATATCGCCAAGCTCCCGATCCTGCCGGAAAAATTTCCCCTCAAGGAACTCCCAGACACCAAGGGACAGCTGCACGCCCTGCAGAAACTCATCCGCCGCAAGGACGTCGTCGAGATCATCAACGCCTGCGATGCCGGCCGCGAAGGCGAGCTGATCTTCAAATACATCATCCAGTATGTCTGGAACACCTCCGTCGGCCACAAGACCTTCAAAAGGTTGTGGCTGCAGTCGATGACCAGCGAGGCCATCAAAAACGGCCTTGCCCGGCTCCGCTCCAACGAGGAGATGCACCCACTCGAGGACACCGCCCTCTGCCGCTCCGAATCCGACTGGCTGATCGGCATCAACGCCACCCGCGCCCTGACCGGGTTCAACTCGCGGCGAGGCGGTTTCTTCCTGACGCCGTGCGGCCGGGTGCAGACGCCAACCCTCTCGCTTCTCGTCAAGCGCGAGCGGGTCCGCCAGAGTTTTGTCCCGCGGCCTTTTTCAACCCTGCTCGCCACCTTTGCCTACGACCAGGACAGCTATCAGGGCAAATGGATCGACCCTCATTTTGTCCGGGAGGAAAATGACGGGTACGAACGCGCCGACCGGATCTGGGAGAAAGAAAAGGCCGAGGCCATTGTCGCCGCCTGCACCGGCCAGCCGGCGGCGGTCGAGGAAACAAGCAAGAAAACGACGCAGCGCTCGCCCCAGCTCTTCGACCTGACCTCGCTGCAACGCGAGGCCAACACCCGCTTCGGCATTTCGGCCCAGAAGACCCTGTCCATCGCCCAGTCCCTCTACGAACGCCACAAGGTGCTGACCTACCCGAGGACCGACAGCCGCCACCTGCCGGAAGACTATAACGACATTGTCACCCGGGTCTTCAAGGCCCAGACGGACTGGCAGTTTTCCCAATATGCGGCCGAGGCGCTCGACAAAGGCTATATCCAGCCGGACAAGCGGATCTTCAACAACAGCAAGATCTCGGATCACCACGCGATCATCCCCACCACCGCCATCCCGGCCACCCTGTCGGAGCCGGAAATGAAGATTTATCGGATGGTGGTGCAGCGGTTTCTCGCCGTCTTCTTCCCTCCAGCCGTCTACCTCAATACCCGCCGCGTCTCGGTCGTCACCGGCGAGACCTTTCTCACTGAGGGTAAAATCCTGCTAGAGGCCGGCTGGAAGGCGATCTACGGCAAATTCGAGGACGATGACAAGGATACGGTACTCAGATCCATTCCCACCGGAACTCCGGTCCTCTGCGCCCGCATCGACCGGGAGGAACAGGAAACCACCCCGCCGCCACGTTACAACGAGGCGACCCTGCTCTCGGCAATGGAGAATTCCGACAAACTCATCGACGACGATGAACTGGCCGACGCCATGAAAGAGCGCGGCCTCGGCACCCCGGCCACCCGGGCCGCGATCATCGAGAAGCTGATCAAGGAGAAATACGTCGTCCGCGAGGGCAAGGAACTCACCCCGACCGGCAAGGCCTTCAACCTGCTCGCCCTCCTCGAGGCGATGAAGATCGATGTCCTCGCCTCGCCGGAGATGACCGGCGAGTGGGAACTGAAGTTGAACAAGATGCTCAAGGGTGAATTTTCGCGACAGAAGTTCATGGAGGAGATCCGAAACCTGACCAGCCACATCATCTCCCAGGTCAAGAGTTTCGAGACCGATGCCACCGAACCGGAGGCCCCCTTCAGCCCCGTGGCCGGAAAACGCTTTTATTCCTCCCCGACCGCCTATATCTCCGAAGACCGGAAGATCAGGCTGCGCAAGATCCTCGGCGGCCGCATGATGGCCGAAGACGAGATCGTTGCCCTGATCGAGGGCAAGACGCTCGGCCCGTTCAGCGATTTCCGGTCAAAGAAGGGCAAACCGTTCACCGCCTCCATCCGCCTGGTCGACAATAAGATCGAATTTCTGTTCGCCGAATCGACGAGCAATCTCGATCTGGAGACCATCCGCCAGGGAGAGCCCCTCGGCCGATCGCCGATCGACGGCACACCGGTCTACGAGACCCCGATCGCCTATATGTCCGAATCGGCCCTGGCCGGCGACGACAAAAACGGCCTGAGGATCAGCCGCATCATCCTCGACAGGCAGATCACCGCCCAGCACATCCGGCAGATGCTGGAGGCGGGAAAGACCGAGTTGATCACGGGCTTCATCTCCAAGAAGAAACGCCCGTTCGACGCCTATCTCCTGCTTTCGAAAAGCGGCAAGGTCACCTTCGAGTTTCCGCCGCGGGCGCCGAAGAAACAGCAAAAATAAATTGACAGCCCCGGGAGAAAAGGGCACAAGAGAAACATGAAACAACTGAAGAAAGAACACCGCGACAAGAGCGGAATGGAAATCGCCAGGCTCTGCGCCACCATCGCCCAGGACACCAAGGCCGAGGATCTGGTTATCCTCGATGTCCGGGGAATTGCATCATTCACCGATTACTTCGTCATCATGACGGGCCGATCGACCCGCCATGTCCAGGGCCTCGCCGAGGCCATCGAGAGAGAACTGAGCAACAAACGGGTGAAGGCCACCCATGCCGAAGGGCTGCAGGAAGGGTTGTGGGTCCTCCTCGATCTCGACGATGTCATTGTTCATATCTTCTACCACGAACAGAGAAAATTCTACGATCTGGACGGCCTCTGGCACGACGCCAAGCGTGTCGATATCTCCGCCATCTGTCAGGACTCGCCGCTTTCCTGATCGCACGTTTTGGGGATTTCACCTGTCCCAGGAATTTTACCGGATTCACGACATCAACGATATGCAATACTTGAGCACCAGGGGCGGGATTCAACCCGTCCCCTTCACCAAAGCCGTCATGATGGGGCTCGCCGAGGACGGCGGGCTCCTGCTGCCCCGGACCATTCCCCGCATCGACAGTCAGACCCTGGCCTCCTGGAAAGGACTCAGCTATGCCGAACTGGCCTTCGAGGTGATGTCGAGGTTCATCGACGATATCCCGGTCAGCGACCTGAAGAACCTCATCAACCGGTCGTATGCCGCCTTCGATGCCGAAGATGTAGTCCCACTCGTCCATTGCGGCAATCTCCACATCCTCGAGTTGTTCCATGGCCCGACCCTGGCCTTCAAGGACGTCGCCCTGCAGTTTCTCGGCAACCTGTTCGAATACCTTCTCGCCAAAAGCGGCGAGGTGCTCAACATCCTCGGCGCCACCTCGGGGGACACCGGCAGCGCCGCCATCTACGGCGTCCGCGGCAAGGACCGGATCCGGATCTTCATCCTCCACCCCCATAAGCGGGTCAGTCCGGTGCAGGAAAAGCAGATGACCTCGATCATGGACGACAATGTCTTCAACATCGCCATCCATGGCTCCTTCGACGACGGCCAGGCCATCGTCAAGCAGATCTTCAGCGATATCGAATTCAAGACGGCGCTCAGCCTCGGGGCGATCAATTCGATCAACTGGGCCAGGGTACTGGCGCAGGTGGTCTACTATGTCCACAGTTGTCTCCACGTCAGTTGCCACGAGAACGACGGCACGCTGGCCTTCTCGGTGCCGACCGGAAACTTCGGCGATATCTTCGCCGGTTACATCGCCAAACGGATGCTGCCGGAAGGCTGCATCCGCCAGTTGGTCCTGGCCACCAACGCCAACGACATCCTCTCCCGCTTCGTCAACAAGGGTGACTATTCGCTCGGCCAGGTGGTCCAGACCTCGAGCCCGTCGATGGATATCCAGGCGGCCTCCAATTTCGAACGCTATCTCTTCTATCTCGTCGACCAGGAACCGCAACGGGTCGCCAAGCTGATGGCGGAGTTCGCCGCCACCGGCAGGATCGACCTCTCGTCCCATCTCGACCAGATCCGCCGGGATTTCACCGCCACCGCCGTTTCCGAGGAAGAGGTGCTGGCCACAATCGCTAAAATCTACAATGAATACGATTACATCCTCGACCCCCACACCGCCGTCGGGGTCAAGGCCGCCCTCGATCTCCAGAAACCGGGGATTCCGATGGTCTGCCTGGCCACCGCCCATCCGGCCAAATTCGGCGCCGCCGTCGAGAGGGCGATCGGTCGGCCGCCGACCTTCCCGGAATCGCTGACCGGTATCCTCGAACGGGAAAGCCGCTGCGAGATCATGGATGCCGATGCCGACAAGATCCGGGACTATCTACGGAAAAACGCACTCTATCGCTGATCATGGATCATGGGCGCTATGTTCAGGCCGTGCAGGAATGCGAGGCCTTCTGCCGGAGCAGGCTGCCATATCTGCCGGAAACGGTGGTCCAGTCGGGAACCGGCCTCGGCGGCTTTGCCGACCGGATCGACGCGGAACTGACCATCCCCTACCGGGATATCCCGCATTTTCCCCGGGCCACCGTCGCCGGCCACCCCGGCAACCTGATCATCGGCCGTCTGGCCGACAGGCCTGTCGCCGTCCTCCAGGGGCGGTTCCATTACTACGAGGGCTATTCCACCCCGGAAGTGGCCTTTCCGATCCGGGTACTGTCCCTGCTCGGGGCCAGGACCCTGATCCTGACCAACGCCGCCGGCGGCCTGAACCCGCTGTTCGAGGCCGGATCGATCATGGTCGTCCGAGACCACCTCAACTTCCTGGGCGAGAACCCGTTGCGCGGCCCCAATGTCGATGCCTGGGGACCACGGTTCCCCGACCTGTCGCAGCCGTACCACCCCGGCCTGATCCAGGCCGCCCTCGACTGCGCCGTCGCCTGCGGCCTGGAGAACGTCATCACCGGCACCTACGCCTGCATCCCCGGCCCCAGTCTCGAGACCCCGGCCGAGACGAGATGGCTCAGAGACAGCGGCGCCGACGCCGTCGGCATGTCGTCCGTGCCGGAGGTCATCGTCGCCCGCCATGCCGGCATGGCCGTGCTCGGGCTGTCGGCAATATCCAACATCAACGATCCCGACAACTTCCACCCGATCCTGCTCGACGATATCCTCGAGTGCGCCGGCCGGATCGGCCCGCAGATCGCCACCCTGATCGGGGCTGTGCTGGCAGGGGAAGCTTCATCGTGCTGATCATCCCCTCCATTCGAACATGACGCCCCAGGCCGACCTCCTCATCACCGGATCGCACCTCCTGCCCGGCGCCCGCCAGTCGGAGCTGCTCGAAGACCACGGCATCGCCGTTGCCGGCGACACCATCATCGCCCTCGGCCCCACGGCCGACCTCGAGAAGGCCCATCCCCGGGCCCAGCGGCTCCATACCGCCCACGGCCTGGTCATGCCGGGGCTGATCAACACCCACACCCATGCGGCGATGAGCTGTTTCCGCGGCATCGCCGACGACCTGCCGCTGATGACCTGGCTTCAGGAATATATCTTTCCCCTCGAACAGCGCCTGACCCCGGAAATCGTCTACCACTCGACCCTGCTGTCCCTGGCCGAGATGATCAAGTCCGGGACCACCAGCTTCTGCGACATGTACCTGTTCGCCAAGGATGTCGCCCGGGCGGCCGAACAGTCCGGCCTGCGGGCCTGGGTCGGCGAGGTCCTCTTTGATTTTCCCTCCCCGTCCTACGGACCGGTGGAGGCGGGATTCACCTATGTCGAAGAGATGTTCTGCCGTTATCGCCAGCACCCGCTGGTGAGAGTGGCGGTGATGCCGCACAGCGTCTACACCTGCTCACCGGACCTGCTCCGGCGCCTGGCCGAAATCGCCCGCCGGGAGAATGCCCTCCTCCATATCCACCTGTCGGAAAACGCCTCCGAGGTGGCCACCTGCAGGGACCGCTACGGCGCCACCCCGACACGGCACCTCGACCGGCTTGGCCTGCTCGGTGACACCACCCTTGCGGCCCACTGCGTAGTCCTCGACGAAGACGATATCAGCCTGCTCGCCGAACGGAAGGTGAAAGTGAGCCACTGCGTCGAATCGAACCTGAAACTGGCATCGGGAATCGCCCCCGTCGTCCGGCTGCTCGAACGGGGCATCACCGTGTCGCTGGGCACCGACGGCAGCGCCAGCAACAACAACATCGACATGTTCGGCGAGATGAACTGCGTCGCCAAGGTCCACAAGGTCGACCGGATGGACCCGACGGCGATGAACGCCGAGACCACCCTCGCGGCGGCGACCCTCGGCGGCGCCACTGCCCTCGGCGTGGAGCGGCAAATCGGGTCGCTGACCGTCGGCAGGAAGGCCGACGTCATCGTCATCGACCTCGACCAGCCGCACCTCATCCCGCTCTACAATGTGCCCTCGCACCTGGTATATGCCGCCAGAGGCGGCGATGTCGTCCACTCGGTGATCAACGGCCGGATCGTCATGCGGAACCGCCAACTGCTGACCATCGATGAACACGAGGTCCTGGCGGCGATGCGGGAGATAGCGGCCCAGCTCCACCCGACCCCGGGCCGGCGATGACAACCTTGACTTTCTCCTCGGACTGCTCTACATTTCTAGCTTGTACGTCACTGAAATTTGGTGTCGCAACCGGTTAGAATACCACCGCTCTGTCAATGAGGTTTTTATGTTTGGACTTGGAATGCCGGAACTGATTGTCATCCTGGTGATTGTCGTCATCATCTTTGGTGCCGGCAAACTGCCTGAAATCGGATCGGGAATCGGTAAAGGAATAAAAAACTTCAAGGATGCGACCAAAAAAGAAGAAGAGCCGAAAAAAATCGATGATGACAAGAATGACAGCTCGACGGCAACCTGATTTCCATTTAACTACGGAGTAACACCATGTTCGGACTCGGCACACCAGAATTGATCGTCATTCTCGTCATCGCCTTCCTGATCTTCGGCGGCAAGAAGCTGCCTGAGATCGGCGCCGGTCTCGGCAAGGCGATAACCTCCTTCAAGAAAGGTATTCGTGACGTCGAAGGCGAGGGCAAGGAACTGATGAACGGCATCCCCGGCGTCAAGGAGGCGACCGAGGTCAAGCAGACCATCGACCAGGTCAAAAACTTCGGCAAGGTCGTCAAATAAGTCCCGTCAACAGCGGCTGCAGCGGTCCCCCCGCTGCAGCTCCTCGCGTGCGGTAAGTCCAATCCCGCTGTTCTCCCCTCGTCGGGTATTCTTTCCGTGACCGTATATCGTATCGTCCAGTGCGCTTTTCTGCCCTGTAGTACCCCCGATCGAACCGGTGCCACAACAACCGGTCACCCGAGTCGCATGATCATCCGCATTCAATCATTGTAAGCTTTTGATAAAACGCCATTTATCGATATACGATATTCTTCTTGACAACCATATATCCCTGCTATAAATGTAAGAATTTGACTCCAGAATTTACATTATTGTCCGACACGGTACACATTTCCGCAATGTATCCCTCTGTCGTGCTCTCACCTTCGCCTTCGGGCACTATCATTTTCACCCATCAGGAGTAGGACATGTGTCGTTTAGCCCTGAAAACCGCAAACGAACCGTTTTCACCGTATACGGTCCTCACCGCCATGGAGGCCATGCAGGAGGGGTACGACGGTTCCGGCCTCGGCCTGCTGCTGCGGGGCATGGAATTTGAGGATTTCCGGTACAACCACAAGTTTCCCATCCTCTCCGGCATCGCCCACAGCGACAAGGCCTGGCGCCGTCTCGACGATTTCATGGAGGAACGCGGCTACGAGTTGAAATACGACCACAAGTTCCATATGCGCTGGGACCTGGTCGAGTCGAGGGACCGCTACCGCTATTTCGTCCGCGCCTACCGCATGCCCGACAGATTCACCGACAAGACGCAGCAGGAAAAGGACGACGAGCTGATGCGCGCCCGCCTGGCCTTGAGAAAGGACGGCGAGATGCATGGCGGCGACCTGACCGTGTTTTCGTTCTGGCCGGACGTCACCATCATCAAGGAGGTCGGCTGGCCGATCAAGATCGGCGATTCGCTGTGTCTCCACGACGGCCAGATCAAGGCCAGGGTCTGTATGGCGCAGGGACGGCAGAACACCAACTACGGCATCAACCTCTATGCCTGCCACCCCTTCTTCCTCCAGGGCATCTCGACGATGACCAACGGCGAGAATACCGCCTTCGTGCCGATCAAGGACTGGCTGCTTGGTCGTGATTACCCGGGATATCTCGGCTACCAGAGCGATTCCGAGGTCTTCACCCACATCCTCCACTATACGCTCAACCAGCTCAAGCTGCCGCTGCAGGCCTACAAGCACATCATCACCCCGCTCAGTTCAAAGGAACTGGCAGCCCACCCGCAGGGCGAATTCCTGGCCGGACTCCGCAATGTCTGCCGACGCCTGATCATCGACGGACCGAATGCCGTCATCGGCACCCTCCCCGACGAGACCTGCCTGCTGGTCATGGACCAGAAGAAAATGCGTCCGGCCACCGTCGGCGGCAAGGCGGGCGAGTGGGCCATCGCCAGCGAGATGTGCGGCGTCGACGCCATGATCCCGGATCGCGACCGTTCCCTTGATTTCCAGCCGATGCGCGAACATACCGTCATTATTCCACCCGATAGAAAGGAACTCACCATATGGTCTCAACACGATCCGTATCCGTTGCCCCAGGCAGCCTGACCCCCACCGATTTTCCCTGGATCATCGAGCATCGCGAGGATCGTTGCACCCTCTGCGGCAACTGCACCTCGGTCTGTCCCAAGGATGCCATCCGCCTCGCCTACATGCGCCAGCGGATGCCCCGGCTCGACATCCTGAGCACCAAGAGGGGCAGCGAATACCGCACCTTTACCGGTATCCGCCAGGAGACGTCGATCGCCAACGCCTGCATCGGCTGCGGCATGTGCGCGATGGTCTGCCCCAACGAGGCGATCATGCCGGTGCCCAACACCAACGAGCACCGCACCCTCTTCTTCCACAACCAGAAGGGTGAGCCCCAGAAGCGGGGCGGGCGGCGCAATGTCAGCGGCCCGAACCTGCTCGACCGCATCGTCTTCAACCGCATCTCGATGCTGACCGACCCGGCCCTCGATGCCGGCCGTCATGAATTCAACATCAACACTACCCTGGGCCGGATCCTGACCCCCGAGGAATTCCTCGATCGGATCCAGCACGGCGGGTGGATCCCGCCGACCCGCGAGATCTTCCCCTTCGTCATCGGCTCGATGTCCTTCGGCGCCCTGTCGCCGAACATGTGGCTGGGTCTGCTGCAGGGCGTCGCCTACTGCAACGAGGTCCTCGGCATCCCGGTCGTCATGTGCACCGGCGAGGGCGGCTGTCCGCCCTGGGTCCTGCGGAGCCCATACCTCAAGTACATCATCCTCCAGATCGCCTCCGGCTATTTCGGCTGGGACGAGATCATCAGGGCCATCCCCGAGATGCAGTGCGATCCGGCGGCGATCGAGATCAAGTACGGCCAGGGGGCCAAGCCCGGTGACGGCGGTCTTTTGATGTGGCACAAGGTATCGAAGCTCATCGCCCGCCTGCGCGGCGTCCCCGAGAGCGTCGACCTGCCCTCGCCGCCGGTGCACCAGACCCTCTACTCGATCGAGGAGAGCGTGATGAAGATGGTCCAGACCATGTCGACCGCCTTCGGCCACAAGGTCCCGGTCTACCCCAAGATCTCGGCCTCGACCTCGGCCAAGGCCGTGCTCAACAACCTGGTGCGCAACCCCTACGCCGCCGGCCTGCTGATCGACGGCATCGACGGCGGCACCGGCGCCGCCTACAACATCTCGATGGATGCGACCGGCAATCCGGTCGCCTCCTGCATCCGGGAATGCTACCTCGACCTGGTGGCCCAGGGCCGACAGAACGAGATCCCGATATTTGCCGCCGGCGGTATCGGCAAGAACGGCAACGTTGCCCAGAACGGGATGGCCCTGATCATGCTCGGGGCCTCCGGGGTCCATATCGGCAAGTATATCATGCAGGCCGCCGCCGGCTGCCTCGGCAACGAAAAGGGCCGCTGCAACGTCTGCAATCTCGGCATCTGTCCGAAAGGCATCACCAGCCAGAACCCCAAACTCTACCGCCGGCTCGATCCCGACCTGGTCGCCGAACGGGTCGCCGACATCTTCATGTCGATCAGGACGGAGGTCAAGAAGATCATGGCGCCGCTCGGCCGCTCCCAGAGCCTTCCGGTCGGAATGTCGGACGCCATCGGCATCGCCGACAAGGCCGCTGCCGATCACTTGAGAATCAACTATGTCTGCTGATATACACCGGACATACCATCATGCCATTCGCCGGCGGGGATCTGCCGTCGCTGAAATAAGGAGTCTGCAGTGACAACAACGGTAGTGAAAGGTCTTGACGATCAGGGTCACCGGATCAGGTCGATGGAATTCGAACGGATGGTGCGCGCGGCGGCGGCGAAGTCCCCGGCCCTCCTTCTCGAATCCTACGGGCAGCACAATATCGGCATCAGGCTGCAGCGCGAGGGCGGCCTCCATCTCCAGGTCAGCGGCCCATCCGGGCAGCGCCTCGGCTGCATGGGCATGCCGGGCACCACCATCCTCTGCAAGGGGCCGACCTCCGACGATGTCGGCTACCTCAATATCGGCGCCGAGATCACCATCCTCGGCGATGCCACCAACGGCGCCTGCAACGCCATGGCCAACGGCAAAGTCTATATCGGCGGTTCGATCGGGTCCCGCGGCCTGACCATGACCAAGTGGAACCCGGAATACGACAAGCCGGAGCTCTGGGTCCTCGGTTCGACCGGCGACTCCTTCGCCGAATTCAACTGCGGCGGTGTCGCCGTCGTCTGCGGCGTCAACCCGAAGAATCCCGACAATATCCTCGGCTATCGCCCCTGCGTCGGGATGGTCGGCGGTCTCATCTACTTCCGGGGCCCCATCGACGACTCATTCCCCAGGACCAACGCCCGGCTCGACCGCCCGAACGACGAGCAATGGCAATGGCTGGTCGAAAACATGCCGATTTTCCTCGGTAAAATCGGGAGCGCCAATCTCTTTTCGACCCTCACCAAACGCGACGAATGGCGGATCCTCGCCACCGTCACCCCCCAGGAACGGGCCCTGATGTTCTCAGGCCCGATGCCGATGGCGGAATTCCGCAATCAGCACTGGAACAAGGCCTTCGGCGGCGGCGATCCCCTGCGCGATCTCGCCCCGGGACTCGATCGCAGCGCTATCGAGACGATCGTCACCGGCGACCTGCGGCGCAAGAAACCCTACTGGGCCAACAGCGAGGCCGCGGCCCCGTGCACCTTCTACTGTCCGATCCACATTCCGACGATCGACCGCCTCCGCCTGATCCGGGAAGGCAAAATCGACGAGGCGTACGAGATGCTGCTGCGCTACACCCCCCTGCCGGCCTCGGTCTGCGGCGCCGTCTGTCCCAACCTGTGCATGGAGAACTGTTCCCGGCGCCAGGTGGACGGGCCGATCGAGATCCAGGTCCTCGGCCGGGCCGTCGGCAATTTCCCCGCCCCCAAGCCGGCCGAATCCCTCGGCCGGAAGGTGGCCGTTATCGGCGGCGGTCCCGCCGGGATGAATGTCGCCTGGCAACTGGCCCTGGCCGGGGTGGAGGCCCACATTTTCGAGAAGGACAGCCGGATCGGCGGCAAGCTGGCCCAGGTCATCCCCTGGGAGAGGTTGTCGCAGGCGATCTGGGATGTCGAAATCAAGCGGTTCCTGGCGATGCCGAACATCACCGTCACCTGCAATTTCGACCTCGATCGGAACAGCTTCGCCCGACTGCAGGAGGAGTACGATTACGTGGTCATCGCCGTCGGCACCCACGAGCCCAGGCGCATCCCGTTCCCCGGCCATGAGCGGGTGATCGCCGCCCTCGATTTCCTGAAACAGGCCAAGAGCGATGCGCCGCCGGCCGTCGGGCGCGAAGTGGTGATCATCGGCGCCGGCAACGTCGGCTGCGATGTCGCCTGCGAGGCCTACCGGCTGGGAGCGGAAAAGGTCACCCTGGTCGACATCCAGAAACCACTGGCCTTCGGCAAGGAAAAGGAGGCGGCCGAGGCACACGGCGCCGTTTTCCGCTGGCCGGTGGTGACGAAGGAAGTGACGGCCGAAGGGCTTGTCACGGCATCCGGCGAGATCATCCCGGCCCAGACGGTCATCATCTCGATCGGTGATGTCCCGGCCCTGCCCTTCCTGCCCGAGACGATCGAGACCGTCTCCGTCGGCGGCGCGGCCTGGATCACCACCGACAAGGCCCACGTCACCTCCAACGTCCGCGTCCTGGCGGTCGGCGATGTCGAGAAGCCCGGCCTGGCGACCAACGCCCTCGGCGCCGGCAAGACCGCTGCCGAGTATATCATCGCCCAGATCAAGGGGGAGGAATGGCGCCCCTTCACCAAGCAGGTGATCCCGCAGCAGGCGCTGACGATCACCCACTATTTTCCGGGGGACTCGCTCCCGACCGAAACCGCCCAGGCCGATCGCTGCCTGTCCTGCGCCTCGTGCCGGGACTGCCATCTGTGCGAGACCATCTGCCCGACCGGGGCCATCAGCCGGCGGGAGATCACCTCCACCGTCGGCAAGTACCCGGCGGCGGGCGAAAAAAGCTACGAGTACGTCTCGGACGACAGCAAATGCATCGCCTGCGGCTTCTGTGCCGACACCTGCCCCTGCGGCATCTGGACCATGAACGCCTTCTAGATCCGGCACCGCCTGGTGTGCCAAGAAACGTCCCGGGTTCGGACTTTCGTCTGATCCCGGGTTTTTTTTGGTCCAGGCAGCGGCAGTACCGCACCCATCGCCGCCGCCATGCCTTCCGCCGGCAGCAGGCGCTATCGGTACGACCCGGCAGCAGGACGCTGCGGCCACACCTCTTCGCCCCGTTCATGCCGGAGCAGCAGATCCTTCTTGTCGACCCCGGCGCCAAACCCCACCAGTCGCCCGTCACTGCCGATCACCCGATGACAGGGAATGACGATCATCAGCGGGTTGCGGTTGGCCGCCTGGCCCACCGCCCGAGCCTTGTTGCGGCCGCCGACCAGGGCGGCCAGTTCGCCGTAGGTCAGCACCGCGCCATAGGCAATGCCCCGCATGGCCTGCCACACCGCCAGTTGGAATTCGGTACCGACCGGTCGCAGCGGCAGGTCAAAGACCCGCAGCCGGCCGGCGAAATAGGCCCGGAACTGGCGCTCGGCCTCGACCAGGATCTGGTTCCGACCCTGCCGCCCCGGGTCTATCCTGCGATCGCCCTTGATGCTGTCGATGGCGTAAAGATGCTCGGCGTCGGCATGGAAGGCCAGTTCGCCGATCGGTGAAGATATGGTTCGGCAGTGTATCTCCTGCTGATCATTATCGGGATGCATGATGCCTCCTTGGTGCATGGGAACGTTTCGAGCCGACGGGATCGCCGCCGGCTGGGCGGAGCCGGGGGTGCTTCTCCCCGGAGAGTTTGCGAGCCGTCAATTTCGCCCTCTCATGAACATAACCACCGTCAACGGGAAAGACGAGCGGGATACACAGGGTGACGCCTTGGAACCAGGCAATCATCTGTATTTGTAGATTCCCCCTGGTTATGGTAGAGGAAGGGTAGACTGATGTCCCGGCGGATCGGCCTCAAATCGCTCATCCCCCCTGCCCGCTCAGACCAACACAATGACGGTTTCCCCGTTCTATGGCCGCGACAGATTCATCCATTCAGGATCATGACCGAACCTGCCTCGACACCCTCCAACTGGAGCGGCTCGAGGGATCATTCCGCACCTGGTTCGAGACCTCTTCGCGCCGCGAAGTGCGACTCTCCCGGGAGCGTATCTATCTTATTTTCCTGCTCATCCGTTACACCGGAGCCAAGCTCAACGAGGTCCTGAATCTCAATCCCTACAACGACTTCGACCCGACCCGGCATATCATCCGCTTCTTCAGTGGCGATAAAGGGGAAAAGGCAACCAGTCGCGAGGTCCGGATCCCCGAGGCCCTGTCCGAGACGATATCCGCGCTGCTGGCCGATCCCCCGTTTCGCGAGGCGCTCAACCAGTCGCTGGCCATCGACCCCGGCTTTGTCCGCCGAAAATTCTACGAACGGACCAGGGCCATAGGCCTCCCTCCCCGCCAGGGGGGACCGGAAATGATCCGCAAGGCCCGGGCGGTCGAGCTGCTGCTCGACAGAATGCCGCTGCCGGCGGTCCAAGCCTTCCTCGGCCACTCAACCCCCACCCTGACCAGCACCTACATCTCCTTTTCCGAGGAGGAGCTGCAGCAGGCAACCCGGTACCACGTCGAACGCGAATTCTCGCGCAAGACCAGCGCCTGCAACGCCTTTTTCGGCAAGATCAGCTCCATCCGCAAGGGTGACATCCAGGCACTGGTCGAGATCACCACGGTCAGCGGCATGATCGTCCAGTCGATCATCACCCATGGCAGTCTGGAGAAACTCGATCTGGCGATCGGCCGCTTGGTCAGGGCCGAGGTCAAGGCCCCATGGGTCGTCCTCGCCCGGGGCGACCAGGAACCGCGCTGTACGGCGGAGAACCGGTTCTGCGGCCGGATCGAACGGATCGGCACCGGCACGATCAACTCTGAGATCAGCCTGCGCCTCGAGGACGGGACCGAACTCTGCGCCATCGTCGGCAGCGGCAGCAGCGAGCCGCTCGGCCTGCAGGAGGGCGACCGGGTCTGGGCGATCTTCAGCTGCTATGCCGTCATCCTCCATGTCGACTGACGTACCGCCGACCTACCGGTCGCCGGCCTCGGCCATTACCAGAACGACTGAGGCAGCGACCGGGTGTACGCCAGCCAGATCGGCGCCGCCGTGCGGCCGCCGGTCTCGTCGGCGCCGAGGCTGTGGTTGTGATCGTAGCCGACCCAGACCCCGGTCAGCATTGTGTCGTTGAAGCCGATGAACCAGGTGTCGCGGTTGTCGTTCGAGGTCCCGGTCTTGCCGCCGATCGAGCCGCCCAGGACCGCCACCCGGCGACCGGTACCGCTCCGGACCACCCCTTCCAGCATCTTCCGCATCTTGTAGGCGTTGGCGACCTCCAGCACCTGCCGGATATCGCCGCCGTCTCCCGGCAGCACCGTGCCGTCGGGCATCTCGATCCGTTCGATGAGGGAGGGCGGCGCAAACCGTCCCTGGCGGGCGAAAGGCATGTAGGCGGCGGTCAACTCGAGCAGGGTGAGATCGGCTGAGCCCAGGGCCAGCGACAGGTCCGGCGGCAGATAGGAGGTGATCCCGGCCGCTCGCGCCAGATCGTGCACCCTCCTGGCCCCCACCGCCTGGAGCAGCCGGACCGCGGCGCTGTTGTACGAGTGGGCCAGGGCCTCGGCCAGGGTGACCGACCCATGGTATTTACCGCCGTAATTCTTCGGTTGCCAGCGCACCCCGTTGGCTCCGGTGAGCGAGAAGGGGCTGTCATCGATATACGATCCCGGTTCCCAGCCTATTGCCAGGGCCGTCGCATAGACCAGCGGCTTGAACGACGAGCCGGCCTGCCGTTTCGCCTGGGTGGCCCGGTCGAAGGGTGAGGCGAGGAAGTCCGTCCCCCCCACCAGGGCCCTGACCTTCGCCGACGAGATCTCGATGCTCGCCAGCGCCGCCTGCGGCGGCGGCGTTTTCGCCCCGCTCTCCTTCACCAGCCGCGCATGGATCTCGCGGGCGCCGTTCTGTACCGCCACCGTCGCCTCGTGCTGCATCCCGGGATCGAGGGTGGTGTAAATGCGCAGGCCGGCGCGGGTCAGCGGCATCTTCACCTGCTGTGCCACCTTCTTCTTGACCGCTTCGATAAAGTACCCATTCTCGTCGAGATGCTCGGCCGCTACCGGATTATGATAGGTGATCCGGCTCGTGTAGGCCTCGCGCGCCTGCTCCGCCGTGATATAGCCGGCGGCGGCCATCCGGTTGAGCACATAGAGCTGCCGCGCCACCGCCCGTTTGGGAAAGCCCAGGGGGGTATAGCGGCTCGGGGCCTGGGGAAGGCCGGCCAGGACGGCCATCTCGGCCAGCGACAGGTCCGCCGCCCGTTTGCGGAAATAGGCCTGGGAGGCGACCTCGACGCCGAAGGCCCCGGCGCCGAGATAGATCTGGTTGAGATAGATGTAGAGGATCTCCTCTTTCGACAACCGGGTGTCGATCCGCCAGGCGAGGATGGCCTCCTTGAATTTGCGCACATAGGTCTTTTCCGGGGTCAGCAGCAGCGATCGGGCGACCTGCTGGGTGATCGTCGACCCGCCCTGCCCCCTCTCTCCCCGCCGGAGATTGACCACGGCCGCCCTGACCACCGACACGAAATCGAGACCCGGATGTTCGAAGAAACGGTTGTCCTCAGCGGCGATAAAGGCCTTCAGCAGCAGCTCCGGCATCGCCGACAGCGGGATAACCGTCCGGTTTTCCTCAAACACCCTGGCGATCATATTACCGTGGCGGTCATAGATCAGACTGGCCTGGGGCGGTTGATAGTGGGCGACGGAGCTCAGGTCGGGGATGCGCAGCGCGATGAGGGTGACGAGCAGCGACCCGAAGACGGCGGTGAGGATCAGGGTGACAACCGTGAGAACCACGAAAATGTGGCGCGCATGGCAGGTGGTTGCGCTCCGCCTGCGGGGGGAGGGCGATCGAGGTTCTTCCGTACTGGGTTTTTCGGGTGACACTGACAGGAGAGTGATGGTAGAATTCCTTGCTTGATGGTTCTATCGCTTCGTTCCAATGTAACACGTACCACCCTCGACGCAACAGGAAAGCAATCCCCGCATGGCCAAAATCCATATTCTTCCCGAACACCTGGCGAACCAGATTGCCGCCGGCGAGGTCATTGAACGGCCGGCCTCGGTGGTCAAGGAACTCGTTGAAAACAGTTTGGATGCCGGCGCCACCCGGATCGAAATCGAGATCGAGGGCGGCGGCATCCGGCTGATCAGGGTCATCGACAACGGCGAGGGCATGGACGAGGATGACGTCCTGCTCTGCCTCGAACGTCACGGGACCTCGAAGATCAGGGAGGACCGGGATCTGGCCGCCATCGCCACCCTCGGCTTCCGCGGCGAGGCGATCCCCTCGATCGGTTCGGTGGCGCGGCTGACCATCACCTCGCGGCCCGTCGGTTCGGATCTCGGCACCGAGGCCGTCGTCGCCTACGGCAAGCTGGTCAAGATCCACGAGATCGGGGCGGCCCAGGGCACCCGGTTCGAGGTGGCCCACCTGTTCGGCAATACCCCGGCCCGCCGCAAGTTCCTGCGCACCGTCCGCACCGAGCAGGCCCATGTCGAGGAAGTGGTGAAGAACTACGCCCTCGGCTCGCCCGGGGTCACCATCGTGCTGAGGATCGACGGCCGGGAGATCCTGCATCTCGACCGGACCCTGTCCCTGCAGCAGCGACTGGTCCGGCTGATGCCCACCGCCGCGCCGTTGCTGCCGATCGGCGATCCCGACGCCACGACCCCGCCGCAACGGGTCTTCGGCTACCTCGCCCTGCCGGAGGCCACCCTGCCGGCCGCCGCCCGACTGCGGTTGTTCGTCAACGGCCGGGCGGTCCGGGACCGGATGATGACCCATGCCGTCATCGAGGGTCTGCGCGGTTTTCTGATGAAGGGCAGGAATCCGGCCGGGCTCATTCACCTCATCATCCCGGCCACCGAGGTCGATGTCAACGTCCACCCGGCCAAGCACGAAGTCCGGTTCCGCAACAGCCGCGATATCCATCTCCTCATCAGTGAGGCGGTCGCCGGGGCGATGGGCGATTACCAGAAAACGGTCCAGGGGCGGATCTTCGGCCCGAGCCGGACCCGCCAGACCTCTCCGATCCCACTCGACACCCGGCCCGTTCCGGATAGCCCCTCCAGCGTCCCCATCCCGCCGGATGAAGATGATCCTCCCCGGGGAACGCCTCGCGCCGCGTCGGGCGCCCTCCATGCAGACCGTCAGGTGCCAGCTGTCGAACCATATCGGCCGGCCAACGCCGCAGGGCGAGGGGTCGCCGCCGCTGAACCTGAACCGGCAACCGCTCCGGATGCCGACGCCCGGTTGCCACGCCAGGCCACCCTCGCCGTCCCGGAACGGCAGCATCATGGGTTGCAGGTCATCGGTCAGCTCGACGACCTCTATATCCTCTGCCGGAATGACGAGGGACTGGTACTGATCGACCAGCACGCCGCCCACGAGCGCCTGCTCTTTGAAGACCTGCGCCGCCAGTACACCGGCGACCGGATCGCCAGCCAGAGCCTGCTCTTCCCGCTGACGACCGAGTTGTCGCTGTTCCAGGCCCGCCTGGTCGACCAGCATCTCATTGAACTGCAGCGGATGGGCTTCGCCCTCCGGCACTTCGGCGGCAACGCCTATGTCATCTCCGGGGTGCCGGCGCTGGCCGGGCAATGCCCGCCGCAGGAACTGCTGCTCGATATGCTCGAACAGTTCGGCAGCGAGAGCGGCCAGGGCGAGCGGGAGAACCGGATCGATCGGATTCTCGCCACGATGGCCTGCCGGGCGGCCGTCAAGGCCGGGGCAAGACTCTCGACCAGGGAGATCGAGGCCCTGCTCGACCGGATGGCCCGGGCCGACCTCTTCAGCCACTGCCCCCACGGGCGGCCGGTGTGGAAGACCATCGGCAGAATGGAGATACGAAAATGGTTTCACCGGGCATAAATGTCGGTAGCCGGGGATGGGCGGCCGGTCGCAGGATGGTCGCTCCCCTCGCCCTCCTGCTCCTCGTCTCGTCTTCCCTGCTGCTCGGCGGCTGCGCCACGACCCGGGTCGGACGGATGATGGAGACCACCGCCTACTGCGGCTGCGGTGCCTGCTGCAGTTGGGAGCGCGGCAGCGCCGGCTGGCTCTATCTCGATTTCTGGAACAAATACGTCAGCCGCGGCGCCGCCGCCGGCAGACCGTACAGCGGCAGGACCGCCAGCGGCACCTGGCCTGAAGAACCCGAAGAAGGGCTCTTTTCGATGGACAGCCTGCAACGGCCGTGGATGATCCCGGTCCGTACCATCCTCTTCCCCTGGTACCTGCTGCCGGCGGATGGCACCATCGCCGCCGATACCCGCCATTATCCGTTCGGCACCAGGATGTATGTGCCGGGATATGGCTGGGGCCGGGTCGAGGATCGCGGCGGCGCCATCAAGGGGCCGGACCGCATCGATCTCTACTTTGATTCCCATCGGGATGCGCTCTACTGGGGCCGACGGAAGGTGCCGGTCCAGATCGAATACCGTTGATCCCGACCCTGCCAGCCGCAGCTTCGTTTCCTGAATCAATCTTCCCTTCCCCATGTGCACCTGAGGGCGACAGCATCATGACCAACCAAGGCCCCATCACGATCATCGGCGGCGGTCTCGCCGGTTGCGAGGCTGCCTGGCAGGCCGCCACCCGCGGCTGCCGCGTCACCCTGTACGAAATGAAGCCGCAGCGCTTCAGCCCGGCCCACAACTCCCCGCTGCTGGCGGAACTGGTCTGCAGCAACTCCCTGCGGGCCAGCGATATCGAATCGGCCGTCGGCCTGCTGAAGCAGGAGATGCGCCTGCTCGACTCACTGATCATGCGGGCCGCCGCCGCCACCGAGGTCCCTGCCGGCAGGGCGCTGGCGGTCGACCGCGAGCATTTCGCCCGCTATATCACCGAGACGATGGAACGGCACCCGTTGGTCACTGTGCGCCGCCGGGAGGTCGAGGAATTGCCGTCCCCGGAGCAGGGGCCGACGATCGTGGCCACCGGCCCGCTCACCTCCGAGGCGCTGAGCTCGGCGATCGCCGCAGTCACCGGGGAAGAACGGCTCTCCTTCTACGATGCCATCGCCCCGATTGTCATTGCCGACAGCCTCGATCTTGGTGTCGTCTACCGGAAATCGCGCTATGACGACGGTCCCGGTGATTACTTCAACTGCCCGATGGACCGCGACCAGTACCGGCGCTTCATCGATGAACTGGCCCGGGCGGAGTATGTGCCGTTGCGGCCGTTCGAGGAACCGAAATACTTCGAGGGCTGCCTGCCGATCGAGGTGCTGTGTTCCCGGGGCGAGGATACCCTGCGCTTCGGACCGATGAAACCGGTCGGTCTGGCCGACCCGCGGACGGGACGTGAGCCCTATGCCGTCGTCCAGTTGCGCCAGGAGAACCGGGAAGGCACGACCTGCAACATGGTCGGATTCCAGACCAAGCTGACCTATAGGGAACAGCAGCGGATCTTCCGCCTCATCCCCGGCATGGAGCGGGCCGAGTTCGCCCGTCTGGGTTCGATCCACCGCAACACCTTCATCTGCGCCCCGCTGCTGCTGCAGCCGACCCTGCAGCTCAAGGCCCGGCCGGACCTGCTGTTTGCCGGCCAGCTTTCCGGGGTCGAAGGCTACGTCGAATCCGCCGCCATGGGTCTTGTGGCCGGCATCAACGCGGCGTGTCTGGCAGCCGGGACAACGATCGTGCCGCCGCCGCCGGAGACCGCCCTCGGCGCCTTGATCCGCCACCTGACCACCGGCGACCCGAAACATTTTCAGCCGTCAAACGTCAATTTCGGCCTGTTCCCGGCCTGGGAGAAAAAGCCCCCGAAGCGGCTGCGGGGGCGGCTGCGGGCGGAAATCGCCGTCGCCGCGCTGCAGCGATGGCGGTACAACCTTGCGGAAAACGGGTAAAGCGGGAAAGGAACAAACACAGAACCCGCCTGCGGTCTGATCAGCAGACGGGTTGAAGGTGAGGTCGCCGGCCGGGGAATATATCCGACCCGACTTCAGCGGAGAGGGGCCGAACGATCAATACGGCTCGCAGCCGCCCCGACAGTCTCGGTTGATGTAACCGGGAGGACAAGGCTGATCGTAGCTGTAGTCCCAGCCACGGCAGCCGTCATCACCACCACGGCGTCTGCCGCGGTCACCCCGGCGGTAGTCGTCGTCACCCCGGCGCCGGTCGTCATAGCACTGACGCGCCCCCTGGCAGGTCCGGTATCTCCCGCCCGAGGCGTCGTCGCAGAGGGTTTCATAGCGCTGCCCGGGCAGGCAGACCCCCGCGTTGGTGTTCAGCCCCATTGCGGCACAAACCCCTCCTGATCCAGGTTGGTAACCCGGCAACACCTTCCAGCCGCCGCTACAGTCGGCGGCTCCGGCGGCAGTGGCGAAAAACACGCCGCACACAGCCAGCAGCAACAACGAGATTCGTGTCTTGTTCATTTGAGTCTCCATCTACAGTTCGTATGAAGGCCAATCTCCGTAGTACTGCACAGGATCATTCTCTTCTATTTTATTGTCGTGGTCAATTGAAAAGACTCGCCGCCCGCGACAGTCGAAGTATCCGGGATAGCACGGCAATGACCGGTCATTGGAGGTTTTCGGCAACAGTCGGGAAGCCGGCGGCAGGCAATGTCAGACAATACGCCCCCCTTCTTCGACGAATCCCCAATACGGGTAATCGAGGGCATAGGAGGCGACCGGCCCCGGGCTGTGCTCGCGGCTGGCCACCAGCCACAGGGTGTTGCTCCTTCCCCTTGCCGCCGCGGGATCCTGGTGCTCGTCGCCGGGGTACAGCACCATCGCGTTGTCGGCGCTGTACTCGATATCGCCCGATCCCTTGAAGACCCCGAGGTGCGGTTCCTCCCGGTACGAACCGTCCCCGCCGCGGGTGAGCTCGGAAATGACCAGAAAGGAAACCTGCAGTTCGTCACGAATGGCCTCGAGCTGACGCAGCCAGGCGTCGATCCCGGTCCGGCGCTCGCTCAGGTCCTTGAACGGCAGCTTGTGCAGACTGTCGATGACCACCACCGCGTATTCCCTGGATGTCTCGTGGCGGAGAAAATCGATATGCCGTCGCATCAGTTCAGGGGTCAGCTTGCGGTCATTGACCACCCGAAAGGCCGTCATCATCCGACGTACCCGGCGACAGGCGTCGTCGTACCGCTGCCGCTCGGTCTCGGTCCACTCCTGCCGGCGCATCGTCGAGACGTCCATCCGGCTCAGGCGGATGAGCGTCCGCTGGTAGATCTTCTGCCGTCCGTTCTCGAAATCATAGTAGAGCACCGGAATGCCCCGCAGCGCCATCTCGGTGGCGATCTGGATCATGAACATCGACTTGCCGACCTTGGGGGCGCCGCCGATGACATTGATGCCGTGGATACCGCCGATGGCCGCATCCAGCCGGGAAAATCCCGACTGCATTGCCGCATAGGCAGTCCCCTGCTCGGCCGTCAACCGCCGGAGAAAGCGTTCATGTTCGAACCGGGGGGCGGGGAAAGGGGAAAAGGTCTTCGCCGACTGGATCATCGCCGCGATCGCATCCCTGAAACCGCCGCCGCGGTCGCGGGCCATCTGCCAGACGCTGTAACCGCGTGGTAGTCCGGCCGGCCATTGCAGCAGGCGCACCTTGTAGCCGATACGAGCGGCCAGGGCCCTGGCCGCCGTCTCGGATTCGCCCGAATTCACCATGACGATGAACAGGGTGCGGACATGGGCGAAGATTTCCGGATCGATGCTCTCGAGAACCGGACTGTACGGCACGGCGAGGCCGGGAAAACCGAGTTGCTTCAGCGGCAGGAGATTGTTTTCCCCCTCACAGAGAAAGAGGGCGCCATTCTCGCAGCACAAAAGATCCCGGATATTGAAGATCTGGAATTCTTCAGCGGCCAGCTGCTCGTCGCCGTGCCAGAAATAGTCCTGCGGTCGGTCAGGGAATACGCAACGGGCGGTATAACCATTGCCGTCGGTCTGGAAGTACGGATAGACGATATAGCGACCGTTATAGCCGATCTGCAGTTCGTCCAGCACCTGGCGACCGATCCCGGCGGCCGAGAATTCTTGGATCAGGTCATCGGTCAGGCGGTCATGGTACTGCATGATCTCGGTATTGATATTGACGACCGGGAATTCGGCGCGCTGGTGGAAATATTCCCGCTCCGGATCAAACCCCGGTGCTTCCGACAGGTCGAGGGCCGCGAGACGGGCGAACCAGAGCGGGAATCCACCCGGCACGCAGCGGTTCTGACAGCGGAAATAGCCATGGAAGGGTCCATCCTGGTTGAGGAATACCACCAGCCGACCGGCAGGATCGAAGCCCCGGTCCCGGCAAAACGGGCATTCCGCGACCAGAGTGGTCTTCTCCATCCGCCCTGCCGGCAGATGCCGAAGATAGAACTCTGTCGTCAGGTCGGCAGAATGAGCCATAGCTTCAAGATATTGCCGTCACGATCGGCAAATGCCGGGATACATCGGCCATGATGATCTCATCCCTCAGGAAAATGCCGGACGCCTTGCCCCTTCGCCGTCCCGGGAGAGCAGAACGAACCGTTGCATCTGCTCGGCGGATATCGGCTCGTCGCATTTGACGTGTACCGAATACTCATTTTCGAGAAGGCGATACCCCTTCACCGCCAGGATCACACCCTGGCAGGAGGCGACAGCGTCACCGATCTCCCTTCCAGGCAAAAGGATTCTGACGCTGGTTCCAATAAGCGATCGGGGCAGTTCCTTCCGCGAGAGTCGCAGGAAGAAGGAAACGCCGCCGGCGGAGATGTCGAACAGTTCGCCCTTGACTTTCTGGCCAGTGCTTTTCCCCATCCGATCCAGGAAATCGATGCTGACCCGGCCGGAGACACTGGTACGCTGATCCTTGCGGCGGTCTTTCTCGGAAAGCCGGAAAAATCGATCAATATCCTCGAATTTATGACAAAATTCGTTCAATTTCGATTTCAGCGCCGGATATTCCTCATGCCAGCGCAACAGATCTCTCAAGGTCAGGATGGAGATATCGGTTGGACCGACACTGGCTGCCGAGACGGTCCAGACCGAGGCATCGAAGAATACGCCGGCCCCGAGGATCTCGCCGCTGATCATGGTCTTGATCTCGATTTCGTTGTCGCCGTCGCGGAAAAAAACCTTCACCTGGCCGGAGTTGATGAAAAACAGTGAGGTCTGGTGCGTTCCCTGGCGGACGATGGGCTCGTCGTGCTCATACCGCCGATGCTCAAGACAGTGATAGAGGGTACTGTATTCCTCGGGCGTCAGTATCCGGTAGAGATGTTTCCAGACATCGAGATGCCCTCTGTCGATGGAGGCCTTTTTTTCCTCCTCGATGATCTCCGCCGCCTTGACCATGTCGCCCAGGGCCGTCGGATCGATGTCGATCAGCCACTCGCGCAACCGTTCCGCCTGATCGAAACTGCCCATCCGGGCGGTCCGGGAGACGAGGTCGAGAATCATCCTCCGCGCCGTCTCTTTCTTACCCTGGGCGAGAACCGTCCGTGCCGCCTGTTCTTCCGGCAGACCGGTGATGTCGTTTGATCCCGACAGGAAACTGTCGGCACCCTGCCCTCCCTGCCAGGCCTCCTGCATCTTGAGCCGCGCCTGTCTCAGCTGACGTTTTTCCTCTTCCCGTTGAGCCGCCTCGATCTGCGCCCTGGCCTCTTCAGCCGCCACCCAGACTACCGGACCGATCTTCTTGCCGGCCCGTTTACCCTTCAGCTGCAGAAAATTCTGCAAGGCCGTGACCGCCGGCGGATAGGGACAGTGGCCGAGGACCTTGCACACATCGATCAGGAGCGCATCCCGGATATTGGCTGAAAAATGTTCATGATCGCCGAGAAGTTCGCCGAGGACCGTCGCCACATCCTCGTCGTTGAAAAAGATCAGGGCCTTGACGGCATCGGACCGCAGGAGTTCGCCCGCCTCCGCGGCCACCCGCAGCAGCACCTCCTTTTTCCGGTCGCCGCTGATCCGGTACAGACAATCAAAGGCCTCGCGCTGAACCCGCAGATCCTCATGGAAAAGATAGGGGGTGACAAGATCGACATCCTGTTCTTCACCGATTCCGGCCAGCAGTTTGATCAGGTTGCGCTTGCCGTGCCAGGGCATCGGCTCCGGAAGAAGCTCACGCAGGAACGGAAGCAGTATCTTGCCGCTATAGGTCAGGAGATTGAAGATCCTGAGCCGGTCGTCGGTGTTTTCGCTATGCAGCAGGGCATCGACCAGAAAGCGGACGACCACCGCTCCCTGCATGCTCAACCGGCGTCCGCGTTCTTCATTGACCGGGTCGTTCAGGTATTCCTGCAGGCGCCCGGGCAGGGCCGAGCGATCGATTTCCCGGTCCTGAATCCGGCTGACGAGAACCTGCACTGCAGGATTTTTCTCTATGATTCCAGTGCGAATCTGGAAGAAGGTCTCGAGAATTTTGTCACCGGCGGCGATATTCCCCCTTTTCCAGGCCTGGTCCATGAAGGCGTACAGATGACCGGCGATTTTTTCGTACACGAAATCGGCCGTGTCCGAATTACGCAACCACAGCAGCATCGGTTCGATGGTTTTTGCCAGCAGGTCCCAGCGTTTCCCGGCAATGAGATTCTCGCCGATGACGGCGATGCTCCGGATCAACCTGGCCCGCATCACCTCGTCTCCCTCCCGGTACTGCCTGTTCAGGAGGGTGAGCAGGACGCCGGCCTGTTCATCCTTTCCCTCCGCGATCCACTGCTGGATGGCGGGGGCAATGCCCATGACCAGTTCATCGTTGTGCAGGCCGCCGAGGTTTCCCTGGAGCACCGTCTGCAGACCGGTGCTGATCCGTTTTGCCTGCCGGTCCCGCTCACCGGCTTCCATGATCTTCCTCGCCTTCTCGAGCCCGAGAAAGTGCCGCCCCTTGCCGCTATCGAGCAGCCTTGCCAGGGTTGCCGCGACCAACTCTCTCCCGGCCGGGTCCTTGCCTTCTGCCCGGCGCAGGATCGATTCCTGCTTCCGCAGATGGTCGATGACCTTGCCGAAGAGTTCGGTCTCGATCCTGCCGACCAGGGTATTGAAGAGCAGAGCCCCGAATCCCTGCGGAAACGACTGGGCCAGGAGCAGCGCCAGAGACGAGTCGTCCAGCCCGTTGCAGAGCAGATCGGCCGCCTGAACGGCCGTCGCCTGTTCATTGGTTTTCTCGATCAGGGCTCCGGCATGGATCAGCATCTTCGCGAATGCCGAATCAACGGTAAACTTCCTGTGCTGCCGGAGATCAAGGATGAGCGTGGCGACCGCGGCAGCCACTGCCGATGCCGCCTGCTCCGGTTTCCGCAGTTCGGTTCTCAGTTCATCGGTGACCAGCCAACCCTGTCCCCTCCCCAGGAGACAATCGATAAAATCCTGCCGGGTGGAGGATATCAAGGCCATGTCCGCCTCTTCCTCTCCGGTCTCCTCGACAAACTGGTACTCGTCGAGGAAATATCCGTCCAGTTTGAGGGTGCGGGCAAATTCACGCCCGCCGCCCTCCCTCTTGATCTTTTCGACGCTCGAGGTGAACATGGAGAGGATCTGGCTGAAGGCATGGCGGTCGATTTTTGATTTCAAGGCCAGGAAATCGACCCCGAGGACCTCGAGGTGGCGGTAGACGACCAGATTGGTGATTGCCTGCAGCGCCGGGTCGGGGACAGGTTCGCCACAGAGCATCGGCTTTTTTTCCTGCAGGCTGATGACAAGGTCGCCATAGCGGCGGACGAACTGCTTCAGGGCCTTGTATCCGCGTTCAACCGCGTTGGTGACCTGGGGGGCCTGAGGCGGATACAGGCGAACCGTCATAATGGCGTTGTTGAAGGCCTTCAGGGTCTCGAGCGCATCACGCAGCTTTTCAGTCTCTTTCATGGTTCCGGTTCCTGAGAAAGAATGCTGCCGACATTTGCCGCCACGTCGACAGCCAATTGGCTTTGAACACTTCCTGTTGCCGGCCCCCATTCCGGAACAGAACGGTTGCGGATCGGTGCAGTCCCGGAATGCTCATCCCGGGGAGAAATCCGGCAGCACGATTCATTGTCAACTCCATGCCGCATGGGCGATCACCTCGATTTTCCACAATCAATCTGGGAATATGCACTTCAACTGATTACACAGCAAAATCGTGAAAGTCAAGCAATGCAAGCAGTTATTTTCATTGGGAAGCCCGCAACATCGATCACCCGGCGGGACAGGCAATCACCCGTCCCGACTCAGCGGGGCCACAACCTTGTTGTGCAGCAGTTCCCGAAGGACCTCGCAGAGCGGCAGGCCGACGATGTTCGAATACGACCCCGAGATCCGCTCGACGAGCAAGGCCCCTTTCCCCTGGATGCCATAGGCACCGGCCTTGTCGAGCGGTTCCCCGGTTGCCGCATAGGCCCGCGCCACGTCCTCGTCGAAGTCTGAAAACCAGACCGAGGAGATCACCGACCGCCGCACCAGAACTCCTTCAGTCGCACAGGTGACGCAGAACCCGGTTCGCACCGTGTGCTCACGACCGGCAAGGGTCATCAGCATCGAGACCGCCTCGTCGGGGTCCCGCGGCTTGCCCAGGATCTCGTCGCCGGCACAGACAACGGTATCGGCGGCGACTATCCAGCTTGCGGGGAAAAGATGGCGGACCGCCAGGGCCTTCTCCCGGGCCAGCCGCAGGACCAGATGATCAGGGTCCTCATCGGTCCTGAGCTGTTCATCGATGTCGGCGGGACACACCGTGAAATCGAGCCCGAGATCCTCGAAATAGGCCCGACGCCGCGGCGAAGTGGAGGCCAGGACCAGCGGTTTGAGGGTGACGAACATGGCAGACATTTCCCTTGAAAGACACACTATCGATTCAACCGCCGGTTGCGCCGACCGAGAACGGGCACGGCGGCGGGCTGTTGTTCAACCATCATCCGGCGGAATTGCAGCGCACGCACCTCCGGAGGAACCACGGCAGCGACACCTGATGGCGGCAAGTCCATAAGCTGTATACCGGAATTCGCCGGAGGGAAAGGCGAATCCGCATCTCCACGGCGTTCGCCTGTGATCCGCCGGTCCGGGCGCCACCACGAACTCGCTCCTGCCGACGACATCCTGTCCTCCCACTGGTCGCCAAGGGATGCCTCACTGTAACCGGGTATCACCGGCCGACGAATTCCCCTCGGCCACCGCCGCCTCCGGACGGCCCCCGCCGCCGTTATCCTCGCCATAAGCCATTCACAACCGGCGACCGAATTGCTATAGTGGCAGAATGAAACAGATTGCGTTCCGGACCCCGGCCCCACTCATCAAAACCATCATCTTCCTCGTCTGGCTCTTCCTCTTCGGTCTGCTGATGCAACGCGATTTCTTCATCACCACCATCAATCCGGAGGAATCATCGGCCATCGCCCAGGCCGCGCGGGAAGAATACCAATCGATCTATTTTCACAACCGGAAGATCGGCTACGTCGCCACCACCTTCGAGCCCCGCGACGATGGCCGCATCACCCTGGACCAGAAGGCCGGGATGGTGCTCAACGTCGCCGGCGGCAAGCATCCGGTCAACCTCCACCTCGAGGCGGTCATCACCGCCGACAGCCGACTGCAGGACTTCGTCTTTTCCTTCCGCTCCCCGTTCTACCGGATGCAGGCCGACGGCAGGTCCTCCGGCAACAGCGTCAGCTTCACCCTTGCCACCGGCAGCACGACGATCAGGGAGCGGATCGACCTGCCGGCACCGCCGATGCTCTCCACCTCGCGCCGCGACTATCTGCTGCAACCGGGCATCACGGTGGGGGAGAAGGTCCGCATCCCCTGGTTCGACCCGCTGTCGCTTACCGCCAAGGACTCGGTGATCGAGTACCGGGGCCGGGACAAGGTGCTGATCCACGGCCGGGTGCAGAATCTCCACCATTTCATCGAGACTGTCGCCGGGGCCCGGATCAGTTCCTGGCTCGACGACCGCGGCGACGTCCAGAAGGAAGAATCGCCGGCCGGCTTCGTCTTCCTCAAGGAACCGAAATTCAAGGCCCTGGCTGACAGCGACGAGATCCCGGACCTGTTGGCGGCGGTGGCGGCCCGATTGAACGGCGTCATGCCGCCGCTCGACGGCCTGGAGCAGATCCGCTACCGCCTCCATTTCCCCGACGGCGGGGCGTTTGACCTTCATTCCGGGAGACAGCAGTATGCCGATGGGATCCTGACGGTCACCCGCGAGTCGCTGCCGCCCGCCCCGGGCGGAGCTTCCGGCGGCACCGCCGACCCCGCCGATCTGGCCGCCAGCCGGATGGTGCAGACCGGGCACCCGAAGCTGACGGAGCTGGCAGGCCGGATCACCGCCGGCAGCACCTCGCCGGTCGAGAAGCTCAGGGCGATCGCCGCCTGGGTCCACGCCAATTTGGAAAAACGGCCGGTGCTCGGCCTGCCCGATGCCCTGACGATCCTCGACAGCCGCATCGGCGACTGCAACGAACATGCCGTGCTGTTCGCCGCCCTGGCCCGCACCGCCGGCATCCCCTGCCGCATCGCCAGCGGGGTGATGTTCCTCAACGACGCCTTCTACTACCACGCCTGGAACGAGGTCGGCATCGACGGGCAATGGATCTCGGTCGACACCACCATCAACCAGCTGCCGGCCGATCTCGGCCACATCAAGTTCGTCGAGGGCGAGTTCGGAGACCAGATGCGCATCGGCGCCCTGCTCGGTCAACTGTCAATCGAACCACTGCCGCCCGCCGCCGCTCACTCCCCGGCGACGAAGGCCCATCAATCACCGGATCAGCCATGACTGCCACCGTGCTCCACCTTCATCAACTCAGCAAAAACTTCGGCAGCTTCACCGCCGTCGACGATATCAGCCTGGCGGTTGCGGCCGGCGAAATCTACGGCTTCCTCGGCCCCAACGGCGCCGGCAAGACCACCACCATCAAGATGCTGGCCGGCCTGCTGCAGCCATCGGCCGGCACGGTGACCATCTGCGGCCATGATCTCGCCCGCGCCCCGCTCGAGGGCAAACGGCGCACCGGCTATATCCCCGATCGCCCCTTCCTCTACGAAAAGCTGACCGGCGACGAATACCTGCGCTTCATCGCCAGCCTTTACCTTGACCATTCCCCCGACAAGGTCCTGGCGGAGGCCGGCCGGTTCCTCGAACTGTTCGACCTCGGCGACTGGCGCCACCACCTGATCGAGGGCTATTCCCACGGCATGCGCCAGAAGCTGATCATGACCTCGATCTTCATGCTCGACCAGCCGCTCATCGTCGTCGACGAACCGATGGTCGGGCTCGACCCCAAGAGCGCCCGGATCGTCAAGGAACTGTTCAAGTCGCTGGCCGCCCGGGGGACGGCGATCTTTCTCTCCACCCACTCGATGGAGATCGCCGAGGAACTGTGCGACCGGATCGGCATCATCCAGCACGGCCGCCTCACCACCACCGGCACCATCGCGGACCTGCGGGCGCAGGCGGCCGCCGGGGCAAAAAATCTCGAGGATGTGTTTCTCGAGCTGACCGGAGCCTACGAGCTGCAGGGCATCATCGCCGCCCTGCGGCAGGACGCCGGCGATCGGAACCTGAGGTAAACGGTGAGGTATGTACATATACCTATATCTTTTGCCCAATGAACATCTGGTGTTTTCCCCCAAGGTCGAGGTTATGACACTTCGCAGTAACCTAGAAACACTCTGTTTCGAAAAATAGAGCGGGAATTGAGGTGTTATTGGCTTGAGTTTAACGATAACAGTCGGCCCACATCGAGCACCTCCCGGATGAGTACCGCAATATTTTTTTCAGCCGGCAATCCAAGGATCAGCTGATTTGTTCATAAAGTTTTATGGCACGTAGTTCATTTTGTAAGAGGCTTGGTCCAGATAGCGGAGTATTGTTCCTGTAGCAGGAAAAGGTCGTTTCGTTATAACGTAAGGTGCATATTTTATTAAAATACATGTACATCCACATGTGGCAGGACTATTCTGACCGCTTGCCGGTTGTCGGCAGACAATTTTTATTCATTGAAATGAAGGAGAGTAACATGGCTATTATTACCATTTCCAGAGGGTCGTACAGCAGAGGCAAGGAAGTTGCGGAAAGCCTGGCCGGCCGCCTTGGGTACGAATGTGTTTCGCGGGATATCCTGCTTGAGGCGTGTGAGGAATTTTCTATTCCCGAGATCAAGCTTGTGAAGGCTCTCCATGACGCACCCTCCGTACTAGAAAGATTCAAGCACGGAAAAATTCGATATATCAGTTATTTACGTTCGGCTTTTTTTAATCACATGGTCAATGACAACATCGTTTATCACGGATTGGCCGGACATTTCTTTCTCCAGGGTATTTCCCATGTCATGAAAGTAAGGATTCTTGCCAATATGGAGGATCGGGTTAAAGAAGAGATGAAGCGGGAGAATGCTTCCGAGGAAGAGGCTCGATATATGCTGAGAAAAGACGATGATGAAAGACGCCGGTGGGGGCTCGCTCTTTATGGCCATGACACCTGGGATTGCAACCTCTACGACGCGGTTCTTCGGATCGACACCTTGACCGTCGACGATGTCGTCAATACACTTCATGCGCTGGTGCAGACGGGTCGGTTCGATACTTCCAAGGAATCATTAAATAAATTGAAGAATCGTGCTCTCCTTGCCAACATCCATGCCCATATTGTCAATTACGCGCCGCATGCGACGATAGAATACAACGACGGTATTATCACTCTTGGCAACCTTGAGGGATTGCTCAAAAGCGACAAGGAGCAGCGGCGCAAGACCACCAAGATGATTGTCGAGACATATGGCGTGAAGGATGTCGTCTTTGCCAAGCCGGCAGTTGCCGATAAAGATCATATCAACCCTTTCTATAACATCGATTTCATATAATCGACGATGCGCGGTGGTCACTGTGTAGATTCTCACAAACAAATCCAGTAATTATCTCAAGAAACCTTGCCAGCCAATATCCAAACAAGACAGCCGGTCGGATCACTCCAACCGGTTGTTGTGTGTAGACAGCAGTCTACCGCACCGAGTTATCCCTTGGCGGCGGAGTCCCCTCGCGTCCGCCTCCGTTTCACTCGGATTCGTTGAACCATTCCGAGTTGTAGAACGTACTGGCGGAGATGGTTTTTTCTTCGAGATAGTATGCTTCTTCAAGAGCCATTGTTGCGGTATTCATGAGGGTACGTCGGTTACCCCTGGTGAAGGCGGCAATGATTTCTACGGCATCTTTGTCAAAAAGCACTGGAGAGGCATCGGCGTTTTTTAGGCGATGCTCGATAAACAACCGGGTTTCGTTCTCATTCATAAACTGGGTTTTGATGATGCCTGTGAGTCGTGAACGATTGGGCAGTGGAAGAAGGAAATTCAGGAGCAGGCCAAAACGCTGTTTGAAGGCAAACGAGGCCTTAAACCAATTGCCGCCCACAAGGAGCCGGAACGGTTGTACAGCGAGATTGGCAAGCTGAAGATGGAGCTCGACTGGCTTAAAAAAAAATCGGGATTCAACCTGCCGTGACACGGCAAACCTGGATTGACCGGAGAGACGCGGTCTCGGTGGTCCGGCAATGCGTTCTGGCAGGGGTATCCCGCGCCACGATCTACGCCCGGCAAAAGCCCGGGCCGGTGGATGAAAGCAATCTCCTGCTCAGTCGCCTGATCGACGAGGAGTACACCCGTCATCCGTTCTACGGCAGCCGCAAGATGGTGGTCTTTCTCAAGGTTGCAGGCCACACGGTCAACCGCAAACGGGTGCAAGGGTTGATGCGGCAGATGGGGCTGGCCGGCATGGCGCCTGGTCCGAACACCAGCCGGCCGCACCCTGAGCACAAGATCTATCCCTACCTGCTGCGCGGCGTTCCTGTTATCAGGCCCGATCAGGTCTGGGGTACCGACATCACCCACATCCGGCTGGCGCGTGGCTTTGCCTACCTGGTGGCGATCATCGACTGGTACTCGCGCCGGGTGCTGAGCTGGCGGATCAGCAACAGCATGGATGCGGTGTTCTGTGTCGATTGCCTGGAGGAAGCCTTGCGCTGCCACGGCAGGCCCGCAATCTTCAACAGCGATCAAGGCTCGCAGTTTACCGGCATTGCCTTCACCAGCGTGCTGAAGAGGGAGGACGTCGTCATCAGCATGGATGGACGCGGACGAGCGTTCGACAACATCTTTGTCGAGCGGCTCTGGCGCAACGTCAAGCATGAGGATGTGTATTTGAAGGGCTATGCCTCGATGAGCGAGTTGACGATCGGCCTGGCAGAGTACTTCGCCTTCTACAACGGCGAGCGGCCGCACCAGTCGCTGGGCCACCAGACGCCCGATGTCGTGTATCGAACCGCAAGAGGGGGCGGGGCGGAGATTGTGGATAAATTTCCACGCGCGGTGGAGGATTGCCCTGTTCCGCTACGCTCCACAGGGCAATCCTCCACCGCAACGGCACCAACTCAAGCAGAGACAACACCGGGGCAGCGCCGCGCAGCTGCGAATGAAGTCGAATGTACAGCTTAAACTCAGTCGATATTTGTCTTGACTCAGGGGTCCACCTTACATGGATCAATTTACAGAACCTATTCAAACAGCATGTGAGAAAAAGAAAATTGAATATAAAGGCTGTTTTGACTGCCAAGGAGCTCTGACCAAATCTTTGCACGACGCGGTGCAGAAAAAGCTCAACTTGTCCGACGAGGCATGGGGGATATGGTTAAACAGATGACAGGAAGTCCAAAAGAAGAAGACGTGGCAAAAGCCAAAGCGTTTACAAGAGAAGTCTTGGGCTGATTACTCCCTATACATTCGTTCAGGACTCCTGATTCATAAGAAATACTTCTCGTAAAGTGGAGCGAGTGCTAAACTTGTTGCATTTGGACTCAGCAGGAGTCAGGAGTCCTGCTGAGCTGCGGGATAAGATCAAGTTGGAAATCTGTAAGAGAAGCTTTCCTGAGACCTCTACCATGTTGTCCAATATCCACTGATATATGAGATTTGAGCTTCTTGACAGGAGCACACCGTTTCGGTGCTCTTTACCATCACTCGATGGTGCAGAATGAAGCGGTCTTGGTCTTCCATAATACACACCCGCAGGCCCAATTCCACCGGAACTCCGGCCTTCCCTTCGCTGATCCATTCGGTATGCGGCTCGAACAGGGAAAACACCTTCTCATCGTGAGCAATACGTTCGCCCTGGAGCACCCGCCGGTCAATCTGGTCGATCTGCCGACGGGCATGCCGCATGAAGTCATTCAATACGCTGAGCCGGACCACGGAGAGAGGATCGTGCGGGGTGACCTGCTGGCGAGTTTGGTCGGCTCGTGTCAGATACCCCTCTGCCAGGTCCAGGTAGACACGATGGGCCTCTTTCATCTCCTGCTCTTTTCGCTGCTGTTTGCTTTCTTCTTTGGAGGAGTAAACAGCCGCAGATTATCTTTCAGGGTCTGCAGATCATACAGCTTCTCTGCCGCCCAATCACTGTGACCAAGCATTTTCCGGAGGGTCTTATGTTCGTTGGCCAACTCCAGGATACGATCATAATCGGCATTGAGCCCCAATCCGAGTACCCCCAGCACCAGTATCTGCCACCGGGTCATGCCGGGACGACCGTTGTTGGGATCGGCCTTGACGGTTTTTTCCCTCGATTTGATGCACAGGCAAAACCTCTGCCAAAATGGCAAATACCGCTCCGCGCAGTTCAGGCGTGGTGTATATATGCTGGAGTCCGCGGAGGATTTGCGGAATATCGTCGCGTGATTTTGGGTCCAGCTTTATGTCGGCGATTGCCAGTTCACCCAACTTCATTTGTGGTTCGATTACTCTACGCATGAATTTTTCACCCGACGAAGATTTTGTTCTTGCTGACATTTGAGCCGGTCAGAGCCCTGCTGAATTATTTAGCCTGAAAAGAATATACCATAACAATCAGCATGTTACATTATCAATCGGCATCCGCCGTGCTCCCCGCGCTCATTTTCTTCGCTTGTGGGTATCGTTGGTATCAGCTTGTTTTTTCGGTTCTTTTACGGTTATCATTCAGGCACTACTTACCCAAAATCTCCACCAATGCTTTTCTGTAACGACCCTCGCCTTCCGATAGATGACCTTGACAGGCACATATTGACGTACGGGCAAGCCTGCCTCGGCATATACGCCGATATCGGAATGCGATGGCCGGTAGGATCAACAACTGCTGATTTCCTGAAAGATTTGGTAGCTCCATTCCTTATCTGGCAAGCATGCTATGAAGCATTTGGCCAGCCCCCCCCTTGGGGCGAACGGAGTCACTTTGAACCGGGTATTCTCGAATTCTACAAAGACATGTTAGGCCAAATAGAGGACATGAATGTGATAGATTTCATACGTCTTCTCGCAAGAAAACATACTCCCCAAGGCCACGAGCTTTGCCCGTGCGGGTCTGGTAATAAACTAAGGAATTGTCACAAATTGAAGTTCCATAGACTGCTCCTTGGTTGTCAAAATTGTTCCGCATTTTTTCTTACTGCTTCGGGAATGGGTTCATTTTTTTCACTATATCAATGACATCTCGTCTCTTCCAGCCCTGGCTGCGCGGCGGCCGCCATCGTTTCTTCCCCGGCGGCCGGATCGGCCTGCGGGCCCTGTCGATCCTCGGTCTCGGCATCGTTGTCGGCGTCATCCTCCACCTGGTGACGCTGCGGGTGTTGACCTACTTCCACGGCCAGAACGAGTTGGGAGTCATCCTCAGCCTGAAGATCTTCCAGATGGTGTGGATCACCGTCTTCGCCATGCTGATCTTCTCGGCGATGGTGACCTCGGTCTCCACCCTGTACCTGTCGAGCGACAACGAGATCATCCTCGCCGCCCCGGTCGCCGAAGGGGAAGTCTACCTGATGCGCTACCTGACCATCACCGTCGACACCTCATGGATGGTGCTGATCTTCTCCGTGCCGGTCTTCGGCGCCTTTGCCCGGGTCTTCGATGCCGGCTGGCTGTTCTGGCCTCTGCTGCTGGTCGCCGTCCCGGCCACCGCCTGCATCGCCACGGCCACGGCGATGCTCGCCACGGTCGTGCTCGTCTATTTTTTCCCGGCCCGGCGCACCAAGGACATCGTCCTCTACCTGTCGCTGCTGTTCGGTATCCTGCTCTACCTCATCTTCCGCCTGATGCGGCCCGAGGACCTGGTCGACCCCGAGCGCTACGGCCAATTCATCGAGTATTTCTCCGCCATCTCCACCCCGGCCGGACCGTGGCTGCCGGCCGGCTGGTCCTCCGCCCTGCTCAGCACCTATCTGCTCGACGGCCGGGTCGACTGGCTGCTGGCCGGCCTGCTGCTGACCACCCCCATGGTGCTGTTCTTCGCCGGTGAACTGGCGATGCGCCGCTGGTTTTTCGCCGGATTCACCCGGTCACAGGAATCGTTCGGCGGTCATGTGCGGTTCCGGGCCGCCACGCGCCTGCACTCGACCTGGGCCTGGATCTGGCGCAAGGAACTGAAGTATTTTCTCCGCGACACCAGCGAGTGGTCGCAGCTGTTCATGGTCGGGGCCCTGATCGTCGTCTATCTCTATAATTTCAAGGTGCTGCCGCTCGATCGCTCGCCGATCCCGACCGAATACCTGGCCCGGATGATCGCCTTCGCCAATATTGCCCTGGTCGGGTTCATCGCCGCCTCGCTGGCGGCCCGCTTCGTCTACCCGTCGCTCAGCGCCGAGCGCGGCGCCTTCTACCTGATCGGCAGCGCGCCGCTGGCCCTCGGCCGCTACCTGCTGTACAAGTATCTCTTCTACCTGCTGCCCTTCACCTGTCTCACCGTGCTGCTGGTCACCGTGTCGAACCATCTGCTGGAAATCACCGGACCGATGTGGCTGGTGTCCCTCTTTCTCTCCCTGCTGATCACCTGGACCACGGTCGCCATGGCGCTCGGCTTCGGTATCTGGTTCGTCGACTTCAAATCGGAGAACCGGGTGTCGGCGATGGGTCCGGGGGCAATGCTCTACCTGTTGTGCGCCATTCTCTACCAGCTGGCGCTGCTCGGCCCCATGACCTATCCCGTCTACCGCCTGGCCAGAAGGTGGATGCGGACCGCCATCCTGCCCCCGACCGATGCCCTGATCCTTTCGGCCTGGGCCGTCGGCGCGGTGGCCGTCTCCTTCCTGATCGCCTTCATGCTGTGTCGGCACAGCATGCACACCTTACAAAAATAGCCGTGGCCCGAGGCGTCGGCGAGGTCCTTCGGGACTCCCGGCTTTTTCATCACCCGCACGATATTTTCGGTGACAAATCGAGGCCGGGGGATAAGATAAACAGGACAGCAGCACGGTAAGCAGTACCCTCTTCCCTTTGACAGACAGGAGCGGCGATGATTATCGGCATAGATGTCGGTGGAACCCATGCCGACGGCGTGCTTCTCGAAGGCACCAGACTGGTGGCCAAGCACAAGGTCATCGTCGACCAGGACCATCTGAGCGAGACGGTCATCGCCCTGCTCAGGGACCTGATCCCGGAAGACCGCCGGCAATTGGAGAGGATTCACCTCAGCAGCACGCTCGCCACCAACGCCATCGTCACCGGCAACCTCGAGCCGATCGGCATGCTGATCCAGGCCGGCCCCGGCATCAATCCGGACTTCCTCGCCCAGAATGGCCCGACCTGGTTCCTTGACGGCGTCATCGATCACCGCGGTCATATCATCCGCGACCCCGACACCCGACTGATCGACGAGGCGGCAGCGGCGATGCGGCAGGCCGGTATCGACTCGGTCGGCATCGTCACCAAATTTTCCTACCGCAACAGTATCCACGAACGATTCATCGCCGACCGCCTCGGCTCCCGATTTTCCCATATCTGCATGGGTCACCAGATCTCCGGACTGCCCAACTTCCCCCGGAGGGTGTACTCCACCTGGCTCAACGCCTCGCTGACCCAACAGTTCCACCGCTTCAAGGAAGCAATCGAGCAGGGTCTGGCCCATCTCGGCATCGACTGCCCCTGTCATATCCTCAAGGCCGACGGCGGCACCATCCCCTTCGCCCGGGCCATCGAATTTCCCTGCGAGAGCGTGCACTCCGGACCATCGGCCAGCGTCATGGGCTGCCTCGCCCTGGCCGGCCAGCCGAGTGACTCGATCCTCCTCGATATCGGCGGCACCACGACCGACATCTCGCTGCTGGTCGACGGCGTACCGCTGCTGGAACCTTACGGCATCAACATCGCCGGCCGACCGACCCTCATCCGGGCCCTCAATACGATCAGCGTCGGCCTCGGCGGCGACAGTGCCGTCGGGTTTGCCGACCGGGAGTTCCACATCGGCCCCAGACGCAACGGCCCGCCGATGGCCCAGGGCGGAACAACGCCGACACCGACGGACGCCATGGTCGTGCTTGGCCTGCTGGCGGTCGGATCAGCGGAAAAGGCCGTCGCCGCGATGAACAGCCTTGGTACCGGATGGGACCCGGAGGAAACGGCCGGACGCCTGCTCGCCACCTTCGCCGAGCGTGTCCGCCAGGCAGTGGCGGCAATGATCGATTCGGTCTTCAGCCGGCCGGTCTATACCGTCTCCGCCCTGCTGCACCGCCGCCGCATCACCCCGGAGAGGCTGATCGTCATCGGCGGACCGGCGGCCGCCCTCAAACAGATCCTGGAAAGCTGCTTCACCCTGCCCTGCACCGTCCCGACCGATTACGAGGTTGCCAATGCCGTCGGCGCGGCCCGGACCCAGCTGACCGCCCAGGCGACGCTCTACGCCGATACCGCCGACGGCCGGGTCAGCATCCCCGAGATCTCCTGCCTCGAGGACATTCCCAATCGCTTCGGCATGGCCGAGGCGGAAACCAAACTGGAACAGGTGATCCGCGGCATCGCCTCGGAAATGGGGATGACCGACAGGCCGGAGATCGATTTCCTGGAGCGGCTCGAAATGAATGTCATCCGCGGTTTCGAAACCTCGGGCAAAATACTGAACCTCAAGGCCCAGATCAGGCCCGGCCTGGCCGCCGTCAAGGGAGTACAGCGATGAATTCCTTCATGCCCCGGGCGCAGAACCGCACCGCCCTGATCCTCTTCCCGGCCTTCGACTGGTGCATCAGCCCGACCCACCCCGAGCGGGAGGAACGCCTCCTCTACACCCGCGACCAGCTGATCGAGGAAGGTCTCGAGGATGTCGACAACATCGTCTTCCTCAATCCCGAACTGGCCACCCATGCCGATATCGACCGGGTCCATCTCTGCGCCCCCTCGTCCGCCAGGCTGCTCACCGAATCGCACCTGATCTCCGCCGGCGCCACCCTCCGCATCGCCCGGGCGATCATGGACAAGGAGGCGGAGAAGGCCTTCGCCATCGTCCGTCCGCCCGGCCACCACGCGATGCAGACGGTCTTCGGCGACCGCGGCTTCTGTATCGTCAATATCGAGGCGATCATGATCGAGTACATCCGCCGCCATTACGGGGTGAGAAAGGTCGCGATCGTCGATACCGACTGCCACCATGGCGACGGCACCCAGGATATTTACTATAACGATCCCGACACCCTGTTCATCTCGCTGCACCAGGACGGCCGGACCCTCTTCCCCGGCACCGGCTTCATCCGCGAGTCGGGCGGCCCCGCCGCCGACGGCTATACCATCAACCTGCCGCTGCCGCCCAATACCGGCGAGGACGGCTTCGACATGGTGATGGAGCGGGTGGTCATGCCGATCCTCGACGAGTTCAAGCCGGAGTTGATCATCAACTCGGCCGGCCAGGACAATCACTACACCGACCCGATCACCAACATGAACTTCACCGCCCAGGGCTATGCCCGGCTCAACCGGCGACTCAATCCCGATATCTGCGTCCTCGAGGGCGGCTATTCGATCGAGGGGGCCCTGCCCTACACCAACCTCGGCATCATCCTGGCGATGGCCGGCATGGACTATTCCCATGTCAAGGAGCCCGATTACGACCAGGCCCGATTCCGCCAGCCGGAGGAGATGAGCCAGTATATCGCCGGCGTCTGCGACAAGGCCCTCGAGGTCTTCGCCAACCGCGGCCGGACCAAGAAGGAGGCCCTGAAGAAGAAGGTGGTCGGCGAACGCAAGAGCATCTTCTACGACACCACCGGCTTCAACGTCGACGAGACCCGTCAATATCACCTCTGCCCCGACTGCCCCGGCTATACCGAGGTCACCGCCACCAGCCCCCGGGCCCGGATCCACGCCTTCACCGTCCCCTTCAACGCCTGCCCGACCTGCCAGCGCACCGCGCGGAATCTCTTCAGTGCGGCCCAGCCGGTTCCCCAGACCATCACCGCCCTGCAGGACCGGGTCGCCGATATCTACGAGACCAAATAACGCCCATTGCATATCGGCTCACCCCGAACTGTCCAGCCACGCCTGTTCCCCGGTTAAGGGGAACCGCATCTACCTGAGCATGCCGACCAGCGCCATGGTCAGTGGCGGCCAGTAGGTGATGATCGCCAGATCGACCAGCAGCACAAGAAGAAAGGGCACGATCCGGCGGCAGATCGCCGCCAGACGGTCGCCGGAGATCGACGAGGAGACGATCAGGCAGATCCCCATCGGCGGGGTCAGCATGCCGATCGCCAGGTTGGTGACGACGATCACCCCGAGGTGGATCAGATCGATCCCCAGATCCGGCAGCAGCGCCACGATCATCGGCACCAGCAGGATCAGGGCGGCGGTGGTCTCGACGAAGGTGCCGGCGATCAGCAGGACCAGGTTGACCGACAGCAGCAGCAGGAGCCGGTTGTCGGTCAGCGCCAGCAGGCCGGCGGCCATCCGGACCGGGATATCCTCGATGGCGGCGATCCAGCTGAACACCGAGGCGCAGGCGATGATGAACATGACGATCGCGGCGGTGATCGACCCGGTGATGAACAACCGCGGCAGGTCGCGCGGGGCGATCCGCCGATACACGGCCATGCCGACGACGAGGCCGTAGACCACCGCCACCGCCGCCGATTCGGTGGCGGTGAAGATCCCGGAGAGGATGCCGCCGAGGATGATGACCGGGGCGCCGAGGGCCAGCAGGGCCCGGCGTCCGGTCCGCAGAACCTCGGCCGGCGAAAAGGGGGCCTGGGCCCCATAGCCCTGCCGTCTGGAGATCAGGCTCGAGACGATGATCAGCGACAGACCGATCAGCAGACCGGGGAGGACGCCGGCGGTGAACAGCCGGCCGATCGAGGCCCCGGTGAGGAAACCGAAGACGATCATCGGGATCGACGGCGGAATGATGATCCCGATCGACCCGCCCGAGGCCTGGACCGCGGCGGCGAAATCGGAGCGATAGCCGGATTTCTTCATCGCCGGGATCAGGATCGAGCCGACCGCCGCGGTATCGGCCGCCGCCGAGCCGGAGATGCCGGCGAAGAACATCGCCGAGACCACCGCCACCGCCGCCATGCCGCCGGGCAGCCAGCCGACCAGGGCGGTGGCGAAATCGATCAGCCGTCGGCTGATGCCCCCTTGCTCCATGATGGTCCCGGCGAACATGAACAGCGGTACCGCCAGCAGGTGGAAGGAATCGGTCCCGGAAAACAGCCGCTGGATGACCATCTGCAGCGGAAAATCGCCTTGGCAGGCGATGGCGGCGACCGAGGCGGCGCCGATGGCGACGGCGATCGGGGTGTCGATCAGGAACAGGACGAGCAGGACCACCAGCAGGATCTCAGCGGTCATCGCCCGTCTCCCGCAGCTCGCGGCACAGGAAGAGGAGGCAGTGGCAGACGAGGATGACGCCGGCCACCGGGATGATCACCACCACCAGCCACAGCGGCAGGGCCAGGGCGGGGCTGATCTGCAGACGGACAAAGTGGCTGAAGATCGCCCCCTGCCAGATCAGCACCGCAAAAAATCCGAGACAGACGAGATGGACGGCCATCGCCTTGACCCGGCGCCAACCCGGTCCCAGCCAGGCCGACAGGACATCGATGCCGGGGTGGGCGCGGCGGTAATAGGCGGCGGCCGCCCCGAGAAAAGTCAGCCACACCAGGAGATAGCGGGCCACCTCCTCCGACCAGAACAGGGAATGGTTGAAGAGGTAGCGGCAGACCACCTGGACGGCGACGACCACCGCCATCGCGATGCCGAGGATCGCCAGCAGGGCCTCCGTCCCCCGGTTGATCCAGGCGTTGATCCTGGCAAACAGCTCCACCGGCTACCGGCCCTGCACCGCTTCCAGCAACCGGAGCAGCATCGCCTTGACCCGCGGGTCCCGGTAGATGTCCATATCCTTGAGGCCGGCCACCTTGCGGCGCAGGCCGTCGATGTCGGGATGCTCCTCGACCACGAAGCCCTTCTCCTTCAAGAGCCGCAGCCGCTCGGCATCGCCGTCGCGGTTGTGCTGCCGCTGGTAGTGGGCCGCATCGCGCATCGCCGTGGCAAGCATCTCCTGGGTGGCGACGTCGAGGGTCCGCCACCAGGCCAGCGAGGCGACGTCGATATGCGGCGAGTACACATGGCGGCTCAGGGTCAGGTATTTCTGGACCTCCCACAGTTTGTACTCGACCATCAGCCACAACGGGTTCTCCTGGCCGTCGATCACCCGCTGCTCCAGTTCGGTGTAGACCGGCCACGGCATCGGCGTCGGGTTGGCGCCCAAGGTCTGCCAGATGGTTTTGTGCATCGCCGACGCCATCACCCTGATCTTCAGGCCCTTGACGTCCTCCGGCCCCTTGACCGGCCGGCGGCTGTTGGTCAGGTGGCGGAAACCGTTTTCGGAAAAGCACAGCCCCTTGAAGCCGGAGGTCTCCAGCGAGTCCAGGACTTCCCGACCGATCGGACCGTCGAGGATCGCATCGGCCTGCTCGCTGTCCTTGAACAGGAAGGGGTAGTCGATCACCCGGACGATGGGGTCGAAGGTGTCGAAGGGGCCGCTGGTGATGATCCCCATCTGCACCGTATTCATCTGGATCTGCTGCAGGATCTCGGTCTCGTTGCCGATCGAGGCGGAGTCGTAGATCTTGACGGTGATCGCCCCCTGCGACCGCTGCTCCACCAGTTCCCTGAACTTGTCGGCGGCGATATTCTGGGCCGAGCCCGGCTTGGTGACCACCCCGAGCTTGATCGTCATCGCCGCCCGCCCCGGGGCCCCCGTCAGGCCGACCAGCAGCAGCACCGCCATTATCAATAGTCTCTTCATAGCATCTCCCGTTGTGATTGTCGGAGCCGACGCCTATCCGGTGACGGCGGCGCTCCGTTGTCGTTCCTTTCTATGTACGCCATTCCCCCGCCCGGTTCAACGTCCCGGGCCGTCTTTTTCCCGGCGGCGGCATTTTTGTCATGTTTTCAACCGCTGGGACAACCATTCAGCGCCAGCCGGGACTTGACCGGCGACCGGATTTCGCAGTAGTATGGGGCGCTGATGTACCCTGTCTCCCAACCCATCAACAGCTCCGCCAACCCCAGCACGAGGAAGGACACGACATGACCATCATCAAGAAGGCAGATTTCATCGATTCCATCGCCGACAGCCTGCAGTACATCTCCTGCTACCATCCCCTCGATTTCGTCGACGCCATGTACGCCGCCTATCAGAAGGAGGCCAACCCGGCGGCCAAGGACGCGATCGGCCAGATCCTGATCAACTCCCGGATGTGTGCCATCGGCCGGCGGCCGGTCTGCCAGGACACCGGCATCGTCACCGCCTTCGTCAAGATCGGGATGAACTGCCGCTTCGACACCGAGATGACGATCCAGGAAATGGTCGATGAAGGGGTGCGGCGGGCCTACTGCGACCCGGTCAACCCGCTGCGCAAGTCGGTGGTCGTCGGCCCCGCCACCGAGCGCCGCAACAGCCGCGACAACACCCCGGCGATCGTCTATACCGAGCTGGTGGCCGGCAACGGCTGCGAGGTGCTGATCGCTGCCAAGGGCGGCGGCTCGGAAAACAAGAGCAAGTCGGTGATGCTCAACCCCAGCGATTCGATCGTCGAATGGATCAAGAAGACGGTGCCGACCATGGGCGCCGGCTGGTGCCCGCCCGGCATCCTCGGGATCGGCATCGGCGGCACGGTCGACAAGGCGATGGTCCTGGCCAAGGAATCGCTGATGGAGCCGGTCGACATCCACGAACTGATCGCCCGCGGCCCGGCCAACAAGCTCGAGGAACTGCGGCTGGAGATCTTCCAGGCGGTCAATGATCTCGGCATCGGCGCCCAGGGCCTGGGCGGCCTGACCACGGTGGTCGACGTCAAGGTCCGCGACTATCCGACCCATGCCGCCTCGCTGCCGGTGGCGATGATCCCCAACTGCGCCGCCGCCCGCCACATCCACTTCCACCTCGACGGCAGCGGCCCCGCGGTCTTCACCCCGCCCGATATCAGCGCCTGGCCGGAGATCACCCTCGAGGGCGGCAGCGAGGTGCGCCGGGTGCAGCTCGACGGCCTGACCAAGGCCGACATCGCGGGTTGGAAGACCGGCGAGACCCTGCTGCTCAGCGGCAGGATCCTCACCGGCCGCGATGCCGCCCACCGCCGCATCCAGCAGCTCTACGCCGAGGGCAAGCCGTTGCCGGAGGGGGTCGATTTCAACGGCCGCTTCATCTACTATGTCGGCCCGGTCGACCCGGTCGGCGACGAGGTCGTCGGACCGGCCGGCCCCACCACCTCCACCCGGATGGACAAGTACACACCGATGATGCTCGAGCAGTTCGGCCTGCTGGGGATGATCGGCAAGGCCGAGCGCGGCGACGCCGCCATCGCCTCGATCAAACAGCACGGCGCGGTCTACCTGATGGCGGTCGGCGGGGCGGCCTACCTGGTGTCGAAGGCGATCAAGAAATCGCGGACCGTGGCCTTCGCCGACCTCGGCATGGAGGCGATCTACGAATTCGAGGTCGAGGACATGCCGGTGACGGTGGCGGTCGACTGCCGCGGCGAATCGGTGCACAAGACCGGCCCGGCCTTCTGGTGCCAGGAAATCGAGAGGTTGAAGAAATAGCCCGGCCGTCCCCCCGGGTTTTCGGGCGATGGGGCTGAAGATGGAGCCTCGACCAATGGGCGTGGCATCTCCGGCACAGGAGGTATTTCCGCGAGGACAGTGCGCCGGTACTGCCTCCTGAGGTCTTCGATGCAATCGATGACGCTCTCCGTGATGGCAACGGGACGGAGGTCCGGTGGAAAAATGAGGGAAATATCCGCGCCCTCGTTCTTTCCGCCGGATTGATGGTTACAATAGATGTGGGGCCTCCCACCGCGACAGCCACCGGAAAAGCCCGCGAAAACCATCCCTCACCCCACCGCATCAGCACCGAAGGAGCGGCCGCCGCATGGCAGATATTCTCACGACACCAGCAGTTCTCGATACCGATCTGATCGGGGATGTCCAGCACAACTGCGATATCTCCGATGCCCGGGACCATGGGATCTACTCCCTGTGCACCATGGTGCTCAAGCTCCGCAACCTGTACAAATGGGAAATGGGCCTGCAGCCCTGGGAGGAGCCGGGATCCGCCATCCTGCTCGACTGGATCGAGACCAAGGAAAACTACTGGCAGACCATCGCCGACGAGACGTTCCGACCGCTGACGGTGGCGGGGAGGCGGGTCGCCCCGTTGGATCTGGAGGAAGTCAACGCCACCCTCAACGGGACACTGGTTTATGGAGCCGGCTACGGCCGGTCGATGAAGACCATCTTTTTTCTGGCGGAAAAACTTCAGCAGCGGACCATCGAGGGCTGTCCGGCGGTCATTCTCGGCACCGAGCAGGCCAGGGAAATGGCCAGCCCCTTCGCCATGGTCCAGGATGGGCTGATCATCCTCCGCAAACAGGCGCTCCGCACCTTCCTGTGGGACCAGGTCCAGGAAATGCGCGCCTCCTGCAAGGTGTCGCTGCGGCTGGCGCTGAAATCCCATGGGCTGTTGAAGGGCGGCGCAGTCGATCAGGAGCTGTTCAAACAATCGCTGGACGCCATCGTCGAACAGGAGATGGACCTGTTCCTGTACCACGAGGTCGGGGAACTGCTGCAGGGGGAGCGCCTGTCGGAGTCGCTGCGGCGCCTCATCGCCCATTTCCCCGGCTCGATCCTCGAACTGGTCGGCCGGGCGGTGAAGGACATCCTGGCCGACACCCACCCCAGCGGTCCCCTCGCCTACATCATCGAGCAGCAGCGGCCGTCAACCCTCGGCTTCTACCTCACCTTCTTCGACAGCCTGCGGGAAAAGCTCTTCCCGGAAATCCGCCCCGCCGGGCTCCGGTTTTCAGCAAAGGGAGACTGGCTCCCTATCGAGCAGGCCCGCAACGCCTGCTGGCTGAGAACCCAGGAGCTGGCGCGGCGGATCGAGGAATGTGCCGCCATGATCGGGGAAAAATCCGACAATGCCATCGTCGAGTACTTCAACTCCCAGGTCCTGACGCCGTTGGGGCTGGATGCGGCGAAGACCGCCTGACCGGCGGAACGGCGCCCCGGAATTCGGTATTCCCACTCCGTTGACAGGCTTCCAGCTCTTGATCCTGGTCTGCATCAGGATCGACCGCCGTTGAAAGTTCTCCCCCCTCCCTTGTCCTGCCGGGCCGATCAGGTGTAAAATCCGGCATGAAGCGCGTAGGCCCATCGCCGCCTCCGGCAGGTCCGGAACCATGGCGTGGGGCCGTCGCCACCATCATGAGGAGAAAACCGATGTTCGAATCCGCGGAACTGGGACACAGGATCAAGAAGTCCGTCTATGACAAGGAAGTCCCGCCCCTGCGCGAGGCCCTGCTCGAGGCGCAGCTGGATCTGGCGGAAGCGGCCGGTTTCCCGGTAATCATCCTGATCGGCGGATTGGACGGCGCCGGCCGCGGGGCGACCGTCAACCTGCTCAACGAATGGATGGACCCGCGCCATATCCAGACCCACGGCATGGGCGAACCGTCGGACGAGGAACTCGACCGGCCGATGATGTGGCGCTTCTGGCGGGCCCTGCCGCCAAAGGGCAAGATCGGTGTGTTCCTCGGTTCCTGGTATACCTGGCCGATCCTCAACCGGGTGCGCGGCGTCACCAAGGAGGCCGATCTCGAGCAGAGCCTGGAGCGGGCCAAGCGGCTGGAAAAGATGCTGGTCGACGAGGGCGCCCTGGTGATCAAGTTCTGGCTCCATCTGTCGAAGGAAAAGCAGGAGAAACGGCTGAAAAAGCTGGAGAAGAACCCCCTGACCCGGTGGCAGGTCACCGACCGCGACTGGAAACACTTCAAGGCCTATGACAAGTTCCACGAGGTCCACGAAAACGTCATCCGCCACACCAGCACCGCCGAGGCCCCCTGGCTGATCGTCGAAGGCGAGGACGCCAGCTACCGCAATCTGACCGTGGGCCGGGTCATTCTCAAGGCCATCCGCGACCGGCTGGATCTGGCGAAAACCCCGCCGCCCAAGATCCTGGCGCCGCCGCTGATCCCGGCCATCGACAATCTGCACCTGTTGAAGACCCTGGACATGACCCGGGTGCTGGACAAGGACCGCTTCAAGATCAAGCTCGAGAAATACCAGGGCCGGCTCAACACCCTGACCCGTGACATCAAGTTCAAGTACATGTCGGTGATCGTGGTGTTCGAGGGCAACGACGCCGCCGGCAAGGGCGGCAGCATCCGCCGCATCACCGGCGCCCTCGATGCCCGCAGCTACCAGGTCATCCCCATCGCCGCCCCCACCGAGGAAGAGCGGGCCCAGCCCTATCTGTGGCGGTTCTGGCGACAGCTGCCGCGCAAGGGCCGGGTCACGATCTTCGACCGCTCCTGGTACGGCCGGGTGCTGGTGGAGCGGGTCGAGGGCTTCTGCGCCGAGGCCGACTGGATGCGGGCCTACGGTGAGATCAACGAGTTCGAGGCGCAGATGGTCCGCCATCACCTGCTGGTGGTCAAGTTCTGGCTGACCATCACCAAGGACGAGCAGTTGCGGCGCTTCGAGGAACGGCAGGCGACCGGCTTCAAACGGTTCAAGATCACCGGGGAGGATTGGCGCAACCGCGATAAGTGGGAACTCTACGAACAGGCGGTGTGCGACATGGTCGATCGCACCAGCACCCATCTGGCCCCGTGGACGCTGGTGGAAGCCAACGACAAGAATTTCGCCCGCATCAAGGTGCTGAAGACCCTGGGCGACAGAATCGAGTCCAAACTGGAGGAACTGCACGCGTCGGGGATCGATTATCTCGACCGGCCGAAAAACCACCGCTGAACCTGGTGGTCGGCGCCGGCGCTACGGTTGATGCCCCGCCCCGCCGCACCTTGCCGTTTTGTTGTCACCGACCTCATCTCGTCCGCCGCAGGATACCGTTGACCTCGCCCCAGGCCAGCGGCGGGTCGGTGGTCTCTAAGTAAGTATCCACCGGCAAAGCCGGTGGCTTTATAATTGTGAACCGCTCAAAGCGGTATGTTCAAAAAATTAACTGACCACCGTTCGGTGGTCGCCTATTTGAAGAGCGACAGTTGTTCAACCCGAAAATCTTCTTTTTCCTGATCTTTTATATACGTGCTTACAACCTCTTCATCGGTACCAACAGTTGAAACATAGTACCCTCGAGCCCAAAAATTCATGCCTACGTAGTTTTTCTTCTGGCCCAGATACGTCCGGGCTATGTGAATGGCGCTTTTGCCCTTCATGTACCCGATCACCTGTGCCACAGCATACTTTGGTGGTATCGATATCAGCATGTGGACATGATCGGCCTGCAAATGCCCTTCAAGGACTTTGCTCTCCTTCTGCCGCGCAAGTTCATGGAAAACCTCCCCAAGGTTTTTACGAAGATGACCGTAAAGCATCTTCCGCCTGCATTTCGGTATCCATACTACATGGTACTTGCATTTCCACTTGGAGTGACTTAAGCTTTGTACGTCGTTCATGAAGCCTCCTTCTTGTGACTTTGACCGGTTCACAGGGACGGAGGCTTCAGTATTTTGCAGGATCTGTCAAACTATTATGGTCCCCCGGCAAAGCCGGGGGTTTTCCCTAGAGAAATAAATCGCTGCCATTCTCCTTCATATTCCATACATCTGCGCCAACCCATTGAGTGTCATATTGGTGGCAATACCATCGTGGGGAATCAGCACGTAACGCCATGGTTTTCCTCCATGGCTTTTCGCATATTCCGTGGCATTAACGCACCATTTGACGGCAACCTCTTTCTTGGCGAGCACCACAGGATCATTCATCTGATTACTCGCCTTGGGCTCCAGCATGCAGATTGTGCTCTCGGTTTCAGCGACAAAATCGGGTTGATATTCCAGATGATCCGCACCGTGACGATAAAAGATCTGGAACTGCCCCTTGGCGGGTTTGAACCATTTCACGGCATCCCGCTCCATAATAACGGCCAGTTTGCGTTCCGCATCCGAATCAAATTTCTGCACCGGGTACAGGCACCGCGTAAACCCGCCAAAGAGATAACGGGACATATTGCTTTTGTCCGCAGGTGAGACCTTATAATCGGCTGGCGGCTCATTGGTCTTGCAGGTGTAAGCGCTTGGTTTCAATTCGGTGAATCCTTTGCTCACCTTCACCTCATACTCTGCGACTTCCTCCCAGTAATGTTTCTGCATCTGGACATAGATGAAGCGGGCAATTTCATGCTGATGGCAACGCACTACATCAATGACCTCGTCCGGCTGTAAATAGCTTTCAAAATGACGAACTGCCTGCCCCGCCAAATCGTAAAGCAGGTCTGCGTGGTCATCGTAGGAAATATCGTTGAAATCCATCAGGCAACGGACGATGTAGTTCTCCGTGCGCGGCTCTTCGCTACAGCCGCGAGCCGGAGTCACGGCCATTCCTTCTCCGGTGCGGAGATACTGTACCCATAAATCCTCGGATACCGGCGGATAATTCAGGCTGTCGAGTTCGAGGGTGAAGGGCTTGAACCCGGACTTCACCACGCCCTTGGGCACCACCAGGATACGAGGGATATCGATGGTTTGCTCGGTCACCAATTCGACTGTTTTGGCCACGACAGCCGCGATATCCGGCTTGACCGTGAAACCTTCCAGGGCCAGCTGCGCTGGTTGTTGTGCCTCCACTGCCTTGACAATGGCGGCTTGGATCTCCGGATCTTTCAGATGGTTGACCGATGGCAGCATCTCCGGCTTGTTCTCATACCCCTTGATCACTTCCCAGGCGGTTTTCGCCACCTGTTGCTCCTGCGCTCCGGTGAAGATTGGTTGAACCTCCTGTCCCGCCATTGCGGTACTCGCAGTCACCAGGGCCGGGCGTAAACCCAGCTTGGTCGCCAGTTGCGATTGCGACACCACGGTGGCAGTTTTCTTCTCCAGCTCCGAACCATCAATCACCACCGCCTGCATGCGGATGACGGAATCAGGCCGATTGGCCTCATCGATGATTTCCTGAAACTTGTCATGGGCAACAATGTTGAGCCGATCCACCGGTGTCACCCCGGTGCGTTTGCCGTAGGGCAACCGCAGCCCCCGGCCGATGGATTGCTCAATGAGGATGCGGGCATTGGCGGCTCGAAGCGGCACAATGGTATAGAGATTGGTCACATCCCACCCCTCTTTGAGCATGTTGACGTGGATGACGATCTCGGTCGGCTCCTCGGTCTGTTCCACCCGCAGCAGCCGCTCAATCATTTCTTCCTCGTCCTTGCCGGTCTTGCTCGAATCCACCTGGATGACCTTGTCGGTATAACGCCCTTCGAAAAAGACACCAGACTGGATCATCCGCAACAATTGTCCGGCATGGGTGGTGTCGCGGGCAATCACCAGCAGGAAGGGCTTGACGATAGCTTGCAGAGTCTCGCGGGCATAGGTTTCCAGTTCCACCTTGACGCTCTCATGGAGCCGGATACCGTCTTCCAGTTTCAGCCGCTCGATCTCTTCCACCGACATTCCGGCCGGATTGAAGTCCTTGCGGGTCACCACCGCCGGTTCCTTGACAAAGCCGTCGCTCATGGCCCGGCCCAGGGGATAATCGTAGATGACGTTCTTGAACGCCACGCCGCCCTTATTGGTTTCCACAAAGGGGGTGGCGGTCAGCTCCAGGCCGAGGATCGGCTTCAACTCGTTGATGGCCCGCACGCCGGCGCTGGCCCGGTAGCGGTGCGACTCGTCCATGAGCAGGACCAGGTCCGGCAGGCCCGCCAGATAATCGAAATAGCTCTCGCCGATATATTCGGAGAGCCGCTTGATACGCGGCGACTTACCGCCCCGCACTTCGGAGTTGATCTTGGAGATGTTGAAGATGTTGATGTGGACACCGGTTTCCTGAAAAAAGCCTGGCAACCGGTTGGCACGCCGAGCCGCCTCCCGCACCCCCACCCCGCTCTCATAAGTGTCACCGGTGATGACCGTCGGCGGGTCAATGGCGAACTCGGCGATCCCCTTGAACACATACTTGGGCGTGTTCGGGGTGAAATCGGCGATCAGCTTGTTGTAGATGGTGAGATTCGGCGCCAGCACGAAGAAATTGCAGATCCCGTGGGCCAGATGCAGGTAGCTGACAAAGGCCCCCATGAGTCGGGTCTTGCCAACGCCGGTGGCCAGGGCAAAGCAAAGCGAGGGAAAATCCCGCTCAAAATCGGTGACCGATGGATATTCGCTGCGGATCACCTCCAGTACGGCGGCGGTGTCCGCCTCCTTGCCCGGCGGCGCAATCTCGGTGATACGGTGCAAAATTTCCAGGGATTCCCGCTGCGGTTGCCGCAAGGATAGCCGGCCGGAGATGGCGTTGACGTGACGGTTCATGGCCCCACCTCTTTTCGGTGTTCCAGTTGCAAATCGATGCGTTCTTTCGCCTGAGCAATAGCCTTGTGGAGTTCCTGTGCAAGAATCTCGCGGGGCGGTAATTCGGTGAGGTATTTCGCCACCCGGATACCGCTTTGCTCAAGAGCGAGCAGTTTAACGGTTTCTTGTTTTTTCCCGGAACAGAGGATCAGCCCGATGGGCGTCTTTTCATCGGGCTGTCGTTCATATTTATCCAGCCAGCGCAGATACAATTCCATTTGTCCCTTATCGGCCGGTTTGAACTCGCCCAGTTTCAATTCGATGGCCACCAACCGTTTTAAGCGCCGATGAAAGAAGAGCAGATCAAGGTAATAATCGTCGTTATCCACCTGGATGCGTTTTTGACGGGCGACAAAGGTAAAGCCGACACCGAGTTCCAGGAGAAACTTTTCCAGTTCCCGAAGGATGGCACCTTCCAGATCTTTTTCCAGGTAGCGGTCCGTGATCCCAAGAAAATCGAGGAAGTAGGGATCACGGAAGACCAGATCCGGTGTGAGCCGGTCTTCGTCGCGCAGACCATCCAGTTCCAGGCGGATCAGTTCGTCGGGTTTCTTGGACAGAGCGGTGCGCTCGAAGAGCATCGAGTCGATCTTCTTTTGCAGGGTGCGGGTATTCCAACTTTCAACCCGGCACATTTCAGCATAGAAATCGCGTTTCAGCGGGTCATCAAGGTAGATGATGGCCTTGAAATGACTCCAACTCAATTTTGCAGACAACGCCTGCAAAATATCGCCATCGGGAAAGGTCTCCGCCAATCGAACCATATAGGCAAGATTACGTTCACTCCAGCCGCGTCCAAAGTCACGAAGCAATTTTGCAGACAGTGTCGGCAAAATCTCCGCGCCATAGGCTGCCCGCTCCTCTTGCAGAAGCTCCTTACTGATCCGCTTGCCGACCCGCCAGTACAGCATGGTCAAAGCGGCATTGACCGTTACCGCAACGGAAGAGCGGGTTTCTTCGATCAAGCTGCGGAGTTCATGAAAAAGCGTGTCGGCAAGCTGAACTGGTGTTTGTGTTTTGGTCATGACGCTTCCTCGCCGAACAGCGATGCCTGTCGTGGCCGTCTTTTTCCAGATTTCTCTGCTTCTTCCAGAGGCAGTGATGGCGGTGGCGGAGGCGCTGCCGGCAGGTTCTCCACCTTGAGGCTGTAGTCGTCATGGCCCCATTCGCAGCGGCTCAGCACCTGGCGGGGGATTTTTTTGACCGTGAGATGGGCGTAGTCGCCCCGGCCCCGGAAGGCAGTACAGAGCACCAGCAAGGAGCGCCCCTCGCCCACCTCGTCGGCAAGCTCCTGCAATTGCTCGTGGGTGAGACTGGCGGTGGTCACATAGATGAAGTCCTGCTCGGTGGAGTGGCCATGCTGCCAGTAGACAGAATCGGAGGGCGCATAGCGGAAGCCCTCCAGCTTGCACAGGGCCTCGGCCAGCATGGCGGCGTTGTAGGTTTGATTGATAACCCAATTGCCCCAGCGGTCCCTTTCCAGCAGCGACGGCGCCAGGCGGTAGTAGCGGAAGCCGCCGCCGCCTTGCCAGTTGACCGGCTTGCTGATGCCGCCCTGGTCCTCACCGTCGATGACCTTTTTGAGGCGCGGAATGATGTGAGTGTGGCAGTGTTCGCCCAGTTCCACCATGATCCAGCGGCGGCCCATCTTGTGGGCCACCGCGCCGGTGGTGCCGGAACCGGCAAAGGAGTCGAGGACGAGGTCACCGGGGGCAGTAGCTACTTCGATGACACGTTTTAATAAACGCTCGGGTTTAGGAGTTGTGAAAGGATCTCCAGGAAACAGTTTATCGATTTCTAATCTGGATTCCTGATTATGCCCTGCTTCTTCGTAACTCCAAATAGCTCTCGGAACAACCGGCTTCGAGTGAGTTAAAAATTTCTTTATTCGAGGCATTTGTCCCTTTCCTTCTTTGCCCCAATACAAAAGCCCTTCCTTCACATTCCGTTCATGTGTGTTACGGTCATAAGCCCAAACACGAGTCTTGCTAGGCCAAATTTCCTTGCCAGAAAAAGGATTCGTGATCGGATAGTAAAGATTTGGTCGTTCATCGACCGTCTTTGCGCATGTATAGGCTGCTGAATTCCACGCTCCCCTTGGGTCATTGTCTGGATTTCTGTAGTTTGCAAGCTGAGAGGCATTTTTATCCAATCTGTTTGGCCGCCAATTATCTTTTTTCTTTGTAAAGACGAGGATATGGTCCAGGTCTCCGCTAAAATATTTAGCGTCATTAGCGGGTGAAACTCGTTTGTGCCAAGCCAAATTTGCAACAAAATTCCCCCGGCCAAACACCTCATCGCACAACACCTTCAAGTAATGGCACTCGTTGTCGTCAATAGTGATCCACAGCGAACCATCCTCGGCCAGCAGCCGCCGGATGATCTCCAGCCGGTCCCGCATCAGCGACAGCCAGATGGAATGCTCGACCCCGTCGTCATAATGGGTAAAGGCGCTGCCGGTGTTGTACGGCGGATCGATAAACACACACTTGACCTTGCCGGTAAACTCCTGCTCCAGGGCCTTCAGGGCCAGGAGGTTGTCGCCGAAGATCAGCCGGTTGTCGAACAGGTCCTTCTCCGTCACCCGGTGCCCGGCATGGTAGGACAACGCCTGATCCTCCAGTAGGATGCGCGGCTCCAACCTTGGCCGCTCATCCTTGCCAATCCAGGTCAACTCAAGTTTTTGTTTTTTACTCATAAGCGAAATACATTTACCTCTTTTCCATAAAGGGCACGGCATCCCAAGTCCGGCCATTCAGCAAACGACCATTCAGTTTCTTGCCTCGTTTCTTACCATCAGCACTCCAGCCTCCCCATTGTTTGAAAAAAAAGGCTATCCCGTGTTCATCACACTGACGTTGGATATTCAAGACCCATTCGGATCGCATGGGGCGGGCCTTGGGACCGGATTCTCCACCGACAATGACCCAATGAATACCGGTCAAGTCGATTTCGCCGAGATCTTCAAGTAGGGGTTCAATGGAAACGAAACGAACAGCGGCGGGAATCCTACTGAGGGCACGAAGGCGAGGGAGGCCGTATGCACGATCTTCCATAGTTACTCCCAGCCAGACGTTGTTCGGCACTTGATTTTTACTAAAAAAATCAGCCATCCGTTCAGCCCGCTTAGTCAAAATCTGGAATGTGTGCTGTGATGCGAGCCGCATGACCTCCAATATCTGCAAGAGATAACTGTCCGGTATTTCCTCATGGAACAAATCACTCATCGAGTTGACAAAATAGACAGTGGGCTGCTTGCGCTTCATCGGCTCTGCCAGACGGGTGGGAAGAAGGGTTAGGCAAAATCCATTTTCATAGCCTTTGACACCCATCGCCTGTAAGCGTTTAGCCATCACCTCGGCATAACAATGGGCGCAGCCGGGTGATATTTTGCTGCAACCAACTGTCGGATTCCAGGTCTGTTCAGTCCATTCAATAGATGTTTTGGTGCTCATGGTATAACCTTTATAAGAAATTCGCCTTTACTGTGATTTTCTGCGAAGTGAACAAATTTACTGCGGCGCTTCCCGGTTGCGTCGAGATTCTTCACCTTTCCTTCTTTTGCCAGTTCACCAAAAGCTGCCTGCAAATCACCTTCAAACCATGCCGATTCTTCGAGCATATCGGCCAACTCCTCAATGCCAAACTGGCAGGGTGAATTTGTCAGCCTGTCAAGCCAGAACAATTTGACTTCGGCTGGATCAGCATGCTTTTCCATCGGCATCCAATCGGCGGACGAAAAAAGTTCAAGTTGGCCGCTTTTGTTTTCGCGTTTTTTCTGTTTTGCCTGAGCCCGGGTACGGCGCTGGACAAGATCTAGCTTCTCGGATGCCTCCATGAAGACGGTAATGCCTTTTGCATGTCGAGTCAGATATATCAAATGATACAAGGTTCGGTCGATGGTTGGCTCCAGCACCGGCACGGAAACGACACGAGGTTTCCCTCCTCTGGCAGGCACAATCTCTTTGAGGCGTTTCAGATAGAGTTTGACAAGATATTCCTCTTTTTCCTCCGGCGAACGACCATCGGTTTCAGGAATCTCACCGAAGATTGCTCGCATATCCTCTTGGAAGAGATCTTGGCTGTGGGCACGGAGTAAAAATTCATACATGAAATTAATCAGGAATTCCGAATTGGGACGCTTCAGGAGCGGCGTAAGGGTTGAAATCTCAACGACCTTTTTCCACCCTTTGGGATCAATGAAAAAGAAGGTGAAATCATTCGGACCGCACCATTCGAGGATTGATTCCCGTAATTCGAAAAAATCACCCGTCAGTGCTGTAGTTGAGACCTCCTTTTGAGGCCTCGCAGCCAGATAATTTTGTAATTTCTGAAAAGATTTTTTGTTCTTCTCAATGAACAGGGCCTGGAACGTTACATTCCTTCCCATTTGTTTAAGACCTTCCCGGCATTTTTGGATTATTTTTAGAGCGATGCCTATCGATGTGTCTTGAAGGTCATCACACCCTTCCTGCCAAGGACCGGAAAAACAATCCACGTAACGAATATTTTTTTGATACTGACCAATGATCATAAAAAGACGCAGCAGATAGGTTTCGAGAAGCTGATGTTTCACAAAAGCCTGCTCGCGCCCATGGTAACTTTCAGGAATTTGCATTGGCTACCTTTCGAAGAAATGAGCTCAATTCATTAAGATTGTCGACTTATGAACCTTGGTAATAGATGTAAAGTTTGATTTCCCTCGTGAATCCATCAATTTTCTACCATCCAGCGCATGGTAAAAAGTGATATTGAGTTAACTTGTTGCTGCAACTTTCCCTCAATCTGAGCAATTAATTCATCCCGCTGCCGATCCACCTCATCCTGGGCTTCAAAAAGTGAACGCCGTTTCTGGTTGCGCTGAGACTCCAAGCTTTTGATCTGTTTTTGACCGGCGAGCTTTTCCTCCAGAGTCAGTGCCGTGCTCGTCGCTCGACGGACTTCCTTGATCTGGCGATCAATCTCTTTGATCTCTCGTTCCAGCCCTGCTTTCAGGTCATCGGCCCAACCATCGAGCTTGTCTGCCTCGGCCGCAAAGAAGCGGGCATTCCGTTCGGAGACATCGCGCTGGATGGCGGTTCGGCGTCGGTGAAGATGGGTCTGTAAAAGAGCGGGCGGAGGATCTTGGATCTGTTTGACGACGCTCCCCGGCAGTGTGAACAGCCTGGCTGCCAATTCCTCTGCCAAAATCTCGCCCTCATCGGTGGAAGCGGCAAAAATGAGGTGATCTTCGGCTTGCTCCAGGGATTCGATACTGAACAGCGAAAGTGCCAGCCACCCGGCTTTGCCGATGAATGGCTCCAGTTGAGAGATCTTGCCGTCGTGGAGGCCATAGTTGAAATGAATTTCAGCCTGTGGCAGGTCACGACCTTTTGCTTGGGCCAGCAGAGCCTCGGCCAATGGATGATTCAGGCGGTACAGATGGGCATCGCCGGATCGGCGGGGCAACTCATATAAGCCCAAGGGAATAGCGGTAGCTGGAAAAGGCAATGCCTTGAGGCGAAACGAGGAATCATCGATGAACTCGGCATGATCATCCAGCTCGAACCGGGAAAGTTGCATGAGCAATCGTTCGTACCGGTTGAGGCAGGCGCGGGAGGCTTCATCGCGTATTTTGAGTTTCTCGCGCACTTCATCATCGAAATGCTCCAAGAGCTTCTGCCGGGTGCTGGTCATGGATGCATTAATCTCCAGGCTGAGTTCAAGCTGGAGTTGGTTGAATGCGCTTTCGATATCCTCAGGTCTTCGGCAATTTTGGTAGATGGTAACGATCCGTTTCTCGAAATCCACTCCCGATTCGATGGTACCTAAGATCTCGTCACTGGCGCCGAACACGCCTTCAAAGAGCTGGAATTTTTCGGCCAACAGTTCATAGACGCGCTGATCGGCGGCATTCTTGCGGTTGAGGAAGTTGACCACCACAACATCATGCTTCTGGCCATACCGATGACAGCGACCAATGCGCTGTTCGATGCGCTGCGGATTCCAGGGCAGGTCATAGTTCACCACCAGGGAACAGAACTGGAGATTGATCCCCTCGGCGCCAGCCTCGGTGGCAATCATGATGCGGCCCTGTTCCCGGAAATAATCCACCAGAGCTGAACGCATGTCGGCGGTCCGGGAACCGGTGACCCGTTCGCTGCCCTGGTGACGCTCCAGCCACTCCGCCAGGATGTGTCGCGATGATTCATCGGTATTGCTGCCGTTGAAGAGAACAACACCTTCGCGCCAAGGACTGTCGGTCAGCAGTCGCAACAGGTAGTTTTGGGTACGGCGTGATTCAGTGAAGATGATCGCTTTCTCTGCACCGCCAAATTCGCGCGCCTTAAGAAAGGCAATGTCCAGTGCTTTAAGCAGGGCTTTACCTTTGGCGTTGTGTTCGATGGAGGTGGCTAGGGCGGCGAAGGCATCGAGATCGGCAACTTCTTGTCCAATGGCGGCTCGGTCCGTCTCGGTCAGCGATTCAACGGATTCACCGTTGCTCCATTCCTCGATAGTTCCATCCAACGCTTCGTAGTCTCCATCCAGTTCCTCTTCCAAAGGCCGGGCCGGTTCCTGTTGCCGGAGCTTGGCCTTGAGTCGGTTAGAGATGGAGGTGAGCGCCCCGGCGATGGCAAAGGTAGACGAAGCCAAAAGTTTGCGCAGCACCAAGGTCATCAGGGACCGCTGGCCGGTGGGTAGGGCTTGCAGATTTTCTCGTTGCAGGTATTCGGAGACCAAATGATACAGCCGATTCTCGCTCTCCTCCGGGGTGAACTCTTCCACGAGAGGCAAGCGTTTGGTGAAAGGGATATAGGCCGTGACCTGCCGGCGCAAAGTGCGATGACAAACGGGTTTGAGCCGTGCCTTGAGCGTCTCGAATACCTGTTCCTGATTGAGATTGGCAAACTGTTCGCGGAAACTTTTCAGGTCGCCGAAGGTGTGCTCATCGATAAAACTGACCAGTCCGAACAACTCCAGCAGGGAGTTCTGCAGGGGCGTGGCGGTGAGCAGTAGCTTGTCCTTGCCGGCCAGTGCAACCTTGAGCGTGTTGGCGATGACATTCGACGGTTTGTAGACGTTACGCAACCGGTGCGCCTCGTCGATCACCACCAAATCCCAAGCAATAGCCTGGACCTCTCCAGCCTTACTCTTGGCGAACTGATAGGAACAGATGACGATTTCCGGCGCCTCAAACGGCCGAAACTGTCCCTGTTTCATGGCGGCATTGTAGGACTTGGCCTCAAGAATGCGGCAGGGAAGAAAGAATTTTTCGGCAAGCTCCTGAAACCATTGCTTGCGAAGGTTGGAAGGGGTGATGATAAGGATACGCCGCCTGCGTTCGGCCCATTTTTGCGAAAGGACAAGACCGGCTTCGATGGTTTTGCCCAGCCCAACCTCGTCTGCCAACAAGGCCCCTTTCGACAGCGGCGATTGAAAGGCAAAGAGAGCCGCATCGACCTGATGCGGGTTGAGATCAACCTGGGCACTCGCCACAGCGCCGGTGAGTTTTTCAACGCTGTCAGGCGGATAGCGCTTCGTTAACTCATAAGCAAAATATTTCGATTGATAGTGAGCGAATGGTATATCTTCCAAAATAACTTTGTGTAATTTTACTCTAAATTTGATTTACCTCTTTGGCGCACGAGATTGCAGCACAATGACCTCGGGAAAAATGCGCAGTTGCTCCTCAAGAAATTATCCAATTCTTTATAGTGCCATAGGAATAAATGACAAGAATTATTTAAAAAAAGCTTGATGACTACCAAGCTAATCGAAAAGCATATTCTGGCTTTTCGTCATTTCATGTGGATTTCAGTAAACTTTGAATCGGAATGCGCGAAAGGGGCCGGATTAATTCTTGAAGCTGACCAGCTGCCCGCTAGTGAGAAGTTTACCGGTACTATCCGGTATAAAGGCAGATTGAACTTGCCGCTCCTAATCGTTCAAAATATTGGATCTCCCTTGACTTGAGATATCTACCGTGAACCTATCGTTGGCCAATCCACAATTATATTCAAACACTGAAACTGTGTTTCTGGCCGATTCTAAAGCTTTTCCGCGCCAGGTCAGCGCGGGGGCGGCACGAGGATGGTGCGGTCAAACTCGGCCTGCCAGCGGTTTTCACAATGGTTGAAGGTGCGGACCTGGACCCGATTCGGATACAGATAGAGGGAGTTGGTCCAGATCGTGTCGCCCTTCATGCTGTTATTGTGAATATTGACGATCCGATCGGCGTAGATGTTGATGAAGGAGGCATAGCTGGCTTCAGTGGGCGGGGTGTGGGTATGACCGGACACCCAGAGAAAGACCTGGGGGTTGGTGATCAGGAGCATGTGCATCCAGGCCGCCGGCTGGATGACGGCATTGGGACGATTGACATAGTGCCTGAATCTGGTCTGGGTCCCGTGAAGCGGAGGGTGGGCGAAGATCATGGTTGGTTGGTTGCGGTGCCGGAGGAGCTGAATGCGGAGCCATGCCAGTTGCGCTTCGCCGATGCCGACGCCAAAACGGTCATGATCGGTGGAGAGAAAAAGGAGGAGGTAGCCGCCGATTTCCAACTTGTAGTAGTGCTGGTTAAGGCCGAAGGTTTGCCGGAATTTGGCCAGCTTCGCCTGCTGAAAAACAAAGGGGGCACGGACATACCCTCTGGCCACAAGCGGATAAGGCGTTTGGAAGCAATAGTCGTGGTTGCCGACAATCGGGGCCATGGGGTGGCGCAGGTTGCGGAAATAGGTAGCGGCGGCGGCATATTCCCTATCGGTGCCGTACCTTTCGGTAAGGTCGCCGACGGCAACAACCAGGGCGACATCCCGCCAGGAATTGATCCGCGCCAGCACCGCCCGCTTGGCGGCCGGATTGTTACCCGGCAGATGGGGATCGCCGAGAACAACCAGGTGGGCGGGTGCACCGGTGCCGACAGGGGGATGCCCGGCTCCGCACCCGCAGAGGACGATGAGCGCGAGCAGAACTGTGACGATCAGCGGCGCGACCGGCCGACGGCTTGGCAGTGACGTCGCCGGCCGACCACCGCTGTCAGATGCGGCCCAACACCAGCCGGTTCTCAACACCTCAAACACCGATGTTGCAACGTTGGCTATCGAATTCAGGGGATACATACAAGTCCCATTATGCAATACACCCAAAGGGAGGCAAGCATGGAAAGATGGTCGCAACCCGAACCCGGCCCTGAACGGAGGGCAAGTGTGGTGGCGCTATCGTCGATATGGCGGAGGAGTAGGGATTCGAAACAGCACCTGCTCACAAAGGCTTAAGTTCAATGATAATCAGACGCGAAAATGACCGGCCTCACCTCGTCCGCCGCAGGATGCCGTTGACCTCGCCCCGGGCCAGCGGAGGGTCGGTGGTGAGGACGACCCGCTCCCCGGGGTTGGCGCGGCTGAGCGGTTCGCAGCGCTCGTTGTGCATCGCCGCGATCCTGAGCGGCAACACCGCGATTCCCCGGCCCATATACTCGACCGCCTCGCCGCTGGCCAGGGGATTGCGGGCCTCGACCAGCGGCTGGTCGCCGGCCCGGCGGATTACCGCCACCGGCTCGCAGGGCTGGGTGGCCCGCGGCGTCTGGTACAGCATCTCGTCGGCCCCGGGCCGTTGGCGCAGGAAGTTGTCGCTGGTGCCGCGGGTGCCGGTTTTCAGCAGTTCCTCCATCAGCACCTCCGGCAGCCGGATCGCCTCCGGCCGCCGCCACGCCTCCGCCGGCAGGCCGCCGAGAAAATCGAGCGCCGCCCGGTAGACCCGCACGGTCCCGCCGACATAGAAGATCGACTTCATCCGCCCCTCGATCTTCAGCGAGTCGACGCCGGCGGCCGCCAGTTCCGGCAGGGCCTCGAGCAGGCAGAGGTCCTTGGCGTTGAAGATATAGGTGCCGCGCTCGTCCTCCTCGACCGGGAAGTACTGGCCCGGCCGCTTTTCCTCGACCAGGGCGTAGCTGTAGCGGCAGGGATGGGCGCAGTTGCCCCGGTTGGCATCGCGGCCGGTCATGTAGTTCGACAGCATGCAGCGCCCGGAATAGGAGATGCACAACGCCCCGTGGACGAAGATCTCGAGCTCGCCGGCGACCGCGCCGCGGATCGCCCGGATTTCGGCAAGCGACAGCTCGCGGGCGAGATTGAGCCGGACGGCCCCCTGCCCCAGCCAGAAGGCGGCGGCCAGGCGGTTGGTGACGTTGGCCTGGGTCGAGAGATGGAGCGGCAACTGCGGCACCAGGGTCCGGGCCCGCATCAGGATCCCCGGATCGGCGATGATCAGGGCGTCGACGCCGATGGCGCCCAGTTCGCGGAGATACCCGTCCAGTCCGGCCAGGTCGTCGTTGTGGGCAAGGATATTGACCGTGACGTAGACCTTGACTCCGTGGGCATGGGCATATCGAACCCCCTCGCGCATCGCTTCGGCGTCAAAATTGCCGGCCTTGGCCCGCAGGCTGAAGCGGCGGCCGCCGAGGTAGACGGCATCGGCGCCGTAGTGGACGGCGGTCACCAGTTTTTCGTAATTGCCGGCCGGGGCCAGCAGTTCCGGCAGGACCGGGCGAGGGCCTTTGCCACTTTCCTTTTCGTTCATCCTACAGTATTATAATGTGTTGATTTTTCCGGCCGATAGAGCGCCGATTGAACCTGCTACAGTACGATATACCGCCGCGACGGACAAGGAATTCGGTGAGTGCAATACAGATCGGCATAGCCATGAGCGGAGGCGTCGACTCGACCGCCTGTGCCATCATGCTGCAGAAAACCCATGCTGTCCAGGGCTTTTTCATGCACCTGGCCCAGCCGGATTACCAGTCCCAGCTCGCCCGGGTGGAAGGGATCGCCGCCCGCCTCGGCATCGGCCTGACGACCGTCGACCTGCGCCGCCAGTTCGAGGAGCGGGTGCTCGACTATTTTTCATCCAGCTACCGGTCGGGCCTCACTCCCAACCCCTGCCTGGTCTGCAACCGCGAGATCAAGTTCGGCCTGCTGCTGGCGGCGATGACGGCGGCCGGGGTCGACACCATGGCCACCGGCCACTACGCCCGGATCGTCGAGCGGGACGGTGTCTTCCACCTGCACCGGGGGGTCGACCGGCACAAGGATCAGAGCTACTTTCTCGCCCGCCTGCTCCAGGCGCAGCTTCGCCGCCTGCGGCTGCCGCTGGGCGATTGGACCAAGGAGGCGACCTACGCCTTCGTCGCCGCCCATGGCTTTACCGGCTTTTCCGGCGCCGAGAGCCAGGATGTCTGCTTCCTCGGCGCCGAGAGCGTCGGTGATTTCCTTCTCCGCCGCCTGCCCGACCTGGCTGCCGACGGTCCGGTGCTCACCGTCGACGGGCGGGAGATCGGCCGCCATCGCGGCCTCTTCCGCCACACCGTCGGTCAGCGCCGGGGCCTGGGACTGCCGGACAGCAGCCCCTGGTACGTGGTCCGTCTCGACCCGGCAACCAACAGCCTGGTCGTCGGCAAGCAGGATGATCTGCTGCAGCGGCAGGTCGAGATCGCCGATCTGCACTGGCTGGCAGGAACACCGGCCGAAAGCGGCGACCGCTTCGAGGTCCGCCTCCGCTCGACCCACCGCGGGGCGACGGCGACCTTCGAGATCACAGGCGAACTACGGGCCCGGCTTCATTTCGATCTCCCCCAACGGGCCGTCACCCCGGGTCAGTTCGCCGTCCTCTACCAGGGCGACGAGGTGGTCGGCAGCGGCGTCATCTCCAGGTAAGCACATGCACAGCGTTCAGATCATCACCCTCGGCTGCAAGGTCAACCAGTTTGAATCAGCCTCCTTCCGCACCGGCTTCGAGCGGGTCGGATGGTCGACCGGTGGCGAGGGGCCTGTCGACCTCGTCGTCATCAACACCTGCGCCGTCACGGCCAAGGCCGGGGCCCAATCGCGGCAGGCGATCCGCCAGGCCCTGCGCCACAGTCCGGACGCCCGGCTGATCGTCACCGGCTGCTACGCCGAGGCGGCGGCCGCCACCATCGCCGACATGCCGGAACTGGCCAACCGCTCCTTCACCATCATCGGCAACAGCGACAAGGAGCTACTGGTCCAGACCGCCCTGCAGGACGGCGACCTGCCGGAGCGGCTGATGGGCGACATCATGGCCGCCACCGAGATCTGCCGTCTGCCGGTCGGCCGCTTCGGGGCGAGGACCCGGGCCTTCCTCCGGGTCCAGGACGGCTGCGACAGCTACTGCTCCTACTGCATCGTGCCGTTCACCCGCGGCCCCAGCCGCAGCCTGCCGGCGGACGAGGTGGTGCGACAGGCGGCGATCTTCGCCGCCGCCGGCCACAAGGAGATCGTCGTCACCGGCATCCACCTCGGCTACTACGGCCGCGACCTGGTGGGGGGCCCGCCCCTGCCCGGTCTGCTCGACCGGCTGTCTGCTGCCCTGCCGCAGATCCGCTTCCGCATCTCGTCGCTGGAGCCGATCGAAATCGACGAGCGGCTGCTCGAGCTGGTCGCCGCCCGCCCCAACCTCATGCCCCATCTCCACATCCCGCTGCAATCGGGCGACGACGAGATCCTCAGCCGGATGAACCGCCGTTACACGGTCGCCCGCTTCGCCAAGGTCATCGCCCTGTGCCGCCAGTATCTTCCCGACGCCGCCATCGGCATCGACGTCCTGGCCGGTTTTCCCGGCGAGACCGAGGCCCATTTCACCCGGACCCGGTCCTTTCTCGAGGGCCTCGACTGGACCTACCTCCACGTCTTTCCCTACTCGGACCGTCCCGGCACGGAGGCCGCGACCTTCCGCGGCAAGGTGGCCAAGCAGGACAAATCGCGGCGGGTGGCGGAACTCATGGCCCTGGGAGAGCAGAAAAAACTGGCCTTTTACCGTCGCCAGCTCGGCAGGAGACTGCCGGTCCTGGTCGAGACCCAGCGGACCGGCGACGGCCTGCTGCGGGGGTTCACCGACAACTACGTCCCGGTGGTGATCGCCGGGGAGGATACGCTGATGGACACTATCGTTATGGTCGAACTGCAGCACCTGGAAAACACTATCCTTCGGGGGGAGGTATGTCAGGGATGAAGGTAGAGATCATTGCCATCGGCGACGAACTGACCTCGGGCCGGATCCTCAACACCACCAGCGGCTACGCCGCCCGCCAGCTGTTCGAGGCCGGGTACGAGATCCACGCGATGCACACCATCGGCGACACCCCGGCGCTGATCGGCGAGGCATTGAAGAAGGCGATCAGCGAGGTCGACGCGGTGCTGGTTACCGGTGGGCTCGGCTCGACCGACGACGACATGACCAACGAGGCGGTGTCGAAGGCCCTGAATCGCCCGACCCTGCCCAACCTCGAGGTCCTGTCGATCGTCCGCACCCACCTCGACGAGATCAGCCCGGCCCACGTCGGCCAACTGGAGAAGCTGGCGTGGCTGCCCGAAGGCGCCGAGGTCCTCAACCCCCAATCGCGCATGGCCGGCTACCAGCTGATCCACGACGAAAAACCGATCTTCTTCCTGCCCGGCATCCCCAGCCAGATGAAGCAGCTCCTGCGCGAATACGTGCTGCCGCGCCTGGCCACCTGGCACAAGGACCACTATCTCACCACCTACCAGCGGGTGTTCAAGATCTTCAACCTGCCGGAGTCCGAGGTCAACCGCCGCATCAGTACCCTCGACCTGAGCCGGGACGCCCATATCGGCTATTACCCGGTTTTCCCCGAGGTCCACCTCAGCCTGATCATCCGTGACAAACAGAACCACAGCGCCGAAAAACTCTTTATATCTTCCTGCAAAGCCATTAATACTGTGCTCGGCGACGCCGTCTACGGCTACGACCGGGACTGCATGGAGTCGGTGACCGGCGGCCTGCTGCAGCAGACCGAGCGGCGGCTGGCGGTGGCCGAATCCTGCACCGGCGGCCTGATCTCGAAAAAAGTGACGACGATCGCCGGCAGTTCGAACTACTTCCTCGGCGGGGTGGTCGCCTACGCCAACGAACTGAAAACCCGGTTTCTCGATGTCCCCGAAGACCTCCTCAACGTGCATGGAGCAGTCAGCCGCGAGACCGCCGAAGCGATGGCCGGCGGCATCCGCAACCGGACCGGAGCCGACATCGGCCTGTCGGTGACCGGAATCGCCGGTCCCACCGGCGGTTCGGAAGAAAAACCGGTGGGTACGGTCTATATCGGCATCGCCACCGCCGAGGGCACCTGGGCCACCCACTTCCTGTTCAAGGGCGATCGGCAGCAGATCCGGGAGATAACGGCCCAGACCGGGCTCGACCTGGTGCGGAAGTACCTGCTGCAGACCACCGGGACATGATCGGTAAGAACCATCAACTACGATCGGGACTTCCTGCGCAGAGCGGGGCATGACTCCCGTGCGGGAATGTATCCCCTTCAATCCATTATTCTGGAGAACAACATGGCGGCAAACAGCAGCAAAGAGCAACCGGGACAAAGCGGCAAGGACAGATCGACGAGCGTCGACAACGCAATCAGCCAGATCCAGAGGCAGTTCGGCAAGGGGTCGATCATGCGTCTCGGCACCCATGTGACGGAACCGATTCCGGTGATCCCGAGCGGCGCCCTCAGCCTCGATATCGCCCTCGGCGTCGGCGGTTTTCCCAAGGGCCGGATCACCGAGATCTACGGGCCGGAATCGTCGGGCAAAACCACGCTGGCCCTCCACGTGGTGGCCGAGGCCCAGAAACGGGGCGGGGCGGCGGCCTTCATCGACGCCGAGCACGCCCTCGACACCGCCTACGCCCAGCGGCTGGGGGTCGACGTCGACAACCTGCTGGTGTCGCAGCCGGACTTCGGCGAGCAGGCCCTGGAGATCGCCGAGATCCTGATCCGCTCCGGCGGCGTCGATGTCATCGTCATCGACTCGGTGGCGGCGCTGGTCCCCCGCGCCGAGATCGACGGCAACGTCGGCGACGCCCATGTCGGCCTGCAGGCCCGACTGATGTCCCAGGCGATGCGCAAGTTCACCGGGGTCCTCAGTCGCAGCAATACCATCCTCATCTTCATCAACCAGATCCGGATGAAGATCGGGGTGATGTTCGGCAATCCCGAGACCACCACCGGCGGCAACGCCCTCAAGTTCTATTCGTCGCTGCGCCTCGATATCCGCAAGATCGCCACGATCAAGCAGGGCGACGAGGCCATCGGCAGCCGCACCAAGGTCAAGGTGGTGAAGAACAAGGTCGCCCCGCCGTTCAAAACAGCCGAATTCGACATCGTCTACGGCGAGGGGATCTCGAAGGCCGGCGACATCCTCGACCTGGCCACCGAGCACGAGATCATCGACAAGAGCGGGGCCTGGTATTCCTACAACGAGGAACGGATCGGCCAGGGCCGGGAAAACTCCAAGCGTTTTCTCGCCGATCATCCCGAGATGTGCACCGAGATCGAGAACAAGGTGCGGCTGGCCTTCGGCATGGCGACAATCGAGGTGCCCAAGGCCGCCGAGACTCAGGCGGCGCCGGCCAAGGAATAAGGCTGGCCTCCGGTCGCCCCTCATCAAGTCGAAATAATGAAGAAAATCAAGACACAGTTTGACGTGATCATCGTCGGCGGGGGCCCGGCCGGCCTCTTCGCCGCCTATTACCTGAGCGAACACAGCCGGCTCGACGTCCTGTTGATCGAAAAGGGCAAGGCCCCGCTCAAGCGGAAGTGTCCGATCAAGGACGCGGGCTGCATCAAGTGCCGGCCCTGCAACATCCTGTGCGGCATCGGCGGGGCGGGACTGTTTTCCGACGGCAAGCTCAACTTCATCCACAAGCTGGGCAAGACCGACCTGACCCAGTTCATGGAGACCTCGGCGGCAATCCGGCTGATCGCCGAGACCGAGCGCATCTACAACCGCTTCGGCATGGACGGCAAGGTCTTCCCCACCGACATGGAGAAGGCCATGGCGATCCGCAAGCAGGCGCGCAAGCAGGGGATCGAGCTGCTGATCATCAAGCAGAAGCATCTCGGCAGCGACAACCTGCCCGGCCATATCGCCGCGATGGCCGACTACGTCCGCGACCGGGGTGTCACCTTCCACCACTCGGAGGAGGTGCGTGAGGTGGTGGTCGCCGGCGGCGCCGTCACCGGGGTGGTCACCAACCACGGCAGTTACGAGGCGGCTAACGTCATCCTTGCCCCGGGACGGGTCGGGGCGGAGTGGATCGGCGGGGTCGCCCGCAGCCATGGCATCGAGCTGTCCCAGCGCGGGATCGAGGTCGGCGTGCGGGTCGAGGTCCACAACGAGATCATGGAGGATCTGTGCTCGATCATCTATGACCCGACCTTCTTCGTCCGCACCACCAAATACGACGACCAGACCCGCACCTTCTGCACCAACCTCGGCGGTTATGTGGCGCTGGAAAACTACCAGGACTTCGTCTGCGTCAACGGTCACGCCTATATGGACAAAAAATCCGACAACACCAACTTCGCCTTCCTGTCGAAGGTGGTGCTGACCGACCCGGTGGAGGACAACCAGGCCTACGGCGAATCGATCGGCCGGCTGTCGACCCTGATCGGCGGCGGCAAACCGATCCTCCAGCGCTACGGCGACCTGACCCGCGGCCGCCGCTCCACCTGGAACCGGGTCCACAACAGCTACATCGAGCCGACCCTGAAGAACGTCACCTGCGGCGATATCGCCATGGCCCTGCCGGAGCGGATCCTCACCAATCTGGTCGACGGCCTCGAGCAGCTCAACCAGGTCATCCCCGGGGTCGCCAACGACGAGACCCTGCTCTATGCCCCGGAGATCAAATTCTTCGCCACCCAGATCACTACCGACAACCACCTCGAAACCGCGATCAAGGGACTGTTCGTTGCCGGCGACGGCCCCGGGGTGGCCGGCAACATCGTTTCGGCGACGGCCACCGCCCTGGTGCCATCGAAGGAGATCCTGCGGCGCAACGGCTACCCGGTGCCGACCGACGACGAGGACGGCGGCCGCTGACCCCCGGTCGCCATCAACCCCGGATCGCGGTCGACCGATCACCTCCGGGGTGAACTGCAACCTGCATTATCCTGTTGACATCCGATTCCCATCCGGTATAATCAATGATAATCAGTAATGATTATCATTTTCTTTTATTTGTGTTCCACAAACCTACAGGGAGGAAGCAATCATGGACAAATGGGAATGCCCGTGCGGTTACATTTATGATCCGGCAGAAGGCGATGTTGAACACGGCGTTGACCCGGGTACTCCCTGGGAACAACTGCCCGACGGTTGGGTCTGCCCCCTTTGCGGCGCCGAAAAGGAGGCGTTCTGGAAGGTAGATTGATATCACCGACCGGAACCGGGGAGGAGAGGGCCACTCCCTCCCTCCCCTGCGCCGGTCAGGATGTAATCAGGGCGTACAGCGCGTCGTTGTAGCCGATATAGAAGACCCGGCCGCGGCGCAGCACCGGCGCCCGCAGGTTGCCGGTACGACCGGTGATCCTGGCCAGGATTTCGTCCTTGGCCGCCTTCGCCGGCAGCAGTTCTTCGATCTTCCCGCCGGCGGCCACCACGATCTGGTCGGCCCCGGCCACCAGGTGCCAGGCCGCATCTCCCTGCAATACCGTTTTCCTGGCATCCACCACTTCATCAACCTTGATCCCAGCCTGATCGAGGGCCGCCCGGGCCTTCTGGCAGGACGCTCAGCCGCTGCGAAAGTATCCCCACTCTATGATCATCTTCATCCACTCCAAAAAAACTGCCGCCGCAGGTGACCGCGGCCTGTCCCACTTCGATTATCGCTGCCTCAGGCCGCGACCGGCGGGGTGAAGATCCGCTTGCCCATCTCCAGGTCCATCGCGAACATCCCGGCCGAATCCTTGCCGATCATCTTCAACTTGTTGAGAACCTCGCCGACACTGGCCTCCTCTTCCACCTGCTCGGTGACATACCACTGGAGAAAGATGTTCGAGGCATGATCGCGCTCGTCGAGGGCGCAGTTGACGAGGTCGTTGATCAGTTTGGTGACATGAGCCTCGTGCCTGGCCACCTGCTTGAGCACCGTCAGCGGTGAGTCCCACGTGTCGTCCGGTTTGGCGATTGCCTCCAGGACCACCGTGCCGCCCCGTTCGTTGACGTAATCAAACATCTTGGTTGCATGGAACAGCTCTTCCTGGACCTGGCAGCGCATCCAGTTGGCGAACCCGGGCAGACTCCTGGCGCTGAACCAGGCCGACATCGACAGATAAAGATACGACGAGTACAGTTCGGCATTGATCTGACCGTTGAGGGCATCGTTGAGTTTGTCGCTGATCATTCCTTCCTCCTTCTCCGTTGATCGTCCATGCGTTCGGGCACCACGCCTCGGCGCACGGACATTTATTTCTTTTTCTTATCCTTCTTTTTCTTGTCTTTCTGTAACTATTCAGCATCCAAAGAGACATCCGAGGCAACCATGAATGCCGGCCATTTACCCTCGAACAGCAGACGCAATGCCTCCGTCGCAGTAACGCTCTGTTTTCTGCAGGTTGTCAAGTAACTGCGGATGCGACAGAATACCTTGGCGCCGTCCATCGAACGGAAACAGCCCGACACCTTTTGCTGGACCTTGATCATGCGAAGATCATTTTCTGCCTGGTTGTTGGAAAAGGGCACGAGTGGTTCGACCATGAAGCGGAGCACGGCATCCTCAAATTTTCTGAGCCGCTCCAGGAGATTTCTCGCTTTTGATCTGGCAATCCTTCCCGGTTTCAGGTGGTATGTCTTTTTCTTCGGCTCAGGGCACTCGATTTCGGCTTCGGTCAACACTTCCCGGTATCGCTGCCGAAACAGCTCGGCGCCAGGCGGGTCGAGAGAGCCACCGGCTTCATCCACCGCTCGGTTGATTTCGAGGAGGAGATCACTCATCTGCTTGGCCCATTTCTGCCCATCCTGTTCCGCAGCTCTTTCCAGTTCCCGGAGATGATGGGCATTGCACAAGGCGTGGGCCGCACCATAGTTGAAGTAGGGCTTCCAGTGGTCATGGCAGAGTATGCCCTGGTAGCCGAAGAGGATTCCGATTTCGTCAAGGGCTTCTCCGCCGCGTTTCTGATGCGGGTAAAAATAGCTGTAGCTGTCGGTCGAGGTGTTGTGAAGCCAATATCGGCTGCTGTTGACATTGACTCCGGTTTCATCGAGATGAACCACGGGGGCTTCGGCCAGCCGATTCTTGACCCAGGTATCGAACAATTCCAGCCGCTCGAAGGCATCCCTGTTGAAGTTGACGATGGAGCCGGCACTGATCGGGATCTGCAGCTGATCGGCGAATTGCTCCTCGATACGATTGTACGGAATCATCTGGTATTGTGACATGTAGACCGAGTTGATTTTGATTCCGATGCCATACTGAATCGGCCGCGTAACGCCTTCGGGGAAGGGTGCGACATGCTTCTTCCCGTTTTGATCGACAAGGATTTCCGCCTGCCATTCGGTGACAACGATGCTGATATCCAGATCGATAACCTGCCTGGCCTCATGGCCAACGCTCCTGTACTCCCCCGGCGGCAGGAGACTCCTGTCTATCGGGATGGGCTTGACGATATCGGGGTCGCTGACCTGTTGCAGGGTCTTGCCGACATGGCCATGCTGCCCGCCTGGTTTTCGTCCACCAGCGGTTTTCCGCTCTTTTTTCCGGAACGGGTCCGACGCCGGCGGTTTGCTGCTGTTCCGACTGTTGAGTCCAAGACGGTTGACCAGGATGGAGACCAGCAGGAGGAGAACTTCAAGGCTGCTTTTGAGCGCCGGGGAGAGATTTTTCTCCTCGGCGATCAAGGCTGTGACCCTTTTTACCGTATCATCCACATTGATATTGTCCACCGTCATGAAAAGCTCCCGTGTTAAGCGTTACCGTATTATAACACGGGTTTTTAAATCGAAATTTTTGTCTCCAGGATGCCCGTCACGGCATTTTCAAAAATTTTACACCCGGGGGTATGCACCAGTGTTACGGTGTTGCCAAAACAGCTCACTTGGGGCGAATAAAGCAGTGCTCTGTGCTGAGTCGGAAACTGGTTGGATTCTGAAAAAATTTAACGAAAACCCTGTCAAGAACTTTATTGGATTTGATGAAAATAATTTGTGCTGAATAGTTACGTCTTTCTTATCTTTATCTTTCTGATCCTTGTTTTTTTTCTTCCCCTTCTTTTCCGATTCAACTTCATCTTTCAGGGGACATCCCTTGCAGCATTTTCCCTTTTTTTCAAAACTGTGACAGCATTTGTCTTTTTTCCCCATTGGAATAGCCTCCCGCTGATGAGCGATTCAGGGTCCGGATATGTTCCAATAGACAATAACGATTATCAGTTTTATTGCGAGCAGATTTTTAACTGGCGCCGGCGCCTCAGGCAGGTCGGCAGGACATCGCCATGTCCCTGTTCCTCTCCGGTGGAGAGTTCAAAATCCCTCCGGTCAGACGATATTCCCCAAGGGAGGGCCGGCAACCGAGGGAAGGGATATCCTCGCGGCACAGACGATCAGGATGAAAAGGATAAAGATCAGGTTGAGGAAGATGAATAACGTCCTGTAATTGAGCGAATAATGGAGAAATACCTGGAGTAGAAAGACCAGTGCCAGGAGGATCGCGGCACACAGCAGCACCGTCCGGGCGGTGGCATTCAACCCGAGAGGCAGCAGGGTGAACAGCATCATCGTCGCCGCCAGGGCCGAAACCCAGGGCACCAGCAGCCGCCGCATGGCCGGCTCGGACAGGTGATGGAGCAGTTGCGGCATCCGGCTTCTGGCGACGTCGTCCCGGTAGATCAGTGATACCAGCCAGGAATGCGGCACCTGCCAGAGGACCAGCAACGAGATCAGTGCACCGAGGACCGGTGAGCCGGCCTGGCCGCCGCCGGCAATCCAGCCGATGACCACCGGGAGGCTGCCGCATACTGCCCCCGGGACCAGCGCCAGCATCGTTTTAGCCTTGAGCGGGGTATAGACCCCATTGTACAGCACCACCGCAAGCAGGCCGAGCGCCAGCGGCAGCGGGCCGGGGACAAACGACAGCAGCAGCAGACCACAGCCGATCAGCAGCACCGCCTGCCGCAGGGCCTGACCGGGGTTCAGCTCTCCCTGGGGCAGGGGACGGAACATCGTCCGCCGCATCAGGCGGTCCTGACGCCATTCCTGCAGACTGTTCAAAGACGCCGCCCCGCCGGCCAGCAGCACCACACCACCGACCAGCAGCAGCACGACCGGCGGGGCCTGGGGCGAGGCCAGCAGGAAACCGAGCATCGACGAGAAGCCAAGCATCAGGCTGAGCCTCCCCTTGGCCAGGCGCACCCTGGCTCCAATCTTGACCGGGATGCTGGATGGAGCCTGTCCGATCGATCCCTGTGGCATGATCATGGCCACTCCTTCAACGGCAGGAATCCTCAACCGGGCAATCGCTGTCCGGCACCATGTTCACTCCTCCGCTTCCAGCCATGCCAGGTATTCCTGTTCCGGCACGATCCTCAACCTGGCGGTCATCGCCGAGTGGCCGGTGCCGCAGTATTCGGTGCACTGGATATCATACTCGCCCTGCTCATCGGCCTGAAACCAGGCATAGGTGGTCATGCCGCGCACGGCATCGATCTTGATCCGGAAGGCCGGGATATAGAGGCTGTGGACGACATCCACCGAGGAGACGTTGAGCTTGACCGCCCGGCCGAGGGGCACCACCAGCTCGTTTTCACTCTCCCTGCCGTTTTCATAGGTGAAGATCCAGGAAAACATCTGGGCCGTCACCTCGACCTGCATCGCATCCTCCGGCACGGTGCGCAGGCTGATATAGGACTTCCACCCCATGTAGAACATCGACAGGGCGATCAGGGTGGGAATGACCGTCCACACCAGCTCGAGGGCGAGGTTATCCCGGATATCCCCGGGCACCGGATGGCGGCTGCGCCGATAGCGGACGACAAAGATCACCATCACCGCCGTGATACCGAGGAGCAGGACCAGGGAAATGCCCAAAATGTACCAGAATGCCAGGTCGACGCTGTGTGCCGGACTCATGTACCGCCCTCCCTTACCTGAAGGCCACGTCCCAGAAGGTGAAACCGATCATGATCGCCAGGAACAGGACGGTCGTGATGAATGAGTACCTGATAACCGGGCCCTCAAAGCGGAGATGCATGAAAAAGAGGAGAACGAGGGCGGCCTTGAGCGAGGCGATGGTCAAGGCCAGCGGCACGTTGAAGAAACCGAGATGGATATAGGACACCGCCACCGTCACCCCGGTCAGCGCCAGCAGCAGGGCCAGGATGACGGCCAGCTGCCCATAACCCATAATGTGCCGGTGTTCTTCGATTGACTCCATATGCTACGCTCCCTCGCGAAGACCCCGGCCCTAGAGGACCAGGTAGAACAATGGAAAGACAAAGATCCAGATCAAGTCGACGAGATGCCAGTAGAGGCCGGAATTCTCGAGCAGGGCGTAGCGTGATGCCGTGATCCGGCCGCGCAGCACGAGGATCAGGCTGACCGTCAGCAGGACCATGCCGATGATGACATGGAGGCCGTGCAGGCCGGTGATCACATAATACAGCCCGAAAAAGATATTGAGCCCCGGTTCGCCGTCCTGCAGGGTCGCGGAGTTGGGATAGATATCGTGGTGGATCTTGGCCCCCCATTCAAAATACTTGTTCACCACGAAGACGAGGCCGCAGAAGATGGAAAAGGCCAGGAAGCCCATGGCCTGTCCCTTCTTCCCGCGCTGGATGGCGGTGATCGAAGAGGCGACGGTAAAACTGCTGACCAGCAGGACCACGGTATTGAGTGAGCCGATGATCCGGTTAAGCTCCTTGCCCCCCTTGGCGAACAGCTCGGGATACTCATAAAAATAGACGGCATAGAGAACAAAAAGGCCGCCGAAAAGAATGATCTCCGAATAGAGGAATATCCACATCCCTATCCGGGTACCGGTAGCATCGATTCTGGTCGTCATCACATCCCTGTCTTATCGGCCGTCACTTGTTCGAATTACTTACTATCTCACTGAAGTCATAGGGAAAGTCCTTGATGTTCGGAGAATCGGTGAAATTCTCCACCGGGGGCGGTGAAGGAATCGACCATTCGAGCGTGGTTCCGCCCCAGGGATTGGCTGGTGCGGTCCGCGGATTTCTGAGGCTGAACACCAGGTTGAGCAGCATCAGCAACAGCCCGAAGACGAGCAGATAGGCGCCGAATCCGGCAAGGAAGTTCCCGGTCTCGTACTGGGGCAGATAATCGTAGTACCGGCGCGGCATGCCCTGCATCCCGAGGATGAGCATCGGCACGAAATGAAAGACGAACCCCACCGCCGCCGCGACGGCCCCAACGTAAGCAGGACGGTTGCGGTACATGACCCCGAACATCTTCGGCCACCAGTAATGGAGGGCGGCGAAAAAGGCGAAACCGGTGCCGCCCAGCATCACGAAGTGGAAATGGGCGACAACGAAATGGGTGTCGTGGACGTGGATGTCGGTACCGGCGGCGCCGAGGACGAGCCCGGTGAGCCCGCCCACCGTGAAGAGATAGATGAAGCAGAGGGAGAGAAAAAACGGCGGCGACATCGCGATCGAGCCCTTGTACATGGTCGACACCCAGGAGAACACCTTGACCGCCGAGGGAACGGCGACGAGAAAGGTCAGCAGCGAGAAGACGAACACCGAGACATCGCTCATGCCGCTGGAGTACATGTGGTGGGCCCATACCAGGGAGCCGGCGATGGCGATGGCCAGCGAGGAGTAGACGATGGCCTTGTAGCCGAAGATCGACTTGCGGGAGAAGGCCGGGATGATCTCGGAAATGACCCCCATCGCCGGCAGGATGATGATGTAGACGGCGGGATGGGAATACATCCAGAACAGGTGCTGGTAGAGGAGCGGGTCGCCGCCCTTGTCCGGCTCGAACAGCCCGATCGAAAGGAAACGTTCGAGCACCACCAGGACGAAGGTGATGGCGATCACCGGTGTCGCCAGGATCTGCACCCAGGCCGTGGCGTAGAGCGACCAGGTGAACAGCGGGATCTGCATCGGGCCCATGGCCTTATCGCGCATCCGGTGAAAGGTGGTGACGAAATTCAGGCCGGTCAGCATCGACGACATGCCGAGGATGAAGGCGGCGGTGACGGTCAGCGAGACATTGCCCGCACTCGAGATGCTGAAGGGGACATAGAAGGTCCAGCCGGTATCGGGAAAGCCGTCGCCGGAAAAGAGGGAGAAGACGGCAAAGCCCCCGCCGAACATGAAGAGGTACCAGGACAGGAGATTGAGCCGGGGGAAGAACACATCGTCGGCACCCAGCTGGATCGGCAGGAAGAAATTGCCGAATATCGAGGGAATGGCCGGAATACCGAAAAGAAAGATCATGATCACCCCATGGAGGGTGAACATCGAGTTGTAGGCCTCCGGCCCCATGATGGTCCGTCCCATGCCCATCAGCTCGGTCCGCATCAGCAGACCGAGGATCACCGCCAGCACGAACCAGAAGAGGATGGCCCACAGGTACATCAGCCCCAGACGCTTGTGGTCGTGGGTCAGCAGCCACGCCTTCCATCCGGTGCGGCCGGGGGGTGAAGATTGCTCAAGGTACGATTGCGCTGCGGTCATGGTTTCATCCTGTCCCTATTCCTTAACCCCCTGGTTCCGATCTCGTCTTCCGCCCCGCCTCCGGTACAGCAACAGCACCGCTGCCGTGAACGCGGCGAATATTGCCAGGACCCCGGCCTTGACCGCCAGCACGACACCCTTGCTGGCATTGGGATCGGGATTGAAACAGATGTCGAGCAGGCGCTTGACCGAAAGCGACGGGGTATTCCGGCCGGCATCGTAGACGGCCATATCGACATCGCCGGGGATGAAATCGCCGTAGACGTAGCGGATGATCCTGCCGTCGCTCGCCACCGCCACCAGGGCCGAAGGGTGGATGAAGGTGCCGTCGGCCTGCTGTTCGAATCGATAGCCGATCGCGGCGGTGAGGGTGGTGATCGCTTCCCTGTCACCGGTCAAAAAACGCCACTCCCCCTCCGGGATTTTCCCGCCGGCGAGCTTGATGAAGGTCTTCTTCGCCCGACGGGCATCCTCGCTCTTTTCCCGGTCGTTGATGCTGACGGCGACAACCCGGAAGTCCCGGCCCGGCACCGATTTCAGCCGGCCGAGGGCGATGGCCAGATTGGCCAGATTGCGGCTGCAGGAGCCGGCGCAGTAGTAGTAGACCGGCAACAGCAGAACGGGCTTGTCGACAATCCCCTCCAGGCTGAGCGGTCGACCGTCTTCATCGCGAAAGACGAGCTCCAGCGGCAGATATGCTCCGGTTTTCTCCTCGACCCATTCTTTGGGTGCCCTGGCGTCCGTCATCGACAGGGCAGAGTCGTGTTCCTGCCCTCCCTTCCCGACCGCGGCGGCGGAGTTCGCCCCCCCATCGGCCGGCGGGCCGTGGGCACAGGCAGGCCCTCCCCCTCCCGCGTGCAGCAGCAGGGTCAGGCTGAAGACGAGTGTACCGAGAGCAAACCGCACGGGCCACCTCTTTACAGTGCCGACGCCGCACCTGATGTCAGATTCACCTTCATTGCCGTCCGAAACTTATGCTTGAGCTTGAAGCTGTCTCGATCCGGTCCATAAGCGAGCAGGACCACCGTCTCACCCTGGCTGTCAATGTTGCCATCATTGACATCGGAGGAAGCCAGCGGTATCGAGAACTCAATAGTGGTCCTGCCATTCTCCTCTGATCCACCGACCAGGGTCGCGTCCTCAGTCCCGCCGAGCTTGTCGTCGGGTTTGTGCCCTGTCGGCGTGTCACCGAAATCATCCGTCAATGAAACCTTGCCGTCCTTCACATATCCGAGGATGTAATTGGCGCCCTGCATGCGATCGGCGGGATGGAATCCGATCGCCACCCAGCCGGTCGTATCCGCACTCAGCTTGACCTCGAGCTGCTTATCGTTGACCGTCCAGGCAAAGGTCATTTTCTTGGCCTGGATCTCATGGGCATAGTCAGCCGCGACCAGCGCTGACGTGCAGGTCAGCGGCAGAAGGCAGGCAGCCGCCAGGGCGATTCGTCCGACAATTCGTTTCATGAAGATTCTCCTTATGATTTTAAAAACATACACGACAGATCTCCACTTAAACAATCAGACAATTCGTCGGTGTTGTCAAACAAAAAGTTGATCGAAACCACAGGGAAACTGCGCCGTTCGTCCATTCCCCCCACTTTCCAGCCCAATCGAACATGCTCGAGCAGGCGACACCGAAATGACCGGAGCCGGCCGCTCCGGTGCACGGCCGCGGCGGCAATCGAACGGCCTCCTCGGCAGGAATACGACCAAAAGTTTCGACTGCCATGGTGCAGGGAGGCGGCTGAATTGTCGGTCGTTGAAAACGGGAAATGATAACCAATATTAATTTTTCCTTCACAGCACCGCATCGATTCCTGTATAGTGATGTTGGGTTTTTTTACATTCAACATCACTCTCTGGAGGAAGCTATGGCTGAAAAAATGGAAGTCTACAAATGCTCGATATGCGGAAATATTGTTGAAGTGCTTGCCGGCGGGGCCGGGTCCCTGGTGTGCTGCGGCCAGCCGATGGCCAGGATGACCGAGAACACCACCGATGCGGCGGTCGAAAAACATGTTCCGGTCCTCGAGAAGAAGGATGGCTGCTGGCAGGTCAATGTCGGTTCCGTCGATCATCCGATGACGGCCGAACACTATATCGAGTGGATCGAACTGGTTGACGGCGACACGGTCTATCGCCAGAACCTCAAGCCGGGCGACAAGCCGTCCGCCTGTTTCGCCTGCTCCGCCGACAAGGTGACAGCCCGCGCCTACTGCAATCTGCACGGCCTGTGGAAGGCCTGATCGTCGTCTCGAACGGGAGGCGTCCGAGGAGCGGCCGAACAGGAAACTGAGCCGGCAATGGGTCTCGTCCGGCATGGACGCGGTTGGCTGATACAGCCGTCCATGCCGGTGAGGAACCGCTTCTCCCGGCCACCGCAATTACACCGCAACCGCAAGGAAAAAGCATGTCCACCCCCTGCCCCCCGATCCAGCCCGATGGCATCATGCCGTTACCCTGCTCCGGGGCATGCAGCGTCGGTCAGTTGAGCCATCAGGCGGTGATCGAGCTGACCGGTGCAGGGTTCGGCAGGATGTACAGCCTGGCGGCCATCGCCGCCGGACTGGCAGCCGCCATCGCCGACGCCGGCAAGGCCCGCATGGTCGTGGCTGTCGATGGCTGCGAAAAGGGGTGCAGCCGTCGGATCCTCGAGAGGACCGGGATCGGCTGCAGGCACCATCTGGTCATCACCACCCTCGGCATCGATCGGGAGGACAGCCTTCGGATCGACAATGACAATCTCCAACTGGTCAAAGACGCCATCCAGGCCTGCTGCGCCGAGGCCAGGCCGATCATCAGGCTCGGCGGCTGCATGTGCGGCATCTGAGCCGTCCACCGAAGCCGGCGGAATTCTCAGCCCAGACCGACATCGAGCCCCATCATGACGGCAAAACCGAGCATCACGCCGATGGTGGCGACATCCGAATGTTTCTCGGCCTGGGATTCCGGGATCAGCTCTTCCGCCACCACGTAGATCATTGCCCCGGCCGCAAACGACAGGGCATAGGGCAGAAGGGGCCGCATGGCGATCACGGCGATCGCGCCGATCACTCCCGCCGCCGGTTCGACTGCGCCGGACAACTGGCCGTAATAAAAACTTCTCAGTCGTGACATCCCCTCGCGCCGCAGCGGCACCGAAACGGCCGTTCCCTCCGGCAGATTCTGGATACCGATGCCGATCGTCAGGGCGATCGCCGCCCCCAGGCTGGCTGCCGGATAGCCGGCCGCCACCGCCCCGAAGGCAACGCCGACCGCCAGACCCTCGGGGATATTGTGCAGGGTGATCGCCAGGACTAAAAGGACGCTGCGCTGCCAGCTGGTCTTCACCCCTTCCCGTCCTTCACCTTGCGGAAACCCGGGATGGATATGGGGCAGGATCTTGTCGACCACCCAGAGAAAGGCGCCGCCGGAGAGAAATCCGACCATGGCCGGCAGCCAGGCCGTCCCGCCCTCGGCCTCGACCATCTCGATCGCCGGGGCCAGCAGCGACCAGAAACTGGCGGCGATCATCACGCCGGCGGCGAATCCGAGCATGCCGTCCAGAACCTTGCGGTCGATCGTCCGGAAAAAGAATACCAGCCCCGCCCCCAGGGCCGTCATCGACCAGGTGAAGCAGGTGGCGGCCAGGGCCTGGGCAACCGGGGAAAGGGACAGAAACCACTCGACCATACATCACTCCAGGGCAGGTGAATTTAGCGGTATCGCCGGTGACACCGGGGGCAGGATGCTTATATGTTTAGTGCCAAGAATTTCGCGAGCTTTGCGAAAAACAGTTCCATGTTCCGGACACCGTGTCAATGAAGAAGCTCAATGCCCCAATCACCCGGAGGCCAGCCATGACGACCATCACCTATCGAACGGAACGCGACAGCATGGGTGCCGTATCGATCCCGGCAGATGCCCTGTACGGGCCCCAGACCCAGAGAGCAGTCGACAATTTCACCATTTCGCAAAAAACCCTGCCCTGGGCGTTCCTCAAGGCCCTGGCCCGAATCAAGCAGGCGGCCGCCGAGACCAACACCGCCCTCGGGCTGCTGGACCGGGAAACCGGCGAGGCGATACGGGACGCCGCCGACGACATCGCTCAAGGGGCCTACAAAGACCAGTTTCCGGTATCGGTCTACCAGACCGGGTCCGGAACGAGCACCAATATGAACGTCAACGAGGTGATCTGCAGCATCGCCGGAAAACGCGGGATCACCCTCTCGCCCAACGACCACGTCAACCTCGGCCAGAGCACCAACGACGTGTTCCCGACGGCGATTCACCTCGCGACGGCGGAAGGGCTGAAATCCCTCCTCGATCCCGCCCTGAGCCGGCTGGCCGATTCGATACGGCGGAAGGCGACCGAGTACAAGGACGTCATCAAGACCGGCCGCACCCACCTGATGGACGCCCTGCCGGTCTACCTGCGCGACGAGATGGAGGCGTGGGCGCTCGCGGTCGACGAGTGCCGCGAACGCCTGGGCGATGTCCTGCCCCGCCTCCTCCGTCTGCCCCTCGGAGGAACGGCGGTCGGCAGCGGCGTCAACTGTCACCCCGACTTTGCGGCCGCGGCGGTTGCCCGGCTGGCGGAGATCACGGCCCTGCCCTGCACCTCCGCCCCCTCCCTGTTCAAGGGACTGAGCAGCCTCGATACCGTGGTCGAGGTCTCCGGTCACCTGAAGACGGTCGCCGTGGTGCTGATGAAGATCGCGGGCGACCTGCGCTGGATGAATTCCGGCCCGCTGGCCGGGATCGGCGAGATCACCCTGCCGGCCCTGCAGCCGGGATCGAGCATCATGCCGGCCAAGGTCAACCCGGTCATCCCCGAGGCGGTGTGCATGGCCGCGGCCGAGGTGATCGGCCATGACACCGTCATCACGCTGGCCGGTCAATCCGGCAACTTCCAGCTCAACACGATGTTCCCGCTGGTGGCCACCGACCTGCTCGAGTCCATCGACCTGCTGGCCGGCAGCGCCGGGTCCCTGGCCGAGAAGGCCATCGACGGCATGCGGGTCAACATCGAGGCCTGCGACCGGGCCCTGTCCCGCAATCCCATCCTGGTGACGGCGCTGACGCCCGAGATCGGCTACCTGAAGGCCGCCGAACTGGCGAAGCTGGCGATCGAGCAGGATAAATCCATCCTCGAAGTGGCCCTCGAAAGAACCGATCTGCCGCCCGCCCGGCTGCGCCGGCTGCTCGATCCGCGCAACCTGGCCCGCGGCGGGGGCGACGCGGCAACGTCCGGGTAGCACGGGAAGTTCACCGGCTGACCGCCGGAGCGCCCATCGCGGCAGTTGCCCCCGCGCCGGCACCACTCTCCACGTGACAGAGGCAATGGAGCCTGGATTGGAGGTGAACTCAGTGCGGGTCGGGCCGGTGATGATACCCCCGGGCCAGACGATAATGGTAGACGGTCAACGGCGCACCGTTCTTGTCGACCGGAATCTGCCTGACGTTGTGCACCCTGTTCACATACCGCTGGAAATAGGCATTGCGCATCGTCTCCGGGTCTTTGGCGACCAGCAGCATATCCCTGCCCTCGAGACCGGCGGGGGGGAACCAGAATCCATACATCAGCCCCTTCCAGCCGAAGACATGCCAGGCGAGCGTGTCGCCCTCCGTGGCGCGGCGATAGAAGGTCAAGGCGCTGGCGATCGGGTACGGATCCATCCCGACGACGAGCGGCAGGGTGCCGGTCTTGTGCTCCACCTGTGCGACCACCCTGTCGACCGCAGCGGCCAGTTCCCGCCACCCCATCATGAACGGTCCGCGCAAGTTGGGAACGCCGGGAAGGCCAAGGGTGAAATAGTGGAGGCCGGCTACTGTCAGCAGTATGACGCCGAGAGCGGTCGCCGGCCATAGTCGTCGCATGGCGCGAACGAAGCGATCCGTCGCCACCCTCCGTCCCAGATCCCGCATGGTCATCGCCATATATGGCAGCAGGGCGAGCCACAGCGGTCCGGTCCAGTTGAGCTTCACCTCCCTGAACAGGCTGAAGCCCAGGAAGACCGCCAGCGGCACGAGGACCATGCACCGGATGAAGCGATTCTCCCGCTCCGCCGCCTGTCCGTCAGCGGCCAGGAAGCGGCCGAGCACGGAGCGGCCATGGCGGAGAAAATGGCCCAAGGCGATCGGCCCGAGCGGGGTGATGAGGAGCAGGATGCCGCCGAACAACCGGTGGGTGCTGAACATGGAGACCTCGCTGATCCGCCCCTGGCTCTGGAAGACGAAGGAGGCCCAGTCGTGGCGCAGGCTCCAGAGGATGACCGGTGAAAAGACCAGCAGGGCAAGCAGGGCTGCCAGATAGGGTTGGGGACGGAAAAACCAGGCGCGGGCGCGGCGGTCAAGCACCATGAACAGCACTGCCGCCAGGCCCAGCAGGGCGATGGTGTACTTCGACAGCAGCCCCAGGCCGAGCCACAGGCCGATCCACCGCCAGGCCTTGTTGTCCCCGCCGATCAGCGCCCGGTGCAGAGAGAAGAGAACGGCCGCCCAGCAGGCCACCAGCGGCGCGTCGGGCGTCATCACCAGGCCGGTCCAGAAAAAGAACGGCAGGAGCGAATAGAGCAGCAGGGTGCGGAAGGCGATGGTCCGATCAAGAGACCGGCAGGCGTAGCGATACGTAAACCAGGCCCCAAGCAGCCAGGTCAAGAGGGCGCAGACCCGGACACCGAACTCGGAATCGCCGAAGATCGCGGTGCCGAGCCGGATCAGGACGGCGACCATCGGCGGATGATCGAGGTAGCCGATATCCAGGTGGCGGGCGTAGTTCCAGTAATACGCCTCCTCTTCGAGCAGTTCCAACTGGCCGGCATAGATCAGCCGGAACAGCAAGAGGACCGCAACCACCGCCATCCCAAGGCAGCGCCATTGCAGCTCGAGGTTGATCCTCCTCTCCTCCCGGGTGAAGATGAAGGGCATATTACCGAGATAGCCGGCAACGGCGGCGAACAGGACGGCGGCCACGGCCAGGCCCTGCCCGTCCCATCCGCCATGGCGATGGAGCAGGCCGATCACCCCGCCGCGCAGGAAGACGACGAGCAAGGCGACGACCCAGAATCCTGCGCCTTCCACCGCGCTCAGACGGGATGCCGATGCCCGCCGCAGCACGGGCTGGACCAGCAGGGCGAGGAACACGGCGGCCGCGGCGCCGAGACCGCTGAGGACATGGGCGCTGCCGAACGGCATCCCCCGCTGGAGGAAGGTGTGGAGCAGCGGGTAATCGATGGCCAGTCCCAGCAGCATGGCGAGGGCGGCCCACGTCCCCTGGCCCGGCGCCGGCAGCAGGCGGGCGCCGGTCAGCTGCAGCAGTTGCCGGAGATAGTCGCCGATAACCGCCGCATCCATCTTCGACTTGCCTTTGTAGCGATCATGAAAGGTGATGGGAACCTCGGTCACCCGCAGATCGACCTCGGCGGTCGCCAGCAGTTCGAAGCCGATCTTGAAGCCGCTCACCTGGCGGCCGATGCCGGCCAGCCGGCGGCGACGCACGGCGAAGAACCCGGCCATCGGGTCCCTGACATCGGTGAACAACCGGGCGGGGACGGTGGCCAGCTTCGACGAGATCTTCCGCATCAGCGGCCATCCCGGGATCGACCCGCCCTCGACGTAGCGGCTACCGATGGTCATATCGTGGCTGTCGGCAAAAAGCGGCGCTACCAGGTCGGGGATGGCCTCCGGCGGGTGGCTGAGGTCGGCATCCATCACCACCACGAATTCGCCTTCGGCGGCCCTGGCCCCGGCCATCACCGCTCCGGCCAGCCCGTCATCCACCTCGCGCCGCACCAGACGGACGGGATAAGCTGCCTGCCATGCCATGATCTCGTCGCCGGTGCCGTCGGTCGACTGATCATCGACAAAGACGACCTCGAGATCGATGGCGAGCGCGTCACGGATCTTGAAAATCCTGTCCAGCAGAGGATCGATATTGCCGGCTTCGTTCAGGGTGGGGACGATGATGGAGACAATGGCCATACGCAATCAGGGATTTCGGAAAATTGAGCCCTCCAACGCAGGCTCGGGTGCCTGCCAGGAACGAGCGCACGGAGTATACTGGAATTCCCTGGCCATTCCCATAAGTATATATTCCAAAACATGTTTTGAAAGAGTCCCGGCACCACTCCCTGTCGTTTACAAATGTCAATCGGTGCAAAATAAATTCTTGACGATGGCAACCACGTATTGTACTAACTGACTGATCAGTCAGTTTGGGAACGAGAACAGTCAAGATGCCGAAGAGATCAAAGAAAAGCACGATCCTGTCGATGGCGACAACCCTGTTCGCCGGCAAGGGATTCACCAACACCTCGATGGCCGAGGTCGCCAGCATGGCCGACATCGCCGGGGCAACGATCTTCTACCACTTCAAAACCAAGGAAGATCTGTTCGTTTCCGTCCTCGAGAGCGTCAAGACCGGCATCGTCAACGAATTCTCCCTCTACTTCCAGGAAGAGCAGTTCACCTCGGGCCTCGAGATGCTGCTCGGCGCCGTCGCCTACCATCTCCATCTCGCCACCGCCAATCGGGAATGGTTTCTCCTCCTGAGGCGCCACTACACCTACGAACTGGCGGCGGTCAACCCCGTCTGCCGCAAATACCTCGAAGACATCTACACCTGTCTCGTCGACATCTTCGAGAAGGCCCTGAATCTTGGTCAACAGGACGACTCGATCAATCAGGACCTGTCGACCAGGAAGACGGCTCTGATCATCCTCGCCATGGTCGACGGCATCATCCAGCTGGAAAGCAACAACTTGTACAATGCAGGCGCTCTCTACGGCGAGATCATCGCTTCCTGCCGTAGAATGGTTGAAAATAAACAATAGAATAGGTGGAGTGAATGCTGACAAAAATCTTTCCGTTCCTCAGTTGGTTGAAGGGGTACAACTCCGGCAGCTTCCGGGCAGATCTCCTCTCCGGTCTGACGGTGGCCCTCGTCCTGATCCCGCAGTCGATGGCCTACGCCCAGCTCGCCGGGATGCCCTCGTACTACGGTCTCTACGCGGCATTCCTGCCACCGATGATCGCCGCCCTCTTCGGGTCGAGCCGCCAGCTCTCCACCGGGCCGGTGGCGGTCGTGTCGCTGATGACCGCCGCCTCGCTGGCGCCCCTGGCCACCGCCGGCAGCGAGGGCTATATCGGTTACGCCCTGCTGCTGTCGCTGATCGTCGGCGTGTTCCAGTTCCTCCTCGGCGCCCTGCGCCTCGGCCTGGTGGTCAACTTCCTGTCGCACCCGGTCGTCAACGGCTTCACCAATGCCGGGGCGATCATCATCGCCACCTCCCAGCTCGAGAAGATGTTCGGCGTCTACGTCGACGGCAAGGCGCATCACTATGAGACGATCATCGAGGTCTGCAAGAGCGCCGTCCACTATACCCACTGGCCGACCCTGATCTTCGGCGTCGGCGCCTTCACCCTGATGTTCGTCCTCAAGAAGATGGCACCGAAGGTCCCCAACGTCCTGGTGGCGGTCGTCCTGACCACGGTTGCCGCCTGGGCCATGGGTTTCCAGCATGACACCACCGCCGGCATCTCGGCCATCCAGTCGGACAAGGCGAAAGAGATGATCACCGCCTTCAACGCGGCAATGGAGGCGAAACCGGCCCTCGAGAAGAAACAGACCGAGGTCGCCCTGATCCTCGACGAGGCCAAAAAGGCCCATGACAACATGGCGGTCCTCGACGCCGAGCACGAGAGCAACCGCATCCAGCTCGAGATCAAGGAAATCAGCCACAAGGCCGCCGCCTACCGCAAGGAACTGCGCGACCTGCTGTTTCAGGCCGTGCCCGGCGACAACGGCAGTCTCGCCTTCCACCTGGCGGGCGAGTTGCCGGACGGCGCCGGGAACGACGGCCGGACCTGGCGGATCAAGGTCGGCAACAAGGCGCTCAAGACCGACGAGCTGACGATGATGGGCGGCGGCGCCGTCGTCGGCGACATCCCCAAGGGGCTGCCGTCCCTGTCGGTGCCCGCGATCGACATGCGGGCGATCTCGCATCTGCTGGCCAGCGCCATCATCATCTCGCTGCTCGGCTTCATGGAGGCCATTTCGATCGCCAAGGCGATGGCCGCCAAGACCGGCCAGCGGCTCGACCCCAACCAGGAACTGATCGGCCAGGGGCTCGCCAACATCCTCGGCTCGATGAGCAACGCCTACCCGGTGTCCGGCTCCTTCTCCCGTTCCGCCGTCAACCTCCAGTCCGGGGCGGTGACCGGGTTGTCCAGCCTCTTCACCAGTGCCACCGTCGCCCTCGTCCTCCTCTTCTTCACCCCGCTGCTCTACCACCTGCCCCAATCGGTGCTGGCGGCAGTCATCATGATGGCGGTCATCGGCCTGATCAACGCCTCCGGTTTCATTCACGCCTGGAAGGCCAAGCGCTACGACGGCATCATCTCGGTAATCTCCTTCCTGATGACCCTGGCCTTCGCCCCGCACCTCGACAAGGGCATCATGATCGGCGTCGGTCTGTCGCTCGCCGTCTTCCTTTACAAGAGCATGCGACCGACCGTCACCTCCCTCTCCCGCTTTGAGGATGAATCCCTGCGCGACTCGGTGGTCCACGGCCTCAGGCAATGCCAGTACATCGACATGATCCGGTTCGACGGGCCGCTGTTCTTCGCCAACGCCAGCTACCTCGAGGACCAGATCACCGCCCGGATGGAGAACAAGAAGGACCTCAAACACATCGTCATCGTCGCCAACGGCATGAATGACATTGATGCCTCCGGCGAGGAAGTGCTATCATTGGTTGTGGCAAACGTCAGGAGCGCGGGAATGGATATTTCCTTCAGCGGCGTCAACGAGACGGTCATGGAGGTCCTCGAGAGGACCCACCTGATCGAGAAGATCGGCCGGGACCATATCTATTCCACGATGGAAAGGGCCATCTGTGCGGTGCATGAGTCGGCCCACAGGAAATCGGAAGAAAGCCAGTGTCCGCTCACCAATGTCTGCTACATTGCTTAATACCGTGCACATCAAGGAGATTTTATGTCTGTCATAACCATAGTCGGCGCTGCGTTCAGCCACAAGTCAGCAGTCATCCAGGAAGTGTCCGCCACATCCGGTTACCGGACGGTCGATGTCAACGAGATCATGGCCGCCGCCAGCAAGACCTCGGGGATGAGCGAGGCCAAGATCATGGCCGCCTTCTCCGCCAAGACCTCGGTCTTCAACCGCTTCACCCATGAGAAGGAACGCTCGATCGCCCACCTCCGCCTCGCCCTGGCCAATATCCTGAAGGATGACCAGTTGCTGATCACCGGGCCGGTAAGTTTTCTGATCCCGGAAAAGATCACCCACATCCTCAGGGTGTGCCTGGTGGCCGAGATCAAATACCGACTCAATGTGGCGATGCAGCGGCATGGCCTGTCGGATAAGGCCGCCCATCAGCAGATCCGCCAGCAGGACGAAGACCTGGCCGCTCTGCTGAAGATGCTGGAACGGGGCGAGGATCCATGGGCCTCGACCCTCTACGACATCGTTCTGCCGATGGATAAGACCAGTCCGGCCGAAGCCGCGGCGCTGATCATCGACAAGGCGCAAAGCGATGTCGTCGCCAGGACCCCGCATTCCCTGAATATCCTCGATGATGTTCTGCTTGCCGCCCAGGTCGAGGTCAAACTGGCCCAGGAAGGACACAATGTCGGGGTCGACGCGCACAAGGGGCAGATCACCCTCACCATCAACAAGAATGTCCTGATGCTGTCGCGCCTCGAGGAGGAGCTCAAATCGATCGTCGAAAAGGTACCGGGGGTTGCCGGGGCGGTCACGAAGGTCGGGGAAAAATTCTATCAACCCGACATCTATCGTAAATACGACTTCGAGGTGCCCTCCAAGGTGCTCCTCGTCGACGACGAGCGGGATTTCGTCCAGACCCTCTCCGAACGGCTGATCATGCGTGACATGGGCTCGGCGGTGGCCTACGATGGGGAGTCGGCCCTCACCATGATCCAGGACGAGGAACCGGAGGTGATGATCCTCGACCTGAAGATGCCGGGCATCGACGGCATCGAGGTCCTGCGCCAGGTCAAGGCGACCAATCCCGATATCGAGGTCATCGTCCTCACCGGCCATGGTACCGACAAAGACAGGGATATCTGCATGGAACTTGGGGCCTTCGCCTTCCTCCAGAAGCCGGTCGACATCCAGTTGCTCAGCCAGACCCTGATCAAGGCCAATCAAAAGGTTCACAGCAAGAAAAAACGCGGTTAAGCCGTTGTAAAAAATAACCGTAACAGTGGAGCGTTGTTCCCGGCATAAGGGGCCGTAACGAAATGGGTGAACATGTAGTGGTTATTTCGTAACGGCCCCCGAACTCCTTCGAGGACGCCGGCCGGGCGACAAGCCGGCGTCCCTTCCCAATCCGCAACGGCCAGAGGCACGCATGACGGTCCTTCTCGATCGCATCAAACCCGATTTTCTCCGCAGTCGGAACATCACCACCGGCCCCTTCCGCCAGATGTTCAACTACAGCAGGATCTGGCAATGGGCGCTGCTGCTGACCTCGATCGTCACCCTGGTCCCGCTGGTCCTCATTACCGCCATCGATTACAACGTCACCCAGCAGTCGATCGAGTCGGAAAACCTGCTCCGGACCCTGCGGGTCGGCTCCAATGCCAAACGCACCATTGCCTCCTTCCTCAGCGAACGGCTGGCCGCCCTGAGCTTCGTCGTCCGCGACAAGTCCTACGCCGAGTTGACCGATCCGGCAAAACTGGCCATCCTGCTCGACAACCTGCGCGAGAGCTACGGCGGCTTTGTCGACCTCGGGGTGATCGACAACAACGGCGTCCAGACCACCTATGTCGGACCGTACTCCCTTCAGGGCAAGGATTACAGCGACCAGGCCTGGTGCTCCGAGGTCCAGGAGAAAGGCTTCCATATCAGCGACGTGTTCCTCGGCTTCCGCAAGGTGCCGCACATGGTGATCGCCGTCAAACACACCCTCCCCGACGGTTCAAGCTACATTCTGCGTACCGCCCTCGACACCGTGCGGTTCAACGAACTGTTGACCACCCTGGAACTGGGCGGCCGCGGTGATGCCTTCCTCATCAATCACGAGGGGATCATCCAGACCCCGACCCGCTACCAGAAAGGCATTTTCGAAAAAATCGCCTACGCCGTCCCGGAGTATTCGGACAACACCGAGATCAGGGAGGACACAAACGAACACGGCGAACCGGTCATCGTCTGTTCGGCCTATATCACCGATTCGCCGTATATCCTGATGATCATCAAACACAAGAACGACATGATGCAGTCCTGGCATCAGACCCGTTTAAAGCTTATACTGTTCCTAGCAGTCAGCATTTCGGTAATTATTCTCGTCATCTTCGCCTTTTCGACCTATCTGGTCAACAACATGTACCTTGCCGATCAACGTCGCCTGATGATCCTCCATGAGATGGAATACTCCAACAAGCTGGCCTCCATCGGCCGGCTGGCTGCCGGGGTCGCCCACGAGATCAACAACCCGCTGGCGATCATCAACGAAAAAGCGGGGCTGATCAAGGACCTGTTCACCTACACCGACACCTATGCGGCCGATACCAGGATCGTCGGCCTGATCAATTCGGTCCTCTCCTCGGTCGAACGCTGCGGCATCATCACCAAACGTCTGCTCGGGTTCGCCCGCCACATGGAGGTCTCGCTCGAATCGATCAACATCGGCACGATCATCAACGAGGTTCTCGGTTTTCTCCACAAGGAAGCGGAGTACCGCAACATCACGGTCGAGATCGCGGTCGCCCCGAATATACCGGAGTTCCAGTGCGACCGCGGCAAACTGCAGCAGATCTTTCTCAATATCGTCAACAATGCCTTCTCGGCGATGGATGACGGCGGCAGACTTGTCATCACCGTGCAGCCGGAGGCTCCGGACCATATCGTCGTCAACATCGCCGATAACGGCTGCGGCATGACCGAGGAAGAACTGGGCAAGATCTACGAACCATTCTATTCCACCAAAACCAAGACAGGCGGCACCGGACTCGGCCTGTCGATCACCTACGGTCTGGTTCAGGAACTGGGCGGCAAAATCAAAGTTGCCAGCACGAAGGGAGAGGGGACGACCTTTTCCATCAAATTGCCCCTGCAACCCCCTAAAAAAGCGGAGAAATAACATCATGCGCATCCTACTTGTCGATGACGAAACGGAATTCGTCGCCACCCTGGCCGAACGCCTGTCATTCAGGAACATGGAGGTCGACTATGCCACCAAGGCGGCCGAGGCCATCGAACTCGCCTCCCGGAAATCCTACGACCTGGCGGTCCTCGACATGAAGATGCCCGGCATCAGCGGCATCGAGTTGAAAGGGATGCTGGAGAAGCAGTGCCCGGGGATGAAGTACATCTTCCTGACCGGTCACGGCTCGGAGGAGGACTATCGCGCCGGGTCCTCGGAGGCCAGTGGCTACCTGGTGAAGCCGATCAATATCGATATCCTGGTGGCCAGGATCAAAAAAGCCCTGGAGGCAAGGTAACCACATGACCGCACAGTATGACGGTATCGGCGGATCGGGGCTGCAGTTTTTCGGCAAGGTCTCCGCCTCCATCTCCCATGAATTGAAGAACGTCCTGGCGATCATCAACGAGAATGCAGGATTGCTCGAAGACCTGACAGTTGCCGCCCGTCGTGGATCCCCGATCGATCCCGACAGGCTTGACCGGACGGTGCGGAATTTTACCAAGCAGATCCACCGGGCCGACGAAATCCTCAAGAACATGAATCGGTTCGCCCACAGTGTCGATCAATTCGAGTGCCGGGTCGATCTCCATGACCTGGTCGTGCTGGTCGCCAATCTGGCGGCAAGAAAGGCGGCTATGGGCAGGATCTTACTTGAAACGACGGCACCGGCCCAGCCGATCCAGTTCACCGGCAATCCCTTTCTGCTCGAAAACCTGGTCTGGCTCTGTCTCGAACTGGCGATCGCCTCGACCAGCGCCGGCCGGACGGTGACCCTGATCCCGGAAAAGACCGCTTCGGCCACCCTGCTGCACATCACCGGCATGGATGGTCTCGGCGAGAAGTTGCCGCTGCAGAACGACGCCGGCCTGGAAGCGGTCTGTGCCGCCCTCGGGGCCGGGATGGCGACCGATCCGGCGGGCAACACCCTGACCTTGCGTCTGGGATGAATGGATTTGTGCGGTCGAGCAAAAAAAAGGCCAACCACCACAAGGGAGAACGATATGTCTGAAAAAATACTGTTGATCGACGATGAGGTTGATTTCCTGTCGGCGATGTCCGAACGGATGAAGGCGAGGGATATGCAGGTGACGACTGCCTCATCGGCCAAAGAAGGGCTTGAGAAGGTGGCCGCCGGGTCGTTTGATGCCGTCATCCTTGACCTGGCGATGCCGGAGATGGACGGGATCGAAACCCTGAAGATCCTCAAGGAAAAGAATCCCGATCTCCAGGTGATCCTGCTGACCGGCCATGCCACGATCAAACAGGGCATCGAGGCGATGAAGCTCGGCGCCATGGATCTCCTGGAAAAGCCGGCCGACATCAACGCCTTGACGGAAAAGATCAAGACCGCGCAGGCCAAAAAGATGCTGATCGTCGAGAAGAAGAACGAGGAGATGATCAGAAAGATCATGGCCACCAAGGGCTGGTAAGCGGTTTCACCCGAGGTTTATCCATGAAGGCGGCTGGCCTGGGCACGACGGACCGGGAGAATGGCGCCGGAGCGCAGGTCCTGATCGAATTGCGCACCTCAACCACCCACTGCGCCCGATTTTCCGGGGTGCCGGCGACTGCTGCCAACATCATGCGAATCGCACCCTGCGGGCTCATCCGGCAGACCGGACGGGGAATATCGTATCGCGCAATTCGGAAGGATTCTACCCAGTGCTGCACAACAGTGATCAAATCAACCTGGGCGGATTCTTCAGGCAGCAGCGCCCTGTCCTCGCCCTCTCGGCATGAGCGGCAAGGACGCCCGCGATTCACAGATATTAGACTAGCAATTCCCGCAATTATCTGCTTTCATAATCGCGCAATTCGAAGTCCCTGATTTTCGATCTTTCCAACCATTCAGAACAAGCACGATATCGACCTATGCCATCCAGTCCTCACGTAATCCGTCATAAAGCCGCCGTAAACCGACCCCGTCGCGAGACGCTCAATGGCCATCGCAGCATCAACCTCTGGTTTACCGGGCTTTCCGGTTCGGGAAAATCAACCCTCGCCCACGCGGTGGAGGAGCGGCTGCACCTGATGGGCTGCCGAACCTATGTCTTCGATGGCGATAACGTCCGCCACGGCCTGTGCCGGGACCTGGGCTTCAGTCTCCCCGAACGGAAAGAAAACCTTCGGCGGATTGCCGAGATGATCAAACTCTTTCTCGATGCCGGCGTCATTTCCCTGACCGCATTTATTTCGCCTTTGGAGAGCGACAGGGCCATGGCAAAAGAAATAATCGGCCCCGAGAATGTTATCGAAGTCTATTGCAACTGTCCGTTGGAAATCTGCGAGCAACGTGATGTAAAGGGGTTGTACAAAAAAGCGCGGGCCGGTGAGATACAGAATTATACCGGTATCTCCTCGCCGTACGAAGCACCGCAGCAGCCGGACATCGATATCGACACCGGAACACTCCCCTTGCAGGAATGTGTCAATAAAATCATTACGGTATTACGGGAACGGTGGATTATCCTGAAGTAATGGTATCCACGCCGGCCGCTTGCAACTCCAAGCAACTGCCGGTACACCCTCCAACCCTCCCCCCAGGCACACCAGCATACCGATCTCAGCACGCCACCCTTCACCATTCGGCCCATCCATGGCAATGACAGGCCATTCCTGCTGTGATTCGAAACCTGAAGAGTATCTCCTGCTGCTTCATTTTGCCAGAATCAGCAGGATTGCAGAGACGCAGGTGCCGGAGCGGCATCATGATATCGATATCCTGGAAGCCCTGCGCCCGCTATCCGCCTCAATCGATCCCGCCATCACTCCTTTGCTCCCGCTCATCTATCACAACACCGCCCGAACCGGACTACGTTGTCGACTCCCCCCCGAACTGACTGCCACACTGAAAAACGGGACGATGCGGCTCGTCGCCCAGGACCTGGCGAATCGGCAATGGCTGCTCAGGAACCTGGAGGCATTTGAGAAGGCGCATATCCCCGTCATCCTGCTCAAGGGGGCTGCCTTTGCCGGCACCCTGTATCCGGACAACACGCCCCGGCTCGGCATAGATCTCGACCTGCTGGTTACCGGAGACTGCTTTGACGATGCCTGTGCCATCCTCGGCAGAACCATGAATCCCGTTCTGCTGAGCGACAAACGCTCAGCCACGCACGATACATTGTTTGAACGGGTCTTCACTCCCAGGGATGGGGGGATACCGACCGTCGAACTCCACCGGGACCTGACCAATCCGTCGATTTTCCATATCAATCAGCAGAGGCTCTGGGAAGCCAGCCGCCGGCATCCGGTCTACAATTCGGAATCGGTACGCTTGCTCTCGCCGGAAGACACCCTGCTCCACCTGGCGGTCCATGCCTTCCGCGATCTGGATTTCTGCAACCACAATATCCTTGATGCACACGAGGTCTGGTGCCAGTGGCATCCTGACCCAGAGAGTCTGACGGACCGTGCCACGCAATGGGGAGCACGAAAGGCTCTGTTTTACCTGCTCGCAACCTGCCAGGCATCCATGGGCACTCCAGTATCCGACACACTGCTGAACAGTCTGAAACCATCACGGATCTGTGACGGGATCAACAGGAAGATCCTGCAATCGCCGGTTCCGAGCACTACCGATCGTAATACTCTTGGTTATCGGCTTATCCAATTGATGAGCCAGCTCACCTTCCCGGACAGGCTGCTGCGGGGGATACGATTCCAGGTGTCCTATGCCCGACTCAGGGTGCACGACTGGATCATCGGCCTGAGAAATCGGCCCCACGCGTCGCTGTAGGGCAACGCCGCCAGGCATGGGGCCAGGGACGCTACTTCTTCAGCAATTGCCCCATCAGCCGCCAGAGAAAGAGTGGGCTTGAAACAAAGTTGCGCCGGAACAACCGCCGCGGTTCCTGCAGCAGACGAGGGAGCCATTCAAGGCCGCATTTCTGAAACAGCAACGGGGAACGCTTGATATTGCCGGCATAAAAATCAAAGACAGCACCGATTGCGCCGATAAAGCCGACATTCAGCCGGTCACGATTCCGGTGGATCCATTTCTCCTGTTTCGGTGCCGTCATGCCGACCCATAGGACATCGGGGGCCGCAGCATTGATGGCCTCAATCATGCCCTCGTTTTCTTCTTCAGTAAATTCCGGTCTGAATGGAGGGGAATAGGAGCCGGCAAAGCGGAAAGCAGGATAATCTTGCGCCATCTTCTGTCTGATCGTCGCCAATGTCGTCTCGGTGGAGCCGAGGAAATAGCAGCTCCGGCCGCCAGCGGCATTCAAGGCCTCGCTCAATCCCCGGTAGATATCGCTGCCGGTCACACGCTCGCGGATTCGACCGCCCAGAATTTTCGAGGCCAGAACAATTCCCGAGCCATCCGGAGTCAGGAGATCGGCCCCGTGCAAGGCCTGTTGGAAGTCAGGGTCATCTTCGGCCAGGACCAGCGAATGCGGATTGGCGCAATACAAGGTCCTCGGCCCAGTCTCATCCGCCAGCCAGCGTTCGATCCTCCTCACACTCCGGGCGATCGTTAACGTGGATACGGCGTACCCCAGAATCAATTCCGTTGCATGGTCTTCCATCCCTTTCCCCGTTATTTTCCGGAGTTGCCTCGAGATGCGGAGATGGCCTGGCGGTAGATTGCCATCAGCTCATCGTAATTCTTCTCGCTGGTGTACTTCGTTTCAAACTCGTTGCACGCGCCCTTTCCCAATGATTCCAAGGATCCCGGCCTGTCCCAGAATCGGCGGACCTGCCGGAGAAGCGAATCGGGGTCGGCAGGTTCGAAGACTATCCCGTTCACTCCATGCCGGACGATGGTCGGCAGCGGGCCGATATTCGAGACCGCCGCCGGCGTCCCGAAGGCAAAGGCCTCCCCGACCACCATTGGAAAACCTTCAAAACATTGCGACGGCAGGATGAGCATCCGGGCACGGGCGATCTCGGCCCGGGCCGCTTCCGCCGCCAGTTGACCGAGAAAGCGAACCGGGACCGGCGGCTGCGAGGCGGCGATCCGTTCAAGAGCGGACCGCAGCCCTCCGTCGCCAATGAGGCGGAGTTCCGGGGCCTCCGTCCCCCACTGCAGCCAGGCCTGCACCAGTGTCCGAACCCCTTTCTCGGCCGTGAGTCTGCCCACAAATACCACGCAGGGCCGGCGATCTCCCCAGGGGATCACAGCCGGCGATCCGGGGAAAAAATTGGGCTTGACATGAACACACCGGGCGGGCAGGCCGGCAGCCACCATCCGCTCCCGCTGGAATTCAGTCAGCGCGATAAAGGCATCAACCTGCCGGTGCCATGTTCCAAGCAGCCGGTGCAACGCCACACAGACAGCCAGAGGCAGCGTCGCCAGCCGGCTGTTGCGATAACAGCCGTGCACTACCGCCGGTCGAACGGTATGTCGGTCCAGACATTCGGTGCAGACTCTGCCGGCGCGCATGGGGATCGCCGCCGGACAGAACAGGCGGTAATTGTGGAGGGTCAGGACCCGGGCCGCCCGGCTGCCGATCGCCCTGAAGATCGAAGGCGAAATGAGGGGGAAGGTGTTATGGACATGGACGATGTCGGGACGAAAGCGATCGACAACTCTGCTGATCTCCCTCGCCGTCCAGGGATTCCAGAGAGCGGACAGGGCCCCCAGCACCAGACCGGCAACCCCCCTGCCGCGGAGCTCGTCACTATGACGGGTGAATGTCTCGAGGTCATGGCCGCGGGAGAGGAGCATCTCCTTCTCCGCCTGAAAGACCTGATTTTCCCCCGACGGGGCGGCGGAGCCGTAAAAGTTGTGCACGAGCAGGATCTTCATCCCCTGCCCCCGGCATCCAAAACCGCCTCGGCCCGACGCAGCCGCTCGCCATAGATCCGGTTCACCGCCTCGGCATTTCTCTTCCAGGTGAAGTCCCCGGCCCTGAGAAGGGCGCCTTCCGCCAATGTCCACCGCAACCCCTCGTCCCGGGCCAGCAGTTCGATCGCCGCCGCCAATCCCCTGACTACCTGCCCCGGCGACGTTACCGGCACCTTGATGCCGCAGCGGCCATCGACTACGTGGGCGAAGCCGCAGTGATCGAGACAGATGATCGGCAACCCCAGGGCCAGGGCCTCGACCGTGACCGTCGAGGTCAGATCGCGCAGGCTGGTGATCAGCATGACATGCGCTTCTCCCATGACCGTCAGCGCCTCGTTCCTGGCCAGCCAGCCGTGAAAACGGCAGCGATGGCCGATGCCGAGCCGGCCGGCAAGGGCCTGCCAGGCTGCGGTCTTCGGCCCCCTGCCGAGGATATGGACCTCGCACTCAATGTCTGCAGGCACTCGGGCCAAGGCCTGCAGACCGAGATTCAAGGCCTTTCTCTCCAAATGTTGCCCGGACCACACCAGTCGAAGTTTCTCTCCGGCCTCCCGTGGCCTCGCCTGAACCGGAAAATCGTCGGACAATCCGACCTCACAGACAACCGTGCTCGGAACCCCCCAATACCTCAAGGCCCCGGCCTGATTTTCCGGGGTGGCCGCCATCAACCCGCCACCGGCGGCCCTGGCTGCCGATCTCGGCCGCGGCAGGAAATGCATCTGCAATACATTGAAGAGGTTGTATCCAAGATAATAAAGAAACCCATACAAACCGACCACCGGGAGAAATCGCCAGGGGAAGAGACCCATCCCGCCGACCGGTCCCCAGACGAAGGGGATGCCCAGTTGCCAGAGATATCCCGGTTCACGGAAACCGACCATCGTCAATTGATGCGCCAGATCGAAATTCACCCGTTGGTGCAAGGCAGCGGCCAGGCGGAAGGCATCTCTGTGCCATCGACGGTAGTACCAGTAATAAGACGGCGGCCAGATCCTGCGCAGGAGACGGTTGCGCTTTTTCCGGACATAGAAGAAATGCAGGTTGCGGCACAGTTCCGGCTCGGCGGCGGCCATCCGCTCGATATCTTTCTGAAATTTTTCCTGCTCGACAATTACCCAGAGTTCGTGATTGCGGGCGAGGGCCGTGACCACCCCCCACCCTACTCCCGGTTCCGATCCCTTGAACGGACTACAGGCATACGCCGAGACCAGTATTTTCAAGCGCCGCCCGGAGTTCATCAGTTCATCGCGTTTTCCAGGAGTTGGCGGTAGAGTGGCGCATCCTTTTTCGCTACCATCCGCAATAGCCACAGATTCCAGTAGAACCGGATCTTGTCCCTCTCCAGACCAGTTCCTTCCGCTACATTCCTCGCCAGGGAGAAGGCCGCATTTTCAACCCTTTCAAGATCGGGACGACGCTGCACATACGCCGCAGCCGCCGTGGCAAAGAAGAAGGCATCACTCAGCGCGACGTCCCAATCGCAGCTGTCCTCCCAATCATACACAAAAAAGCCCTGATCCGTGAGAGCACAGTTCCAGGGGGCGAAGTCGCCATGACTACGGGATCCGGCAATCATGACATCGGAATCAACCGCCCCATCGAGAAATTTCCTTCTTGCAGCATATTTTTGTTGGTCGATGCCATCGACAGGATCGTCCAACCTGTGGCGATATGGCGCCAGGATTTCGCCGGCCGGGCGTTGCCCTGCATCAATCCGGGCCAGAGCGATCAGGAATTCCACCGCTTTTGTCCGGATGGCCGATTGCATGGCAGCCTTCCTCGCCCGATACTCCTGGCTAAGGGCGATGAATCCGTCTCCGATATCGGCACCGAGGATCCTGGGAACAGAGGGGGCCAGAGACGTCCGCGACATCGTCTGCAGTGCCGTCATTTCATTGTGCAGGGCTTCTCTGGCTTTGATCGATTCACCGATTTTCAGGATACACTCCGGCCGCCCTCCCACCGGCAGGACAACAGTTTTGCGATGAGCGTCGGGAGTGCCAAGATACAAGGCGTATCGGCCGCCGGCATCCCCGCTGCACAGGCGGCGGCCGGCCTGCCAGAGTCCAGCCTGTCTCCGCTCATCGGCAACCCTGATGAGGATACACAGGGTGCGGGTTCGCAGCGGCCGATCAACCCCGAACCGCGCCAGCAGGGTGCCTATCGCCAGAGCGAGCCGAGCCGTCCGGCGCCCGGGTCGATGCAGCCCCAGGCCCTGGACCAGCGGGCCCGATTCTCCCAGAGGCACCACGACCCGTGGCCGATCCGCCGGCAACAGCGCGAAGTCGCTGATCCGGGCGAAACGACCGGCCAGCCGCCGGCGCCATGCCGCAACCATCGATCCCGGGCCGATGGCGCAAAGGACATCGAGCCGGGGGCAGGCCTGCACTATCCGATGATCGGGAGACAGATCCTTGAGCAGCAGGACCGTCGCCGCTCCGGGATCCGTGGTGATGGAGGCCTCGGCCAGGATCCGCCGCCAGAAGATCAGCTCGCCGTCACTGAAGCCCAGCAGCAGGACCTTGTCTCCGGCAGTGACCGGAAGCAGCCAGCGCCACCCGAACCGATAATCGAGTTCCGGATCAGGGTCCATGCCGCACCCCGGTCGTTGATCGTTGCGCGCAGAATTCGAGCAATGCCGTCAGTACCTGATCCCTCGCCTGCTCGACGGTTCCTTCGGTGGAAACGACGATGGCCCGGCTCTCGTTGGCGGCAAAATCCAGCAGCGCCTGCGTCTGTCGTCCGATTTCGGCCACCGGCAGTTCCCCTTTGCGCCGGGCGATCACGGTCGGATCTCCATGCAGGCAGAAGATCAGATCGGGGCGAGGGGCCAGTCGAAGAAACCAACGGATGCACCGGACGGGAAGATCGATCCGGAAGCGCCGGGGATCGATCGCCAAATCATAGGCGTAACGGTCGAAGAGAACGATGGCCGGCCTTTTTGCGATGGTTGGTCGTATGACAATCCAGTAGCCGATACTATAATCTATCAGCAGGTATGCGAGACGGCACAAGGACCCGATTGCCCCTGAAGGGCGTGATCCGTGAGGATCGATTACCGGTCCATTCCGCGGTTCTTTTTTTCCTTTCATCCGTGCCAGCGGCGGCAAGAGACCAGGGCGCAGGTGCTTGACAAACAATGCACCGTGGGTGGCCGCCGCCAAAACCGGAGCTATCGCATGTATGATCGTTGACTTGCCGGCGCCGTCGGTTCCCAGAACGGCGATGACCAGGCCTGACGGCCTGAATATCCGCTTGACCTTCGACCATTGAAACCCTACAACACCCGAGCAGAAGGCCATCGGAGCACGGACACAAGCGGTCCACAACAGCGTGCGGCGCAAAAGCGCTGCCTTTGCTTTGATTTCAGGCGATTGAGGATCGGAAAGGCAGAGATCCCGGAGTTGATCCAACGCAGACTTGCCGACCGGCGCCAGATCCAGGCAGATTTGAGCCCAGTTGTCCTGCACTGCCCGCCGAGCGGAATCGATATATCGAGCCGGCAGTATGCCATTATGGAGAAGTTCCTTGATCACCCCTAATATCGCGGCCAGTCGCCTGTCCAGTACACGAATGCCATTGTGACGGCATATTCGCTTCCGCAGGATCTCAATATCTATCAGTTGAGCGACTCCTGCATACTGCAGATCGATTGATATATCAAGGCGCGCTCCCCACCACTGCATCGGATCCAGGCCGATGGATTTTCCCAATGAAAAGATTTTGATGAAGTTGACAGTATCGACATATCCAAGGACCGCACCGCCGGACCTGGCAATGCCTTGACCGATCGCGGCCTTTGCCTTTCCGGCATCCTCGGGATGAACCAGGATGTCCAGATCGCTGCCGTTCAGACTGGTCGGCAGGGTGTCGTAATTGCGAAGAACGGCATAACAAATATCCATCGTTTCAAAAACTGCGAAGAGCTCCCGAAGAAACCCCTCTTCCGCTTTCGCCAGGGTCCTCATCCTCTCCGCCCGGCATGAAGAAGGCACAAGACCAACGAAACATATCTTGAAGCAAGGAGATCACTCCGGTCGGAGTCTTCGGCACCTCTCAACATCCGGCGAGCGCTCCCCCTCCGGCATCCGGGCCTTGCAGATATTGGCCGAGGCCCAACCGGATCCATGATGTATGCAATGATGGACCGTACTGAAGTCAGGATTCGATATAATGATCTCAAATCTTTCTCCGATCAGCCTCATCTCTTCCGGATACGAAAAAACAGCCCAGAACCAAAACAACCTCTCCAATCGTGATTCCGGTGATCGCGCCTGAAATTCCAAAGACCAGTATCATACCATATACAGATGCCAGAGCAATTATCGCACTGATTGTATTGAGGAGGGTCAAGACGCGAAACCGCCTCAGTATTTGCAGCACCATTTCCATTCCATTCCGCAGGGCGAGAACAACGGTCAAAAGACACCAGAACAATACCAGAATGAAAGGGGTATCATACTGATCGCCAAGGACGAACGGGACGATATCTTCCAGAAAAAAAAGCAGCAACAGGGAATATACGATCGAGATGGAAAGCAGCCCCAGGGTGAACATCATCCCGGCGGCATTGACTTTGCGGGGATCAAATGCCCGGAGGGTCGCAAGTCGCGGCATCAAGACCTGGCTCAGCGCCGGGGTCAACATGACAGCCGGGGTAACGAACATCCGGCTGGCATTGAGATGAGCGACCCCAACGGGCCCGAGCAAGGAGGCGGTAATCAAGGTATGGGCCTGGGTCCTGAGAAAATAGAAAAACACCGTCATGGCCGCCCATTTCCCCCCACTCCACAGTTCAACCAGATCCGGGAAAAGCCGGGAACGATCAAGTTGCCGCAGCGGTATTTGCACCAAGACGTAACCGACGAGAACCCCTGCTCCATTACTGAGGCCATAAAGCAGGAGATAGGATTCCGAATTCCCATCCGGAAGTACCATATCCAGAACAATACAGAAAACGCCGAGGAAGAGCGCAACTGCAGTATTGACCCAGAGAGCCCGGATCTCCTTTCGCAGGGTATAGCAATGGCGAATGAAAAAATCCTTGGCCAGGATGGTAGTTGAAGCAGCGATAATTGCGATGGCCAGATGATGATATTTGTGTAGCCACTCTGAAAAGTACCCCCCCGCATAAACCAACACAACCAGCAAAAATGCCGTGACCAGGCAAAACAGCATCATGATCAGGCAGATTCTGGCGGCGTAGGGTTCCCGGTCTTCCGCCGCTTTATTCGGTATATGCACAACCATCTGGGTGAGAAACATGGCATTCCCGATCCCGGCATAAAACAGGGTAATCGCAAATCCGATGCCGTATAACCCGAACTCGACCGGAGGAAGGTTGCGCACCAGATACAAACCAAAAAGAAAATTGGTGGCGCTGCTCACCATCTGATTCAGCACGCTCACCACAATAGCCTTGGATAAGCTCATCGTTCGATATTGATGAAGCTGATAATTGAAATCTCCGAAAACCTGGCCGCCAGACTTATCGCGATAAATGTATTCTGCTGCTCCTGCTGGTTCTCTGTAATTCAAACTCCACATACACAATTATTATCAGGAACAGGACAAGAAAGTGATTATGTGAGGCGAAGGTCGTTCCGGTGATTGATCGCACCACCAGTATGATTAATATTCCGCCAAGTTCGAGAAATCGGGGGTTGGCTTGAAGTGGTCGAATCAATCCCACCAGGATATTCCGTAGGGCGTAAAGGATTGAGAGAATCAGAGCCGCAAGCCCTGACCAGCCATTGGAAATCAAGGCGTCGATGTAGTCCGAATGCAATGTGGCCCTATCTTCAGCACCCAATTCGGTAGCCAGAATCATGCGATTGGCATACATATATCCCAGGCCGAATATCTTGTTTTCCAGGTCGGTGGCATCAAATCTCTTGATTGCGACATCCCACATATTGATCCGACCGCTCATTTGCATCACCCGAGTCTCCGACATTCCTCTGGTCATATATTGATACAAGGTTGCCTTGTTCAGATACGTGACAGTACCCACTGAAAATATCACAATCAAAGCGATTATTTTCTTTTTGCGGCTGGCGAAAATAACCATCGCGAACACACCACTCAATAAAAAGGCAATCCACGCCGTACGGCTCTGGGCAAATACAAGCATCGTCAACAGCAACATGATCTCGATAATTTTCTTCAACCGGCTCTTCCTGTCGGAAGACATGATCCTGACAATACAGATGTACAGCAATATGGCGGCGATCATCCCGATCGAATTGGGATTGATCTGGATGATTACGCCAAAAAGCTGATAGGGGATGACGCCCTCCTGGTAGCCGGTAAACGCCTTGTCCGACAGCGGCATTTGAATTGCTTCGTCCGGGAACAATATCAACCCGGCCAGAACGGTGATGAGGAGGAATTTGAAGAACAGAAGAATGGCTTCATAGTACCGTTCGATAATACTCCCGTCCGAACGTGATTTGTGCAGTACGAAAAGGGCAACCCCGAACACTGCGAGGATTTCCATGGATTTCCACAGGGAAAACAAAACCCAGGGCGAATACAGAAATGTCGAAATGACACTGACGACTATAAAACAGCCAAAAAACACGAGACCTTTCGGCCAATTTCGCGGCAGCCCTTTTCTCAGGAAATATATGGCCAGCAAGAACAGTAATAATCCGATTGCTGCAACTTTATGAAAATTTGCGAGCGTGATCGGATTGGTCGAAGCCTCTCCGATCGATCTGCCGCTGAACAACAGCAATGAGATAAAAACCAGATATGCCGGAAGCAACTCGGTATCAAACAACCGAACTCTTTTCAACGAATACGCCTCCTGAAATGATCACGGGATTACAAGTCGGGACCTCGAAGGAAAAGTTTGCATTCCCCGGTATCGGCAGGATCGAATACCTGCATTATCCTCCAACTCACCACAACGACCCAGCCACACCTTTTCTATACACGTGTCGCAACAGCCAACGCCACTTCAATCTGAGCGGGATAAGCTTTTTACTCCCATCCCGGCCCACTTCAATCCACTGCCGACCGGGAAATTCGATTCTTAAAAATTACCTATGCCGTAAGCAGGAGGGCATGTAAGCCATTCGCGGATCCTGGAAGAGGAACGCTGACGGGATTGAGCGACATCAATCCGCCTCGAGCCGGAGATAATCGAGAGGTGCCGCAGGTTCGAACGGCCATGGGACGGCGGGCGGCGGCCATCAAGCGGACAATGGGGGCGATGAGGTTGTCGCCAGAGCAGAAGGAACGGGTCTGCGCCCCGTCGCCGTAGTACGTGAGCGGCAGATCCTGCGAGGCCTGGACAATGCAGCTGGATCTGCCCGGCACGGTTATACCTCGCACCACCGCAATATGGCCGCCGCTCCGACCGGTTCGACGCAGTGCCTGGACAGGGGCAGGCATGGAGGCTGATCCCCTGTCGAGGCGGATTTCAGATCGAAGCTGCAGCAGAATTGTCCAGCAAAGCGAACTATTCTATCTCAGATCCGCTCCACCGGAAGTCCCCTTTTTTCAACGATCATTTCTGGCACGACCGGTTCAATGCACTCATCACCGCCTTGATCGAGGCAACGATGATATCGGTATCGATCCCGACCCCCCAGAAGCGGTTGCCGCCGACGTCCTCGATCTCGATATAGGCCGCCGCCGTGGCGCTCTGACCGCCTCCCAATGCATGTTCATGGTAGCTGCAGAGGGTGAACTCGCCGGTCACCGATGCCTTCATCGCCGCGCAGAAGGCATCGAGCGGACCGTTACCCGAGGCCTGGAGCGTCCGCTCGATGCCATCGACCAGCAGGTTGATCTCGACATCGGCAAACGAGGCCTTGTCGACGCTGTCGAAATGCCGCTTGACCGTGTTGAATCCCTTCAGGGCGAAAGGCTGCGACACCGACAGGTAGGCCCTCTCGAAGGATTCGTAGATCTCCTGCGGCTGCAGTTCCCGTCCTACCCGTTCGGTGAGATCCTGGATGATCGCCCCGAATTCCGGATGCATCTCCTTCGGCAGCTTGAAGCCGAATTCCTTGTCCATGACATAGGCGACTCCGCCCTTGCCGGACTGGCTGTTGATCCGGATGATCGACTCGTAGGTCCGGCCGACATCGGTGGGATCGATCGTCAGATAGGGAACTTCCCACAAGCCGGTTTCCGCCTCTTCGTACATCGTCATGCCTTTGTTGATGGCATCCTGGTGCGATCCGGAGAAGGCGGTGTAGACCAGTTCGCCGGCATAGGGATGGCGCGGGTGGACCGGCAGATGGGTGACTCGCTCGTAGACCTCCACCAGCTGGTTGATGTCGTGCAGATCGAGGCCGGGATCGACCCCCTGGGTGAACATGTTGAGGGCCAGGGTGATGATATCGACGTTGCCGGTCCGCTCGCCGTTGCCGAACAGGGTGCCCTCGACGCGCTGACCGCCGGCCAGCAGCCCGAGTTCGGTGGCGGCGACAGCGCAGCCGCGATCGTTGTGGGCATGGAGGCTGAGGATGATCGCATCGCGCCGCGATATCCTGCGGCTGAACCACTCGATCTGATCGGCATAGACATTGGGACTGGCCAGTTCGACCGTAGCCGGCAGATTGATGATCACCGGTTCGTCCGGCGTCGGCCGCCAGACATCCATCACCGCCTCGCAGATCTCAAGGGCGAATTCCAGTTCGGTGCCGGTAAAGCTCTCCGGCGAATACTCGTAACGGAAACGGGTCTCCGGGTATTTCGCCTCCTCCTCCTTGATGAGCTTCGCCCCCTCGACCGCCAGGGCGATGATCTCCTTCCGGTTCATCTTGAAGACCGTCCGCCGCTGCAGGGCCGAAGTGGAATTATACAGATGGACGACGGCCTCCTTCACCCCTTTGACAGAGGCAAAGGTCTTTTCGATCAGGTGCGCCCGGGCCTGGGTCAGCACCTGGATCAGGACTCCCTCCGGTATCAGCCCCTTGTCGATCAGGATGCGGGTGAAGTCGTATTCAACCTGTGAAGCGGAGGGAAAACCGACCTCGATCTCCTTGAACCCGATATCGACCAGCAGCTTGAACATCTCCAGCTTCCTGGTCAGACTCATCGGCTGGATAAGGGCCTGGTTGCCGTCGCGCAGGTCGACGCTGCACCAGACCGGAGCCTTGGTTATGACCTGCGACGGCCAGATGCGGTCAGGCATATCGAATCGAGGAAAAGGACGGTATTTCTTCACTGCTTCCGGTTTCATTGTTTTCTCCTTGAAAAATCCCAGTACGTGGAAATAAAAAAGGCCGCGGTTGGATCAACCGCGGCCTTGAAAGTCATCGTATTGTGTTATGAGTGAACTACAATCCCTCCGACCCTGCCGCGGCGGCAACATATAGACCTTGAAGTAGAGCGAGGAGGAGGATAGGCATTTTCTTCGTGTCCCTTAACGGCTTGGAATATGGTCACAGCAACTGCTGCATCTGCAATATTCGATATATACGTGATCCAGTGATGATGTCAAGGAAGTTTTCCCGGGAAGATGGCGCTGTACTATCGAGACAAGGCGCCCTTCGGAATCGGCTGCCCAACCACCCCGATGGATTTCTGTCGATGCGTCCGGCTGCCAATTAAAAGCTGAAGGGAATCAGGTATTGAAAAATCTCCGTAAACAGACAATATTTGAAATAACAATCATTTTGATCCATATTGACATATCATTTTTTCAAATATATATTTTCTGTTTTATATATGATTCTCCTGTTTCCCAGGCCCTGCACCTCCGCCTGGCGCTCACATTCATGTAAGAGGAAGAGCTGATGGTAAAAATGACCGGTTCACAGGCAATAGTCAAATGCCTCCAGGAAGAAGGCGTCAAGACAATCTTCGGTTACCCGGGCGGGGCGGTCATAGATCTGTTCGATGCCCTGATGGACTCCGACATCACCAACGTCCTGGTCCGTCACGAGCAGGGGGCGGTGCATGCCGCCGACTCGTTCAGCCGGGTAACGGGCGAGGTCGGCGTGGCGCTCTTGACCTCCGGCCCGGGGGCGACCAACGGCGTGACCGGCATCGCCACCGCCTACTGCGATTCGATCCCGATGGTCATCCTGACCGGGCAGGTCCCCCGCTCGCTGATCGGCAACGACGCCTTTCAGGAGGTGGATATCGTCGGCATCACCCGACCCTGCACCAAACACAACTACCTCGTCAGCAACAGGGACGAGCTGGTGCCGATTCTGCGCGAGGCCTTCTACATCGCCCGGACCGGCCGTCCCGGGCCGGTACTGGTCGACCTGCCGAAGGATCTGATGGCCGGCCAGGTCACCTATCCGGAACAGAAGCCGATCCGCATGCAGAACTACCAGCCGACCTATGAGCCCCATATCGGCCAGATCGCCAAGGCCTGCAAGCAGATCCTCAAGTCGAGGAAGCCGGTGCTCTATGTCGGCGGCGGGGTCATCCTCTCCGATGGCCACAAGGCCCTTGAGGAACTCGCCGTCAATCTCAATATCCCGGTGACGATGACCCTGATGGGGCTGGGAGCCTTTCCCGGGTCACATCCGCTGTCGATGGGCATGCTCGGCATGCACGGCAGTTACACCGCCAATATGGCCGTCGCCCAGAGCGACCTGCTGATCGCCGTCGGCGCCCGGTTTGATGACCGGGTGACCGGCAAACTCGAGGAGTTCGCCTGCAACGCCAAGATCATCCACATCGATATCGACCCGACCTCGATCAGCAAGAACGTCAAGGTCGACATCCCGATCGTCGCCGACTGCCAGTACGCCTTGACCGCCATCAACAGCTGGTTCGCCAAGGAGCCCGGCATCAACATCAAGGAGGAGGCCGCCCAGCACGAGGCCTGGCTGGAGACGATCAGGGAGTGGACCGCCAAGTATCCCATGACGTACAAGGAAGAAGGCGAGCTGATCAAGCCGCAGTATGTGGTCCAGATGCTCGACAAACTGACCGGCGGCAATGCCATCATCACCACCGAAGTCGGCCAGAACCAGATGTGGACGGCCCAGTTCTTCAAGTTCAACAAGCCCCGCCATTTCGTCACTTCGGGCGGTCTCGGCACGATGGGTTTCGGCCTGCCGGCCGCCATCGGCGCCCAGATGGCCTTCCCCGACCGGCTGGTGATCGATATCGCCGGCGATGGCTCGATCCAGATGAACATCCAGGAACTGGCCACCGCCAGACAGTACAACTGCCCGGTCAAGATCGCCATCCTGAACAACAGCTATCTCGGCATGGTGCGGCAATGGCAGGAACTGTTCTATGACAAGCGCTATGCCTCGACCGTGATGGAAATCACCCCTGATTTCGTCAAGCTGGCCGAGGCCTATGGCGCGGTCGGCCTGCGTGCCACGAAGAAGAGCGAGGTCGTCCCCGTCATCGAGAAGGCCCTGGCCACCAAAAACGTCGTCATCATGGATTTCTCCATCGCCCGCGAGGAGAATGTCTACCCGATGGTGCCGGCAGGCAAGGCCACGACCGAGATGCTGCTCGTCTGATCCGGCGAATCTACGATAACCGGCAGGATTTCCATAACCCGTCACGCCTACAGGACAACAATGAAACACACCTTATCCGTTCTTCTTCAAAATAAGCCGGGAGTGCTCTCACGGGTAACCGGCCTGTTCAGCGGCAGGGGATTCAATATCGAAAGCCTCTGCGTCGCCGAAACCCTCGACCCGGGTATCTCCTGCCTGACCCTTGTCACCCGGGGCGACAACTCCATCATCGAACAGATCACCAAACAGCTGCACAAGCTGATCGATGTCATCAAGGTCACCGACATCAGCGAGAAGGAGTACGTCGAGCGGGAGATGGTGCTGATCAGGATCAAGGCCGAGGCCCAGACCCGCGCCGAGGTCCTGCGGGTGATCGATATCTTCCGGGGCAAGGTCGTCGATGTCAGTTCCAGAAGCTATGCCGTCGAAGTCACGGGTTCTGCCTCCAAGATCCAGGCGCTCATCGATCTGCTGAAGCCGATCGGCATCAAGGAGATCGTCCGCACCGGGACCATCGCCATGGCCAGGGCCTCGAAAAACAAATGATCCCTGAATCGGTTCCTTCGCCTTCATCGGCGGTGGAACCGGTTGCAGGAACGTCAATGACCCCTCACTCCGGATCTTCCGCCAGTCTTCGCAAACCGCAATCATTCAGCCGGCAATGCCGCTGACGCCAACCGGGAATTCCACCTCCCAGGAGAAACCTGTATCATGCTTGCACCCAAAGTGCCCGTTGCCCAGGAAGGCTATCCGTTTATCGGATTTTCCGCCTTCCTGACGCTGCTCTTCGCCATCCTCGGTCTGACCGGGCCGGCCCTGCTGACCCTGCTCGCCACCGCCTTCATCCTCTATTTCTTCAGGGATCCGGAACGCTTCATCCCGGAACGGGCCGATGCCCTGATGTCCCCGGCGGACGGCAAGGTCATCCTGGTCGAAGAGGTGATGGATCAGACCTTCACCGGTAGTCATGTGTACAAGATCTCGATATTCATGAACATTTTCAACGTCCATGTCAACCGGGCGCCATGCGATGGCGACGTTGACAGGATCATCTATGTGCCCGGCATGTTCTACTCCGCCGATTCCGCCCAGGGAGCGCTCCGCAATGAATACTGTGCAACGCTGCTCACCACAGGCGCCGGCAGGAAGATCGCCGTTGTCCAGGTGGCCGGTCTCATCGCCAGAAGGATCGTCTGCTGGCTTGAGCCCAAAGATCGCGTGCGGCGTGGCCAACGTATCGGCCTGATCCGTTTCGGCTCGCGTGTCGACCTCTACCTGCCGAAAGAGACCAGCATCCAGGTGGCGGTGGGACAGAAGGTCATCGCCGGCGAGACTGTCATCGGTCTGCTCCCCTGATGCCTGCCGATACATTTTTGCCTTGTATCACCGTATACTGTGTGGTTCAGTGATTTTTCAGTGATCCCGGTTTGTAAATGAAAGACCGAGACAACAGCAGCATATTGGCCGTATCGTCTGCCACTACGCATCCTGGACTTCCGGGCTTATCCACCTGGAATGCCGGTTTTTCTTCCCGTTAAACAGGTTGTTTTACCTTTCGAGGACATGGAAATGAGTGCGATGAAAAAAGAATATGCGGTCGCGGTCGCCGGGGCCACTGGAGCGGTTGGCGGCGCCATGCTGGACGTGCTGGAGAGAAAGAATTTTCCGGTCAAAGAGCTGCGGCTGCTCGCCTCCGAACGCTCCGTCGGCAAAACGCTCACCTTCCGGGGAGAGCAGCTGCCGGTTCAATTGCTGACCAAAGATGCCTTCAAGGGGATCGATATTGCCCTGTTCTCGGCCGGCGGAGACCGTTCCCTGGAATTTGCCCCGGCAGCCGCGGCTGCCGGGGCCATCGTCGTCGACAACTCCAGTGCCTTCCGGATGGACCCCGAGATCCCGCTCGTGGTACCGGAAGTGAACCCGCATGCCATCGCCCGGTATACCAAACGGGGGATCATCGCCAATCCGAACTGCTCCACCATCCAGATGCTGGTGGCCCTCAAACCGATCTACGACAAGGTCGGCATCAAGCGCATCGTCGTCTCGACCTACCAGGCGGTATCCGGCACCGGGACCAAGGCGATTCTCGAGTTGAAGAACCAGATCATGGCCTACGCGGCCGGCAATCCCCTGGAAGTGAAGGTCTATCCGCACCAGATCGCCTTCAACTGCCTGCCCCAGATCGACTCCTTCCTCGACAACGGCTACACCAAGGAAGAGATGAAGATGGTCAACGAAACCCGCAAGATCTTCGAGGATCCGTCCATCGGCGTGACCGCGACCACGGTCCGGGTCCCTGTTTTTTATGGCCATTCGGAGTCGGTCAATATCGAGACCGGATCGAAGATCACCGCCGAGGAGGTGAAACAACTCCTGGCGACCGCTCCCGGCATTAGGCTGGTCGATGAACCGCAGAAGGGCCTCTACCCCCTGGCAACCGACTGTGCCGGCAATTTCGAGACCCTCGTCGGACGCATCCGTGAAGATGAGTCCATCGCCAACGGCATCAATCTCTGGGTCGTGGCCGACAATATCCTGAAAGGAGCCGCCCTCAACGCCGTACAGATCGCGGAAAAACTGATAGCCGAATACATCTGAGCTGCCGGCGGAATCGACGATCCGGACCGGCATGCGGCGATCCGGATCGTCACGCTGACGGCGTCAGAGACTCAACCCCATCCCCATTCCAGAATCCTTGAGAATCATCAGCGGATCTGCCCGAGGCCGGAAGCTCTGTTCACCACCAGGGCGGAGCCTCGTCATCCGACCCACTTCCGATCGAGCCCGCGAGGCGCTGTTCAATATTCTCGGTCGACGCACCGAAGAGGCAGCAGTCCTCGATCTGTACGCCGGTACGGGTGCACTTGGGCTCGAGGCGTTCAGCCGCGGCGCCAAAAGGGTGCTGTTCGTCGACAACAACCGTCTCGCGCTCGACCTGATCGCCAGGAATATTCGGGCCTGCGCCGGAACGGATGAATCGACATCCAGCGCATCCCCCGCGGCCGCTCAACCGCGTTTGTCCCTGATCAATCATGATTTGCGAAGGGGTTTGCCGTTACGCCAGTATCAGCAGAAGGGGTTTTCTCTCTTTGACCTGATATTCCTCGATCCACCTTATTCACAAGGTCTCTGTCAGCGCACGCTGCAGGACCTGGATCACAGCCATGTACTGGCCGATGCTGGTCTGCTGATCGCGGAAGAACGGGAGAACGAAATGCTGGATGACAGCTTTGCAACCTTCAAACTGAGCGACAGGCGCGTTTATGGTGATACCGCCTTCTGGATATTTGAATCAAAAGAGCCCGACAATGAATAATTCCGACAACCAGACGCCCATATCCACCACACAAGGAACAGCCATGCAGAATTGCCCTAAAAGTCTCTCGCTCGCCGTCTATCCCGGCACCTTCGACCCGATCACCAACGGCCATGTGGATCTGATCAACCGCGTCCTTGATCTCTTCGATACCGTTATTGTCGCCGTTGCCATCAATCCTGCCAAGAGCCCGCTGTTCACGCTTGAACAACGGATCGGCATGATAAAAGAAGTGTTACAGGGGCATGGATCCCGGGTCAGGGTCGAATCCGTTTCCGGTCTCTTGGTGGAATACGCAGCGCAGCAGAAGGCAAGGGCCGTCATCCGCGGTCTACGCGCGGTCTCCGATTTCGACTACGAATTTCAGTTGGCCCTGATGAACAGAAAACTGGAGCGCGAAGTTGACACCGTCTTCCTGATGCCGGGCTTGCGCTGGATCTTCATCAGTTCGTCAATCATCAAGGACGCCGCCCGCCATGGCGGGGACGTCAGCGACATGGTGCCGCCCTGTGTCAACGAGATGCTGAAGACAAAGTTCGTCCGCTGACCTGATTCATGCACCGGCCACCGAGAAAATCGCGGAAGATTCTGATTACAAGGAGAATTTTTCTTGGAACTGGCATCCTCTCACTCCTGTATCCACTGTATCGGTTCATCGGTTTTCGTCTGCCTCGAAAGCCTCAACGGATCGAAGTGGCCAAGCAGATTCTGCCGGGGCAATTCCGACTTTTCCCGAATTTCATCCTCTTCGCCCGGGAAGACAGTGTCTGGGCGGTATCCCGCAAGTGCACCCACCTCGGCTGCACCCTCCATTACGTGGAAAAAGACGATCTGCTCGAATGTCCATGCCACCAGAGCCGGTTCTCCAGCGGCGGCCGGTTACTGAACGGTCCGGCCAAGGCCCCGTTGAAGACCTATCCGGTTGAAAAACGGGATGATCCCCCCTACTATATCGTTACCTTGTGAAGGGGGCGGCAGGTATGACATTGAAAGCGCTGCCGGGGCATCTCATCACTGTCAAGTGGGGTGCGTGGAGTCTGGTCTGCCTCTATATTTCCCTTGTTTCCGGGGTCCTTGTCGCCCTCCAATATGATCCCGTTGCCGCCTACTACTCGACGGCAGCGATGGATCTGCTCGTTCCCTTCGGTCAGTATTTCCGCTCTCTCCACTTTTATTCGAGCCAGTTCTTCTTCCTCCTGGCCATCATCCATCTCATTGTCGTCTACCACAGCACCGACAGCTATACGACAGCCCAGTGGAGCAGGTTGATCGCAACCCTGCCGGTCGTCCTGCTTCTGCTGTTTACAGGCTACATACTGCGCGCCGACAGCACAGGCGCCTCAGCAGGAGCGATTGCCGAGGCGATTCTTATGGATATCCCCCTCTTCGGCCCGGCAATCAACAGCGCCTTCTTCTCCATCACAGATCACGGGATGCAGCGTGTCTACGTCACCCATATCATAACCTTTGATCTTCTCTGGCTCGCCCTGGCCTGGGAACACCTGCGCCGCTACCGCATACGCATCACCGATTATCTCCCTGCGGCTGGTCTTGTCCTCCTGTTCAGTGTCTTCATTGCCGCGCCGATCGATCCGGAAAAACTCGGCGTCAGCTATATTTCAGGGCCATGGTTCTTTCTCGGCCTGCAGGAACTCCTTCGCTACCTTCCCCCGCTCATCGCCGGATTCATCTTTCCGGCCTCCTTTGTCTTCGCTCTTTTCCTGGCAAGAAAGCACCATCGTTTTTTCACATCCACGCTCGTCTTTCTCTTGATCTGGCTTCTGCTCTACCTGGTATTGAGTTTCCTCGCCCTGATGCACTAGACGACGATCTGGCACCATCTGCTTCCACAATTGACCGCCGCTCATCAAAACAAAAAGGGCTGCCCCTTTTGACAGGGCAGCCCTCGTTGAACTCCGGGAATCGTCGGCTCGACGATTATTTTCAGTTTTCCTTATCCAGCAACTCTTTCCGTAAGCTTTCCATACCACTTTGCATTTCTTGGCGGATCAATTCAACCTCACTCCTGATGAGCTCTCTGATCTGCCTCGCCAAACGCTCGTCGGAGCCTTCCGCACCGGTCACTGCAAGACGTTCGCCGGCCAGGTCATCAGCCAGGGCAGTATATGAATCGTCATCCATGCTGGCGATATTGCGTTGATCTTGCACTTCCGCCACTTCAGCTACCAGATCTTCAGCCGCGAAGATATCTTCCGAATCTAAAGCGACGGTCTCTGCAGCTGTAAAGAGATCTCTACCTGTCTCTCCCCCGCCGACAGGCTCTTCCTCAACTGCGGGTTCGATCGCAGCAGAGTCCCGCTCCTCGATTTCTTCCTCTTCAAAGGATATCTCCTCTTCCTCGAGAATCTCCCCGGCCGTGGTTCGTACCGGAACCGCAAAGGTCAATCGGCCCCCCTTGGCCACTGCCTGCCGGTCCAGCATATCCTTCTGCCATAGCAAAACCGTCGTCATCTCACTTAAAAGCCTTTCCTGGGCAGAAAACCCTTTCGGATCTTCGAGCGCCTCCCCAAGGGCATCAGTGAGCGATTGCAGTATGCTGAAGGCCTCGGCACTGGCTTCATACCGATACGTTTCAATGTGTTGTGTTGCAGTGGATATCAGTTGGAGAAACATCCTGGCTAACGGTACTGCCGCATACTCATTGCGAAGACTGTCGATATCGGCATGCATGCCTTCAAAAATTGAGTCTTCCAACTCAAGGCCCAGGGAACCGACACAGGCCCGAAGATTTGACAGAGGATCCTCCATCGCGGCAATCGGCAATTCTTCCTCAACCGTCAACTGTTCTTCTGAAAGTGCTTCGATATCGGGGACTGCAGCCATGAGCCGGCCGGAATCCAGGCTCTCCGGAACCGATTCAAACTGAAATCCCCCTTCCATGCTGCTATCCTCGAAAACATCAGCAGCGACAGGTTCCTCCAGGCCATCGAATACGGCCTCATCATCGATATCCAGGGAAGCCTCCCCGATGGCGCCACCCTTTTCTTCCTCCACCGGTTCAAAGGCGAGTTCTTCTTCGATCTCGCCCTCTTCAAGCACTTCCATCACAAACATCGAGGAAGACGGCTGTTCTATCTTGTCAACATCCTCATATTTTTCCTCTTTCCGGTCACTGGGCGACTCCTCAATAGATTCTTCCGTCAACGCAGATTCTTCGTTGCCGTTCATCGTTTGGCCTTCCCGGGCTGGTTCTTCTTCTTTCCCGAAGAAAGAGTCCGGACGATCCTCGATGTCTACTGCTGAATCGATCTCCCCTGCGATACGCTCCTCTTCGACTGAAACCCGATCTGCAGGCTCGAAAACGGCAAAACGGTCTTCACCGGTTGCCACCAACTCTGGCTCAGGTTCACCGGAGAGAGCGGGAGCCAGGTCGGCGCCGGCAAACGCCAGAGGCTCTTCCCCCGAATCATCATCATCCTCAGACTCAACGTCCACTCCAGGAAGTGTGATTCCGCTCGAAGAACCAGTGTCTGTTTCAACAGCAGAAAACGCTACTGATTCCTGCATCTCGGTCTCAACAGTTTCTTCCGGTTCTGTCTCGAAAACAGCTGCTTGTGGTATCTCCTCGTTGACGTCCAGTGCGCCGAAGAAATCATCCAACCGGCTTTCCACATCGGCGGCAAATTCGATATTCTCTTCAGGCACAACCTCGCTTCGCTCAATTCTCACCGACTCATCCAGATCAGACAAGGCCGGAGCCAGGTCGTCATCCTGGTACGGGAGCCTGTCCTGATCGGATTCACCATCCGCATCCGACTCGACGTCCACCCCCCGCATGGACTCTTCCCGGTCTAGTCCGGGACCGGCAGGTGTACCATCGGCCTGAAACATGGCGTCAAGACGGGATTCTACGACCTCCCCGCCCTCATCCGGCACATCCCTGCCTGCCTGAACCTCGAATTGATCAGCCTTTTCCTCAAATTGCGGTTCATCACTGTCGGTAAAAAACCTGTCGACCTGCCCCTCGACCATCGAAGTGGAAGAGCGGTCCAGGGCAGCGGCCTCTTCTTCTTCCTGAAACCCTCTTTCCCCCCTTCCGGCAAACCGGACAAGGCGGGTGCAATTGAGCCCCCCTCCTCTTCATCTTCGGAGAATTCTTCTTCCTCAACCTTACTCGGCTTGATTTTCGCTCCAACGATTGCCTTGAATTCATTGAATTTCTCAACTTCAGGAAGAAGAATTCTCTTTTCTTCCTCAAGGCTCATGGGCACAGTTACAATCTTTTCAAGACCGGCAACGAAGGAATGGAGGAGTTTGAATGCATCTGCGTGAGCATCGCTCTTCTTGAACCGAATATAGGCCGCCAGCGTGCCCAACCCCTGGAGAAATATCTGCTTCGGCCGGCTCCCGGCAAAGATATTCTCGAGACGATGAACCTCGTCTCGAAGTCTTTCAAGCTCAATCTCAGTGATCTCCCAATCGATACCGAGAACTAATGCCTTCAGATCGAAGAGGATGGAACCGGCATCCGGCGCAGTCACGGGAGACGGCTGCATCTCATCTGCGTACACCTCCCCCTGGGCTGTTGATGTGGCCTTTTTGTCCCCTTTACTGATCTGCTTCTTTAAAATCTCGAATTTTCGAACATCCTCAAGAAGCAATTGGCGTTTTTCTCCTTCCGTCATCAATTCGGAAGATACCATTTTCTCGAGGTTATAGTAGAACGAGAGCAGCAGTTTTATGGCATTCGGGTTGGCGTCGGCCTTCTCTTTGTAAATATATTTGCTAATTTTTTCAAGGGCTTGGATATAGACAAGATATATTTTCTCATCGGCCCAGACATCTTTCAGATCGACAAGTTCGTCATTGAATTGGTGCAGAACATCATCCGTAATCTCCCAGTCAATGGATAGAACAAGTGATTTCAATCTGACGAGGGGCGACTCATCATAGGTGGGAAACTCGAACAAATCGACGTTGTCCGTATGGAAGGAATCGTCATACTCATCAGCAACGATAGTGAGGTCATCGTCATACTGCTTTTCTGTATAGTGTTCCACCGTACCTTCTCTCTCAGAGTAGTTTTTTCTGTATTGAAACAACTGTCGAAGAAATGATTTTTTTCAAAGTTGCCGCAACATTATATCCGGTTAATGCGCTTGCCTCAAAATAAGGTACCTGTAATCTACTGTTCAAATCCTTCTGCAGTACCTCTATCGGCAGGATAGGAATGCCATGCTCCTTGAGATCGACCTTGTTGTATTGCATGACCAGTGGGATTTTGAATATGCTCTCTTTGTACGATTGAAGATTTTCGTGAAGCTGGTTCAATGAACGTATGTTCTTTTCCCGTTGTTTCTCCATCGCATCAGCCACGAAAACCAATCCGTCCACTCCGCGCAGAACGAGTTTTCTGGTGGCGTTGTATTTCACCTGACCGGGGACTGTATACAGTTGAATCTTGATGTCATATCCCTTGATCTGTCCCATATCGAACGGCAGGAAATCAAAGAACAACGTCCTGTCTCCATGCGTTTTCAGGCTGACCATCTCGGAGAGTATCTGCTTGCGATACGTGCGATTGATGTATTCGAGATTGGTCGTCTTGCCGCCTCGTCCAGGTCCGTAATAGACGATTTTGACCTGCACAACCTTATCTTTCAGATTGATAAAGCTCAAAGGACCCTCCCTCCCCAGTTGTTGCTCTGCTCATTGACCCTTGATCGTCGTACTGCGGCAAATCCGTTCACGCTTATTTCTTGTTCCAGATTTTCCTGATTTTCTCGATCACATCCACAACGTTGAGACGAAGAAATCCTAACGATATATCCTTGCCGAACATCGAAATAAGCAGCAATTCATCGTCTATCTTACTGAAATGAATATTCGAATCCTGCCCTTTATGAAAAAGTAAAGAAAATTCCTGTTCGCCAACGAGTTTGGCCATCGCATCAACCGTGGCAAAATTCCCGGCGGCCAGTGCAGCGAAGGAGTACACATCGTATTTGCTTTCACCATTATCCCTGGCAGTGATAATATTCCCTGCCATATCTATGATTATGACGCAGTCGACACCGAGTTTGATCAGCTTTTCCGTCAAGATCACATCTATCTGCTCAAGTTGCTCCTGACTGACAATCCCATAATTCATGCGGTTTTCCTCTAGGTGGTTGTTTGTCACTGGACACGATTAAATTTTAAACGATCAAGAGATATCTTGACTCAATTGATAACCTTGTATCAACTCAAAATAAAGCCCGAATATATAAATTTTAGAATCAACAACAGAGAACAGACAACAGACGCAGAATATTGTATTGCGCCTATCAGCCGGCTGCGAAAATCCTTCGCGTGTTCATCGAGAATGCCCCTTCCGGAAGTATTTCACTATACGATAGTTTGTTGATTATATGAAGAAAATTTTTTCTTTTTCTGAAAAATCAGTTTCATACCAGGTAATTATCAAATATTTCCTTTGATTTCAGGCAGAAATAGACCAATCCCCCTGAACAGCATGCCTGCCCTATCCCTGGAGACCTGCAAGGGAGAGGTCATTCCCTGATCCCCCGCATCCATCCTTTCAATCCGCAGACTCCACCGGTTGTTGGGACCGGACGATCGAGGGCAACCCTTGAGATTCTTCCTCATTGCGGGCAATTCCAATATTTGCTATGTAAGGGCTGGAGGATTTTTCAGTGAATGACCCAAGACATCTTTTCCCCGACCTGCCTGAAGATACATGCATTATCGATACACACTGCCATCTCGACATGAACGATTATGCCGGTGATCTTGACGCTGTTATCGAACGGGCACGGCAAAAGAAAGTCGAAAAAATTATCACGATCGGTATCTCTCTCGAGAGCTCAAAAAAGGCGGTGGCCCTGGCGAGAAGATATCCAGGTGTCAAGGCAGCAGTAGGGATCCATCCCCACGACCTGCCTACCTCTGTTGAAAGCACCTATGCTGATATTGTCAAACTTGTCGAGGAAAACCGGAACCATATTGTTGGTTACGGAGAAATCGGGCTTGATTACGCAAAAAAGTACTGCCCCGCGGAACAGCAACAACTGCATTTCCGTATCCAGTTGGAACTGGCCAAGACCCTCAATCTGCCGGTGATTATCCATGACCGGGACGCTCACGAGGACGTGCTGGGCATACTCGAGCGGTGCGGCCCCTTCCCCGCGGGCGGTGTCATGCATTGTTTTTCCGGTGATTACAGCATTGCACGCAGGTCGATCGAACTTGGATTTTTCCTCTCTATTCCAGGCATAATAACCTTCAAGAATGCCGGCACCCTGCGGGAAGTCGCAAGGAAAATACCTCTCACCTCCATGTTGCTTGAAACCGACGGTCCATACCTCGCGCCGCAACCCTGGAGAGGGAAACGTAACGAACCCGCATACATACTTGCCACGGCGGCCTGTATTGCCGATCTCCGCAACATTCCGCTTGAACATCTTGCCCGGGCGACTACGGCGAACGCTCTAGTCCTGTTCAATCCCGGTCTCCATTAAATGGTGAGTGCTACCTGATCATGATTGCAGACAATCTCCAGCGGATCAAGGAAACGATCAATCGCTGCGCCCTTCGTTGCCAGAGAAATCCTGAAGATATTCAACTGATCGCCGTTTCAAAAACGATTCCGGTTTCCTCAATGCGCGAAGCCCTGCAGCATGGGCAACGGACGTTCGGGGAAAATTACATTCAGGAAGCTGAACAGAAGTGGAATGAACTGGAGGGTGCCATCGAACTTCATTTCATCGGCCATCTCCAGACCAACAAGGCAAAAATTGCCGCCCGCATCTCTTCCGTCATCGAGACCGTCGACAGCCTCAGGCTCGCCGAGGCCCTCAACAAACACCTGAATGTATTGGACAGGAACCTGAAAATCCTGATTCAGGTCAATATCGGCAACGATCCGAACAAGTCGGGGACCGTGCCTGAACATGTGGAGGAGTTGTTACGACAGATTCAGCTCCTCCCAAGGATTGAAGTCATCGGCTTGATGACCATCCCCCCTCTCTCACCGGACCCGGAGGCAACCCGCCCCTGGTTCAAGGCCCTCCGCCATCTTGCCGAAAAAATGGCCGCTAAAGGATTATTCCACGATAACCGGCATGTTGCACTGTCCATGGGGATGTCGGACGACTTCAAGATTGCAATCGAGGAAGGCGCCACCATGGTTCGCATCGGCACGGCTCTATTCGGACATCGCCCCGTCAGGGCATAAATTCGACCGCAACAAATATCAGCACAAATCAGCACAACGGGAATATTTATGAAAATCACAATAATAGGAACAGGATACGTCGGACTTGTGACAGGAACATGCTTCGCCGAGTTTGGCCACCATGTCACCTGCGTCGACAAGGACGAGGATAAGATCCAAACCCTGCTTGAAGGACAGATTCCCATTTACGAGCCGGGGCTCGACACGCTGGTGCAAAAAAACACCAGGGAAAGGCGCCTGACCTTTACGACTGATATCGCCGGCGCCGTCGCCATGGCCGACGCGGTCTTCATGGCTGTCGGAACCCCAAGCAGCAGGCGAGGAGACGGGTATGCCGATCTAACCTATATATTTGAAGCTACGAAAGAAATTGCTCCTCACCTGAAAGGTTACACGGTAATCGTTGACAAGAGCACCGTTCCGGTAGGAACCGCCCGCCAGGTTGCCCGCATCATTCGTGAAGTGAATCCCGAGGCCGACTTCGATGTCGCCTCCAACCCGGAGTTTTTGCGCGAGGGAGCCGCAATTGCTGATTTCATGCATCCGGACAGGGTTGTCATCGGGATCGAATCCCTGAAGGCCGAAAACATTCTCAGAGAGATCTACAAGCCCCTGTACCTTCAGGAAACGCCGATTGTAAAAACTGACATCGAGACGGCAGAACTGACCAAGTACGCCGCCAATGCCTTTCTGGCGATCAAGATCAGTTTTATCAATGAAATCGCTCTTCTCTGCGACAGCCTGGGGGCCGATGTCGTGTCCCTCGCCAAGGGTATCGGCATGGACGGCCGGATCGGCAAGAAATTCCTGCATCCGGGACCAGGTTACGGCGGATCGTGTTTCCCCAAAGACACCCTGGCGATGATGCGCATCGCCCAGGAACATGGACAGAACCTCAGAATCGTCGAGGCCGCGGTAGAGGTCAATGCCGCCCAGAAGGCCAAGATGGTCAAAAAGATCAGGGATATGCTTGCTGGATCGGAAGCCGGCAAGACCATCGCCTTTCTCGGCCTCACCTTCAAGCCTGAAACCGATGATATGCGCGATGCGCCGGCCATCACCATCATCCCCGCACTGCTGGAAAAAGGCGCCCGCATCAAGGCACATGACCCGCAGGGAATGGTCGAGGCGCAAAAGTACCTGCCGCAAGGCATCGAATACACCCAGGATGCGTATGAGGCCTGTAAAGACGCCGACGCCGTGGTCCTCATGACCGAATGGAACCAGTACCGGGCGCTTGATCTCGACCGCCTCATGCAGGAGATGCAGGGGAGGATATTCATCGACCTCCGCAATGTGTATGAACCGCAAAAAATGAAGGACAAAGGATTTATCTACGCCGGGGTAGGACGATCATAGCCCGGGACATGCATGATAAATACAAAAGGCACCATCGGATGAACACCGGGGGTGCCTTTTGTGAAGTGGTATTATTTTAAGGCTATTTCTTCGATTTCGAAGCTCGCTTGGCAGCCTTCAGCGGGTTGACCCTGATCTTGGCAACCTTTATCTCGGGCTTGGCGTGGGTGGCAAAGTTGCAGAATCCCAGCTTCCATTTTGCCAGGGGATTGAGATAGCTCTGACAATATCGTGCACCGGCTTCTTCAACAATCCGCTCGCATCCCTCGCATTTCTCGATAATAGTTTTATGTCTGCCATCACCATAATTCACTGCAGCCAGTTTCTGCATGGTATCCTCCAGATTTTTCCGATATTTCTCATCCTGCCAGCACCACAGTCGGCAAGAACAAGCTATCAATGACGCATTGCCAAAATATAAATCTCGAACAGAGGATTTTAATGTATCCCCCTTTCGTTGGCAAGGAAAAAGATTTATTCCACAGGCTTCCTCACCGCTTAAATTTACCGTTTTCACCGAGTCACACTCTCGGCGCCGATTATCCAGATCGTATCCGATATTTTTGCTGCAGGCTCAACTTTCTGAAAAAAAAAGGATTGTTTTCAAAGTGATTGCCTTGTATTTTACAACCATGTGATATATTATGGGTTTTATTTTACGAGTCCTCTTAAACGTTTTTTCCCCTCAACTTCAGGCCCTTACACCATAGGAGGCAAAAATGCCTGTATATATTTGGAAAGGAAAGAATTCCCAGGGTGAAAAACGTAAAGGAGAGATCGAAGCGCCCGATCAGTCTGCTGTTTTGGCCCAGCTCAAACGTCTGCGGATTGTCAATCCCGTCATCAAGGAAAAACCAAAGGATCTCTTCGCTAACGTCCCGTTTTTCCAGCCTAAAGTAACAGGAAAAGATGTTGTTATCTTCACCCGTCAACTCTCAACGATGATCGATGCCGGCCTGCCTCTCGTCCAAGGCCTGGAAATCCTGGAAAAACAACAAGATAATTCAACCTTCAAGAAAATTCTCGGTACGATCCGTTCCGATGTCGAGGCAGGATCCACCCTTGCCGACTCGATGCGGAAACATCCCAAAGTCTTTGACAACCTGTTCAGCAACATGATTGAAGCCGGCGAAACCGGTGGTATTCTTGATACCATTCTTATGCGTCTTGCCGGTTTCCTGGAAAAATCAATGGCCTTGAAAAAGAAGATCAAGGGGGCCATGACCTATCCCGCGATCTGCCTGTCGATATCTCTACTCATTCTTGCTGTCATCCTGATATTTGTCATTCCGGTTTTCAGTACCATGTTCGAGAGTTTTGGCAGTACCCTGCCGCTCCCGACTTTATTTCTGGTCAACCTCAGTAACCTGGTCAAGGATTATTTTTTCGTTCTGCTCATCCTCCTGGTTCTTCTCGTTATACTATTCAAAAAGGTATATAACACCGAGAAAGGACGGCTAATTTTTGATAAATATTCGCTGAAGGCTCCGGTTTTTGGAATGCTGCTGCGAAAAGTGGCCGTTGCCAAGTTCACCCGCACCCTCAGCACCATGCTTCATGCCGGTGTCCCAATCCTTGAAGCCCTCCAGGTTGTCGCCAAGACCTCGGGCAACAAAATCGTCGAATTGGCCGTCTTCAAGGTTGCCGATTCGATCGCTGAAGGGCGACCGATTGCCGATCCGCTGGAAGAAAGCGGGGTTTTCCCCAATATGGTCGTGCAAATGATCAATGTCGGCGAGTCGGTAGGTGCCCTCGACAGCATGCTCGAAAAGATCGCTGATTTCTATGATGAAGAAGTGAACCAGGCCGTGGAAAACCTGACCGCGATGATTGAACCGTTCATGATGGTCTTTCTCGGTGGAATGATCGGCGGCATAGTTGTCGCCATGTATCTGCCGATCTTTAAGATTGGCGGACTTGTTTGATGGTGGATTGTATCGACGACGCGGTTTGTCCGCAGCGGGCTACTCAACTGTTTGAGGTTAATATATAAATATATTCCGTAATTTAATTCCCTCACATTGACATTCTGTGTTGAAGATATATGATCAGATAGAAACCAATGCAAATCATTCAGAAAATGATGGAGGCCGTATGACTCTGACAAAAGCGGATATGGTGCAGCAAGTTTACAAGAACCATGAAAACCTGACCAAGGCCCAGGCAACCGATGCTGTCGAGGCATTTCTCCGGTTATCGAAAAATTCGTTGATCGAAGGCTCCGACCTGCTGCTCAGCGGCTTTGGCAAATTCAACGTAAAAGACAAAAATGCTCGACGGGGACGCAACCCCCAGACCGGCGACGAGCTGACTCTTGATGCGCGGAGGGTCGTCACCTTCAAACCGTCGGGCATCCTCCGTGACAAGATAAACGCATCCTGAAAAAAATATTTTTACTGTTTGAATCACCTGCAGGATGAAGAAATTGTCCGTGGGCAAAAACGGAAGAGACGCGATTTCATGTCATTTCGAGCGATAGCGGGAAATATCGTACCTAGGCGCCGGAGATTTCTTCCTGCAGTCGCAACGACAGGGCAGGCAGACGCTCATTATGCATGAGGCTTGTTTGTGTGCCCTTTCTGAGATTTGTACGACCCGGGATGAGACCTCGTCCCGGGTTTTTCAGTATATACTCCTCGGCTGAATATCTTTACAGTATAGAGATACCAGCGGTACGACGAATGTCGCGTCCAGAATTTTCAATCGTCCGGCTTGATTGCATTGCTGATGCACGTCGCTGGAATATCCATCCGTTTCTCGGGGTTGAATTCCCAGTCAGTCTCAGCCAATCCATTGGGAAGACCGGCATCCTTCACCCACCCCTCCTTCTCGAACTTGCTGATGGAGGGTTCGAAATTATTGACGGCAGAAAACGATTGCAGGCGGCCAGGAAAATCCTCGCCCTGAATGAATGCCCATGCCTCGTTGTACCGCTGGCCACCCCTCCGCAGGATGTCCTCTCATTCCTTCTGGCATCCCAAGGCTGCTGCGCTCCACTCTCCCCAATGGAGACAGCTTATTTTTTAAAGATCTGCGGCGATTACCTGACCTCGGAAGAAATTGCGCAACTGTTCCTTTTCAGCCTCACCGGCAGAAACAGTATTTCGCTTTTAGCAAGATACAACCGGCTTCTGACCCTGGAATACAGTCTTCAAAATCACGTCCATCATCGATTCATCTCAGAGGTATTGGCGTTCGAGCTGTTGCGACTCAAGGCTGATGACAGGATCCAACTGGCTGATCTGTTTTCTGATTTTCAGATGGGTGGTGGCAAACAACGGCGTTTTTTTTCCTTGGCCAGAGATATCGCGATGCGAAGAGAAACAAGCATTACCGCTATTCTCGCCCTGCCGCCCCTCCAGGAAATCCTCCAGCACCGGCAGATGAATGCACCGCAGAAGGTCCAGAACCTGCTGGCCATCCTGCAGCAGATGGCGACTCCATCTGTCTATGGAGATGACCAGTCATTCAAGGTTCGCGTTTCCGCGCTGGCCCTCCCTCCCTCCTGCACCGTTGTCCACAGTCAGGCCTTTGAAACGGATGAAGTGTGTCTCTCGATCAAATTTGAAAATTTCAAGCAACTCCGGATGGCATCGGCCGCGTTGCTGGAAATGCTGAAAAACGTTGGGGTCAGCGATAAATGAGCTTGCCGGAGACCATCATGTCCTCACCGCATCGCCGGTAACTCACCTCGGTCAGCCTGTGCGCTGTATCGCGCCCCGAGCTTGTATAGCCGGTCTGAAACGGAAGCCCGTTTTCTCCAGCGAAAACCGGTGCATAAAACAGGTGGGCATAATCGTAGAGGCGCTGGTTCAGCATACTCCCATGCACCTTCGCGCCACCTTCCACCAGCAGCGAGGTGATTCCCTGCCCTCCCAGTTGACGAAGCACCTGCTGGATATCGACCCCACCACCGACATCCCGTTCCACGCGGTGGATGCAGATCCCCCTCTTTTCCAATCTGGCGCACTTTGCTGCATCAGCCTCTGCGCTGCAGAATATGAACGTCCGGGCGGTCGATTCCCCGGAAAGGACCTTTGCCTGTTCCGAGATCGAGAGTCCGGAGTCCAGAATCACCCGGTGTGCGTCCCTCCCCTTGTTCCGGCCCGGCAGTCGTGTCGTCAAGGCGGGGTCGTCGATCAGGACGGTGCCGACACCCACCAGTATGGCATCGTAGCGGTCGCGCAATCGATGAACGACGGCGGAGGTCTCGCCGCCCGTCATCCATCCGGTCTGCCGCCCATTATAGGTGATTCTGCCGTCCAGACTCATGCCGGCCTTCATCACGACCCATGGCAGGCCGGTGGTAATATGTTTTATGAATGGCCAATTCAACCGCCGGCATTGCTCCTCCAGCACCCCCGAGGTCACGGTGATGCCGCGGTCCAGCAGATAGCGGATGCCCTGCCCCTGAACCAGCGGGTTGGGATCCTCCATCCCGACCACGACCCGGGTCACCCCGCTCCTCGCCACCGCCTCGCAGCACGGCGGAGTCCTGCCGGTGTGCGAACAGGGTTCCAGCGTCACATACAGGGTTGCCCCCGCGGACTCGGTTCCGGCCGCCGCAAGGGCATGGATCTCGGCATGGGGATTTCCCGCCTTCTTGTGATAGCCTCTGCCGATCACCTGGCCATTCTTGACGATGACCGAGCCGACGCATGGATTTGGTGAGGTACGGCCGAGCCCCTTTTTCGCCTCGTTCAAGGCAAGCCGCATATAGCGCTGGTCGATCTCAGTATTCATGGCCTGACCGGGATTCAAGCAGCGTCTTCAACTCGTCCATGAACTCATTCACATCCTTGAATTGCCGATAGACGGAGGCAAAACGGACATAGGCCACTTCGTCGAGCTGCGGCAGTTCCTCCATCACCCACTCACCGATCACCTGTGACGAAACCTCCTTGGTTCCAAAATCCTGTAGCCGGTGTTCAATTTGATCGACAAACTGATCGATCCGGTCACGGCTGACCGGCCGCTTTTCGCAGGCCTTCTCCAGTCCCAGCACCATCTTCTGCCGGTCCCAGGCCTCCCGCCGCCCGTCCTTCTTGACCAGCATCGGCATCATCACCTCCAGCCGTTCATAGGTGGTGAACCGTTGATTGCAGACCAGACAGGACCTTCTTCTTCGGGTAATGGTGCTATCCTTGTTCAGCCGGGAATCTATGACCTTGTTGTCAAGATGACCGCAATATGGACACTTCATTGAATTCTCCCTGACATTACGCCACTCCTGTTCACATGCTCCGCTTGAATAACCGTATTACTTGAGCCTGTTGCAAAATAAACGGCTGCAAGCTCCATCATCTCGACGGCCGAGAGAAATCTCATTGTTCTGAAAGTTCCGAATTCTCACTATCGCTCGAAATGACCAACGTACATCACCTCATCCCTGCGAGATGCGATTGGGAGATTGGGAGGTTGTGTGGTCGTGTAATTTTGCAAAATGCTGATTGGTATACAATTGTAGCCGATATCCCTCGGACACGCTGCACGTGTTCGTACAGGAGAGGAGAGAAGGATGCAAAGGCAACTCGAGAAGAGGCAGGGCTGCCACCTTTTCAAAGCGAGGGGAAAAAAGTGGGAAAAAATGGCAGCCCCCACGGCAAATTTCGCTGCGGTCAGAAATCGCTGAACCGGGCGATACGGGATTGATGCCGTCCACCGGAAAAGGGCGTAACAAGCCAGATCTTGACAAGATCGACAGCCACACCCTCTCCTATGACTCTGGCACCAAGGCAGAGAACGTTGGCGTCATTATGTTCCCTGCTCATTCTTGCGGTATAGTCGTCGTGGCAGTTGGCGGCACGTATTTTCCGATTGCGGTTGGCGGCGATCGCCATGCCGATTCCGGTACCGCAGACGAGAATCCCTCTCTCGCAACTGCCATCATCCACCAACGCGACGACATGCTCGGCATAGTCAGGATAGTCTACGGAATCACAGGAAAAGCAACCGGTATCGGCAACGTCGTGGCCGAGATCACGCACCAGCTGGACGATCTTTTCCTTCAGATGGTATCCGCCATGATCAGCGCCAAACGCAATCTTCATTGTTCTGTCTCCCGCACGGATTTATCGAAACCGCCGGACGGCAATAACTGCGTTCGTCCCCCCAAATCCAAAGGAGTTGGAGAGGGCGGCCTCGATCTTCATCGTCCGGGCCTGTCGTGGCACATAATCAAGATCACATCCCGGGCCCGGTTCGATGAGATTTGCGGTTGGCGGGGCAATCTGATGATGGATGCTCAGGACGGTGAATACCGCCTCGATTCCTCCGGCGGCGCCGAGCATGTGCCCGGTCATCGATTTGGTCGAACTGATCGCCAGCCGCGACGCGTGATCCTTGAACACTGTCTTGATCGCCTGGGTCTCACAGCGATCATTGAGGGGGGTGGAGGTGCCGTGGGCATTGATGTAATCGAAATCTTCGGGATTCAGGCCGGAATCCTCGATCGCCTGCTGCATCGCTCGAGCCCCCCCTTCCCCGCCTTCCGGCGGCGCCGCGATGTGATAAGCGTCACTGCTCAGGCCATAGCCGCAGACCTCGGCATAGATACGGGCGCCTCGGGCCTTGGCGTGCTCGAGTTCTTCGAGAATGAGCATGCCGGCCCCTTCCGACATCACGAAGCCGTCGCGATCCTTGTCAAAGGGCCGCGATGCCTCTTCCGGGGCATCATTCCGGCTCGAAAGTGCCTTCATCGCACTGAAGCCGGCCACCCCCAACGGACAGATGACCGCCTCGGCCCCACCGGTAACGACGACATCGCACAGGCCGTATTGAATGTGCCGATACGCCTCCCCGACGGCATGGGTGCCGGCGGCACAGGCGGTCGTCAAGGCCAGGTTGGGTCCTTTTGAACCGATCTGTATCGATATATGTCCCGACGGCATGTTCGGTATCACCATGGGGATAAAGAAAGGGGTGAGCTTTTTATGCCCCTTTTCCAGGCAGACCTGGTGATATTTCTCAATGGCCGGGAGGCCGCCGATACCACAGCCGGTAATCACGCCGACCCGACCACAATTTGCCTCATTGATCTCAACCCCACTGTCCTCGACAGCCATCATGGCTGCAGCAAGACCATACTGCACAAAGAGATCGAAGTGTTTGACCGTCTTTCTGTCCAGAAAATCTTCCACGTTGAAATCCCGGACTTCGGCGGCGATCTTGACCTGAAAGTCACTCGTATCAAAACGGGTAATCAGACCTATTCCACTCTTGCCGGCACAGATATTTTTCCAGCTCTTGGCGACACCGGTTCCGAGGGGTGTCACCAGTCCGACGCCTGTAACCACAACTCTGCGCTTCACTATAGCATCTCCTTCAGTCTGTGTGCTGCCTGACAGATGGGTTTGAAATGAGCTACCGCAAGTTACTTCAGTTTTTTGACGTAATCGATCGCATCCTGAACGGTGGTGATCTTCTCGGCATCCTCATCGGGGATCTCGATATCGAATCCCTCTTCCATTGCCATGATCAGCTCCACCAGATCAAGCGAGTCGGCCCCAAGGTCATCGACAAAGGATGCGTTCGGCACGACCTTCTCTTTCTCAACACTCAGCTGCTCAACAATGATGTCGATCATTTCCTGCTCTATAGCCATTGCTTTTCTCCCTGTTGGTAATAGTCCGTCGAATTTCGGCCGCCGGCACAGTAGTCTGATCGCCGTCGAGCCTTGTAGATATCCTGGAAAACATGGATCCGGCTGGATCCATAACGTGTTACTGCATAAACATGCCGCCGTTGACATGCAGCGTCTGGCCGGTCAGATATCGTCCATCCTCACCGACCAGATAGGCGACCGCCCCCGCCACGTCCTCAGGGGTACCGAGGCTGGCCAGCGGGATCTCCTGCAGCAGTTGCTGCCTGGCTTCTTCCGGCAGAGCGTCGGTCATCTCGGTCTGGATATAACCCGGCGCGACGCTGTTGACGGTGATGTTCCGTGACGCCAATTCCCGCGCCATCGCCTTCGTCATCCCTGTCAGACCGGCCTTGGCCGCCGCGTAGTTGACCTGGCCGGCATTGCCGACGAAACCGATGACGGAGGTGATATTGACGATCCTGCCCCATCGCTGCTTCATCATGATCTTCGAAACCGCCTTGGCGCAGAGGAAGGCCCCTTTGAGGTTGGTGGCCAGCACCTGGTCCCATTCCGACTCCTTCATCCGCGCCAGCAGACCGTCACGGGTGATGCCGGCGTTATTGACCAGGATATCGACCCTCCCCGCTTCGCTGACGATATGCTTGAAGGCCTCCTGGATCTGCCCGCCGTCAGCCACATCGAAAGCGATGGTTCTCGCCGCTCCCCCGGCAGCCTCGATCAGCCGCCTGGTCTCCTCGGCGGCGGCCGGACGACTGACATAGTTGATATACACTACAGCACCCATGGCTGCAAGACGAAGCGAAATGGCCCGCCCAATTCCGCGGCTGCCGCCGGTCACGACGGCTGTTTTTCCCTGAAGGTTCATCCTCGACGATAGTCCTCAATTCGTTTGATCAGTTTGGGTACGATCTCGTAGAGATCTCCGACGATGCCGAAATCGGCCACATTGAATATCGAAGCGTGCGGGTCACGGTTGATCGCCACGATGGTCTCGGATGACTGCATTCCGGCGACATGCTGGACGGCCCCGGAGATGCCGCAGGCGATATACAGCCTGGGGGCGACGGTCTTGCCGGTCTGCCCGACCTGGTGCGGATACGGAATCCAGCCGGCGTCGACGGCAGCCCGCGAGGCCGAGACCTTGGCCCCGAGCACGTCCGCCAACTGCTGCAGCAGTTCGAACCCCTTCGGCGTATCGAGACCACGGCCGCCGGAGATGAGGATGTCCGCTTCCTGGATATTGACCCTGGCGCCCTGGCTGGCCACCGATTCGAGCACCCGGACCCGGCTGCGCAACTGGTCGGCGGGCGGGACGACATCAACGATATCCCCCTTCCGTGCCGGATCGCCGTCCAGGGCCCGCATGACCTTGGGCCGGACGGTGGCCATCTGCGGCCGGGAGGAGGGGCAGACGATCGTGGCCATGATATTGCCGCCGAACGCCGGCCGTGTCTGCATCAGCGCCCCATCTTCCTCCCGGATGTCCAGGGCCGTGCAATCGGCGGTCAGACCGGCATTGAGGCTGGTGGCCACTCCCGGCACGAACGATCTGCCGATGGCCGTGGCCCCGGCGAGGACAATTTCGGGACGGTACTGCCTGACCAGCGAGGTCAGAACAGCGGCGTAGGTATCTTCGGCGTAGGTCGCCAGTTGTCCGTGGTCGACCCGATACACCGTGTCGGCGCCATGGGCGATCAGGGTCCTGGCCGTATCGCCGGTCTCATGTCCAAACAGGACCGCGCTCAGCTTCACACCCCTCAGGTCGGCGAGCCGGCGGCCGGCACCGAGAAGCTCCAGGGAAACCGGAGCGAGATATCCCAACCGGTATTCGCAGAAGACCCAGACGCCGGACCACGCGGCAAGATCGACCTTGACGGCCTTCTCCGTCCCTTCCAGGCTCAGGGCCCCGACATCACAGCTCTCAACACATGCACCGCACAGGGTGCATGCATCCCCCACAGCCGCACATCCATCCACGATCTCGATCGCGGCGAAGGGACACTGGTCGGCACAGATGCCGCAGCCGATACAGAGGTCTTCATCAATTCTCAACATGACAGGCGTCTCCGCGGTCGACTTAGAGGTAAGGGGCGAGCTTGGCGACCAGCTGATCGATCTGCTCGTCGATGCTGCCGGTCAGGATGGCCTTCTCCCCCCGTGCCTGAGGCGGGAAGACCCGCACGACCTGGGTTGGAGAGCCGGGAAGACCGATACAGGAAGGATCGGCGCCGATATCGGTGGCGGTCATCCGCCTGATCACGGCCTTCTTCGCCTTCATCTTGCCCTTCAGCGACGGCACCCGCGGTTCATTGATATCCTTGACCACCGTCAGCAGCGCCGGCAGTTCGGTCTCGACGACGTCATAGCCGTCATCCATCATCCTCTCGACCACGATCCCGGCACCGTTCATCTCCCGGACCTTCTGGACGCAGGTAATATACGGGATTTCAAGCCGGGTGGCCAGCCCCGGTCCGACCTGGGCCGTATCGCCGTCGATCGCCTGCTTGCCGCAGAGCACCAGGTCAAAGGCGCCGAGCGTCCTGACCGTCCTCTCCAGGGTATACGAGGTCGCCCAGGTATCGGCGCCGGCAAAGGCCCGATCGCTGACCAGCACGGCGTTATCGGCGCCGCAGGAAATGGCCTGCCGCAGGACGTCTTCCGCCTGCGGCGGCCCCATGGTAACCACCGTCACCTCGCCGCCATGGACCTCGACCAGACGCACGGCCTCCTCGAGGGCGTGCTGATCGTAGGGGTTCATGATCGACTCGACCCCTTCCCGGGCCAGGGTATTGGTCACCGGGTCAAGGCGCACATCCTTGGCATCCGGCACCTGCTTGACACATACGATAATCTTCATTGAACCGACCTTGCTGAAAAACGTGCCGAGCCGCAAACCCGCCTGGCGAAAGTAACCGCAGAACCGTTATTACTGCGCATACTCCCGATTGAGCTCCTGGCCGATGACATTGCGCTGAATCTGGTTGGTTCCTTCGTAGATCTGCAGGATCTTGGCATCGCGCATCATCTTCTCCACCGGGTATTCGCACATGTATCCGTATCCGCCCATGACCTGCACCGCATCGGTGGTCACCTTCATCGCGACATCGGTGGCGAAGACCTTGCACATCGACGAGACCTTGGACATGTCCTTCGGATGGGCGTCGATATGTTTCGCCGCGTTGTAGACGAGGGACCGGGCGGCCTCGATACCGATGGCCATATCGGCGAGCATGTGCTGCACAGCCTGAAAGGCGATGATCGGTTTACCGAACTGCACCCGCTGTTTGGCATACCTGGCGGCCTCATCAAGGGCCCCCTGGGCGAGACCGACGCCGAGGGCGGCGATTCCCGGTCGTGAAGAGTCAAGGGTCTTCATCACGGTGATGAATCCGGTCCCGGCCCGCCCGATGATCCGATCCTTGGGAATGCGGCAGTCCTTGAATATGAGTTCGGTGGTCGCAGACGCCCTGATACCCATCTTCTTCTCCTTGGGTCCACACGAAAACCCGGGATCCCCCGCCTCAACGACGAACATCGATGCCCCGCGGGGTCCCTTGCTGCGATCGGTGATCGCCACGACGGTATAGATTTCGGCCTCGCCGCCGTTGGTGATCCACTGCTTCGTGCCGTTCAGCACCCAATGGTCGCCGTCGAGCACCGCCGTCGTCTGAATCCCGGAGGCATCGGAACCGGCATTGGCCTCGGTCAGGCCAAAGGCGGCAAATCTCTTGCCGGTGGCGACATCGGGCAGGTATTTCTGCTTCATCTCCTCGGAACCACTGATCAGGATCGGATATATCCCGAGGAAACTGGCGGCAAAGGCAGTCCCGACCCCGATACAGCCGCGGCCGAACTGCTCGATGGCAAGAGCGATATCGAAACACCCGCCGCCGAACCCGCCAAACTCCTCGGGCACCGGGATACCGAACAGATCGGCCTGGGCGATATCGTTCAGGATCGCCCGCGGAAACTCATGTTTTTTATCGAGTTCGGCACGATGCGGGATGATCCGCTCATCAGTGATTTGTCGGGCTATATCGACGATCATCTGCTGTTCTTCGGTCAAGAAATAGTCCATGTCACACTCCTGTTCACCACTTAATCAGGGTTGCTCCCCAGGTAAACCCTCCACCGAAGGAACATAATAAAACCAAATCATCCTGCAGGATACGCCCGGAGCGAACAGCCTCGTCAAGGGCGATAGGTATCGAGGCAGCCGATGTGTTGCCGTACTCGGATACATTGATACAAACTCGTTCTTTGTCTATTGCCAGTCTTTCCGCCAGTTTGTTGAGAATGCGGATATTCGCCTGGTGGGGGATCAGCAGCTTCACGTCGTCAAGTGCAACCCCCTCTTTGGCGAGGACTCCGTGAATGGCATCCTCCATGGCCTTGACAGCATACTTGAACACCTCACGTCCTTCCATGACTATGTGGGTTCCGGGGTGATCATCAGTGACAATCTGAGGATTGCTGCTCTTCGGCGCATACATGTACAGGAGCTTCCACAGGTGGCCGTCCGAGAGGAGTCTGGATCCCATATATCCTGATTTTCCTTCACGATACCCGACCACAGCGGCGCCAGCCCCGTCACCGAACAGAATGCAGGTATTCCGATCCGACCAGTTCAGACGGGAGGACAGGTTTTCCGCGCCGATAACGAGAATCTTCATCCCATGGTCCGCCTGGACGTATTTATACCCTAGGTCCAGGGCGAAAAGAAAACCGGAACATGCCGCGTTGATATCGTAGGCAAAGGCATTGACGGCTCCGAGATCCCTTTGCACCAGGCAGGCACTGGCTGGCATGAGGGTGTGGGAGGACATCGTCGCCACGATAATCAGACCAATTTCATCAGCAGTGACACCTGCAGCGTCAAGCGCCCGTTGTCCAGCCTCCACCGCGAGATTGTAGGTCTGTTCGTCCTGGCCGCAGACATGCCGCGTCCGGATGCCGGTCCGGGTCTGGATCCATTCGTCGGAGGTATCGACGATCTTCTCCAGGTCGTGATTGGTAACGATTTTTGCCGGTAGACACGAGCCGGTTCCCAGTATGACTACTCCCATCACGACTCCATCAGCCGATCGTTGTCATCGGCGGCCAGACTCTTCAGGATCGCGGCGTTGAGCTGGTGCTTGACCATCTTTCTCGCCTCGAGGATCGCATTCTTGATCGCCTGGTCACTCGATGCACCATGGCAGACGATACCGATACCGTTGATCCCGAGCAGGGGAGCGCCACCGTATTCGGCATAATCAACCCGCTTCTTGAAGCGGTTGAATGCGGGACGGGCCAGCAGATAGCCGATTTTGGCCGGGAGCGATTTGACGATCTCGTTTCTGAGCATCTGCATCGCCGCTTCGGCCAAGCCCTCGCTCATCTTGAGACAGATATTGCCGACAAATCCATCGCAGACGATGACATCGACATCCCCCCGAAAGACATCGCGCCCCTCGACATTACCGACAAAATTGAGCGAGCTGTTCTTCAGCAGAGCGTAGGCTTCCTTGACCAGCTGATTGCCCTTGCCCCCCTCCTCGCCGATCGTGAGCAGACCGATCCGAGGATTCTCGATATCAAAAATGCGGGAGAAGCAGGAGGCCATGACGGCAAACTGGTACAAGTGCAGAGGGCGGCAATCGACATTGGCGCCGACATCCATCAGCACGACCGGTTTTTTCAGGGTTGGGAAAAAAGAGGCGATACCCGGCCTGGAGATCCCTTCCAGACGTCCCAACACCCGTACCGCCGCCGCCATGGTGGCGCCGGAATTACCGGCACTGACGACGGCATCGGCTTCACCCCTGCGCAAAAGGTCGAAGGCCACCATGATCGAGGAGTCCTTTTTCTTGCGGACCGCCTCGACTGGATGCTCGTTCATTTCTATAACTTGGGAGGAATGAACGATCCGGATGCGTGAGGAGGCTGAATGGCCAGGGGCAAGCTTGCCGACAATCGACCCCAGCAATACTTCATCCCCGACCAGAGTGACATGAAGTTCCGCCTGCTCCACGGCAAGTAATGCCCCGGTAATCAACTCCTCGGGACCATGGTCTCCTCCCATGGCGTCCAGGGCAATATGCACGGGAAACTCCTACTCTACTTCGGCATCAAGAGTAAAGACGGTACGTCCATTGTATTTGCCGCAACTGGCGCACAGACGATGGGGTTCCTTCGGTTCACCGCACTCGGAGCAGACCGATACACCGGTTGCCTTCAGGGCATCGTGGGAACGTCTTTTGTGGGTTCGGGCATGTGAATGTCTTCTTTTTGGCAGGGCCATGGTTTCCTCCGCTTCGGCAACAAAACTACCGAATAAGTTTGATTTCTATTTTTCTTTTCTGAGCTGTTTCAGCACATTAAAAGGTGAATACCGGCCGTTGTCGGAACAACTGCATTGGCCATCCTTCAAAACGGCGCCGCAGACCGGACAGAGCCCCCTGCAACTCTCGTCGCACAGAACCTTGACGGGCAGCGCCAGGAAGACCTGTTCCCGCAGCATTTCACCAAGATCGATAACGGGTTCCTTCAATTGAACAGTGATACAATCCTCAGCACTGCATTCCATCTCGGCGAGTTCGGCACCTTGAGTTTCATCAAGGGTAAAAATATACTCGAATTCCTCCTCGACCATCGACTCGACCGGTTTTCCACATCTATCGCAGGACAGGAGAGCGGTGAATCCGAGCATCCCGTCAAGCAGGACCTTTTTTCCTTTTCTTCCCGCGGTAATCACAACCTGCGGCGATCCGACACATTCCACCTCCTCTTCCGGAAACCAACCCGCTCCGGAATAACTGAAACTCCGCGCTTCCTGAGAAATTTCAGAAAATGGCAGCTTCATCGCTCTCCTCGCAACGAATGGAAAAGCCAGGTGGAGAAAAAAGAGCGATAGTAATCAATTTCAACGCCGATGGCTAGAAAAAAAACCGGAAGATCACGTTGGCATTGCCACCACCAATGGCGCCGGTCGGCTGAAACTGATTTCCCCATCTCTTCCGGGATCTGTCGTGATTGACTACAGAACTCGTGCCAGCCGTTCGGAACCTTTCCTCAGACGCAGGTGCGATATAAAGAGAAGCCGATTGATTATCTTCCAGGCCAGCGCCGGATAACGATCCCTGAATGCATCCAGCTTTTTGCCCGGAAACGAGACAAGACGGGAATCTTCAACGGCCGCCACGGTGGCTTCATGAACCTGGCCGGCGAAGATGGCACCCTCGCCAACCGGAGCGCCGGGATCGAGCAGCGCCACGACCTGCATCTTGTCGGCAAAGCCGGTCTGCTTTCGTACCGCAAGTCTCCCGGCAACAAGCACATATACCAAGGTCGAAACCTCACCGATCCGAAAGAGCGCCTCGCCTGCCGCCAGCCTCACCTCGGCGAGTTCCGGCTGCAGGACGGCCAGGTCGTCAGAATCGAGAAAATCAAAGGCCTGCCGCACATCCTGATCAGGAACCGGTCGCTGCATTACAGGCTTCCCTTTCCCTTCTCGAAGCTTCTGTTCTTCTCCTCGATCACCTTCATCAGACCGGCAAACTTATCCGTGCGCAGGATCGACTTGAACTGTTCCCGGTAGTTGCCGACCAGGCTGACCCCCTCGATGTTGATGTCGTAGACCATCCATTTACTGTCCGTCAGATTGAGGACATAGTGGACCGGTATTTTGGCGCCCTGGTTGTCGATGGTGGTCGAGACCTGGGCCCTTTTACCCTTTACCCGCTCTTCCAGAAAATCGATCTGCTGGCCTGAATAGCTTTCCAGTTTGCCGACATAGATATTTTCCAGCAGCTTGATCATCTGACGAGTGAAAAGCTCCCGTTCTTCAGCCGAAATCTCCTGCCATGTCCTGCCGAGAATCCGCTTCGACATCTCTTCAAAATCGAAACCGACATTGATCGCCTCCATGATCTTCGACCGTCGCTCCGCACGATGGGCATCCCCCTTGAGACGTTCATCGGACAGCAGGTCGGTCAACGATTTGAGGGTCGGTTTCAACTGGGCCATCGGGCTTTCGACCGCATGCCCGACCGGACACAAAAATACTGACAGCAGGAAAAACAGCACCACGGTTCTAACTTTCATAGTTCACGTTCACCTCGTAAAAAATCGACTTCGACCCCTAAGAACACAGCGGTCGCCTATTCATTCCCCTCAGATCCGCCTCCCCTGCTGATGCGGGCATTGCGATAATCAGAGTATGCCTGGCGTATCGCCACATAGGGATCGAGAGAATATTTTTTGGTATCTGCATACACATCCGGCTCAACGCTCATCCGGTTGACAAAGGCCGTGCCGGAATAGCCGAGCCTCTCATCCGAGTTCAATCCCACATAGTTCAGCGGATTGGCGGCATAATCCCCCACCCGACCGATCGTGTCGCGGACATTGGAGGGACCGAACAAAGGCCAGTAGAGATAGATCCCGGCCCCCATCCGATACCGGCCCAGCGTCTGCCCGAAATCCGCCGAGGGGGGGTGCATGGCGAATTCGCTCGCAGCCGGGTCTCCGAAACCGTAGACCCCGAGCACCGTATTGATACCGAAACGCGAAACGACCGTCCAGGCATCATCGAACCTCCCCTGCAGCAGGGCATTGACCAGGACGACCGGGCTGGCCAGGTTGCTGACGAAATTGCCGATACAGCCACGAACATCGCGCGGCAACGCCTCGGCATAGACATTCTTGACCGGATTCAGCACCCAGATGTAGAGCTTGTCATTGAAGACAAAGACCGCACGGTTCCATGGCTCGAGCGGGTCGGCAACCCCCACCCCGTCCTGACCATCACCATTATCATAATCATCATCGGCCAGCAGGTCAGGTGCCGCATTCGCCGCCATTGCCGCGGTCGGAGCGACAGGCGACGGGCCGAGGACAAAACCCCACAGGCACAACAACGCCGGAACTGCATACAAGGTACGTAATCTCATCCCTTCCCCCTATTTGGCGCTGCCGAAGGCAAACTTGCTGATCAGCGATTCGATATCGATGGCGGATTCGGTCTCGGTCAGCAGCCCGCCTTCGGCGAGGACCTCATCGTCGCCACCCAGCGACAGTTGAATGTATTTATCGCCGACGATACCCTGGGACTTCACCGAAGCGATCGAATCGGCCGGGACCTTGACCCGTTTGTCGATGCGCAGGGTCAGGAGCGCCAGGTGATCATCGGACAGGTCGACCCCGCTCACCTCGCCGATCACCACCCCGGAGATCTGGACCGATGCCCCCTTCTTCACCCCGGATACATTATCGAACTCGGCCGTCAGGGAATATCGTCTACTGTCGCCCCATAATGACACCTCGCCAAGCCTCAGGGCCAGGTAGCCGAAGGCCAGAAGCCCCACCACCATGAACAGGCCGACCATCATTTCCAGCGTATTTTTTTTCATCGCTCCACCAGATGACTCTGATATATCTCTCCCATCGTTGTCCGGACGAATTCCCGGATATGCTCCTGCCGCGACAACTGGATATCCTCCGGACTGGCGAAGGTATCCACTTTCCCTTCGTTCAGGATGATGACCTGATCGGCAAGATTGAAGACCTTCGGGATATCGTGACTGACGATGATTGAGGAAAATCCTTCCTGGGCCTGGGTCTCGGCGAAGAGACGGTAGATATCCTGCGTCATCACCGGATCGAGTCCGGTCGTCGGCTCATCAAAAAGCATGATCTCCGGCTTGAGTTGCAGGGCCCTCGCCAGACCGACCCGCTTCCGCATCCCGCCGCTCAGTTGCGCCGGGTATTTGCCCTCGTGGCCGACAAGCCCGAGACGCTCAAGGGTCGCCCCAACCTGTTCGCCGATCTCCCGCTCGTTTTTTTTCGTCCGCTCCCGCAGCGGCAGGGAGACATTTTCATAGACCGTCAGGGAATCAAACAGGGCCGCTCCCTGAAAGAGCACACCAAATCTGGTACGCAGGTCTTCCAGGGCCTTCCCATCGATATTGGTGACATCCTGGCCATGGACAAAAATTCCGCCGGCATCGGCCCGCATCAGGCAGAGGATGAGCTTCAGGGTGACGCTCTTGCCCTGACCGCTCCCCCCGGCAATAACGGTGGTTTTGCCGCCGGGTATCGAAAAACTGACGCGATCGAGCACCGTCTGCACCCCGCCGCCGCGCTTCGGGAAGACCTTCAGCACCTCCCTGAATTCGATTGCCGGGGGATTCACAGCAGCACCGCCGTCAGCAGATAGTCGAAGACCAGAACCGTGATGGAGGACATGACGACGGCCTGGGTCGTCACCCGGCTGACACTCTCGGCCCCGAATCCGGCCCCCCTGATCTCCCAGACGAAATAGCCCCGCCCGGTGCAGATCCAGACGACCAGAAGGCCGAAGACGAAGGATTTGATCACCCCGAGCCGGATATCGTGATTGGTGACGCTGGCCTGCATGCTCTCGATATAACTGCCGGGACTGACACCCATCAGGGTCACGCCGGCGACGTATCCCCCGAAGATCCCGACGACGTCGAAGACCGCTGTCAACAGGGGGACGGAGAACAGGGCGGCCAGGAATTTCGGGCTGATGAGATAACGGAAGGGATCGATGGCCATGCAGTCGAGGGCGTCGATCTGGTCCGAAATCCGCATGATGCCGAGTTCCGCGCACATCGCCGAGCCCGCCCGCCCCGTCACCATCAGGGCGGTGAGGACCGGACCGAGTTCCATGATCAGGGAGAGGGAGACCACCGAGCCGAGCCAGCCCTCGGCCCCGAATTTGTTGAGGGAGTAATAGCCCTGCAACCCGAGGACCATGCCGGTCGTGGCGGCCGTGCAGATAATGACGGTGAGCGATCCCGCGCCGATGAAGTGCACCTGCCGGATCACCTCCCGCACGCGGAAGGGACGCCTGAATACACCGCGGAAGGCCTTCAGCAGAAAGAAGGTCATCCGGCCGAGATCCTGAAGGACATAGACCCCCGTATCTCCGAGCCGCTGTATGGGATTGTTCTGCATACGCCTCTGACCAGAAAAAAACTGCCGTACCTGAAGCAGGGAAACCATGACAAAGAATCGTTCTGTTGCTGCACCGGAAAGATCCTGACCCGGCAGACAGCATTGACAGTTCAGCCCAGTAGAATAAAAACTTGATCGACAAATGTCAATAACGATACAAATCTTAACACATTTCACTTCACTGCCATTTGAATGGCCAGGAGACGAAGAGAGGGAGAACCGGGCCGGCCGGATCCGCCTGCGACAATCAGGTCTGCCTCGGATCGAAGGTCTCACGCAGGGCCTCGCCGATGAAGATCAACAGGACCAGGGTGAGGATCAGGACCGAAAAGGCCGACAGCGACAGCCACCACGCCTCGATATTGGCCTTGCCCTGGGCCAGCAGTTCCCCGAGACTGGGAGTGGACGGGGGCACGCCCAGCCCGAGGAAATCGAGACTGGTCAGCGCCAGGATCGAGGCCGAGACCCGAAAGGGCAGGAAGGTGATGACCGGGGTCATGCCGTTGGGCAGGAGGTGCCGGTACATGATCATGAAATTGCCGACCCCGAGGGCCCGCGCCGCCTTGACATATTCCATGCTCCGCCCCTTGAGGAACTCGGCCCGGACATAATCGGAGAGCCCCATCCAGCTGAACAGCGACAGCAGGATCAGCAGTAGCAGAACGCTGGGCTGGAAGATCGAGGCGAAGATGATCAACAGGTAGAGCTCCGGCATCGCCCCCCATATCTCGATAAAGCGCTGGAAGAACAGATCGGTCCGGCCGCCGAAAAATCCCTGGACCGCCCCGGCGATTATGCCGGCGACGGTACCGATCAGGGTCAGGGTAAAACCGAAGAGGATGCTCAGCCTGAAGCCGTAGAGCAGGCGGGCCAGGACATCCCGGCCCCGGTCGTCGGTTCCCAGGTAGTTGACGGAAGTCGGCGGCGAGGGCACGGGACCGTCGATATCAAGGTTGATGGTATTGTAACTGTGCCGGTTCGGCGGGAAAAAGACCTTGCCCTCAGTCGCCTCCATCTCCTGGAGAAAATAGGGGTCGAGATAGTCGGTCTCGGTGTCGAAATCACCGCCGAAGGCCGTCTCGGGGTAGCTGACCAGCAGAGGAAAATACGGTTTGCCCTTATAAATGACCAGAAACGGGACATCGTTGCTGATAATCTCGGCAAACAGACTCATCACGAAGAGGATCGAGAACAGGATCAGGCTGTAATAGCCCCGCCGGTTGCGGCGGAACCGGTGCCAACGCCGGCGGCCCAGACTCTGCCTGCCCGGTTTACCGCCCTTCCGGCTGGCGGTCGGCTCAGGTGTCGACATGTCTGAAACTGATGCGGGGATCGACGAGGACATAGCTGAGATCCGAGAGCAGGCGCGAGATCAGGCCGATCAGGGTAAAGAAATAGAGGGTGCCGAGAACCACCGGATAATCCCGGTTCAGCACCGACTGGTAGGCGAGCAGGCCCATGCCGTCGAGCGAGAAGATCGTCTCGATCAGCAGGCTGCCGGTAAAGAACGAGGCGATGAAGTAGCCGGGAAAACCGGTGATGATCGGGATGATCGCGTTGCGGAAGACATGTTTGTACAGCACCTGGTTCTCACTCAGCCCCTTGGCCCTGGCGGTCAGGACATACTGTTTGCGGATCTCCTCGAGAAACGAGTTCTTGGTCAGCAGCGTCATCACCGCGAGGCTGCCGACGGCGCTGGCGGTGATCGGCAGCACCATGTGCCAGAGGTAGTCGAGGATCTTCATGACCAGGCTCATCTCCGCCCAGTTGTCCGAGACCAGGCCGCGCAGCGGGAACAGGCTCCAGAAGCTGCCACCGCCGAACAGGACGATCATGACGATGCCGAGGACAAACCCGGGAATGGCGTATCCAACCAGGATAATGGTGCTGGTAACGACGTCGAAGCGCGAACCGTCCCGCACCGCCTTGGCGATACCCAAGGGGATGCAGACACCGTAGACGATGACGAAGCTCCAGAGACCGAGGGACATCGATATCGGCAGCCGGGCGATGACCAGGTCGGCGACCCGTTCATGATAATAGTAGGAGGTGCCGAAATCGAAGAGCAGATAATTCTTCATCATCAGCAGGAACCGTTCCGCCGGCGGCTTGTCGAAACCGTAGAGCTGCTGGAGTTTGACCATCCGCTCCTGGTCCAGTCCCGATCCGCCGCGATACAGCGACGACGTGACCGCGACCGCCGCTTCCCCGCCTTTGCCGTGCCCTTCCATCTCGGCGATCAGCTTTTCGACCGGCCCCCCCGGAACGAACTGCGTGACGACGAAGGTCACCAGCATCACCCCGAACAGGGTGGGGATCATCAGTGCTATTCTCTTGATTATGTAGACAATCATCTTCTCAATATGCGGATCGGTCGCTCGGTGATACCATCGGTTGGCTAATCATACGAAAAATATCGCCGACGAACATCTTAAAAGAAGAATATTTCTTGTGTTTTGTGGAACAGTATGTCTTTGTAGTTCGGGAAGTGGCTGAAATACCGGGTTCTCGCGTCAATCGTCCTGATCACCAGGAAGCCCGGGGCCTTTTTTTTTGAAGGATGGCAAAAAGTATAGAATAAAGCAAGTTATTATGATTACGACCAAAGAACAGCTCATTCACCTGATCGCCCGGGCCAGGAAGTCCGACGCAGTCGCCCTGGACACCGAATTTGTCTGGGAACGGACCTATTACCCGCAGCTGGGCCTGATCCAGATCGCGCTCTCTGACGAAGACTGCCACCTCATCGATCCCTGCGCCCTTTCCGATCTTGCGCCGCTCGGCGATCTGCTGTGCGACCGCAGCGTCATCAAGATATTCCATGACGCCCCTCAGGATCTGGCTATCCTCAACCGGGCCACCGGCGCTACGCCGCAGAATATCTTCGACACCCGGCTCGCCGCCGGCTTCGCCAACCTGTCGGCCAACCTCTCCCTCGCCAACCTGGTCAAGGAACTGCTCGACATCGATCTGCCCAAGACCGAGACCCGGACCAACTGGCTCAAACGGCCGCTCGATGACAAGCAGGTCGACTATGCCCTCGACGACGTCCGGTATCTGCGGGCTCTGCGGATCCTCCTGCTCAACCGGGTCATCGGCCCGACCATCAAGATGTGGTTGCAGGAGGAACTCAATCTGCTCAACAATCCGAATTCGTACATGGGTTCGTTCGAGAATAATTCACGCTACCTGAAGATCAGGGGGGCCGGCACGCTCAACCGGCAGGCCCTGGCCATCCTGAAGGAACTGGCGAACTGGCGGGACCAGGAGGCACGGTCCGTCAACCGTCCGCGGAGCCACGTGATCCCCGACTCGGCGTTGCTGCTGATCGCCCAGAAACATCCGGATTCGATCGAATCCTTGAAGGAAAAAGGTTTGCTATCGAGCAAGGCCCTCAACCTGTACGGTGTGACCATCGTCAATCTGGTCGGCCAGGTACTTCAAGCGGATCCATCGACCTATCCGTCTCTGCATCAGGCCCCTCGCCTGACCGCCCGGGAAAAGGAGTCGCTTGAAAAGCTCAACAGCCTGATCAACCTCAAGTGCGAGATCCAGGGGATCGATCCGGTACTCGTCGGCAACAGTTCGGAACTGAAGACCCTCGTCAAGATCCTGCATCACCGGAATGTCGAGGCCCCCCGCCAGCTTCGCCAGACCGAGGGGTGGCGCAAGCTCTTTCTCGAAGATTTCTTCCAGAATCAGAAACGATAGCATATTCAGACGGTCTCCGGATCTGATCGATTGGAATAAAAAAAAAGCTCGCCGGCGCATCCAGTCCGAATGCGCCGGCGAGCTTTTCCATACTCTGCTTTTCTTTGGAATCTACCACCTGTCGGTGCCGATAAAATCGTTCATATCAGCGCAGGTGGCACGCTCGTTCGCCGAGAGCAATTCAATATCCTTACGGTCGAAATTATCATCGGCGACACAGACGTATTCATGACCTTCCTTATCATTGACCCATACCAGGGTTGAAAAATCACCTTTCATATCGCACCTCAACATTAGAGTTTCAGTCGTTTCGAGTTGCATGACGGGGCTGGCCCCGATACAACAACGGTAAGCTCGATCCGGTCGAAATCAATGGCGGGACCCGCGGGCCGTGCAACCTCGCCCGCGGCTACAGCCACCGGCCCTACCGACCGGACTGGACGCCGGCAGCCAGCCGGCCGAGTTTTTCAGCCAGGAGCGACTCGGGAGGGGCGCCGACCACCTGGTCGAGCACCTGGCCGTGGCGGAAAAACAGCAGGGTCGGCACACCCCTGATCCCGTATCGCAAGGCACTGTTGGGATGCAGGCGGGTATTGAGTTTGGCGACCACGACTTTGCCGAAGAATCTGCGGGTCATCGCCTCGATGACCGGCGCCAGTCCCCGACAGGGGCCGCAATCGGGGGAGTAGAAATCCACCATCACCGGCAACCGGCTCCCGGCCAGAAATGACTGGAGGTCCTGGTCACCGAGCTCGATCGGGACGACCTGGGCCGCCAGATCGATCACCTCCCCGCACCTGCCGCACCGCGGTCCTTCATGCTGCCGCTTCTCCGGAATCCTGTTCTTCGTCCCGCACCTGCCGCATCCCACGATCACTGCCGTTTCCACGCCTCACCTCCACCTTTCGTTCGCTGGATCATCCCTGCTCGCCTCGCCTGCCGCTCAACTGGTCAGCAACCGGTAAAACTCCGTCATCCTCAGAGGCAATTTCTCTATGTTATTCACAAAAATATAATTACCGCGACCGTACATATGGGCCAGGTAGTCATGGGCCGTCTGATCAACCGTGATGCAGAAGGAATGAATGCCGCCGCCCCTCGCCTCGACCAGGGCCTTGCGGGTATCCTCGATGGCATAGACATCGACATAGCCGTCATAGTCCTCCGGCTTGCCGTCGGACAGCGTGATCAGCAGGCGGAGACGGGCATCGGTCGCCTGGAGCATCCGGGTCAGATGGCGGATTGGCGGCCCCATGCGGGTATATTCCCGGGGGCCGATGGCGCCGATGCGCCGCCGCACCTCCTCGTCATAGGCCTCGTCGAGGTGCTTGACATGGAACAGCTCACAGCGCGACCGCCGCATCCCGGAAAAACCGTAGATGCCGTAGCGGTCGCCCGACACCTCCATCACTTCACAGAGCAGGACCACGGTTTCCTTGATCAGTCGGCCGACCCAGCCCTCGGTCGAATTCGACATGTCGACGAGAAAGAGCGCCGCGATGTCGCGCTGGTCTCTGACCAGCCGGATAAACAGGCGATCCGAGGGGGCGAAACCGGCCTGCCGGTCGCCCAGGGCATCGACCATCGCATCGAAATCGATATCGTCGCCGTACCGTCTTCTCTTGACGAAGCGATGGGTGGTCCGCAGCATTTCGAACTGCCGCCGCACCCGGGCGATGAGTCCCCGGTATTTCTGCAGGGTCAACGGCACAAAGCTGGTCATGACCGGCGGCAGTTCCTTTTCCGCGAGCACGCACCAGTCCTTGCGATAGCCGGCGCGGCGGTAATCCCATTCGTCATAGATGAACGAGGCTGCGGGCGGCAGGGCCAGCCCGCCCGTTTCCGCACCGGCGGCAAGATTTCGACCCCGCCCCGCCATCCCGGCCGCAGCCTCGATGTAGCTGTCAGGGACCTCGCCGAGATCGGCCTCGATCCGCTGCATCACCGCCGTAAGTTCGGGCGGCAGTTCCATCTCGGCCGACAGCGATATCCCCGGCGTCACCTCCTTCTCCCGGGCCCGATTGCCGGCCTTGGCGGTCAGGACGATGCTGTCCGCCCGGCCCGCCCCGCCAGTCCCTTCCTCCTCGGCCTGGCCCCGGATTTGACTCTCCTCCAGCCATCCAGCCAGCCTGGAGATGAACAGTTCCCGGTCTTCCTCCCTCGTCTGTTCGATCCGCTTACGGGCGGCACTGAAATCGGGGTCGCCCAGCAGCAAGATCAGCACCTGATCGCCGCCGGCCTTGTTGTCGGCAAAACGGTCGTAAAAATCGGGAAACCGGGAGAGCCCGCCACTCTCTCCAAGTCTTGACAATTGGTGGTCCCCAAACTGAGGCACCGGATCGGATGGCAACAGGGTCGATCGCAGCAGCTCGCGGACCTGGTCCCCCCTCCGCCCGCACCGTCCCGCAGGAATCTCGAGCAGTTGCCGGCAGAGCGGCTGCACCGCCCGGACCAGCCCCGGCAGCCGACGACGGACCAGACCGAAAATGCGGGGCAATTGATACAGGAGCAAGAGCCGGCCGGCCAGGACCGGAGACGGGAAACAGGCAAGATAGTCGTCGATCCGCCCATTCCCGGGCCCGGTCCCGTATCTGGTCGCCACGACGGCGAAGTCCTGATCACGGGGCTGCAGATGGAAAATCCCTTCGGCGATACAGGCCCACTGGAGGATGATGGTAAACCGCAGGAACAGGAGATTGTCGACCCGCTCCGGAAACGGACGCTGCCGCCCCGGAAGATAGATCGTCCGCGTATCGGTCCACAGCCTGCCCCGCCCATCGGCCGCCAGGTCCAGGGCCAGGCCGGACACCCCGCGCAGATACGGCACCATCGCGCCCCTGATCTCGTCGACGGCAACACCGGCATTGCCGTGCAACGGCTCGAGGAAATTTTTCTCGATATCGCCCATGAAGTCCCTGGCTGCCCGCAGCCCGGCCTCTTCGTAACGGGCGAGGATCTGCCGCACCCATTCGGCCAGGAGTTCCGGCGGCCAGTGGGATGCCCCCTTCACCCCCTCGCCCAGGAAGGAAAAGCAGAGACTGTGACTGATCGGCCAGATGGTCGGCACATGGGCAAGCAGGGCACGGCGGTAGTCGGCTGGAATTTCGGCCAGCAACTCCATCGCCTCTTCCACTTCCCAGTCATTGGGATGGGATGGAAACACCAACTGATAGAAGTTCTGCTTCTGTTCGCCGAGGTCCATCGCCACCACCTAGAAGATCGACTGCACCATCTCTTCCATCGCCTCCAGCAGTTCAGGATCATCGGTCAGGCTCTCGATGATACCGGCCCGGCAGGCGCTGCGGATGTCAAGCCCCTGGCGCAACAGCTGGGCGGCCTGGATCAGCAGGCGGGTCGAGGCCCCTTCGGCCAGTCCCGAGTCCTTGAGACTCCTCGTCATGCCGGCCAGCCGCACCAGGCGAGCGGCGAGGGGCTCCTCGATCTTCCCTTCGGTCATGACGATACGGCCTTCGAGATCGGGCCGCGGGTAGGAAAAGGACAGTGAGACGAAACGCTGCCGGGTCGAAGGCTTGAGGTCTTTGAGGACACTCTGGTATCCCGGATTGTAGGACACCGCCAGCATGAACTCGGGCGGCGCTGCATAGATCATGCCGAGTTTTTCCACCGGCAATTCCCGCCGGTCATCGGCCAGGGGATGGATCACCACGGTGGTATCCTTGCGGGCCTCGACGATCTCGTCGAGGTAACAGATCGCCCCATGACGGACCGCCAGGGTCAGCGGCCCGTCGAGCCACACCGCCTCCATCCCCTTGACCAGATAGCGGCCGATGAGGTCCGAGGTCGAAAGATCGTCATGACAGGAGACGGTGATCAGGGGGCGGTTCAGCCGCCAGGCGATGTAGCGCATGAACCGGGTCTTGCCGCAGCCGGTCGGCCCCTTGAGCAGGAGCGGCAATCGTTCCCTGGACGCGGCCAGGGCGAGTTCGATCTCGTTTCCCTGGGGCAGATAGAACGGCTCGACAAGAACCCTGTGCTCTTCGATGCGTTGCTGGTTGGAGGTATCCATATTTGCATATTGATAATTTTTGTCATATAGGAACTGCTTTCAATAATGATATGCATCAATCGCCGGACGACAAGGACGATGCGCGACCGAGATCAGCCGCCTTGCCGATCATGTCCGCTGGAGCGTTGGGGGGCAAGGCGTGAGGCGTGCCTCTGCTGCAATCGGCGAGTTGTGGATATCAGCGGGGAATCTCTGCACCGGTCATGGCACGGAATCAACGATAGTTGACCAGACCGGACAAATCGTGTAAGCATTTCAGCTTTCGAAAACCGGATCATCGGCACCTCTCTTCAATTGACATGATCAATTGATTGCCAGGGTTGTCCTCCATCCCGGCATGTCCAAACCCATCCGATCAGGACCAATGAATTTTTTTGAAAAGATGTATTCGATTGTGGCGATCGTATTCGAGATCGGCCTGGTTGTTTTTTTCCTGCTGCAGCCTCAATACCAGCGTCTGTCGATCCTGCTGCCGGCCTGCACCATCGGCCTGATTGTCAATATCATCCTGCTTTTCCTCATTTTTCGGGATATCTTCCAGCGCCCCTTCGACAACCCGAATACAAGGTATTTGTGGCTGGCCATCATCCTGTTGTTCTGGCCCGCCGGCCTCATCTACCTGCTGCGCCACGGCTTCAAACCGCGATAACCTGGTCGCCCCGATTCCTCTGCCGGTTTACCGGCCGATCTCGGTTCCGCTATCGACTTTTTCCGCCGCCAATCGTTACCTCCTTGACATCTCCCGGCATACACAGTATTTTTCTTCTCTTTTGATCTTTCAGAATAATTGCCCTGCCGCCAATCCTTCCTGCCGATAGCGGCGCGGAGGGCATTGGTTCTGTTGTCATGAATAACCGGCGACGCAGGCATACTACGTATATTGCTCATCTTTCCGCTTTGATACGGAACAGAAACAACAGCTATGTTTGAAAACCTGACAGACAGGCTCGAGGGTGTCTTTCGAAAGCTCCGCGGCCACGGCACCCTGACTGAAGACAACATCCAGGAGGCGATGCGCGAGGTGCGCATGGCCCTTCTCGAGGCGGATGTCCACTTCAAGGTGGCCCGGGATTTCGTTGCCGGTGTCACCGAAAAGGCGATCGGCCGGGAGGTCTCGAAGAGCCTCTCGCCCGGTCAGCAGGTCATCAAGATCGTCCACGAGGAACTGGTCGCTCTCCTCGGCGGCAACACCGATCCGCTCCGCCTCGATGGCCGTCAGCCGGTCACCATCATGATGGCCGGCCTCCAGGGCTCCGGCAAGACGACGACCTCGGGGAAGCTGGCGGCGATGCTCAAGAACAAGGGGCGCAGGCCGTACCTGGTGCCGGCCGACATCTACCGTCCGGCCGCCATCGAACAGCTGCAGGTACTCGGCGACCGGCTGGGCGTGCCGGTCCACCCGTCGACCACCGACACCAGGCCGGTCGACATCTGCCGCCAGGCCATGGCCGCCGCCGCGGAGAAGAATTACGACACGGTGATCTTCGACACCGCCGGCCGACTGCATATCGACGAATCGCTGATGAGCGAACTGAAGGAGATCCAGGGAGCGGTCCAGCTCTCCGAGATCCTGTTCGTCGCCGATGCGATGACCGGCCAGGACGCCGTCACCGTCGCCGAAAAGTTCAATCAGGACCTGGCGATCACCGGCGTCGTTCTGACCAAGATGGAAGGCGACGCCCGCGGCGGCGCCGCCCTGTCGATCAAGAGCGTCACCGGCAAGCCGATCAAATTCGTCGGCATGGGCGAGGGACTCGAGGCCCTCGAGGTCTTCCACCCCGACCGCACCGCCTCGCGAATCCTCGGCATGGGTGACGTCCTCACCCTGATCGAAAAGGCCGAGGCGGTCGTCGACAGGAAGGCGGCCGACAAGCTCGCCAAGAAACTGCAGAAGAGCGAGTTCTCGCTCGAGGATTTTCTCGATCAGATCCAGCAGATCAAGAAGATGGGGTCGCTCGAGCAGATTCTCGACATGGTGCCGGGCATCAACAAGCTGCGGCAGCTCAAGGATGCCCCGCGCCCCAACGAGAAAGAGCTGTTCAAGACCGAGGCGATCATCCGCTCGATGACCAGCGAGGAACGGCGGAATTACAAGATCATCAACACCAGCCGGCGGGAGCGGATCGCCAGAGGTTCCGGCACCGCCTTGGCCGATGTCAACCGGGTGCTCAAGAGCTACTCGGAGATGCTGAAGATGATGAAGAAGATGCGCGGCAAACCCGGTGCCCTCACCGGCATGAAACGCCGCAAGTTACCAAAAGGACTCAGAAGATAATTCCTGACCTGGACTTTTTCGTCCAGGCTCTCGACATGGGGATAAGCCCCTTCAACATACCGGAGGAACAACCTGGAATGGCAGTTCGTATTCGTTTAACCCGACTTGGCAGGAAGAAAAAGGCATTCTATCGCATCATCGTTGCTGACAGCGAAAGCAAGCGTGACGGCAAGTTCCTCGACATCGTCGGTACCTATGACCCGCTGAAGGACCCGGCCGCGATCACCATCGATCAGGCGAAGTTGCAGGAATGGCTGGGCAAGGGCGCACAGCCCACGACCACCGTCAAGAGCCTGATCAGCAAGGCCGCAGTCAGCAAATAACGCTCATGGAAGACCTTCTCGCCCATATCGCCAGATCACTGGTCGACAATGCCGACGCGGTACAGGTGAAGCGCAGCGATGACAACGACACCGTCATCATCGAACTGACAGTCGCGCCCGACGACCTCGGCAAGGTGATCGGCAAACAGGGGCGGACGGCACGGGCGATGCGTTCGCTGCTGGCTGCACTGGCGGCCAAGGAAAACAAGCGGTCGAGGCTGGAAATCGTCGAGTGAGCCGAGTTTGACCAGATGATCCCGCACCTTTTGTATGCCGAGAAGGACTATGTCCTGATCGGTGAAATCATCAAGGTCCATGGACTCCACGGCGAATTGAAGATGTACTCCTACTCGGGTCAGCCTGAAAATATCAGACGCTACAAGCGCCTGGCGTTGTTGGGGCCTGCCGGGAATGGACCGGAGATCTTCACCCTCCTCGCAATTCGAGTCCAGGGAGGCGCGGCGATCATCCGGCTCGAGGGCATCGTTGATCGCCGCCGGGCCGAATCGTGCGTCGGGCGGGCCGTTCTCGTCCCGCGCGAGGATCTGCCGCCCCTGGACGACAACGAGTTCTACTGGCGGGAGATCGAGGGATGCACGGTGGTCTGCACGAACGGCCGGAATCTCGGAACCGTCACCGAACTCTTTTCCAACGGCGCCCAGGATATCATGGTCGTCAGCGATGGCGAAGAGGAACGCCTGATCCCCATGGTCGGCGATATCGTGGTCGCCATCCGTGAGGATACGATCGTCATCGACCCGCCACCCGGACTCCTCGAGATCAACCGGGCGAGTGGCGAGTGACCTCCGGGGCCGAACATGCTGTTTGACGTCCTGACCATCTTTCCCGATCTGTTCGTCTCGCCGCTCGAGGAAGGAATCCTCAGGAAGGCGAGGCAGGAAGGGAAGATCCGGATCGAGCTGACCGATATCCGGGATTTTGCCGAAGACCGGCACGCCACCACCGACGACCGTCCATTCGGCGGCGGCGAGGGAATGGTGATGAAACCCGACCCTCTGGCGGCGGCCGTGGAAAAGGTTCGCGCCGGCGGCAATACCGGCAAGGTCATCCTGTTGACGCCCCAGGGCCGGCAATATACGCAGGACATCGCCCGCGAGCTGACGGCAGAGAAAAGCCTGATCCTTGTCTGCGGCCGCTACGAAGGGGTGGACGAGCGCTTCCGGGCCGCGTTCTGCGATGATGAGATCTCCATCGGCGATTACATCCTCACCGGTGGCGAACTGGCGGCGATGGTGCTGATCGATTCGGTGACCCGGCTGCTGCCGGGGGTGCTGGGCTGTCCGGACAGCGCCGACAAGGACACCTTCAGCCGCAGGCTGCTGAAACACCCGCAGTACACCCGTCCCCGTGATTTCCGAGGGATCGAGGTTCCCGAGGTGCTGATGAACGGGAACCATGCGGCGATCGGAGCGTACCGGTTCATCGAGGCGGTCCGGAGGACCCTGGCCCGCCGACCGGACCTGCTGATCCAGGAAGAATTCACGCCTGAGGAACACCGGCTGTTGAAGAAACATGGCCTGCTCGAGGCGATATCGACCGTAAAGGCGGGCAGGCCTGATGGTTGCTGAGACGCCGGCGCCCGTCAGCATCGCCCTAGTGCACTTCCCGGTGCGCAACAAAAGGGGGGAGACGATCGGTTCTGCCGTGACAAATCTCGATGTCCATGATATAGCCAGGGCTGCACGCACATACGGGGTGCACCGGTACTATATCACCACCCCCTATGTCGACCAGCAGGGGTTTGTCGGAGACATCATCGGCCACTGGCGTGAGGGCTACGGGGCGACCTACAACCCGGCGCGCAAAGAGGCCCTGGAGATTGTCCGGGTGGTCGACGGTCTGCAGGAGGCCATCGGTGAACTGACCGCGGCTTACGGTCAGCGGCCGCTGCTCGTCGGCACCAGCGCCCAGCCGCAGGACAGGACCATCGCCTTTGCCGAACTGGGACGGATGATGACGGCGGGCCAACCGGTGCTGCTGATCTTCGGTACCGCCCATGGCCTGGCCCCGGAGATTATGGCGACGATGGATGCAGTTCTGCCGCCGCTGAAAGGCGGGACGGGATACAATCACCTTTCGGTCCGGTCGGCAGTGGCGATCATTCTCGACCGCCTGCTCGGCCGATGAACTGAAAGAAACAACGAAGAGGATCGCAGATCCATACATATATCTCAACCTAACAGAATACGATATGAGCACAATAATCGAACGAATCAATGAGGAACAGATGCGCCAGGATCTTCCGGTATTTCGCCCCGGAGATACCGTCGCCGTCCATATCCGCATCGTTGAAGGCAACAAGGAGCGGATTCAGATATTCCAGGGCGTCGTCTCGAAGCGCAGTCGTGGAACTATCGACGCAACGTTCACGGTCCGCAAGGTGTCGCACGGAGTCGGTGTCGAAAAGACCTTCGCCCTGCATAATCCGCGTCTCGAAAAAATCGAGCTCGTCACCCAGGGCCGGGTCCGGCGTTCACGCCTGTACTACCTGCGCAGCAGACGAGGCAAGGCCGCCCGTATCCGTGAGCGTGGTCTCACCAAGTAGCATTGCCGTGTGTTTGACAGCGACATCGCGACAGGGGTTCCTCCCCGTCGCCGATGTCACCGGTCTCCCTGCATGCTGAGCGGTCGCGACATCATCCCGGCCTGTGCAGGTGATGGCAGCATCGCCAGCGACACCTTCCACCACGAACGCCTGCTGCAAACCCAAGGCTACAACCGGGTTGCCGGGGCGGACGAGGCTGGGCGAGGCCCATTGGCCGGCCCGGTCGTAGCCGCTTGCGTGATCCTTCCCGCCCATTGCGACTACACCGTCTTTCGCGATTCCAAGACCCTTTCCCCCACCCGTCGCGCCGAACTCCGCCGGCAACTCGCCGCCATCGGCGCCCACATCGGCGTCGGTATCGTCTCCGCTCAGACCATCGATGCCATCAATATCCTCAGGGCCTCTCTGGAGGCGATGAAACTGGCGTATGAAGATCTGGCCAGGCGGCACCACCATGCCCCCGATTTCATCCTCGTCGACGGCAGGTTCACCATCCCCGCCGCCATTCCCCAGGAGGCCCTGATCAAGGGTGACTCCAGAAGCGCCTCGATTGCCGCCGCCTCGATCGTCGCCAAGGTGCAGCGGGATGCGATAATGGATGAGCTGCATCTCCACTTTCCGGATTACGGCTTTTCGCGCCACAAAGGCTACCCGACGCGCGAGCATCGCACGGCCATCGTCCGCCACGGACCATGTCCGGAACATCGGCGGACCTTCCGGGGGGTGCGGGAATTTGTCCGATAAGCGCATCGCCTTCGGCAAAAAAGGCGAGGATCTGGCCGCAGCCCATCTTACCCGCCTGGGATACCAGATCCTGGCCCGCAACTATCGGCAGCGGCGGGGCGAGATCGATATCATCGCCAGGGACGGCGACTGCACCGTCTTCATCGAGGTCAAGAGCCGTGTGGCCGGGGGCAGGTATTCCCCCGGCGAGGCGGTCACGGTGAGAAAAAGGATGCAGATCGCCCGGGTGGCCCAGATGTACCTTGCCGCCCACCGGCTGCTCGACAGGCCGGCCCGTTTCGATGTCATCGCCGTGCTGATCGATGGTGACGGCGGATATCGGATCGATCATATCCCGAATGCCTTCGATCTCCCCGATTCCTGCTTCTAACTCCCATTTCCCGCTTTTTTACCGGTGGATATCCGAAGCCTTTGACTAATCCACATTTACGGTTACAGTGATGCGTATGTCGATCGTTGGTATCACAATGGGCTGTCCGGCAGGGATCGGGCCGGAAATCATCCTCCGGCATGCCCTTCGGACTGATTCCTCAACCTCCCCCACTCCGGTCATCCTTGGAGATCTCGGGGTGTTGGCCAGGTGTGCGGCTGAACTGTCGCTGGACGTCGCCCTCAGCCCCTGGCTGCCTGGGACTCCGCTGCCGGTCGGGGCCCTGCCGGTCATCGAACTGTCACGCCTGCCGGCCCGGGACCTGCGCTGGGGAACCCCGACCATCGCTACCGCGACGGCGATGGCCGGCTACATCGAAGAGGGGGTGCGGCTGACGCGGGCGGGAATTCTGGACGCGATCGCTACCTGTCCGATCTCCAAGGCGGCGCTGCAGGCGGCAGGTTACTCCTACCCCGGCCACACCGAGATGCTCGCCGCGCTGACCGGGACTCCGGAAGTGGCGATGATGCTGGCCGGCACCAGATTGCGGGTCACCCTCGTCACCATTCACTGCCCCCTCGGCGAGGTCCCCGCCCGGTTGACCACCGCGGCGGTCCTGCGGCTCATCCGGATGACGCAGGGATCGCTGCGGCGGGACTTCGCCCTGCCGCAACCGCGGATCGCCGTCGCCGGCCTCAACCCCCATGCCGGCGAGAACGGCCTGTTCGGCGACGAGGAAGGCACCATCATCCAGCCCGCCGTCCAGCAGGCTCGACTCGACGGCATCCGGGTCGAGGGGCCGTTTCCACCCGATACCGTTTTCTTCAAGGCCGCCTCCGGCCTCTACGACGCCGTCGTCTGCATGTACCACGACCAGGGGTTGATCCCGTTCAAACTGCTCCATTTCAGCGACGGCGTCAACGTCACGCTCGGACTCCCCCTCGTCCGCACCTCCGTCGACCACGGCACGGCCTACGACATCGCCGGCAGGGGCGTCGCCGACGCCTCGAGCCTCACCGCCGCCGTCGACCTGGCCGCCGCAATCAGCGCCAACAGAACACGCTTTGACCAGAGACCATGAACCGGACCAACCACCCTCCTGCCAGAGGTCGGCTGATCGTCTTCGAAGGCATCGACGGAACCGGCAAATCGACCCAGATCCGGCTCGTCGCCGATGCCCTCAGGCAGCGCGGTTATCCGGTCGTCACTACCCGCGAACCGACCGATGGTCCATACGGTCTGAAGATCCGGGCCCTCTACGCCAATCGTGGAGAATGTTCGCAGGGGGAGGAACTCGAGCTCTTCATCGCCGATCGCCGCCACCATGTCGACGAGCTGTTGCAGCCGGCCCTGGAGACCGGCCGCATCATCCTCTGTGACCGGTATTATCTCTCCACCGCCGCCTACCAGGGAGCAAACGGGATGGACGTCGACACCATTCTCGCCCGCAACCGCTTCGCCCCGGTACCGGATCTCGCCATCCTGTTCGAGGCCCCGGTTGCCCTCGGCATCGAACGGATCACGGCGAGCCGGGGAGAGCACCTGAACGATTTCGAGAAGGCCGAAGGCCTGACCCGGGTGGCCGCGATCTTCGCCGCTCTCGATCTACCCTATATCCGGCGCATCAACGCCGCGCTGCCGATCGAAACGGTGCGGGATGAAATCCTGTCCTTGATCCTGCCGCTGCTTCCAACCCCCTCTTCCGCCGACTGACCAGATGAACCGCATCCACCCGACACTCTTTCTGGCGTGCATCCTGTTTCTCGGTTCCTGCGCCGCCCCATCGCCGCCGCAACCGCCGCCGTCGCCGGCTCCATCGACCTCGCCGGCGCCGGCAGCAGTCAAGCAGGCGGAGAAGGCGGATCTCGGCTGTTCCTATTTCTATTTCCTCTGGGGCAGCAACGCCGAATACTATCAACGGTTCGATGAAGCCCTCGAGGCCTATGACAAGGCCGTCATCTGCGACCCGGATGCCGATTATGTGCTGAAGAAGATCCCGCTGGTGTTGATCAAACAGGGAGAAAATACCAAAGCGGTGGAATGGCTGCAGCAGGCGATCAAGGAACGGCCGAAGGACAGCGACCTGTACCTCCTGCTGGCTCATCTCAAAATCCAGGACCACAACCAGGCCGAGGCCATCCGCCTCTACCACGAAGCACTGAGGCACGACCCAGGCAACATCGCCGTCCTCCTCCGCCTGGGAATCCTGTATACCGAGCAGAAAAAATTCCGGGAGGCGGAGATCATTTTCCGCAATCTGATTCACGCGGACGAACGTCTTTTCCTCGGCCATGTCTACCTCGCCCGGCTGCTGGTCCAGATCCGTGACTTCACCGGCGCCGGCCAGGAATTCGAGCGGGCCCTGGAACTCAACTGGTCACCCGAACTGGCCTATGAAATGGCTGAATTCTATACCAAGCATGAACGCTACGACAAGGCGATCAAACTCTACAACTCGATCATCGAGACCGATGATACCGATGAACGGGCCGTTCTCGGCCTGGTCCAGACCATGCTGCTGATGGGAAAAAACCAGGAGGCGATTGATGAGCTCACCCGACTCCGCGACCTCAGCGGCACCCCGGAACGCATCGATCTGATCATCGCCCGCATCCTCCTGCGGACCGACCGCATGGCCGAAGCCAAGCAGCTGCTGATCGAGGTCGCCGATGAACACGACTCATCCGAGGCCCGATATACCCTGGCCTTGATCGCCGTTCAGGATAACGACAACGATGCCGCCATCGGCTACCTTGAGAAAATTGGTCCGGAAGATACCGAATTCGAAGAGGCCGTCTACCTGCACGTCCGGATCCTGCGGGAGAGCGGGCGGCTCGACGAGGCGCTGTCCCTGCTCCGAAAGGCGGTGGCCGACAGCAACCTGCGGCGGCCGCTGTTTTACGCCCTCCTCGCCTCGCTCCATGAAGAAAAAGGCGAAATCGACAGCGCCCTCCAGAGCCTTCAGGACGGGATCGACCTTTTCCCCGATGATGAGCAGCTCCTCTTTGAATCGGCGATCCTGGTCGACAAGAAAGGGCAGCAGGACGAGGCGATCACGATCATGGAACGGGTGCTCGAACTGTACCCGGATCATCCTGAGGCCCTGAATTACATCGGCTATGTCTGGGCCGACAGAAACATCAATCTGGACCGGGCGCTCAAGTACATCGAGAAGGCGGTCGAACTGAAACCGGATAACGGCTATATCCTCGACAGTCTCGGCTGGGTGTACTACCGGCTGGGCCGCCTGAACGAAGCGAGGACTTGGCTGGAGAAGGCGGTGAAACTCGCCCCCGAAGACCCGAACATCTTTGATCATCTGGGTGATGTCTATACGTCGCTGCAGATGACAGACAAGGCCGGAGAAGCGTATCGCAAGGCTATCGAACTTTTCGAAGAAGAGGGAAAAAAAGCTGCTGTAAGGAAAAAGCTGCATGATCTCGACAGGAAAAACTGACAATCCAGCCGCCCGACTCTTCCTCTCCCTGGTGCTCCTCCTCTTCCTGGCCGGAGGCTGCGCCAAAAAACCCTGGCAGGAGGACCTCGGCCCGGACCGGGGCAAGGCGGTCGAACAGGTCTTCCGCCGCATGCAGCAGCGGGATGCCGCCTGTCTCCCCTGTCTCGACGGCAACGCCGTCATGTCGATGAAAAACCATCTCGAGACCAGGTCGCTGAGCGGCTACATCCAGACCATGCTGCCCGACTCGATCAAGTTCATCGCCTCCAACCCGCTCGGCCAGCCGCTGTTCGCCGTGACCACCGACGGACTTGACTTTACGACCCTGAATACCTCGAAGAGGACGGCGATGTCCGGCAGGCTCGCATCCTACGCCCTGCTTCATGATATCCCGCCGGCCTTTTTTTCCGGGTCATGGGGAGAGTGGCTGACCGGCCGGATCGACCAGGGGCGGCAGGAATCACTGTCCTTCCGCGCCGACGGCGAAGGACGAGGGACATGGGTCTCCTTCAGCACCACGCTCGGGGGCAATGAAACGACGACCCACCTGCTCGTCGACATCGATCAGTCCCTGCTGCTGACCCGGATTCTCGAAGACGGGAAGGGCCGGATCCTGGCCGAAATCACTTATGGCGAATGGGAGGAGGTCGGCGGCTGCCGGCAACCGGCACAGATCACGATGCGCCAGCTGGCCTTCGGGGGTGAGATCAGCCTCGGACTCACCGATCTGCAGGCGAATGAAACCTGTCGGGAGCGCGATTTCGTGCTCCCGATCCCGGCAGGTTTTACCCGGCGGTTGCTGCCGTAGGCCGTTGGATTAAAATTGCCGTAACGGTGGGGAGAGTCGTTACGGCCTCTCAGGCCGGTAACGAAATGGACGAACAGGAGCCTCTTTGCACAAAGAACAGATGCGGGATCTGTCATTTCGACCGGAGGAAGCTGTCATTTCGACCGGAGGAAGCTGTCATTTCGACCGGAGGGAGAAATCTCCTCGTCTTGAAAACCGAGATTTTTCGCTATCGCTCGACATGACAACATAATGTATCTCGTGCATTCGGGATGCGAGTGAGACGTACTGTGTGATTTTGTCGTTTTGCACAAGGCTCACAGGTAACGGTTATTTCGTAACGGGCCCTGATTTATTTGCCGCCGTGGTCCGCCGTCGTGGCGGCACCTTCCTCGTCGAGGGCGTTGACGATCAGGACAAAGAGGTTGTCCTCCTTGAAAAAGACCTGCCGGAGATCGTAGTCACGGCCGGCGGTCAGTTCGAGGACCACCTTGATCTTCTTCGGATCGCGGTCGACGGTGGTGACGATCTTCTGCACATAGGCCCCCCTGGCCTCGATGACCGGCTCGATGCCACCCTGCTGGGCCATGCCGATAAAATCGCAGACGACCTGGGGCTTGTCCGATTCCACCGCCGATACGGTCGGGGGGAAGAAGCCGTTGAGGCGAAAGAAGATCATCTCGCCCTTGCTCGAACTGTTCTCGTAGGTAATTTCCTGCAGGAGAGGGTCCGGCAGGGTGGACGGCTCCCCGGACTTTCCGGAGGAAGGGGCTTGCTGCGCCGGATTGGTGCGTGGCGGAGCAGGTGCTTTTGCCTGGGGCTGCGCTCGCGGTGCAGCCTGGACGGCAGCCTTTTCCGGAACCGCCGGGGCAGGCGCTGCCTGTTGCGGTGCCGGCGGCGCAACACCGGCAGTTGTATCAGCCGGCTTGCCATCTTTCCGGGCGGGCTGCGCCGGCGGTGGCGGTGCAGCGGATTTCACCGCCGCCTTCTCTACCGTGGTCTCTTTCGCAACTGCGGCGGCGACCGGAGGCGATTGCACCACCGGCTCAGCCATCTTCTCAGCCGGTTTTTCCGTATCGGCCTCGACCGCGGCCGCCGGTGTTTTCGGTGCCGGGACCGCAGATGCGGCAACTTCAGCGGCTGGCGGAGGCACCGCGAGTGAAATTTCCTTTTGCTCCTTGACCGGATGCAGCACTTTCTTGGCGCCGGTGATAACTATCTGTTTTGACTCGGTCGCATCGATTTTTGCAACCGCAACTTCAGCTGTTCTGGCCCCTTCCGTCGGCACCAGAACGATATTGAGGATGTTTTCTTCTTTGTTAAATTCCCGGCTATATGTATATTTCCGGCCCGGTTCGAGATCAAGCACCACCCGCACCTTTTTGTCAGGCGATTGGTGCGCGCCGACACGGATGCCCTTGACCAGCGTCCCTTCTGCCTTGAGCACCGGCTTTACCAGGCCGGCGTATCCGGCCCCGGGAAAATCACAGATCAGCCGGGGATTATCGCCCTTGAGGGCAAAGACTTTGGGCGCGTGAGTTCCGACAAGCTTGATCCGGATTCTCTCCTGCTGATCATCGTCCCGGTGGAAGGTAACCGAGGAAACCGACGTCGGTGCCTGGGCTGATGCCTCCGGAAACACGAGAAAAAGTGAAACCAGGCCAACAATACACACCACGAAATACAGTGCCAGTTTCATCGTCCATACCCTGTGTAGTGAAGCATAACTTGCTCTTTTTGTACGATTATTTGCTCGACATCTGACTGCTTACCTCACTTTTGGCAAAAATGTCAACCACTTTTAACAATTCAGCGGCGCCGCTGCCGGACCGCTCACGCAGCCCGTGGTCGCCATCATGCGGGCTGCATCCATGACAGAGACCATCCCATGACCGACACCACCTGTTTTCCCACCATCACCAGGCCCGGCCGCTACCTCGGCCAGGAGTACAATACCGTCCGCAAGCCGGCGGAGACGGTCGATCTGAGCTGCGCCCTCGTCTTTCCCGATCTCTACGAGGTGGGCATGTCGCACCAGGGCCTGCAGATCCTCTACCATATCCTCAACCGCGAGGACAACATCGTCGCCGAGCGCTGCTATTGTCCCGATCTCGACTGCGAACAGATGCTCCGGCAGCAGGGCCAACCGCTCACCACCCTCGAATCGGCCCGCCCGCTCGCCGGCTTCGACCTGATCGGCATCACCCTGCCCTACGAACTGTGCGCCACCAACATCCTCACCATCCTCGACCTGGCCGGCATCCCCTTCCTGGCAACCGAGAGAGAGGCAACCTCCCCGCTCATCCTCGGCGGCGGTTCCGGCGCGCTGAACCCGGAGCCGGTGGCCGATTTCTTCGATGCCGTCCTGCTCGGCGACGGCGAGGAGGCGATCGTCGAGATCGCCCGGGTGCTGATCCGGGGCAAACGGCAACAGTCGGGCAAGGGAGAGATGCTGCGGCAGCTGGCCGCCATCGCCGGGGTCTATGTCCCCGCCTTCCACGTCCCGGAATACGACGGCCGCGGCCGCCTCACGGCGATCAGGGAACTCGCCCCGGCACCGGCGGCGATCACCCGCCGGGTGGTGCCCGACCTCGACGCCGTCGATCACCTGCTGCAGCCGATCGTCCCCAACGCCAAGATCATCCACGACCGGCTCAGCATCGAGATCGCCCGCGGCTGCAGCCGCGGCTGCCGCTTCTGCCAGGCCGGCATGACCTACCGCCCGGTACGCGAGCGCACCCCGGAGGCGATCATGCAACTGGCCGAGGCCGGCATCGGCAACTCCGGCTTCGAGGAACTGGCCCTGCTGTCGCTGTCGACCGGCGACTATTCCTGCATCGAACAGATCCTGCCGCAGCTGATGGACCGTTTCGCCGACGACTGCGTGTCGGTGTCGATGCCGTCGATGCGGGTCGGCACCCTCAGCCCGGCGATCATGGACCAGATCAAGCGGGTCCGCAAGACCGGGTTCACCCTGGCCCCCGAGGCCGGCAGCGACCGGCTGCGGCGGGTGATCAACAAGGGCATCACCGAGGAGGACCTCCTCGCCACCTGCCATAACGCCTTCGCGCTGGGGTGGAAGGTGATGAAGTTCTACTTCATGATCGGCCTGCCGACGGAGACCGCCGACGATATCCAGGCGATCATCGACCTGGTGCGCAAGGTCAAGAAAGAGGGCGACCGCGACGGTCGCGGGCGGCGGCAGATCAACGTCAGCATCGGCACCTTCGTCCCCAAGCCGCACACCCCCTTCCAGTGGGAGGAGCAGATGAGCATCGACGAAAGCCGCAACACCATCAACCACTTGCGGGAGTGGCTGCCCAGGGGCTGCACCCTGAAGTGGAACGATCCACGGATGAGCTACCTCGAAGGGGTCTTCTCCCGCGGCGACCGGCGGCTGGCCGCCCTGATCCGGCAGGCCTGGGAGAACGGCGCCCGGCTCGACGGCTGGTCGGACCACTTCGATCTCGCGATCTGGCAGCAGGCGGCGGAGCGGCTGGGGCTGGACCTCGACGATTACCTGCGCCAGCGCGGCGAAGACGAGATCCTGCCCTGGCAGCACCTGCACAGCGGCGTCGACGACCGTTTTCTGCGGGCCGAACGGCGGCGGGCCTTCGAGGAATGCTACACCCCCGACTGCCGCTACCACGACTGCCAGGGCTGCGGCCTCTGCGATTTCGACACCATCCGGCCGGTGGTCATCGACCGCGAGCGGTTCACGAGGGTCCGACAGGAGCCACCCCCTGGCGCCACACCGTCCCGCAGCCGCCGCGACCTGCCGGCCCACGAGGAGGGCCATTTTCGTTACCAGGTGAGCTACGCCCGCCGCGGCCGGATCTGCTTTCTCGGCCACCTCGAGATCCTGCGCCTGATCTTCCGCACCCTGCGCCGGGCCGGGATCGCCACCAATTTCACCAAGGGCTTCAACCCGACGCCGAAGGTCTCCTTCGGCCCGGCCCTGCCGGTCGGCACCGAGAGCGTCGCCGAATTCTTCATCATGGACCTGCCGGCGGCGCTCGTCGACCCGCCGGCAACGATCGACCGCCTCAACGACAAGCTGCCGCCCGGGCTCACCGTCACCGCCATCACGCTGCACCGCGCCGCCATTCCCGCCGATATCGAATCGACCTACACCATCACCCTGCCCCGGCCGCTGACGGCGGAAGAGGGACAGCGGCTGACCGCCTTCGCCGCCTGCAGCGAGTATCAGGTCGCCAAGCAACGCAAGGGCAAGGAGCAGACGGTCGACATCCGCCCCCTGATCACCTCCCTGCGCCAGGCCGGTCCGGACAGTGTCGACCTGACCCTCCTCAGCCTCAGCGGCCGGCCCGGGATCAAACCGGCCGAGGCGCTGCAGGCGATCCTGGGACTCGACGAGGCGGAAGCCCTGCGCCTGGCGGTCTGCAAAACGAGGTGGCGGGTGGCGGAAAACCGATAATCGCTGTTGCCCGGATCCGTTCGGCTGTGGTAGATAGTGGACACGTCAGTCATGTGCCGCACCCGTCAACGTATCCTACTGGAAGGAGGTTTCATGCAGAAGAAGATCTTGCTCCGCGATGATGAAATGCCCACGCAATGGTATAACGTCGTTCCCGATATCCCGGGCGGCCTGAAACCGCCGCTCGACCCCGAAACCAGCCAGCCGATGGGGCCGGAGAAACTTGCCGCCATCTTCCCGATGGGGCTGCTCGAGCAGGAGATGTCCGACAAGCGCTTCATCGACATCCCCGAAGAGGTCCGGGAGATCTACACGATCTGGCGGCCGGCGCCGCTGGTGCGCGCCGCCAACCTGGAAAAGGCGCTGGGCACCAAGGCCAGGATCTACTTCAAGAACGAGAGCGTGTCGCCGGTCGGGTCGCATAAGACCAACAGCGCCGTGCCCCAGGCCTACTTCAACATGAAGGAAGGGGTCAAACGGCTGACCACCGAGACCGGCGCCGGCCAGTGGGGCTGCGCCCTGTCGTTTGCCACCTCCAAGTTCAATATCGAGTGCAAGGTCTACATGGTCCGGGTCTCCTATGACCAGAAACCCTACCGCAAGTCGATGATGCACACCTACGGCGCCGAAATCGTCCCCAGCCCGAGCCCCACAACCCAGGTCGGCCGCCGGATCCTCGCCGAATACCCCGACACCCCCGGCTCGCTCGGCATCGCCATCTCCGAGGCCATTGAGGATGCCTTCGCCCGCGACGACACCAAGTACGCCCTGGGTTCGGTCCTCAACCACACCATCCTCCACCAGTCGATCATCGGCCTCGAAGCGAAGAAGCAGATGGAGCTTGCCGGCGACTACCCCGACGTCATCATCGGCTGCTGCGGCGGCGGCTCCAACTTCGCCGGCATTGCCACCCCATACGTCCCCGACTACCTCGAGGGCAAAAAGATCCGTTTCATCGGCGTCGAACCGGCCTCCTGCCCGTCGCTGACGATGGGCAAGCTCGCCTACGACTTCGGCGACGTCGCCAAGACCACCCCGCTGCTCTACATGTACACCCTCGGCCACGACTTCATCCCGCCCGGGATCCACGCCGGCGGCCTGCGCTACCACGGCATGTCGCCGATCGTCTCGGCGCTGGTGCGCGAGAATATCATCGAACCGATGAGCGTCCACCAGTTGGAGTGCTTCGAGGCCGGTGTCCTCTTCGCCAAGACCGAGGGCATCATCCCGGCGCCGGAGACCTGCCACGCCGTCCGGGCCGCGATCATCGAGGCGACCCGCGACCTCAACGAGCCGAAGACCATCCTGTTCAACTTCTCCGGCCACGGCCTGATCGACATGGCCTCGTACGACAAGTTCTATTCCGGGCAACTGCAGAATTTCGATTATCCGGAAGAGGCCCTCGCCAGATCGTTGGCCAATCTGCCGAAGATCTGATAAAATCCGCCCTCCTGCCCGTCCGATCCGGCGGGAGGGCATTCCCCACTGTCCCATGTCCCTGATCAGCCGCTTCCTGCCCCTGTCCTTCGTCCTTTTCGCCTGCCTGCTGGCTGCTTCCCCGACCTCGAGTGCGGCGGCAAACAGGGCCAAAGCCCTGGTCACCCGTGGCGGCTACGCCGTCACCAGAGAAGGCCGCCTCCTGGAATCGCGCGCCATCGACACCGCCTTCGTCCCGGCATCGACGATCAAACTGGTCACCTGCCTCGCCGCCCTGGAAATCCTCGGCCGCGACTATCGCTTCACTACCGCCTTCTTCGTCAAGGACGATACCCTCTCCATCCGGGGCTCCGGTGATCCATCGCTGACCAGCGCCACCGTGGCCGCCATCGCCGCCGACCTGGCCCGCCTGGGGTTGAAGGAGGTCGGCGATATCGCCCTCGACGCCGACTCCTTCGCCCTGAGCGGCAAGGCCGACGGCGCCGACGGTTCGGCCAACCCCTACGACACCGCCAACGGCGCCCTGGCGGTCAACTACAACGCCGTGGCGGTCACGGTGACCGACGACGGCCGGATCGTCTCCGGCGAAGATGAGACACCACTGCTGCCGATCATGAAGGAGATCGGCAGACACCTGCCACCGGACACGCACCGGGTCAACCCCGGCGCCTTCATTGCCGGCGGCCGGATATCCCCCACCCTGCGCTACACCGGCGAGCTGTTCAAGGCCATGCTGGAGCGGCAGGGGATCAAGGTCACCGGCCGGATCACCGCCGCCGCGGCGCCGCCCGGTGTGGCGCCGTTCCATACCCATACCTCGGCGCAGACCGTCGAGGATATCGTCCGTTCCTGCCTCCACTACTCCAACAACTTCATCGCCAACCAGCTCTTCCTCGCCTGCGGCGCCCGCAGTCTCGGCCAGCCGGCCACCTGGGACAAGGGCCGGCAGGCGCTGCGGGCCTTCATCGCCACGGCCTGGCCGCAGCACCGGCACGACATCACGATGATCGAGGGCTCCGGCCTGTCGCGCCGCGACCGGATCACCCCGGCGGCGATGCTGGCGGTGCTGCACAGCTTCAAGCCGTACAGCCACCTCCTGAAGCCCAAAGACGGCGTGCCGCTCAAGACCGGGTCGCTGGCCGGGGTCCACTGCTATGCCGGCTACCTGCCGCGCGGCCGGGAACTCGACCCCTTCGTCATCCTCCTCAACCAGCGGGACAACACCCGCGATCCGCTCCTCGCCCGGCTGCAGCGGCTGCATTCGGTCCCTCGCCGAGGTCATCGGACATGGCTCACTCTCCGGAGACAGCCGGCCCCCCTGCCAGGGTGTCGAGCGGACTGGCCACCGGATTGCGCATATCCTTGACGACATGGGTGTAGATCATCGTCGTCTCGACCCTCGCATGGCCAAGGTATTCCTGTATCTGGCGGATATCGACGCCTCGGAGCAACAGATGGGTGGCGAACGAATGGCGGAGGGTGTGAACCGAGGCATGCTTGTGGATGCCCGCCCGGCGAACGGCGGCCTTCAGTGCCCGCTGCAGAGCGGAATCTGAAACATGGTGCCGGCGGACGATCCCGGATCGCGGGTCGACCGACAACGTTGCCGCCGGGAAAAGGTACTGCCAGGCTTTCTCCGTCGCCGCACCGGGATACTTCACTGCCAGGGCATCCGGAAGCAGGACGGCTCCATGGCCGGCGGCGAGATCTCCGTCATGCCTCGCCAGTACCCTGGCAATATGCGCCCGCAGGTCATCGACCAGGGTGGCGCCCAGCAGCGTCGTGCGATCCTTGCCGCCTTTGCCGTCTCGTACGTGGATCAGATGCTGATCGAAGTCGATATCCTTGATACGCAGACGACATCCTTCGTTAACCCGCAACCCGCCGCCATAAATGATCTTCAGTATCAAACCGGCCGTTCCCTGGACCTGGGCAAGGATGTTCCTTACTTCATCGACGGAAAACACCACCGGCAATGTCGTTCTTTTTCTGGCCCGTACCGTGTTTTTCAGATCGCCGAGATCAACATTGCCAACCAGCCTAAAAAAGGTCAGTAGACTATTGAAGGCCTGATTCTGTGTTGAGGCCGAAACTTGACGCTGGATGGCAAGATAGGCAAGAAAATCTCGCACCCGATCAGCCGAGAGAATGGTCTGATCGGCACCTTCTCGTTGGCCACAGTAACGACAATATGCATCGACCCATCCCAGGTAGGTGGTCTCGGTCCGGTATGCATTAATTTCTCAACCGCAACGCCTCACGGAAAAGACGTCTGGCCGATTCCCAATCACCGGGCATCCGAACGGCAGGCAACGAGGGTTTCCCAAGTCCCTCCGGGGTCGCCTGCGGCTCCGGGAAATTGACAAAATAGAGGCGAACTGCCTGATCGGCCTGACGAACCTGCCAGTCCTGATACAAGCCGGTACCTGTAAGGTGACGGATAAATAACGGCAGTCGATCCTGCCAATTGAGATTCTGCCTGAGGTCAACACCGAAATCGAAGAATTTGCGTACCCAGACGACCATGTACTTTTCTTTTTCATTTGAAACCAGTTTGCTTTTCAGCAGGAATTCCGCAAATTCAGTACTGCTGAACATCTCGTTATTACAAGAAATCGAATCAGCCATATGGTTATCCTCCCACTTCGTGCCTGCGCATCATAACACGGGGTGTTTCGACTTATCAGGCACTACCTGGTACTCCTTTTGCGCTGTATCATCCCGGCGAAAATACTCCGACGAACAGAAACTCCGGGTTATGCGGCTGCCGCATAACCCGGTTATTTTCGTTAAAAGACGTAATGGAAATCCTAACAGGATTTCCTTGCCTCTCGATAGAGTATGGGATACTATAGCTGAAATTCATGACATTTCTGCGACATACACAGTATAAATAGAAGGTCGTAGGTGAAAATCAGTGGAAATTGGAAACTGACGTTTCGACGATAAATTGTTCTTTGCCTCCTAAAAAGAGGCGGCCTACTATTAAACACGTTCGACAGGAGGAAAAAATATGAAATTAATAGCATGGCAGGTATGTACAAGTTGCGGAGCAATCGGAAACTACCCACCCGAGAGCGGGAAAATGTTAAATCCTGAAGACAATGTTGTAATCGGGATGAAAGTTTCTGCCATTTACAAAGAACTTACGGTGATGCTTGAAATCAAAGAAGAGATTGATAGCCAAGTTTTTTCTGCAATTGTTTTATGCTTTGAGCCAGTATCGTCAGAACAACCAACTGATCCTGCTCCGGGCGAGGAGGTCATGATTAAAAGGGAAAATATTTGCTGGCTATTTGCCTAAATGAATGAGGAAAATATGAAATCTATATCACTTATTATATTTCTTTTTATCGCAGCATCCATAACAGGATGTGCAACGCAGGTGCAGGTTACATACCACTCTGACCCACCAGGAGCATCACTATATCAAGGAAGCCAATTAATGGGTTACTGTCCAACTAACTTGTCATATAACATCACACCTCAAGATAGGCAGCGAGGCTATTTGTTGTTACAAGGTACAGAAGTTAAATGGGTAAGTGGTGCCACCGCTAAAATCGAACAATTAAGAGCAAATTTATCCACCGGCTCCTACCAACAATTCACATTCATGAGACCAACTGGGATTGAAGGTTTGGAGACAGATGCAAAATTTGGGTTAGAAGTGCAAAAACTCAGGGTAATGGAGCAACAGGTACAAGCACAGCAAAGCGCAAATTATTGGCAAATGTATAATGCAATTTCCAATCAACAAAAAAGCTCTTCCACAGTAAACCTTAAGACAAACTGTAGTTCGCAAGTTATCGGTAGCACTGTGTATACAAATTGTTATTAAATAAGGTAATAATTTGTCGAACAAATCATTTCAGCGGACCCCGCAAACAGCGCGGGTCCGCTGAATTCTACGTTCGCCGTATAAATTATGAGACAAATTCAATTTAATCAGCACACAGCATTAAGGGCTAAATCGCTTGGTGCATTGGGTGAACTCTTAGCCCTCAAGGCTTTGGTTGATAATGGGTTTAACAACATCAGAAACCTAAATGATAATAAACGTAATTTTCCTTATGCTGACCTGTATGCAGAAAGGGGAGACGAAAAATATGTCATAAGCGTAAAGGCAAGAAACAGATATGAAAGAAATGGTCGCCTGAACAGCCGATACAATTTAGGCAGCAACAGCGAAATTAAGGCCCAAAAAGCAGAATTACAGTTCAATGCAAAGGCAGCATGGCTTGCAATTTCAATTTTTGATGACATCTATTCCATTTATTTTGGAACTCTCGAATCTCTGAGAACGAAGACCGGTATTCCAATTGGTGATACCTATTTTCAAAGATATGAATGCCTAGTTAAGGAAAAGCAACACGGATTGGATTTCAGACCTTACAAAAACATATATGAAGAAGGCGGCGAACAAGCGGGTCAACCAGACGGCGGGGAGCAGCGTTGCGCTAGTCTCGTCTAGTTCAGTGGCCGCCGCTGGTTACCCTTGGCGTTGTGCTTGAATGAAATGCAGCGAAACCAATAAATGGAGAAAACATGAAGCTTACAAGGGTTCAAATTTTTAACTACAAATGTATTCATGCCACTGGGGATTTTACAGTTGAGGATATCACCTGTTTGGTTGGCAAGAACGAGTCTGGCAAAACTGCGATCTTACAAGCTCTTTCTAAGCTAAATCCAGTTTTGCAGAGTAACGGTATATTTGATGAGCTTGAGTTCCCTCGTATGACCTATCATGACTACTCAGACAATGACCGGCCAAAGGAGGTTCTAAAAACGGAATGGGAGTTAGAAGATTTTGAGGGAGATCAAATCTTTGATATTGTAGGTAAAAATGGACTAATT
>NZ_JBSHXH010000007.1:0-17500 GCF_053613775.1 Desulfoprunum sp.
TTCGGATATCCAACCTTGTTATACGGTCGATCCTTCCAAAGTGTCCAGATACTCTTGAAAAATATCGGCCGACAGGTTTTTCAGTTCGCGGCGGGCGGCGATCATGTCCTGGTGTCTGCCGTTCCGTCGGGCCTGTTCGGCCTGTTGCAGGGCTCTGTAGATCGTGGTTGCGGGGGTGACCGGCAGGGAATCGTCCGCCACCAGGGGGAGGATACCCTGGAGAAAGGCGTGGATCGGCGCCAGGGAAGGGCCGTATTCCTTGATGATCTCCGCCAGCGGTTGGTGGATGATTGCTTCAGATGAAACCGCCTCCGGGTTCAGGAGCAGCGCCCTGGCGTAACAGGGACCGGAGCGTTCCGTCCGTCCCTGGCGGTAGAGCGCCTCGCCGAGGTAGAGATGGGGCAGGCCGCTGTCCGGGCGGGATTGGATCAGGGATCGCAGGGCCGTCACGGCGGCGGCGAGATCGCCGAGTTGCAGATGGAGATAGCCGCTGCAGAGGTCCGGAGGGGCGTAGAATGTCGGTCGGTCGGCAAGGGTGGTCAGCAGGCGCTGGATCAGGGAGCGCCGCAGCTGTTGCGAATAGTCGGCGGCATCGAAGGGGAATCGGCGTATGGTGGCCCAGAGGAAGGGCGGGGCGGTTTCGGGGGGAAGTGCGTCGAACTCGGCGAGAGTTTTCTCCCAATACAGCAGCTCCTCCATGCTTTGGGCGGCCTCGGGATGGTTGGGGAAGCCGCGCAGGACGAGGTTGAAACTATGTCGGGCGTCGGTGAAGTCAAGCCTTGCCAGGCTGTTGCGGCCGACGCCGATTTCTATACGATCCCAGTTGAATAAATCGAGTTGCATGGTTGGTGGCTGCCTTTTTTTATGGATTTTTTCAGTGGCCGGGGTAGCGTTTAAGCGTTTAAGCGTTTAAGCGTTTAAGCGTTTAAGCGTTTAAGCGTTTAAGCGATCAAGCGATCAAGCGATCAAGCGATTATTTTTTCAAATAACTCTGCAGCAGGGCGTCAAATTCGGCCAGTTCGGGGTCGGGTTTCGGGGCCTTGTATTTTGTGCCTTTAAATCCGCTGCCTTTCAGGTGTTCCATGAATTTGTAGATCATGATGGAGAGTTTTCGGTGCTGATCGAGCAGATTGTCGGCATCCGTCTTGTCGATGTATTTCTGATCAAAGGCGATATACAGCTGGCAGCGAACCTCGCCGCAGCTTCCCTTGGCAATCGCCAGGTACTGAATGAATTCCTGGTTGCCGCCACGTTCATACCCTTCGGCTATGTTGGACATCACTGAGACAGAGGCCCGCTGAATCTGGTTGCACAGGCTGTAGTCTTTTACAAAATTGCCATTGCGGGTCAACTGGTATATTTGTCCGGTGAGGTAACGGGCGAGCTTCCAGATTTCCAGGTCTTCAAAATTTGTCATACTCATCACTTCTGGGGGATGTTTAATCGTTTAATCGTTTAATCGTTTAATCGTGCCATCCTAACACCGGGATCGGAGCGGGACAACCGGCAAAAGCGCTCCTGGCCGGACATTGGCGGCGGAACAGGGGGGCGGAGTGAATCCGGTCGACAAAAATCCGGCCAGTACTTACAATGTCGGAATTAATGGAGAACCGATGCGGACATTTGACGAAATTTCCGCCGCCCGGCGGGTCCTCGACCTGCCGGTGACGGCGACGATGCGAGAGATCAAGTCGCAGTACCGGCGGCTGCTGGCGAAGTGGCATCCGGACCGCTGCAGTGGTGCGGATCAGCAGGAGTGCGCCGCCAGGACCAGGGAGATCATCGCCGCCTATAAGGTCATCAGCCGCTACTGCAGCGAGTACGAATACTCCTTTGCCGAAGATGTGGCGCAACGGCATCTGACCCCCGAGGAATGGTGGCTCAGGCGGTTCGGTAATGCCCCCATGTGGCGGGACGAGAAAGGGGTGGAGGAGTGATGGTTGCGGCGGAATGGACCTCGAGAGCGAGACTTGAGGTCTTGCATGGATAACAGCTTGAAACTGCAGACAGACACTCTTTCCCGGACCGCCCGGTGGTCCATCCTCGTCGCCTTCGTCGTCATCTGGTACGCCCTGATCCAGGGGATCAGCCATTTCGTTTTTCACGTCGCGCCCGAGCCGGCGGCCCTGCCGCAGGACCTGGCGGCGCATCTGCTGTTCGCGATTATCTGCTACAGCCTGTCGGGGCGGCTGCGCTTCACCCTGCCGACCGTCGCGGCGTTCGTCGCCGCGCTCAATCTCTGCAATGCCGGCAAGATCCAGTTTTACGGCACCCCGGTCATGCCGGACGATTTCATCGCCCTGCCCAATCTCTTCATGCTCCTCACCGGCTGGCAGCTGGCCGGGGCCATCGCCATCGTTGTCCTGCCCTTTGCCCTGCTGCTGCTGATGATCAACTGGCGGCGGCGTCGGACCTGGCTGCTGCTCGTCCTGTACGTCGTGGCCGTCTGGGGGGTGCTGCAGGTGGCGGGACCGGCGGTGGCGATGATGGACAAGGTGTTCAGGAACAGCGTCTGGAACCAGCGCGGCAATCTCGAAAGCCGGGGCGTGGTGATCCATCTCGTCCAGGAATCGTTGCGGCACCGGGTCCGAAGCGGCAGCATGCCGTCGGCGGCGGAGGTCGATGCGGCCCTGGCGGTGCTGCGGCCGAATGCCGCCGCGTTCTCCCCTCCAGCGGCGCCGGCCGGTTCGCCGCGGCGCAACGTCCACATGATAGTGCTCGAGTCGTTCTGGGACGCCGCCCTGCTCACCGGTTCCGGCCTGTCGATGGACCCTCTCGATCCGCGGTTCCGCGAGCTGTGGCGGCAGGCCGGCGATTCCCATGTCCTGTCGCCGATCTTCGGCGGCTATACCGCCAACGCCGAGTTCGAGGCCCTGTGCGGCTTCCCGGTGACCGAGAATCATGTCTACTTCGAGTCCGGCCTGCGCAACCAGGCCCCCTGCCTGCCACAGATCCTGCAGGAGGCCGGCTACCACGGCATCGCCTCGCACCCCAATGTCGCCGGGTTCTGGAACCGGGTCAACGCTTACCGGCGCATCGGTTTCGAGACCTACTGGTCGGACCGCGACTTCGTCCTCGACGACCTCAACGGCGAGTTCTTGAGCGATGCCTCGCTCTATCGCCAGACCATGGACAAGATCGGCAGTCGCGCCGACCGCGACCGGCCGGTCTTCAATTTCCTGCTGACCTATTTCGGCCATGTCGATTATCCCCTCAACGCCGCCAGGCCGAGGATGATCACCACCACCGACAAGAACGCCCTGCTCAACGCCTATGTCAATCTGATGTACTACAAGTCGCGCGAGTTGATGGATTTCCTCGAGATCCTGCGCCGCGACGACCCGGATGGCCTGATCGTTCTGTTCGGCGACCACCTGCCCTTCCTCGGGCCCGGCTTCTACGGCTATCTGCGCTCGAAGCTGCTGACCGACAACCGGGCGATGATGACCGACCGGATGGTCTATACCCTGACCGCCACCCCGCTGGTGGTCATCGACGGCCGCCGCGGCCCGCTGCCCCTCGGTGACGTGCCGATGTACCGGCTGCCGGCGATGATCCTTGATCTTCTCGGCCTGGCCGGACCGGACGTGATCAGGCTCTCGACCCCGCCCGGAGATCTGGCCGTCCGGCCTCTGCCCGGCATGTACTGGGCGGGCGACGGCGGCCGGCAGACGGTCTGCCGGGAGGAGCAGCAGGAACAGGGACCATGCGAGGTCACGGATCGGTGGCTGCAGGCCTTGATCACTGTTTCCCGCGATCTCTTCAGCGGTTCCCGGTTTGTCCTGAAGGCGGAGCCTCTTGCCGAATAGCAGGATCGGCAGTGGGCAAGACGGGAACAGGCATTGTTGTCCTGTCGAGTATTGCTTGACATGTCAGGCCCCTTCCTGAAATGTCAGGCGCCTTCCTGACATGTCAGGCGCCTTCCTGTCAATTCGGGCGCTTTTCTGTCATTTCGAGCGTCAGCGAGAAATCTCGTCTTTCCGGCAGGAGATCTCTCCCTAGCGGTCGAGATGACAGGGGTAAAGGTCGAGATAACAGGGGATAAAGGTCGAGACGACAGGGAGGATGTCGAGATGACAGGGGAGGCAGACATTCAGTTTCCCGATCCCCGTAATGTCCTCCCGACCGGTCCGCCGCTACTCGGGTGTCTCGATTTTTTGCAAGTATCCCTTGCTGTTCGGAATTGAGGGATATATCGTTTGAGTGTGGATTGCGGTTGCCTGCAACAGCTGCCGGATGGAAAACGGTGGACATCTTCGCTTCCGGCCTCACCTCGGGAGATGGGAACACATGGAAAACAACACCAAGTTCAATGTCTGGTATGTACTGGCGGCAGTCTGGGGGGTGCTTCTGCTCCAGAGCCTGATCTTCGACCAGTTCCGCGCCAAGGTCATTCCCTACAGTGAATTCATCCAGGCGCTGACGCAGGACAAGGTGATCGAGATCGCCATCGGCCAGGACCGGATCAGCGGCAAGATGAAGAACGAGACCGGCGACGGCGAGGTCGTCTTCACCACCGTCCGGGTCGACTCCGACCTGACCCAGAAGCTGGCTGAGCATAACGTCAAATTTTCCGGCCAGGTGGAAAATACCTTCTTCAAGACCCTGCTGTCGTGGTTTGTGCCGATCCTGCTGTTCTTCGGCATCTGGTACCTGCTGATGCGAAAGCTGCAGGGCGGCCAGGCGGGCATCATGAATTTCGGCAAGAACAAGGCCAAGATCGTCGGCGAAAAAGATATCGACACCCGTTTTGGCGATGTCGCCGGGGCCGATGAGGCCAAGGAGGAACTGCAGGAGATCGTCGATTATCTCGCCCGGCCGGAGCGCTATCTGGAGGTCGGCGGCCAGATGCCCAAGGGCGTGCTGCTGGTCGGCCCACCGGGGACGGGCAAGACCCTGATCGCCCGGGCCGTCGCCGGCGAGGCCGGGGTGCCGTTCTTTTCGATGAGCGGGTCCGAGTTTGTCGAGCTCTTCGTCGGCATGGGCGCCGCCCGGGTCCGGGATCTGTTCGATCAGGCGAGGGATAAGGCCCCCTGCATCATCTTCATCGACGAGCTCGACGCCCTCGGCAAGGCGCGGGGGGCGGGCGGCTACGGCGGCCACGACGAGCGGGAACAGACCCTGAACCAGCTGCTGGTGGAGATGGACGGTTTCGATACCCAGAAGGGGATCGTCATCATGGCGGCGACCAACCGGCCCGAGGTCCTCGATCCGGCCCTGCTGCGATCCGGCCGCTTCGACCGCCAGGTACTGATCGACCGGCCCGACGTCAACGGCCGCGAAGAGATCCTGAAGATCCATGTCAGGAAGGTCAAGCTCGAAGACGAAGTCGATATCCGGGTGATCGCCCAGAAGACCGCCGGCTTTACCGGCGCCGATCTGGCCAACGCCGTCAACGAGGCGGCCCTGCTCGCCGTCCGCAAGGGGCGCAAGAAGGTCTCGACCGTCGATCTCGACGAGGCGGTGGACCGGATCGTCGGCGGGCTGGAGAAGAAGAACCGGGTCATCAATCCGCAGGAGAAGAAGATCGTCGCCTACCACGAGGTCGGTCATGCCCTGGTGGCCACCCTGACGCCGGGTTCAGAGCCGGTGCACAAGATTTCGATCATCCCCCGCGGCCTTGCCGCCCTCGGCTATACCCAGCAGCGGCCGACCGAGGACCGCTACCTGATGAGCGCCGACGAACTGCTGGCGAAGATCGATGTCCTGCTCGGCGGCCGGGTGGCGGAGCAGATCTTCTTCGACAGCGTGACCACCGGGGCCGGCAACGATCTGACGCGAGCCACCGATATCGCCCGGGCGATGATCGTCGAGTACGGCATGGGCAAGACCCTCGGCCTCTCGACCTACCCTCGTCAGCGGGGTCCGGTCTTTCTCCCCACCGAGCACGGCTATGCCGGAGGACGGGACTTCAGCGACGACACAGCCACTCGGATCGATGCCGAGACCAGAGAGATCCTCGATCAGCGGCACCAGCATGTCATGGAGATGCTGACGGAGCGCAGGGACAAGCTTGCGGCGATCGCCGAACTGCTGCTGGAGAAAGAGGTGCTGCTGGAGGAGGAGTTCATCGGCATGGTGAAGGAAGATTGAGCGGGATGGCGGAGCGATCGGTTGCGGTCTGCGACGGCCGCAACCGATCGCCTGCTATTTACGGCCCGGATTGGTCTCGAGCGGCCGCATCTTGCCGACCAGTCGCGCCGACAGCCACGGCATGCCGCTGATCAGCGACACCAGCACCGAGGCGGCGTACGGGACGCTCTGGACGCTCAGGACCAGGGCCCAGACCCGGATATCGAGCATCACCCCGTCGGGCCGCTGCAGCACGGCATAGGCGGCCAGGACCAGGGCGATCAAAAACAGCAGCTCTTCACGGGAGTCGAGCAGCGCCTGGAGCAGGGCGTTGGCCTTGGCCCGTTTCGGGGTGCGGAAGAAGCCGATGCCGCGGGTGATGAAGCCGGTGAGCATCGCCTGGGCGATGACGTGCGACAGGGCCAGCCCGGCCAGGCCGGCGGCCAGGCTCTGGCGCATGTTGGCCGCCACCCGGCGGCGGTAGAGGAAGAACATCTTCAGGCTCTTGAAGACGAACAGCGTCAGCGGCAGGATGGCGAAGATGATGTGCGGCGGGGCGACGTGGAGGGGGAACAGCGCCATGCCGACGGTCCAGGCCAGGGCGGCGAAGTTGAACAGCAGGTTGATGCCGTCGGCGAACCACGGCAGCCAGCCGGCGATGAAGTGGTAGCGCTGGCCGAGGGTCAGGTTGGTCGATTCGAGGCCGATCAGTTTCATCAGGTGGTGGCGGACGATGATCACCGCCCCGTAGGCCCAGCGGAAACGCTGCTTCTTGAAGTCGATGAAGGTGTCCGGCATCAGGCCCTGGCCGTAGCTGTGCGCCAGGTAGGTGGCGGAATAGCCCTTCTCGAAGATCCTGAGGCCCAGCTCGGCGTCCTCGGTGATGCACCACTCGGCCCAGCCGCCGATCTCATCCATCACCGAACGGCGGACCATGGTCATCGTCCCGTGCTGGATGATGGCGTTGCGCTCGTTGCGGGTTATCATGCCGATGTTGAAAAAACCGCGGTACTCGGCGTAGCACATGGCCTTGAAGGCGTTCTCGGTGTCGTCGCGGTAGTCCTGCGGTGATTGGACGATCGCCATCTTGGGATCGCGGAACTGCGGCACCAGGGCGCGGAGCCAGTTGTGGTCGACGATGTAGTCGCTGTCGATGACGGCGATGATCTCGGCGTCGGGGGCGGTCTCGCGCAGGGCGAAGTTGAGCGCCCCGGCCTTGAAGCCGGCCAGCGGGTCGACATGGAAAAAGCGGAAGCACGGCCCCAGTTCCCGGCAGTACTCTTCCACCGGCTGCCACACCGCCGGGTCCTTGGTGTTGTTGTCGATGATCAGGACTTCGAAGTTGGGGTAGTCGAGGGCGGCCAGGGCGTCGAGGGTCTGCTTGAGCATGTCCGGCGGCTCGTTGTAGGCCGGGACGTGGACCGAGACCTTGGGATGGTAGGTGATGGCCTGATCTGTTTCGGCGTGCGGCAGGCGGCGCCAGTTCTGGATCCACAGCGCTTCCGCCCATTCGTGGGCCTCGGCGATGATGACGACGATGGCCCCGAGGGCGGCGAAGAAGAGGATGATGCCGACGATCAGGCCGCTGGTCGACATGTACTGCTGCGAGAAGTCGTAGACGATCCACACCGCGAAGGTCGCAATCGAGAAGGCGATCACGGCGAGAAAGCCGCGCCCCGAGGTCTTCATGGTGCCGCTGTCGCGGAACAGCAGGAACAGCAGTACCACCGACAGGGCGATGCTGATCGCCGCCAGGTCGCGCCACTGCGGTACCGCCACGAGCGGCTCGCGGAACGAGAACTTCGGCAGGCGCTTGGCGTTGTAGACCCCCCAGTGGGCCCCGGCCTCGCCCTCGGCCGATTTCTTCCACACCTGGTCGAAGGCCTCCATGATATAGTAGGTGTATCCGTTCTTCTCGGCGGTGGCGAGAAACCGGCGCAGGAACTTGGCCTGGTTGGCTTGGCTGGCCACCGCCTGGTCGCGGGTGCGGCCGTTGCTCGGCCAGCCGACCTCGGTGATGACGATCGGTTTGTCCGGGTATTTCCGGCGCAGCTCGTTGTAGCGGAGGACGCAGTAGTTGACGGCCTCTTCGATCGGAATGCCCTCCCAGTACGGCAGCAGGTGGACGGCGATGAAGTCGACGTGTTCAACCAGTTCCGGATGCTCGAGCCAGATGTGCCAGGGCTCGGCGCAACTCACCGGGGCCCACACCGATTTGCGAACCCGCTCGAGGTGCTTGATCATCTGCGGCACGGTCTGCTCGGTGCGGAGCAGGGTCTCGTTGCCGACGATCACCCGGACGATGTTGCGGTGGTTCTCCCGGTAGACCTTGATCAGTTTCTGGATTTCTTCCTCGTTGTCCTTGTCGATATTCGATATCCAGGCCCCGAGGACCACATTGAGCCCCTTCTCCGCGGCGAGGCGGGGGATGGCCGCCAGTGTCCCCTTGACGCTGTAGGAGCGGACGGCATGGGAGTCGCCGGCCAGCAGGGCCAGATCCTCCTCGATCTCGGCCTCGGTCGGGAAGATATTGAGTTCGGCCGATTGCCCGGCGCGGTAGGGCGAGAAGGAAAAGCCCTGGACCATCTCCGGCCAGGGCGGTTCGATATCGGGGGAGTTGACCAGCATCCACAGCAGGGCGGCGAGCCCACCCATGATGATGGTGATAAAAATCCCGGAACGGTTCATGCGGGTCTATCCTTGCAGGCGGAGCCGGTACAGCGGCGGAGATTTCCCGTCTGTGGCCGGTTCCTCATTGGGCTGAATTCGTGTGGAATGGAGCAGTTATGCATCAACTCATGGTTACATGGCGGTGTTCGTCCAGTCAAGGGAATTCACCGCCGGGACCAGGAGGGGTGAAGGGCGAAAATCCGGTCAGCCCTGGAAGTTCGGCCGTCTATATAGCACAGAGCTGCGGTGAAGAAAAGGGCGGAAAACGTATTGAACGTTTGAACGGTTAAACGTTCAACAGACTGAGCAGGAAATCGATATCGGCCTCGGTGTGACCGGCGTTGACCTGGAAGCGGATGGTCTCGTCGCCCTGCGGGACCACCGGATACGTCAGGCCGACCGCCAGCACCCCGTTGTTAAACAGGTGGTTGACCAGCCGCCGGGTCGCGGTCGTGTCCCGCACCAGCAGCGGCACGATCGGATGGGGGCCGGGGATCGATTCCAGGCCGAGGGTGGCCAGGCCGGCCCGCAGTTGCCGAGTCCGCCGCTGGAGGGTGGCGAGCAGGGCCAGACCTTCGCCGCTGTCGCAGAGGTCGATGGCACTGGCGGCGGCGGCGCAGTCGGCGGCGCCGAGCGGGTTGGTGTAGATGTAGGTGTCGGCCTTCTGTCGCACCGCCTCGACGATGGTGGCGCTGGCGGCGATGAAGCCGCCGTTGACGCCGAAGGCCTTGCCGAAGGTGCCGACGACGATATCCGGCATGGCGCCGCAGAACTCGGCGGTGCCGCGGCCGGTCGCCCCGTAGGCGCCGATCCCGTGCGAATCGTCGACGATCGTGATCACCCCGTCGCGGAATTGCTCGTGATACTCACGGCACAGCTCGACGATCCGGTCGATCGGGGCATGGTCGCCGCGCATGCTGAAGACCCCGTCGAAGATCACCACCACCCGCTCCATCGCCGGATCGACCGCATCGAGGCAGCGGCGCAGGTCGTTCATGTCGTTGTGGCGGTAGATACCCTTGTTGGCGCCCGGAACTCCGGCGATGCGCATCGCCCGGATGATGCTGTTGTGGTTGAGCTGGTCGCCGATCCAGTGGGTTAAGGGGGTGGCCAGGGTCAGGGCCAGACCGCAGTTGGCGGTGTAGGCGGAATTGAAGATTCGCGCCGCCGGACGGCCGACGAAGCGGGCGATCCGCTGCTCGAGGGCGATATGGGGTGCAAAGGTGCCGTCGATGAACCGCACCGCCCCCGGCCCGACCCCGTAGCGGCGGCCGGCCTGGTCGGCCGCCTGCAGCAGGGCCGGGTGAAAGGCGAGGGAGAGGTAGGAGTTGGAATTCATCCGCAGGAAAGGGCGGTCATAGCCTTCCAGGGTGTAGCGTGGGCCGTGGACGTCGTCGCTCGGGATGCAGCCGCTGATGACCCGCTCCGGCGCCTTGCTCCGGCCTTCGTCTGCCAGGTACTGCAGTTCCGCGGTCAAGGCCGCGTCCAGCCGCTCCAATGCCATGGCGCCTCCCTATTCCCAGTTGAGGATGACCTTGCCCGAGCGGCCGGAACGCATGACCTCGAACCCCTGCTCGAATTCGGTGAAGGGGAAGCGGTGGGTGATCAGCGGACTGATGTCGAGGCCGGTCTGGATCATCGCCGTCATCTTGTACCAGGTCTCGAACATCTCGCGGCCGTAGATCCCCTTGATGGTCAGGCCGTTGAACACCACGGTGTTCCAGTCGATCGCCGTCTCGCCGGGCATGATGCCGAGCATCGCGATCTTGCCGCCGTGGCACATGTTGGCGAGGATGGCCTGGAGGGCGGCCGGGCTGCCCGACATCTCCATCGCCACGTCGAAACCCTCGCGCATCCCGAGCCGCTGCTGGACCTCGGCCAGATCCTCCTTCGCCGCATCGACGGTGAGGGTGGCGCCAAGCTTCCGGGCCAGTTCGAGGCGGTAGGGGTTGACGTCGGTGACCACCACGTGGCGGGCTCCGGCCAGGCGGGCGATGGCCGCCGCCATGCAGCCGATCGGGCCGGCGCCGGTGATCAGCACATCCTCGCCGAGGACGTCGAAGGACAGGGCGGTGTGGACGGCGTTGCCGAGGGGATCGAAGCAGGTGAGGATGTCGGTCGGGATGGCCCGGTCGCAGTACCAGACATTGGTCACCGGGATGGCGAGGTATTCGGCGAAGGCCCCGGCCCGGTTGACCCCGACGCCGCTGGTCTTGTTGCAGAGGTGGCGCCGGCCGGCGAGGCAGTTGCGGCAGTGGCCGCAGACGAGATGGCCCTCGCCCGAGACCAGATCGCCCGGGTGGAAATCATGGACATTATCCCCGACCGCGGCGACGGTGCCGACGAATTCGTGGCCGATGGTCAGCGGCACCTGGATTGTCTTCCTGGCCCATGGGTCCCAATTGTAGATATGGACGTCGGTGCCGCAGATGGCGGTCTTGACGATCTTGATCAGCACCTCGTTGCTGCCCGGCACCGGGACCGGGATTTCCATCAGCCTGAGCCCCACACCCGCCTCGGTCTTGACCAGCGCCCGCATCTTCTTCATCATCCGCTCCTTGCCATAAAGCTGCCGTACGGTGAGCTCGACTGCCTGGCCCCTGGCGAGGGCGGCAGGTCGTGACTGAACCGGCTCCTCCCTTCGATGGTCGGGGACCGTATTCGTCTGCACCCCATATTGATGGAGTACAACAGAAAAATGGGGGAAGCAAGACCAGGGCAGGGTTTTTGTGCCGCCCCCCGGTCGGATGCAGCAGATCTGAGTATATCCCGTTCAGCCCTTCAGGATCTCTGCCAGCGCGGTCACCAGTTCGGCGCAGGCGGCATCGGTACCGATGGTGATGCGGAGGAACTGGTCGATCCGCGGCAGACGGAAATGGCGGACGATGATGCCCCGCTCCCGCAGGCGCATGCTCAGTGCCGCAGCGTCATGGGCCGGGTGACGGGCGAAGACGAAATTGGCCTGCGACGGCAGCACCTCGAAGCCCAGGGCCTGCAGGCCAGTGGTCATTTCTTCCCGGGTACGGATGACCCTGGTCCGCGTCTCCTCGAAATAGGCCCGATCGTCGATGGCCGCCACGGCCCCGACGATGGCCAGCCGGTCGAGGGGATAGGAGTTGAAACTGTCCTTGACCCGCTCGAGGCCCTCGATCGGTTCGCGCTGCCCCATCGCGAACCCGACCCGCAGCCCGGCCAGAGACCGGGATTTCGACAGGGTGTGGATGACCAGCAGGTTGGGATAAGCGGCGATCAGGCCGACGGCGCTCGTCCCGCCGAAATCGATATAGGCCTCGTCGACGACGACCACCGAATCGGGGTTGGCCGCCAGGATCCTTTCGATCGCCGCCAGCGGCAGACCGAGGCCGGTCGGGGCATTGGGGTTGGCGATGATGATCCCGCCGTTGTCCCGCCGGTAATCGTCCGGATCGATGGTGAAGTCGTCTTTCAGCGGCACCAGTTCATGGCGTATCTGGTAGAGACCGCAGTATACCGGGTAAAAGCTGTAGGTGATGTCCGGAAAGAGCAGCGGTTTTTCGTGCTTGAGCAGGCCGAGAAAGGTGTGGGCGAGGATCTCGTCGGAGCCGTTGCCGACAAAGACCTGGTCGAGCGAAAGGCCGTGATACCGGGCTATTGCCTCCCTGAGGGCGGTGGCTTCCGGGTCGGGATAGAGGCGCAGGCTGTCGTTGGCGTCAGCCTGGATGGCGGCGACGGCCAAGGGCGACGGGCCATAGGGGTTCTCATTGGTATTGAGTTTGACCAGCCGGTCGGCCTTGGGTTGTTCGCCGGGCACATAGGGTTTGAGATCGCGGAGGATCGGATTCCAGAAACGGCTCATGATGCGCTGTCCTTATTTGGTCTATGGGGGGTGATCGATCAGTTGCTATTTGTCCGATATCGCCCCGATTGTCAATCGTATTCGGATTTTGGCGAGAGGTGTGGCACGGGCAGTATCCGGTAAACGTGAAAAAGGCTTGCGGGGGCGATAGCGGCGCGTTAGGGTTATGTGTCAATGTCTGTTATCGCCGATGCCTCCGACGGGCGTCAGGGTGAACAGATTGCTTCAAATCTACCATCATACAAGGGAGTCGGATATGAAAAAGGTGGCGATAATCGGTTGCGGATCATACATGGATGCAGGATACGGTTGCCCGGGCGAATGGCGCTGCCTGAAGGCGGCGGCAATGGGTGACGGCAAGTTCGGCGAACCGAAGGCGGTGGTATCCTTCGTCAAGTGCGAGTGCCCCGGCCGGACCCTGGTGCCGAACACCGGCATGGCAATGAAGCTGTCGGAGATCAAGCCGGACGAGATCTACCTCAGTTCCTGCATGGCCAACGCCAAACCGGGCTGCCCCTACACCACCCCGGAAGAGAAGGCGCAGATGATCGAAGAAAAGACCGGCATCACGGTCATACTCGGCACCCACGATTATCATTGATCGTGCTGGAACTTCCCGGATTCGGCAACTCAACCCGGGAAGTTCCCCATCTCGTGTGTCCCGTCTCACATTCCGCCTCCGCCACAGGACAGGAGGTAGTAAGGTTTATTCTCGATGCAGGGTATTCTTCATCCAGCGGATGACGGCGGAAAGGTAGTTCTTGCCGGTCTTTTCGACCTCTTTTTCAAACCATCCCAGTTCCGAGAAAAGAGAGAGGTTCCACAGCGAGCCGCCGAGTCCTTCATGGAGCAGGATCAGCTCCGCGTGCTGGATGGTGTGGATGGTGTCCGAGTGGTCGCTGCGGGTAAAGATGGTGACATTGCCGTCCTGCGAGACGGCGATGGCGATCGAGCCCGGCTGGTCGTAGGCGAACTGGGCGGCCGACTGGTGCCGGGTGCCGCTCAGGCTCGAATAGGGGGCGATCCTGTCGACAGCGCCGTCGAAGGGTTCGATGATCTGGAGGCTGGAAGAAGAGGCCTTGATGTTCTGAGCCCTGATTTTGGCGCCAAAGCAGTAGACATAGCGATCGAAGTTCATGACCAGGGCGCCGTCGACGGCGGTCAGACGGGCTACGCGGCTGATCTGCTGCTGCACCTGCTGCCAGGCCTTGACCCAGTCCTTCTGGTGCGGCAGATTCAGGTCCTCGATCAGGTTGAGGACCTGATCGAGGCTGGCGCTCTCGGAGGGCTGCTGCACCTGCCTCTGGTCCATATCGAGGAAATTGGCGCCGCCGGTGTATTTGATCGGCAGTTTGATCGACTGCATCCAGTCCTTGTTGTCGGGGACGACGAGGATGATCCCGCCCTTGCCGTGCGCCCGCGTCTGCTGGACGATCTTCAGGATCGCATTGTAGCGCAGAAGATTGAGGAGCTTGATGTCATTGGTGTGGGCCTGGGCCGCTATACTCGGCATCAATGTCTGAAATATGCCGCGGGGGTCGATGAACACGGCCTGGTTGCCGGTCAGAGCGGCGATGGTCCTGCCGCTGTACATGATGAGCACCCGTCCCGGCCCGAGGATCTGAACCCAGAAGTCCGGTTTGACAGGCTCATGCGAACTCGGGGTGAAGCCCCATATTTTCAGCGTCCCGTTCTGATCCGGCCAGATGCCGATATCGGCCCTCGGGTTCTCCAGAGCCGGGCCGAGTTTGACCAGGGTTTTCGAGGAAAAATCGAGGGGGTTGTCAAAGTGGAAGGTGTCCGAGGTATGCTCCGATTGTTTGAGCATGATCGAGGCCACGACCGGGGCTCCCTCCTCGGTGGCGAAGCTGGCCCAATAGGCGACGTCGATGATCAGGGCCAGATGTTCGGGGGAGGGGATATTGCCTTTGAGAAAAACGGTGCTGAATTCCGAGCCGGTCGTCGATGTTTCCTGCGGCCGGGTTATCCTCTCCCAGAGCCGGTTGATGAACTGCTGGTCGAGCTGGAACGCTGATGAGTGCATGCAACAAAAATTCCTGGTTGGAGCAGGCGAAAGACTGCAATTGATCCAATCTCATCGCCTTACTCGATGATAATCCTCAACTATACACGAGGGTGACGGCTCATGCATCCGGAATATCGTGAAAATAAGAGAAGTATTGAGGGACTACACACAAAACGCCATCACCCTGAACGAGGTCCAGGTTGGCTTATGGAAGGTGCTTGACGAGGGCAGATGTGGAGGCGAAACCATAGAGAGAAAATGGCGATGTGATAACCAATGCCGAAAAAGCGAGCGGACCCTGGTTGCTGGACAGTAATGTAAGCGGTGCGCAATCATAAGGACCAAAAATCGATGAGCAAAGCGAAGAAGAGAAAGCTCCACTCTCCAGAATACAAGGCCGAAGCTGGACTGCGGTATTCAACTGCAATTGAAGTCCAGCACGCATTAAACTCGGTCGATTAATGTCTTGACTCAGAGGTCCGCCTTGCTTGCCGCATTGCTACCGGGTTACAGTGAGGAAGATCTTTTCGTAGAGCTCTCTATACCCCTCGTGGCTGCTTTCATCGAGCCACCTCTCGTAGGTGGCCCGATATCGGGCGCTCGGTCGCTGTTCGATCAGGACGTGGTTGATATCCTCGATCGCCTTCCTCCCCCACTCGGTCTTCGAGCAGGCGACATAGCTGAACCATGATTCCGGGTTTCCCTGGTTCTCCTCAATATCTATAGTCATGATCTGATCACGGATTCCCAGTCTCTCCGCCTGGTACATTGCCTCTTCCGGCAGGCCTATCAAGCCATCGAGCCGGTCGAGCTTCAACATTTTGAAGAAATGGAGGGACAGCTCCTGTCCTTCGAAGGCGAAAATGTTCTGTTTTGTTCCATAGCGGTTCAGGACCTCGTTTACAAATTTGCCGTACGAGCGGTTTTCACCTCGGCCAATGATCAATTTTTTGGATTTCAATATGTCTTCCAGCTTCACCTGCTTGGTCCTGCCGAAGGAAGTCCATTTGGATTTATCGATGATCAGCACCGTCGGATAGGTGAAAAAACTGGGGATGGAAAAATACATGAACTTCTCGCGCTCAGGGGTCTTGTACAGGCCGACATTGCAGACCTTGTGCCCCTGTTCGAACTCGTAATAGTGCCGGGTGATGTTGGCGATAGTCCGGCTATGGGTGTATTGTGGCAGGTGCTCGATGATGATGTCGGTGACCTGGTCCTCGTAGCCCTGTCCTTTGTACTGGCCCTCGTGGATGAAAAAAGGAGGGGCAGTCGCCTCGAGCCAACCGATAGAGTCCTTGGCATCGGAGGGAATGGATGGACCCAATATGGCGATTGCAATAATAAAAAATACCCTGAAGTGTCTGAAAACTAAAGACATGATTAACTCCCTGGACGGCTCATCGATCATTTGACCGGGCTAAGGGATATGGCGGTCTGGTACGGTTTCATGTAGTCCGTTGAACACGATTTTGGCAAGTTGTTCCATCGTATAAGGTTTACTGATGAATCCTCGGGCGCCCAGGCGCTGGGTCGTCTTGACTTCCGTATCCCGTGAGAAACCGCTCGAAATTATTGCCTTCTGCCCAGGAGAGATGACAATGATCTTTTCGTATGTTTCCCGACCATTCATCCCCGGTCCCATGATCATATCAAGGACGATGAGATCGAATGGCGTATTCTGCACGCAAGCAACCGCCTCTTCGCCTGATGCAACGGATGAGACCCTGTAACCCAGGCTGGAAAGAACCTGAATGGCTATATCCCGTTGCTGCTGCTCGTCATCGACCACGAGAATGGTCTGCCCGGTTCCTCGATACACTGCGAGGTCGGCTGTTTCTTTGTTTATTGTATGCTGTGCTTGCGTCCTTGGGAAGTAAAGGTCAAAGACCGTGCCGTTTTTATCGCTGGTGACGGTGACAGTTCCATCATGGTCCTTCATGGTATTCCAGACAACGGCCAGACCCAGTCCGGTCCCGCTACGGCCCATGGTTTTTTTTGTATAAAAAGGTTCGAAAATATGTTTGAGATCCTTGGCCAGAATTCCAGGTCCATTGTCTCTGACGGTAATGACAGCATATTCGCCGGCGGCTAATGACGTCCCTTCATCTGGTTCAGCGGTAATGAAACGGTTGGCAGTAGCGATAGTGATCGTTCCTTTACCGTTGATGGCTTCGAACGCATTGGTGACGAGATTCATCAGGCATTTCTTTACGTGCACCGGCGAACATGAGATTCGGTGGATATCGGCAGAAAAATTTGTATTAACCGATAGTTGTGGATTGAAGGCAGTGAGTTGATAGAATTCCGGAGAATCGAGATATTCACGAATGAGGGATCGTGGATCGATGACCACCTTGACGGCCGCAACGCCCCGGGCGACAGTGAGGAGATCCGAGACTACCGCGGCAGCCTGCAGACCCGATTTACGTATGGCCTGGAGCGGACGGCGGAGCGGGCTGTCATCGGGAAGGTCGATCAGCATCAGTTCAGGGTAGTTGATCACCCCCGATAAAATGTTGTTGAGATCGTGAGCGACACCTCCTGCCATCAACCCTATCGCTTTCATTTTCTGTGCGCGTCGAAGCTGTTCTTCCAGAGCATGACGATCACTGATATCGATGGCGATAAACCGGGTGCCGACTGTTATTTCATCCTCGAGAATTGGAGATGAGCGGAGAAGGACCGGAAATGTCCCTCCTCCACTGGAGACCAGGCGGAATTCCTTCAGTCCAGGATCATCTCCACGAAGCGAAGCTTCGAAATAGCTGGCAGCTTGCTGCTGTAATCCGGGGACGACAAAACTTGACCAGCTCACCGGTTGCTCTAGACGCTCTGAAAGGCCGAGCCGATGCATTGCTATCTGGTTGGCGTAGGTAATCTTTCCCAAATAATCG
>NZ_JBSHXH010000007.1:25000-144528 GCF_053613775.1 Desulfoprunum sp.
CTCGACCGCTACTTGTCAAGGACGCTTATCATTCGTGCCGGCCAACTGGAACTGAGGGGGGAAACGCCATTGAAATACTTGTGTAAGCCGGCACTCGGGGCGCAAGGGACGGGGATAATAACAAGGCATACCAAGATGATACTGCCAAGCATACGAACTAGAAGAAAGAGTGACCCTGCATTCATTCCATGGGGAATTCATGGCGAATGAACGAACGAGGTAAATGTTCGCGCAGGATCGAATAAAAGGGCTGTCGAGCGACCAGACTGCGGCAGACCAGCAACTCTGTCCCTGCCGTCAGGATAGAGAGACTCCTGAGCGTCGTTCTGATCAGTGGATTGTCTTTACGGCGGATTCTGCCATAGTAACAAACCAGGACGGCGCCACACCCATGACTATTATCACTGTGACTAGAATCAGGGAGAGCGAGTTTGTCAGAAAACCAGTTTGTACATTTCCCAGGCCATTGCTGTCGGAACAGAAGGTCATGCGGACCACCGACAGATAGTAGTAGATGGCAATAGCCGTATTGATGGCAGCAAGTGTTACCAGCAGGAGATGGTCTTCACGCAGGGCTCCCAGCAGAAGCATGAATTTACCGGTAAAACCGACAAATGGGGGGATCCCGGCGAGAGAAAAGAGCGCCACCGTCAAGGTCAGGGCGAGGACCGGTGCACGTTTGTGGAGTCCGCTCAGGTCAGATATCCCGAGATTTTCCCCTTTGGCAGCAACCTGGCAGATAACGAGGAAACAGGCCAGATTCATAAGGGCATATCCGATGATATAGTACAGGGAGTTGGCGTAACCGGACTGCTTGAATGTCAACAGGCCGAGGAGAATAAAGCCTGCATGGGCGATGCCGGAAAATCCGAGCATGCGCTTGAGGTCTTTCTGTACCAGCGCCGAGAGATTACCGTAGAACATCGAGGCTATGGAACAGACCATGAGAAGATTGAGGACCATCTCTCCCTGGTGACTGGCGAGGGATGTCAAACGAATAAGCAAGGCCACGGCCGCCATTTTCGGCACGGCCGCGATAAACGCGGTGGTCTCGTTAGCAGCTCCCTCGTACACATCAGGAACCCAGAAGTGGAATGGAAATATGGCGAGTTTGTAAAAAAAGCCGGCCAGAATCATGAGCATGGCGACGACTGCCGCTGGACGATTTGCCAGGATCGGCAACTGCTGTGCGAGCCCATCAAGGCTGGTCGTGCCGCTCAGACCAAAAATATAACTCATGCCGAAGAGCATGAAACCGGTGGCCATAACGCCGAAGAGCAGGTATTTGATGCCTGCCTCCATCTGGAAAAAAATGCCTGTGGTGGTGGTTCGCATCGGCACCATTATATAGACGGCAAAGGACGACAGTTCCAGGGCAATGAAGATGGCCAGCAGTTCGACGCTGGAAACCAGCATCATCAGGCCAAGATTGGAGACCAGGAGAAAAAGGTAGTATTCAGGGCGAGAATCCTGCTTAATCCCTGAAAGTCCGTTGCCGAACAGAAAAACGATGAGGGTGGCCGCTGCTATCAATACCTTGAAAACCTGGGAGAATAAATCAACCCGGTAGGCACCGTAGAACAGATTTCCTGCCTGATTGAGACAGAGCACGGTTGTAAAAAGTATCACGGCTGCGGCGGTGACTGCACAGTTCTTGATTGTCGCCTCGCTGGGCTGTCCGAGAGACAGCAGGAAGAAGAGAAGACCGGCGCCGAGAATCGTCAATTCAGGAAGAAAGAGCATCGTGGTACCTTGGATGGTCGTTATATGTTAGTCAATGATCAGTACATGCCAGCTGCGGTGATCGCCTGCTGGTAAACATGGAACTGATCGAGCAGGTTGACGACACTGCTGTGCATCATGGCAAGAAACGGCTGTGGACCCAGACCTATCCAGAAGACAAAGAAAAGGAATGGCGCCAGGGTTACTATTTCTCTGCTGTTCAAATCGGTCAGCCAGGATTGGTCGGGGTTGTTCATCCCTCCCCAGATGATCTTCTGCAGCATCCGCAACATGTAGGCGGCGGCCAGCACGGCACCCGGTATCGCCGCCAGGGCCAGGGGAATATCGTGGCGGAATGCTCCGGCCAGGATCATGAACTCCCCGACAAAGCTGTTTGTCCCGGGAAAGGCCAGGGACGAGAGGGAGAAAATACCGATCAGGGTGACAAAGACCGGCATATACTGGCCTATGCCGGTGGCGGAACTGAGCTCACGGCTGTGTGTCCGTTCATAGATCATGCCGACACAGAGGAAGAGGGCGCCGGTGGTGATGCCGTGGTTGATCATCTGCAGGATGGCCCCTTCAATCCCGTCGATATTGAGGACAAATATCCCCAGAGTAACGAAGCCCATATGGCCGACCGAGGAATAGGCGATCAATTTCTTCATGTCCTGCTGGGCCAGGGCCGTCAATCCACCGTAGATGATACCGGCAATGGAAAGCCACAGGACATAGGGCATGAGGGTGGTGGTGGCATCCGGCGTAATTGGCAGGGCGAAGCGGAGAAAGCCATAGGTCCCCATTTTCAGCAGGATGCTGGCGAGGATGACCGAGCCGGCAGTTGGTGCCTCAACATGGGCGGCCGGCAACCATGTGTGGAAGGGAAACATCGGCACCTTGATGGCAAAGGCGAGGAAAAAAGCGATGAAGAGCAGGATCTGGGCAGTAAACGGGTAGCCTTTCCACATCATATCCGGGATGAAGAAACTGTAACTGTTTGCAGTGTAAAGCCAGATTATTGCAACAAGGAGGAGGATCGATCCTGCCAGGGTATAGAGGAAAAATTTGACCGAGGCATAGATCTTGCGTGGCCCACCCCAGATCCCGATAAGAAGATACATCGGGATGAGCATGGCCTCCCATAAAATATAGAACAGGACAAAGTCGAGGGCGACAAAGACCCCGATCATCGCCGTTTCCATGATCAACATACAGATCATGAATGCCGGCACACGGTCCTTGATATAGGTCCACGAGGCAAGAACGCAGAAGGGCATGATCAGCGTGGTGAGCAGAATCAGCAGGATCGAGATGCCGTCGACGCCGATAACGTAGGCGATATTGAGCGACTCGATCCATGGGTGGTATTCGGCGAACTGGAAGGCGGCGGTGTCACGGTCGAATCCAGGCAACAACCACAGTGAAAGCAGGGCGACAAGGCTGGTGACAGCAAGGGTCCAGTAGCGGGCGAAGTGTGGGTCACGGACCACGAACAGCAGCAGCGAGCCCGCCAGTGGGAGGAAAATCAGGGTGCTGAGTAGGGGAAAACCCTGGTTAAGCAGTAATTGATCCATTGCCAACGATCCTTGATGTCAGAGAGTTATAACCAGACATAGGCAGCCAGAAAAAGAGCGACAAAGGTGATTGCATAATAGAGGGTCATCTGGATCTGCCCCTTCTGGAGGAAGAGGCTTATTCTGCCGCCCAGCCCCTGGACGAAACGTGCCGTCCCGTCGACGACGCCATCGATGCCGTTCCAGTCGAACCAGGCGGAGAAACGGGCGATCGTCATCAGTGACACCAGGCCGACGACCCGATACGCGGCACCCCAGGCAGTGTCGAGCCATTGCAGCGGTTTCTCCGCCACCCAGAGAAAGCCGCGACCGGCCAGGCGATAGAACCAGTCGAGATCGAGACTGATAGTTGCCCGGGCGGCCAGCCTGCCTTTGAGGAAATAAAAGGCCAAGGCGGTAAAAGCGAGAATTTGCAGGGTTTCAGCCATATGGGGGATCGTGTACGGGTGAAAGGCCACGTCCGTATGCGGCAGCATCGAGTAGAGAAAGGGGGTATAGGATCCGATCAGCAGACAGAAAAAGGAAGCGATCCACATGGCCAATCGCATATTCCATACAGGATCGGCGGCCTTTTCCAGAGTTGCAGAGGTACAGCGTGATTCACCGAAAAAAATCAGATAAGGCAGCCGCAGTCCGGCGACGAGAAAGGTCCCGGCCGAGACGGCGGTCAGCAAAAAGGCCGCCCAGTACAGATGGGATTCGAAACTGGCGGTGATGATCATCGATTTGCTGACGAAGCCGGAGAAGAACGGAAAGGCCGAGACCGAGACTCCCCCAACCACCATGAACAGCAGGGTCAGAGGCATTTTACGGTAGAGGCCTCCCAGTTCAGTCAGCTTGGATTGTCCGGTGCAATGGATAATCGCCCCGGCCCCCATGAACAGCAGTCCTTTGTACAGGATGTGGGCAAAGGCATGGGCGCAGGTGCCGTTGATCGCCAGGGCGGTGCCGATGCCGACGCCGGCGACCATGTAGCCGACTTGGCTGACGATTTCCCAACCGAGCAGCCGGCGAATGTCGTTTTCGAGGATGGCGTAGATGATACCGTAAATGGTCATTACCACGCCGAGGACAATGAGGATGTCGAAGCCGGCGAAGGCGCGGGCCAGGGTATAGATGGCAGTCTTCGTGGTAAAGGCGCACATGAAGACCGCGCCGGTGATGGAGGCCTTGCTGTAGGCATCCGGCAGCCAGGAGTGCAGTGGCGGGACCGCGGCGTTGAGCATCAGGCCGATCATGATCAGCCAGGTGTAGAGTTGGGTGTTGTGTTCATCGAGCAGGCTGAAGCCGAGATCCCCGGTTGCCTGGTAACGGAGGACGAAGCCGAAGAGCAGCATTACCCCGCCGAAGGTGTGGACGAGGAGGTAACGGTAGCCGGCGGCCAGGGCGTCCTTGTCGGAATTGAACCAGATCAGGAAGGTCGAGGCGAAGGCCATCATCTCCCAGAACAGGAAAAGCACCAGATAGTCGCCGCTGTAGATGACCCCGAGGGAACCGGCGACATAGAACCAGGCGGCAATATGCTGCCACTCGTCCTCGACATGGAGGCCATAGATTGTGCCGATGATGGCCATCAGGGCCATGATGAAGGCGAAGATGGTCGACAGATTGTCGATTCTACCGAAAGTCAGCGTCCATCGATCCATGAAGGTGACAACGCCGTATGTCCCGGGGAACTGATTGAGGTAGAGGACGTCGCAAAAGGCCAGGATGGGGATGAGGCACAGATACGGTTTGCGGAACGGTCCGCGGATGAAGGGGAGGAGGAGGGCTCCGGCAATCATGATCAATGCCGGGTGGATGAAGCTACCGGTCATAATAATCCTCCCTGGTCTGGATGCCGCATTTACCGAGCCAACCGGAAATAAAAATCAAAACGGAAGCGGCAACAAACCCGAAAATGGCCCAGAATGCCGGGATATGCTGCTCCACCCAGGTATGGGCATGGTGGGTGTCGACCGCTGCCAGGCTCCAGATGACGATGGCTGCGGCGGCGAGCAGAGAGAGCACCCGCACGGTCCTGGGCCACTGTTTGAGCCAATCGATGAAACTGACTATCATCCTGTCACCGCCTTGACGAAGTTCATCATGTATTGGGGAAAGATGCCGATGAGGACCGAAATGAAGCAGGCGATCAGTATCGGTATGAGCATGGACAACGGTGCCTCGCGGATGCCGATATAACCTTCACCGGCGGGGGGCTTGTTGAAAAAGGCCTTGAAGGTCACCGGGGCAAAGTACGCGGCGTTGAGGAGGGTGCTGGCAATCAGGATCAGCAGAATACCGATCTGATGGGCTTCCATCGAACCCACAAGCAGATTCCACTTGGTGATGAATCCTCCCACCGGCGGAGCGCCGATCATCGACAGCGAGGCGATGGCAAAGGCCCCGAAGGTGAACGGCATGGTCTTGCCCAGGCCTTCCATTTCGGAGATGTTCTTCTTGTGCGTGGCGACATAGATGGCACCGGCACAGAAGAACAGGGTGATCTTGGAGAAGGCATGGTTGACGATATGGATCAGCCCGCCTTCGATCCCGGAAGGAGTCAGCAGGGCGACACCCATGATGATATAGGACAGCTGGCTGACTGTGGAATAGGCCAACCGGGCCTTGAGATTATCCTTGGAGAGGGCGATAATCGACGCCATGATAACGGTAAAGCCGACAAAGTAGGCGGTGGGGATGCCGAGGTTGAGGGCATCCATGGTGTCGACGCCGAAGATATACAACATGACCCGGGTGGTACAGAAGACCCCGACCTTGACGACGGCCACGGCATGGAGCAGGGCCGAGACCGGTGTCGGGGCGACCATCGCTCCCGGCAGCCAGTGGTGGAAAGGCATGACGCCGTTCTTGGCAAAACCGAAGAGACAGAAGATATAGAGCATCGTCACCAGCACCTTGTTCACGTCGTCGGGGAAGATCCCGGTCGAGATGTTGGCGGCGAAGTCGAGGGTGCCGGTCAATACATAGATCAGGATCATCGCCGGCAGCAGGAAGAACTTGGCGGTCGCCGTCAGGTAAACGATGTATTTACGTGCCCCTTTGTAACCTTCCGCGTCCTGATGATGGGCGACCAGTGGGTAGGTGCAGATCGAAACGATCTCGTAGAACAGATACATCGTCAGAAGATTGTCGGAAAAGGCCACCCCGATGGCCCCGAAGATCGCAAGGGCGAAACAGGCGTTGAAGCGGGTCTGGGCGTGTTCTTTGAGCCCCCGCATATACCCCATCGAATAGTAAACGGCGATGGTCCACAGCGATGAGGCGACGAGGGCGAAGATCATCGACATCGCATCGGCCCGGAGGGTGATGGTCAGGCCCGGCAGGATGGTGAACAGGTGCAGGACGAGGATCTTGCCCTTCAGAACCGGAGGAATCAGCGAACAGACGACGCCGAGCAGCAGGATCGAGGCCACTGACGAAATCCCCTCCCTGACGTTTTCATCATTCCCTCTGAACATCACCGCGAGCGCACCGGCCAGTGGAATGAGCAGGGCGACAAGGAGCGATGGGGAACTGACGACTGTATGCATGTCCATATGCGATAGTTCCTTAACTAGCCTTTGAGGTGTGCGGCATCCGCCGTCTCGATCGATTTGAGATGACGATAGAAGGCGACGACGATACTGAGGCCGATGGCGGCCTCGGCCGCGGCGATTGCCATGATGAACAGGGTGAATATCTGCCCGAGCGCCGGATCGGGGGCGGTGAACCGGTTGAATGCCATGAAATTGATCGAAGCCCCGGCCAGAAGGAGTTCGGCGGCGATAAGCATGCCGATCAAAGTTCGGCGGGTGATGAGGCCATAGACGCCCATGCCGAACAGCAGGGCGGCGATGACGAGATAAGTGGTCAATTGATTGTGCAGTGTCAGCAGCGGCATTAATCTTCCCTCCCGCCTCGGGCGATGACGAGGGCTCCAAGGATAGCAATCAGCAACACGATGGAAATGAGTTCGAATACCATCGAATGGTTGGTCAGCAGTTGGATCCCGATGGTCTTGACGGAACCATCATTGATCTTTTTCACACTCGTCCATTCGGTCTTGAAGGCGAGTGACACGAGACCGGAGATCAGCAGCAGGACAGTGATCAGGCCGAAAGGACCGGAGAGGGCATTGGTTGGGCCAAGCCTCATTTTTTCTTCCGGGGCGGCCAGCATGATGGCGAAGGAGATCGCCACTGCCACGGCACCGATGTAGATGAGAATGTGCATCATGGCAATGAAGGGTGAGTTGAGGAAATAATAGATTCCCGCTACCCCCACAAAGCAGATGACAAGGCCGATGACAGCCCGGACAAGTCGTTCGGCGCTGCACGCGACGATGCCGCCGATCACGGTGACCATGAGATTGAAGAGAAAGAGCAGGGCGACAAGCCCGTCCGGACTGAACAGGGTCTTCATCATTGTTTGCTTTCCTCCAGTCGCTTGAGGAGATCGAAGTGATAATCCTCTTTCCGGGTGCTGGCCAGGTTGTATTCCTTGGAAAACCGTACCGCCCCGAAATTACAGGAGTCGACACAGGAACCGCAGAGCGAACATGTGGTGAAGTCGAGTTTATACGAAGTGAGAACCTTCTTCTTGCTGCCTTCAGGTTTTTCACCGGCGATGGAGATGCAGTTGGACGGGCAGGCCTTCTCGCACATGCCGCAGACGACACACAGGGGTTGGCCGTCCTCGCCCGGGATCAGTTCGATGTGGCCGCGGTACCGGGCCGTCATCTTGATGCTCTCGTGGGGATAGTGGACAGTGATCTTTGGTTTGAAGAATTCCTGGAAGGTGATGCCCATGCCGACAAACAGGCTCCAGAGTCCGGAAAAGATATCATTGAAATATCTGAACATGGCTAGAATACCTTCAGTAGACCTGCGGTCAGCAGCAGGTTGAAGAGGGAGATCGGGATCAGAACCTTCCAGGACAGGTTGAGCAGGCTGTAGATGGTCGTCCGGGGAAAGGTCCAGCGAATCCAGATGAAAGTGAAGATAAGGATGTATATCTTGACGATAAACCACCAGACCCCGGGCACGAGACCGAAGGGGCAGTCCCATCCGCCGAGAAAGAGGATGGTGGTCAGGCAGGCGCCGATGACGATATTGGCGTATTCGCCCATGAAGAAAAGGCCGAAGCCCATACTCGAATACTCGGTGTGGTAGCCGGCGACCAGTTCGCTTTCAGCCTCGCCGAGATCGAAGGGGGCGCGGTTCGTCTCGGCCAGCGAGCAGACAAAGAAGATCAGAAAGGAGACCGGCATGAGGATGTTGAACAGGCCCTTCTGGAATGGCCAGATATTCCAGTGCCAGAATCCACCGCTCTGCTTGTGGACGATCTCCATCAGATCGAGCGACCCGGCGATCATCACCACCGTGATGGCGGTGATCAGCATCGGTATCTCGTAGGCGACGGCCTGCGAAACGGCACGAACCGAAGAGATCATCGAATACTTGTTGCGCGAACTCCAGCCGCCCATCAGCAACGCCATAGCGCTCATCGAGCCGAAGACGAAGATCATCAGCAGACCGATGTTGACGTTGTGGGCGACAATGGTGTCGCTGAACGGGATGGTGACAAAGCTGACGACGCTCGGGAACATCGCCAGGACCGGAGCGATGACGAAAATGATCTTGTCGACCCCGCCGGGAATGAGAAGCTGCTTGGTCATGAGCTTGATGCCGTCGACCGGTGGCTGCAGCAGGCCCCACGGGCCATTTTCGGTTGGGCCGGGCCGGCGCTGAATGAAGCCTGCCCCCTTGCGCTCGGCCCAGACCAGATAGGCGGCGTTGGTGGCGACAAAGGTGATGGCGATGATGACGGCGGCCAGGACGTTGAGCAATGTGAGTGACATAGTGTTCCCCTTATCTGTCCATCTCCGGGATGACCAGATCGAGACTGCCCATGAAGGCGAGGGCGTCCGCAATCAGCATACCCCGGCAGGCCTCGTCGAAAAGATGCATGTTCGAGTAGGTTGGTGAGCGTAATTTGAGGCGGTACGGACTCTTGTCGCCATCGCTGACGATGCGGATGCCGAAGCTGCCCCGGCCGGCCTCGACGGCTGTGTAATAATCGCCCGGCGGCAGTTTGATGGTCTTGGGTTTCTTCTCCGGATTGACAGGACCGTCCGGCAGTTTATCGAGCCCTTGCTCGATGATGCGAAGCGATTGCTCCATCTCCTCCATCCGGACCAAATACCGGGCGTAGGAATCGCCTTCGTTGTAGACCGGGATATCGAAATCGAATTCGGAGTAGACGGAATACGGTTCATTGCGGCGGACGTCATAATTGATCCCCGAGCCGCGCGCCACCGGCCCGGTGGCGCCATATCGCTGGCACAACTCGGCAGAGACCGGACCAATACCCGTCAGCCGCTTCATCAGGATGATATTGGTGGTCACCAACTTGTGGTACATCTTCAGGGATTTGCGCATCCGCTTGATGAAACGCCGGGTGCCTTCGATGAAGTCGTCGTCAATGTCATTGTAGAGGCCGCCGAAACGGAAATAGCAATAGGTCAGACGCGAACCGGTGATTGCCTCGAGCAGGTCGAGGATCTGCTCGCGATCGTCAAAAGCGTACATGAGTGGCGAAAAGCCGCCGAGATCCATGATAAAGGCCCCGAACCAGACGAGATGCGAAGATATCCGGTTCATCTCGACGGTAATGGCCCTGATGTACTCGGCCCGTTGAGGCACCTCGATCGATGCGGCCTTTTCCACGGCCAGGACATACCCATGGCAGTAGGCCATGGCGGAGAGATAGTCGAGACGGCTGAGGTTGGGAAGGTACTGGGCGTAGGTCCGGTTTTCGGCCATCTTCTCATGCATCCGGTGGATATAGCCGATGACGGTCTCCGCATCGTAGATGTACTCGCCGTCCATGGTCATTTTGACCCGGAGCACGCCATGGGTGGCCGGGTGCTGCGGTCCCACGTTGAGGATGAAGGTCTCATCCGGCTGCAGGACAATTGGCTCGCTCATGCTTTGAAATCCTTTAGGAGTGGGTGAAAGTCGGCATCTTCGGGGAGAAGGAGAGGAATGAGGTGGGGATGTCCCTCAAAGACGATACCGAAAAAATCATGGGTCTCCCTCTCGTGCCAACTCGCTCCGCTGTATATCCCGGTGATTGTAGGGAGAATCGGATTGGCGCGAGGGGTACGGGTGCGGACAACGACGCGGCAGAGATCGAAATCGTAGCGGCAGAAATCGTATGTGGCCTCCAGTTGCCCATCCTTGATCCAGTCGACGCCGGTGATGGACTCGATGAAAAAGCCATGGTCATACAGAATGCCGACAGTAGTCAGGAGCTGATCCGGTGACAGCCTTACATCCAGATGATACCCCTGTTTGGCATAGTTGCAGTCGAACACCCCGATTTCCGCCTCAGCCGTTTGGGGCTTCTCGGCTTCAAGTTCAGCAACAGCTGGTTCCGCCGGAGCCGGAAAAAGGTCTCTCAGTTTGTCTTTGACGGTCTCGATTATCATTGGTCCTTCCGATCAGGATGTCTGCTTGACATATGCTTCCGGTTGTTACTCGGCCTTGACCTTCGGCCATCTCCGCCAGCCGGTGATCTTATACTCGAGTTCGATGATTCCCTCGATCAGGGCCTCGGGACGAGGAGGACAGCCGGGGATGTAGATATCAACCGGCAGGAACTTGTCGGCACCCTCGATGATGTTGTACTGCCCTTCATAGACGAACGGCCCTCCGGAAATCGCGCAATTTCCCAGGGCGATGACCCATTTCGGTTCCGGCATCTGGTCGTAAAGCGTTTTGATCCCCGGGGCCATCTTCTTGTTGACGGTTCCGGCAACGATCATCACGTCGCTTTGTCGCGGCGAGGGACGGAAGACCTCGGCGCCGAAACGGGCCAGGTCGAAGCGGGCGCACCCGGTGGCCATCATCTCGATGGCGCAGCAGGCGATACCGAAGGTGAGCGGCCAGAGCGAGTTGGCACGACCGAGGTTGATGAGTTTATCGGCAGAGGCGAAATGGATTAACGACGCAGGTATGTTTTCCGTTCCCACTTAAATACTCCCTTGATCCAGGCATAAATGACGGCCAATGACAGAATTGCGACGAAAAGAAGGATTTCGACAAAGTCTCGGTAGACGAACATCGGGTCATTGTATGCAAGGGCCACGGGAAAGAGGAAAAGGACATCGACATCGAAGGCGAGGAAGATCAGGGCATAGAGGTAGAAGACCACACCATAGCGGATCCAGCTGTCACCGATGGGGTCCATTCCGCATTCGATCGGTTGGAGGGTTTTGTTCCGGATATTCCTGGTGCCGAGCGGCATGAAGAGATAAACGATGGCAATCGGACCTAGGGCGAAAACGAAGCCGCCCAGGATAAAGGCCGCGATCCAAATGACACTGTCGCGATAGAGAAATTCAGTGAACTGAGGTTCCATGTGTACTCCATTCGCTTAAAGGTGTTTTCTTATACCAATCAAAATTGAATTTGGATAGATAAAACATGTTCAATAATGATGATACAAAAAACATAAAAAATTGTTTAACTGCGCAAGTATATACCACCTGAGCCGAACATGCTGCAATCAACTTTTGCTTGACATCCAGAGTTCCGCAAATTGTGAGATGGTATCTCCAGGTCCATCCGGTCCGGCTATATATCAAAAAAACTTGTGAAATGCAGGATACATGCTATGATGCTGGGGCGTAGCACAGGCGGTGAGATGTTCATTATCAAAAAAGCTGAAGAGCAGGGTATCGTATGCCTATCACACTGAGACAACTGGAGATTTTTATCGCGGTTGCCGAGACTGCCCAGGTGACCAAGGCGAGCAAGAAGCTCTTTGTTACCCAGTCAGCTGTCAGCATGGCCCTGGCCGAGTTGGAGAACCAGCTTGGCGGCTCCCTTTTCGACCGGCACGGCCGAAGCCTGCTCCTCAACGCCCGCGGCCGCTATCTTCTGCCGCTTGCCAAGGATATCACCTGTCAGGTCAGCAATATCGAGACAATCATGTCCGAGCGCAACGATACGCTCGAAGGACATATCGATATTGTCGCCAGCACCACACTCGGTAATTATATCCTGCCGTATCTCGTGGGGGCATTCCGCAGGGTGCATCCCCGCGTGTACATCAATCTCCTGGTCTTCAACACGGGGTATGCCGAAAAGTTGATCCTTGATGGCCAGATGGATATTGGGTTTGTTGAGGGTCCTCTGTCGAAAAACAAGGAATTACGAGTACATCCATGGTTTCAGGATGAGTTGGTGATTCTGGTCGGGGCCACCGATCCACTCGCCCATAACGATGTCTTCGATGTCAAGAGAGATATCAAGGACCGGAAATGGATTCTGCGCGAAAAGGGGTCGGGAACGGATGCCATCTTCCGGGAAAAGATGAAGGAGTACTTCCAGGATATCAGCGTGGTGATGGAGATGGGGCACCCTGAGGCAATCAAACGGGCGGTCGAGGCCGGCGCCGGTATTGCCTGCCTGTCGGCCCTCTGTATCTGCCGCGAAGTGGAGAATGGCTGGCTCAAGAGTCTGCAGGTGGAAGGGATCGATATGAAGCGTCAGTTGCAGATCATCTCCCGCATTGACAAGGAGATCAGTGACGCCCATGCCGAATTCCTCAATTTCTGTGACGTGATGTCGACGTGCAATGACGAAAGCGTCTGTCTGTCGTCGCCATGGAAGCTGCAGTCAATGCTTGCCCGGCATTCCTCCCAGAAGAAACAGGAATCGGTGTAGGCAGCCCCCCCCCCCTCTCATTTCAATTCAGTAAAAAACCTCCTTCAACGTAAGCCCGTGAGCAGGGGCGGTCGGACCGGCTGCGGTTCTGTCCCTTGCCAGCAGGACCTGTCCAAAGCTGTCCACCGACCGCTTCCCCCTGCCGACCTCGAGCAGCGTCCCCACCAGATTGCGAACCATCTGACGGAGAAATCCATCTCCGGTAAACGACAAGAAATACTCATAGTCGTTCGGTTGCTTCAGATCGGCGGCGAAAAGGGTCCGGGTGGATCCCCGTCCGTTCGTCAGGCCCTTGTCACGGGAGCCGGTGTTTTCAAATGAGGCGAAATCATGGGTTCCCGTCAGCAGCGTCAGGCAGGCCTGTACCGCCTGAGAATCGATTGCGGCGGGGTAGTGCAGGAAGAAGTGTCGCTGCTGCGGCATCAGCACCGCGCCGGTGTGGAGCCGATAGATGTACTGCTTTCCTGAGGCGGCAAAGCGCGCATGAAAATCCGGCCGGACTTCCTCGACCTGCAGAATGCGGATCGCCGGCGGCAGCATGGAGTTCAGGCCCTGAAAAAAAGCGGGGCAGGAGATTTTGCCGCCGGTGTGAAAATTTGCGACCATCCCGTCGGCGTGAACGCCGGCATCGGTTCTGCCGGCGCCATGGAGAGACACCGACTCCCCCGTCATCCTGGTCAACCGGTCTTCGATCTCGCCCTGGATCGTGACGTCATGGCGTTGCCGCTGCCAGCCACTGTAGCCGGTGCCGTCAAAGGCGATGAGCAGTCTGATGTTCCGCATGGGATTCAGGGATGCTGGAAGGGAGAGCGGTTGGTGTCTCAGGGAAAGAGGGGGACAACCTCGAGGCCCTTCGCTTCGTCGAAGCCGCACATGATGTTCATGTTCTGGACGGCCTGGCCGGCGGCGCCCTTGACGATATTGTCGATGGCGGAAAGGACGATGATCCTGCCGGTTCTCCGGTCGATGGTGAACCCGATGTCGCAGAAATTGGATCCCCGCACGTATTGGGTCGCCGGCAGGTTTCCGGGGGGCAGCACCCTGACGAAGGGTTCGTCGGCGTACATGTCCTGATAGAGCTGGTGGATCGAAGCCTCGGTCTGGTCGGCCTGCAGCCGGGCATAGATGGTGCTCAGGATGCCCCGCGAGAGCGGCAGGAGATGGGGGGTGAAGGAAATCCTGATATCGCAGCCGCCAAGCAGGCTCAGTTCCTGTTCGATCTCCGGGGTATGCCGGTGGACGCCGCCGACCTTGTAGGCGCGGAACCCATCGGTCACCTCGCAGAACAGGCTGCCGATCTGGGCCGAGCGCCCTGCCCCCGAGGTCCCGGATTTGGAGTCGGCGATGATCGTGGCCGGCTCGATGATTCCGGCCTTGAGCAGAGGGGCGAGACCGAGGATGATCGAGGTCGGGTAGCACCCCGGGTTGGCGACCAGGCTGCTGCCGGCGATGGCCTGACGGTAGAGTTCCGGGAGCCCGTACACCGCCTCGCTGAGAAATTGGGGCGAGGAGTGCGGCTGGTACCATTGCTCATAGACGCTCTGGTCACGGAGCCGGAAATCGGCGGAGAGATCGACGACCTTCTTGCCTGCCCGGCGCAGGTGCGGCACGAGGTCCATTGCCGTCTTGTGCGGGACGGCGGCGAAGTAAAAATCGGCGCTGTCGCACAGTCGATCCATGTCGGGATTTTCGCAGAGAAGATCAACCCTGGTGCGGAGGCTGGGAAACACCTGGGACAGGGGCTGGCCTTCAAATTGCCTCGAAGTCACCAGTGTCAGGCGCACTTCCGGGTGATTGCAGAGCAGGCGGGCGAGTTCAACGCCCGTGTAGCCGGATGCACCGATGATCGCGATTTTCAACATGGCAAGTCCCCTGAGATGAGTTGTTGAAGATAGCGGCTATCCATGGATGTGGATCGGACAGTCCGCATTCTCTGTCTGAAGAGAAATAGACCCCGAAAGGCAAAAACACCAAAAGGGAATAACAGGTTTGCTGTTATTCCCTCGGTTGCGGTGTGTCGTGGTATTTCGACTGCCGGCCGCTGCACTGACCGACGAATACGTCTGGTGCTGAAATCGATTAACGTTTGGAGAACTGGAACTTGGCGCGAGCAGCCTTCTGGCCGTACTTCTTACGTTCCTTGACTCGCGGATCGCGGGTGAGGAGTCCGGAACGCTTCAACGGGATCCTGTTCTCGGAATCGATATCGAGCAGGGCCTTGGAGATTCCATGGGCCAACGCCTCGACCTGGGCCGACTTGCCACCACCCCTGAGGGTGGCCTTGACGTCGTATTTTTCAGAGGTATCGGTGACCTTGAACGGTTTCTCGATCTTCGGGGTCTTGAAGGTCCCGCCGAAGTAGGCCTCGGCATCGAGCTGATTGACGATCACCTTGCCGATACCGGGGGTAAGCCACACCCTGGCGACAGCGCTCTTTCTCTTGCCGGTGGCGTAAAAACGATCTATAGCCATGTTTTATTCTCCAGGATTAAATATCTAGTGCGGCCGGCTGCTGGGCGGCGTGAGGATGGGCTGACCCGGCGTATACCTTCAGTTTCTTCAGCTGCGCCGCCCCCAGTTTGTTTTTCGGGAGCATGCCTTTAACGGCATGGATGATCAGGTCGGTCGGATGCTTGGCCATCAGTTCCTTGGCGCTGGCCTCCTTGAGCCCTCCCATGTAGCCGGTGTGGCGATAGTATTTCTTGTCGTCCCATTTGTTGCCGGTCAGTTTGATCTTGTCCGCGTTCGTGACGATGACGAAATCACCGTTGTCGATGAAATCGGAAAAGGTCGGCTTGTGTTTGCCACGCAGCCGGTTGGCGATTTCCGATGCCAGGCGACCCAGCACCTTATTCTCGGCATCGACCAGGTACCATTTTTTTTCGATCTCGTTGACCGGAGCAAGGTAGGTTTTCATCGTAATCCTCAACATGCGATTAATAAAAAAAGGCTCGAACCATGTCGAACCTTTTCTTGTTTAGCTGGAGCGGGAAACGAGATTCGAACTCGCGACTTCAACCTTGGCAAGGTTGCACTCTACCACTGAGTTATTCCCGCTTTTTGTTTTTGTCAAAACAGGTCCCCTATTTACATAATCGCCGGTGGGGTGTCAATAAAAAAAAGACAGTCTCGCGGTGAATGACTTTTTTATCGATCCTTGCGGTGAAAAATAGAGATGGATTCAGGACAATGGGGTAATATAAGCAGTTGAAGTATACCAGATCATGGAATGAAATCAAACGCCAAACGCACCGTCATGGTCTTCGGCGACGAAGCGGACCGGTATCCGCGGCAAACAGGGTATTCTACGGATACAGGATATGGAACAGCAGGGTGCGCGAACATCGACGATTGAACGGAAGACAGGGGAGACGGATATACATCTTATTCTCGACCTGGACGGAGAAGGAAAGGCGGCGATCGATACCGGTGTTCCGTTCCTCGATCACATGCTCACCCTCTTTACCGTTCACGGCTTTTTCGACCTGGCGATATCGGCCAAAGGCGACATCGAGGTCGACGATCATCATACCGTCGAAGATGTCGGCATCTGTCTCGGACAGGCCTTCAGCCGGGCGCTTGGCGGCAAGTCGGGCATCAACCGCTATGGAAGCTGCCATATGCCGATGGACGAGACCCTGGTCAGGGTTGTCGCCGATATATCCAACAGGCCTTTCCTGCAGTACAATGTCTCGCTGAGCGATCAGAAGATCGGGACGTTCGATACCGGGCTCGGCAAGGAGTTTCTCCGGGCCTTCAGTCAGCATGCCGGCGTGACCCTGCATATCGACATGCTGCATGGGGAGAATGGGCATCACATCCTTGAGGCAGTGTTCAAGGGGTTGGGAAGGACGATGCATGAGGCATCCGCCCTGTCGGAACACGTCAGCGGCGTCCTTTCTTCCAAGGGATTGCTGTGAGTTCGGTCAAGGCACACCGGAATACTAAATGAAAACTCTGCAGAGAGGTCTTGCGTGAAGAACATATCCAACATCCTTGCCGTCGTCATGCTGTGCGGTCTCCTGTCGTTCCTCACTTCGTGCTCCGGCAGGAGCGTGAGCTCGACCGCCGATCCGGGAAAAGACATCCGGCCGCTGAACGCCGTTGTTGTCCTGCCCGCTGACACGGCCGGGGGCAGTGCTGGGGGGGAGCAGGGGAATGACAGCGACAGTTTGCGCAAGGGGGCCGGCTTCATCGACCTGACCATGGTTGATATCATGAAAGACTTCGGCAACGTCCGCGTTCTGTCGGCCAGTCAGATCGAATCGCTGATGGACGAAGACAACAGGGACAACTCAGCCGACGTGATCGGCCATCTCGGCAAGATCCTGCACTGCGATGCGGTAATGGTGACCACCGTTCACCGCTACCGGCAGCGGGTGGGCAGTGAACTGGCCATCGAGAGCCCGGCCTCGGCCTCTTTCCAGATGCGGTTGGTCGACGTCAAGACCCGCGCGGTTCTGTGGTCGGCCGATTTTGACGAGACGCAGGAGTCTCTGCTCAGCAATATCCTGAGCTTCAACAAGGCTCAGAGCCGTGGATTCAAGTGGGTGACCGTCGAGAACCTTGTTGCCCAGGGACTCAAGGAACGACTGGCCGGATGCCCGTTCCTGAAGCGATAACCAGCCCGGAACCCGATTCGACACGGAAACAACGCCCGCGGCCTGATGCATGACGCCGACGGGCGTTTGCTTTCCATCAGCCATCGACTCTTCCCCAGATGACCATAGACGCCTGCCTGCCATCGCGCTTCAATCGCCGGATCGGCCAGGCGATGCACGACTACTCGATGCTGGCCGACGGCGACCGGGTGCTTGTCGCCGTCTCCGGCGGGGTGGACAGCCTGGTTCTCGCCTGGCTGCTCCGATTCTGGCAGCACAAGGCGCCGATCCGCTACACCTTGAAGGCTGTGGTGGTCGAAAACGAGTTCTGGCGCCGGCAACCGCAGGCGGATGGTTCTATCGCCAGGATCTGCCGCCAGCTCGAGCGCATCGGCATCGCTCATCAGGTCGTGCGAGGATGGAAATTGCAAGCAGATCAGGAGACATGCTACCACTGTGCCCGCAACCGGCGCAGCCAACTCTTTGAGCTTGCCCGGCAGGAGGGGTGGGCGAAGATCGCCTTCGGCCATCACAAGGACGATCTGGTCGAGACCTTCTTTCTCAACATGATCTACAGCGGCAACATCTCGACCATGGTGCCGAAGCAGGTGCTGTTCGGCGGCAATCTGGCGCTGATCCGGCCGATGGCCTATCTCGAGAAGGATGAGGTGCTGGAGATCGCCGCCCGAGCGGGGATCGAGGCGGTGGAAAATCTCTGCCCCCTGGCCGGGAATACCCATCGCCAGCGGGTGCGGGAACTTCTGGCGGAGCTGTATGCGATGGAACCGGGGGCCCGGAACTCGATTTTCGCCGCCATGGCCAATGTCCGTGAGGGGTACCTGCTGTGAAAACCCATCCCGACTGCCTTCCCTGTTATCGGCGGCAGGCCCTGCAGGTGGCGAAGATCTGTTCCGATCGGGCCGCCGACCATCAGGCGGTGGTCGCGGCGATCGACATTCTGCTCCCCGATATCGATCTGCAGCAGACCCCTCCTGCCAATGCGATCCGGATATACGACCGCATCGCTGCGGTGACCGGCTGCCCCGACCCCTACCGGCACATCAAGAAACGGAACAATGTCGAGGCCCGGCGTCTGCTGCCGCTGATCAGAGAGGAGGTGCGGCGCTCTGCCGTCCCCCTGGCCGCGGCGGTCCGGTTTGCCATCGCCGGCAACAGCATCGATTACGGCGCCTTTGCGGCAATCGACGCCGACGGGGCCATTTCCCGCTGCCGTTCGGCGGTGCTGGCGGTCGATCACCTTCATCTGCTCCTCGATCGGATCGGCCGCTTGCAAAACGGCAGCCGGGTGCTCTACCTTGCGGATAACTGCGGCGAGATCGTGTATGATCAGCTGGTTCTCGAGTGTCTGCAGGAGCGGGGGCTCGACCTGACCGTGGCGGTCCGGGGCGGGCCGATCATCAACGACGCCTCGCTCGAGGATGCGCTGGAATGCGGCCTTGACCGCTATGGCCGCGTGATCGGCAGCGGCGTCGCCTGTCCCGGGACATCGCTTGCCCACTGCTCGGACGAACTGCTGGGCCATTTCCACCGGGCGGACCTGGTGATCTCGAAGGGGCAGGGCAATTTCGAGACCCTGTCCGAGGTCGACCGTGATATCTTTTTCCTGTTGATGGTCAAATGCCGGGTCGCCGCCCGCCACCTCGCCGGCCTGACCGGGATCGACCAGCGGCTGCTGCCCGGGGAGGGAGAAATGGTCGTCTATTATTCACCGCAGCATCAACCCTGAGATCATATGAGCACGCACACCAAGATAAGGACGCTGCTGGAGCGGCAGCCGATTGGAGAAACGGTCCGGGTAGGCGGATGGATTCGGACCAGAAGGGATACCGGCGGCTTTTCCTTCGTCGAGGTCAGCGACGGCTCCTGTCTCGCCAACCTCCAGGTCATCGCCGACAAGGGGCTGGGCAATTACGAGACCGAGATCAAAAGGCTGACCACCGGCTGCAGCGTCGAGGTCGAAGGGACCGTCCAGGAATCGCCGGCCAAGGGCCAGGCGGTCGAACTGCTCGCTACCGGGTTCAAGGTGGTCGGCTGGGCCGATCCCGAGACCTACCCGCTGCAGAAGAAGCGCCATTCGTTCGAATTCCTGCGCGAGATGGCCCATCTCCGGCCGCGGACCAACGCCCTCGGCGCCGTCGCCCGGGTCCGGTCGCGGCTGGCCTATGCCGTCCACACCTTTTTCCAGCAGCGGGGCTTCATCCAGGTCCATACCCCGATCATCACCACCAGCGATTGTGAAGGGGCGGGAGAGATGTTTCAGTTGACGACGACCCAGCCCCGTGGCGGACCGGACGAGGAGTTTTTCGGCCGCCGGGCCGGGCTGACCGTCAGCGGCCAGCTCCAGGCCGAGGTTTATGCCCTGGCCCTGGGCGATGTCTATACCTTCGGCCCGACTTTCCGGGCCGAGAATTCCAACACCAGCCGGCATCTCGCCGAATTCTGGATGATCGAGCCGGAGATGGCCTTCTGCGATCTCGCCGGCAATATGCGGATCGCCGAGGAGATGCTCAGGTACCTGCTCGACGATGTCCTGGCCAACTGTGCCGAGGATATGGAGCTGTTCGACCGGTTCATCGCCAAGGGACTGATAGATCGGCTGCGGAGCGTGGCCGGGCAGCAATTCGCCCATATCACCTACACCGAGGCGGTCGACGAACTCCTGCGCAGCGGTAGAGCCTTCGATTTTCCGGTGCGCTGGGGCATCGATCTGCAATCGGAGCACGAACGCTACCTGACCGACGAGGTCTACCGCCGGCCCTTGATCGTCACCGACTATCCGGCCGCGATCAAGCCGTTCTACATGCGGGTGGGCGACGACGGCCGGACCGTGGCGGCGATGGATATCCTGGTGCCGGGCATCGGCGAGATCGTCGGCGGCAGCCAGCGCGAGGAGCGCTACGAGGTCCTGGAGCGGCGGATGCGGGAGGCCGGCATCGACCTCGACGACTACCGCTGGTACCTCGACCTGCGCCGCTACGGCACGGTGCCGCACGCCGGGTTCGGCCTCGGCTTCGAGCGGCTGGTGCAGTTCGTCTCCGGCATGGCCAATATCCGCGAGGTCATCCCCTTCCCGCGGACCCCGGGGTTCGCTCCATGCTGAGGGTGACGAGGGGAGCGATGCCTGACCGGGAAGGGACCTCGGCATGAGCAAGGGGCCCGGGGTTCAACGGATGTTCGATGCCATCGCCGGCCGCTACGACCTGATGAACCGGACGATGACGCTGGGCCAGGACCAGCGCTGGCGCCGCTTCGTCGTCGCCCGGGCCGGCGACCCGGGGCGCGGCTGGGTCCTCGACCTGGCCACCGGGACCGGCGATATCGCCGCGCTGCTGCGCCGTTCCTACCCCGACGCCCGGGTGATCGGGGCCGACTTCTCGCGCAACATGCTGGCCGAGGCCAGACGGCGCTTCAGCGATCCGGCGATCCACTGGCAGGTCTGCGACGCCAACGGCCTGCCCTTCGCCGACCGGGTCTTCGAGGCGGTGACCTTCGGCTACCTGCTGCGCAACGTCGACGACAGCCTGCGGGTGATGCGGGAGGTCCACCGGGTGCTCAGACCCGGCGGCCGGGTGGTCTGCCTCGATACCACGCCGCCGGCCGCCAACCTGCTGTGGCCGCTGCTCAACCTCTACTTCCGCTATGGCATTCCACTGCTCGGCCGGCTGATCGCCAGGGATGCCTCCGCCTACAGTTATCTCACCGGATCGACGATGGATTTTCATGACGCCGAGACCCTTGCCGGGATCTTCCGGGCAGCCGGTTTCATCGACGTCGGCTACCGCAAATTCATGATGGGGACGATCGGCATCCACTGGGGGATTCGACCATGACCGAGCCGCAACCGCCGCTTGAGCCATTTGCCCTTCCCGATTATGAGGCGCCGGCGACGCTGTTTGAGGTGCTGGTTGCCAGCGCCAGCCGCCGTCGTCATAAGACAGCCTTCATCTACCTGGCCGGCGAGGAGGAGTGCCGGGTCACCTACGGCAAGCTGTTCGAGGATGTCCTGCTCCTGGCCCTGCACGGCGACTATATCAAGGGCTGCCGCCAGTTCAAGGGGGTGTTCGTCATCGGCGCCCCGGAACTGCACACCCTGTTCAGCCACGTCTACTCCTACACCGACCTGCTGGCCGACCGGCGCTTCACCGATGACGACTTCCAGCGCTTCCACCAGCGGGGGGGAGGCGATCACGGCCGAGGACCTGCTGACCGTCATCTACACCTCGGGGACCACCGGTCAGCCGAAGGGGGTGATGCCGAGCCATGCCAACATCATGCCCAGGATCTCGAGAAATACCGGCCGACGCTGGTCGCCATCGTGCCGCGGGTGTGGGAATCGCTGTACTCGCGGGTGCAGGCCGGGGTGAAGAAAAAGGGCAGGCTGGCCAGCGGGCTGTTTGCCGCCATGGTTCGGGTGTCGGCGGCCTATCGGCGCTATCGCCGCCGTTATCTGGGACGCTTTCCGGTCTATGCCCCCGAGCCGTGGTGGCGCGCCCTGCAGCGGCGGGTTCCGGCCCTGGCCGGGATGATCGTCCTCTACCCCCTGTACAAGCTGGCGATGAAGAAGCTGGCCCTGGTCCAGCAGCGTTTCGGCGGCCGGCTGCGCCTGGCGATCAGCGGCGGCGGGACCCTGGCCACCTATCTCGAGGAATGGATCGACGCCGTCGGCATCCGCATCGTCAACGCCTACGGCATGACCGAATGTTCGCCGTCGATCGCCGGCCGGGGCCTGAACTGCCGGGTCTACGGCACGGTCGGGCCGCCGGTGCCGCTGACCGAGATCCGGATCGCCTCCGAGGAGGGCGAGATCCTGCCGCCCGGCCGGGAGGGGCTGATCGAGGTGCGCGGACCCCAGGTGACTCGCGGCTACTATCGCGACGAGGAGGAGACGGCCAGATCCTTCACCGAGGATGGATTCTTCCGGACCGGCGATCTCGGCCGGATGACGCTCTCCGGCGAACTGGTGATCACCGGCCGGGCCAAGGAGATCATCGTCCTCGCCAGCGGCGAGAATATCGACCCGACCCGGATCGAAAACGCGATCTCGATGTTTCCCTTCATCCAGGATGCGGTGCTGGTCGGCCAGGACAAGAAGGGCCTGGGGGCATTGCTGATCCCCAATATCGACGAGTTACGGGAATACGCGCGGCAGCGGTTTTCCGACCTGAAGGAGGAGGGGGAGGAACTGCTGACCAACAGCCGGGTTCTCGACCACATCCGGCACGAGATGAACCGCCTGCTTCACCCCAGGCAGGGATTCAAATCGTACGAAAAACTGCAGGGCATCGCCTTCCTCGCCAAGGAGTTCAAGCTCGGCGAGGAATTGACCAACACCTTGAAAAAGAAGCGGCACGTCATCGAACAGAAGTACCGGCAGGTCATCAACGACCTGCTGCACTGACGTCCCGCCGTCACAGGCGGGCAATCTCCGCCGTGGTCCGGCAGTGGCTGATGATGGTTCCGTGCGGCCGGCCGGCGAGGATGGCCTTGCCCAGATAGCCGGCGATACCAAGGGCCTGCCGGCCCTCGGGATCGTAGACGATGACCCGGTCGATGCCCTGGCGGCCGCTGAGGTCGTCGAGCAGCTGGCCGAGGTTGTCCCCACCATCATTGAGGGGATCGATGCGGATGAAGGCCGGGGCCCAGCGCGCCAGCACCGCTTCCCTGATCACCCCGCCGCAGACCTTGAGTGACTCCGCCGTGCCGATGACCGCGCCCGTCGTCGATCGCCCCTCCATGATCTGAATTTCGTCTCCCACCCGGATGACCCCGCCCTGGCGGACCACGGCGAAGATGCCTTCCCGCGGCATGACGCAGTCGCCGGCCTGGTGGTAGATGGCGCAGCGATGGTGGCAGATCTTGCCGAGCTGGGAGACCACCAGCTCGGTTGCTCCGACCATTAGATGGGCGCCGACGGGGAGGGTCGACAGGTCGATTCCCTCGGTGGTGATGTTCTCGGCGAAGTTGCCGGCGACCACGTCGAGTCCCTTGGCCCGCATCGTGTCGATGCTTTCCTGGGCCAGCAGGCTGACCTGGCGGTGCCAGTCGCCGCCGTGGGCGTCGCCGGCGAGACCGAAGTCCACCAGCAGTTCCCCCGTGTCGATGTTGTTCTTGCGGATTCCTTTCCGGTCGCTGATCGAGATAGCCTTGACATGCATGGAATTCTTCTCCTCTGATATACCACAATGTGTCATGTCTCGAGCATAGCCGAAATTGCCGTTTTTTGCAAAGCCGGAAAGAGGATAGACGGGCAGGGGCCTGACGGTCGCCGGCGGCACATTCTCACCGCGGTGATACTATTTCCTTGCAATCCCTGCCGGCGTTGTGAGAAAAATAAGTATGAACAGGATGTTAAGAACCGTTGTCAATTCAACTGCGGAGGTGGGAATGGGGAAGGTAATGGAAGTCAAAAAAGTGATCACGCCGATCGATTTTTCGGATAATTCCAAGCTGATCGCAGAGTCGGCGGCCTATTTCGCCGGCAAGTTCGGGGCCTCGCTGCATCTGATTTTCGTCGTCCAGAATTTTGAGGATTATTCCGGCTTTTTCGTGCCGCAGATGAGCATGCCGAACCTCGAGCAGGATCTGATCGCCGGGGCCGAGGAGAAGATGGCCTCCTTCTGCGCCGAACTGGAGGAGTCGCTCACCAGGGCCGGGATCAGCGAGGTGACCCATCAGGTGTCGATGGGCGATGTCGCCGAGCAGATCGTCGAATTCGCCGCCGCCAACAAGGGGGATCTGATCGTCATGGGGACCCATGGCTACAAGGGCCTGGAGAAGATCATGTTCGGCAGCGTCGCCGACAAGGTGGTCAGGTCCGCCCCCTGTCCGGTGCTGACCATCAATCCCTATACCTGCTGCAAGACGGAATAGGCCTGGTGGAAAGCTGCAGCATCCATCGTCCGGAGGCTGATCCCGGTCACCCCGATCGGCCTCCATCTGCATGGCCATCCAGACCGGCTCTGGGCAGCGACCGGTTGATCGGGGCCGATACCTCACCTGTCGCTTACTTTCAACCCGAACGGTCCCCGTCTCGGTCTCCATCACATCGCCTGCCTTGATATCGATTTCATCACCCCTTCTTCGGAGGATTTGATCTTAACGGCGACGGCAATCCAGGTCAAACCGCATACGTCCGCTCTCACGGGGGCCCGCCGGCGAATGGGAGAAGGTCCGCTCGGTGCAGCTGACCGAGCCGTCATCATGCATGATCAAGGCCAGCGACGAACGGGTGCCGTAGTCGCGGCCGCTGATCATGATCGTCGCCAGCAGCCGTTCCCATTCCAGGTTGATGCCGGTCTCCGGCAGCTCGTCATCCGGCGGCTGCCGGGAATCCTCCAGCAGGGAAAAGAGGTCGTCGGGTTCGATGGCCGCCCGGCGGTCCAGCAGCCGGCCGAGGGCCGCCGTCCCGCGCGTGACCTTGGGCCAGGGGGTGTCGAGGAGATGGTTGCTCAGCCCATGGATCCCCGGCACCACCTCCAGAGCTTGTTCCGGAGAGCGGTTCGAGGCGTAGACCAGGCTGTCGCCATCGCCGGCCAGCAGGTTGAAGCCGTTGTATTTCGGCCATTGCTGCTCGCTGGCGGTGCAGAACTGCCGGGGGGCGAGGCCGCTCCGGAGATAATCGACCGGCAGCCGGCCGCGGGACAGGGCGGTGGCGGTGAAGGTGGCCGGATCGCGATAGTTGGTGACGGCGGCGAAGCGGCAGTCGCGGGTCAGACCGAACCAGGTGCCGCCGGCCTGGAGATCGCGGCCGGCGAGGATCTCCGGCTGGTCCGGCCAGAAGGCCAGCGGCGCGGTCGGGCGCTCGAAGTATTCGTCGCGGTTGGCGGCGAGGATCAGACGGTAGCCGGGGTGGCAGCGCCAGGCGAAGAGGATCAGGCACATGGCGGCGGTATCAGCGCATCTTGCGGATCATGCCGAGGATGATTCCCGCCGTCAGCCCCCAGATGGTGCAGCGCCGGTGGCGATAGACCGCCACCTCGTGGGTCCACTCGCTCCGCCGTTCCTTGTAGTGCGAAGGCAGGCCGAGCTTGTCGACCGGCAGCAGGATATGCTCGTTTCCTTCGGCATCGAAATAGGAGGGCTGGATCTCGATCCGGTTGTGGTAGATCTCGGGTTTGGTGGCGACGAACCAGGCAAGGGGGATGGTGAAGACCTCTTCGACCTCGCGGGGGTCGGGCCGCAGGTCCTCGCGGTCGGCGATATCGAGGATGCCGACGAAGCACTCGACGATGACGGCCCGCGGCGTGACGACCGTGTCAAGCCGGCCGGTCAGCCTGACCCGGTCGCGGGGCAGGCCCAGTTCCTCTTCCGTCTCCCGCAGGGCGGTGTCGGCGAAACTGCGGTCGAGTTCGGGATCGAAGTGGCCGCCGGGGAAACAGATCTCGCTGCCCTGGCGAATGGTCGAGGCCCGTTTCTGGAACAGCAGGTGGCAGTCGTCGTCGATGAACAGCACCGGGACAAGGATCGCCGAGTTGAAGAAATTGTCGCGTCCGTAAATGCCCGGGGTTTCGGGGAGACTATGGGAGAATCGTTCGAACTCGGCTCTGTTCATCAGTATCCTGTCATGGTTCCGATTACGGCGGCAGGCTGTTTATTGCCGCCGGTCAGGCCAGGTCGGCGATCACCAGCAGCAATGTCCCCTGGTCCTCGTCCGGTCCCGGCTTGCCCAGCAGGGTCGAGATATTGAGTCCGGCGAGGTGATGGATGGCGACGGCGGTCCGGCCGAACTGGTCGGCCGGGAAGTGCTGTTCCAGGGCGGTCTGCCAGCGAGCGACCAGTGCCGCCGGCAGGGGGGCGGGAAGGGTCGCCAGCAGTTCGCCGGCTAAGGGACCATGTTCCTCGCGGAAGGCGGCCACGGCGGCAAAGGCCTCGTCCCCGGTCAGTCCCGCCGTTGCCGGCAGCGACAGGGCGCCGGCCGGTAGCGCGGCCTGTCCCCGGCGCCGTTCGTAGGCCTCGAGAATGATCTCCGCGGCATCCGGCCAGTGGGTGGCCCAGATCGGCCAATCGGGGAGATTGCCGTTTACGAGGAGCTGTTTCCAGGCGCGGAAGCGGTTTTTGATGATCCCGGCCGCCGGCTGCCGTACCCGGGCCTTGAGGTCGATCAGGTCGGCCAGGGGGTTGTCGTCCTCATCGGCCGCGCCGACATCTTCGCCATGGAGCCGCAGGAAGAGGGAGTGTTCGTCCTCGTCGAGGGCCAGGAGATCGCGGGCGATTTCCTCCTCCTCCCGGTCGAGGATCTCGCCGATCTTGAGGACCAGCCGCGCCTGCCACAGGTCCTGCTCCGGGTCTTCCTTTTCCTTGTCGGACTTCCTGTTGGGTCTGCCGAGCAGCGAGGAGAGGATCGCCTGGGGCGTGTCTTCGTCCTGCTGTCGGGGGGCGGTCATCGCCGCCATCGTCAGGGAGCTGAGCTGGGCGGCGTAATCGTCCTTCCGCTCCCCGATATCGTCGATGAGACGGAGAAAACGCTTCCGGTCGGGGCCGAGCGGGCAGGGAGTATGCACTTGACAGAAACCGTGATTAATGAAAAGATCTGCCGATCCGGCCGCAGCGTCGGCGCCCTCTTCCGGCTCGACCGGCTGGAGGACATGGAGCGTGGGACAGAGCAGATACAGCGGGTACTGGCTGCCGGAAGCGATGGCGGTGCCCGGAAAATACAGGGTGTCTTGTAGGTTCATATGCAGAGTGTCAAAGAAAAAATCACGTTTTACCTGTCGGCCTTGCTCTATCTCGTCTTCAATTTCCGGATGGGGGCGGATGCCGCTGCCAGCATGAAGGCGACTCTCTGGCAGATCCTGCAGACGGCGCCCTATGTCGCCGGCGTCACCTATGTCATCATCGCCCTGCTGCAGTACATGTCGGGAGGGGAAAAGGTGGCCTGGAATCGTCGGCTGCGCCTGTTCTTCGCCCTCGGGATCCTGGCCGGCCTGGTTTACGCCATCTATGAATACGCCGGCGTCGGCACCGTGCCCGGAAAATAGATAATACCTGTCCCGCCGGTTGCTGTAAACCGGGAAACTCAACGACCGGGCCGTATCGGAACGAGCGGAAACGCCGGACCGGTAGCGCCATCCGGCCGAGGATGGCCTCGTATGTTCTACCTCCACACCTCCAACCGCACCGAGAACCTGCTGCGTCACCTGGTCGAGGTCCTCCGTCAGGACGTCCGTCGTGACGCCTTCGCGCCGGAGTATTTTCTCGTCCAGGGGCAGGGGATGGAGCGGATGATCGCCCAGTGGCTGGCCGATGCCTTCGGGGTGTGGTGTCATTTCCGCACCCTGCACCCCCTCGGGCTGTTCGACGAGATTGCCGGGCGGCTCGGGCTGGCGATCGAAGCCCAGGCCTTCGCCCGGCGGCCGCTGGTGTGGCGGATCGAGTCCCTGCTGCGGGATGCCGGCGATCCCGACCTGGCGCCGCTGCTCCCGTACTGCGGCGGCGAAAATGGCGGGCTCAAACGGTTCCAACTGGCCTGGCAGCTGGCGTATGTCTTCGACCAGTACCAGATCCTGCGCCCCGATCTCCTCGCCGCCTGGGAGCAGGGCAGGGCCATCGCCCGCCATCCGACCGAACCCTGGCAGATGGCCCTGTGGCGTCGGCTGACGGCCCAGGCCGGCGACGGGTGTCACCGTGGGGGCATGCTGCAGCGGCTGATCGCCCGCCTGGAGGACGACCAACCCATTCCGCCGTTGCCGAGTCGGCTGTCGGTCTTCGGTCTGCACAGCATGCCGCCGCTGTTCCTGACCGTGCTGCGGGCCCTGGCCCGCCGCACCGATGTCCATCTCTATCTCCTCTCTCCCAGCGGCGAATACTGGGGCGACCTGCCCGGCCGGCGCGAGTGGGCTCGACGGATCGTCCGGGTGCCAGCGGGAGATGAAGGGAGCGGGACGGCCGACGGCCATCCCCTTCTCGTCGCCCTCGGCCGTCAGGGAAGCGACTTTCAGGCGATGTTGCTGGACCAGGTCGATTTCACGATGAAGTTCCAGAGTTTTGCTGATCCGCTCGGACCAGATGACGCTTCCGTCCTCCACCGCCTGCAGTCCGATATTCTCCGCAACCGGGTGGATGCCGCAGAGCGGGAGCCGCTGTCCGCCGTTGATGAGTCGCTGATCGTTGTCTCCTGCCACTCGCGGTTGCGGGAGATGGAGGTGCTGCGGGATCACCTCCTCGACTGGCTGCATCGCGATCCGGGGCTGGAACTGCGCCATATCGTGGTGATGGCCCCGGACATCCAGCAGTATGCGGCCCTGATCCCGGCGGTGTTCGCCGACATCCAGCACTCGATCGCCGATCGCAGCCTGCGCCGTCGCAACCGGGCGGTGGCGGCCTTCATGGACTTTCTCGACCTGTGCGACAGCCGCTTCGGCTGGGCCGCGGTCCTCGATCTGCTGGAACAGGAGGTCATTGCCTCGCGCTTCGACCTCAGCGGCAGCGATCTGGCGCGGATCCGGCACTGGGCGGTGGCCGCCGGCATCCGCTGGGGACTGTCGGCGGAGCAGCGCCGGGAGCTCGGGTTGCCGGCCTTTGGCCAGGGAAGCTGGCAGGCGGGACTCGAACGGCTGCTGATGGGCTATGTCACCGGCGGCGACGAGATGGTCGACGGCATCCTGCCCTACGCCGACATCGAGGGTGCCCCGGCCCGGGCCCTGGGCGGCCTCTGCGAATTCCTGGCGATCCTCGGCGAGGCGGAGCGAGAGCTGAGCGTCGGCCGCAGCCTGCAGCACTGGGCGGAGCTGCTGGGCGGTTACGCCGCGCGGCTGCTGGCGGAAGATGACGGCCAGGAAGTGCCGGAGCCGCAGCGGCTGCTGGCGGAACTCGATGCCGGAAGCGGCCATACCGGCGAGGTGGATCTGGCCGTGGTCCGCGCCTGGCTGGAAAACGCCTGTGCCGAATCCCTTTCCGCTTCCGGCTTCCTCCGCGGCCGGCTCACCTTCTGTTCGATGCTGCCGATGCGGTCGATCCCCTTCCGCGTCATCTGTCTGCTCGGCCTCAATGACGGCCAGTTCCCCGGCCTCGACCGCCACGCCACCTTCGATCTGCTGGGGGCGGCAACCCGGTTGGGCGACCGCAGCCGGCGCGAGGACGACCGCTACCAGTTCCTCGAGGCCCTGCTGGCCGCCCGTGATACCTTCTATCTCAGCTATGTCGGCCGGTCGATGAAGAGCAACGAGGAGTTGCCGCCGTCCGTGGTGGTGGCCGAACTGCTTGAAGTCGTGCACCGCCAATACGGTCTGGCACCGGATCGGCTGCTGTGCCGGCATCCGCTGCAGCCGTTCAGCCGCCGCTATTTTGACGGCAGCGACCCCCGCCTGTTCAGCTACGACGCCGAGGCCTGTGCCGCCGCCCGCCGGTTTGCCACCCCCCGGCCAGCCGAGCCGTGGTGGGAGGGGGAGACGCCCGGGGTCGGGGAGACGGTGACGGTGGCCGGCTTCCTCAGTTTCTTCCGCCACCCGCAGCGATGGTTTGTCCGGTCGGGGCTCGGTATCGAGCTCGACCTGGCCGCCGATCAGCCGGAGGACGACGAGCCGTTTGCCGCGGAGGGACTCCTGGCCTACGAGGTCGACCGCGAGCTGGTCGAGGCCCACCTGGCCGGCCGCGGGGCCGCCCTGCTGCCCCGTCTCCAGGAACAGGGCCGGTGGCCGCTGGGGATGGCCGGCAAGGTGCTGTTCGAGAAGAGGATCGAGGAGGTCGACAGCCTGGTCGTCCGGATCCGGGCCGCCGGCATGGGCGAACCGCTCCCGGAACTGCCGGTCGATGTTGCGGCGGGCGGTCTGCGGCTGGCGGGGGCGCTTGGCCACCGCCATGAACGGGGCTTCCTCCTCTACCGCAACGGCAGCTGTCGGGGCCGGGACCTGCTCGCCCTCTGGCTGCACGGCCTGCTGGCGGCGCAGGTGTCGGGGGAGGAGGTGAACGTCGCCGGGATCTTCCGTGACCGGGATTGCCGGGGCACCGTCGGTCCCGGCAGTCGGCCGGGTCTGGCCGACTTCGCCGCGGTCTTCATCGCCGGCAGCCGCCGGCCGAGCCCCTTGCATGTCGAACCGGCATGGGCCTACGTCCAGCAGCTGGAGAGGGGGGAAGAGGCGGCCCTGGCCGGGGCGCGCAAGGCGATGGCCCAGGTTCTGGAGCGGGAATATGAAGTCGAATCCTCGCTGCTGCTGCGGGGCAGGACGGTGGAGGAACTGATCGGCCCGGAGTTCGCCGCCATGGCCCGGACGCTGGTCGATCCGGTGTGGAGGGCGTTGCGATGAGCCGGTCGCCGGAGGTGTTCGATGTCACCCGGGTCGAACTGCACCGGGGGATCAACCTGGTGGAGGCCAGCGCCGGGACCGGCAAGACCTATGCCATCGCCATGCTGGTGCTGCGGCTGGTGGGCGAGCAGGCGATCCCGATCGAGCGGATCCTGGTGGTGACCTTCACCAAGGCGGCCACCGCCGAACTGCGGGAGCGGGTCAGGAAGCGGCTGGTCGAAGCCAGGGATATCCTGCTGGACGGGCCCGCCGGCCAACCGGACCCGGTGCTGCAGGCCTGGGTCGAGACATTGACCGACCGCCGGACTGCTCTCCAGCGGGTGCAGGCGGCGGTGAGCGGGATCGACCGGGCGGCGATCCTCACCATCCACGGATTCTGTCAGCGGATGCTGCAGGAACAGGCACTGGAAAGCCGGCAGCTGTTTACCGTCGACCTGGTCCCCGACCCGGAAGAGGTCCGGCGGCAGGTGGTGCACGATTTCTGGCGACGGTTGATGTACCGGGGGCATGAGTTGCTCGGGGCCGTCGTCGGCGGCCTTTTCCCCGGTCCGGACCAGCTGTTGCGGACGGTCGCCGGGATTGGCGGCGGCATCGCCGGGTTCGAACCGGAGACCGGACCGCCGGCAGGGTTGGCGTCCCGCCTTGATGAACTGTACCGCCGCCTCCGGCTGTGGTGGGACATGGACGGTGATCGGCTCCGGGGGCATTTCGTCGAGGCGATCGCCGCCGGGATGGTGAAAAAGGACGTGGCGGCCGGATTCGACGGGTGGTGGCAGCAAGTGGATGGCTTCTTCGGCGGCCGCCGGCTCAGCGTGCCGGACCATGTCGGCTGGCTGGGCCGGCCCGGCCTGACCGGGATGCTCAACGGCACCAGGTTGCGGGGCGGGGAGAAGAAGGCCGCGTATCTTGCCGCCTGGCCCCTGGCCGACCAGCTGATCGCGGAATGGCTCGATCTCACCGACGAGATCCGGCTGGCGGTGCGGGTGGCGCTGGCCGGGGAATTGCGCGACGAGGTGGTCCGGCGGCTGCGGCGGCAGGGGGCGATGTCCTACGACGATCTGGTCCTCAGCCTGGCGGCGGCCCTTGACGGGGAGGACGGGCGGCGCCTGCGGGTGGTCCTCGCCGAGCGTTTCGCCGCTGCCCTGATCGACGAATTCCAGGATACCGACACCCATCAGTGGCGGATCTTTTCCGCCGTCTTCGGCGAGGGCGATCATTTCCTCTACCTGATCGGCGACCCCAAACAGGCCATCTACCGCTTCCGTGGCGCCGATATCCATGCCTATTTCGCCGCCCGCCGGCAGGCGGACCGGGTGCTGACCCTGGACCGCAACTTCCGTTCCCACCCGCGGCTGGTGGCGGCGGTCAACCGCCTGTTCGAGGGCGACAATCCCTTCCTGTTCACCGCAGCGGAACTGCCGTGTCCGCCGGTGCAGGCGGCGAGAACGGCGGCCGACGGGGCAGTCGTCGCCGACGGGGGGCCACTGCCGCCACTGCTGTACTGCCACCTCCCGCCCCCGGGCGGCGAACCGTCAGGCCGCTGGAGTTCGGGGGCGGCGGCGGAGCGGATCAGAGCCTTCGTGGTCGGCGAAATCTGCCGCCTGCTGGACGACGGCGGCCCGCAGGTGTCGGCGCCGGACGGTGCCAGACCGTTGGCGGCCCGGGACATCGCCATCCTGGTCCGCACCAACCGGCAGGCCGAGGAGTTTCAGCAGGCCCTGATCGTCGCCGGTCTGCCGGCGGTGGTGGCCAGCCGAACCTCGGTATTCGCTACCGAAGAGTGCGGCGATATTCTCCGGCTGCTCCATGCCATTCACCAGCCCGGCAGTTCGGGGCGGATGAAGGCGGCGCTGACCAGCCGCTGGTTCGGCCTGTCCGGTCAACAACTGGAAACGATGTGGCACGACGAGGCAGCGGTCGATGGCTGGCGCTTGCGGTTTCAGGACTACGGCCGGCGCTGGGAGGAGGACGGTCCGCTGGCGATGATGCGGACGCTGCTGCAGGCGGAGCAGGTCCTTTCCCATCTCGCCGGCGATGAACGGGGAGAGCGCCGGATCGCCAACATCTTTCATCTGCTGGAACTGATCCAGGAGCAGGCCGCCGCCGGCTTTGGCCCCGCCCGGCTGTTGCAGTGGCTGCAGATGATGCGGGGCGGCAACGGTGAAGGGCGGGAAGAATACGAACTGCGCCTGGAGAGCGACGATGCGGCGGTGCAGGTGATGACGATGCACGGGGTCAAGGGCCTCGAATACCCGCTGGTCTTCTGCCCTTTCCTCTGGTACCGGAGCAATTGGACGGCCCGGGAAAAGGAGGTGGTGACCTTCCACGACGGTGCCAATCGTCTGCTAGCCGATCTCGGTTCGGCGGATTTTGCCGCCAGAAGGGAGTGGGCCGAGCGGGAGGAACTGTCCGAGGACCTGCGTCTGCTCTATGTTGCCGTCACCCGGGCCCGGCTGCGATGCTGGGTGGTGTGGGCCGATGTCAGGCCGTATTCGCCGGTGGCCGATTCGTTCGACTCGGCCCTTGGCCACCTGTTGTTTCCCGGCGGCGCAGTCGACGAACCGGGGCAGATCGCCCGTCTGCAGTCGTTGGCCGGGCAGGCTGGCGTTGCCTGGCAACGGATCGACCCCGATGCCTCGCCGCCGCTACGCCTCCGGGGCGATGCCGCCGTTGCGGCCCTCGCCTGCCGCCAACCGTCTTCGCGTTCGCTGCTCTCTGCCTGGCGGATGACGAGCTATTCGGCACTGGCCGGCCAGAGCGTCCACGAGGAGGGACGGGCGGTGGAAGGGCAGGGGGAGGTGGTTGCCACGGCGGTGATCGACGCGCAGGCCATCGAGGTGCCGGGGCTGCCGGCCGGGGCCCGGTTCGGCAATGTGGTCCACGATCTCCTCGAACAGCTCCCGTTCGCCGGGCTGGCGAGGGAGCGGGATCTGGCGACCCGACTGCCGTCGCTTGTCGGTCGGTACCGGCCGGCCGGCGAACCCGGCCGGCTGGCGGCGCTGCTCGCCAACACCGTCGGCGCCCGGCTGTCTGCCGATCCCCGCGACGGTACCGCCTTCACCCTGGCGGAACTGGCGCCTGACAGGATGATGCGGGAGATGCCGTTCTACATGCATCTCGACCGGATGACGACGGCGGCGGTCAACGCCATCCTCAAGGATGACCCGGCCGTACTGCCGCTCTCGCGGCGGGAGATGCAGGGCTACCTGACCGGTTTCATCGACCTGGTTTGCGAGCATGGGGGCAGGTTCTTCATCGTCGACTATAAGACCAACAACCTCGGGGAGCGGCAGGGCGATTACCTTCCCGACCGGCTGGTGCTGGCGATGCGGCAGCACAACTACGGTCTGCAGTACTGGATCTACAGCCTGGTCCTCCACCGTCACCTGCGGAACCTTCTGCCCGACTACGACTATCAGAAGCACTTCGGCGGGGTCATGTATCTGTTTGTCAGGGGGATGAGCCGGGAGCGGCCGGGGGCGGGGGTGTATCACGTCCGGCCCGATGCCTCCCGGCTGCAGGCCCTCGACGCTTTGCTGGGAGGGAATCGATGAACCGACCGGACTTGCCCCACGACCTTTTCGACCGGCATCTCGCGGCCTTCCTCGAGGGCCGGTGCGGTCTGGCGGCAGTGGAAAAACCGGTGTTCCGGACGCTCATCGCCGATCTCTCGGCGGCGATGGCCGGAGGCCACGTCTGTCTGCCGGTGACCGGGGCCCAAGCCATGCTGCTGTCCCGGTCACCGCTGGTGTCGGACGGCCGCATTCCCGCCCCTCTTGTTGTCGACGCCGGACGGCTGTATCTTCATCGGTATTACCGTTACGAGCGCCGTCTGGCCGACCGGCTGCTGCAGCTGGCGGCGGTGCGGCATCCGGTGCCGGACCTGGAGCTGCTGCTTGACGGCTGTTTCCCGGTCGCGACGGCGACGACGGACCGGCAGCGGCTGGCGGCCCGGCTGGCCCTGACCCGGTCGCTGACCCTGATCACCGGCGGTCCCGGGACCGGCAAGACCTATGCCGTGGCCCGGATCCTCGCGCTGCTGCTGCTTGTCCACGGCCCCGACCTGCGCCTCGCCCTGACCGCCCCGACCGGCAAGGCGGCGATGCGGCTGCGGCAATCGATCGCCGCCGGCGTCACCGGTCTCGACCTGCCGCCGGAACTGGCAGCGGCCGTACCGGAACAGGCCTCGACCCTGCACCGCCTGCTCGGGGTGCGGGCGGACTCGTCGCACTTCCGCCATGATGCCGGCAATCCGCTGCCGGCGGGGGTCGTGGTGGTCGACGAGGCCTCGATGATCGATCTGGCGCTGATGAGCAAACTGGTCGACGCCCTGGGGCCGACCACCCGGTTGATCCTGCTCGGCGATCGCGATCAGCTGGCGTCGGTCGAATCGGGGGCGGTGCTGGCCGACTGCAGCCGCTCCCTGCCCGACAACACCGTCGAACTCGACCGGACCTATCGCTTCGACCACGGTATCAGCGAGCTTGCCGCCCTTGTCAACTCCAGCGACGGCGACGGCGCCTGGGAGCTGCTCGACAGCGCCGCGGCGGACAGCGTGTCGCTGGTGCGCGGTTCCTTCCTGACCCATGCCGTCGCCCGCTATCGGGACTATATGACGGCGGCGGCGCAGGCCGAGGGGGAATCGCAGATTCAGGCCCTCTTCGCCCTCCTCAACCGCTTCCGGGTCCTCTGCGCCGTCCATCGGGGCGAGCGGGGGACAGCGGCGGTGAACGCGGCGATCGAGGGCGGGCTGCGCGACGCCGGCTGTGCCATCCCGTTCGACGAAATCTGGTACCCCGGACGACCGGTCCTGGTGACCAGCAACGACTACAGCCTCGACCTGTTCAACGGCGATGTCGGCATCTGCCTCCCGGACCAAGCGCTGGGTGGCCGCAGCACGGTCTGGTTCGAGCGGCCGGAGGGCCGTCTCCGCAGCATCCTCCCCTCGAGGCTGCCGCAGTGCGAGACGGTCTTTGCGATGACCATCCACAAGAGCCAGGGCTCCGAATTCGATGAGGTCCTGGTCGTCCTGCCGGAGCACGACAGCCAGGTGTTGAGCCGGGAACTGGTCTATACCGCGATCACCCGGGCCCGGAAATCGGTACGCATCGACGCCCGGCGGGAGGTCCTGGCGATGGCCGCCGGCCGGACGCTCGACCGCTCCAGCGGTCTTGCCGGCATGCTCGCCAGGCCCGCCGCCGGGACGTTGTGAACAGGGGGAAGAGAAGCAAGGTGGAAGGCGGCGGTGAAATCCTGCGCCGTAACGCCGGCTAGAGTGTGCTGGCGTTCAGCTGGATGGGCAGCCGCAGCAGCTTTCGCTGCAGCACCAGACAGCAGCCGATGATTCGATCCCGGTCCTGGTCCGGAATATCTTCAAAATGGTAGGCCACCTCGTAATTGCCGTCGCCGGTTTCCCGCGAGCGCACTGGACGGGCCAGTACCGACATGGTACCGGGATGGCCGGCCGGCAGGGTGATTTCGAGTCTGATCGGCTCGTCCAGCGACGGTTTCTCGGGAAAGACGGCGAGGATGCCGTTGCCGCTGATATCGAGCGTCCTGCCGGCGAGCGACCATGGGGACTCTTCCGTACCGGCAACCTCCGGCGGCAACGGCCTGGCGATCACGGCGATGCTGGCATCGACGCGAAAGTATTCCCGCATCCGGCTCTGGTCGAGCCCATTGATCCGCACCATCTCCAGGACCCGTTCAGTCTGCACAGCCCTGATCCTGGCCTCAAGCGGGAGGTTCGGCCTCCCCCCGTCGAAGCTGAGGATCGCCGTCCCCTTGAGATCGAGCGACGCGACAGGCAATGTTCCATCGTTGAAGTGGAGATTGAAGCCGGGAGGGGTGGTTTCCCGGTAGATGCAATGCGCCCGCAGCATCTCCTTCGAGGCGAGGAGGGGCAGAAAGACGTGGACGGGCTTGTTGTCGACAAGGGTTTCGAGGGTATCGCTTCCTGATGTCATGGCCGTCGGTTCGAGAAGAGGTTGGTCGGGTGCACCGAACGTCAACATCAAACCATTGTTTTGTCAATAATTCAAGGCGAGAAACGGCATTTTCTGCGACAGGTCCGGTTCGGTCCCGCCCCGGTTGCCTGCGTCTGATCCCCTGCCTGCGGCCGTCGAGTTCTCCTTCGAAGACCTGACAGGGCCGTAGGGTAACCATCGCCCCCGGACGCGGCAGTTCTTCCGGGGGCCCCGGCGTGCATCACCTACGCCATTTTCCGCTTTTCATCCCGGATCCGGGGCCGCGACTTGATCGCGGTGCAGACCGAGATCCAGCGGGAGAGTTGTTCCTCGCTGTCAATCAGGCCGGTGAGGAGGATCAGCATGTGTCCGTCATGGAGACAGACGCCTTCGACCTGGCCGAACAGGTCGGCTCCATGATCGGCAAGTCTATGCAGCACTGTCTCGACGACGTCTTTCGACGCGGGAATGGCTCGATCCGACTCCTCCAGGGGGCTGCCGATGTCGGCAAGCCGTTCCGAGGCGAGGATCAGAAAGGCATGGTTGTTGACGGTCAGGCGGGATTCGGCGAGCGGGTCTTCGGCCCGGTGGCGACGAACCAGTCCCTCCCCGGTTCGGGCGGGCGGAACCTTGCTTCTGAAGGCCATGAGCGTCGCGTATCTGGCCGTTTTCTCGAACAACAGCAGATCCATGCCTTTCGTCCGGGTCCGTGTTCGGCGCACGACGCTGGCGATAAAGGTGTCGGGGGCGATCTCCAGTACATTCCTCAACCTGGGATTGAACCAGGAGAGTTTGTTGGGGAAGAGGTCGGAGTGGGCCATTTCCGGGGTGAGAGGCAGGTGGCGCTTCTGGGCGAAGGCTTGACGGGTCTTTCGGCAGCGGATGGATTTCAGGACCCCGAAAAAGACGGCGGGGGCGCCGGTCAGCAGCCAGATGCCGGTCAGGATCGCGACGATGGTGCGGAGGCCTTGCCCGGACGGCAGCTTTCCCTGCTTCCAGGGACAGGCCGATAAAGTAGAGCGGGAACGGATAGAGAAGGTAGCCCGAGGCCAGCAGCCATCTGCCGAACGCGCCCGGGAGAAAAAAATCGTTGAGCCGCCGCTTCCGGAAGATCACCGGAAGGTCAAGACCGGAAAACAACAGGATGGCGCCGATTGTCCCCTGCATGATCTATCCCCCTGTCGCTGGTGTCCGGATGTTCGCCCGGAAGATGTCCATCCGATTTACCTTTGTCCTCCCGCCGGCATGGTCCGAACCGGAAGATCCCGGCGGCTGTGAGACCGCGGTCCGCCGCCGGCAGAGGGGCGTCGATCGGTCTGTACTTTGCCGTCATCGCCATGGAACGCGGTCATTTCCACGCCGGGGTCAGAGGGCATAGGCGATGTGTCGATTCCATGGGAACGGCCGGAGGAAAGGAGGGGACTTTTCCACCGGCGACAGCGCGATATCGTGGTCAGGCAACTCCTAACCAAGGGCCGTGCCTCACCCCTTGCCGGTGCATTGGATGCCGGAGTCCTGCAGTTTTTCGACATTGGCGCCGAAGGGGGCGGCGGAGATCTGTTCCCGATCGCCGAGGATCAGGGTGGCGGCCAGTTCGGCGGCATCGGTGATGATCTCCCGGCAGTGGAGGGCATGGTCGCGGCACAGCCACTGGTCCTGCCACTGGGCGGTGATCTCGCGGCAGAGGGTGTGGCCGTATTTTTCCTTCAGTCTGTTCGGGATCTGGTTGAAGATCCGGTACAATCCCGGCCTGCCGTAGAGCTGGCGGGCGGCTTCCTCCATCGCCGCCTTCCGGTCCTCGTTGTCCGGCAGTTGGCTGCGGCCGTGCACCGCGCCGACCGCCAGCACCGCCCCGCTCACCGCCCCGCAGGTATCGCCGAACAGGCCGACGCCGCCCCCGAACCCGGTCGCCAGCCGCAGCACCTCCCGCGGCAGGCCGGTGTCAACGTGCTCGAGGACGGCCTCGAGCACGCATTCGGCGCAGTTGAAGCCCCGGGAAAAATTTTTGCGTGCCCTGTCCCGTATCGCCGTGATCTTTTCAGTCTCGTTCATTTTCTGCTCCTTGATGGCTGGTCGAGGTCCAAAACGGATTTTTCCCTGTCACAGTACCGCACTCCGGGATGATCGCAACCACAATCTTGCCGGGGAAGGTTGGAAAGCGAGGCCGGAGCGGGATCTCGGCATCTCGGGGTCCGGCTGGCTATGCCGATGATCGGGGGGTTGGAGGCGGTAAGCGGGGCATCGCCCCCCCCGGCGGTGATCGCGGCAGGGGGTGCGGATGAAACCCGGGGGCGTGTTGGCGAAGATGGAAAAACTCGCTTGACAGTCCCTTGTCGCCCGAGTAAACAATTTTTACCAAATTGATGCATACGGCGACAATCATATTAAATATATTAATAAAATATATTTAATATTAGTATATTAACAATAATCATGATAAGTAAATAATATTTATTAACCCCCATGGAGACCCAACCTGCAAGCAATCCGCCGGGCAAACTGAAGATCATCAATGCCATGCGGACCCTGCTCGATGATCGGACCTTCGAATCCCTCACCATTTCCGAGATCGCGGCCGCCGCCGGCGTCACCGAGGGGCTGATCTACAAATATTTCAAGGATAAGCGCGATCTGCTGCACCATGTCCTCAAGGAACACTACGAACATTTTCTGGTGCAACTCGACCGCGATCTGCAGGGGATCGACGGTGCCCTGAACAAGCTCAAAAAGATCATCTGGTCGTCGATCGAACGCTACGCCAACCACCGGGTGTTCGCCCGGATCATCCTGCTCGAGGTCCGCAACTCGGAGGAGTATTTCCGCAGTGAGGCCTATGCCCTGGTCCGGCAGTACAACCGCATCCTGATCGATATCATCAACGAGGGCATCGCCAACGGCGAGATCCGCGACTCCCTGCCCCCGGCCTACATCCGCAACGCCATCTTCGGCGCCATCGAGCATTCGTGCCTGAACCGGGCCATTTTCAACGAACCGGTATCGACCAACGAGGTGGCCAGGATCATTACCGATCTGCTTTTTCACGGGATCAAACGCTGACCGGGCCTCCCCCGGCCTGGAAGCTGCTGCGATCACCACAGCAACATATCTCAACCCGGTGCCGCACCGCTGACGTCAGCCGGGGGCAGGCATCGAACACAAAAGAGAGGAACAGAATCATGAAAGACGTAGTCATCGTATCCGGCTGTCGGACCGCCATCGGCGCCTTCGGCGGCACCCTCCGCGACCTCAACGGCGCCACCCTGGCCGCAGTCACCATGAAGGAAGCCATCCGCCGGGCCGGCATCGATCCGGTCCTGATCGACGATATCCGCTACGGCTGCTGCATGGAGTCGTCCGACACCCTCAACGTGACCCGGGTCGGCTCGCTGCTGGCCGGCATCCCGGACACCGTGCCCGCCGCCACCGTCAACCGGGTCTGCATCTCGGGGATGGAGGCCGCGATTTCGGGGATGGCGATGATCCAGGCCGGCATGGCCGACATCATCCTCGCCGGCGGCACCGAGCATATGTCGAGTGTGCCCTATTCGGTGCCGGGGGCCCGCTGGGGCTGCCGGATCCAGGACCAGACCTTCGTCGATGACCTCATCCATGCCCTCCACTGCGGCTCCCGTCTCATCCCCCACCCCGAGGACGGGCCGGTCGACTCCACCAAGGCGCCGCTCAGCCTGTTCGTCGGCAAGCCCTATATCATGGGGCACACCGCCGAATTCATCGCCCAGCACCTCGGCATCACCCGGCAGGAGATGGACGAGGTCGCGCTGCGCAGCCACAATGAGGCGGAGCGGGCCACCCATGACGGTTCCTTCGCCGACGAGATCGTGCCGGTCGAGGTCCCCCAGCGCAGGAAGGCCCCACTGATCTTCGACAAGGACGAGCATTTCCGCCCCGGCATGACCATGGAGATGCTGCAGAAACTGCCGCCGGCCTTCGTCCCCAAAATCGGCACCGTCACCGCCGGCAACTCCAGCGGCATCAACGACGGGTCGACGGGCATGATCCTGATGTCGGCCGACAAGGCCAAAGAACTGGGCCTGCAGCCCATCGCCAGGATCAAGGCCGTCGCCCGGGGGGCCTGCCATCCGTCGGTCATGGGCCTGTCGCCGGTCCCGGCCGTCCGCAACCTGCTCCAGTCTTCCGGCCTGACCATCGCCGATTTCGACCTCGTCGAGGTCAACGAGGCCTTCGCCGCCCAGTACCTGGGCTGCGAGAAGGAACTGGGGCTAAACCGGGAGATCACCAACGTCAACGGCTCGGGCATCGGCCTGGGCCACCCGGTCGGCTCGACTGGCGCCCGGCTGATGGTGACGCTGATGTACGCGCTGAAAAAACGCGGCAAGTCCCTGGGGTTGGCCACACTGTGCGGCGGCGGCGGGGTGTCGATGGCCTGCGCCCTCGAGATGCTGTAGGGCGGCAGCACGGAAGGCCGTCTTCGGGGCGGGTCCGAATCGGGCGACATCGCCATCACCGTGATCGGGCTCGACCATCGGCGTCGGGCGGAGGCGTTCAGGGGGATTTTCAGCTAACCGTCCCGCCTCTGCCGGGACATGTGGAGACAATTGACGATGGGTCACAGAATTTTCAATGGCGGCGAATACCTGGTGCAGGACATCGACTGCCGTGAGGTGTTCACCCCGGAGGATTTCACCGATGAGCACCGCCAGATCGCCGCGACCACCGAGCAGTTCGTGGCGGCTCAAATCCAGCCGGTCAACGCCGGGATCGAGGCCGGGGATTTCGGCCTGGTGGTGCGGAAACTGAAGGCCTGCGCCGAACTGGGGCTGATGATGATCGATGCGCCGGAGCAGTACGGCGGCCTCGAACTCGATAAGGCGACCAGCATGCTGGTCATGGAACGGATGGCCTTTGCCCGCAATTTCGGCCTGAGCTATATGGTCCAGACCGGGATCGGCATGCTGCCGCTGATCTATTACGGCACCGCCGACCAGAAGGAGCGCTATCTGGGCCGGCTGATCCAGGCGGAGCTGATCGGGGCCTATTGCCTGACCGAGCCGGGCTCGGGGTCGGACGCCCTCGGGGCGAAGACCACGGCGACGCTCTCCGGGGACGGCAGGCACTACATCCTGAACGGTACCAAGCAGTTCATCTCCAACGCCGGCTTCGCCGACCTGTTCACGATCTTCGCCAAGGTCGACAAGGTCCATTTCACCGCCTTCCTGGTCGAGCGCAGCGCCGCCGGGCTGACGCTTGGTCCGGAGGAAAAGAAGATGGGGATGCACGGCTCGTCGACCCGCCAGGTCATCCTCGATCAGGTCCGGGTGCCGGTGGAGAACGTGCTGGGCGAGGTCGGCAAGGGGCACAAGATCGCCTTCAACGTCCTCAATGTCGGCCGCTTCAAACTCGGGGCGTTCTGCGTCGGCCAGCAGAAATATGCCCTGGCCGAAGGGGCGCGCTATGCCAACGAGCGCCGGCAGTTCAATGCCCCGATCAGCAGTTTCGGGGCCATCCGCGAGAAGCTGGCCGAAGTCGCGGCCATGACCTTCGCCGCCGAGGCCGTCGTCTACCGACTGGCGGGGCTGATCGACGAGCGGCTGGCGACCATCGCCAGGGGGACCGAAAACTATTACGTCGAATACCAGAAGGGGATCGAGGAGTACGCGGCGGAATGCGCCCTGACCAAGGTCTTCTGCAGCGAGGCGGCGGCCCGGGGCATCGATGCGATGCTGCAGGTGCACGGCGGCTACGGCTACATCGCCGAGTACCCGATCGAGCAGTTGTACCGGGATGAGCGGGTGCAGCGGATCTATGAGGGGACCAACGAGATCAACCGGATACTGATCCCCGGCCTGCTGCTGCGCAAGGGTATCGGCGGGACGGGGCTCGAGCCGGCGTTTGCGGCCGCCGGCGGCCGTTTCGCCCCGGAGAAGCAGCTGCTGCAGGCGATGAAACGGATATGGCTCGCCCTCAGCGATCGTACCGTGGCGCGGTTCGGCGCCGAGGTCGCCAGTGAACAGGAAATTCTCCTGGCCCTGGCCGACGCCGCGATCCAGATTTTCGCCCTGGAGAGCGCCGTGCTGCGGGCGGAAAAGGCGTTGAAGACGGCAACGGAGCAGCGGCGGCAGGAGTATCGGGCGGTGGTGACGCTGTGCGCCTTTGCGGCAAGACAACAGTTTGCCAACGCCGCCGACAAATGTGCGACGTTTCTTGGGGATGATTCGCCTCTTGAGGCAATGGGCGCGGTAACGGCCTACAGAGCAAGCGGCCTGCTGGCGGCCCAGCGCCTGATCGCCGATGCCGTTAGCCGGGTGGAAAGGTATATCTTCTAAGCATTACTCTGTCTGCTATCCCTGCCAGGATCGTTTCCGATGGGAGTACGGCCCGCACCTGCAGCTTGGACGAAGCCGCCCGGTGCCACCTGGGTTGGAGACTGACGAATACCGAGGATATTCCCGTCGCTGGAGGAGAGCGGGAATAGGTTGACTTTGAATGCCGGCAGGTCGCATACTGAGCTGATCAACAGTCGCCGCCACGTTTGCGCCATCACACACAATCATGAGGCCACCCATGCCTGTCCTGACCGATCTCATCGCCGCCGCCCGTCGTGAGCAGACCGTCGACCTGCTGGTGCGCGATGTCCGGCTGGTCAATGTCCTGTCCGCCGAGATCCATCCCGCCCACATCGCGGTGAAAGACGGGATCGTCATCGGCTTCGAGGAGTATGAGGCCGAGACCGTGGTCGATGGCGGCGGCCGTCACTGCGTCCCCGGCCTGATCGACGGCCATATCCATATCGAGTCGACCCTGCTATCGCCGCCGCGTTTCGCCGCGGTCGCGGCCCGCCATGGCACCGCCGCCGTGATCTGCGACCCGCATGAGATCGCCAACGTCATGGGCGCCGCGGGGATCGAGTATATGCTGGCGGCCAGCGCCGGGCTGCCGCTGTCGGTATTCGTGATGATGCCGTCGTGCGTGCCGGCCACCCATATGGAGACCTCCGGCGCGGTCCTGACCGCGGCCGATGTCCGCGACTTCCTGGCCCGCTATCCTGACCGCATTCTCGGTCTGGCCGAGATGATGAACTATCCCGGGGTGCTGGTCGGCGATCCCGAGGTCCTGGCCAAGCTGGCGGCGGCGCAGGGGTTCGTCATCGATGGCCACGCACCGCTGTTGCAGGGGCCAGATCTCAACGCCTATATTCTCGCCGGCCCGGGCAGCGACCACGAGACCACCACCGTTGCCGAGGCCAGGGAGAAACTGCGCAAGGGCATGCACCTGTTCATCCGCGAGGGAACACAGGAACAGAACATGCATGAACTGGTGCAGGTACTGAACGACGGCAACAGCCACAACACTTCGTTTGTCTGCGATGACCGGCTGGTCGACGACCTTGTCGGCCACGGCCACCTCGACGAGATCCTGCGCAAGGCAATGGCGGCGGGGGTGCCTCCGGTCCGGGCGGTGCAGATGGCGACCATCAACACCGCCCGCTATTTCCGGCTCCATCGCCGCGGGGCGCTGGCCCCGGGCTGGCGCGCCGACTTTGTCCTGCTTGACGATCTGCCGAACTTTGCCATCGCCGACTGCTACCTCACCGGTCGGCGGGTGGCGGACAGCAGCTTTGCCGCCGCCGCGCCCTTCATCGCCAACACCATGCGGGTCGCCAACCTGCAGGAGGAGGCACTGCGCGTGCCCGCTGCGGCCGGCAGGCTGCGCACCATCGGGGTCGTCGCCGGCCAGATCGTTACCGACCAACTGCTGCTGGAACCGAAGATCGTCCGCGGCATGGCGGTGGCCGATCCGGAGCGCGACCTCGCCAAACTGGCGGTGTTCGAGCGGCATCAGGCCAGCGGCAGGGTCGGGCTCGGGTTCGTAACCGGGCTTGGCCTGCGGCGGGGCGCCCTGGCGGGCACTGTGGCCCATGACTCGCACAACCTGATCGTCGGCGGCATGAGCGATGCCGATATGATCGCCGCCGCGAGGGAGGTGGTGCGCATCGGCGGCGGGTTGGCCGTCACCTGTGACGGCGTGGTCCTCGCCTCTCTGTCCCTGCCCATCGCCGGGCTTATGAGCGATGCCCCGGTGGAAGAGGTGCAGACTGGTCTGCAGGCCATCAACGATGCCCTCGGTCGGCTGGGATATGCCCTCGGCAGTCCCTTTGCCGCCCTTTCCTTCCTGGCCCTGCCGGTGATCCCGGCGTTGAAACTGACCGACAGGGGATTGGTCGATGTGAACCGGTTCGAGATCGTGCCCCTGTGGACGGAGGGCTGATACCTCTGCTGCCGGGTTTCCGCCCCGGCAACAGCCGATATCCGCCGTGGTCCCCGTCTGCGGCATCAGTGTTGGTGAAAAGACGGGGATGAAGGATGACCCGATAATTCCTTGCCTCCGCCGCTTCCACCGCCTGGGGATGGCGCTGAGTTGACTTTGCCGGTGGTAATCAGGTATCTATATGATTGATATCGATCCGTGAGGATCGAAGACAATCTCTGCGCACGGCAGAATCGGGATGTATGTAAACCTTCAAACAAAGGAGAATTGTTATGAAAAAGTTGGCAATTGTTGCGGCATGTCTGCTCCTGATGGCGAGCTATGGGTGCAACAGCGAGGAAGCGAAGAAAGAGACCGTTGAAAAAACCCAGGAAGCGACGACAACCATCAAGGAAGCAGCGGTTGAGATGAAGGACAAGGCCGCGGAAACCGCAAAAGAGGCGGCGACCGCTGCCCAGGAGGCCGCGGGTGAGGTAAAGGAGAAGGCCGCGGAAACCGCAAAAGACGCAGCGACCGCTACCCAGGAGGCGGCAGGTGAGGTCAAGGAGAAGGCGGCGGAGGAGGCCAAGGAGGCGGCGACCGCCACCGAGGAGGCCGCAGGTGCAGTGAAGGAGAAGGCCGCCGAAATGACCAAAAAACCGAAGCCCGAAGGCTGCTGAGACAGGGGGCGCAACCGCACCGTTGCCCGGCTGTCGGGAGCCAATGACGGTCGGGCAGGGAGGTTGCGGGTTACTTCACCCCGGTCCACTCCACCAGCGGCTCGACCCACTCCCGGTAAGGCTGGTAGATCAGGCCGTGGCCGAGATCGAGACCGACGACGATTTCCTTGAATTCCCCCAGTCCCTGTGAGCGCTGAAAATACAGCGACGGGGTCATCGACAGTTTTTCGGCCCGGTCATGGATCGAGAGGACATGGCCATACAGCTTCAGGTCCGGATCCTGGAGGCATTTTTCGAACAGGCCGGCCAGAAAGACGAAATGTATCTCCTTATTCTGGAGCATGGTGGAGATGTAGGCGGTGATGATGCCGCCCTTGGAGGCCCCGGCGACGGTGATGTTGGCTGGTGCGACCCCGTGCGCGAGGAGCCCGTTGATCTGGGCGGCGATCTTTTCGGCATAGGGCTTGATCCGGGTTCCCTGTGGCCGCGCCTCGCTGATGACGACGAAGCCCCTGCCGGCCAGTTCCTCCAGGATCAGCTGGTATTCATAGTATCCGTGTTCTTCACTCCTGGGGCGGATTCCTGCCTCTTCGACGATCAGGCCATGGAGATAGAAGAGGTAGCGGCTGGAGAGGTCGGGTTCGTCTGGCGCCTGCTGCAGGATGCTGGTATTCATGGTCTGTTGTTGCCTCCGGTTCGGTACGGTTTCTGCCTCTCTGGATCTCACATGCCGAGGATACCGGAGAGGGGATGATCTGTTGCTGTTTCAGTGGAACTTCAACCGGGCTGCAGTGGTATTCCGATCAGCTGACACACTGGAGTCGGCATCGCAACGCGGTCCTTCTCTTTATACCAAAAATCTCGGCCTGAGGTCTGTCGAATAGCAGAGATCCAGTGTTTTTTTCTGAAGACGGGCGACGGGGGGCAGGAATCCATTTTTCCCGTCCCGCGCATGGACGGTTCACCAACCCCAATGGGATTGTATGAGTGAAAAGGTATGCTTGATCGAGGCAACCAGAAACGAACCGGATCGATCGCTGTGCAGCCGGCTCAACGCTCTGATCGAGGCGGAAGACCTGCTCGACTGCATTGCCGACCAGGATATCACCGCCGTCAAGACCCATTTCGGCGAATCGAAAAAGCTGGGATACGTCCGTCCGCTCTACCTGAAGATGCTCGGAGAAGCTATCAGGAGCCGGGGCGGGATGCCGTTTCTCACCGAGACCTCGACCCTGTACAAAGGCAATCGGAGCGATGCCATCCGGCATATCGCCCATGCCCACGGCCAGGGCTTCACCCCGGCTGCGACCGGCTTGCCGATCATCATGGCCGACGGCCTGTTCGGCGACGAGGAATGCATCGTCCCGATCGAGGGCAGGATCTATTCGTCGGTCCATCTCGCCGCCCTGTTCGCCGAATGCAATGCCCTGGTCGTCGTCTCCCACTTCACCGGCCATCTCGCCGCCGGTTTCGGCGCCACCCTGAAAAACATCGGCATGGGCTGCGCCAGCCGCAAGGGCAAGCTGGCACAGCATTCGACGGCCAAGCCGAAGATCGTCAAAAAGAAATGCACCGGTTGCGGCACCTGCATCCGGTGGTGCCCGCAGGAGGCCATTGTCCTTGAGGACAAAAAAGCTGCGATCGACAGCGGCAGGTGCATCGGCTGCGGCGAATGCCTGGCGATGTGCCGCTTCGATGCGGTGAAATTCGACTGGGGGGCGACCTACGAGGATCTGCAGAAGAAAATCGTCGAGCATGCACTGGGAATCTGCTCCCTGTTCCCGGAGAAAAGCCTGTTCGTCAACGTCCTGACCCGGATCTCCAAGGACTGTGACTGCATGGGACACACGTTCAAGAAGATTGTCCCGGATATCGGCATCCTGGTGTCCCGGGATGCGGTGGCGCTGGATGCGGCATCGCTCGATCTGGTGGAGGAACGGGCCGGGAAAACGCTGCCGCAGCTGGCGTACGACATTCCCTACCGGTTCCAGCTCGATTACGCCGGCGAGATTGGTTTCGGCAGCCGGGAGTATACGCTGGTCCGGATGTGAGCAACGCCCTCGGCGCCGAGCCGCGCTCCCCGGGGGCTGGCCGGTGCCGTCCCGGCCTCCAGCCCATTGCATCACGTGCCGTCGCATCGGTTTGCCAGTCGCTCTTCATGTCATCTCTTCCCTCCTGATCAGCCGCCTGCCGGGGTCTCCCCATTTGATCATCGGCCATCAACCGTGATATCACCGTCATAGAGCTTCATTCCCGTCGGAGATGGTTGCCGGAGACCGACCGTTTTTCCGGCAATGGCATAAAATCCAATGATTATTATATTTGCCTTGAGGCGGAACCGGCGGGCGGTGCCGGAGGTGCCGACAACTGAAGAAAAGAGGAAGCGCCGGAGGCGGTGATCGAACATAAATACCATGGAAAATTAATGAGGTAATCCATGCAGGTACCGTTACAGATTACATTTCGGAACACGGACAAATCAGAGGCCCTTGATGCCGAAATCCGCAAACGGGTTGACAAGCTGAACCGGCATTATCCCGGTATCATCAGTTGCCGGGTGGTGGTCGAGGCCCCGATGCTGCATCACCAGAAGGGTGGCCTGTACAAGTTACGCATCGATATCACCTTGCCCGAGGGCAAGCTGGAGGTCAACCGGGAACCGGACGCCAGGAATCAGGCCCACCAGGATCCCTATGTGGCCCTGCGCGATGCCTTTGCCGCAGCTGAACGCAAGATCGACCAGTTTACATCCCGGCGCAAGGGCGAGGTCAAGATCCACGAGGAGACGCCCTGCGGCAGGATCTCCCATCTCTATCCAATGGAAGATTACGGCCTGATCACCACTCCCGACGACCGGGAGATCTACTTTCACCGCAACAGTGTGCTCAACGCCGATTTCGACACCCTGAGCGTCGGCGCTGCGGTCCAGTTTCACGAGGAAGACGGCGACAAAGGCCCCAAGGCAAGCAGCGTGAGGATAGCGTAATTGCAGTCGAGTTCCCCCCTCTTCGCGATGGGGGAGGCCGATGATGCCAGGTGCGGCGTGGATGGAGAGGCGGCGGCGACGTCGCTGGCGGGGGTTTGGCCAGGGTCCCGGGGGTAGTGGTGGGATGATCGAAGGAGGCTTGCCCTCACGGAAGCTGCAGCAATACGAAACATTCGACTGATTGAGGTTTGCAGGGATTATGGATGATTCGAGCCGTACCTATGAACTGCCGGTCCTGCCGGTAAAAAATACCATTGTCTTCCCGTATGTCATCGTCCCGTATGTCGCCGACCATCCTCGTTCCGTGGCGGCGATCGATCATGCCCTCAGCCGGGAAGACAAGACCCTGGCGATCTTCGCGTTGCGGGACCCGCAGAATGATAACCCCGGGCTGGAGAACCTCTATGCCGTCGGCACCTCGAGTACCGTCCGCCTTCTGGCTCGTGCGGACGACACGGTCCAGGTGTTTCTGCAGGGGATCGAGCGCATCGAAATCACCGATATCGTTTCCCGGTTGACCCACCTCGTGGCCCGGGTCCGCACCATCCCGATGTCCCAGGACCGCGATATCGTGACCGAGGCGATGGTCAGGGAGACCCTGGATCTGGCCAAGCGGTATTTCAGCCTCGCCCACCCCAACATCGATCTCAATATCCCGGAGCTCGTGCGGCCCGGGGCCGATTTCAGCCATATCATCTATCCGCTGGTGCAGATGCTGGTCCTGCCCGTGGAACGCAACCAGGCCCTGCTCGAGGCCTCGAGTCTCAGCGTGGCCATGCATCTGCTGGAAGAGCACCTCCATCACGAGATCCAGATCCTCGAGGTGCGGAAGAATATATCCGACAAGGCCCAGTCAAAGATCTCGAAGAACCAGCGTGAGTACATCCTGCGCGAGCAGATGGAGGCCATTCGCAGGGAACTGGGGGAATCCAGTCCGGCGGAGACCGAATTCGCCGTGTTGCAGCAGAAATTCGAGGACTGCCGGATGCCCGCCGCCATTCACGACGAGGTGGAGAAGGAACTGCACCGCCTGCAGCAGATCCCGATGAGCTCCCCTGAATATCAGGTGGCCCGGTCGCATATGGATCTCGTGCTCGATCTCCCCTGGGATGCGGCGTCCGAGGACAACCTCGACCTGAGCAACGCCCGCACGGTGCTGGATGAGGATCACTACAGCCTGAAGGATGTCAAGGAGCGGATCATCGAGCAGCTGGCGGTGATGAAGCTGAACCCGGAAGCGAAATCGCCGATCATCTGCTTCGTCGGGCCCCCCGGGGTGGGGAAGACCTCCCTGGGCCAGTCGATCGCCCGGTCGCTGGGGCGGAAATTCGAACGCTTCAGTCTCGGCGGGATGTCGGATGAAGCGGAGCTGCGGGGCCATCGGCGTACCTATATCGGGGCCATGCCGGGACGGATCATCCAGGCGCTGCGGCGCACTGGGGTGCGCAACCCCCTGATCATGCTCGACGAGGTCGACAAGCTCGGCCGGGATTTTCGCGGCGATCCGGCCGCGGCGCTGATGGAAATCCTCGACCCGGCCCAGAACAGCACCTTCCGCGACAACTATGTCGATCTGCCGTTCGACCTGTCGCGGGTCTTTTTCATCGTCACCGCCAATACGGTGGACACCATTCCCCGCCCCCTGCTCGACCGGATGGAGATCCTGCAGATTTCGGGGTACGGGGAGGAGGAGAAAAAAGAGATTGCCAGGCAGTACCTCATCCCCAGGCGGCGGTCGGAGGCCGGCCTGACCGCGGACCAGTTCTCTGTCCCCGACGAGATCATCTCCACCGTGATCCAGCGCTATACCCGGGAGGCCGGGGTCCGCGAGCTGGAGCGGATGATCGGCAAGCTGGCCCGCAAGGTGGCGATCCGGTTTGCCGAGGCGATCACCGAGCCGGTGACGATCGCCAGGGAGGATCTGCCGGAGATGCTGGGGCCCGAGCGCTTCTTCGTCGAGAAACTGCGCCGCCGGCTGCCGCCGGGCGTGGCTACCGGACTGGCCTGGACCGAGGCGGGGGGCGACGTGCTCTATGTCGAGGCCATCAACCTGCCCGACGAGAAGAACATCATCCTCACCGGCCATCTCGGCGAGGTGATGAAGGAATCGGCGATGGCGGCCAACAGTTTCCTCCATGCCCGCAGCGAACAGTACCGGCTGGCGATCCCCCCGGGAGCCGTGCACATCCATGTCCCGGCCGGCGCCATTCCCAAGGACGGCCCCTCGGCCGGGGTGACGATGGTGGCGGCGCTGGCCTCGCTCTACAGTGGCCTGGAGACCCGCAGCGATACCGCGATGACGGGTGAGATCACCCTCAGCGGGCTGGTCCTGCCGGTGGGCGGCATCAAGGAAAAGGTGCTGGCCGCCAGACGCTCCGAGATCCACCGCATCGTCCTGCCCGCCGACAACCAGCAGGACCTGCAGGGGCTGCCCGAGTATGTCAAGGCGGGCATGGAGTTCGTGTTCGTCAGCAGCATTACGGAGGCCCTGGCCGCGGTCATCCCCGGCCTGGCGGGAGAATGAGAGGGGCGCCCTCTGCCGGATCGCAGCCGACACCGCGGTTGAGAGCCTTCAATCATGATCCGGGCGCGCTTGGCGGCGGGGCAACAGGGGAATTGTAACGTCCGGGCGCGGAGATAGCTCTCCGTTCTGAGTCGCTTCAGTATATCATTGTACCCAAGAGGTTGGATACACGATCATGCATACCGATGAATACGAGATATCCATAGCCCGCGAGGTCAAGCACTGCGAGCAGGTGGTGGAGAAGATCGAGAAGAAGTTGAAGCAGCGGCGGCAGCATTTCGGCTGCGACTACCCGGAGGCAGCGGCGGCGGCCGGCGGGCATCTGGCCATCGATGAACGGGAGATGGCGAGATGGCGGGACGATGTCGAGGCGCTGCCGATCTGGCAGCAGCGCCTCGCGGAATACCGCCAGGCATTGGCGGTCATGCGGATCTCGGCCTCGCGGTTTGAGTGAACTCGACCCCGATCAATGCCCGCCCGGGAACAGCCATTTACTCAGGAAGTAGAGAATGAACAGCGAACCGACGCCGATGCCGATACTCCATTTTATCAGGGACAACTCCGCCGGCAGCAGCGGTTCATACTCCATTTTTTTCATTTCCTCAGCCAGTTTGGGCTGTTGTTTCTGTTCCATATCCACTTCTCCTTGCTAGATGGTTGGCGGTTTGACGCCATGGAAAAAGAGCCACGAGATGAAGAGGCCGACCCAGATGATGAAGCCGAACAGGCTGATGCAGTAGACTGCCGCCAGCTTGCCGAGTCCCTCCTCCATCAATTTCTTGAAATTGGACACCAGGCCGATGGTAAAGAAGCAGAGGAGGAAGAACAGTCCCCTGAATACATCGCCCTGGCTGCTGGCCGATTTGGCCTTGCCGAGGAAGCTCTTGGGTTCCTTGGTCTTTTCGCCCACCGTTTTCTGCTGGGCCATGACCCCGTCCAGATCCTGCTGCAGACCGGCCAGGGCGGCGGTGTCGGTGGTCGCCTTCATCTTCGTTTCGATGGAGACCTGCGAGGCCTTCAGTTCAGCCAGCTCCTTCTCGGCCGGACCCATGATCTTGGCCGCCGGCCAGCAGATCGCCACCAGGATGGCGAAGGTCAGCACGTAGCCGATGACGAACTTCGGGAAGCGATGCCAGATCTCGGCGGCGTCGACTTTCTGGCCGGGCTTGACGTCGATCTTGGCGCACCAGATGTAGGCCAGCAGAAAGGCCCAGACGCCGATGAAGATATCGATGAACATCTTCACCGTGGTGGCGGTCATCGTGATCCAGCCCTCGGCGTAGTTGATGCCGGCCGCATCCAGGGCCTGGGCCCGGATCAGGGCGTCGGTTATCGCGCCGGAGGCGATGGCGCCGCCGTCGGACTTGACCGCCAGGCCCATCCAGGCGCCGGCGACCAGCGGTTCGGTCCACAGGAAGAACTTGGCCAGGAAGGGCAGGATGACCATCTCCACGGCGACGAAGATGACGACCAGCGACGAGACCATGATCGGCACGATCGGCCGGGCGCGGATGGCGCCGCCGGTGGCGATGGCGGCTGAAACGCCGCAGATCGAGATGCCGGAGGCCAGCGGCGCCGACCACTCACGGCTGAACTTGAAATATTTGCGGGCGATGTAGTAGACGACCGCCCAGTAGATCAGGTAGGCCTCGACGATGGCGCAGAAGCCCCGGAACATGATGTTCGAGGCCAGGCCGAAGGACTCGGCGGCCTTGATGCCGAGGCCGGCGCCCATGATGACGATACCGGTCTTGATGTACAGCTCCGGCCGGGCCGCCTCCTTCATCAGGTTGGCCAGTCCGGGGAAGAAGTTGCCGATGATCAGGCCGAGGATCAGGGCGAGGATGAAGCCGAACTCGCCGCTCATGCTCATCGCCCAGGGGATGCCGAATTTCACCGTCTGCTCCTTGGTGGCGGCGATGTAGGCGAAATGGCCCATGAACCAGCAGAGGTAGCTGAGCCAGAAGGCCAGGGTGAAGCCGATCATGAACCGCGGCACGTTGGCGCCGAGGGCGACCGCACCCATGGTCATGATCGCCAGGGCGAAGAGGTAGGTGAGGACCAGGGACATGGTCGACGACATGCCCTTCTTCTCGAACTGCTGACCGACCTGGTACTGGGAGACATCCCCCTCGACCGTGGCGGTCGCCGTCTTGCCGTCCTTTTTCTTGACCGTGATCTTCTGGCCGTCGATCCTGGTGATCTCGCCGGCGACGGTCTGGTACTTGCTGGAGATCGCGGTGATCGCCTTGCCCGGCTCGATCCAGACGCCGGCCTTGGCCCCCCAGCCGAGCAGATCGACCCCCTTGAACGAGAACAGACTGATTCCGAAAATGACGAGGCCGAGAATCAGCGCCAGCCAGTCCTCGCTGATCCAGCCTCCTCCCTCTCCCGATGTGTTGTGGGTGATATCCTGTGCCATACGCTCTCCTTTTCAGGGTTGTTATGGATTGCCGTGAAAATCCCCAATGGTTTTCACGGATTGTCGCCGTAGACTGATCGTTGCTCCATCGCCCTGTCCCTCCTGCTCCGCATGCCTGGTCAAGACGGACCGGCGGCGCGGAACGTGGCGGCGTTTTCGCCCATCCGGGCCAGGATCTTCTGCAGGGCGACCCGCGACAGACCCGAGATCCGCGCCGCCTCGGTGACATTGCCCCGGGTCAGCGTCAGCAGATCGTGGATATATTCCTGGGTGAAGGCGTTGACCACCTCGGCCTTGGCCTCCTTGTAGGCCACCGGCGCTGATTTGGGGCGGCCTGTGCGGCCCTGGACGGTTTCGGTACGGGGTCCACCCTCAAGCACGGTGTGCACCAGCTGCATGTCGATCCGCTCGCCGGAACAGAACACCGTCAGCCGGCGGACAAAACTCTGCAATTCCCGAACATTGCCCGGCCAGGGGCAGGCCGACAGCCACTGCAGTACCTCCGCCGTCATTTTCTTGTCGACCAGGCCCATCCTGTCGCAGGCCTGATGGAGAAAATAGCGCGCCAGCAGGGGGACGTCCTCGGGGCGTTCCCGCAGCGTCGGCATGGTCAGGGTCAGCACATTGAGGCGATAGTACAGGTCCTCGCGAAAGCGCTTGGTGCTGAGGCAGGCCTCCAGGTCCTGGTTGGTCGAGGCGATGACCCGGACATCGACGGTCTGCGTGTCGCTGGCGCCGACCGGGCGGATCTCGCCGCTCTGCAGGCAGCGCAGCAGTTTGGTCTGGACGGTGGGGCTGATGTCGCCGATCTCATCGAGATGGATGGTGCCGCGGTCGGCGGCGGAGAACAGGCCCCGGTGGTCGCGGTCGGCCCCGGTGAAGGCGCCTCTGATGTAGCCGAAAAGCTCGCTTTCCAGCAGATTTTCCGGAATCGAGGGGCAGTTGACGGCCACAAACGGCTTGTCGGCCCTGGTTCCGATCTGGTGGATCAAGCGGGCCGCCAGCTCCTTGCCGGTACCGGATTCTCCCCGGATCAGCACCGTGTAGTCGGACCGGGCGACGGCGGCGATGGTCTGCCGCAGCCTGCGCATCGCCGCCCCCTCGCCGATCAGCTCGCTCTGCGGATTCTGCCGGGACAGGATCCGGCGGAGGCGGTTGTTCTCCTCCAGCAGGCGAGCCCGCTCGAGTCCTTTGGCCACCACCCGGAACAGCTGCTCCGGCTCGATCGGTTTGGTGAGAAAATCATAGGCCCCGGCGTGCAGTGCCTCCACCGCGGTTTCAATGGTGCCGTAGGCGCTGAGGACCACCATGCTGAGATCGGGGTCGAGCTTGAGGGCCTCGGCCAGCAACTGCATCCCGTTCATCTCCGGCATCCTCAGGTCGGTGATCATCAGGTGCACCTTGTGTGCGGCCAGAATCCCCAGTGCCGCCTTGCCGCCGGGGACGGCCTCGACCTGCACGTCGGCGAAATGGCCGGCCACCAGCCGGGCCAGACCGCGGCCGAAGTCCTGCTCGTCATCGACGATGAGGATCCCCGGCGGGATCTGCCTGCCGGCTTCGGCCGGTGTTGGAACGGACGTCATCATCGCGGCGTCTCCTTGGCGGTTGATGGTTCTGCGGAGATTGGATCGGCGGCAGGCAGGCGCACCGTGAAGCGCGCCCCGCCCAGCTCGGGTGAGTGATCGACCTCGACCGTGCCGCCGACATCGGTCACCATGCCGTAGACAATGGTCAGTCCCAGTCCGGTTCCGGCCCCGATCTCCTTGGTGGAGAAGAACGGATCGAAGATATGCGGCATGTCGGCAGCGGCCACGCCCGGGCCGTTGTCGGCGACCTCGATGGCGACCATCGTCTGGTCGGCGGCGGAGACCCGCACCTGGATCAGGCCGGTCTGCTCCTCGACCGCATCGAGGGCATTGAGCACCAGGTTGCTGATCACCTGTTCCAGTTCGCCGACGCCCATGTGCACCGGGCATGGCCCATCCGGGCGAGCCAGTTGCAGCCGCACCTTTTTTTTCGCCGCCTGCACCGAGAAAACCTCGGTCGTCGCTGCGGCGACGGCGCCGGCGTCGGCGGTGCCCGAGCCGGCGGTCTTGGGGCGGGCGAAGTTGAGCAGATCCTGCAGCACCCGCTGTGCCTGGCGCGTATGCCGTTCGATGATCTCGAGGTCGGCGGCCTGGGTCGTATCGGTCATTGTCTGCCGCAACAGTCCGGTGTAACAGAGAATAACCCCAAGCGGATTGTTGATCTCGTGCGCCAGCCCGGCAGTCAGCTTGCCGATCGTCGCCATCCGTTCGGATTGCCAGACCTGCATCCGCATCCGTTTCTCCATGGTCGTCTCCCGCAGGTAGACGACCGCCTGGTCGATACCGCCGTCCCGGCCGTGGACCGGATAGAGGGCCAGGGCGAAGGATCGGCCGCCCGGCAGGCTGATTTCACGCAGATCGGCGGTCCCGTTGACGATCGTGTCGCGGATCGGGCACCGGGCATCCTTGATGTCGAAGAACAGGGAGAGGACGTTGCCGTCGGTCCGCTCGCCGCCGGTCAGTTCCATGGTCAGCTGTTTCGCCGCCTGGTTGGCGGTCAGCACGGCGCAGCCGGAATCCATCAGCACCAGGGGATCGGAGATGCCCTCGACGATGGTTGCGAGGATGTTCATCTGGCGGAACAGGCCGTCGGTGGCCGACAGGTTCTCGGCGGCAATCCCCAGCTGCCGGCCCAGGGCCTGGAGGATACCCCGGTCATGCAGCGCGGCTTCGGCCTCGGTCCGCCACTGCAGGATCAGCAGTCCTTCGGCGTTGCCGGTGCTCGACTCGACGGGCACGAAGATGCTGCTGTCCCTGGCGACACAGGCGCCGCCGGTCAGGACCTCGACGAAATTGTCGGGCCGGTCGGGCATCTTCGCCGTTTCGGGCCAGACAAAGGAGCTCTGCGATCCCATGGTGCACAGATAGGCGATCCGTTCGGCCGCGAACCGGCTGCAGACCCGAGGCAGGGCCAGCCGCCAGAGTTCGGCCCGAAAGCGGCTGCGGTGCATGTCCTCGAGCAGACGGACGAACAGATGAACATCGGCCCGCCGCGCCTCCACCTCGCGGGTCAGGGCATCCGTGCGCTCGTCGACCATCCGCCGCAGGTTCTCGGCATAATTCTGCAGCTGGCCCCTGGCCACGAACAGGTGCTCGCTCATCTGCTCCATGCCGTCGACCAGTTCCTCGATCTCGTCGCCCTGTTCGAGTTGGTGGAGCAGGGCCTCTCCCCGGGCGTCGGTGATGTTGCGGCGGAATATCGAATTGAGCCGTTTGAGGTTGTTGACCACCAGCACCTTGAAGAGGACGTTGGCGGTGAAAAAGACCAGGAGCACCACCAGGGCGAAGAAAGCGAAGTAGGTGAAGATGGTCCGCTCTATCCGGCCGACGCTGCCGTGCACCGAGATGCCGACGAAATCGACGCCGGCGATATCCCCCTCGTGTTTGCCGAACCCGCGGTCGCCGTACAGTTTGAGCAGTTCGGCGGGCGCATCCTGGGGGCGGCCGTGGCAGTACATGCAACCCTGCTCGAAGCGGACGGGACGAACCATCAGGTAGTATTTTTCGCCGTCGATGAGGCGGTATCCCTGCCACATCTCCCGCGTGCTGTTAGTGCGGAAGTATCCGATCAGTTCGCGTTCGTGGTCGTTGGCCTCGTAATCGGGATTGCGGGCGCCGATGGCGACTCGGCGGAAGATGGTGCCATCCTGCGGCACGTTGAAGGAGGACATGATCCGGCGGGAGATATAGGACGAGGACATGGCCTGGATGACAAAGGCGGCGGGCAGACGCTGGTACATCGTCGGCCGCAGGACGTCGCGGACATAGCGCTGCACGGAATCGACATGGGTGAGGATGATCCTGGCCTTGTCCCGCACCTCCTGTTCCAGCACGTTGCGCATATGCAGATAGAAGCCGAGGGAAGTGGCGATGCCGAGGAGGATGGCGGCCAGCATCAGGCCGGCGATGAATTTGGTGTGGATCCGGTGAGGTTTTGGAAGATGCATGACCTTGTCCCGATTGCCTCGTCACCGGCACGGTTCGTCACCCGGCCGGGAAGCGAGATGTGCTGATTATCACCCGTTGCGCGACAACTTCCGATAGGGGCGGAGCGGCAGACCTCGCCAGTGCCTGAATCCTCGTTTGATGGCTGTGCATTGTGCTGAATCAAAACATGTGCCAACTGTTCAATATTTTAATGTTGTTACAATACGGACAGTTGTCCTGTTCAGGTGTGCCGGCGCCGCATCCTGGAGTTACTATATGATAACACAGGTTGTCACTGGAGTGAAAACATGAGTTGTCACTCTGCGTGGAATCTGCGCCGACCTGGTTCCCTGGAAACAGTCCCTGCGGAGAACATGGCCCTCGTCCCGCCGATGGACGACAGGGCCGCTTGCAGTCGCGGACGGGGAAGGGGCCATGGCCGGCGTCGACCACCTGTGGTCAGGCCGGTTGCGGAGGGTGGAAGACAGCGCAGCGAAAATCCGGCGCCGAGGAAAATCATTCTTGACGAATTCAAATGAATATTTTAAAAATACAATTTAAAAATACGTTTTGTGGGGTCGAGGTGTCATGGGCAGAAAAAAATCAGGCGGAACGAGGGAAAAACTGCTGACTGCGGCGAGCGATGTCTTTGTCGACAAAGGCTTTCGCGATGCGACGGTGGCGGAGATATGCCGCCGTGCCGGTGCCAATATCTCGGCCGTCAATTATTATTTCGGCAGCAAGGAGGCCCTGTACCAGGAGGCCTGGCGCCACTCCTTCGCCGCATCGTGCAAGGTGTATCCCCAGGATGGCGGCGTCGGCGCCGACGCACCGGCGGCGGAACGTCTGCGGGGGCAGGTCAGGGCGCTGATCGCCCGGATTGCCGACAGAGACAACCGCGATTTTTTCATCTCCCAGATGGAGTTTATCAATCCAACCGGCCTGTTGAAGGAGGTCATGGAGTCGGAGATGATCCCCCTGCGCGACAAGACCGTGGCGTTGTTGAAGGAGCTGCTGGGCCCGGAGACTCCCCTCCCGCAGGTCGTGTTCTGCGAGGTCTGCATCATCAGCATGTGTATCCATCCGATCATGATGCAGAAGATCCGGCGGGAGTCCGAGGGGCCGGATGTCATCAGCGACCTCGAGGCCTTCACCGATCACGTGCTGACGTTTGCCCTGGCCGGGATCGCGGCGATCAATTCCAGCCGGCCTGAACCTGCATCTCCTCTCCGCCGCGCCGTCACGGCTGGGGCAATTTCCCGTTGATCATCGCCATGCAGAGCTATCATCTCAAACGTTTGCTGATCCTGCCGCTCCTCCTCGGGCTGACGGCCTGTGCCGCGGTCGGTCCGCAGTATACGACACCGCAACCGGACCTGCCGTCGGCCTGGAGTCAGCTGGAACAGACGGCCCATCCGGTTGCGGATGCCGCCCCGCCCGGTGATGTGAGCCGGTGGTGGCGGCAGCTGGACGATCCGCTGCTGTCCGGATTGATGGCCGAGGCGGTGCAGGCAAGCCCTGATCTGCGCATTGCCCAGGCCAGGCTGCGTGAGGCCCGGGCCCGCCGTGGGGTGGCTGCCGCCGAACGTCTGCCGGAGGTGACCGCATCGGGCAGTGCCCGCCGCAGTCAATCGAGCAGTGAGGCCGGCAGCGGTACGACCAACGATCTGTTCAGTGCCGGCCTCGATGCGAGCTGGGAGATCGACATATTCGGCGGTGTCCGCCGCAGCGTTGCGGCGGCCGAGGCCGATCTCGCAACGGCGGCGGCCAATCTCGACGACACCCGGGTTTCCCTGGCGGCGGAAGTGGCGCTCAACTATGTCGAGGTCCGGGGGCTGCAACTGCGGCTCGCCATCGCCCGCACCAACCTCGCCAGCCAGTCCGAGACCCTGCAGCTCACCGAATGGCGGGAACAGGCCGGGCTGGTCGGGCGCCGGGACGTGGAACAGGCGCGCAGCAACCGGGAGCAGACCCGGGCCCAGATTCCGACCCTCGAAACCAGTCTCGCCGAGGCTGAACACAGCCTCGATATCCTCCTCGGCAAACCACCGGGCACGGTCCATCCCCGGCTGGCGGCAACCCGGGAGCTGCCGGCTATCCCGGACCGGATCGCGGTCGGCATCCCGGCCGACACCCTGCGCCGGCGCCCCGACATCCGGGCGGCGGAGCGGACGCTGGCGGCGGAAACCGCCCGTGTCGGAGTGGCCGAGGCGGCGCGCTATCCCGCCTTCAACCTGTCGGGATCGATCGGCCTGGAGGCGCTGACGGCGGAAAATCTCGGCACCAGCGGCGCTGCCGCGACATCGCTGCTGGCCGGTATCACCGCTCCGGTCTTCAATGCCGGGCGGCTGCGGCAGCAGGTCGAGATCCAGGACGCGGTGCGCGAGCAGGCCCAGGTAGCCTATGAACAGGCGGTGCTCGGCGCCCTGGAGGACGTCGAAAACGCCCTCGTCGCCCTCAAGCGCAACCGTGAGCGCGGCGATGCCCTGGCCGGTGCCGTTGCGGCGGCGCGCACTGCGGCAGAGCTGGCGCGGCAGCAGTACAGTGCCGGGTTGATCGATTTCCAGGCGGTACTCGATACCGAACGCTCCGTGCTGACCGTCGAGGACAGTCTTGCCGGCACCCGCACCGACGGTCTGCTGGCTCTTATCCGTTTATACAAGGCGCTGGGCGGCGGCTGGACGCCGCAGGGCGAGAGCCGCCAGGCCGGCAAGGATACTCCATGAACGACACTACAACCCCATCGGCAAACCAGGAAAAAACCCTGCAGCAATTGATCGGCGCCACCTCCGCCAGGCGTTCGTCGCGCCGCTGGTTGTGGCTGGGGGGAGCGCTGATCATTGGTATCGGCGCGGCCTGGCTCTTTTTGCGGGCCGGCGACGAGGCTTCGGCGCTGCGGTACACCACAGCCCCGGTCGAGGTCGGCACGCTGATTGTCAAGGTCTCGGCCACCGGCAATCTGCAGCCGACCAATACGGTGGATGTGGGCAGCGAACTCTCCGGCATCATCGCCAAGGTACTGGTCGACGACAACGATGCGGTCAAGGAGGGCCAGGTCCTGGCGCAGCTGGATCTGTCGCAGTTGCAGGACGCGGTGGCGAAATCGCGGGCCTCGCTCGCCGCGGCCGAGGCCCAGGTGCTGCAGGCCCAGGCCACGGTGGCGGAGGCGGGCGCCTTGCTGTCGCGCTACCGCCAGGTATCGCAGTTGTCAGGCGGCAAGGTCCCGTCACAGAGTGAAATGGATACGGCCGAAGCCGTCTTCAAGAGGGCTCAGGCCAACGAGGCCAGTGCCCATGCCAGTGTCACCGAGGCGCGCGCCAACCTGCAGTCGGACGAAACCAATCTGGCCAAGGCCAGCATCCGCTCGCCGATCAACGGTGTGGTGCTGTCGCGGCAGGTGGACCCCGGCCAGACCGTGGCCGCCTCCTTCCAGGCGCCGGTTTTGTTTCAACTGGCCGAGGATCTGACCAAGATGGAACTCCAGGTCGATGTCGACGAGGCCGACGTCGGCCAGGTCAAGGCGGGACAGAAGGCGGTGTTCGGAGTTGACGCCTGGCCCGGCCGCGAGTACGCCGCCGTCATCACCCGGGTCGGCTTTGGCTCGCAGGAAGAGGACGGGGTCATTTCCTACCTCACCGTGCTCGAGGTGGGAAACGACGATCTCAGCCTGCGGCCGGGCATGACCGGCACCGCCGAGATCACCACCCTGACCCGGGATAATGCCCTGCTGGTACCGAACGCGGCGCTGCGCTTCAGTCCGCCGGCGACGACCGCCGGCAAACAGAAAAAATCCGGCGGCAGCGTGATGAGCGCCCTGAGGCCGCGGCCGCCGCGCCAGGCGGCCAAGGTCCAGAGCAAGGCCACCAGCGGCGTGCCGCGCGTCTGGGTGCTGCAGGACGGCCAACCGGCAGCGGTGGAGGTCACGACCGGGGCCACCAATGGCCGCCTGACCGAGATCACCGCCGGAGACCTCAAGGCCGGGATGCTGGTGATCACCGAGGCCTCGGGCGTGCAGCCATGAGCGATGCGGCCCTCATCCGGCTGACCGGCATCACCAAGACCTACGGGATCGGCCAGGCTGCCTTCCAGGCCCTGAAGGGGATCGAGCTTGCCGTTGAGGCCGGTGATTTTGTCGCCGTCATGGGGCCGAGCGGCTCCGGCAAGTCGACGACGATGAACATCCTCGGCTGTCTCGACACCCCGACCAGCGGCAGTTACCAGTTCCAGGGCGTTCATGTTGAACGCTTGTCGCGCAATGAGAGGGCGCTGCTGCGGCGCAATTTCCTCGGTTTCGTCTTCCAGGGCTTCAACCTCCTGGCGCGCACCACCGCGCTCGAAAACATCGAGCTGCCGCTGATCTACCGCGGCGAACCCGCCGCCATTCGCCATGCCGCGGCCCGCCGGGCCCTGGAACAGGTCGGCCTGCAGGGCTGGGAGCACCATACCCCGGCCGAGCTGTCCGGCGGGCAGCAGCAGCGGGTAGCCATCGCCCGGGCCATCGTCACCCGGCCGGCCGTGCTGCTGGCCGATGAACCGACCGGCAACCTCGATAGCGCCACCAGTCGGGAAATCATGGACCTGGTCGGCAATTTCAACCGTGAACAGGGGATCACCGTGCTGATGGTCACCCACGAGCCCGACATGGCGGCCTACGCCAACCGCGTCATCCGCTTCGTCGACGGCCGGGTGGAAACCGACTGCCGCCAGGGGGAGGCCGGCTGATGCTGTGGAATACGCTGCTGCTGGCCCTGCGGGCGATCCGGCGCAACCTGATGCGGTCTTTCCTGACGATCCTCGGCATCGTCATCGGGGTGGCCGCCGTCATCACCATGGTTACCCTGGGCAACGGCGCCACCCGCTCCGTGTCCGACCAGATCTCCAGCATGGGCAGCAACCTGCTGATGGTGATGCCGGGGCAGCGCTTCGGTCCCGGCGCCGAACCCGGGGCGCCCTTCAAGAGCGCCGACGTCGAGGCGGTCCGCAACCAGATACCCGGCGCCAGGCTGGTGGCGCCGCTCGTGACCAAGGCGGCGACTGCGGTGTACCAGGCCAACAACTGGTCGACCTCGGTTACCGGCAGCTCGAACGACTATTTCGAGGCCGGGAACTGGCAGATCGCCACCGGCCGCAGTTTTACCGAGACCGAGGAACGGGCGGGCAAGGCGGTGTGCGTGATCGGCGACACCGTGCGCGACAAGCTGTTCGGCCGGCAGAACCCGGTCGGCAGCGAGATCCGCATCAAGCAGTTCGCCTGCGAGGTGATCGGCCTGCTGAAGGCCAAGGGCCAGTCGTCGATGGGATCCGACCAGGACGACACCGTGGTGATGCCGCTGCGCACCGTGCAGCGGCGGCTCAGCGGCAGTCAGGATATCAACCGGCTGACGATCTCGGTGAGGGATGGTGTCTCGATCGACGCGGTCAAGGAGCAGCTCCTCGACCTGATGCGCGAGCGGCGCAAGATCGGTGAAAACGAGGACGACGACTTCCGGGTGATGGACACCCGGCAGATTGCCGAGACCCTGACCAGCACCACCAAGATCCTCACCATGCTGCTCGCCGCGGTGGCGGCGGTGAGCCTGCTGGTCGGCGGTATCGGTATCATGAACATCATGCTGGTGTCGGTCACCGAGCGCACCCGCGAGATCGGCATCCGCCTGGCCATCGGCGCCCTGGAACGGGAGGTGCTGCTGCAGTTCCTGATCGAGGCGGTGGTCCTGTCGAGCCTCGGCGGGCTGATCGGCATCGCCCTGGCCACCGTGGCCTCGATTCTGCTCGCCGGGCTGATGAACGTGCCCTACCTGTTCGACCCCGGCATCAATCTGCTGTCCTTCCTGTTCTCCGCCGTCATCGGCGTGATCTTCGGCTACTTCCCGGCGCGCCGGGCCGCCGGCCTCAACCCGATCGATGCCCTGCGGCACGAGTGAATGTCCGGAAATGTCCCGCCGTGCCGTTCCCCCGGCGGGGCTGATCACACCGGCATGAGAACCGATGGGCCACGGGTGAATGACGCTGGCGACCCTTGCCGGAGTTTGCGAATTGCCGTTGTCGGAGCAGAGAAAAACCTTCAGGCGAGCAGAAAAAATATACCGTTGATGACCGACCAGATCAGCACGATGACGGTGCCGACGACGCAGGCCATGCTCAACACCTTGTGCCCGAAGTTGTCCCGGGACCGGTCCCGATAGCCGAGCAGGTAGCCTGCCAGCGCGCCGGTCAGCATGCCGCCCGCATGACCGAAGTTATTGATCCCGGGAACCATGAAGCCAAAGATGAAGATCCCCAGGGCCCAGCCGCCGATCTGGCTGTAGACCGCATCGCCGTAGGCGCCGCCCCGGCTTTTGCCGTAATACAGCGCCGCCCCGATCAACCCGCAGACCGCCGCCGAGGCGCCGATGGTGAAGCGCACGCCGAACAGGGCCGAAATCAGATAGCCGCCGATCCCGCTCAGGGTGTAGATGGCGAGCATCCGGTCCCTGCCGTATTCCCGGATGATCAGGGGGCCGAGCTGGTGCAGGGCGATCATGTTGAAGACGATATGCAACAGACTGCCATGCAGGTAACTGGCCGAAATCAGGGTCCACCAGCGATTGAGTTGCAGCAGCGGTATCGTCCCGGTGGAACCGAGCACCAGCAGGCTCTCGCTGCTGGGCGAGAGAAAATTGAACGGGCTGCCGGACAGGGCCGCGGGGCGCAGGTCGATCACCACCGACAGCACGAACATGGCAATATTGGCGATGAGAATCGTCCGCAGAATTCCATTTTCGCCCCCGGCACCCCGGGTAAATATGTTATCCTTCCAGATCGAACCGGGATTTTTCATGCCGCAGGATGGACAGACGGGTGCGGAGCGGCTGACCAACGTTCGGCAATTGGGACAGAGGAGTGAGGTTCTTTTCGATGCATTCATTGTGATATCAATTCGCTCGTTCAATAAACGTTGGCCGGGGCGGTCCTGCACATTACTCCCCCAGAAGATAATGACATCCCCCGATTATACAACCCGGGATCGAACGTCACGATGGCGATGCAGGCACTGCCGATCGTTGCTGTTCAAGCGATCATGCTGTTTCCCCAGCCGGCAGCATCCGGGCCGTTTGAATGCCTGGCGAACGGGATCGGAACCGGAGCACTTTTCACTCCTCCCCAAACACCACTTGAAGCCTTGTCTGAAAGAGAGAACCGATGTCCATTGAACTGTGGCTCGCCTTCGTCGCCGCCTCCGTCATCCTCCTGGTGATTCCCGGCCCCACCATTCTCACCGTGGTCAGCTACTCGGTGGCCCATGGCCGACGAGCGAATATACCTCTCGTGGCAGCGGTGGCGCTTGGCGACTCCACGGCATTGATGCTCTCGATCTTCGGGCTCGGCACCCTGCTGGCGGCATCGGCCTTGTGGTTCACGGTGATCAAATGGGTCGGCGGCCTGTACCTGCTCTGGCTGGGGATCAGACTTCTCCGTGCCGGGGGTTCCCCGGTCGTTGTCAGCTCGCGAACCGTGCCGGTCTCACGCTGGGCGCTTTTCGTCAACACCTATCTGGTCACCGCCTTGAATCCCAAGGGGATCATGTTCTTCGTCGCCTTTCTGCCGCAATTCGTCACTCCCAGGGCCGACGCCGCGCGCCAGCTGCTGATTTTGTCGGTCACCTTCGTCACGCTGGCGATGATCAATGCCGCGTGCTACTCGCTGTTCGCAACCACCGCCCGCAGGATCATGTCTTCCTCACGGGTGCAGCGTCGCTTCAACCTGAGCGGAGGATCCCTGCTTACCGCTGCCGGCCTTTGGGCGTTGCTGGCCAAACGGTAGCGACCTTCGCCGCTGAAGCGGTGCCGCATCGGTCCGGCTGTCGGTCTTGGCAGCCTCCTTCCGGTTGCCGGCGGAGTGTGCAACGCCGAAAATGATCGCTCATTGAAGGAACGAATGTCCGTAATGCTTCCAGATCTCAATGGCGATGCTCAACGGCTTCATCATGGGAACAGTATAGGTGTGGAGTTTTTTGTTGGCCATATAGGTCCTGCACCGGTCGACATATGCTGAAAAACCTCGCGGGGAGATGATGAGCGGTTTCGTCAGCTCCTCTTTCAGTTCCACCAGTCGTTCAGGCAGGTATTCCGACAACAGCGGCACCTGGAGGTAGATGGCTGCCACAATCACGTCCGTATTGGGATCCTGATCGATAATCCTGATCGATTCCAACAGTCGGTCATCGTCGCAGTTGCCGAAGAGGTCAATGGGGTTGTTGCCCACATTTTTCAAGATCGTTTCGCTGAGACTCTGCTGTTCCGGTTTAAGATTTTTCTCGATCAAGGCCTTCATCCGGCTTCTGGTCCCGGGGGCGAATTCCGCAAGCACCATTCCTTCTTCAGTGACCTGATCGGCAAGGAGGATGCCGGCTCCGCCACCGACACTGACCACGGCGATCCGGTTGTTGGACGTCTGCGGCTGGCTTGTCAGGATGGACAGCACATTGACCAGGATCTTGGGGTCTTCGGTGAGCTCATCGACCAGGTAAAAGCCGGCCTGCTCACAGCAGGCCTTGAAGGCCTCGTGACTGCCGGCCAGGGAGGCCGTGTGGGAGAGCGCTGCCTCGGCCCCGCCGCCGGTGCCGCCTTTGATGATCAGGACCGGTTTCTTGTTCGCGACTTCCCGGCCGATCTGCATCAGTTTCAGACCGTCGGCGACCCCTTCCAGATAGATGGCGACGATTTTGATTTTCGGATCAGCTCCCATGTGTGCCAGAATTTCGGGGACTCCGGCGCTGGCGGCGTTGCCGATGGAAACCCACTTCCCCAGGTTCTGCCTGTCGGCGCTGAACATCTCCAGCAGTTCGAGGCCGATGCCTCCGCTCTGGGAAATAACACCGACGCAATTGGACTGCGGCACCGGCACCGATCGTTGTTCAGGGATGTAATTGGTGTTGAGGCCGGTGAAGTTGTCGATGACGCCCATGCAGTTTGGACCGATAAAGGCGACCTTATATCTTTCACTGATCTCGACCAGTTGCTGCTCGAGATCGTTCCGGCCCATTTCGGCAAATCCATCGCTGAAGATGATGGCGCCTTTTCCTCCCAATCGGCAGAACTCCTCGAAGATGCTCACTGTCTTTTCGGAACTTACTGCAAAAACGGCAACTTCAGGAATTTGAGGGAGATCCTTCAGGGAGGGGTAGCAGGGCAGGCCGTGAATCTTCGTCAGTTTCGGGTGAATCGGATAGAGATTCCTGATCTTCATGCAATTTTTCAAGATGACACCGCCCTGGGTGCCCGGACGGGATGCACCGATCACCGCAACCGATTCGGCGTTGAAGATGGCATCGATGCTTTGCTGTTTCCACGGCCTGATATCCTCCGCCATCGGTTTGACGATGTTCCCATCACGGATGAGCCTGGCATCAACAATCGCACAGCCTTCCTCGTACACGATGACGGGGTTCAGATCGAGTTCGCAGATATCCGGATTCTCCGCCATGAGTCTGGAAATGTTGACGGTCAGATCGACGATTCTGTCCCGGTCGTAGCGTTGTCCCCTGAATCCGCCAAGGATCCTGCCGACCCGGGTGGTCGTCAGCATGCGTTCCACGTCCTGCCGGGTGAGGATCCCGATGCCCATGGCGGCATCGGAATAGAGCTCGACAAATATTCCCCCGATGCCGATCATGGTTACCGGGCCGAAGCCGGGGTCCCGTTTAGCGCCGATGAGCAGTTCGAACCCTTGTTCCGCCATCCTCTGAACGAGAAGCCCTTCTTTGGTTTCTCTGGAAAAACCGTCGATTTTTTCTTCAATGGCGAGGCATGCGTTTTTCAGCTGTGATTTGTCGTGAATGTTCAAAAACACCGTCCCTTCATCCGATTTATGGATGATCTTCTCTGAAACGGGCTTCACCGCAACCGGATATCCCATCTCCTCGGCCGCACCTTCCGCTTCGGCTATGGAGTACACCTGACGGCCATCTGCCACAATGCCGTAACGAGTCAACAGCGCCGCACTTTCTTCAAAATTCATCTGTCGTCTGTTCATGGTGATCGCAGAAATATCTGGAAAACATTGAGTGAAAAATTGGCATTCCCGGTCGTGAAAAATCACTTATTCGGGCTATCTGACATTTTTGTGGGTAATAAAGCGGTATTATGGCCATCCCGCCATTCTGCCTACGCTGATCAACAACCGCAACCGCATCCACAGGAAGTCCCGCAACCCCCATGGGCCAAGGCCCTGGCTACGGCCTGCACCACCTCCCGGTTATCTGCGTCGGTCACACCGGTAATTTCGATTTCCAACTCAATCGTGTCATCGCGAAGCCGCCCCCCGAGTATTTGACACAGGGGGTGGAAAAGGTGGCCGAAATACGCATGGGCATCGGCGGCCTTGACGCTGACCGTCAGTTTCTCTCCTTCATGTTTATCATGGAGTGCGATTTCAAACGGACAGAGTCCGTCACTGTCGACCCCATAGATAAACGCCAAAGATACCGGAGAGCCACTCGTATCACATTTCCCGGGCTCAATTGCCGTCGATAGCGAAAGCGTGACTTTTTTCAGGAGTTGAACAGTGGCTTCCATGAAGTATCTCCTCTGGTTGTGTCGACGTTTATCGGGTGAGAATTACGAATATTTTCATTGCTTCAAAGCCAGGAGCTCATTTTTCAGCATTTCGAGTTGTTCTTTTAAATATGCCACTGAATTTTCGAGTTCGGTTATGCGATCATGATACGTCTCTGCCGCACTCAGGCCCTGATCCCTGCCGCCGCCGCGTTGTTCGAGGTTTTCAGGTTCACCCGCCAGCAGGTGGGCATAACGCTGTTCTTTCTGGCCTGGTTGTCGCGGCAGTTTGAGCACCAGGCCGATTTCCGAGAGGCTGTCAAGGGCCTGGACAACCTCCTCCAGGTTTTCGAAGGAACACAGCCTCTCGGTGCGCGCTCGCAGTTCTCCAGCGGTTTGAGGGCCGCGGAGCAGCAACAGACACAACAGGGCCGCTTCGCGCCTGATCAGGTTGGAGGTTTTGACAAAGTTGTGCCAGTATTTGGGGATGCGGCTGGCGTCGCTCTGGCAGACAATCTGTTTTTCCTTCAGTGACTGCAAGGCCGCAATTATATCGCTGTCGTTCAAGGAAAGAACCGGAGATCGGTTCGATTTCTGATTGCAGGCGTTCGTGAGGGCATTCAGCGACAGGGGGTAGTATTCAGGAGTGGCCAGTTCCTTTTCCATCAGACTGCCAAGTACCCTGATCTCGATTTCATTCAGGAGGATATCCATGTGTTTGTGTGGTTTCCAAATATTTTTTATGACAGGTTGTATGCAACCATATCCTTTGCAAAAATCCGGTACAGCAGATTAACTTCCTTGCTTGGATCGAGGGGGTGAGAGTTGATTTATAGCAACGATTGCAAGCTTTGATTCCTATCTCTAAATAACTGTAAAATCACTTGGTAAAAACAACCGTTGAATCGATAGATTCCTGCGGTTTCTGGGATGTTGCAGGAGAAGGCCGATACCCAATGCAGGACATTTTTCCTAAGCCGTCGTCAAACAATAACCGTTACACAGAAATACCTTTCCGGCATAAGGGGCCGTAACGAAATGGTGAAAAATGTAACGGTTATTTCGTAACGGCCCCTAAAATCAAATCGATTATTCGGTGAAACCTTTTGCGGCCATAGCATCCCTGTTTTTGAAGTGCGCCATGCCTGTTTTCATTTTACGGAAATCAAGCGTTGTATAAAATCCTTCCTTGCCCGGGGAGGCATACAGTATCAAATTGCAGTGCGATAGCCTGGTTTGAATGGTTTTTATGATAGCCGACCCGACCCCTCTGCCCTGATGTTCAGGGCTCACCGCAACATCATAAACAGCAGCCTGATAAACACCATCGGATATGGCTCTGCCGAACCCTATCAATTGGCCGTTGTGCCAGGCGAACACGGTAGTGTGGCTTGCCTCGAAGGCGCGTTTATGGACCTCGGGCGGGTAATGCGCCATGCCGACATTCTTGAGGGTTGACGCAATTATATCCCAGTTGATTCCGGATGTATCGAAGCTTAATTCAATTTCCATAGAGTATAATAGTCGAGATGCGGATTGGCTTTGACAACGCCGGGGCGAGCCGGCTCATCGGCTCGGACGGGTTGTCGACGAGTTTCGGCCTTCAACTGGAACTGCTCTGGAGAGCCCGGTACAGGCGTTCCACCAGGGCCTGATTGTAACCATGGGAGGTCATGTTGGCGGAAATGCGTCCTCGTATGGCATAACCGAGGAGGTACAGGTCCCCGATCATGTCCAGTATCTTGTGGCGCACGAATTCGTCTGGAAAACGGAGTTCGGTATTGATGACCTTGCCTTCGTGCATGATGATATGGGAGTGGAGATAGCCGCCACCGACCTTTCCCAGTCTCTGGGCTATTTCGATGTTCTCAAAGGTGTTGAACGATCGGGCCGGGGCGATCTCCTCTGCAAAAGTTTCGGTCGCCGGGTTGAACGTGAGGATCTGCTCCCCTATTGGCGGAGGATAGTCGACTCGCATCGATATCTCGAACCCATCGAAAGGCTCCGCATAGAGATGCTTTTCATGCTTCTTCTCGATGCCCACCCCGAGTTTCCGGCGGATGACGGCGACTTTGGTGGAGGCCGGCTGTACCTCTATCCCGGCCTGTTCGATCAGGTCGCAGAAATCCTTGGCGGAACCGTCGATATTCGGCACCTCGTCATCGACCTTGATGAGCACGTTGGTTATGCCGTACATGGCAAAGACCGCCATCAGGTGTTCAACGGTACGCACCTGTTGCCTGCCGTTGTCGAGGGTGGTGGAGTTGGCGGAGAAGGTCTTGGAGGATACCGTCTGGGAAAAATTTCCGACGGAGGTGATATGTCCGGGGATTATCTGGCCATCGAGAGTTTGAAAGACGATTCCCTCGTCGATGCCCAACGGGCTGAGGATGATGCCGGTTTTCCGGCCGCTCAGGAGCCCCACTCCGTTCAGGACGACATTTTCCCTGAGGGTACGCTGGGGTTCGGAGGAATCGACCAGTTCCACCATCCCTGGGGGCATCAACAGATCGGCGCTGGCGATTTCAAGTCGTGTATCCGAAGGCAGGGTAGCACTGCTTCCGGCAGGTTTATGCTCGAGGGCGGATTTGACCTTGTCGAGCAGGACCTCGAGATGCAGCGGTTTTTCCATGAAATCGTAGGCGCCGGCCTTGATGGCGGCCACTGCGGTATCGATGCCGGCATGTCCGCTCATCATGATGATGGGGAGTGCCGGAAATCGGCTGTGCAGACGTTTAAGAAGCTGCAACCCGTCTATTCCCGGGAGCCAGATATCCAGCATAACGAGCGAGGGCTCGATCGTATCGAGCTTTTGCCAGAAGCTTTCGGCATCTTGAAAGACGATGGCCTCATATCCCTCGTCCTTCAGGATGCCTGCTACCGTGGAACAGATAAAGGGTTGATCGTCGACTATACAAATAGGGTTCATGACATTCCTGTCCAAAATATGTATTAGAAAAAGTGTTTTTCGATGTGGCGGAAGGTATGTGGTTCCGCCATCTGTCTCAGCCATCACACCCTTCCCTGTCCCCTCTCATTCCGGGCAAGGGGGTACTGTCTCGGTCGCCTGCCTGGCACAGCCGGCCATTATTCAGTATCATCCACGACACTACAAAAGAATCGCGGTTGCCGGCAAGATCGATAGCTATTGTACTGGATAAATATTATTTCGCAGCTATTTGGTGGTAGCCGCGGTGCCGACCCTCCGGTGGCGGGCTTCTGCTGCGATAATTTTATCTTTACGTAAGATAGAATTCAATGGTGGGGTGTGGAGGTGTTGCAGTGGATCATGCCCAGTCACGGTGCATTCGTGCGTCAGTCCTCTGGGTGCCGCCGCAGTGGCGAGCAGGCATGGAGAGGGCCAATTTGATCGTAGTGTCCGTATCGGAATCCGCGAGGACGAGGCCGGCCTGGAATCCGCACGACTCCACCTCCCCCGGGCGCGGGAGATGGTCGAACTCATCAGGAAGTAAAAAATGAGGGGTCCGCAACTTGCATGTCAGACATTATGGAATTCTTCAAAGTGAAAAAATATGCCCTTCACAACACGACGTACGCTATAATCGGATGAACCTTGTTTTTGACTCGTTTGCGGCTGGTTGTACCACTGCCGGTCGTGTCGGACCGGGCTGAGCGCCGTTGCCGTAACGAATCGATATGTTTCTAATTCAAGGGGGATCGCAGGATGAACACCAGGCTTGACTTTATCTTCACCCGTCGCAGCGTACGGAAGTACCTGGACAAGGACATTCCGGCGGCGATGCTGCACGACCTGCTCGAGGCCGGCATGGCGGCGCCATCGGCCCGGGCGGCCGACCCCCTGCATTTCATCGTCATCACCGAAAGGGCGGGACTCGACGCGATCGCCACGGTCCTGCCGTACGCCAAGATGCTGCACTCCGCCCCGGCGGCGATCGTGGTCTGCGGCGATCCGGAGCGGGCCCCGGGTGGGCTCGAGCCCAACCTGGTGCAGGACGGCAGCGCCGCTGTCGAAAACATCCTGCTGGCGGCCACCGCGCTCGGTCTCGGTTCCTGCTGGCTGGGCGTCTATCCCCATCAGGACCGTATCGACGGCCTGCGCACCCAGTTGCAACTGCCGCCCCGTATCGTGCCGGTGGCCGGCATCGCCCTGGGCTGGCCGGCCGTCGTCCCCGAGGCACGGACCCGCTACCGGCCCGAACGCGTTCACTGGGAGCGCTGGCAGTGAGCGGCGAGGCGCGATTTTTCATCGTCCGGGAGGATAAGGTGCTGGTTCCCGCGGACCGGCTGGAGATCACCGCCTTTACCGCCGGCGACTGGCTCCAACTGCAGGCCCACGCCGCTACCATCCTGCCGTTGGACAAGGGGCCTGGCAGCAGCGACTTTGCCGTGGAGCTGGACCCGGATTTCGAGGCCGGCGAAGGGTTCGAGTGGATGAGGCTGCGCCGCCTCGTCGGCCGGGTCGCTGACGCCGAGTTCGATGCCTGGGGCAAGGCGGCCCAGCTCCTGCACTGGCACAGGACCCACCGCTACTGCGGCCGGTGCGGCCAGGCGACGATCGCCCACGCCAGCGAACAGGCGATGGTCTGTCCGGCCTGTTCATTATCGTGGTACCCGCGGATTTCGCCCTGTGTCATCGTCCTCGTCACCCGCGGCGAAGATCTGCTGCTGGCGCGGTCGCCGCGCTTCCAGGAGGGGATGTACAGCACCCTGGCCGGTTTTGTCGAGCCGGGCGAGTCGGTGGAAACCGCCGTGCACCGGGAGATCGGCGAGGAGGTGGCCATCCGCGTCGGCGGGCTCCGTTATTTCGGCAGTCAGCCCTGGCCCTTCCCGGGCCAGCTGATGCTCGGCTTCCTCGCCGAATATGCCGGCGGCGAGATCGAGGTCGACGGGGTGGAGATCAGCGATGCCGCCTGGTACCATTACCGGCGCCTGCCGCTGATCCCCGGGCCGGGGACGATCGCCGGCCGGATGATCAGGCACTATCGGCACCTTCTTGACGGTGAAGGACCAGGGGCGGAGGACCGGGATCGGCTCCGCTGCCGGCGATAGACGGGTGAAAAGATGGTCCGAATCGGGTACAAGGAAGGAAAAAGGTCATGGCCACGGACCAGGCCCCGACGCTCGGATGCACTGGCGTCGTTCCGGCCCGGAGGCCGTTATCCTCCGGATTCAACCCTTACGACCTGAAGACCATGGATGCCTATACCGAAGCCCATCTCTTTGTTGCCGCCATCCGAGTCCTCCAGCACCGCAATCAGAGCCCGCCGCGCCTCGAGGATGTCAGTGAGATGCTGCAGATCTCCATCGAACTGGGCCATTCGATCTGCCGCCGATTAGCCGGACTCGGGATCATCGAGACCCTGGAGGATCCTTTCTCCATCATGCTCGCGGTCGCCGACCACCTCCGGATCGAAAAGATCCCGTGCCAGACGAAGGAGGACAACAGCCTGGCCAGGGAGATCGAGAAGTTCCAGGCCGGGAAGAAGAGCATCGACCAGAAGGTGGCCGAGATCCAGGCCGAGATGGCGAAAAAGAAGAAGGCGCTCTTCGCCGATGTCGAGGCGATGTTCAAGAAGAGCGAGGACAAGGGCGGCAATGCCTAGCCCGGCGATCACCGGCGCCGGCCCGGCAGGGGGTGAGGGTGGCCGCGGCCCCCTGCCTTCCGGCGCGCGGCAGGCCGGACCATGAAGATCCTCCACACCTCCGACTGGCATATCGGCCGCACCCTGTATGGCCGCCGGCGGTATCCTGAATTCGAGGCCTTTCTTCACTGGCTGGCGGAGTTGATCGAGCGGGAGGCGATCGACGTCCTGCTGGTGGCCGGCGACGTCTTCGACACCAGCACCCCGAGCAACCGGGCGCAGGAGCTGTACTACCGCTTCCTTTGCCGGGTCGCTGCCTCCCCCTGCCGCCACGTGGTGGTGGTTGCCGGCAATCATGATTCGCCGTCGTTTCTCAATGCCCCGCGGCAGCTGCTGCGGGCCCTTGATATCCATGTGGTCGGCACAATCGGCGACCACCCGGGCGACGAGGTCGTGGTGCTCAACGGCCGCGATGGGGCGCCGGAATTGATCGTCTGCGCCGTCCCTTACCTGCGGGACCGGGATATCCGGGCGGCGGAGGCCGGCGAGAGCCTCGAAGACAAGGATCGGAAGCTGATCGATGGCATCCGCGGCCACTATGCCGAGGTCGCCGCTGTGGCCGAAGACCGTCGCCGGCAAGCGGGCGGCGACATCCCGATCGTCGCCATGGGCCACCTGTTCACCGCCGGCGGCCGGACTCTCGAGGGCGACGGGGTCCGCGATCTCTATGTCGGCTCACTCGCCCATCTCTCGGCGGCGCTCTTCCCGTCCGCCTTCGATTATCTGGCCCTCGGCCATCTTCATGTGCCGCAGGAGGTCGGCGGCTCTCCCTGCCGGCGCTACAGCGGCTCGCCGCTGCCGATGGGCTTCGGCGAGGCCGGGCAGCAGAAGAGCCTCTGCCTGGTGCGGGCGGCCGGTTGCCATCTCGCGGTCGAGCTGGTGCCGGTGCCGTGCTTCCAGCGGCTTGAACGCCTGCGCGGGGCCTGGGCCGAGATTGCCGCCGGCCTCGACCGTCTGGCGGCCACGGCCGAATCGATCTGGGTGGAGATCGTCTACGACGGCGACGAGATCATCAGCGATCTGCGCCGCCGGTTGGAGGAGGAGGTCGCCGGGACGGCGATCGAGATCCTGCGGGTCAGGAACTCGAGGGTCATCGACCGGGCCCTGAGCCGCAGCGACGATGAGGAATCGCTGGACGATCTGCAGGTGGACGAGGTCTTCGAACGCTGTCTGGCCCAGCATGCGGTGCCGGCCTCGCAGTGGCCTGAGTTGCTGCAGTCCTACCGGGAGATCGTCGCGGCGCTGGCCGCCGCCGATCCCCGGGCGGAGTAGGGAGGGCGGCGATGCGGATCCTCCGGGTACGGCTGCAGAACCTCAACTCGCTGGTCGGCGAGTGGGAGATCGATTTCACCCATGCCGCCTTCACCGCCGACGGCATCTTCGCCATCACCGGCCCGACCGGCGCCGGCAAGACGACGGTTCTCGACGCCATCTGCCTCGCCCTTTACGGCAGCACCCCCCGACTCGGCCGGATCACCGCCGGCGGCAATGAGATCATGTCGCGGCAGACCGGCGAGTGTTTCGCCGAGGTCACCTTCGAGACCCAGAGCGGGAGCTATCGCTGTCACTGGAGCCAACGCCGGGCCCGCGGCCGGGTCGACGGCAACCTCCAGGCGCCGCGGCACGAGATCGCCGATGCCGTCTCCGGCGCGATCCTCGAGACGATGCTGCTGGCAGTGGGGCGGCGGGTCGAGGCGGTCACCGGCATGGATTTCGACCGCTTCACCCGCTCGATGCTCCTCGCCCAGGGGGGCTTCGCCGCCTTTCTCCAGGCGGCGGCCGACGAGCGGGCGCCGATCCTCGAACAGATCACCGGCACCGAGATCTACAGCCGGATCTCGGTCCGGGTGCATGAGCGCCGGACCGAGGAGCGCGGCAAGCTCGACGCCCTGCAGGCGGAGCAGGCCGGTCTGCAGCTGCTGAGTGAGGAGGAGGAACGGCAGCTGGGCGCCGCCCTGGAGCATAAGCTTCACCAGGATCGGTCCCTGGAGGGGCAGATCGGGACGCTGACCGCGGCCCTGGCCTGGCTCGACGGGATCGCTCGGCTGGAGCGGGAGCTGGAGCAGATCCGCCGGCAGCGGCAGGAGCTGGCGGGCCGACAGGAGGCCTTTGCCCCCGATCTGGAACGGTTGCGGCGGGCGAGTCAGGCCTTGGAGCTGGCCGGCGACCATGCCGGCCTGGTCTCGATCCGGGGCGAACAGACAACGGACCGGCGCAGCCTCGACGAGTGCGAACTCGTGCTGCCGGCACGGCGGGAGGCGGCCAGGCAGGCGGCGACGCTGCTGCAGGCGGCCGTTGCCCAGCGGGCGGAGCGGGAGGCCGAGCAGCGACAGGCGCTGCCCGTAATCCGCCGGGTGCGGGAGCTGGATCTGCAGATCCGGGAAAAGGAGGCGCCGATCCAGCTCGCCGCCGCGGCCGTCGCCGCCCTGGAGCAGGCCCTGGCGACCCTCCGCGCCAAACACGGCAAAGATTGCGAGGGTCTCGACGGCAAACGCAGGGACTGTGCCGAACTGGGCCGGTTGTTGGAAGAGTCCAGGGGGGATGAGGGGCTGGTCGAACACCTGGCCGGGATTCGGGAGCGGTGCGAGGGGCTGCGCGCCCTCCAGACCCGGGTGGGGGCGAAGCGCGAGGCGATCGCCCGGGCCGAAGTCGAGGTTGAGGCCGCGGTCCGGCTGTGGCAGGAGCTGGCCAGTCAGCTGGCGGGGTTGCAACAGGGACTTGGCGGCAATCAGGCCGCGGCGGCGCAGACCCGGCTGGAGCTAACCGCCCTGCTCCGGGACCGGGAACTCCCCGACTGGCGGAAGGATCAGGCGTCGCTGCAGGCGGACGACAGCCGTCTCGTCGCAATCGGCGATGCAGCCCGGGCCCGGACCACATCCCGTCGGATCCTCCGGGAGCTCGATGGCCGCGAGGCGGCGCTGGCGGCGGCGACTGCCGAGCTGACGGAGCGGCTCCGGACCAGAAGCGGGGAGCAGGCGGCCCTGACCAGGGAGCAGGGGCTGTTGGAAACCCAGCTGTCCCTGCTCACCCGGATCGCAGATCTCGAGGAGGCCCGGCATCAACTGCGGGATGGCGAGGCCTGCCCGCTGTGCGGCGCCGTCGAGCATCCGTTTGCCGCCGGCAACATCCCGGCGCCGGACGACACCCGCCGGCGGCTCGACGCCGTCAGGGGCGGTCTGGCAGGAGTGGCCGCGGCGATCTCCGCCCTCCTGGTCGACCAGGCCAGGGTGGGCATGGACCTGGAGCAGGTCGCTGCCGGCCGTACCGAACATGGGGAAAAAATACAGGGGTGGGAAACGGTGATCGACGAAGCCGGGGCGGCCTTTGCCCTCCAGGCCGGCGACCCCGACCTGGAAGAAAAGGTGGCGCAGCGACGGACGGCGGTCGCAGCCCGGCTCGACCAGGCCGCCGCGATTGTGGCGGCCGCCGAGGCCCTGGAGCAGCAACTGGCAAGGCTGCGCGAAGCGCTGGACCAGGGCCGGGAGGCGGTGGCCCGGGCCGAGCGCGAGACCCAGGCGGCCGCCCACCGCCGGGAATCGGCCCAGCAGGCCCTGGATCGACTCCGGCAGGAAGCCGAGGGGCTCCAGATGCAGCGGGAACAATCGCTCGACCGGCTGCGGCGGGAGGTCGCCGGGTTCGGGGTCGAGCTCGTCTCGAGCGACAGCCTGCCGCCGGTTGAGGCGGAGTTGACCGCCCGGCGCGACCGCTGGCTGTCGCGGCAGACGATACGAGCGGAGCGCGAACGGGAGATCGCCGCTCTGGAGATCCTGACCCGGCACCAGGCCGAGCAGGTGCGGAAGACCGGCGAGGAACTGGCGGGACAGCGGCAACGGCTCGAAGTCCTGCAGCGGGAGCAGGAAACTCTGCGATGTCGGCGGGGGGAGCTGTTCGGCGACAGGGATCCTGACAGCGAGGAGGCCCGCCTGGCCCAGGCCGTCGAGGTCGCGGCCACGGCTGTCGATGTCTCCCGCCGGCGGCTTGACGAGGCGAACCTCGAACTCGGCCGCTTGCATGAGCGGCAGGCGGGACTGGAAACGGCGATCCGGGCCCGGGCCGGGCGACTGGAGGCCGCCGCCGCGGCCTTCAAGGTCCGGCTGACCGGTGCCGGTTTTGCCGATGAGGCGGCCTATCTGGCGGCTTGCCTGGCGGAGGAGGAACGCGGCCGGCTGACGGCCCAGGCCCGGCGGCTGGCGGAGCAGCAGACCGAACTGGCCGCCGCCGAGCGCGACCGGACGACGCACCTGGCGGCTGAGCGGCAGCGACGGCTCACCGACCGTCCCCGCGAGGAGATCGAGCGGCAGCTGAACGGTAGCGTCGCCCAACGGACCGAACTGCAGCAGGCGATCGGCGGGATCCGCCGCAAACTCCGGGACAACGAGGAACTGAAACAGCGGCAGGCGCAGCGGGCCCTGGTCATCGACGCCCAGCGCCGCGAGTGGGAACGCTGGGACCGGCTCCACGGACTGATCGGCTCGGCCGACGGCAGGAGGTACCGCAATTTCGCCCAGGGGTTGACCTTCGAGATCATGGTCGGCCATGCCAACCGCCAGTTGCAGAAGATGACCGACCGCTACCTCCTGGTGCGGGACGAGGGCCAGCCGCTCGATCTCAACGTGATCGACAGCTACCAGGCCGGGGAGATCCGTTCCACTAAGAACCTGTCGGGCGGTGAGAGCTTCATCGTCAGCCTGGCCCTGGCGCTGGGCCTGTCGAAGATGGCGAGCCGCAAGGTCCGGGTCGATTCGCTCTTCCTCGACGAGGGGTTCGGCACGCTCGATGACGACGCCCTCGAGACGGCCCTGCAGACCCTGGCCGGCCTGCGCCAGGACGGCAAGCTGATCGGGGTGATCTCGCATGTGCCGGCCCTGCGGGAGCGGATCGCCACCCGGATCAGGGTGCGGAGCGGCGCCGGCGGCCGGAGCACGATCGTCGGGCCGGGATGCCGGCGGGTGGCGGCATGAACGGGCCGCGGCCCGGCCCGGCCGAGGCGGTCAGGATCTGGCGGTCGCCCGGCCTGCCGGACCTGGAGATGATGCAGGCAACCCAGGTCACCCGGACCTTTCCCCGCCACAGCCACGAGGGGTTCGGGGTCGGGGTGATCGAGCGGGGGGCGCTGGGCTTCTATTATCGCGGCGAGAACGTCGTCGCCGCTGAAGGCCGGATCAACCTTGTCATCCCCGACGAGGTCCATACCGGCCAGTCGGCGACCCCGTCCGGCTGGAGCTACCGGATGTTCTATTTCGGGGCCGAGACCCTGCGGCGGGCGGCAGCGGAGATGGCCGGTCGGGCGGCGGCGGTGCCGTTCTTCACCGCGGGCGTGATCGAGGACCAGGCCCTGGCCGGGCTGATCCGCGCCGCTCACCGTCGGCTGGAAGACCGGACGGCTTCGCTCCTGGAGCGGCAGTCGATTTTCCTCCACCTGCTGATCCGGCTGATCGCCCGTCATGCCGCCGCCCCGCCGCCCCTGCATCCGACCGGGCGCGAGCACCGCGGCGTCGGCCGGGCCATCGACTACATCACCGCCCGGTTCGGCGAGGAGATGACGATCACCGAGCTGGCCGCTGTCGCCGGTCTCAGTCATCAGGCGGACACCCTGGCCAATCTGCTGCATGCCGAGGTCCGCTATCCGCCGGGATCGCTGGTGCTGGAGGCCGGATGCGGCACCGGCAGCCAGACGGTGATTCTGGCCCGCAACAATCCCGGGTCCCGCTTCGTCGCCCTCGATATCTCCCCGGCATCGCTGGCGCAGGCGGAGCAGGCGGTGCAGTCGGCGGGCCTGACCAACGTCCGCTTCGAACAGGGGGATATCTTCTCCCTCGCCCACGCCGACGCGAGCTACGACCACGTCTTCGTCTGCTTCGTCCTCGAGCATCTCGCCGATCCGCTTGCCGCCCTGCGCCGCCTGCAGCGGGTGCTGCGACCGGGAGGGGTATGCGTCATCGAGGGCGACCACGGCTCGTTTTACTGCCACTCCGAGACCGCCACCGCCCGGCGCACCGTCGCCTGCCTGGTCGAGGTCCAGGCCGCCCTCGGCGGCAACGCCCTGATCGGCCGGCAACTCTATCCGCTTCTGGGCCGGGCCGGCTTCGCCACTCCCCGGGTCGTGCCGCGGGTGGTCTATGTCGACGGCAGTCGGCCGGACCTGATCGAGGGCTTCTCCCGCCAGACCTTCATCGCCATGGTCCGCGGGGTCCGGGATCAGGCGATCGCCCGGGGGCTGATCGACCCGGCCGCCTGGGAAAGGGGGATTGGCGATCTCGAGGCCGCCGCCGACCCGGGCGGCACCTTCTGCTACACCTTCTTCCAGGCAACGGCGACAAGATCATGATCTCGCGGAGATAGGGGGATTGCGGGCGGTTCGACCAAGAAAAGGCTTGCCTTGCGGGCGCAATCTGTGGCGTAATGAACAAAAGGGCTGGGTGGCGGAAGGGGGGCAGTCGGGCAACGGAGGTCGATCGATGGCTGAGCGGCGGGTCAAAAAGCAGCAGGATGAAAGGAACGTCGTCGACTGGCGCAAGAAATACCAGCGTCTCGAGGAGAATATCCCGGGGATGGTCTTCTCGATGACCCTCCATCCGGATCGCCGCTGCAGTTTTTCCTATGTCAGCAAGGATGCCCTCGAACTCATCGGTCTTTCTCCGGAGGCCCTGACGGCCGATGCGGCGCTCTTTCTCCGCCTGATCCATCCGGCCGACCGGGAGCGCTACGAACAGTCCCTGCACCACAACTCCGGAACCTTCAGTCCGTGGCGGATGGACCTGCGTCTCGTCATCAACGGCCTGGTCCGGTGGTACGATTTCATGGCCCGGCCGGAACCGGATTGGGATGGGGCCGTCTGCTGGAACGGCCTGCTGTTCGATATTACCGCCCGCAAGGAGGCGGAGAAACTCCAGATCCGCACCACCAGTCTGCTCGACGGCATCTTCACCCAGAACCCATACCCTATCTGGATCTCGGACCGGTTCGGCAACCTGATCCAGATGAACAGGGCCTGCCGGGATACCCTGAAACGGTTCGAAGACGGGGCGGCCGGCGGTTACAACATCCTGCTCGACAGCCGGATCCGGGAGCAGGGCTTTCTGTCAATGCTCCGTTCCGTTTTCGATGGGGGCGGAACCGTTCACTTCCAGCTCGAACACGAGGAGCGGGTGGGGAGGGGGCAGGACGGGGAGGGAGACATTCCTTCGGTCTTCGAGGTGACGGTGGCCCCGGTCAAGGATGAGCGGGGCATGGTGACCAGCGTCATCGTCATGTACAACGATATCACCGAACGGTTGCGAGCCGAGACCGACCTTCGCCTGACCCAGTATTGCATCGACCATGCCAGTGTCAGCATCTTCAGCATCGAGGATCAGGACGGCCGGGTGGTTTCCGCCAATCACCATGCCTGCGAGAGCCTGGGCTACAGCAGGGAGGAACTCACCTCGTTGACGGTCTTCGATATCGATCCGACCTTCACCAGAGAGCGCTGGCTCGAGCACCGGCGCCGGATGAGGGCGAGCAGGGGCGGGATCATCGAGACGGTGCACCGCCGCAAGGACGGCACCCTGTTCCCGGTCGAGGTCTCGATCAATATCCTCGAGTTCGAAGGGAAGACCTATTCCTTCTCCTTCGCCGTCGACATCTCCGATCGGAAAAAAGTCGAGGAACCGCCGCAGGACTTGGCCGGCGAGGCGACCTGACCGCGGCCGCTGCCGGTTGAGGAGCCGTTACGAAAGAACATGGCCATTTTCTTTGTTTCGTTACGGCTCCTTATGCCGTTCCCGAAGATTGAACTGGCCATCTTATTTTCTGACAACGGCTTATCCGCCGTAGACCAGTTCGCCTCCCGAGAAACCAAGGCCACCGGCACAGGCCAGGCACAGCAGATAGACCAGTGCGAGTTTTCTGGGCGGGGCGCCCCGGTGCTTGAGGACCACCGCCACGATCAGCAACACGGTCAGCAGGGTGGCGAGAATCATCTTGATGATGATCAGCAGACCCCAGGTGCCGGCGAACGAATGCAGCCAGTCGAGCAACCCGGCGGCGATGGCCGGAAAGACCGATACCAGTGCCAGCAGGGAGCAGTAATACGCCGTTTCGCCCAATTGCGGCTTTTTCCAGAGCAGGCCGATCAACGAAAACACCACCATCCCGACGACCATGCCCATCGGAAGGTGGGTCATCATCGGGTGCAGGGGATGACTGAAGCCTATCTTCTCCAGGAGTGCAAAGAGACCTTCAACCATTTTTTTCTCCTTTCCGCGGTCGGTGAACGAGTGCAGACGACATTCTCCGTCTGCCGGATGGAGGCGGATCGGACGGTGCCTCTCATGCCAATAGGATAATCATTCCTTATTCATTGGCATTATTTTTTCTTTCCGTCCCTGGAATCAAAGAGACAAATGAATCCGGCTACTTGAGCGATCTGAGCCAGGCGTAGATGTCGGCGGCGTCCTGTCGGGACAGTCTGGCCTCGGGGAAGGCCGGCATGCTCGGCGAATAGGGCTTTCTGAGGATGCCCTCGAATCTGGAGAAGCCCATGTCGAGGCCGGCGATGGCCAGCGCGCGGCCGTCGTTGGCGTTTTGGCCGTGGCAGGCGGAGCAGTTGTGCATCGCATACCACCGTTTGCCGTTTTCGGCATCGCCGGGCGGGGCGCTGCAGGCCGTCAGTGCCACGGCGCCGGCCAGGGCGAGCAGGATAAGCTTCGTATGGGCGTATCTGACTTTGAACATCGTCCATCCTCCTGGAAGAACGATCAAACGATCAAACGCTTAACCGCTTAAACGTTTGAACGCTTAACCGCTTGAACACTCAAAGGGCGCTACCTGGCTTCGACTGTCCGTTTGGCGTCGATGCCGAAGCGCTTCATCCGGTTCCAGATGGTGACCCGCGAGACCCCGAGGATCTCGGCGGCCTTCGACTGGTTGCCGCCGGTCCGCGCCAGGACTTCGAGCAGTTCCTGCTTCTCGATCTCCTTCAGGCTGAAGGCAGTCTTTTTCACAGCGGTCTCGGCTGCCTTCGGGCGGAGGATGGTCTCGGGGAGATGGAAGGGTTGGATCATCTCGTCATGGCAGGTGACGAAGGCGTATTCGAAGGTCCCCTTGAGTTCCCTGACGTTGCCTGGCCAGCTGTGGTTGACGAGGATCTCCATCGTCTCCCGGCTGATCCCGGCGATCGTCTTGCCGCTCTTCAGGCGCAGCTTATTGAAGAACTTCTCGGCCAAGAGCGGGATGTCGGCGACGCGTTCACGCAGCGGCGGCAGGACGATCGGGATGACGTTGATCCGGAAATAGAAGTCCTGGCGGTAGGCCCCCTGTTCCACCAACTGCATCAGGTCCTTGTTGGTGGCCGAGATGATCCGGACGTCGGTGGCGATCGGGGTGCTGGAGCCGACCCGCTCGACGACCTTTTCCTCCAGCACCCGCAGCAGTTTGGTCTGGGTCGGGATCGGCAGGTCGCCGATCTCGTCGAGGAAGATGTCACCCTTGTTGGCCAGTTCGAAACGGCCGACCCGGTCCTTGTAGGCCCCGGTATAGGCGCCGCGGACATGGCCGAACAGTTCGCTCTCGAGCAGCGATTCGGTCAGGCTGGCGCAGTTCACCTTGACAAACGGCCTGGTCCGGCGCAGGCCGATCTCGTGGATGGCCCGGCTCACCAGTTCCTTGCCGGTGCCGCTCTCGCCGTAGATGATGACCGGGGCGTCGGAGGCGGCGGCGTTCTCGATCATGTCGAAGACCCGCTGCATCGGCGCCGAACTGCCGACGATGCCGTGGAACTCGTCCTCGGAGTGGAGCTGGCGCCGGAAGGCCTCCAACTGGTTGTCCTTCTCGGTGATCTCGGAGAGATCGGCCAGGGTCTCGACCGCGCCGATGACGTTGCCGTCGGCGTCCTTGAGCATGGCGGCGTTCTTGAGCGTCTGGATCTCCCGCCCGTCCTTGCGGCGGATCTGGCATTTCCGCTGTTCGGCCTCCTCCGAGTGGTACAGGCTGCACCAGTGTTGGCCTCTCTCGGCCCTGGCCCGGGTGCACGAGTCGCAGTGGAGGATCTCGCAGCTTTTGCCGATGAGCTCTTCCCGGCTGTAGCCGGTGATCTGCTCGAAGGCCCGGTTGACGGAGACGATGGCACCGCGGGTGTTGACGATCATTATACCGTCGCGCAGCGTGTTCACCACGGTCTTCCAGTATCCGTCCAACTCCCGACCGGTCATGCGTATTCCCCCGTTAAGGCTTAACACCTGTAAAGTTTAACTGTTTGAGCAATTTAGCAGTTGCGTTGACACTCTACTCATCTTCCCGACCTTTTTCAATCTCCCGGAAAATTTCCTTCGATCCGGTAATAGACCGCAATATCGGACAGATCACATCACCTGGCGGAATAATTTGTTATCCCGCCCGCGTCCTGGTCCGATTGTTGCTATTGAGACCGGGTGGACATCATGGAGGAGTGTTGGAAAGTGGCTGGAAACGACGACATTATACTGGATTTCAGGAATACCTTCTCGTCCATCTCGCTGTTGAAGATGACGGAGGTCTTCAGTCGGATGCAGCCGACGCAGATCATGGAGATACGGGGATCGGACCCCGATATCAAGGACGATCTGCTGAAGGTGCTGCCTGAGGACACGTACGAGGTGTTGATGGACGGAAAGAGCTATGCCGGACCCGATTTTTTCAGGGTGCGGATCCGCAAGTGCCGGGCCTGAGGGCAACGGCCGAGGGCGGTGACGGATGCGAGAAAGATCCGGGATACCCCGATGTAGAAACCCGAGAGGAAAAGGACAGATCCATGCCGGAAAGCAGCATTGTAATCAAAGGAAAGAAGAAGAGCGGCTTCATTGACGCAGTCAAGGAAATTCTCCCGGAAGGGGGCAACCTCAATCTCTGCCTGACCTGCGGCGCCTGCGTCTCCGGATGCCCGGCGGCCGGTCTGGCGGATATGGACCCGCGGAAATTCCTGCGCATGTGCGCCATGGGCCTCGATGACGAGGTGACGACGACCCCGTGGGTCTGGATGTGCACGATGTGTGAGCGGTGCAGCTATGTCTGCCCGATGAAGATCAACATCCCCCAGCTCGTCTTCAACGCCCGGGCCACCTGGCCCAGGGACAAGCGGCCCAGCGGCATCCGCAATTCCTGCGACATGGCCCTGCGCAACGATTCCAACAGCGCCATGGGGACGGCGCCCGACGATTTCGTCTTCGTCGTCCAGGACGTGCTCGAGGAGTACCGCGAGTCGCAGCCGGAGTTCGCCGACATGGTCGCCCCGATCGACAAGGAGGGGGCCCATTTCTTCCTTAACCAGAACTCCCGCGAGCCGGTGACCGAGCCGGACGAACTGGTGCCGCTGTGGAAGATCCTCCACCTCGCCGGGGTCGACTGGACCTACGGCAGCAAGGGCTGGGCGGCGGAGAACTACTGCCTGTTCCTGGCCGAGAACGAGAGCTGGGAGCACGTCACCCGGGTCTCGGCCAACCAGGCCGACAAGCTCGGGGTGAAGGTCTTTCTCAACACCGAGTGAGGGCACATCACCTTCTCGGTCCGGGCCGGACTGAAAAAATTCAATATCGATCACAAGTTTGAAGTCGCTTCAATCTATCAGTACTACGCCAGGTGGATCCGCGAGGGGCGCCTGAAGGTCAACTCCGACTGGAACAAGGAGCTGGGTGTCAAGTTCACCATCCAGGATCCGTGCCAGATCGTGCGCAAGAGCTTCGGCGATCCCGTCGCCGATGACCTCCGCTTCGTCGTCGAATCGGTGGTCGGCAAGGAGAACGTCATCGAGATGACGCCGAACAAGTCGAACAACTACTGTTGCGGCGGCGGCGGCGGCTTCCTCCAGTCCGGCTACCCCGAGGAGCGGCGGGCCTACGGCAAGCTCAAGTTCGACCAGATCATGGCCACCGGCGCCGACTACTGCATCACCGGCTGCCACAACTGCCATGCCCAGGTCCATGATATCGGCCACCACTTCGGCGGCAAGTTCAACACCGTCCATATCTGGACCCTGATCTGCCTGTCGCTGGGGATCCTCGGTCCCAACGAGCGGACCTACCTGGGAGACGATCTCAAGGACGTCAATGTTTTTCATCCCGAAACAGCCCTGTGATCAGGACCATGATGACCTGCAGGGAGCAACCCGAAGCTGAGATGCTGGTATCCGGAGAGAGGAAACGATGAGTTTTCAGAAAAGATTACAGGCACACGAATTTGTAGTCCTCGCCGAGATGCATACCCCCAAGGGTGTGAATATCTCGAGGCTGATGACCGATGCGCGGCGCATCAAGGGCAGGATCGATGCCGTCGTCATTCCCGATATGGACAACGGCATCATGCGCATGAGCGCCATTGCCGGCGGCGTCCTGATGCAGCAGCAGGGGGTGGAGGCGATCATCCATACCTACTGCCGCGACCGCAACCGCATGGCCCTGCAGGGCGACATCCTCGCCGCCCATGTCCTGGGCATCCAGAACCTGATCGTCGCCCACAGCGAGGAGATGAGCCAGGGCGACCACAGCGACGCCAAGACCGTCGCCGACCTCGACGAGATCGGCCTGCTCGGCGCCATCCGCCAGCTGCAGGCCGGCCGCGACATGGCTGGGTTCGATCTCGACGGCATTCCCGGCTTCACCGTCGGCTGCACCATGGCCCCCTGCGCCGATGCGGCGGAGCTGGAAGAGGAACTGGCCGCTGCCGCCAAAAAGGTCGAGGCCGGGGCGATGTTCGTCATCACCCCGCCGGTCTTCGATCTCGGCCACTTCGCCGCACTGCTGCCGAAGATCAAGAAGCTCGGGGTCCCGATCATTCCCACCGTCTTCCTCCTCAAGTCGCTGGCCATCGCCCAGTACATCGCCAACAGCGAACCCGGGGCCCATATTTCCGATGAGCTCATCCGCCGCATCAGGAAGTCGTCGGACCGCGAACAGGAAGGGATCCAGATCGCCGGCGAGACCGTGGCGGCCTTGAAGACGATGACCGAAGGGGTGATGATCCAGACCCTCGGCTGGGAGCACAAGCTGCCGGCCATTCTCGATATCGCCGGAATCTGACAACCAATCGTCGCCGGTCCTAAAACACCGGGTCCCCGGACAGCGTCCGGGAGCCCGCCGTCGGGCCGGGGAAATGAAGAGAGAGACATATACAATATGAATACCAGCAACAACAGAGTCCTGGTGATCGGCGGCGGTATGGCCGGCATCCGTACGGCCCTCGACCTGGCCGAGGCCGAAAAGAACGTCATCCTCGTTGATCGCGCCTACTCCATCGGCGGCCTGATGACCCAGCTCGATCGAACCTTCCCGACCAACAACTGCGATCTGTGCACCCTGTCGCCCAATCTCTCCGAGAGCAGCCGCCAGGAACACATCGAGCTGGTGACGATGACCACGGTCACCGACGTCAAGGGCAAGAAGGGCGATTTCACGGTCCAGCTCGAGACCGCCCCCCGCTATATCAACCTCGACAAGTGCACCGCCTGCGGCGAGTGCCACAAGAGATATCCCGAGTGGGTGCGGTTCACCCCCGGTCTCGATCATCGCGCCCCGACCTGCATGCGCTATCCCCAGGCCACCCCCCAGGCCTTTTCGATCGACATGGCCAAGTGCACCGACGTCAAGGCCCTGATGGATACCTGCCCGGCCGGGGCGATCAACCCCGATGATTTCGGCAGCAACCGCGAGGTCAAATGCGCCTCGATCGTCTTCGTCCCCGGCGGCGCCCTGTTCGATCCCAGTCATCTCGATTATCTCGGCTATGCCGCTCAGCCCGATGTCGTCACCAGCCTCGAGTACGAGCGGATCCTCTCCGCCTCAGGCCCCACCACGGGGCGGCTGGTGCGACCCTCGAACGGCGCTCAACCGAAGAAGGTCGCCTGGATCCAGTGCGTCGGCTCGCGCGGTCTGCAGAAGGGGGCCGGTCAGTACTGTTCCAGCGCCTGCTGCATGTTCGCCCTCAAGGAGGCCATCGTCACCAAGGAGCGATTCGGCGACGACATCGAGACGACGATCTTCTACATGGACATGCGGACCATGGGCAAGGATTACGAGCGCTATTATCTGCGGGCGCGGGACGAATTCGGGGTCCGCTTCGTCCGCAGCCGGCCGCACAGCGTTCTCCGCCCGGTCGGGACCGATAACCTCGTGGTGACCTACGGCACCGACAGCGGTGCTCACAATGTGACCGAGGAATTCGATATCGTCGTCCTCTCCACCGGTTTCCGGGTGGCCGACGATGTCCGGATCCTGGCCGGCAAGCTGGGCCTTGATCTCAACAGCGGCGGGTTCCCGAAGACCGATGGCTTCAATCCGGTGGTCACCTCGGTGCCGGGCGTCTACGTCGCCGGGGTCATCGAGGCCCCCAAGGACATCCCCGAGACCATGGTCCAGGCCAGCGCCGCCGCGATCATGGCCGCCGGCGATCTGGCTCCTGCCGCAATGGCCGAGACGGTCGAAGAGGGCGAAGCGGACCAGGAGCTGCTGCCGCCCGAGTTCGGAGTGGTCGGCGAGGAGCCGCGGGTCGGGGTCTTCATCTGCGACTGCGGCGAGAATATCGGCGGGGTGATCGATGCCGCCGCCCTGGCCGAATACGCCGGCACCCTGCCCCATGTCGCCGTCGCCCGGCTGCAGGGACACGGCTGCAGCCGCGAGTCGATGCGCCAGATCCAGCAGATCGTTGCCGACGAGAAGATCAACCGGGTGGTGATCGGCGGCTGTTCGCCCCGCACCCATGAGGCCAAATTCCAGGAAGTCATCCGCAAGGCCGGCCTTAACCGCTATCTCCTCGAGATCGCCAACATCCGCGATCAGGTCACCTGGGTCCATGCCCACCGGGCGGCAGGGGCGACGGACAAGGCCAAGGACCTCATCCGGATGGCGGTCGGCAGTGTCGTCCGCTCCCAGCCGCTGGCCGACCACAGCCTGCCGATGAACAAGGACGTGCTGGTCGTCGGCGGCGGGGTCGCCGGCATGACCGCCGCCCTCCAGCTCGCCGACCATGGCCACAAGGTCTACCTCGCCGAACGCTCGGCAACCCTGGGCGGCCAGGCGGCGAAGATCCACCGGACCCTGGAGGGCAACGAGGTGGCGCCGCTGGTGCGCGATCTCGTCGCCCGCACCGAGGCCCATGACAATATCCAGGTCATCACCCGGGCGCTGATCGTCGATCACGGCGGTCTGCCCGGCATGTTCCGGACCGGGATGCAGACCGGGCGGCAGATGTTCTACCGTCAGATCGAGCACGGCGTCACCATCCTCGCCACCGGGGCCCTGCCCAACCGCCCGGCCAAGTATCTGCTCGACGAGTGCAGCCAGGTGTCGACCCAGTTCGACCTGCAGAACCTGATCGAGGAAAAACCCGGCACCGTCCGGGCCTGGGACAACGTGGTGATGATCCAGTGCGTCGGATCGCGGACCCCCGACAATCCCAACTGTTCCCGGATCTGCTGCCAGAATGCGGTCAAGAACGCCCTGCGGATCCTCGAGATCAACCCCGAGGCCCGCATCTTCGTCCTCTATCGCGACATGCGGACTTACGGGTTCCAGGAGGAATACTACCAGAAGGCGCGTCAGGCCGGGGTGATCTTCGTCCGCTACAGTGCCGAGGCGCCGCCCCGGGTCGAAGCGGCGGGGGAGATGGTCGAGGTCACCTTCACCGACCCGGTGCTGGGCCGCGAGATCACCGTCAACGCCGACCGGCTCTGTCTCAGCACCGGCCTGGTGGCCGATGAGGACGGCAACGACGAGTTGGCGATGATCTTCAAGATCCCGCGGACCGCCGACGGCTATTTTCTCGAAGACCATGTCAAGCTGCGGCCGGTCGATCTGCCGGTGCCCGGCTTCTTCGTCGCCGGCTGCGCCCACGGGCCGAAGCTGATCAGGGAGAGTATCGCCCAGGCGCTGGCCGCCTCTTCGCGGGCGCTGACGATGCTGGCCCGCGATACCATCGATCTCGGCGCCAGGGCGGCCCGGGTCGACCGCGACCGGTGCGCCGCCTGCCTCATCTGCGTCCGGTCCTGTCCCTTCGGCATCCCCTTCATCAATGCCGACGGCTATTCGGAAATCGACCCGGCAAAATGCCACGGCTGCGGCGTCTGCGCCGCCGTCTGTCCGGCCAAGGCCATCCAGTTGATGCAGTTCGAGGATGACCGGATCATGGCCAAACTGGAAGAACTCTTTGAGAGGAATATCGCGTGATGGACAAATTCGAACCGGTCATCGTGGCCTTCTGCTGCCACTACTGTGCCTATACCGCCGCCGACATGGCGGGGAGCCAGCGGCTCTCCTATCCCCCCAACGTCAAGGTCATCCGGGTCCCCTGCTCGGGCAAGGTCGATGCGATGCATGTCATCAAGGCCTTCGAGAAGGGGGTTGACGGGGTGTACGTCGCCGGCTGCCTCGAGGGCGACTGCCACTTCAAGAACGGCAACACCAAGGCCACCCGCATGGTAGCCTATGTTCGCAGATATATGGATGAAATCGGCATCGAGCCGGAGCGCCTGGAAATGGTGACGATGTCCGCCGGCATGGGCTACCGTTTCGCCCAGGTGGCGACGGAGATCACCGAGAAGATCCGTGGGATGGGACCGAGCCCGATCCATGCCGCCATCGAAACGGGAAAAGCGGCCTGAAGGCGATTACCCGGCAATTTTTGCAACAGGAGAGTGAACAACAATGATCACGGCAGAACGAAAACCCTTGGAAGAACTCATTGAATATATCCGCCCCTACCGTCGCATCCTGCTCGTCGGCTGCAACGAATGCGTGACGGTCTGCGCCGCCGGCGGCCGCAAGGAAGTCGGTCTGCTCGCCTCCGGGCTGCAGATGGCCCTGCTCAAGGCCGGCACGAGCATCGAGGTGCGGGAGCATACTCTCGAGCGTCAGTGCGACCCCGAGTATGTCGAGGAACTGGTGCCGATGCTCGACGGCGTCGACGCGGTGATGTCGATGGCCTGCGGCTGCGGAGTCCAGGAAGTGGCCCGCCGCTACAAGGATAAGCCGGTCTTTCCGGCCCTGAACACCAAGTTCATGGGGGCCTCGGAACGACAGGGCGTCTGGGCGGAGAGGTGCATGGGCTGCGGCAACTGTCTGCTTGGCCAGACCGGCGGCATCTGCCCGATCGCCCGCTGTGCCAAACAGTTGATGAACGGTCCCTGCGGCGGTTCGACCGGTGGCCACTGCGAGATCAGCGAGGAGGTCGACTGCGCTTGGGCCCTGATCTGGGAGAGGTTGAAGGATTTAGGGCAGCAGGATCGCTATGTGGAGATTACCCCGGCCAAGGATTGGCGGGCAGGTAAGGGTGCTGGCCCAAGAAAGATAATCAGAGAGGATCTGGCAGAATGAAAACCGAAAGCAAACTGGAGAAGGTGCTGGCCGCAGGGCATCTGGCGGTAACCTCCGAATGTGGCCCGCCGCGTGGGTGCTTGCCCGACAAGGTGAGGGAAAAAGGAAAATATCTCGAAGGCGTTGTCGATGCCGTCAACGTCACCGACAACCAGACGGCGATGGTCCGGATGTCGAGTCTCGCCGCCTCGGTGATCCTCAAGCAGGAAGGGCTCAACCCGCTGCTGCAGGTCGTCAGCCGTGACCGCAACCGCCTGGCGATGCAGGCCGACATCATCGGCGCCTATTCGCTGGGAATCAACACGATGCTCTGTCTGTCGGGCGATCACACCAAGTTCGGTGACCACCCGATGGCCGCCAACGTCCATGACATCGACTCGATCCAGATGATCCAGATGGTCAAGCAGATGCGAGACGAAGGCCTGTTCCAGGGTGGGGCCGAGATCAAGAGCCCGCCGAAGATGTTCATCGGCGCCGCCGCCAACCCCTTTGCCGATCCCTTCGAGCTCCGGGTCCTGCGTCTGGCCAAGAAGGTCGCGGCGGGGGCGGATTTCATCCAGACCCAGTGCATCTTCAACGTCGACAAGTTCGAGAAGTGGATGGAAGGGGTCCGGTCGATGGGGCTGCACAAGAAGTGCTACATCCTCGCCGGCGTCACCCCGATCAAGTCGGTCGGGGCGGCCCGCTACATGAAGAACAAGGTTCCCGGCATGGACGTCCCGCAGGAGATCGTCGACCGGATGGCGGCCCAGCCGAAGGAGAAGCAGCCGGAGGAGGGGATCACCATCTGCATCGAGACCATCGAGCGCCTGAAGAAGATCGAGGGCGTCGCCGGCTTCCATATCATGGCCATCGACTGGGAAGAAAAGGTGAAGGAAATCGTTGAGCGGGCCGGCCTGCTGCCCAGACCTGTAGTATAGATAAACCTGTGACTGATCTCAACAAGAGTTGAGGAGGATGGAAGGCATGAGTAAGAACAACCTCATACTGGTAGTGGATGACGATACGGATCTGGTCGAGATGATGGCCATGAAACTGGAGAGCAAGAAATTCCGGGTCGCCAAGGCCTATGACGGCGTCGAGGCGATGGCCAGGATCAAGGAGGAACGGCCGGCGCTGATCATCCTCGATGTGATGATGCCGCGCAAGGATGGTTACACCCTGTGCAACGAGCTGAAGACGTCCGAGGAGTACAAGGGCATCGTCGTGGTCCTGCTGACCGCGGTGACCGATGCGATCTCCTCGACCAACTACACCCATATGGGCGGCAAGACCACCCTGGCCGACGATTACGTGCCGAAGCCGGTCGATATGGACAAGCTGGTTGAGATCGTCCAGGACAGCCTGTAAGCCCCATTTCCGCATCGAGACTGGCCGGAAGAGGTCATGTGTTCGATGCGGGATCGCGGCCGACGTATCACCTTCTGATCCTCCGGGCCCGCCCGGAGGATCTTTTAATACCTTTTTCAGCCGATGACGAGTGGACGAGCATCTTCCGCCTCCAGATGATCCGCGGATTGATATCGGCGGGATCAAGTTCAGCCCGGAGCTGGTCCAGTACACCTGCCGCCAGGTCTCATCCGCCGACCGGTCGCTGTCGGAATTGCTGCGGCAGATGGCCGAACGCCGGATCAACCTGTCGTTTTACTGCTCCGGCCGGGATGGGGAACTGAGCCGCGGCACGTTCTGCGTTGCCGCTGCCGATGCCGTTCAGGTCGACCGGATCTTCGACGGCCTGTCGCCCGATGAGGCCGGCGCGAACGGCCAACCGTGGACCGGGCGGGTCGAGCGCATCACCCGGATCGGCACCCTGACCATTTTCCCGCATCGACGCAGTCCCACCCTGCTCGGCCGCGTTGTCGCCTCCCTCGCCGAGGCGGGTATCCCCATCCACAGTCTCTGCACCTCGATCTCGGCGTTGTCGGTCAACATCGATTTCCCGCTGCTCGATGAGGCGGTGGCCATACTGGGCGCCGTGGTCGATCTGCCGGAGCACCATTCCCCTTTCCGGCCCGAATTCTCCATCACCCAGATCAAACGTTGAGTGCGGTGTATTTTCTGAGCAGCCAATGGAAACAATTGCTGTATACTGGGAACCCCAGATCCGCATCTACGGGGTGACGACCGTCACCGGCCTGTCCCTGTACACGGTGGTTTTCCCGGCTGACCGGATGGCGCACTGGGGAGCGGTGATCGCCTCCCTGGGACAGATCGGCGTGACCTTCCACCTGGTGAACCTGCAGCCCCTCGCCATCGGCGAGATGCGGTTCTCCCTCGTCTTTGCCACTGACGGCAGGGAGCGGGAAGTCCGCCGTCTGTTCGAGGAAGGGGCCGCGGAGAGCGGACACGGGGCCTGGCGGCAGACCTCGCCGGTGGAGATGGTGTACCTGCACGGGCCGCACTTCCAGGATCGCTACGGCATCGCCGAGGCGGCGATCGCCCCGGTGCTGGCGGCAGCGATCCCGCTGCTCGCCTCCGGTTGTTCCGGCACCAGCATCCACCTGGCGGTGCCGGAGAACTGCGCCGCAAGGGTGGTGGACTGCCTGAAAGGGACCTTCGTGATTGAAAACCGGCCTGCCGTGGGGCGGCATAATGGTTGAGACGACGGAAAAACGCCACGGCGGCCCTGACGCCGCGCGAGGGGCGGTGCGGTCGGCTCGGTCGGCTGGCGCGCAACAACATTCCGGAGGAAGGACGGCAATGATCGACAAAGGCATCGACAGGGAGATCGACTGGCGCCTTCGGGTGTTCGAATCCCTGTCGTACCCCACGGTCATCCTCCTGCCCGACCGGACCATCATCGCCGTCAACAGCCGGTATCTGGAGAAGGTTGGGGTCGAGGAGGAGGAGATCCTTGGCCGATCCTGCCGGGAGGTCAACCTCAAGTACTACCCGGACCAGAAGTTCCCCTGCATCGACAAGGCCGATTGTCCCTTGAAGCGCGCGGTCGAGACCCGCAGCGGCCAGTCGGCGCTGCTCAAATTCCGCGATGTCTACGGCGAGGAATGCTGGGAGGAGCGGGTCTTGTCACCGATTCTCGGTGCCGACGGCGAGGTTGATTATATCATCGAGAGCATCCGCGATGTCACCCGGGTCAAGCATCTCGAGAAGATGTACAGCGGCGTCCGGGAACTGATCGACCGGGTGGTCCAGACCTCGGTTTCCGGCATCATCGCCGCCGACCGGCAAGGCCGGATCATCCTGATGAACAAGGCGGCGGAGGACCTGTTCGGCTATTCCGGTTACGGCATCGACAACGTCAATATCGAGGATTATTATCCGCCCGGAGTGGCGCGGGACATCATGCGGATGCTGCGCAGCGAGGAAATCGGCGAGAAGGGCAAGCTGCCGATCACCCGGGTGACCATCCGCCGCAAGGACGGCACCGAGATTCCGGCTGAGATGACCGCCGTCATCATCTACGAGGATGGCCGGGAAGCAGCGACTGCCGGGATATTCAACGACCTGCGGGAGAAGCTGGAAGTCGAGCGGCAGTTGAAGGACGCCCACGCCCAGCTCATCCAGTCCGAGAAACTGGCCTCGCTCGGTCGACTGGCGGCGGGTGTGGCCCATGAGATCAACAACCCGTTGACCGGGATCCTGATGTACGCCAGTCTGATGCGGGAGAAGCTGGAGAAGGATCATCCCCTCGAACAGAATCTCAGCTATATCGTCGAGGATACCCAGCGGTGCCAGGAGATCGTCAGGAATCTCCTCGCCTACAGCCGCCAGTCCAACCCGAGCAGACAGTATTTCCAACTTGACGAAGTGCTGGGCGAGAGCCTGCGGCTGGTCCGCGACCAGAAGCTGTTCCTCCATGTCAAGGTGGTCGAGGATGCGCCGGCGGCCCCGGTCCTGGTCAATGCCGACAAGAACCAGCTGTGCCAGGTGGTGATCAACCTGATCATCAACGCCGTCGATGCGATGGACGGCAACGGGACGCTGACCCTGCGTACCCTCGAGGACCGGCAGAGCCGCAAGGCGATACTCGAAGTCAGCGATACCGGGGGCGGCATCCCGGAGGAAAACATGTCGAAGATTTTTGATCCCTTCTTTTCCACCAAGGAGGTGGGCAAGGGAACCGGCCTCGGGCTGAGCATGGCCTACGGCATCATGGAAGAGAACCACGGACGGATTTACGTCAAGGAGACCGGCCCGGAGGGAACGACCTTAGCCCTCGAACTGCCCCTGGTGCCGATGTCGGATTTGATCCTGTTCGATTCGATCGGATAGCAGGGAGAAGGTAATGAGTACAGGTGCAGGGGCGAAAGTGAAGGGGCGGATACTGGTGGTCGATGACGAATCGCGGATCCGCGAGGCGTGCCGGATGGTCCTCGAGGAGATGGGTTTCGACGTCGTCCTGGCCGCCGACGGCGAGCAGGGGCTGGCGCTGATCAGGGACCGGCATTTCGACATCATCCTCGTCGACCTGATGATGCCGGTGATGTCGGGATTCGATGTCCTGGCCGCGGTCCGGGAACACCATCCGGACACGGTGGTCATCGTCATCACCGGCTACGCCACGGTCGAGCATTCGATCGAGGCGATGAAGAAGGGGGCCTTCGACTTCATCCCCAAACCGTTCACCCCGGACCAGCTGCGGAGCATAGTCACCAAATCGATCCGCTATACCCGCGCCCTCCAGGATATCGCCGACAGCAAATCGCGCCTCCGAGTGATGGTCAACCGGCTGATGGACGGGGTCATGACCACCGACGGCGAGCGGCGCATCGTTCTGGCCAATCCGGCCTTCCTGCACATGATCGGCTGGTCCGGGGACACTGTCGTCGGCCGTCTGGTGGAGGAGGTCGTGGCCGACGACCAGCTGCGGTCGATGATCGACGAGGCGCTGGCGATGCCGCCGGACACCTTTACCGAAATTGTCCATGAACTGAGCGTGGCCGCCTGGGACAGCCAGCCTGAGCGGATCCTCGATGTCCGCTGCGCCCCGTTCCGCGGCCGGACCGGCGCCAACCTCGGCACCATCACCGTCCTTCACGACATCACCGCCAGCAAGAAGATGGAGCGGATGAAGTCCGATTTCGTGTCGATGGTGTCGCATGAGATCAGGGGGCCGATGAATTCGCTCTTGATGCAGATTCAGGTCATCCTCGACGGCCTGGCGGGCGAGGTGACCGCCAAGCAGCGCGAGATCCTCGAGCGGGCCTCGGGCAAGATCCACAACCTGACCAATATGGTCTCCGAACTGCTCGACCTGGCCCGGATCGAGGCCGGCCTCATCGCCAACGCCAAGGAGTCGCTGGACATCCGCCGGCTGCTGGAGGAACAGGTCGCCTTCCATCGCCCGGCGGCGGCGGCGGCGGGGATCGCCCTCGAGATCGAGCCGCTTCCCGACCTGCCGCTGATCCAGGCCAACCCCCAGGGCATGGACGAGGTCTTCACCAACCTGATCACCAACGCCATCAAGTACTCGCCGCCGGACAGCCGGGTGTCCCTGGCGGCCGGCGTCGACGCCGGCTTTCTGGCGGTGACGGTGCGGGATACCGGCTACGGCATCCCGGAGGAGGATCTCGAGGAGATCTTCGCCAGCTTCTACCGGGTCAAGGACGCCAACACCCGAACGATCCACGGCACCGGCCTGGGGCTGGCGATCGTCAAGAGCATCGTCAACGCCCATCGCGGCAGCATCCGGGTCGAGAGCAAGCTCGGCCAGGGCAGCGCCTTTACCGTTTCCCTGCCGGTCAGCGGGGCTTGAGCGGGGATGCGGTGGCCGCCGGCCGGTCGGGCGTGACAATCTCCTCCCTGTCATTTCGTTTTTCACCCATATCGAGCGAAGCGGGAAATCTCGTTGTTGCCGGTAGGGCGTAGGCCATGATCCCACCCCCGCTGTGATTTCGAAGCGAAGCGAGAAATCCGGTTTTTTTCTGCTGTGAATGACTCCCAGGCCTGTTTGAGATCTCTCCCGTTGGTCGAGATGACAGCGGGAGAAGGTCGCGATGACAGAACATGAAAAACGAAAAAGCGGGGGACGGTCGCGATATAAGAGCATGAAAGGGTGGAAAGGCGGGGGAAGGTCGCGATACCATGCCGAGTCCCGAGAGCCACTAGATCCTACCGCATGAAAGGGTGGAAAGGCGGGGGAAGGTCGCGATGACAGAACATGAAAGGGCGAAAAGGCGGGGAGAGGTCGCGATGACGGCGAGCGGCTCCCCTTCTTCGCCGTGGAGGAATCGATGGACACCACCAACCCGATGCAGCAGGTGGCGGCGGCCCTCGCCGCCGGCCGCCTGATCCTTCTCGACGGGGCCACCGGCACCGAACTGCAGCGCCGCGGGGCGGCCATGCACGACACCGCCTGGTGCGCGGCCGCCACCCTGACCGATCCCGATCTCCTCCTCGCCGTTCATCGTGATTACATCCTTGCCGGCGCCGACGTCATCACCACCAACACCTTTTCGACCAACCGCCCCATGCTCGAGGCCGCCGGCCTCGGTGCGCAGCTGGCGGAGATCAACCGCCGGGCGGTGGCGATCGCCCGAGCCGCCCGCGACCAGGCGGCAGACGCTCGGCCGGTCGTCATCGCCGGGTCGCTGTCGCACCAGGTGCCGGTGATCGCCGGTACTGATTTCCGCGATCCGGCGGCGGTCCCGGACCGGCGCACGGCCGCGGCCGATTTTGCCGAGATCGCCACAATCCTGGCCACAGCCGGGGTCGACCTGCTCCTGCTGGAGATGATGTCGGACCCGGATCTGGCGCTGCCGGCAATCGCGGCGGCGGCCGCCACCGGTCTGCCGGTGTGGGTCGGGCTCAGCGCCCGGCTCGAGGCCGACGGCCGGCTGGTATCCTACCACCGGCGGGAACTGTCCTTTGCCGAGGTCGCGGCCACGATCATCGGCGCCGGCGGCGGCAGCGCCTACGGCATCATGCACTCCCCGGTCGCCGCCATCGCCCCCTGCCTCGAAATCATCCGCCGCCGCTGGTCCGGGCCGCTGCTGGCCTATCCCGACAGCGGCGTCTTCCGCATGCCGCAATGGGTGTTCGAGGATATCATCGCCCCAAATCATCTCGCCCGCCTCGCCAGACAGTGGCGGAATTCCTTCGGAATCGGTATACTGGGCGGCTGTTGCGGCCTGGGCCCCGAACATATCCGGGAACTGGCCCGACTCAAGGACAACGGGGACTGACGGCCAAGGGCAGATTCGAGAAGCGGTGGAGAGTGGCGATGGAGCACAGGATGATGAGCAAATGCAATCGTGCGGCCGAAACGGCGGGGGACGGCGGCAATACCCGGCGGGGGGAGGGGCGGCATGGCTGATAAGAAATTTCTGGCGGTGCCGGGCTGGCTGAAGGACTTTTTCGCCGATCCCTTCCAGCGCTGGCTCTGCCTCGGGCTGGTGGTGCTCGGCCTCGTCATCTCCTTTCAGGAATACCGGGGGCGGCAGCAACTCCCGACGGCGGGCGGCAAGCAGATCTCCTTCTTCTTCCATCCCCAGTGCCCGCACTGCCGCGAAGAAAAGAAATTCATCCCTTACATGCAGGCCAAGTATCCGGAGATCGTCTGGGCCAGCTACGACACCTCGCGCCCGGAGAACCGCAAACTGCTGGCCTCCCTCGCCGCCAAGAGCGGCTATCCGCCCCGGCAGCTCGGCGTACCGATGACCTTCATCGGCCCCTATGTCATCTCCGGCTACAAATCGGCGGAGACCACCGGGGTCCGCATCGAGAAGGCCATCCGGGCCTACCTCCACGACGACCCATCCCTCTATCCCGAGGCCGAGCGCACCAGCCGGGCCCGGGAGAGCCTCGACCTGCCTTTCGTCGGCGAGATCCGGCTGGCCGACTATTCGCTGCCGGCCCTGGCGATCATCATCGGCCTGGTCGACGGCTTCAATCCCTGCGCGATGTGGGTGCTGGTCTACCTGATCTCGCTGATCGTCAGCATCAACGACCGGCGCAAGGTGTGGCTCCTGGTCGGGACCTTCGTCCTCAGCTCGGGGGTGCTCTACTTCCTGTTCATGACCGCCTGGCTCAACGTCTTCCTGCTGATGGGCTATCTCCACACCCTGACCCTGGTGATCGGCCTGGCGGCCCTGGGCGCCGGGGTCCTCAGCGTCCGCGAGTTCATCCGCACCCGGGGCCAGCTGGTATGCAAGATCGGCGACGTCGAGTCGAAGAAGCGGACCATGGGCCGGATCGAGCGGATCGTCAACTCGCCGCTGACCTGGTTTTCGGTGATCAGCATCATCGCCCTGGCCTTCATCGTCAACTCGATCGAGTTCGCCTGTTCCGCCGCCCTGCCGGCGATCTTCACCCACACCCTGTCGCTGCGCCAGCTGCCGACCCTCGAGTACTACGGCTATATCCTGCTCTACGACCTGTTCTTCATGCTCGACGACCTGGCGATCTTCAGCCTGGCGGTGCTGGCCCTCGACACCACCGTCGGCACCCGCTACGCCGGCTACTGCAAGATCATCGGCGGGACCGTGCTGATCGGTCTGGGCGCGGTCATGGTGTTCTGGCCGGAACTGCTGCGGTGAGCGGTCGTGGCGGCTGACGGTCGACAGGAGGGGACGGGCGCCGGCCGGGGCATGGCTGGGGCAAGGTTTCCAACGCCAACGTTTTGGAGTTCCTATATTTTCTCCGAGATTCCGGGAAAAAGGAAAAAATTCCGGAAAAGAATCGGAAGCTTGTGTAAATAGTGTATGATATTAAACCGTTAAAATTGACTTCCGGTATCTTCTCCGGTGCTCCCGTTCCTGCCCAGGAAACGGCGGATGTCCCTATCTCTGCATAAACATGGGAATAATTCTTGATTCCCGACAATACGGAATACCGGCAGGATTCGCCGTACCGGAACCTGGGCCGGGCAGCCGTGCTCATCACACACCGTTGCCATCCCGGTGATTTTGGTAAAATAGTTCTGTAATCATTGACTATTAGACTATTGACCCGTTGCGTTCTCGTCTCTTTTCTTTGTTTTTCTTTCTGGCACCGATCTTGCTTGATAAAGACAAACGGTCAGAAACCATCCGCAGGAGGGTGGGTGGTTTTTAATAAGTTGTAAAAGAGATCAAACTCAGCTTTGAAGGGGGGCTTTATGAAAAAGAGTTTATTGGCAGCATTGGCAACTGGATTGTTGGTGGTGGGGATGGGGGGAGTGGCGCAGGCCCTTGTCTTAGATGATGATGGTGTAGCCAGCATTGATGATGTAATATTTACTTATTTAGATGGCGGCGGTAATGTAATAAGTACGAATGCTAGTGATTTTACAACATATGCTGGTCAGTTTTCTGGAACCGGTTCAATAACGTATTTTGGGCAAACATTTGATTATATTGTTAAGGATGAAACTGCAATTGATGGTGAAATAGGAATATTGGATGGGATTAAATTCACTCTAGATGCTGATGTAGATAGTGTTGTTGGTGATTTTTCGTTACTGTGGGAGGAAAGTCCAGCAGGTAATGGTATGTTGCCAACATATTATGATTTCGTTTTCACGTTTAAAGCAGGCTCTGGGAATTCATCTGGGGATTCAGGCTCTGGGACTCAATTATATTTCTTTGATAACATATATCTTACTGATCCGGGTTCAGGATCAGGTTTATTTGATCTCACATATAATGATAAAGAACTTTCCAATATGATAGTATATGGCGATCCAGGCGATACGCCCGTTCCCGAACCGGCTACCATGCTGCTCTTCGGCACCGGTCTCGCCGGACTGGCCGGGGTCGCCCGGAGGCGGAAAAAAGCCTGATCTTAACTGAGTTCAAGTAAGTAGGTAAAAAAAAGCAGGGCTCCTTCAGGGGTCCTGCCTTTTTTTATGCCTCCGCCATTGCCTTTGCTGGCTGTCGGGGGTATTTTTCACTAGTTTCCGCCACCGCCCGGGGATCGCCCCCGCGGTCTTCCCTTCCCTTCCCTCTTCGCCCGCAACCAATCCATGCCTCTGCTCGAACTCGAACCCGACTATGCCCTCTATTACGACCTGATCGCCGGCCCGCCTCATCGCCCCTGCCTGGTCTTCCTCCACGAGGGCCTCGGCTCGGTCGGTCAGTGGCGGGATTTTCCCCAGCGCCTCTGTGCCATCACCGGTTGTCCGGGGTTGGTCTATGACCGCCGCGGCCACGGCCGCTCGGCGCCGCTGCGCCATCCCCGGACGATCCATTTCATGCACGAGTACGCCCTGTGCGAACTGCCCCGCCTCCTCGCCGTTCTGCTGCCGGAGCGGCCGTACCTGCTGGTCGGTCATTCCGACGGCGGCAGCATCGCCCTGATCCACGGCGCCGCCCGCCCGCCGGGGCTCATAGGCATCATCACCGAGGCCGCCCATGTCGTGGTCGATGACCTCACCCTCGCCGGCATCACCGCCGCCGAACGTGCCTTCGCCGCCGGCCGGTTGAATGGCCTCACCCGCTACCACGGCGACAAGACCGAGAGCATGTTCACCGCCTGGAGCCGGGCCTGGCTCGATCCCGCCTTCCGCTTCTGGTCGATCGAGTACCTGCTGCCGGCGATTCAGACGCCGCTCTTGGTGCTCCAGGGGCGGGACGACCAGTACGGCACCCCGGCCCAGGTCGAGCGGATCGTCGCCGGCGCCGGCGGGGCGGCGACGCCGGTGCTGCTCGAGGGCTGCGGCCACTCTCCCCACCTCGAACTCCCCGAGCTGACCCTCGATCACATGGCCGCCTTCGTCACCCGGATCGCCGGCTGACAGCGCCAGGCCCCGCCACTCTCCCCTCGCTGCTCTGCGGTGGTCGACGCTGATCAGCCCTTCCGTGGCGAAACCCAGCGCCGCCGCCCTGGCAATCAGGGCCTTCCTCATTCCTGCCTCCAGCTTCGGCTCTCGGGCCAGGATCCACAGGCAGGACTTGTCGGAGCCGCACACCAGGGCGCAGCGGTAGCCGGCGTGGTATAGGCGACGATGACGCAGGCCCCGCTCGAAGCCGTGGTCGAGGCGGGCGATCTCGTGCCACCTCTGGCAACGCAACCGGTCACCAGCCCCGGTAGCAGTACGGCAATGTTTTTCATCGTTGTTGATCTCCGGTTCTGAAGAGAAGAGGAGAACAAACTGAACCTCTTGCACAAAGAAGAGTTGCAGGCCCTGTCATTTGCTGCGGATTCTGTCATTTCGAGCGAAGCGAGAAATCTCGTTGTTCCCGGTAGGGCGAAGGGTGTGAAGTCGCCCCCGTTGTCATTTCGAAGCGAAGCGAGAAATCTTGCTTTTTCCTGCGGGGGGTGACGCCAAGGCCTGTTTGAGATCTCTCCCGCTGGTCGAGATGACAGCGGGGGTAGGTCGAGATGACAGCGGGGGTAGGTCGAGATGACAGCGGGGGATGGTCGAGATGACAGCGGTGATGGCCTCCGCCCCGACCCGTTCACCGCTCCCCTGTTGGCCGTAGCGTTGCCTTGGGCCGCGCCGCGCCGTCGCCATCGGGCGGGATCTGCCGGGCGAACCAGCGCTGTCGCAGGCGATGCGAGAAATCCAGCGCCGGCCGTTCGACCAGGCGATAGGCCAGCCAGCCGCAACCGGTCACGGCCAGGAGCATGGTCGGCAGGACGATGGCGTTGTCGACCAGGCTGGCGGGCGCGGGGGAGGCGCTGCGCCACAGGCGGCCGATTGCCGACAGCACGAGGATATGGGACAGGTAGAGGGTGTAGGAGATATTGCCGAAGAATACCAGCACGCCGGGAGGCTGCCATCCGGTGAAGGTCTCCAGCCTCGCGGCGGTGTAGACCAGGAGGCCGAACAGCGTCCCCAGCGTGGCGGCCCGCAGCAGACCCATGCTGTTGACGATGTTGAAGTGGTGGACGAGAGCGATCCCCGGCGGCAGGACGATCAATGCCGGGATCAGGACAGTCCGCAATCCCCGGAGCGGAGCGGAGCGGCGGTACAGCAGCAGGGCGGCAAGGGCCCCGCTGATGAATTCGAGGGTGAAGGGGTGGAGGGCGATGTAGGCCGCGCCGGGCGTGCGTAGCGGCGGCTGGAGGGTGTTGGCGAGGATGACGATCGCTGCCCAGAGCAGCAGCATCGGCGGCAGCATTCGCTCGTGCAGCTGCAGAAGGACGGCGAAGGCCAGATAGAACCACAGCTCGTGGATCAGCGACCAGGCGACCATCACCAGGGGCAGGTGGATGCCGGGGAACAGCAGGAACGAGGCGAGCAGGTCGACCTGGTGGCCCTGGGTGGCGTTGACCCAGCCGGGCCTGGCCAGAAACACGGTGGCCGTCAGGCAGTAGTAGAACCAGTAGGTGGGGTAGATGCGGCTGAACCGGCCCCACAGGAAGCGGCCGGTCTCGCCCCGGCCGGCGAACCGGCCTCGGGTCACCGTCACCATGACGAAGCCGCTGATGACGAAAAACAGGTCGACCCCCGACTGGCCAAACTGCAGCAGCCCCGGGAGCAGCTGATCGCCGCCGCCGTATCTGTGCTCGACAGTCATGGCGTGGAAGGCCACCACGGCGAGGACCGCGATGCCCCTGAGGGCCTGGATCGATTCGAGTTTCTTCATCAACTATCGCTGCGCCGCAGTGGCCGGTCGTCCTTGCCGGCACCGATCGCCGACCGGCCAGGGCTGACGGATCGCCGGATCTCGGTGGCTGCAGGTTGGCTGTCGGATGTCTTCTTGTAATCCACCGGGCACGAGCGCCTCTTGCACAATGGACGTCTCCCTTCCCTGTCCCCGCGGTAAAGCTGCCGCCGGTTGTTCACCTTTGTTTGCCCTGGTATTTCGACCTTTCCACGCTGTCATCGCGACATTCCTCACTGTCATCGCGACGTTGTTCACTGTCATCGTGACCATCGTCACTGTCAACTCGACCTTTCCCCGCTGTCATCTCGACCGCAGGGAGAGATCTCAACCAGGCCTGAAAGCATCCCCCGCAGAGAAAGACAAGATTTCTCGCTTCGCTTCGAAATGACAGCGGGGGCAGCATCTCGGCCTTCGCCCTGCCGGGAACAACGGGATTTCCCGCTCTCGCTCAAAATGACAAGGGGGAGGATGTCATCGCGACCTTCGTCACTGTCAAATCGACCTTTCCCCGCTGTCATCTCGACCGCTAGGGAGAGATCTCAACCAGGCCTGAAAGCATCCCCCGCAGAGAAAGACAAGATTTCTCGCTTCGCTTCGAAATGACAGTGGGGGCAGCATCTCGGCCTTCGCCCTGCCGGGAACAACGGGATTTCCCGCTCTCGCTCGAAATGGCGGAAAAAAATCTCTAAATGACAAGGACTTTGCTCCAAATGACAGCAGACAACAGCTCCTCCATTTTCGCCCATCAACAATCTCGTTATCCTGCATATGAACGACGCCGATGATCTTTTCGGTACGGTTGTGTGAACAGGAGCACAAATCCGGGGCGAAGGCAAGGGCGATCTCGCCGGCGTTGGCCGTAACGAGGGTACCGTTGCGGTCCCTGCTTCCGCGGCGTCACAGCCGCCGTTCGCAGGCCGCGGCCAGCAGGTAGAGGCCGAGGGCGGCGGCGATGACGAGGCGGAAGCCGCCGTGCAGGGCGAGGATGGTGGCGGCGGTGGTGCTGATGACCGAAAAGAAGCCGTTGACTCCCCAGGCGAAGGGGACGAAGGCGGGGCGGTTCCGGCCCAGGCGCCCCAGCCCCAGCGGGAAGGGCATGCCCATCCAGAAGGCGAGGCCGCCGATCAGCAGGATGCTGACCACCACCCGCAGGAGGGCGGGCCAGGCGGCGCCGGCGTGGAACACCAGCGGCAGCAGCCACAGGTAGACGGCGGCAACGGTCACGATTGCGGCTGCCGCCAGGGCCACGGGGCGATCGCGCAGCCCCGGCCGCCCAAAGGCTGCCGCCCGGGCCGCCAGGCGGTCGGCATAGCCGCTGCCGCCGCCGGCGAAGAGGAGGAAGGAGGGGACGACCACCGCCATCGCCAGCAGCGGCTGGTTGAGAAAGAGCACGAATTGCTGGATGAAGGCGATCTCGAGGAAGAAAAAGGCCAGCCCCAGGGCGGCGAAATAGACAATGCGGAGGGCGTATCCGCCGGTCCCGGATTGCTGGTGCCGCTGGGTGCGGTAGAGGGGGTGCAGCGGCAGGGCGATCAGCAGCAGGCTGACGGTGACGGCGACGGCCAGCGACATCCACAGCAGCAGGTATTCCCACTCGAGCATCGCGGCCGACCCGGCGGCCCGTTGGGCCCACAGGTCGCCGAAGGAGCTCCAGCGGAAAAAATGGCCGAACCACGGGCGGTCATCGGTGGCCGGGACGATGTTGAAGGGGTGGGAGAGGCGGTAGCCCTCCCCCTGCCAGATCTCCCGGGCGGCCTCGTAGAAAAACGGCCGCTGCAGGACATTGACGCGGTTGACCTCGGCCGGCCCGATGTCCGGCAGCCACACCAGGTCGAAGGCCCGGGTGCGGCAGAAGGCGCGGACCGCCTCCTGTCGCTGCGGCGACAGCGGCGCGGGGGAGGCGGCGATGGTGACGGTATTCCAGGTGCGGATGACCGCCACATGGCGGGATGGGTCCGGGTGTCGTTCCAGGCGAAGGGCCTCGGCGACCGTGGCGAGCATCTTGACCGCACTGCGCGGCGGCAGGTCGAGGGCCAGCGTGACGGCCAGGATGCCGCCCTCCGATAGCCGTGCCAGCGCCTGGCGGATGCCCTCGACGGTGTAGAGATACTGGGGGTCCAGGGCGTGACCGCCGGCCGCCGGCGGCGTGGCCGTGCCCAATGGCGAGACCTGGATCAGATCGTAGCGATCCCGGGCGGCGGCGAGAAAGCCGCGGACGTCGTGGCGATACAGCCGGACGCCGCTGCGGCCGTGGATGGCGCCGGCAAAATCGGCAAAGGGGAAGCGGACGAAATCGCTCAGCTCGCCCGAGGGTTCGACCGCATCGATCAGCGGGGCCTGTTCGAGCACGGCGTGCCAGACATCGCCCCCGCCGCCGGCGCCGAGCACCAGGACGCGGGGCCGGTCGACGAGGACATAGGGCAGGGCCATCGGCGTCCAGCGCAGGAACTCCATGGCCTCGGGCCCGCCCGTTCCCTGGAGGATCATGCCGACGGGATCGCCGTCGTGAAAGAGCGCGATCTGCTCCGGCGGGGTGGCCGGCGCCACCATGCTCAGCCCCGGAGCGAAGCGGAAGGGGATCGCATCGGAGCGCAGCGCGGTGAATTCCCCGGCGGGCGACCGGGTCCGGGCGGCAATGTGGATTCCGGGGACGTGCAGCGCCTGGGCCAGCCCCTTGAACGGGGACATGACCGGGGCCAGCCACTGGGTCGGCCAGAGGATGATGAGCAGGGCGATGGCCGTTGCCGCCAGCCGCCATGACCGGCGCCCCCGGCCCTCGCCGCGGGACACCAGCGCCGCCGCGGTCAGGCCGGCCAGGGCCAGGAGCCGCACCGCCCCCTGCGGGCTCAGGACAAAGAGCAGCACCATGATCAGCAGGGCCCCGCCGGCCGCCCCGGTGAGATCGGCGCGATAGATCCGCGCCACCGCTCCGGTTTGCCAGCGCATGGTCAGGCCGATGCACAGGCCGGCACAGGCGAACGGCAGCGACACCAGGCTGAACACCGCCGCCAGTCGCCCCAGTTGCCCGCCGTCCCAGATCACCTCGGGGGGATTGAAGCCGAGGCGGCCGGCCAGCGAGGTGGCCACCGGCAGGGTGAAGGTGAACAGCAGGGCGCTGCAGCAGAATGAGCGATGAAAATTGCGGAGCAGCCGGTCCTGCAGCAGCGCCAGGATGGTGCCCGAGACGCCGAAACCGAGAAGGGCCATGCCGATGATCAGGTGGGCGAATTGCGACCAGTACATCAGCGAGAAAAAGCGCAGCAGCACCAGCTCGTAGCCCAGTGCGGCCCCGGAGACCAGCGCCACTGCGACCAGCAGCCGGCGGCCGCCATCCTGCAGCGGGCTGCCGCTCACTCACGTTGTCCCGTCAGCGGCACGAACTGGACCGGCAGCACATTGCGGGTCGAGATCTCGCCCAAAGCGGTTTTTTCCACCAGCATCAGGTACTGCACCGCGAACTGGGCCCCCACCGGGATCACCATCCGCCCGCCCGGCTTGAGCTGCCGCACCAGCGGCGGCGGAATATAGGCGGCGGCGGCCGTGACCACGATCGCATCGAAGGGGGCCTCGGCCTCCAGGCCATAGTAGCCGTCACCCTCATGGACGGTGACGTTGCCGTAGCCCAGCCGCTGCAGTCGCGCCCGGCATTCGCGGGCCAGTTCGGGGATGATCTCGATGGAATGGACCTCTTTCACCAGCCGCGACAGGATCGCCGCCTGATACCCCGATCCGGCGCCCACTTCCAGCACCTTGGCGTCCCTCGATACCGCCAGCAGATCGGTCATCAGGGCGACGATATAGGGCTGGGATATGGTCTGCCCGTACCCGATCGGCAACGGGCGGTTGACATAGGCGGCATCGCGGTTGTGCTCCGGCACGAACTCATGCCGGGGCACCTCGCCGATCACCTTCATCACCTCCCTGTTGAGCCGGGGACGTCCGATATGGTCCGCCGTGGTGATGACGTCCAGCTCGATTTCCTTGACCATCCGGTCCCGTGCCTTGCGCATATCCTCCCCCTCGTCGGCCCGACCGTTGTGCCAGGTCAGGGCCAGGCCGATCATCAGCAACGACAGCATCCCCGGCCAGTTCATGTGTTCGCCTCCTGCCTGCAGTTGTCCCGCGAGGTGACACGACCGCCACCCTCTCTCAATAGTATTATGGATTTCGGCAGGCGGTGGCAAGGAGTGATTGTGATCGCCCGGGGGCCGCCGCCGGGCGCCGAGCGGGGCAGATGGGCGTCGACGGGGCCGGCCGGGCGCTTGCCGGCGGCGGCTGGGCGAGGGAAAGGTGCTGCCTCCCGGGCAGCCGGTCGGTCATCAGGCCTGGTACAGGGTGTCGGCGACGCCGGCTACCAATGCAATCTTTCCCATATATTGTCCTTTTGGAGATGAATCGCAGCCAACTTACGCTCCGGCGGGGCGGGTTGCCGATCTGCCGGAGCGCCGGGCCGACGGTCGTCACTTCCTGCCGGCCTAGGCGAAATAGCTCGTCATGAGATTCCGGTAATTCGGGATATGGTTGGAGAAGAGCGTGCCGAGACCTTCGATATCGTTGCGCCAGTCGCGGTGCAGCTCGCAGGCCATGCCGAACCAGTTCATCAGCTGCGCGCCGGCGGCCTGCATGCGCAGCCAGGCGCTGTGGCGGGTGATCTCGTTGAAGGTGCCGGAAGCGTCGGAGATCACGAACACTTCATAGCCCTCCTCCAGGGCCGAGAGCGCCGGAAAGGCGACGCAGACCTCGGTGACCACGCCGGCGATGATCAGTTGTCGGCGCCCGGTGTCTTTGACGGCACGAACGAAATCCTCGTTGTCCCAGGCGTTGATGTTGCCGGGCCGGGCGATGTAGGGTGCGTCCGGAAACATCTCCTTCAACTCCGGCAGGAGCGGGCCGTTCGGGCCGTTCTCGAAGCTGGTGGAGAGAATGGTCGGCAGCTTGAAATACCTGCCGCAGGAGGCGACAGCCAGGACGTTGTTCTTGAACTCGCTCGGCTCGAAGTCCTGCACCAGCGAGATCAGGCCCGCCTGGTGGTCGACCAGCAGCAGCGCGGCATCGTCTTTGGAAAGACGGGTATACTTGAATGCTGTACTCATGATTGACTCCTTCTGCGGAAGCTCTCTCCGCAATGGATCGCGGTTGAAGTTCAATCTGCCGCTTGCCCCGGGTGACGGGTCGAGCGCCCGGGGATCAGGCAATAGCACCTGTCAGGCGCCTTGCTGAATCTCCATGGGTACAATTTTAAGCATTCTTTTCATATCTTCTTCCTTTTATGGCGGCAAACGGTAACCGACTGCCATTCTGCGGACGTGATCGGTGAACCGTTTGCAAAATGACACAATCACACAGTACGTCCCACTCGCATCTCGGTTGGACGAGACAATGCATGTCGTCATATAAAGGCAAAAGCAGCGAAAATGGATAAATCGGGGTGGGGAGAAGTGGCGAACCGCCAACGGCATGCAGCCTCTCGAAATGCATTTCGAGCGAAGCGGGAACCTCGTTGTTCCCGGTAGGGCAAAGGCCGAGGTGCCGCCCCCGCTGTCGTTTCGAGCGGCAGCGAGAAATCTCGATGTCCCCGGTAGGGCGAAGGCCGAGATGCCGCCCCCGCTGTCGTTTCGAGCGGCAGCGAGAAATCTCGATGTCCCCGGTAGGGCGAGGGCCGAGATATCACCCCCGCTGTCATTTCGAGCGGCAGCGAGAAATCTCGTTGCTCCCGTTAGGGCGAAGGCCGAGATGTTGTCCCCCGCTGTCATTTCGAGCGGTAGCGAGAAATCTCGTTGTTCCTGACGGGAGATCTCTCCCTTGCGGTCGAGATGACAGCAGGCGAACGGTCGAGATGACAGCAGGCGAACGGTCGAGATGACAGCAGGCGAACGGTCGAGATGACAGCAGGCGAATGGTCGGGATGACAGCAGGCGATTGGTCGGGATGACAGCAGGCGATTGGTCGAGATGGCAGCAGGCGATTGGTCAAAATGACAGGAGGATCGGTCCTTTTGATGCCGAGTTGCCTGCCTGAAGGTCGATTTTCTCGACCGGCCCGCTGCCCCTTTCAGACCTTCATCCGCTTCTTCACAGATTTGACGAAGCGCCCGAATGCCTTATCCTTCTTCCGTCTGTCGAGGTACGACAGCTCGTGGTACTCCGACTCGGTCTTGAGCTTGGTGTAGCTGGAATAGCGATCTTCCGTCAACGCACCGCTGGCTATTGCGGCTCGGACCGCACAGCCGGGTTCCTGCGTGTGGCTGAAATCCGGATAGCGGCAATTCAAGGAAAGCTCGATAATGTCGTCAAAGCCCTGGTTGACCCCTTCGCTCGCACCGAGAAGGCCGAGCTCTCGCATCCCGGGAGTATCGATCACCATCGAACCCTGAGGAAGGACGATAAGCTGGCGGCGCGTGGTCGTGTGGATGCCTTCTCCCGTTCCGCTCACAGCCTTTGTATCGAAAGCCTCCTGCCCGATCAGGCGGTTGAGCAGTGTTGTCTTGCCAACCCCCGATGAACCGAGCAGACAATAGGTTTTCCCTGAAATCAACAGCTGCTGGAATTCGTCAAATCCGCTGCCGGTGACATTGCTGAGGGCAAGGACACTGGATGCAGTGGTGCTCGCCGTAATGGCGGCAATCTTCCGCTCCAGTTCTTCGGAGGCGATCAAGTCCGTCTTCGTGAGAACAATAATCGGATCAACACCACCATCCGCCGCCATCACCAGGTACCGATCCATCCTCTTCACGTTGAAATCAAAGTGGCACGATTGGACAATGAAGGCGACGTCAATGTTGGCCGCAATCATCTGCACATCCACCTTTTCACCGGCGGCTCTGCGGCGGAGAAAGCTTCTTCTCGGGAGCACCTCATGGATTATGGCTTCAGTGTCGTTGTTGTGATATTGCACTGTCACCCAATCGCCGACACACGGCAGGTCGATCGAAGATTCTGACTGGAAATACAACCTGCCGATGAGTTCAGCCGGGACTTCCCCTGTTGGATTTCTGATACGGTACGAGCCGCGGTTCACTGCCGAAATCCGCGCGATGTCCAGGCCCTCTTGACGCAAGCCACTGACATGCGATTGAAACCATTGGTCGAAACCCATATCACTCAATTTGATCATATGCTGTCATCGAACGAGCGCCTTGTGTACGCCCGGCATGGGCGTGATAGCATTGGGACCCGCTTCCAAGTGGCGTGGGGGTTGGGGGAGAGATTCCTCGGGCTGCCCGATTAACCAAAATTGATATTTTTCATTACATTGTTGAACCAGAACCTACCTTCAGGTGAAACCAACCAAATCAATACGCCACAGTTGATTATTACGGTGATCCAGTACGTCACTCGGAATGAGAGTTTTTTAGACTTATGCCGTAAAAAACTTTGTGCGATTGAAGCTCCCGGCCAACCGCCAACCAAGGCCAATACATGAAGGGTGCTTTCCTGGGTTCTCCACTGTCCCCATTCCGCGGCATTCTTGTCTTTGGCGTACATTGCAAACGTAACGATGCTCACGAAAGCGTATATGCCAACAATTGAAAGTGGAATCACGCTTGAACTATAAAGGTAAAATAAAATGATTGCGAAAGTGCTTAATAAGATTAAGGACAACGCTTTTTGTCGAAAACCACGGCCAATTTTTTTGTGGCCATTTACAGGGCATATTTCCACTGCGCATGTACGCCCTTTAGGATCAGTGGAGATCAAATAGCTAACCTCAAGCCCTTTGATTGGCGGTTTGTGTTCTCGACTGTAATCTTTGATATGAGCAAATATCGCCTTTGCTCCAGATTTTGGAAGTATAAATCCAAAACCTTTTTCATCATTCCAGTTTGAGATAGTTCCGTTTTGCATATTCATGTTTCTGTTAAATGGTATCGAGGTAGCACGGCCAGTTACCCGACCGCCCCCTCACAGATCCCTGCGTGCGGTTTTCTCGCACAAGGCTCCTCAGTATTGCTCGCTTCGTACAAGAACATTCGCATGTTCTCTTTGCTATTCCCCTCAGTGAGGTTTGCTTGCATAATCCAGCCTTTCATATCCGGTACAAGTTTCCTTTGCGGGCTGCACAATACCGTCATCCCCTTCCCCATGTGATCGGCGTCTCAGAGTACTATGAGATGATCTGACTCCCTTCGCTTTGTTGACCCGTCGGACAGCCTTTTTGTGATTGAACTGTCCTACCGCCAATCGGTAAATCGGTGGAGGTGGAAGGGTCTCCCAAGTTACCGATGCTTCTCTCACTACATGCCACGCTCTTGGCCCCCGGCAGCCCCTCGGGAATCTCACCATTCGATTCCTCTGTACCGGCTTCCGATACGTTAAAACCGTCGCCGACTGCTTTGATTACTCTGACGAGGCTGAATTGCTTTGGGGAGGTACGTCTCCCCTGCGGCCTGCAGTGTTCCCTGTGTACGCTTCACGATCTTTGTTCACCGGCCTTGCAACCGATTCCGCCGACCGCGCAACACTCGGTACGGGCTGTTGGTTAGACTTTGGCCGATGGGGATTTCCTGCCCGGGAACTTAAGCAGGGCACTCTATAAGAAGCACCAAGCTGCGCTTGGCGCACTAACGTGTGCTTCACCGGCCGGGCGGCGAATTGAGACGCCGGTCTGATGGGAAAAAATGGTTGAAAAATTAAAGGCTTGCAAAACGGGCAAGCTGTAGCCCGGTCGGGTGCAAGCAATGGTTGGCCTTTTACTTTTTATATGCTGGTTTTAAGCCCTTTATCATTGGGTAATGCTTTACATTCAGGGTTTTTAGCGCTGCATTTTCAGATTCACAAGTTGCTGCGATGATTGCGTCTGCGAGGCCAACTCCATGTGATTTGGCATAATCGCGTTTATAAAGACCGCCTGCTCTTGCAATTTCAGAAGTAACTGGGATAACGTTAAACAAAGAGATAAAATTATTTAATGAGGATAGTTCCCCAGCACCTTTTACACCAGCATACAGCTCAGCAACAACGATAGATGACAAAATTATTCTATGCGAATTAGCATTAGCCGTTACAAAATCTACTGCCTTGTCGTAGCCACGCAAAAAATCTATAAGAACATCTGTGTCAAGAAGAAAGGAATCGGCCATGATTATCCCCTGTCCCATTCAGAGCGTATTGCCCTGTAATCAGGAAGATCAACACGGTCTCTCCAGATTCCAGCAGCTTCCCGCAATATGCTTTCACGCCTTCTGCGCCCAGTTTGATCTATGAGGCGATCAACAGCTTCACGGATAAGCTCACTTTGCTTTTTCCCCAGAGTTTTTGAAATTATTTCCAATTCAGTTCTTTGACGGTCAGTGAGATAAATCTGTGTTCTTACCATGCAACACCTCCAATAATGTATACACCAATGCTATACATTACCAATGCGGTTGTCAAGGCCAACGCTCCGCCTCACCGGACCCGCACTGTTTGCGGGGTCCGTGTGAAGCCAGTCGTTGAACGTCAGGCACCCGGGATAGCAGCTTATAACCGGTGCGGCCTCACTATAAATTTCATCTGGAGGAATGCCTTTCTATGAAATAATTGATATTTTTTCGCCTCTTCCAGGCAAATGGACAACTGCGCCTTGCGTAAAGTGCATACCATTCGGTTGCACTCCTGACAAATCCCTCGAAAAAAGATAATTCCTTATATTGTCAACGGGCTCGTCCAACCAACGGATAAGATTGTGGTTCGCTTATCGCTCACACAATCTATCCTTATTCGTTGTTCTGCAATTATTACCATATATCTTCTAGGTCAACATCTGGATCATCATACTTTCGTAGATTTTCAAACCAATCGTCTTTGCATTCTTTAATCTCTTCTTCTAACTCGAATAGATCATCCTTGGGAATTTCACCGATTTCGAACATGAATTGATAAAATTTTTTAAGACTGGTTATGTTTTCTTTAATTGAAGTTACAGACGCCCACATAGCTTTTCTAATGAACCAATCTCCTAAAAAACAACCAACCTGCGATGAACCATCTTTTGCAGTTATTGGCTCATAATACAATAGAAAATCATTTATAAAAAAATCTGCATTTCCAATATGCTTATCAATAGACACCCTTGATAGTTTTTTATTCGTTAGATACTTTTCAAATCTATCTAAAAGAATTTTATTTTCATTCTTTATTTTATCCAAGCTGTTGTCCACTTTATCCATTATTTTTTTTCCAATGCAGAACGTGCCGGTCTCCAGCCGGAAGGGTAACGATGTCAGTGATAATGCTAAAAAAACCAAGATACATCGAATGGCGGAAAAAACCAAAGCCGCGCGGCCCTTCCGGTCTGGTGCACTGGCTGGTTAGCGATTCTATTCACTGTATCTCCTAGTTATTAACAAACCAAACTGAATAATCATCCAGTAGCTGATAATTTTTTGACTCCTCGTCTGTTGATTTTAGGTCAGCTAATGGTAATAAGAATTTCTTTTTATCGGATAATCGATCAACTTTAACTAAAATACCATTATTTTCATCAAGATCATTCTCGAAGCTAATAAGATTGAATGTATCTGTATAAGATGGTTGTTTCTTTTTAAGCTTCTCATATTCTTTTTTACTACCAGGCCCAAATACATAATATTCTTCCCAGGGAAAATCTTCAATACCGGTAAGTTGACATGGAAATTTAATATTCTGTTTAAGATAATCCATATATTTCAAGGAAGACTCTTCACTAACGTCCATATCAAATCGACCAAGAATTTGTTCGATTCTTTTATCTTGTTCGTCAAGTTCGCACATTTTTCCTCCAAATAACGATAATGAACGTGTCAAAAACGCTAACGCTGCTAATCAGCCGCGCGGTTTTTTGCGTCGGCTGAATTAGCCTTGTTATGCGCAGATTTCGTTTACTGCATCAAGAAGACTATATACCAAAAGCGGATTATGGACTCGCGCTTCCGGATGAGAAAATGAAATCACGCATTTATTTACATCCCTCTCATACCACCATATTCCGCGGCTTGTGGTCTTCCATTCCTTTGAGTCATGACCAGCCACCCACTTAAATAGATCTCCTGTTCCACCGCATATTGTTATATCTGGATCATATATATCGAATTGTCGTTGAATATAAGCTTTATCTTGATTTGCAACTGCATTTAGTGAGGCATGATCTGTTGTATGTGTCCCCGGAGACTTTTTAAGATTGATAGCGCAAATACTCCTAAGAATATCTATCCTGAATTCATTTGTGATTTCTGAATAGAAGTCCCAGTTGGGAATTGATTTTCGGTTTCGTATGCCGTGAACCCATCTAGTTATGTTGTCCCATGTTTGGGGGCGTCCACCTTCAGCAATGAATTCTCTTAAGTCCCAACCACCTCCATCTGGATCATTTACCTCTTTGAGGATTAACGCTATTTTAGGATTTGATTCGAGATAGTCCTTTTCAGACACGACACCATCTCGTACAAATCCTTCTCTGCTTCCTTGCCATTGACTAAAAAGTTGTTCTTCTGAATCGGATATATTCATTTTCCCTCACGCATAACGCTGCGGGTCAGGGGCGCTTGGAGCGGAGCGGAAAGCGTCACCTGCACCCGGCTTGTTAGCAACTTATTCCTCATTGTCGATAAACTCAAAATCATCTTCATAATCAATATATTGTATCAGTTTATCACCGGTTTGCGAAACAACACGAGGATACTTTTCACCATCTTTTGGGATAGTTTTTTTTCGTAATTTGTGTATTTCGAATACCCAATTATCCCCGTAATCAAAAAGATAATATAGCTTTAGTCCTTTTAACGGGTATATATCATTTAATAAAATATTAGAATAGTCCCCACCATCGTCAGGATACCCCGAATCTTCTGAAAAAAGCAATTTACGATTTCTTTCATTTCTTCCAGCATAAAACTCAAAAAAATGATCATTCTCAAAATCGGTAATTTTCTGAATATAAAGATGAAAATCAAATAGAGAATAGCTGACCGGGATTTCTATAACAGCCTCCCAAAAATTTTTATCTTCAACTGGGTCCCAGGTATTAAATATTTTTAATGTGATTAACTCTAAATTTTTCATTGTAATTTTTTTGCTAACGTTTAATAGTAGGCCGCCTCTTTTTTGGAGGCAAAGAACAATTTATCGTCGAAACGTCAGATTTCCAATTTCCACTGATTTTCACCAACGACCTTCTATTTATACTGTGTATGTCGCAGAAATGTCATGAATTTCAGCTATAGTATCCCATACTCTATCGAGAGGCAAGGAAATCCTGTTAGGATTTCCATTACGTCTTTTAACTATTCAGCATCCAAAGAGACATCCGAGGCAACCATGAATGCCGGCCATTTACCCTCGAACAGCAGACGCAATGCCTCCGTCGCAGTAACGCTCTGTTTTCTGCAGGTTGTCAAGTAACTGCGGATGCGACAGAATACCTTGGCGCCGTCCATCGAACGGAAACAGCCCGACACCTTTTGCTGGACCTTGATCATGCGAAGATCATTTTCTGCCTGGTTGTTGGAAAAGGGCACGAGTGGGTCGATCATGAATCGGAGCACGGCATCCTCAAATTTTCCGAGCCTCTCCAGGAGATTTCGCGCTTTTGATCTGGCAATTCTTCCCGGTTTCAGGTGGTATGCCTTTTTCTTCGGCTCAGGGCACTCGATTTCGGCCTCGGTCAACACTTCCCGGTATCGCTGCCGAAACAGCTCGGCGCCAGGCGGGTCGAGAGAGCCACCGGCCTCATCCACCGCCCGGTTGATTTCCAGGAGCAGATCACTCATCTGCTTGGCCCATTTCTGTCCATCCTGTTCCGCAGCTCTTTCCAGTTCCCGGAGATGATGGGCATTGCACAAGGCGTGGGCCGCACCATAGTTGAAGTAGGGCTTCCAGTGGTCATGGCAGAGTATGCCCTGGTAGCCGGAGAGGATGCCGATTTCATCAAGGGCCTCTCCACCGCGTTTCTGATGCGGGTAAAAATAGCTGTAGCTGTCGGTCGAGGTGTTATGCAGCCAATATCGGCTGCTGTTGACATTGACTCCGGTTTCATCGAGATGGACCAGGGGGGAGATGGCCAACCGATTCTTGACCCAGGCTTCGAACAACTCCAGCCGCTCGAAGGCGTCCCTGTTGAAGTTGACGATGGAGCCGGCACTGATCGGGATCTGCAGCTGATCGGCGAATTGCTCCTCGATACGATTGTACGGAATCATCTGGTACTGTGACATGTAAACCGAGTTGATTTTGATCCCGATGCCATACTGAATCGGCCGCGTAACGCCTTCCGGAAAAGGTGCGACATGCTTTTTCCCGTTTTGGTCGACAAGGATTTCCGCCTGCCATTCGGTGACAACGATGCCGATATCCAGATCGATAACCTGCCTGGCCTCATGGCCGCCACTCTTGTACTCTCCCGGCGGCAGGAGATCCCTGTCTATCGGGATGGGCTTGACGATATCGGGATCGCTGAACTGTTGCAGGGTCTTGCCGACATGGCCATGCTGCCCGCCTGGTTTTCGTCCACCGGCGGTTTTCCGCTCTTTTTTCCGGAACGGGTCCGCCGCGGGCGGTTTGCTGCTGTTCCGACTGTTGAGTCCAAGACGGTTGACCAAGATGGAGATCAGTAAAAGCAAAACTTCAAGACTGCTCTTGAGTGCCGGGGAGAGATTTTTCTCCTCGGCGATCAAGGCTGTGACCCTTTTTACCGTATCATCCACATTGATATTGTCCACCGTCATGAAAAGCTCCCGTGTTAAGCGTTACCTTATTATAACACGGGTTTTTAAACCGAAATTTTTCTCTCCAGGATGCCCGCCAAGGCATTTTCAAAAATTTTACACCCGGGGGTATGCACCAGTGTTACGGTGTTGCCAAAACAGCTCACTTGGGGCGAATAAAGCAGTGCTCTGTGCTGAGTCGGAAACTGGTTGGATTCTGAAAAAATTTAACGAAAACCCTGTCAAGAACTTTATTGGATTTGATGAAAATAATTTGTGCTGAATAATTACATCTTTTTAAAATTCAAATGGGGTAGTCGGTTAGCTCCTCTTATGTTACTTTGTCATATATGACAGCAGGAGGCGACTTCCCAAACACTTATCGCGAATTTGTGCAACATTTTCCTGACGACAGTGCATGCGCTGCCTACTTGGAGCACTTGCGGTGGCCAGATGGTTTTCATTGCCCTGCATGCATGACTCTTGGGGATCCGTGGCGACAAACACGTGGTCGTTTGGTCTGTCCGGCATGTCGTCATCAAACATCCGTGACGGTTGGCACGATTCTGGAAAAAACGAGAACGCCACTGACGACTTGGTTTGAAGCCGCATGGCACCTTACAACCGCCAAAAATGGCCTTTCGGCAAAAACTTTGGAACGAACGCTGGGTACCAGTTACCGGACGGCTTGGGCGATTCTCCAACGATACCGGGTATCGATGGTGCGTAGTGAGCGGGGGCAGTTGTCGGGTATTGTCGAAGTTGACGAGGCACTCCTTGGTGGCGTCGTGCAGGGCGGCAAGCGCGGCCGCGGAGCCACTAAGTCTATTGTTGTGATAGCTGTCGAGATCAAGAAACCTAAAGGTTTTGGGCGAATTAGAATGCGTCATATTCCAGAAGCCTCTTTTGCTTATCTCCAGCCTTTCATCAGTGACGTTGTAGCCGAGAAGGCAACTGTTCGCACAGACGGCTGGAAAGGATACAATGGATTGTTCAAGCACGAGTACGTACATGAAAGGACTGTGCTTTCCTCATCGGATGACCCTGCGCATGTTTCGATGCCAGGTGTGCATCGTGTAGCAAGCCTCCTCAAACGCTGGATTTTGGGAACTCATCAGGGATCTTTTGTACCCGGTCATCTCCAGGCCTACTTGGAAGAATTTACATTTCGCTTCAACCGCCGTACATCCCGCAGCCGGGGGCTTGTATTTCGTCGGCTTATGGAGCAAACCGTGGTCACCCCGCCGGTGACTGAAGCTGACGTGACTTTCGGCTATAATTGAAGCCGAAGTCAAGGGGAGAGGAGCTAACCGACTACCCCCTTTTAAAAAATATAACGCGCCGGGGGTGCGTCGCCGGCGCAAAAATGTTCCGACCAAAGAGCTGCGTTGCTCCCGGCGTCCGACACGAGCCGGTTGTTATGGACTATTTCATTCTGGTCAGTTGATCAATAGATCAATTATCATCACTATTATCGCAACAACAGCCGCAATTGCAGCTGCCCATGCTGCATTTTTCGCTGAACGAGCGTCACCACGCGCCGATAAAGCAATAGAATTAGCTTCGCGAGCAATTTTTATACTCTCTAATTCTCGGGATTCCTGGCGTGATAAAACAACTTCAGATCTGTTGGCTTCAAGTTGTCGAAGCCATTCTTCAGCATGTTTTCGTTTTGCGCTATTCCATATGTTGGAATTTAGATTTTCACGGACTTTAGCTTCTCCGAGCTCTTCACATTTTTGAAACATTTCGTCTTGTAAAATCATCATGCTTTTTATCCATAACGTGGAATTCAGCGGACCCGCGCTGTCTGCGGGTCCGCTGAAATGACTGGTTGTGCAATTTATACATATTCTTAAGATATTAGGACGCTTAACAATGCTAAGAGCCAAAGTAGCGCAGCGGAATTTGCAACCGAGTTAATTTGCTTTGTTGGGCCATTATGCATTACCATGTCATTTCGTGATGTTGAAAAGTGCCAACTTTATACTTCTAATACTTCCCTGTCTCAAGTTTGTCACGTGGCTCGTATTCTTCTCCTGAAAAAAGAGCCTCTCCTCCCAGATAGCTTTCATATTCCACACCCCATTCTCGCATGTTCAAAAGAATTGGGATTAGGCTTCGTCCAAGTTCCGTTAGGGAGTACTCGACTTTCGGCGGAACTTGTTTATAGACCTCTCGATGAATAAGGCCATCATTTTCTAGTTC